>JAHDCC010000001.1 GCA_020630065.1 Acidimicrobiales bacterium
GTGTTTCGGGCAGCGTTGGTGTTTCGACGGGCTCTGGTGGGGTTTCGCCGAAGATCGGTGGTTCTGGTGTTTCGGGGAGTTGGGTTGGTTCTGGTGGGGTTTGATTGAGGATCGGTTCGGTTGGTTGGGTTAAGGGATCGTCGGTATCTGTTGTGGCGTTGGTTTCGGTGCTCGGTGCTGCCGTGTCAACAGAATCTGCCACGTTGTCGCCGAAGATTGGCGGTTGGGGTGTTTCGGGCAGCGTTGGTGTTTCGATGGGTTCTGGTGGGGTTTCGCCGAAGATTGGTGGTTGGGGTGTTTCGGGCAGGGCTGGTGGCTCTGGTGGGGTAACCGAATCCGGAGCCTTACCTGCAGATTCTCCAAAGTCCGGAGACTGTGGAGGACTAGGCATGGGGGGAACCCCATCGGTAATCGGCAAGGATGAAACATCGTCCGGTTTGGACTCCAACTTAGTCACAGCTGAATCTGAAGACTGCAAATTCGTGACTTGATCGCCGCCATCGAACCCGGCTGCTGGGGAACCGTCTTCGGCAGAAGTCGATGGAACCGCAGACTCCTCACCAGGAAGCGGAGGAAGAACGTCATCAAAACGCCTGTCAAAATCATCCGCCACTGGTTGACCCGCATGAATATCTGGTTGAGCGGCTTCTGGTAATGGATTGTTCTCGTCAAACACCGTAGTCATCTGGTATTCTTCGGCGGCCGGAGGAAGAGGGGGAGCGAGCGGTGTCTCCGATGAAGTGGACAACGTAATCGAAATATCTTGCCCTTCAGGATCACCAAGACGTATCTTTAGATCCCCGGTTAGCGTCCACTGCTTATCTAAGGCCACTCCAGCCGAGTTGAAGCTTCCGTGGGTCGAAACATCTTCCGCCACCCATGAATCATTGTTCCACGCGAATGTCAGATGCTTTCTAGACGCGGTAAGGTCGCTCACCACCACTGAAGATTCGAGTGATCGCCCGAGAGTCACAGGCGAATCGGAGGGAGAAAACGTCTTCTTGCCCGATGGCCAGGAAATAATCAACTCATGCATTGCGCCGCTCCAATAGGGGCTGAACAGTCCGGGCTGTGGACCTGACTGGCTCAGTTCGCGTTAGAATATCTCCCGTTAAAGGTACTGCATGAGCAGCATCCCCCAAACACGATGCGCCAAATGTTGTAGGCATATCGGCAGGTTAGAGATGTCCTACGATTCGATGAACCGCCACTTTGATCACGACCCGGTCCGGCCGTTCTCCTGGAACCCGGTACCTTCTGCTATACCTGTCAACTGCGTCTGACACCGAAGAAGGTTCGTCGGAAACATCGCCGTGGCCGTAGAGGGATATCCATCTTCGGCCGTCGACTTGGCAGATCGAAACCCTTCGATCGTCGCTTGCCGACAGCGTTCGCGCCTTGTAGGAACTTGCCCGCGTGATAATCCGAGCTGTGCTGGTATCGGCATCGTATGTGAACCCCACAGGTGTGGCCTGTGGGGAACCATCTGGTCTCAGTATCGAAAAAACTGCTAGATGTCGTTGTTCGAGAAACTCAACGAGCTGAGCGTTGAGATTCTCGAGATCGAATTCCTGCGCCACCGGGTCGAGATCAGGTTCGAGCAGGTTTGGGACGTTCGCGGCCTAGCAATTTCCGGAAAAGCTGCCGAGTCCCTTCCTGTACTCGAGTAGTGGCTAGATAGTAGAACGGGAACGCTAACAGAACTAAGAACGTCGACGACAACAAGCCGAATACGATCGTCATACCGAGCGCCTCCCAGAATGGGTCGCTGAGCGCCAAAGGCAAGATTCCGGCAATCGTGGTGAGTGTTGTCGCCACTAGTGGCCGGAACCGTCGTCGAATAGCGTTCTGAATAGCGGTCCGAGCGTCGTGTCCGAGTTTGCGTTCTTGGTTAGCGAAGTCCGTAAGCAAAATGGTGTTATTCACGGCAATGCCAATAAGGCCGATCAAACCCAACATGACAAAGAAGCTCAGAATATTGCCGGTTGCTAGCAATCCACCAAATACTCCGTAGAACGAGAATGGGATGGCTAAGAACACGAGCAGCCACTGAATCGCCGAGCGGAACTGAATGACAAGCAAGACGAGCATCATGACAAGAGCAGCGCCAAAGGCCAGCGGTAGCGAGGCAAACGATTCCTGGTTGTCCGATTCGAATCCGAAATCGAAGCCGAATGCATCATCGCTCAAACCCAGTGCCTCGAGCTCACTCGAAGGAAACGTGTCCTCAAGATAGGTTTGGGTAGCCGTCGTCGCAGCGGTTGTAGCGTCGCTGTCAAATTTCGCTCGAATCTCGACCATACGGCGGCCGTCTGTTCTCACTACAAGAGAGGTGAAATCGACCCTAGTGTCGGTGACTGTGATCACCTCGGCATCATTCTCTTGAACAACTGCACCGTTTAGGTCCGAAGCGATCTTTTCGGCGGCAGGTAATAGTGTTTCTAGATCTTCGCCGAATAGCTGGGCACGGAACGGGAAAAGCTCTTCAGGTGGTCCCGCCGATTGCTGAGTGAACACTACACCCGGGCCAGCGGGAGAAGCGATCTCGTCAGCCACAGGACGGAGTTGCGTATCGATAAGTTCGTTTGCGGTTGCTCTAGAACCGACCGGGGTCAACGTGTACGTGCGAGGTGTAGTATCGAGCTGCGGGTACGAGTAGTACAGCTCCTCTAACTCATCACCCAAAGCGTCTACCGCCGCTTGGTTAGTTTTCAGGGTTTGTTGTTCCGCTTGTTCCAACGGAATGGTTGGGGGGAACTGATAGCTGGCGTTGACTTGAATCGAATCGTTTTGTGATGGGAAGATATCGAACCCGACCTTTGGAGCAAAGATTTGAAGCCCGATCATCACGAAACCAATGCTGAAAATCACGCTGGCTAAACCTACGGCGACACCAGTCTTTCCTCGGACGCCGACAGGGGCGGCAACCGCGTCAGCCAACTTGTCTTCGATCCTTTGGAGCGGGCCAGACGATGGAGGCGAGTTAAGAATTATGAATCGGCTGGCCACCGGAATCAAAATTAGAGACAGGACCAGCGATACCGCCAACGAGATCATCACTGTGATGGGGAGAATTCGGATGAAACTTCCCAGAATCCCTGTAATGAACAACATCGGTGCAAATACGAGGATCGTCGTCAACGTGCCCGAAACACTGGCAGTACCGACGCGACTGATAGCTTTTTTAATTACTTCTCGGGGCGGATCATCTTTCTCGCGGAACGAGACAATCGCCTCCGTTATGACGATCGCGTCGTCAACAAACAAACCTAAGGCGAGAATGATTCCGAACAACGAAATCGTGTTAAGGGAAATTCCGACCAGATAGAGAATTCCGACGGTTGTCGCAAGAACCGAGAAGATAAACAGACCGGTGATGATCGACGCTCGCCACGAGATCAGAAGTAGCGCAATGATTGAAACGGCGAAGATTCCTGTGAGTACGTTATTTTCGAGCGATCCGATTTGTTGACGAATCTGGGTGGCAAAATCAATCGCCACCATCGAGCCAAAATCATCACCGAGTGTGCCATCTTTAGCTAATTGGTTCAGCACCGCGTCGGTAGCGTCTCGGGCCTCGAGGTTATCGACACCATCAGCGGCTATCACACCAACAGTTACTGCTGGTCGTACCTCAACGCTTCCGTCGTCGCCTTTGACTGCTATTTGGTTAAAGGCCACCTGCTCTTCCTGTTCTTCACCAGTCGCAGGGTTCACACCCCGTTGGACAAGAGGAACAACTGAAGCACTCTCGATATCTGAATTAGCTGAAAAACTCGGCAACGCTAACGCTGCTGCGGCCTCCAACTCGGCGGCGGATACCCCAACTTCGCCGTATACCCCAACAAGTAAGTCGAACTCTTCGAGCCACTTTGAGGCGTCGATGGTTTGTACTTCTAGTTCAGCCTCTTCGGGCAGCGCGATACCGTCAAGTGTTTCTTGCAAAGAATCGGCGCCGTCGAGTGGGTCGACCCCACTCTCAAATTCGGTGACAACAACAAGGCCATTGTCGCGTGAAAGAGTTTGTACCTCTTTCACATCATCGATTTCTAGGATCGCGTCGGTGATCGGTTGCGAAAGATCCTTGTCGACTGTCTCAGCGTCGCCAACAAAGTACTGGCCGTTGACTAAAACAACAGGGATTTGAACCGAAGGAAACCCTTCCCGGGGCAGCAAAACGGTGTACGACAATACTCCAAATGCCAACAAACCAACCCAAATGCCGGCCGTAAACTTCGGTCGAGAGGCGAAAATATCTACGAATCTGGCTAACACTAGAATGAACCTTTGTCTATTTGGGATTGTACGGGCCCTGTCGGCCGATTTTGTCAGTTTTTGATCCGACAGAACGTAACGCTAGTTTTCTTGACCTACTCCAGGTAGAACCGCAACTAAGTGACATGCACAACAGGTGGGGCTAGTGGGTTCCTGGTTGGAACTGCCACGATTGTCTCATTTTCCCGCTTTGTGCTGCTTAGCTAGCCGCTGGTGTACCAGAAAACGGGGTAGGGTCGCCAGGTTTTGGAACCTGAGGCTTCGACCAAGAAAGTTGCTTACTTATCGTCGCCGCTATTTCGTTCCACTGCTCAGGGTTCCAACCATTCGCTACCTCTAAAAAGCCATCTGACCGAATATGGATAAGGGCCGGAAGCTCTTCTAGGCCCAGCTCTGTTACCAGCTTGCGATCTGGGTCCGGAAAGGTAAGAAATTTCTCTTCCCAAGGTCCAAGGAATGTTCGGCAACCCTCTTCATCGGTGGTTGCTATCCAGCCGACTCGAATGTCCGCTGGCGAGAAGTGATGCAGCAGGTCTCCAGCGGCTTCAAGTATCCATGAGCTTTCGTTGGTATACGGGTCGAGGGCAACCAAAAAGAATGGATAGGAAGTCAACCAGTCACGGAGAGGGTAGCTGTTTCCGTTTATTGAAGTAAATGACGTATCGGGAGAAACTTGAGACACATCTGCGATGCTAGCGGAGCTGTGTCCACTCCCGACCAAGCCAGCTTGCTTAGAGACGAGTTTGAAACTTCGCAGGTATTACGTCGTTACCGAGTCGCGATGGCATTACGTTGGTTGCGGACGGAATGAGGCACGATGAAACGACTAGACAAAGCTAATCGAATCGGCGAGATCTTAGACTCTCTCTACCCCAAACCTCCGATCCCGTTGGATCATGATGGCCCATTCACACTGCTGGTTGCCGTAGCGTTGTCCGCTCAGACCACTGATAAGAAAGTTAATGAAGTCACACCTGCGCTGTTCGAGGTTGCGAACACTCCTGAGAAAATGGCGGCGCTTTCACCCGAGACAATTCTTGGCTACATCCGGCAACTTGGCCTCGCTCCGACGAAGGCCCGCAACCTGTCAAACATGGCGCATCAAATCGTCGAAGCTGGCGGAGAAATCAAACCAGACTGGGACTTTCTGGAATCACTGCCCGGAGTCGGTCATAAGACGGCGGGTGTGGTTATGGCGCAGTCGTTTGATATTCCATCGTTCCCGGTAGACACCCATATTCACCGTCTTGCAGCCCGTTGGGGACTGTCAAACGACACGACAGTTCAACGGACCGAAAAGGACCTAAAAGCAGTTTTTCCGATCGAGACGTGGAACCGGCGGCACCTTCAGATCATCTTCTTCGGCCGCGAATATTGTCCAGCCCGGAACCACGATTTGGCTACCTGTCAAATATGTTCGTGGGCGGCGACAAAGAAGCGAATACAGGCCGAACGTAAACGATAAAAAACGCGTAGCAGCGTGACCGTTGCGAACTAATAGGTAGGCGAGACACTTCTCACAAGACGAGGTACAGCGTCTGCCGGTCATATAAAATCTAAGATCTCGCCCACCAGTTCTGCTCTTCCGCCCAGAAGTTGAGGTTGTAGTTACCCATGCTCTCAATCGATTTTTACGGAGTTCGAGGTTCTACCCCAAGCTGTGACCCAGGAATTGTCGGCTTCGGTGGGAACACATCATGTGTCCTAGTTTCTGTTCCTGATGAAGACCCAATCGTTCTCGATTTGGGTACCGGTCTTCGAGGGCTCGGGCTTGACCTAATGGCTAAAGCTGAACTGTCGCAGCCCGAACCAATGTCCATCACTGCGTTGGTCACCCATCTTCATTGGGATCACGTCCAGGGCTTACCGTTCTTTGCCCCGATCCTTCGAGACGGATGCGAGATGAGCATTATCGGGCCTCCTCAGGTGGGGTCCGGTCTTGAGCGGGCCGTCCGAGAGTTCATGCGTCCACCACTGTTCCCGGTGAGCATAGATACGTTGCCTGGCCAGTTAACGTTTACCGAGTCGACCAACCGAACATTCGCAGTTGGCTCGGCCTCCATAACTGCGTTCCCAGTGCCGCACGTAGGAGCGACGAATGGGTACCGGATCGATTCTGGTCTCGGCTCGGTTGCATATCTGCCCGATCATCAACAACCGACATTGGATCCGAACGTAGTTCCAGCCGATGTGGTCCGAAGCTGTCATGGCGTTGATGTGTTGATTCACGACTCTCAGTACTCGGCCGCCGAATTTGCTTCCCGGTCCGATTGGGGTCATTGCACCGCCGAATTTGCGGTAGCAATGGCAACCGCGTCCGAAGCCAAACGTCTCGTCCTATTTCATCACGACCCAACTCATGACGATATGTGGATCAAAGAGTCAGTGCAGCGGGCACAAGATATCGCACCCGATGGAATGGCCGTTCTGGCCGCTTCCGAAGGTTTGTCGCTCACATCTGGGCTCTCATCGATCTTGGCGTAACCCACAGCTCGGATGGCTACGGTATCCGGGGAGACAACAGGTAATACGAACTATTTAGTGACGTCACTTCGTCCTACATGAGAGTTGTCGTCGAGCTGGTTAACTAAAGGGGTGCGGGAGGTTTGTCTATCATCCCGCCTGGTTTGGTGTGATGAGTCAACAGACGACTGAGGTCGAACTGTTTGAATTGCCGATGGCGACAAACAGTTCAAAATCGAAAAAATACAGCGGCATCGAATGGTCCCCAATGTGGGCGTTGTTCACGGTGATAGGGATCGGTGCGTTGTCGATCTGGGCTCGAAGCGGTTTGGTCCTAATCGGGTTTTTGGGGATAATCGTTCTCGCTCACGAAGGGGGTCATCTCCTGGCCGCCAGACGATCAGGAATGAGACCCACAGAGTACTTTTGGGGATTCGGTCCCGAAATAGTGGCCTTTGATTTCAACGGATGCCGCTACGGTATTAAGGCTATTTTGGCTGGTGGGTACGTCAAGATCCACGGAATGACACCAACGTCGGAGTTGCCGGAAGGGTTTGCCGAAGCCGACAGCTACCGGGCGGCGAGCCATCGTGGACGCCTCTTTACTATTCTGGCCGGACCCGGAGTGAATTTGGCTCTCGCCGTAGTGGCGTTTGCTGTTGCACTCATGATGGAGGGTGTTAAGCCGCTATCAGCGATTGGGCAAGGTTTTGGGCTGGTTTGGTCGATGACGGTTGCCACCATCGGAGGCCTATGGACATTTTTTACGAGCCTCGGTGGCTATGTAGAAACCGTCTTTGGTCTGACCGAGGTCGCGGATGCTCCTGTCCGTTTTATGTCTCCGGTTGCCCAAGCCCAAGTCAGTAACTTCGCAGTCGAATCTGGGTTAGGGACGTCTCTTCGTTGGTTTGCGATCCTTTCATGCGCCATCGGTATCGTAAACTTATTGCCGCTACCTCCGTTAGACGGCTCTCACGCAGTCGTGGCCTTCGTCGAAGGTGTATGGCAGCGGTTGCGAAGAGACCCGTCGCAACGACTGAATGTGACCAGATTAGCCCCACTAGCGTGGGTGACGTTAGGTGTTCTGGTGATGATCTCGTTGTCGGCGCTGGTCATCGACATTCGTGAGCTGGTCTGACCAGAGTTCCAATCTGGCTAGATTTTCTGATGATTCGGTGGCCGGTTGTGCCGGGTGCACACCTTACGATCTGGCTTAACTCCAGATAATTTCTTCTAGACTCGAGTCGTGGTGACTACGCCACATTTGTTAGTATCTGTAGTTCACACCCTTTCTGAAATCGGAGTTGGTCTATGACCGTTACCCCCGACAACCTTGATCTTGATCGCTACAAGCTTGGCTGGAGCGACCAAGAAGACTACGTCTATAAGCCCAAACGTGGTCTGAACGAGGAAATCCTCCGCGAAATGTCGTGGATGAAGGGCGAACCCGACTGGATGTTTAACAAACGACTCAAGTCGTACCTTCATTTTAAAGAACGAGCCATGCCTAACTGGGGTGGCGATATGTCGGAGATCTTCTTCGACGACATCTTCTACTACATCAAACCCACAGATGGTCAGGTAGACGACTGGAACGATCTTCCAGATGCGATCAAAGACACCTACGAAAAGTTGGGTATCCCGGAAGCGGAACGCAAGTATCTTGCTGGTGTAACGGCTCAATACGAAAGTGAAGTCGTATTTCATCGCAACCGTGAAGATCTCGAACGCCAAGGCGTTGTTTTCACCGATATGGACACCGCTCTTCGTGAGCACCCCGATCTGGTCAAGAAATACTTCGGCAAAGTAATTCCTGCCAATGACAACAAGTTCTCGGCGTTGAACACCTCTGTTTGGTCCGGTGGATCGTTTATCTACGTTCCTCCCGGTGTCGAGGTCGAGATGCCACTGCAGGCCTATTTCCGAATCAACGCAGAAAATATGGGCCAGTTTGAACGAACCCTTATCATCGCTGATGAAGGATCAAAGGTTCACTACATCGAAGGCTGTTCAGCGCCTGTATACACGTCTGATTCGTTGCACTCAGCAGTCGTTGAGATTGTGGTTAAGCCAAACGCTCACGTCACGTACACAACGATCCAGAACTGGTCGAGCAACGTCTTTAACCTGGTAACGAAGCGGGCGATTGTCGAAGCCGAAGGCCACATGGAATGGATTGACGGCAACATAGGTAGCCGTCTCACCATGAAATACCCAGCCGTCTGGTTGGTTGGTCCAAAAGCCACCGGCGAGGTTCTGTCGGTTGCCTATGCCGGTAAAGATCAACATCAAGACACCGGCGCCAAAATGGTACACGCCGCACCTGAGACAACGTCGAAGATCGTCTCAAAGTCGATCTCGAAAGACGGTGGACGTTCAAGCTACCGAGGCCTTGTCCGGGTCGAAGATGGTGCCTATGGCTGTAAGAGCCACGTCCAATGCGATGCGTTGATTCTTGACGACGACTCGATCAGCGACACCTACCCGTACATGGAAATCGGTTCACAAGACGCCGAGATCGGTCACGAAGCGACCGTTTCTAAAGTCGCCGATGAACAAATGTTCTACCTGATGAGCCGTGGTCTTACCGAAGAGCAAGCAGTTGGCATGATCGTCAACGGCTTTATCGAACCTGTCACCCGTACGCTCCCAATGGAATATGCCGTTGAGTGGAGCCGTCTCATCGAACTCCAGATGGAGGGTTCGGTAGGGTAGCGCACGGTCGCATCTTTCAATATCGTCCAATCCGACACTGCGGACAATAGTTTTTTACATACAAAGGGCTGGCCCGTGAAGGCCAGCCCTTTGAAGTTTTCTGTAGATCTGAAGTCGCTACTCGCTAGCTGGAGTTTCGCCGCCAGGGATCTTGTCTGCGATATCGGCTACCTTGTCGCCAAGGCCACCAGGGAGCTTATCGCCGTGTTCCTCGGCAAGGTTCTTGACTGTATCGCCGTGCTCGTCTGCAAGATCTTTAGCGCTTTCAGCCGCTTCTTTAGCTTTATCGAACATTCCCATTATTGGCTCCTTACATGTTGCCCGTTTGTTGCAAGCCAAGTCTAGATGATTTACTTCACATTCGACGGAGCGCGCTCCGAAGTTAATGTTGCTGGACCGGGCACAACGCCGAATCGCTTCTCCAAAACTATCTTCACCGACCCGTCGGTGATGAGTAAGTTATGTCAGAGCTGTTCTAGAATACCTTCATGGTTATGCGGCAAGATTGCAAATTTTACCAAAGTCGGAGTTACCCCAGTGGCGACACGATGCGTAAATGCACACTTGATCTGGCACCGGAAGCACCGTGGAACTGCCCGGCAGAGTGCCCGAGCTATGAGAGGCGCTTGGCAGACGTGAACTGGCGTCACGGTTCACTAGTTACCCCAAAAACTCCTGACGCTCCAGAAAGCGTAGGTGAGGACGACTCGGTTGCCGCGCTACTCGACGAAGCGGAGAACATCATCAACTCGGTTTCGGGCGATATGCGTGCAGCCGTTGACAGTGAACAAGACGCTCTCCGACGTAAACAGGCGAAAAACAAGAAACGTAAATTGTGGTGGCCGTTTAACCGGTAACACTTGATGCACCCAACGAAGCGGCCGTTGTAAACCCCGCCATTCGACCGATTGAATAATGTCGTACGTGTTGCCCTCATGTCGGAGTGCAGATATCACCCTCTAGACGTTGTCCGGGGCGATATCGTTAGTCGACGTGAACGAATTTTTTGCAGCAGACGTTACCTCGGATCTGCCGCCCGCTGAACATCGGGAGGCTGCGGCCAAGCTAGCGCAGTCGATGAGCCTGCCAGACGGGTCGACAGAAGACTGGCGCTACAGCCCAATCGATCAGTTCGACCTCGATGCGGTTAAACCGGTTGTGGCTAGACCAGCCCAAGTCGAACTCGATAGAAGTGAGATAGCAGCTGGTTCATACGCTGCACTGATTACGATCATCGATGGTTGGGTTACCAACATCGACGTCGCCTCAGATTGGGCCGAAAAGGGCCTTGCGATCACGGCCGTCCAACCAGAATCGGTGGAACTCGATGACACCGCCACAATTTTCGATCATCTCCATCAAGCCTTTAATCCTGAGACGCTACGGATCGAGTCGGCTCGAAGCCTCGTTGTTTCCGAACCGGTAGTAATCGAGTCGTATCACAGCGGTGGCCCTAAAGCAGCGTTTCCTTCTGTCGAGGTGAACGCCGGTGAAAACAGTCAACTCACGGTGGTCGAGCGCCAGAGCGCAGCTGAAGGCGGCGGTATTACCGTCACCCGTTTGACCGAAACTGTCGCTGATGCTGCGAACCTTGGCTATATCACTATTCAAGATCTCGATGACCAGCACGTTCAGGTTGGACGTCTTCGAGCGTCGGTGGGGGCCCAAGCGAACCTGGTAGGGGGCTACGTCTCATTTGGCGGCAAATACGCTCGAGTCCGAACGGATGTTTCACTCGATGGTCGAGGTGCCAACGGCAATCTAGTGGGCGCTTACTACGGTGACGGCGACCAAGTTCTCGACTTTAGAACATTCCAACATCACCGAGCCCGAGACACCCGCAGCGACCTTCTCTTCAAAGGCTCCTTGGACGACAAGTCAGGTTCGGTTTACACCGGCATGATCAATATTCACCCTGAAGGTGCCGGGTCGAATGCGTTCCAAACCAACCGCAACATTAAGCTAAGCGAAGACGCTTGGGCGTGGTCGGTTCCCAACCTGGAAATTGAGAACAACGACGTACGTTGCAGCCACGCAACGACGGTGAACCCAATCGACGAAGATCAAGAGTTTTATCTCCAAGCGCGAGGAGTCCCTCCGGTGGAGGCCGACCGACTCATAGTCGCAGGCTTCTTTGATGAAGCCATCAATCGACTGCCAAACGAGGCAGCTAAAGACGAAGCTCGACGACTGATAGCCAACAAGTTGAGTAGGCGAGAAAAATGAGCGACATAGAACCAGTCGAGTTATGTCGACTAGACGACCTCGAACCAGAGTCAGCTAAACGGTTCGATATTGAAGATCACCGGCTCTCGGTCATTCGTCTAGGTGACGACGTTTTTGTGATCGGCGACGAATGTACACACGCCGATTTTTCCCTCTCAGATGGCGACGTGGACGCATCAGAGCGAACTATTGAGTGCCCTAAACACGGTGCCCTGTTCTCCATCGATGATGGCGAGCCTGGCTGTCTGCCCGCCACGAAGGCGGTTCCCACATATTCTGCAAAAGTCGAAGATGGAATGGTGAAGGTAGTACTTTCATGACCCGTAATCACACACTCGAAATTTCTGGCTTGGCTGCGACCGTTGCCGGCTCACAAATTCTTAACGGCGTCGATTTGACGATCCGTTCTGGCGAAGTCCACGCCATCATGGGGCCAAACGGGTCGGGCAAGTCGACCTTGTCGCATGTTCTGATGGGCAAACCAGGCTATGAAGTTACCGCTGGTTCGGTAACCCTTGACGGCCAAGACCTGTTAGCTATGGAAACGTGGCAACGGGCCCAAGCCGGACTATTTCTGGCCATGCAGTATCCGATTGAGGTCCCCGGGGTACGTCTGTCAGATGTACTTGAGGCGAGTGTGGCGACTGACCTATCTCCCCAAGATGCGTTGGCGGATTTGGAGCGGGAAGCGGTCGAGGTCGGTCTGGAAACCAAGATGCTCGATCGGGCGTTGAATGTAGATATGAGCGGCGGCGAGAAGAAACGCTACGAGACCATGCAGTTGTCGGTTCTTAAACCAGCGATAGCCGTTCTCGACGAACTCGACTCCGGTTTGGACGTCGACGGTTTACGGATTGCGTCTAAACGGGTCGAAAAGGCAACAGAGGAAGACGGTTTGGGTGTGCTTGTCATCACCCACTACAGTCGTTTGCTCGATGAATTGAAGCCAGATCACGTGCATATTCTCTCTGGCGGCAAGATCGTCGATTCAGGTGGACCGGAGTTAGCTACCCAGGTAGAAGATTCCGGATATGCCGCCTATACCGAGGCGAGCGCCTAGACTCACGCTATGGCTAAAAAATTGAATGACGACGAAATTCAGACCGCTTTGAATTCGTTGACTGACTGGAGCCGCGTCGACGACGAGATTAACGCCCAGTTTGTCTTCGCTGATTTTCGTCAAGCATTTGGGTTCATGGCCGAGATGTCCTTGTGGGCCGAAAAGCTCAACCACCATCCAACTTGGTCGAACACTTATAATCGGGTCGATGTTGCGCTCACAACCCATGACGCAGGTGGTATCACCGACTACGATATGCAGCTAGCGAAAGCAATGAGTGACGCAGCTAGTTCACGTAACTAACGACACGCGTTCTTACTGCCAACTTGGTTTGCCGCTGTTGGTTAAGCCGGCCTTAACGAGAAACAAGTGTTCGTTGAGCGTTTCAATCACCGAACCGTTGTCGTCAAAACGAAGACGACTAACCGAGCAGTGGTTTGGTCGGAAGAACATGTCGGGTTCGAGACCAAGAAGGTGGCTCAGATAAATATTCTTGACGCCACCGTGGCAGACGATAGCGACGGTTGAGCCCTTGTGGTCGTCAAGAATCTTCTGGATGGCTTGTGAGATGCGTTCCCGAAATTCGGTCGAGCGTTCTCCATGAAGGTATGAGTCCCACTTTTGAGACTTACCGAACTGATCGTGCATTTGTGCGAACTCAAGCAATCCGAGAGTCTCAACTGCGGAGACATCTTGGGGTAGCTCACTAAACATCCTGATCTCCTCCAGTTCTTTGATCTCAACTGGGTTGGTGGTGTGGTGGCTCGCTATGGCGGAGGCGGTATCTTTGGCTCGTTCTAACGTTGAGGAATAAATTGCGTCAATCTCGACGTCTTTGAGATACGTCCCGACGGCGACAGCTTGGCGTTGCCCCAGTTCAGACAGGGGAGGATCAACCCACTCGCCGACCGGGGCTAGTCGGTCTGGCCAGACTTGCTCTCCATGGCGGATTAACAGAAGCTGTCCTGCCTCTGGAGCGTGAGACATAAAAATGGCGTTATCGGATGGCTCAGTAGTCACAACTTTAAGTAAAGCAGATCCTTCTGACACTTAGACGATGTCTGGTATCAGATAGGCGGCAAGTAAGCCAGACTCGGAGCACAACACCTCATGCAACTTAAGGTAAGATTCACCCTAGAGTTTAGCTAATGGCTGCACAAAGTATTGGACCGGGGACCCATGTCGGCGAGCGGTGGCGCATAGTTGAACTTATAGGCGAAGGCGGATTCGGCCAGGTTTTCAGAGCTGTCGACGAATCTTCAATGGCGCTAGGCGACGCCGCGGTAAAAGTGCTCCACCCCAACACTTCTCCGCTGGAACGCAGCGTCTTCACCAAAGAAGTCCAGCGAATGGCGACACTCCGACATCAGAACCTGGTCGGATATTTGGATTCTGGGCAGATGGAAGTGGGGGACGAAGTCCACTCATATCTGGTAGCCGAATTTTGTACCGGCGCATTAGACGTGTTCGTGCGCGAACAGCCGACTGGACGTCTCGGCACCGCTGACCTGCTCGAAGTTATTGGTGATATCAGCGCCGGTTTGGCGTATCTGCACAGCAAACAAATGGTTCACCGAGATATCAAACCAGCCAATGTTATGTATGGAGACGGCGCCTGGAAACTCGGCGACTTTGGGCTGACTCGAGACTTGACCGCTACCGGCTCGTACCACCGGGGCGACAGCCTTCGAGGGACGCCGCTCTATATGTCGCCAGAGCTATTCTCGACTATGACGGCTACAGCGCCATCGGATATCTACGCGGTTGGCGTCTCAGCCCACCTGTGTGCCTCTGGACGACCGCTACATCAGGGTTCCGGTCAAGCGCTGATCCAAAATATCATGTCTTCGCCTGTCTCAATCGACCCATCGCTCGACGCTGCGGTACAAGACCTGATCTATCAATGTACGCTGGCTGATCCCCAGGCTCGGATTTCGGCCGCGGATCTACATCACCTCGTTACTACCTACAAATCTTCGCCGCATTCTGCTCCTGTACCGCCCGCCGCCCTTCCCCCAAACCCAATGCAGAACCATGCAGCTACTTCAGTTCTGCCACCGTCTCCGCCGTCTCAAAGCGGGTCGACGGGTGCCAACTTTTCAAGCTCTCCAGATATACATGGCGCTAACCCAGCGACAATGAGGCAGGTGCCGACCGTCTCTAGTCAGTTTCAGGGGTACCCGACTCCGCCACAAGACGTTCGCGGTTACGCTCCTCAACCTAAGAAATCTAAGGCGCCGTTGTACATTGGTCTTGCGGTTGCCGCTATTCTTCTGGCGGTACTGGCCGTGCCGGCGGTTCTCTATACAAGTCTTTCGTCTACTGATTCAGAAACAGCTGGAGGCGACTCCGATGGCGTCACGGTCTCTCCAAGAAACGGAATAGACGAGAACCCTTTGCTAGATGGAGATCAGTCCAGCCTTCCAGTCCCGGTTGAACCAGGGAACGTCGAAGGCGCCGCCCACCTCGACGGTGGATGCCAAGACGGACCGGGTTCGTTGGGCCTAGTCACAAACCTGCACGACTCAGCAGTCAGTTACCGAATCGAATACGACGAATTTGATTCGGCAGGAGTGAAGGTCGGAAATGGAATCGAAACCGTTCGAGCGTTAGGCCCCGGACAGTCCTCAATAGTCGACTTTGTGTCGTTGGAAGATGTCGAAACAACCTGCCAGATTCAGGCCATCAGTGCCGAAGAAAGTGACGGAGACGAAATCGCTCGAATAGAGAGCGTCGTCATTGAAGAATGTGTGCTGGATACATTCTTTGGCGATAAATACGACATCACATTCACGGTTGAGAACTCCCTAGACGTTGTCGCTGACGCAGACGTCTATTTTGCCGTGGTCGATGATCAAGGTGTTCGAATCGACGAGGATTGGGCCGGAGAATCGGTCTACGAAATCCCGGCTTCTGGAGCGTCCCGAGAAGATTCAAGCGTTTGGTTCTCGACAATCGAACGAGTTGAGACCACCCCAGCGGGCTGCGAAGTAATCGCAGTCGAGCTAGAGCAGCGTTAGAAACAAGCGCTCTAGTAGTGGGCGCCGTGCCCGAACCACTTAAGACTAGCTTTTAGTCGCCTCGGCCAAATCGGTAAACGCTTGATTTAGCGTGTTCCAACCTAAGGTTGCACACTTAATCCGAACCGGGAACTTAACGACACCACGAAGTGCTTCAAGATCACCGAGTTTTAGTTCAGCGGTCGCCACAGAACCTTGCTTTTCCTCGTCTTGGTCGAGACTTGATTCATGAATCGACATCATCGACTTAAATGCTGCCGTGATCTGCTCCGCCTCGGCAATAGTTTTGCCTTTGACCGCAGCGGTCATCATAGAAGCAGACGACTGTGAGATCGAGCAGCCCTGGCCCCCGATTTTAAGATCTCTAATGATTCCATCGTCATCCACATCCAAATAGACGACGATTTCATCGCCACAGAGTGGATTAAAACCTTCGGTTCTAACCGCAGGGGGTTCCAGTTCTCCACGATTACGAGGGTTCCGGTAATGATCTAAAACTATTTCTCGATACAGGTCTTCAAGTCCGGACACGGTACTCCTAGAGTGCGAAAAAGTCGTTTGAAGCCGCTAATGCAGCGCCTAAGGCATCTACATCGGCAGTGTCGTTATAGATATATAGGCTGGCACGAGCTGTGGCAGAAACCCCCATTTTCTTCATGAGAGGTTTGGCACAGTGATGTCCAGGTCGGATACAAACGGCATGCTGGTCGAGAATTTGGCTTATATCGTGGGCGTGAACTGTTTCGATACCGATAGAGAAAACGGCGCCACGCCCACTGGCCTGTGAAGGACCGTAGATCCTTAGCGGTTCTCCAACAATATCTGGCAAGGTTTTGAGCGCATACTTAGTCAACTCATGCTCATGAGCTGCGACTGCTTCCATCCCGAGATCATTCAAATAGTCGATGGCTGCGTGTAGGCCGACCGCTTCGATGATTGGAGGGGTTCCGGCTTCGAACTTAGCTGGAAGTTCAGCAGTCGAGAAACCCTCACGAGTAACGTTAAGAATCATCCCTCCGCCACCGAGGAACGGCGGCATCTCCTCGAGAAGGTGTTCTCGTCCCCAAAGGACGCCAATGCCGGTGGGTCCCAACATTTTGTGTCCGCTGAAGGCAATGAAGTCCACATCGGCTTCAACGACGTTGGTTACTGCGTGGGGCACCGACTGGCACGCATCTAGCAGAACCAAGGCGCCAGCTTTGCGGGCGGCGTCCACCAATACTTCAGTTGGAGCGATCGTGCCCAGGACGTTCGACATTTGCGAGAAGGCTAGAAGTTTTGCGCCCTCGAGTAACTGGTCCAAATTGCTGAGATCGAGGTTGTAGTCATCGTCAATCTCGATCCAACGGATTTCGAAACCAAGTTCAGTAGCCAGCATCTGCCACGGCACAATGTTGGCGTGATGTTCCATTAGAGATAGAACGACAGCGTCGCCCGGCCCAAGATTTGCCCGCCCCCAACTTTGAGCAACGAGGTTCAACGCCTCGGTAGCGTTTTTAGTGAAGATCACTTCGTTGGGTTTTGACGCTCCGATAAACGACGCCACCGCGGTTCGAGCGGCTTCGAATCTGTTAGTTGCCCGTTCAGCCAGCTGATATACGCCGCGATGCACATTGGCGTAGTCGGACTGAGCGAACGACGTCATCGCTTCAAGAACCTGATTGGGTCGCTGTGAAGAGGCGGCAGAGTCAAGAAAGACGAGCGGCTTGTCGTCTTGGCGTTGAGCCAAGATCGGGAAGTCCTGCTTAATACGGGCAACGTCTAATGTCATCGGAAACTTTCGTATCCTTCGGCTTCTAGTTTGTGGGCAAGTTCAGGTCCGCCGGATGCTACTATCTTGCCGTCAAACAGGACGTGAACTACGTCGGGTTTGAGATGATCCAGAAGACGCTGATAGTGGGTTATGGCCAAGGTGCCAAGTTCGGGTCGCTCGGCACGAATAGCTTGAACGCCTTTCGCAACGGTTTGTAACGCATCAACGTCCAACCCCGAGTCGGTTTCGTCGAGGATGGCCATCTCCGGTTCCAGTACCGCCATCTGAAGAATTTCGTTTCGTTTTTTCTCGCCTCCGGAGAAACCTTCGTTAAGGTAACGCTCCATAAAGGCGGGGTCCATCTCGAGTTTTTCCATCCACTCCATGAGCGAAAGCCGGAGTTCTAACACGCTCATATCGATTCCCTTGCGGGCGCTGAGAGCTTGACGGAGGAAGTTTAGAACCGAGACGCCAGAAATTTCTTGAGGGTATTGAAACGCTAGAAACAGACCAGCCTTACCGCGAACATCTATGTCCCAGTCGGTGATGTCGTTTCCTTGGAAGAAAATTTTGCCTCCCGTCACTTCGTACTCGGGTGAACCGAGGAGGGCACTGGCGAGAGTCGACTTACCAGAACCGTTGGGACCCATCAACGCGTGGACCTCTCCACGGTTGACCGTTAGAGAGACACCTTTCAATATTTCGACCGCTGGCTCGGTTTCGGTACCGGCAGTCGAGATATGAAGATCTGAGATTTCGAACAACGGAGTAGTCATATATATACAGCTTAGGGTGATTGTGTCAATAGGGAAGCGAAGTGTTCACTACGATTTGTGTGACAGTTCAGCTTTAGTAGCCGCGTTCGACCCAAGAGTCGAGCGCAGGGCGTTCAGTACCGACTGTCGTATCGTCCCCATGGCCAGGCAAGACAATAGTGTCAGGCGGGAGTACAAACAACCGTTCATCGATAGATCGGATGGCATCGTCGAAGCTTGAATGAGCGAAATCGGTGCGACCGGGACCCCCTGGGAACAAACTATCCCCGCTGAAAAGCAGGGGTTTATCCTCAACTTTGAAACTAATGCAGCCTTTTGTGTGGCCTGGGGTCGCAATGGTGCGGACCTTAAGTCGGCCTACCTCGAGCACAGTATCATCGTCGAGAATATAGTCATAACTGTCCAACATCGAAGCGTCTTCAGCCCCGATCCCGACTTCATATCCGGCATCTCGGATGGCGGGAACCGCTTGGATATGATCCCAATGGCCATGTGTTTCGAGGACGGTACGAACGTTCAGGCTTTGACAAAGCTCGAGTAGTGTCTCATGTTCATCCGCAGCGTCGATTAGGGCGGACTCTCCGGTATGGCGACAGCGGAGAAAAAACACATTGTTATCTAACGTTCCGACCACCAGTTTATACAGGTCAATATCGCTGTCTGACCAGTGTAAGGAGGCTGAGCGAAGGTCCATAGTCCCTAGCCTAGGCCATTTGGATCTGTACGAAGAACCAGACGGGCAAGCCTGCTCGGCGTTTGGTCAGACGGTCGTATGTACCCTTGGTGTATCGGCGTCTGTAATGGTTTGGTTGGACGCTTTCAGCGGAGGCGTTTGGTGTACTCAGAGAATAGGAAGCGTCCCATTTGGGCGACGGTCTCAGCTCTAGCAATAGTCGTTGTGATTGGTCTAGGCGCATGGTGGACTGCGGTTGCCGCATACGAGGGCAATGTTGGAGCTATGTTCCTACGGTTTGCAATATCGGTTATTGGTGGCCTGTACTACGTCGTGATGCATCGCCTCGCTACCGGCCGCAAACTAGGCCTTCGAAGCAGCACCGTTGACCTTTGGTGACATACGGTTCTCATTACTCGTAAAGATCGCTCTAGACTAAATGCCGATGGACCACACCAAAAGATCAGAAAATGCTCGCACGGTCGAGGTTGACGAGGCTCGAATCGAAGCAGCGGTTCGAGAAATCCTTTTTGCGATAGGGGAAGATCCGAACCGTAACGGGCTACTAGATACACCAGCTCGTGTTGCCCGCTCGTATAGAGAGATACTCGGCGGTTACGGGGAAGAACCAGGCGTTCATCTGCGGCGACAGTTCGAAGTTGATCACGAAGAAATGGTTATGGTTCGCGATATTCCGTTCAGTTCCCTATGTGAGCATCACATGTTGCCGTTCATCGGGAGTGCGCACGTGGCCTATATCCCCGGTCCTGATGGCAAAGTATGTGGCTTGTCGAAGCTGGCGAGGGTAGTGGACGGTTTCGCCAAAAGGCTTCAAGTTCAGGAACGGTTGACTGCCCAGATAGCCGACGCAATGGTAGCGGAGCTCAACCCGGCGGGTGTTCTGGTAGTTATCGAAGCCGAACATCTTTGTATGTCGATGCGGGGAGTTCAGAAGTCGGGGGCCATGACAACAACTTCTGGAGTTCGAGGACTACTTAAAACCAACGCTACCACCAGGTCAGAAGCGCTGGGGTTGTTGCGCTCACGATAGATGTCAGATGGCTAGCGGATACTGCCCTTTGGCGAACCTATCGGCCATAACTAACAGAACATTCCAGTAGCCGTCAACGGGGGAGACCAGTTGTTGATGTTCGATCGTGACGGCGTTGGTCGATTGTTCTGGACTCCACTCGATCGCTTCTGCCACATGTTCGGGGTCGTTCAGTACTTGCAGCAAGTCGTCGATCTTGATTTCTACCAGCGATTGAACCTCGGTTGGGTCAGGTGCGAAATCGGTGAGCGGACGGTCGTCGCTCAGGAAAAAAAGATGGATGCGTTCACGGTTTTTGCCTTCTCCCGAATCGTCTGCGAGTAGCCGGGTTCCGATGTGTGTCAGCGCATCCGGCTGCACGGTGATCCCGAGTTCTTCTCGAAGTTCGCGTGCGCCATCGAGTGGAGTTTCACCCGACAAGAGGTGCCCGGTTGCTGAAAGGTCGAGCCGGTTAGGGAACGAACGTGCTTCGGCACAACGCCGCTGTAATACCACCGATGTTGGTTCGGATGAGCGAACGATAAGGCAATGAAACACCTGATGCCAAAGGCCGTCGGTGTGGATCGACGAGCGGCTCTTTGGCGCAACGAACGTTCCGGTTGCCGTTATTTCGTCGATGAATTCGTCAGCACCCATATGCGTAGTTCTATCAACAGATCTTCAAATAGTTAACATCGGCCAAAAAATAACCGATCGGGTAGCTATGGGAGAACCTCCAGCTCGTGAACCTGCGTATTGGCCGATAGCTTGTCTAGCGTTTGGATCGGTCCTTATGTCTTCGGCCAGCTTCTATATTCTTGTCACGACGGTGTAGCGCCGAACGTATCTTTGACCTAGCGTTATCAGAGTGGTATATCTCATTGTTATTCTCACTGCGTTGGCGGTCATTGGCGCTGGCCTCGTAGCGGTCGGCGAGGGAGTTGGCAAGACTCGAAAAATGCCGAAACAGATTATTCTCAATGTTGAAGAAGCAATAGAGTTTTGTGCCGAGTCGTTGCCCATCGATGTGTCCTCTGTCGTTTCTTACGATGAGCTGAGAAGGGTGATGCGTCTTCACCTCGAATGGTTGCAGGCATACCATTGGGCACCCGATAGCGATGACGACGGTCCCATTGTTTTTGAGGAGTTCGATTCGTTGGACTACGTGATGGAACGCGCTGACATCATTGGCCTCGAAATCGAACGAGAACATGCTCAAAAGGTGATAAGTGTCCATACCAGCTACTTGCAGGTAATGGGAGCGATCCACCTAGACGATCCAGCATTGGTCGAGGCCGACCTGGCCGAAGTCCCGCTTCTTTCCATTGACGACACACCGTTGCTCACAAATGACGCCGACGACGAAACTCCTGGGGTAGACGACTAGAGCCGTCGCCGTTCTAATTGCACATTGGCGTACAGTCGAAGCTTTGACTCACTAGTATTGGCTGATACCCGCCGAGGTGATGCAAAGGATAACGGTGATGGAACAAACCGAACAAACGCTACACATCGCGTCAACTGACAATGTTTCACTCGAAGTGAATTTGTCCCGTCCTGGAAATTCGATGCGGGTCGACGTCCCCGGCCTCTTGCTTGTGCACGGGTTTCCGTCATCGCTTGTCGGAGCCGAAAAAACCGGATCCGACTTCCCTCAGCTTGCAGGGCGTATCGCCGAAGAAATGGGTTGGCTCGCCGCGGCCATAAAGCTTCGAGGATGTGGCACTTCAAGCGGCAATTTTAGTATTCAAGGCTGGGTAGATGACGCCCGGGCTGGTTTGGAGTTCCTACGTTACGAAGGACAGCCTGACCGTCTTTGGATTTGCGGGTTTGGTACCGGCGGGGCAGTGGCGTTAGCCGCCGCCGCCAACGATCCGACAGTAGCCGGTATCGCCACGGTGGGAGCGCCAGCAGATTTCAACGATTGGGCTCGCCGTCCCGAACAGCTAAGTGAGCACGCCCGATCGTTAGGCGTCATCAAAAGCGCCGCGTTTCCGCCCGACTTTGCCAGTTGGTCCGAGGAACTCACTTCGATTAGTGCAATCGGGTCGGCTGAATCTATGGCGGACAAACCGCTTCTTGTCCTCCATGGTTCGCACGATGAAGTTGTGCCGCTGTTTGATGCCCGTGCATTGGCAGATAGTCACGGCGAAGCTGAACTACACATCATTTCAGGTGGCGGTCATCAGCTGCGGAACGACCCGAGAGCTATAGCGGTTCTGCTCGGATGGCTTGACCGGCAGCGCACGGCGTCTGCTCGAAGTATCTGACAAAGCAGGCTTTACACAAAACTAATCAGGCGCCCCCGTTCAGCTAGAAGGGGAGCGCCTGGTCACAACGTTGTTGTCGTACCTAACTTACCTGGTCCAGGGCGCAGCCTTTGTTTGATCGACACCATAGAGGGCAAGAGCTTCGTCTAGCTTTGCAGCGTCGACCTTTCCTTGCTTGACCAGTTCAGACAACACAGTAATAACAACATTTTCCATATCGGTTTCGAAGAATGAACGGAGAGCGTCGATGGTGTCCGAACGCCCGTATCCGTCGGTTCCGAGCACCGCGAACGATTGTGGAACAAATGCGCTGATCATTTCTGGAACAGCTCGTACGTAGTCGCTGACGGCTACGACAGACTGGGGTGCGTCGCTAAGGAGCGAGGTGACCAGCGGAACCTTCTGTTCGGCCGTTGGATTGTACTTATTCCAACGTTCTGCTTCGAGAGCGTTTTCTCGAAGCCGCTTGTAGGAAGTGACACTCCACAGCTCGGTTCCGACGTTCCAACGCTCCGCCAACTCAGCTTGCGCTTCACGGGCTGCCCGTTGACCACTGCCGGAGAACAAGATAGCGGCTTCGGATGTCTTATCTTCAAGAGGTTCCGCCCACTTGTACATGCCATCGAGGATTCCCTGATGAGATCCTTCTGGCTGAGGAGGCTGGACGTAGTTTTCGTTGTAGACGGTGATGTAGTAGAAGATGTCTTCGTCGTTGCCGTACATGCGTTGAATGCCATCTTGGATGATCGTTGCAAGTTCATACGCAAACGCTGGGTCATAGGCCTGGCACGCTGGGATGGTCGAAGCGTGGAGAAGGCTCGTTCCATCTTGGTGCTGTAGACCTTCGCCCTGAAGGGTGGTCCGTCCAGCGGTAGCGCCCATGAGGAAACCACGACAACGTGAATCGGCGGCAGACCAGATCTGGTCGCCCACCCGCTGGAATCCAAACATCGAGTAGAACGTGTAGAACGGCACCATTGGAACGCCTCGATGGGCGTAGCTAGTGGCTGCTGCGGTCCAGCTGGCGAGAGAGCCCGCTTCGGTAATACCTTCTTCCAGGATCTGCCCGTCGAGGTCTTCGGAGTAACTGAGAAGAAGCTCATGGTCAACCGGCTTATATTTCTGGCCGAACGGAGCGTAGATCTCGAACTCACGGAACATCGAGTCCATACCGAAAGTCCGAGCTTCGTCAGGGACAATAGGGACTACTCGTTCGCCAAAACCTTCTTCTCGGAGCATTTCGCGCAACATAGCGGTGAAGGCCATGGTGGTAGAAACTTCTCGCTTGCCAGAACCTTCTACGAATGTCTTAAACGGCGCATCTGTAGGCAGCTGAAGCGATCGTCGAGTCACGGTTTTGCGTTCGGGGAGTGGCCCGTCAAGCGCTTTGCGGCGATCCATCATATAACGATGCTCATCTGAGCCTGGATCAGGTCGGAAGTACGGGGGAATGCCGTCTTCGAGTGCTTCCGCTGGAATCTCGTCATGAAGGAACAAGCGGTCCCGGAGCTCAAGTAACTGAGCCTTAGTCATTTTCTTGATTTGGTGGGTCGAGTTACGAGACTCGAAACCCTTACCAAGAGTCCAACCCTTGACGGTCTTTGCCAAGATAACGGTTGGCTGACCTTTGTGTTCGACAGCGGCCTTGTATGCAGCAAACACTTTCTGGTAGTCGTGGCCACCGCGTGGAAGGTGCTCTAGGTCTTCGTCGGAGAGGTCGGCAACAAGTTTACGAAGCCGTGGGTCCGGCCCGAAAAAGCTCTCTCGAATGTAAGCTCCGCTTTCGACCGCCAGTCGTTGGAATTCGCCGTCAACGGTTGTGTTTAGTTTGTTGAGAAGTACGCCGTCGACATCTTTAGCTAGAAGTTCGTCCCACTTGCTTCCCCAAACGACTTTGATGACGTTCCAGCCCGCACCACGGAACACGGCTTCGAACTCTTGGATGACCTTTCCGTTGCCGCGCACCGGACCATCGAGACGTTGCAGGTTGCAGTTGATTACCCACGTCAGGTTATCTAGACCCTGTTGAGCAGCGAGTGCAAGGGATGCGAAGGTTTCTGGCTCGTCGCACTCACCGTCGCCGAGGAACGCCCAGACGCGGCTCTTGGACGTATCGTCTAGCTTCCGGTTATGGATGTATCGGTTGAACCGGGCCTGGTAGATCGAGTTGATAGGGCCAAGTCCCATCGACACGGTCGGGTATTCCCAGAACTCGGGCATAAGTCGAGGGTGCGGGTAGCTCGACAGCCCGTTCCCGTCGACCTCGGTGCGGAAGTTATCGAGTTGTTCTTCGTCTAGTCGACCTTCGAGGAAGGCTCTGGCATAGATTCCTGGTACAGCGTGTCCTTGGAAATAGACCGCATCGCCAGGCATGCCATCGTCTTTACCTCGGAAGAAGTGGTTAAACCCAACTTCGTAGAGGGCGGCAGAAGAAGCGAACGTTGACAAGTGTCCACCGATGCCGTCCGCTGCTTTATTGGCTCGAACGACCATTGCGGCAGCGTTCCAGCGAATAAAGGCTCGAATCCGACGTTCGGTGTGTTCATCACCGGGGAAAAACGGTTGTTGCTTAGTTGGAATTGTGTTGACGTAGTCGGTCGATACAACTTCAGGGTTACCGAGCTGAAGTTCTCGAGCATGTTGGACTAGTCGATCGAGAAGGTACCGGGCCCGTGTTTTGCCGCCCGCTGACGTCACAGCGTCGAGAGACTCTAACCATTCGTTAGTTTCTTGTGGATCGATATCTGGAAGCTGGCTAAGAAACCCATCTGTACTCATGTTCACATTGTGCATCGAATTTGACCAAAAAGGACAGCTATTCGGGTATGACTCCTGGCTTGTTTTAAATTTTTTCACTACCTGATGTTTACAACAGGCCGATAGGGGTCATCTGAGGAGATACGCCGTAGATTATGTGGGTGCGTATTTACACCGATGGAGCTTGTTCTGGAAACCCTGGACCTGGAGGTTGGGCTTGGGCCACCGTTGACGGCAAGACCGGGGCAGGCCACGCCGCCGACACCACCAATCAGCGGATGGAGTTAATGGCAGTGCTGGAGGCGGTTACCACCATTGACGGCCCAATCGATATTTACTCGGATTCGACCTATGTCGTGAAGTGTTTTAACGACAAGTGGTACAAGGGCTGGTTGGATCGAGGTTGGAAAAATTCGCAAAAAAAGCCGGTCGCCAACCGGGATATCTGGGAACCCCTAATCGAGGAGTATCTCCGCGATCCGGAACGTCTCCGCTTTTTTTGGGTCAAAGGTCACTCCGGCGACGAAATGAACGATTTGGTGG
Source organism: Acidimicrobiales bacterium (assembly GCA_020630065.1). Taxonomy (GTDB): domain Bacteria; phylum Actinomycetota; class Acidimicrobiia; order Acidimicrobiales; family SZUA-35; genus JAHDCC01. The sequence continues at coordinate 25,562 of JAHDCC010000001.1, forward strand.
ATGCGCTAGCGGTGGCCGAGGTCGAAAAACTCAAAGCATCAGCTTCAAACAAACCAGCGTACGACGACATCGACGTGCCCTGGCCGTTGGAACGCGCTGTCAGCGTGATCGGGGAGCGGGTCAAGGATCAAACCGCAGCGAACAGCTCGATCGATCAGCTCAACAATGACTCTATTGTCGTTAGTGGTTTGCGTCGAGGTCTAGAACTTGAACTGGCTGAACGAACAATCGAAACAGGTCGCCAACTCGCCGTAGTTTTGCCGTTCGGCAACCCGGTAACGCACTGGAGCGCTACTGATCAAGCACGATTCGATCGGGCGCTGAAAGGAGCAGACTGGGTAGTCGAATTACCGGGCAACAAAGCAGATCTTGTTTCGGCGCTACGTGATCGCAACGAATGGATCAGACGTTGCGCTCTCGCAGTAATTACGAACGACCGAGATGTAGCATCCACGTTTGACAATGCTGGAGTCTCAGCAATCCAAGTGTGATTAGTTTTGTTTACCGGCCAGAAGTCTGAGGCACGCATACGCAGTGTTTATGGAGCGTCGCTGACGAGCAATTTTGGCGGCTTCCGCTGGAAGCGTTCTGGGCCCGGCCTTGAGGGTCACCATTAATTCCTGATAGCGAGCCATGATCTGTGGCCAAGATGCCTCGGACGACAAATCCATGGTGCGGAGATGAAAATACGCGGTATCGAGTCGATGCTCAGCAGAGTTGACCGAATGAAACGTGTGGTCGACAACTTCCTTGCTAGGAACAACAGCAGAATAAACTGCTTCGTTCACAACTGGCACTGGCTGGCTCGGCGTCGTTGACTCAACCGATGCGGGCTCGTTGTGTTCGAGTTCTTGGGAAGCCATAGCCGGTTTGAACGGAGTTCCTTGGTCTGGCGCACCGATATCTCGGATCCACTTTGCAAAGTTCTCATCAGCGTCGGCTACGTCATAGCGTTCGGTGACCCGATCGGTAGACGAATGTGTAGGTCGAGGAGCGCTCGTACCGCTTCTGACCACCGAATTATGCCGCCCCGAGACGGGTTTCATCGGACGAAGTTGGGCCTCACCGACCCCAGGGTCCACTCGGCTGCTCCATTCAGCAACCGAAATATTCTGTTCACGAACCGACTTGAGCGGGTTAAATGGCAACACCAGAACTCCTCACGTTTTACCCTGTTTAAGTATTGACAAAACAACAGGAGTGTCGGCTGAGCCATACGGATCATTTTGCTTAAGTCAACTGCAGTTTGTTTACGTTGCTCGGGGTGCCCGGTCCGACCGAATATGCATCACGTCCGCGGGAATAGAACGGCGTAGAGTACTGTTGAAGCCACTATGAAGACTGCAACCCTAAATGGAACACTCATCGCCGAATCCGACGCGACTATCGTAATCGAAGGCAACCATTACTTCCCGCCGTCATCTATTGTGTGGGAATCGTTTTCAGAAACCGAACACGCGACCGGTTGTCCTTGGAAAGGAACAGCCAACTACTACACCGTCACCGTCGACGGTGAGGCGTTCGAAAATGTTGCGTGGACGTATCACACACCAAAAGACGCGGCTGCCGAAATCAAAGACTACGTAGCGTTTTATCCGGCTGTGACCGTGGCCTAGGAGTTTGGCTTAGCCGGTCTACTCGCCAAGAATTTCTGCTCGTAGACCGGCTTCAAGCTCGCTGTGTTCGAAACGGAAGCCATGATCGGTTAACGCCATCGGCAAGATTCGGGTGCTTTCGAAAAGTAGAGCGTCAGCCATCTCTGAGCCTAAGAGTAGTCGCGGCCCGAAAGCGGGTACAGGTAGTAAGGTCGGGCGACTGAGCACCTGTCCCAACGTTTCAACGAACGTTTCGTTAGTAACCGGATTTGGCGCCGTCAGATTGACCGGGCCACTGACATCGTTGGTCAGAAGGTATTTGATGGCGTTGACCTCGTCGGTCATCGTAATCCATGACATGTATTGTTTGCCGGAGCCAAACTTGCCGCCAAGACCGAACTTAAATAGAGGCAGCATTTTCTTTAATGCTCCGCCCTTGGGTGTTTGCACGATCCCTGTTCGAAGAAACGCAGTCCGAATCCCAGCGTCGATAGCTGGCTGAGCAGCCGTCTCCCATTTCTGGCATAGACCAGCGAGGAAGGTCGATCCGATTTCTGAATCCTCGGACAGCACCTCGTCGTCTCGATCACCGTAGATGCCGATAGCAGACCCAGAGAGAAACGTCTTCGGGGGCGAAGGGAGTTCCGCTAACGTTGTCGCCAATAGGGACGTGGTGCGGGTTCGGCTTGACAAGAGAAGCTTCTTGTAGTCGTCGGTCCAACGTTTATCGCCGATGCCAGCGCCGCTTAGGTTGACTACAGCGTCGACTCCGTCGAACGATTCGATGTCCATCACCCCGTTCTTGGGGTCCCACATGATCTCGTCTTCGCCCTTGGCTGGTCTGCGTACCAGGCGAATTGGTCTGTGGCCATCGTCAATCAGAGCTTTGGTCAGCGCGGTACCAATTAGTCCGCTTGCCCCTGCTAGAAGTATCTCCAACTTATTCTCCATCACTCGATGCCACTTGAACCTTACGTTTGGAATCAACGTTTTGCCCAATCAATTGGGTTCAACTCGGGTCTTCACGCTTGGTTGCGGCAAAAACGACTCTAGCATCATGGTATGAGTACAAGAATGTTACTTCTTCTATCGGTCGCTCTCGGCATCCTGATTCTCGGTGCATTTGCGGTTCAGATTCTGTTGGCGAGCAACTAACAGGTCCTGCTCGTTCGAGGGCCAATTTTCTTAGCTCCATACGACCTTGACTTAGCGGTAGACACCGACCGCTTAGCGGTTAGGTGACAAAGACAACATAAATCATGTTGTAAATAAAAGTTGTAGCCATAGTTACGAGCTGTGGCCTCGATATGATTTCAGTGCCAGTACCTATGGAGGTGATCTTCCTGTCAAGCGAACAATTTGATGTGGTTGTGATTGGAGGCGGGCCAGGTGGCTACGCCGCAGCGCTCTACGGAGCTTCAGCCGGACTTAACATAGCGATCATCGAGAAAAACAAACTCGGTGGAACGTGCCTAAATGTTGGCTGTATCCCAGCTAAAGAACTTTTAGAGACTGCCGCGGTTTCGCGTGCGGTTGAACATGCCGAGAAGTTTGGCATCTTGGCAGAGTCCAAAGGTGTCGACTGGGGCAAGACCCTCACTAGGAAACAGGCGGTTGTAGACCAACTCGTCGGTGGAATAACATTCCTCCTGAAAAACCGTAAAGTCACCGTATTCGACGGTGTTGGTGTGCTCGATGCTGACCACCGAACAGTTCATGTTTCGGGTGGAGCGTCTGGCGACGTTTCCATTGTCGGTTCCTCCGTTATCTTGGCCGCCGGTTCGGTGCCGAGAACAATAGAGGGCTTTCCTATCGACGCCAAGAAGATCGTCACCTCCGACGAAATGCTGTCGATCGAGGAACTTCCGGAACGGGCAGTCGTTATCGGTGGCGGAGCGATCGGGTGCGAGTTTGCTTCGATGATGAGCGATCTTGGTAGCGACGTAACTATTCTTGAGTACGCACCGAAGATCCTCCCAGGTTGCGATATCGACGCTGTCAAAGTCGTCGAGAAGTCATTCAAAAAGCGGGGCATCGATATTAAGACTGGGGTTGCCGTCAAGTCTCAGGTGACTAACGATGATGGTGTAACTCTCACCTATGGTGACAATGACGACACGATCACCGCAGACACGGTTGTGGTTTCTGTTGGCCGTCGCCCTGCTTCGGACACGCTTGGTCTTGAAAAAACTGGTGTTGACGTCGACGAGCGTGGTTACATAGCAGTAGACGAAAACTGTCGAACCTCGGTAGACGGCGTCTGGGCTGTGGGAGACGTTATCCCGACTGCTCAGCTCGCTCACGTAGGTTTCGCCGAAGGAATGTTGGCCATCACCGACATTCTTGGCGAAGACACTAATCCCGTCGACTACCTAAACGTGCCGTGGTGTATTTACTGCCACCCAGAGGTCGCCTTTGTCGGACATACCGAAGATTCGGCCAAAGAAGCTGGATACGACGTAGTCGTTTCGAAACACCGCTTCACCGGTAACGGTAGAGCAATGATTCTCGGCGAAACCGATGGACTCGTCAAAATCATCGCCGAAAAGCAGGCCGACGGAACTGGCGGCAAGATCCTGGGCGTCCACATGGTTGGCCCGTGGGTAACCGAGCAACTAGGTCAGGGCTACCTGGCAATCAACTGGGAAGCTCACGTCACCGACGTCGCCCAATTCGTACAGCCACACCCAACGATGAGCGAGCTGTTTGGTGAAAGTGTCCTGGCCCTAACCGGTCGTTCACTACACTAACCACCCGTATAGCAATCACTAATCTAAAATAGCAAACCACAAGCAAGGCAAAACTCAAGACAGGAGCGGACCAGGGATGGCCGACATAGAAATGCCCCAGCTAGGGGAGACGGTTACAGAAGGAACCATCACACGATGGTTTAAACAAGTAGGGGAAAGCGTCGCTATCGACGAAGTCCTATTTGAAGTCTCCACCGACAAAGTTGACACCGAAGTTCCCTCTCCAGCGGGAGGCACCCTGTCAGAAATTTTGATAGCTGAGGGTGAGACCGTTGAGGTCGGAACAATTATTGCTCGTGTAGGTGATTCCGCTAATGGTTCAACTGCTCCGGCGGCAGAACCAGCGCCGGCGGCAGAACCAGCACCAGCGCCTGAGCCAGCTCCAGTAGCTGAAGCTCCGGCACCTGCTCCGGAACCTCAACCAGCTCCGGCGCCAGCGCCTGAGCCGGTGGTAGCTGCGGCTCCTGCTCCAGAACCCGCAGACTTGGGAACGACCGGCAAAGTGTTATCACCTGTCGTTCGTCGATTGATCACCGAGCATGGCATTGATGCCAACCAGATCCAAGGCACAGGCCTTGGTGGACGCATCAGTCGTGATGATGTTCAGCGGTACATCGAAACCAACCAAGTACAGGCAGCGCCAGCACAACCGGCAGCGCCAGCACAACCGGCAGCGGCACCCGCTCAGGCGGCTCCTGCTCCTGTTCCTGCTCCGGTACCTGCGCCAGCTCCGGCCCCAGTTCCAGCGCCTGCTCCGGCAGCGCAAGCGAGTTCACGAGACACGGTAGTTCCTCTAACCGGTATTCGCATCAAGACCGGCGAACACATGGTTATGTCGAAGGCAGTATCGCCTCACACACTGACCGCAATTGAGGTCGACTACGAAGCGGTAGAGCACATTCGTCGTAACCACGGCAAAGCCTTCAAAGAACAAGAAGGTTTCAGCCTTACATACCTACCGTTTATCTCTCGAGCAGCTATCGACGCGTTGCGTGAATACCCTCACCTCAACGCTTCGGTCGGCGATCGTGAACTTATCGTCCACAACTATGTGAACATGGCATATGCCGTCGACCTGGACTTCCAGGGACTTCTCGCCCCAGTTGTCCGAGATGCAGACGGCAAACGAATGCGAACCGTTGCTCGAGACGTAGCTGATGTTGCCCGTCGTGCACGTTCAAAACAGCTCGCTCCTGACGAACTCAGCGGTGGCACGTTTACTATCACCAATGCTGGTGGGTATGGAACGATGATGCAGTTCCCGATCATCAACCAGCCTCAGGTAGCGATCTTGTCTACCGATGCGGTCAAGCGTAAGCCGGTTGTCATCACCGACGACTTTGGCAACGAATCGATTGCCATCCACTCGGTCGGCGTCTTGGCGATGGCTTGGGACCACCGAGCTATCGATGGTGCCTACGCAGCAGCGTTCTTGGCTCGGGTCAAAGAAATCATTGAGACCCGTGACTGGGAATCAGAGCTGGCCTAGTGGCTGTTACATTCGTAGCTTCCGACGACCCGCAGCAGGCAATACTTGACCCGCTGCGGGTCCGTTGGCTCGGACGGGCTACGTATAGCGAGGTCTGGGATCTTCAAAAGAAACTGTTCCCTGGATCCGACGATTATCTTCTGCTCGTCGAACACGAACCAGTCTTTACGATGGGTGTTCGGACCGATGAGTCAAATCTTCTTACCGACCCGTCGGAGCTAGATGCAGAAGTAGTCCGAACGAATCGTGGCGGCGACATAACGTTTCACGGCCCTGGGCAGCTCGTTGGGTACCCGGTTCTTTCGGTGCCCGGACGACGCGGTGGAGGTATGGCTGACACCGTTGCGTATGTCAACAACATCGAGCAGATCCTAATCGACACCCTAGAAGATTTTGGTCTGCGTGCGGGCCGAGTTAAAGGATGTCCGGGTGTCTGGATTGATAGCGAAGGTCCGGCGCCTCGAAAGATAGCGGCGATCGGTGTGCGGCTTTCTCGTGGGCGTTCGATGCACGGGTTCGCGTTGAACATTGACACAGACCTCGCCTGGTATGACCACATCGTTCCGTGCGGTTTAGCCGACAAGCCCGTGACCTCGATGGCGGCTGAGGGTGTCACGGTGTCGCTCAAAGACGTAACCAATGCGGTGGCGCGACATACCTCGAAGGTTCTTACCCCTGGTCGGAGAGTGGATCGACAAGACGTAGTTTGGCGTCATTCGGTAGACGACCTTTCACCATTTTCTCGTGGTCAAGGACCAGGAGAGGTCGTAAAACCGACGCAACCGAAACAGCCGGTAAAAGAAACGCCGACTTCAACGGTTGCGGTTGAACTGAAACCACGTAAGCCGAGTCGGCTAGAGGGGCGGCTCGATGAAGCTGGAGTCACCGGGGGCCTCGAGATCGGTTCACGCAAGCCCGACTGGATGCGGGTCAAACTTCGTACCGACAAGAACTATTTGAAGCTCAAACAAACAGCTCGAGATCTGTCCCTCACCACAGTCTGTGAAGAGGCCGGTTGCCCCAACATTTTTGACTGCTGGAACGAGGGAACCGCCACGTTCATGTTGCTGGGGGATCGCTGCACCCGAAAGTGCGGATTCTGTCTGATCGACACCCGCAAACCACACGAGGTAGACACCGAGGAGCCCCAGCGGGTCGCCGACGGTATCCGTGACCTTGGTATCAACTTTGCTGTTCTAACCATGGTGGCCAGAGATGACCTTGTCGATGGTGGAGCCGCCATCGTTGCTGAGACAGTCGAAGCGATCCATGCAACCGCACCTGGAGTCGGCGTCGAGGTTCTAATCTCGGACTTACAGGGCTCTTCTGAATCTCTACAAACCGTCTGTGACTCGCAGCCTGAGATCGTCAATCACAACATCGAAACGGTTGCTCGTCTACAACGCGCTGTTCGTCCTTCGGCGTCGTACTCGCGAAGTCTGGCCCTATTGGCACGAGCCAAAGAACGGGAAATGACAACAAAGTCTGGAATCATCGTCGGGATGGGTGAGTCAAACGACGAGGTTGAATCCACCCTGGCCGACCTAGCAGCCGTTGGCGTCGACATCGTGACCATTGGTCAGTATCTACGTCCGACATCTAACCACCTGGCAATCCAGCGTTGGGTCACACCTGAAGAGTTCGATCACTTTAAGAGTGTTGGTGAAAAGAAGTTCGGAATTAGTCACGTCGAATCGGCTCCGCTAACCCGATCTTCACACCACGCCGGGTCGGTAGCTAACGGTTTGGGTACCTAAACAGCGGCGTTTGTCGCCAACTACGCAGCGGACTTAGTCTGTTTAGGGGTTCGTTTCGAGTAGAACTTGAATGCCAGACGGGTCCCGATCAGCCAGACGATATGAATGATGGCCACTATCGGCGACAGTTTTACCGCCCACCCTAACGCGGCGATGATCACCCCTACCTGATGTCCAACAAAGGCCATCCGATGCTGGTTCTTGACGATCTGGACCAGCCGAAACCCGGTAGGTGCTGCCACGCCATATCCAAGCACTAGCAGAGCTGTTACGAGAGGGTTCACGTGTCTAGCCTAGCGGTGAGTGTTACGTAGTTACTTGCGGGGTGCTGGCCGCGTGTCGGAATGGGTCGGATTGGTTGTGACGTGTGATAACCCGAAGGCCCTATAAGTTCTTAGTTCTCGAAACGGTAGAATCGGGTACAGGTGTCGGCTTCAGCGTCGGCGAAGTCGAAAGTGTGCGTCAATGATTGAGCTTGATGCGTCGGCAGTGCTCCTGCAGTGGGCGGCCGGCGGCATGTTATTTGTGTGGGTTACGACCCGACGACGGGTCGTAGGTCTCGGCTACGGCTGGACCATGCGAATCGTGTACGGCCTGATGGCGCTTGGTGGTTTGCTTCTAGCGTGGAAGTTCGGTTGGGAACCTTGGCGAGATGTGCCTGCTGCCGGGCTTTTACTTCTTTGTTTTTACGGCTTGTTTCAGTCGTATCAGCGTCGTTCTGTTGGGGTATCTGGTCAGCGACAAATTGCCGAGAAGAGGTCGGCTCGAGTTGCTGAAATGACCGGTATCGACCGGTCCGACAAACTCAAATCGGGTGACGGCCCCGAGTTCGACCCGCGTCTTGACCTAGCTGCAGCGTTAGTCGGATTTGCTGGCGTGGTCGCCGCAGGCCTCATCGCTGGAACTCCCGTGTGGCTGTCGTTGTTCCGAATGGTTATCGGCGCCCTATTCTTAGGTGCCGTTAGCGACGCAATGCTATTAGGTCACTGGTATTTAGTTCAGCCCGGACTTGATCGTTCTCTACTCGGTGAACTAGTGCGATGGACGGGCATTCTTTGGTTACCGGAGACGCTGGCGTTCCTAATCCCTACCGGAATGATCTCCGTGCTCGACGGAACCATAGCAGACGGATACAACGGCCTGCTTGGGTGGTTCTGGGTAGCGTGTGTGTTCACCACAATAGGTCTAGTGATAGCGACCCTGCTCGCACTTCGAGAAAAGGACTATTCTGCCGTCATGGCAGCTACTGGATTACTGTATCTAGCGATACTTATGGGTTTTGGTATCGATCTTGTCGCCCGGGCTGCGCTGTCGTTTTAGCTAATCGCTACTGCCTGCATCGCCTATTCTTGGTCGGTAGGTGACCCGCCAGCTTCGATCCATTTCTTCAACGCACGTTTGTGCGAATTTGCTCCGCTTCCGATAACGCCGCCTGTACGTACGTCTTTTACGACGTCTTCGAGGTCTTCTAGCGCTTTGGAAATATCGTCGTAGGGAGTTGCGTTGCGGATGGTTTCGAATGAGACAAATACCCGGCCGAGGTCCTCCTTAACGTTCTCGAATTTTTCGATGAGTTCTTTTTCGGCTTCTTCAAGTTTTGGATCCACATTGAGAGCTTACTACTTGGAGAGCTCAGCTGGGCTGCGTCTTTGCCGATACCGAACTATCATGTTGGTACCTTTGCTGAGGAGTAAATAATGGCTCGTGCAATCTGGAATGGTGCGATCAGCTTTGGCTTGGTCTCGATCCCGGTCAAGCTTTATTCAGCTGTTAGCCGTCAAAACGTTCGGTTCAATCAAATCGACTCGGTGAGCAACACACGTGTGAAACAACAACGTATTAACGCCCACGGAGACGTCGTCCCGTACGAGAATATTGTCAAGGGGTACGAAATCACGAAAGACAATTACGTTATTGTCTCGGCCGACGATCTCGATGCGATAGCCCCAAAAGCGTCTCGCATGATCGATATCTCTGACTTTGTTGAAGAAGATCAGATCGATCCTGTCTTTTACGACTCGGCGTATTATCTAGTGCCGGATGAACTTGCTCGTAAATCGTACGTGCTGCTTACTCGTGCGTTAACCGACGCCTCTCGGGTAGCGGTTGCATCTTTTGTTATGCGTTCTAAGCAGTATCTGGTTGCGATCCGTCCGATCGACGGGGTTCTCATGATGTCAACCATGGTTTACGCTGACGAAGTTGTTCCGGCCGCCGACATTCCAACCTTGGATGAATTGGCCGAAACCGAGATCCTGGATGCTGAGTTGGCGATGGCCAACCAGTTAATCGATTCATTGGCGTCAGACTTTGATCCGTCTAAATATGAAGACACATATCGACAGGAAGTGCTGGAGATGCTGGAAGCTAAGGCGGCGGGGGAGGTCCGGCAGTTAGAACATCACGCCGACGAATCCGACGCTGCCGTGGTCGACCTCCTAGCTGCGCTAGAGGCTAGTGTCGAAGCAGCCAAGAAAAATAGAACGGTCGAAACAGATTCAAAGGCCCAGTCCGCTTGAGCCAATCCGTCGAGGTGGCGGTCGGCGATAGAACGTTAAGGCTGTCGAATCTAGAAAAAGTGTTGTACCCCGAAAGCGGTTTCACAAAAGCTGAGGTAATCAACTACTACGCCAGAATTGCCGAGCATATGCTTCCGCACATTAGAGGGCGATGTATCACGTTTCGTCGTTGGCCCGACGGAGTCGAAGGTAAGAGCTTCTTCGAAAAGAACTGCCCAGGCCATCGGCCCGAATGGATGTCGACGGCGTTTGGTCCCGGTGGGAGTGATAAGACTAAACGGCCGCCCGAAAAGAAGGTCGCCCGTATTGAGTATTGTTGTTTGAATGAGCCGGCAGCGTTGGTGTGGGCCGGAAATATGGCGGCGCTCGAACTTCACACGCCGATGGCGCTTTCTGCCGATTTGACTAGTCCTACGATGGTGGTTTTCGATCTGGATCCGGGTGATCCGGCCACTATTGTCGAATGTTGCCAAGCAGCGCTTGAGCTCAAGGTAGTTCTAGAAATGTTGGACCTGAAAAGTTGGGCTAAAACATCCGGCTCCAAAGGTTTGCAGGTTTATGTCCCTATCAATCAGCCCTGTGGTCACACCGAAGCCGCCAACTTTGCATTAGCGGTAGGTCAGCTGTTAGTGAAGAAGTTACCCTCTCTCGTTCTAGTTGAAATGAAAAAACAGTTGCGTTCAGGCAAAGTGTTTATCGATTGGTCTCAAAACTCGTTCCATAAAACGACCGTTGCCGCTTACTCGCTACGGGGCCGATCAACCCCAACCGTGTCGACTCCGGTTACTTGGGAAGAGGTCGAATCCGGTGCGGACGGCCAGGCACTTGTGTTTACTGCGAAACAGGTTTTGGAGCGTGTTTCTGGCATCGGGGATCTATTCGCTGGAACTGTCACCGAGACACAAACACTGCCTAAGAGCTGAATTGGGTCCGTGACCTTCTAGGATCTGAATCTATGGTCACGTTTTCGCTTTCAAAGTCTGCTCCTAAATCCGCAACCGTCGTTGATGTCCCAATGACGACCGAAGAGGTTGCTGCGTTGCCGGCCGCCCGCAAGACCCAGCTTTCAAATGCCGGGTTTGAGGGGAAGGTTGGGCAGACATTAGCTATTGTCGCCGACGGTACAAGAACAGAGGTTCTAGTTGGTTTGGGGGCTGAGAACAAGATTTCGACCAAGAGCCTGCGCTCGAGTGCAGCGGCATTTGTCCGGTCAACTAAGAAACATTCGGTGTTGGCTTCGACGTTACTGTCCCATGCCCTTCCGATGGAGCCAACCGAAGCCCTCCCAGCTGTCGTTCAAGGACTAGCGCTTCCCCTGTACCGGTTTGATGCCTACAAGACCGAGAAAAAAGGCAAACAAAAACGTATCGCGCTTGTGGCCTCGGGTCCGGGATTACGGCCCGCACTTTCTAAGGCATCAGCGATTGTGGACGCGGTAGCTATGGCTCGTGATTTTGGTAATGAGCCGGGCGGCTCGCTGACCCCAGATGTCTTCGCAAAGCGGGCCAAGAAGCTTGCGGCTGATCCGAGTCTAACAACTACCGTTTGGACCGAGAAGCGTATCGAACGGGAAAAACTTGGTGGCATCTTGGCCGTCAACCAAGGATCAGAACACCCACCACGTTTACTAAAGATCGAATACAAACCAAAGGGCAAGGCGTCAGCAAAAGTTGCTCTAGTCGGTAAAGGCATCACCTTCGATTCGGGCGGGCTGTCACTCAAGAGCAATGCAGGCATGATGACGATGAAAATCGACATGGCTGGAGGTGCTGCGGTTCTGGCGACCATGTTGGCGTTGCCTGCAGTCAAATCTAAGGTTGCGGTGACCGCATATGTGCCACTTACCGACAATATGACCGGGGGGAATGCTCAACGTCCAGGAGACGTGTTCACTGCCAGGAATGGCAAGACCGTGGAAGTCTTGAATACCGATGCAGAAGGCCGTTTGGTGTTGGCTGATGCGTTATCGTTGGCGGCGGAAGCTAAACCAGACGCCATTATCGACATAGCGACGCTAACCGGGGCATCAACCATGGCACTAGGTAAGTCCTACGCAGCCTTACTTGGATCGAGTAACGAGTTGTGCGGTCGACTTATCGAAGCGTCTAAAGCTACGTCCGAAAAAGTTTGGCGACTTCCTCTGCCTTCCGAGTACCGAAAAAAGCTTGATTCCCCAGTCGCTGACCTAAAAAATATTGGTTCGGATCGGTTTGCAGGAGCTTCGATTGCTGGCCTTTTTCTCGAGAACTTCACCGACGGCCTACCTTGGGCTCATATCGACCTGGGCATGTCAGCGCTGACAGAATCGGACAAGGGCACAGACGTAAAAGGGGCAACCGGTTTCGGCGTTCGTTTACTCATCGAGCTACTCGAGAATTGGGAGTAATATTATACAAAGGCTCGCTTCCTGACAGCTTGTTCATGTTCTTGTTGAAGTTCTGGGGGAAGTCGTTTTAGGTGACGCAGCGCGAGCGGTGGTAGCGCGGTTCGTACCAGTAGCACATCACCGTTTCTAGTAGCGGCGTTGAAACGACAGATGCGTTCTACCGAACGCCAAAGTGGGCTGTTTTTTCCTCCTTTGGTGCCCAGGCCGAGTTCGATAGATAGCTCGGCCATGTCTACGGTGTATCCGTCTGAGCGTATTTCTAAACCTAACGCTAATCGCCGCAATAGAAATGTGGCTGATGGGCCCAGCACAGAGAGCCAGTACCGCTCGACATAGTGGGAACGAAGACCGTAGCCGAGTTGTTCAACGAGTGGGTCTGTCAGTTTCTTAACGGTGACTGTATTTTCTGGAAATGTGACGGGGTTTAATCTGGGGGGCATCGTATTTTCCTGTTCGGGCGACTGATATTAGACAAGTTCATATAAATATATCTTAAATACGGTTAAATACTCTAATGTGGATCGGGTGTTGTTGTTGGGTCCAGCGTGTCTGATGTCCTAGCGTCTGGAATAGATTCGATCCGTTGATTGTTGACCAATCTGATAGGGTTTAGATAACGAACCAGCTTTTTGTTGAGCAAAGGAAGCCAAATAACATGCCAACCTTTAGAGACATGCTGAGCGAGACCAAGTCCGCCATTACCGAAGTAGATACCGATCAAGCAGAAAAGCGCCGGGCAGAAGGTCACGTTATTCTTGACGTTCGAGAGCCAGACGAGACCGCACAGGGGACAATCCCTGGAGCGGTCACGCTCGTACGAGGAATGCTTGAAGCCTCTATCGAGAACCGGATTCCCGACAAGTCGACTCCGATCATCGTCCACTGTGCTAGTGGAGTCAGATCGGCGTTTGCTGCCAAGACGCTAAACGAACTTGGCTACGCCGACGTTGCCTCGATGGCGGGTGGATTCAACAAGTGGAAAGACGAAGGCCGAGAATGGAGCGTGCCTTCCACCCTCGATGAGGATCAACGGAATCGGTACAGCCGCCACCTGCTTCTGCCCGAAATCGGTGAAGAGGGCCAGCTGAAGTTGCTTGACTCTAAAGTGCTTTTGCTTGGAGCCGGTGGTTTAGGATCGCCAGCAGCCCTTTACTTGGCTGCTGCTGGCGTAGGAACCATCGGGATCATAGACATGGACGTCGTTGACGAGTCAAACCTCCAGCGACAGATTCTCCATAACCGAGATCGTGTTGGTGAACGTAAGGTCGACTCAGCCAAGAAAACCCTGGTTGGTCTCAACTCTGATATCAACGTGGTTACCTTCGACGCCCGTCTCGGGGCAGACAACATTATGGATATTCTGGCAGATTTCGACGTCGTTGTTGATGGCGCCGATAATTTCCCAAGTCGATACTTGCTCAATGACGCCTCGGTCAAACTAGGCATTCCGGTCGTCCATGGTTCGATCTTCAGATTCGAAGGCCAGATCACGGTGTTCGACCCTCTCGACGGTCCGACCTATCGAGACTTGTTACCAGAACCACCGCCTCCCGAACTCGCTCCCAGCTGTTCAGAAGCCGGCGTGTTGGGTGTTCTGCCCGGCATCGTAGGTTCCATTCAAGCACTTGAAGCAATCAAAGTACTTCTCGGGTTAGGAGACTCTCTGCGGGGTCGCTTACTTGCCTTTGACGCTTTGGAGATGAGCTTTAGAGAATTTAAGCTCAATATCGACCCAGACAACAAGGTGACGTACGAAAACCGCGAGTCGATAGAAATCGTCGAACTCGACGGACTCTGCATGCCAAGTTTCACCCCGTAAACCTACTCTCTAAGCACCTGACAGCTCGGTCGCAAATTGGCCGAACTGTTGGGTTTCTTAGTGCGGCGGGACCATACTTATGTGAGTTTTGTGCTCCCGTCAGATCCCGTCGGTAGTTTAGGATGTACATGTCAGAACAAGCAGTTAGTCACGAAGAACAGCCGGTCTCCGGTTCGCCTCGTGAGAATGCTATGCAAGCTACCCTCCAAGCTGGAAAAGAGCTTCTCAGGGAGCGTGGACCTGCGATAACACTGACCAACGTGCCCTTAGAGGAAGCGATTAATCTTGCCGGGTCCCCACGGGCTTCGGTGTACCGGGCATGGCAGGGTTACGGCGAGGGCGACAGCGCACGAGATAACTTCCATGAAGCCCTCGCCTGCTATTTGCTTGAAGAGGAGCTGGCAGGTGGACCTACAGCGGTTCTGTTTCTCGAACAGCAACTCGAAGCTTTCGTAGAGGCCTACCCGGCGGAGCGTCTGGCTTCACTGCCCGTAGAGGAACGTCAAGAACTATTACGTATGACCATCGCGTCGCTGGGTGTTCTTGCAGTCCAAACTACGGGCTCAAAGAGCTGGCATGCTCGAATAGCCGTCGCCGCCGCGATCGCGTCTCAACCAGAAGACCAAATATCTCCGCGGCTTAAAGAGGCGTATCTTAGGGGCGAGCGTGAGGCGAGCGAACGATACCTTCCGCTTTACCAAAAAATGGCGTCCCACTTCGGCATGAGAATCAAAGCAAAATACACGCTCAATCACTTTGCATCCGCTGTCCTTGGCCTTGCCGAAGGAACCCGGGCTCGTGAACTGTACCTTTCAAGCCACGTTCCGCCGCTCGACGAGACATGGGGCTTGTTCAACACCTCGGTTCTCGGTTTGGTACGCGAATACTTCGAAGCAGATCCAGAACACCCCCATCCAACGTTCCTGGCATAGGGCTTTTGTCGCTTGTTCAGTTCTCGCCGTCCGAACAAGCCAATCCCACCCGATAGCTTCGTGGCGTACTACGGCGAAGGAGTGCGAGTTGTCGCGCCGCTTGTCGTTCCTGTCGTACCGTTTGGTCTGGTCCTTGGATACCTGATCACCCAAACACCCATAGATCAGTTCGCTGCGTGGTCATCATCGTGGATCGTGCTCGCCGGAGCAGCCCAACTCGCTGCGGTCGAACTTCTTGGAGAAGAGGCGTCAGCGGTAGTGATCATCACAACCGTGCTAGCGATCAATGCAAGACACCTGCTGTATTCAGCAGCCATAAATACAAAATTTTCACAACTTCCGGTATGGTTCCGCGCCGTCGGAAGTTACTTCCTTCTCGACCAGCTATTCGCCGTCGTCGAGCCACTCCCTGCGAATATTCGACAAGAGCGCTTGATCGGAATCTGGTTGGGAGCCGGTTCGACGCTTTGGCTTGGATGGCAAACTTCGGTTGCGGCAGGCATCTGGATCGGGGACGTTCTTCCGACTGAATGGTCGTTGGGCTATGTGGTGCCCCTACTATTCGGTGGACTAATGGCGCTGAGTATTAGAAACACAGCCGGATTTGTTGCTGCAGGAACTGCAGGACTCGTAGCGGTCTTAGGGGCAAGTCTTCCGTCCGGAGTTGGCCTGGTTGTAGCGATTCTGGTAGGTGCTGTAGCGGGAGCAACTTTAGAGGCGTTTGGTGATGAACCCAATGCGTGAATGGTTGATAATCGTTGGTGCTGGACTAGGCACCTATATGTCTCGGGCGTTGTTTCTGCTGCTCGGTGACAGAGTAACTATGCCGCCGTTTGTGAAACGATCGTTGCGCTATGTGGCTCCAGCAGCGTTCGCTGGGATCGTGGCTCCTGGTGTCTTGATAGGTGAAACGGGTACCGAAATCGAGAAAGTTCTGGCCATGATTGCAGCACTCCTAGTTGTGTGGAGAACCCGTAACTTGGTGGCTTGTATGATCGTTGGTATGGCCACACTATGGCTGCTTCAATGGCTAGGGCTGTGATTTGAGGTCCCGATTCAGGTTTCTTGAGCGTCGGGCAGCAAAAAGCTAAGGCCGGTAATTTTTTCGACCGATACACCGTCCGGTGGGTAAAGAAACCGCCGCCGAATGTACCCTACGACAAAGCTTCCGGTGATCATACATGTTGCGTTGGACAGAGCTAGCCCGTCTGGCTGGCCTAGCTATTGGTGTCATGATGTTGGTCTCACTGATTCCTATTGGATCGGTATCTGCATCCCAACAGTCGATAACAAGCGGAACCCCGATTGACTCGTTGACAATTAGCGGCCGAGGATGGGGTCATGGGCGTGGCATGAGCCAGTACGGTGCTCTTGGGTACGCCTCTGCCGATCATTGGACCGCTACCGAGATTCTGGATCACTACTACGGGGGTACATCCTCCGGCCCGATCCCGCCGTCGGCCGTTATCGACCCACTAGCCGTTCGCGTAGACCTGCGGTATATGCACGGCATTGATACGACCGTGTCAATTGGCGAAGGGGGATTGGAGCTTCTAGAAACGGACGGCTCAACAATCGCCAACATCGAACAGAACGCAGTTCGTCTTCGATCTGACGGGGCTGGCTTCGTATTGCAGACATCCGACTCGTGTGATGGCTCGTGGAGTACATCTCGTCGACTAGAGGAAACAACAATTCAGATCCGGTCGAAAGTTTCACAACAGCCTGGCTATGCCTCAGATCAGAAAGAACATTTATTGCGGGTTTGTGGCCCTACCTATGACGTGTGGTACGACGGGTCGATCCAGTCAACCACACAGGGGGGTGAAGCTAGGACAGTAAGCGTCGTGCCGGTAGAAACCTATCTGCGAGGTGTCGTTCCAAACGAAGCGTTTGCGTCGTGGCCAGAGGCATCGCTTCAAGCACAATCTGTAGCAGCTCGCTCCTACCTAATGGCGGGAGATCGTCGTCAACTGCCATACGCCGATACATGCGACAATACCCGCTGTCAGGTCTACGATGGCCTTTTCAGTGAACGCCGTTCTAACCACACTTCGACACACCCCCGAACCGACAAAGCGATCGAAGAGACCGCTGGAGTTGTGAGAGTGAAGCCTTCAGGGCAAATCGCTCGCACCGAGTTTTCATCAAGCAGCGGCGGCTACACGGCAGGAGGGGACTTCCCAGCAGTTGAAGATCGTGGTGACGCCCTTGGAGGGAACGTCAATCATTCGTGGACTGTACAGGTGAGTACCGACGCATTGGAGGCGTACTACAATTCTGGCGACCTTCTAGGTGTTGAGGTAACCAAACGAAACGGACTTGGGGCTTACGGCGGTCGAGCCGTCGAAGTAGTCTTCACGTTTGAAACGAAATCTGTAACCGTCAGCGGCAACGTTGCCCGTCAACGGTTGGGTCTCAAGTCCGACTGGTTTGTTGTCAACTAGCGGTTCCCTGAGGCACCATTTCGCCGTTGTCCAAACCGAAGTGAACGCAACGCGAGCCGCTTGTGGGCTGACGGTAAGGTTGGGATAATCGACCCGCCAGATTCCAATACTTCGGAACCTTGTTCCCAGATAGATCCCAGGTGTTGACCGTTAGGCAGTTCACTCCTGAGCTGAAGTGAACGAACCAGTCTGCTCTTTAGCGGGCGGCCTTCGTCTTGTTGGTCGGCGCTGCCTGCGGATCGTTCCCAACGTGTCCAACCGTCGGTCAATCGTTGAGCCTCCGCGTAGGTAGGCGACTCGATTGTGCGTAACGCGGGCCAGCACAGTGATGCTGTTGTTGGGCCAAGATTGATCCATGGTTCGATATCTTCAGCGAATGCAACTATACCGATCGCAATTTCGTCTATTAGTCGCCGTATTTCGCGGTGCCCGATGGTTGACTGGCGGGGCGCCCCTAACAAGTTGATGAATTCGGAGCTTCGCATACGATCGGCGAGTTCGACGTTTCGGTTCGGCGAGAACGCCCAACCTTGCGTGTTTGAACTAGGGGAGTCCAAGAGGCCCAGACAGAAACCCGACACCGAAATTCCTAACTCTTTAGGGAGGATCGACTCAAGGTATGAGACGTTGTTGTCGTCCCATCCGAGGTCTAGAAGAGCGATATGGTCTCCTGGTTCGATCTTGTTGTCTTGTAGAAACTGTCCAATTTCAATTTCTGATGGATCTTGCCACATGTTGTGGCTTGGGCGAATCCGGTCTGTTAACGCCGTGCCTACTCTGGAGACAAGTTCTTCTCCCAAATAAAGACGAGGGGCGACAATTACGTGGTCTGGGATGTTGCGCCGTGTCTGCCATGCGACCCAGCCAATGAATCCTGCCATCATCGGGCCGAGGGAGTAGTAGCCGACGTCGGCCGGGGTTACCTTGTCGGCCACTTTGGATTGATGATTCGCCGCTAACGACAACGCAACAGAGTCGACGCCGGTTCTGCGTTCGGCACACAATTCGACCGGTCCGGTTGTCACTGACTTCTCAGCGATCGACAGCCGGTCTGTTGAGGCGACGTTGATGTCGGCTGCTTGGGCCTCTCCAATGTGAAGAATTTGATGAGGCTGAAATGATGTTCGTTCAACGATGGAGGTGAACAGACTGCCGTCTTGTTTTGTTCGACCCGTTTGTGAAGATAGGAACAGATACTCCCAGTCATATCCGGCTGAGCGTAACATCTTGGCAACCAGTCCGTGAGGGAGCGACGTGTCGGCTGTGAAAGCAACAGCTAGCCCTTTACGTCGAACTCGTTGATGGTAGGCCAAGATGTCGGGGTTAGCGACGGCTAGTTCTTGTTCGAGCTGAAGCTCTACTTGAATTGGTTTTTTGCCGAATAGTTCTGGTGGCAGGAACTCTTGTAACTCGGAGCTTATTTCGGCGATGCCAACTTCGGTTCGCCCGGCTTCGGCCGCCTTTTCTCGGGCCCGGTCTTCTGCGGCCTGGCGACAACTGACGTAGTGATCAACATTTTCAGCGGTTGTTAGTCCGATCCGGTTAGCGGTCAGAAAATGAACATCGCTAGGTTCAACGACTCGCCGTACAAGCGCTGTATCGAATATGTCAAAGCTAACCAGCCGGATGTGCCGATTGAGCAGTCTGTTGTTTCGACGCGGTCGAGCCGGTCCGTTAGGGGGAATTCTGGTTGTCACTGGAACTTTCGGATATTGCCTTCGCCTATCAATTATTACAAAATACAACCCCTTTGTTACGTCACGAAGGCGCTTTTTCTGGAAAAACCTCTGAAATAGCGCCAAATAATTGCTTGATGTATTACGTTCTCGGTCAATAGATAGCGGCTACTATGGTTGATCGATGACTTCACTTCCAGATACCAAAGCCAGCCTGTCGCTGCAAGACGGGTCAGTCTATGTCGCCGGTCACCGAGGTTTAGTTGGATCGGCGGTCACTCGGGCGCTAGTCCAATCGGGGCACACAAACGTACTGACCGCCACTAGGGCCGAACTTGACCTTCGGAACCAGGCGGCGGTCATGTCCTGGTTCGAAAAGAATCAGCCGTCATATGTGGTGCTAGTTGCCGGGACTGTCGGTGGAATTATGGCAAACTCCACTCGACAGGCCGAGTTTCTCTACGACAATCTGATGATTCATGCCACGGTGATCGAAGCCGCCCGGCAGACCAACGTCGACAAACTTTTGTATCTCGGAAGTTCGTGTGTGTACCCGCGATCGGCCACACAGCCAATCACGGAAGATTCGCTCCTAACCGGCCCCCTGGAACCCACAAACGAAGGCTACGCGATAGCGAAGATATCGGGCATCAAACTCTGCCAGTTCTATCGAGAACAATATGGCTGTAATTTCATATCGGCCATGCCAACAAACCTCTACGGTCCAAACGACAACTTTGACTTGACGTCGAGTCATGTTCTGCCGGCGCTGATGCGAAAGTTCCACGAAGCAAAGAAGGCTGGAACGCCACGCGTGCCTATTTGGGGCAGTGGTTCGGCAAAACGAGAGTTTCTTCACGTCGATGATCTGGCATCTGCGTGTCTCCATCTGATGGAACACTACGAGGATTCCCGACTTATCAACGTCGGTACCGGAGTGGACTGCTCAATCAGAGAGTTGGCAGAAATGATCGGTTCGATCGTTTACCCCGAAGCCGAACTTGACTTCGATACTTCTAAACCCGACGGAATGCCTCGTAAAGTATTGGACGTTTCCCGGATCACCGAACTTGGTTGGAAACCATCAATCGAGCTGAGCGAGGGTATTCGACAAACCTATGAGTGGTATGTGGCGAACGAGCAGACTGCTCGCGGCGCCTCATAGGCGTGTAACTACAGACGGCGAAATTTAGCCTTCTATAAGGGGAGTGTCGGTCGACAGCTTGAAGTCGAAGGCGACCCGCCCTCCGATAGCGCTGCTACTACTCACGTTGAAGCTCAATTTTTGATCTATCCGATGATATTCATCTGCTTCGTCGGGGCTTTGCAACACAAATGACGCCATATATTGGCCGTCGAGAAGTGGCAGGTTGTCGATTGTAAACTCGACGGTGTGTTCTTTCCCGCCCGCTTGACGTACGTCCAGGTCGCCTCCGGTGATGTCGGATGTTGAAATGTTGGTCAGCAACATTCCTTGATGGTCATGCAGCACGAGTCGAGCACGAACATAGTCGAGTTGAGGCTGGGTGGTGAATGAAGCGACAAAGGTGATGGTGTCGCCGGTCTTAAATTCGGTTTCTCCGCCGGGACCCCGAACAGCGGTTTGCTTTAACGAGGCAAGCGGCTCTCCATCTGGACCCACTGGGCGTTGGCCATGGTCGTCTGGGACCTGGTGGCCACGGTCTGCCAGGGACTGCCGGTATCGGGTCACCGCTTCATTGACGTCTCCGAAGTGGATCATCTTTCCTTGGTCGAGCACAACGGCTTCGTCGCAGAGAAAACGAACTTGTTCCGGCGAGTGGGTTACGAGCAGGATCGTGCGGCCTTCAGCTTGGAAACCGCGTACCCGTTCGATGCATTTGCGTTGGAACGCCTCGTCGCCGACGGCGAGAACCTCGTCGATAAGTAAAACGTCAGGTTCGAGGTTCACCGCGACAGCAAACCCCAGACGGGCGTACATTCCTGAACTGTAGTACTTGACCTGGGTGTCAATGAACTCTGACAGCTCGGAGAACTCGACGATGTCGTCGAAGATTTTTTCGACGTGTTCCCGGGAAAATCCAAGAATGACACCGTTGAGGAAAATGTTTTCTCGACCGGTCAGGTCGGGGTGGAACCCGGCTCCTAACTCAAGCAAAGCAGATAGGCGACCTCTGACCCGGACAACCCCTTCGGAAGGGCGTACCGTCCCTGCAATGCATTTAAGAAGCGTACTTTTGCCGGAGCCGTTATGTCCGAGAACTCCCAACGTCTCGCCGGTCTTGACCGTGAAGTTGACGTCGGTCAACGCAGCGAAGTCTTCGACCACCGATTTCCGGTACGTCAAGAATCGTTCTTTGAACGTCTTCCCCGGCTCGGAGTGGGATCGAAATTGTTTGGAGACGTGATTAACGTCGATGGCGATATCTGCAAAGTCGACCATCAGATTTCTTCTCCCAGGTTGGCTTCTAGCCGGTCAAATATTTTGAAACCAAGCAGAAGAAGACCCATTGAAACCACGAAGGCCATACTAAGGTTTCCGACATACCAGAGTGTGCCTTCGTCGATCAGTATGCCAAACGTTTTTTCGTTGTCGATAGTACGCTCAAAGTTGGTTGGGTTGTACACCACACGATGGAACACCGTCACTACCGGAGTTAACGGGTTTATCATCGCCATACGCCCGATAGGAAGCTTGTCGGCCTGGCCAGCGTAGGGGTAAATAATTGGTGTCAGCCAGAACCAAACCATCAGCCCAAGTTCTAGAAAATGTTGGACGTCTCGAAAGTAAACATTTAGCGCTGAAAGAAACAACCCCAGTCCGACGCTGAGTAACAGGGTCACCAAAATCGCCGGAATGGTGAGCCAAAGCATCGACCATTCGGGGGCTTGCCGGAACACGGCGAGACCAGTTAAGAGAATGATGAGCTGAAAGCAGAACGTGACGCAGTTCGCTCCGATCGAAGCCAAAGGCAAAATCTCTCGTGGAAACCAGACTTTTTGTACGAGCGGTCCGTTGCTGGTTATCGAAGTCGTCGCGGCGGTAAGACCAACCGAAAATAGGTTGTAGACCAGCAGCCCGGAGAGTAGGTACAGCCCAAAGCGTTCTATCGGGGACTGGATAATAACTTTGAAGACGATTGTGTAAACCACCAGGTAGAGCAGAGGATTGAGTAAGGTCCATGCAAACCCGAGAACGCTGCCCTTGTAGCGAACTTTAAGTTCACGCTGGATTAGGCTCAGAAGCAGCTCTCGATAATTCCAGATGTCTGTCAAACGTTGGCGAAGACCGGCCGATCGCGTGCCATTCTCGAGGAGCGGTGGAGGTGAAAGTTCAGCAGTGGTCATTCCTGCCAAGGCTAACCGATACTGTCAAAAGCTGGTGTTTTTGCGGGTATATCGAAATGCTCAAGCTGGTTGTTAACGTCGGCTGGTGGGGGGTTTATGCCGCGATAGCGCCGCCGACCACACGATCTTCTTGGTAGAAGACAACCGACTGGCCACGAGCTATCGTCATCTGTGGTTTCTGCCACATCAATGTGGATTCGTTGATGTGGCCAACGATTCTGGCCCCATGAGCCGAGGCTTGAATAGTCAACTCTTTGCTGGTTGGTTGGACTGTCCAAGACACTTCATGTAGAGGCTGGGACACAACTAAAAGTTCTTCACGGCTTCCAACCGTGACCACCCCGGACGCAGCGTTTCGATCGATCACATACCGGCGAGTTGAGTTTCCGCCAAGGCCTAGTCCTTTACGCTGACCGATTGACAGGAGTTCAAGCGATTCGGTTTCACCAATAGTTGTGTCGGTTGCCGAATCAACGATGCGAGCCGAACGCAGCGGAATATGTTGACGTAGAAATTTTTGCCGACTGGTCACCGCATCATCTTCTGGCTCGGTTGGGATGAAGCAGACATTTTGACTGTCTGGTTTGTCTGCGGTGTAAAGTCCCAAGTCCTCTGCTTTTCGTCGAACCTCAGCCTTTGTCAGCTCGCCGACGGGAAGCATTAGCCGCGTTAGTTGGGTTTGATCCAGCATGTGGATGACATACGACTGGTCCTTGTGGTGGTCGGCTCCGCGGGCGACGTAGAAATGATTGCCTTGGGTGACTACCCGCGCGTGATGGCCGGTAGCTATTGTTTCGAAACCAAGGGCGTCAGCGCGTCGAAAGAGTTTGTCGAACTTGATGTGCCGGTTGCATTCGATACAGGGGTTGGGCATCTCAAGGTTTTTGTATGCGTCTATGTACGGCTGGTAGACGTGAGTCTCGAAGTCATCACCGAAGTTAAATACATGATGTTCGATTTCGAGCTGATGGGCGACCCGTCGGGCGTCGTCGACGTCGGAAACTGAACAACACGTCGAATCTCCACTCCACAGCTTAAGAGTTACCCCGACGACGTTGTGTCCTTGTTCGACCAGTAGGGCGGCTGCAACTGTTGAGTCAACGCCGCCTGACATGGCGACTAGTACATCACTCATAGAACTAGCCTAGGTCAGCCGACGTCTAAATCGTTATGGCCGTCTTGAAACGATGGGAGTAGTTGATTGGAACGACTAAGGTGTCGGTGTGGTTTCATCTTCTTTCAAGCGCCCTCTCCGCATCGGGATTGATGCCACTCCGCTTTTTGGACAGCCGACTGGGGTTGGGGCTGTTACGAAGTCGATCGTCGATCGGGTAGAAGACTCCTCAGAGATTGATCTAACCCTGGTGCTGGTTAGTTGGAACGCTAAACGACTGCTGGATTCTTCGCCTATTGTTCGAGGTCGTGATGTTCGGTCTGTTAGATACCCGGCTCGAGCTGTGCATCAGCTTTGGCAATACTTCGACCACCCCGCGGTCACCGGTTTTGATGTGGTGCATGGAACCAACTTTGTGGTGCCGCCTGGGGGCGGCGCGTCAGAGTTGGTTACGATCCATGATCTGACCGCATGGCATATGCCCGAGTTGGTTTCTTCCTATTCGTTGGCGTATCCGAAACTCGTTGATCGCGCCATTGGTAGAGGCGCCCACATCCACGCGGTTTCTCAAGCGGTCGCTGACGAAGTGATCTCTACGATCTCAATCGAACCTGGCCGGGTCCATGTCATCCCGAATGGTCTGGATTTTTCTCCGAACGATTTAGATGGCCAAAAACCCAAGTTGGCTCGAGCTGGTCGGAAACTAGCTGGAGGCGAGTATGTCCTCTGTCTGGGGACAATCGAACCGAGAAAGGACCACCCGGGTTTGCTGAAAGCCATGCGGCTGGTCTGGGCCGAGCAACCTGATATCAAATTGGTGGTCGCTGGTGGTGATGGATGGGGTGTACAGGCTTATGAGCAAGCGGTTTCCGATCTGGGCCTGATCGACGATAGCCGGATCATTCGGATGGGTTATGTCACCGATGATGAGCGGTTGAGTTTACTCGCCGGGGCCGAATGCCTTGCTTATCCGTCGCTCTATGAGGGCTTTGGGTTGCCTCCGCTTGAGGCGATGGCGTTGGGTACTCCGGTGGTGGCGACTGAAATACCCGCTGTCGCCGAGGTTTGTGAAGATGCCGCTGTACTGGTTCCTGTCCGAGACGCTGACGCATTAGCGGCAGGGATTCTGAACGTTCTGGATAACGGGGCTGCCCGTTTCGACGCCCTGGGTCGCAAACGGGTCGAGGCGTATAGCTGGGATTGTTCTGTCAAACAGCTT
The DNA here is from genome assembly GCA_020630065.1 of Acidimicrobiales bacterium. Classification (GTDB taxonomy): domain Bacteria; phylum Actinomycetota; class Acidimicrobiia; order Acidimicrobiales; family SZUA-35; genus JAHDCC01. Next base: position 50,592 of record JAHDCC010000001.1, read on the forward strand.
CTGACGTTGTATCACCAGCTGGCGGATGGGGCGTCGCGTTACCAGGAACGGGCAGTCCACCGTTGATTGATTTGTTGGAGCGTTAAGCGTATGCCGAACACGGTGGTCAAGTTCTCAGCAGTGAGGACGTCGAGTATCGGGCCCGATATGGCATGCCCGGCCGGGGTGAGTAACAGGCAGTGGGTTGTTGACGTTGGAATGTCTTCGACTTGGTGGGTGACTAAGACCCAACTTGGGTGACCGATCTGGCCGAGATTGTCGAGGGTCGAGACCAAGGCTTCACGTCCGCCGATGTCGAGTCCGGCCGTGGGTTCATCGAGGATCAGCGCTGCGGGATCAGGCATAAGGCTGCGAGCGACGAGAACTCGTTGCCGCTCGCCACTTGAGAGCGTCTGAAATGTTCTTGTCGCATGGTGGGGGAGTCCGACGTCTGTCAGTAACTCGTCGCTACGTTTTCGATCTTCGACCGTGTAGGTGTTCCACCAGGGTTCGAGGGCTCCGTATCGGCCACATTGCACGATTTGCGAAGCGGTGAGCTGTGGCCGTAACCGGTCGGCTAACGAAGCCGCCGATAGGCCAATCTTGGCTCTTAGGGGTCGGATGTCAACGCGGCCAAGCTTGTTCCCGAGCACGGTTAGATCACCGGTGGAGGGGTGCTCGACGAGTGATGCTATTCGGATCAGCGTCGATTTGCCACTTCCGTTAGGTCCGAGGATCACCCAGCGTTGGTTGGGAAAGACCGACCAGGTGATGGGTCCTAGAATTCGATGACCTTCTCGGACGAATGTCACACTATCTAGGTCGATGATTGGACTCATAGCAAGAGGTTAGCGGCACAGTTTAGTCGACCACTCAGTTGGCTCTACTGCTGGCCGATAGAGTTACCGTATGCCTGGTGACAAGAAGCGTTTCGTAATTATTGGTGGCGGCCCTGGAGGTACAGCGTGTGCGACACATGCTGCACGTTTGGGAGCAGATGTGACGGTCATCGAAAAGGATATTGTTGGCGGCGCCGCTCACCTTCTTGACTGCATCCCGTCGAAAGCCATGATTGCTACTGGCAGCGTAATGGCTGACATGAAATCCGCTTCGGAGATGGGCCTGTTTAACGTTGACGCCGGGTTGGATTTCGAGGCGTTACGTAAACGGATTAGTGGTATCGAAGACCGCCTCGAAGGCTCGATGACACAACTTTTGACCAGTCAAGGCGTAAAGGTCATCGAAGGCACTGGCCGAATGTTGTCCGAGACGTTAGTTGAAGCGACCGCCAAAGACGGATCCACTACTCAGATCGAAGCGGACGTCATTGTTTTGTCGACGGGTAGCCGCCCTCGGGTGCCTGACTGGGCTCCCGTAGATGGCGAACGTGTGTTGACGACCCGGCATGCGTACCCGCCGCCGGAGTTACCTAAACATCTGATCGTGATCGGTTCCGGGGTTACCGGGGTGGAATTTGTTCATATGTTTCAGTCGTTCGGCTGTGAAGTGTCACTGATCGTTAGCCGTCAACAGGTCCTCCCGGAGAAAGACCCTGAAGTCGCAGGCGTGCTTGAACAGAGCTTCTTGGACCGTGGCGTCAACCTTTTGATCGGGGCCCGGGCTGAATCGATAGAAAAGTCCGACGACACCGTTCGGGTTAATTGCAGCGACGGCCGAATTGCGGAGGGCAGTCACGTACTGCTGGCGATCGGTTCTATCCCAAATACCGACAACATCGGCCTTGAGAACACGTCGGTCGATCATGAATGGGGATATGTCAAAGTTGACCATAACTGCCTGTCGTCGGTATCAAATATTTATGCGGCGGGTGACATTTCGGGCAAACTACCTGTGGCTTCGGTTGCTACCGCTCAAGGGCGTAAGATAGCCGAGCACGCGATGGGTCTTCACAAAGGGCCTCATCGTCATATCGACTATGAGAAGGCAGCGTCTGCGATTTTCACGAACCCTGAGATCGCCGATGTCGGTGTCGCAGAGGCTGATGCGTTCGCTGAAGGCCGTAAGATCCGAGTGACCAAGGTGCCGTTTGCGTCGTCGGCTAAAGCGTTGATTAACAACGACAGTCGAGGTTTTGTGAAAGTGGTTTCCGATCCGGCTACCGGCGTTGTGATTGGTGGGTCGATTGTGGGTCGTCACGCGGCCGAACTTATTTCGGTTCTGGCATTGGCTGTGACCGCTGGGCTTACGGTGTCCGATTTGGCCGAATCGTTGTTTGTTCACCCAGCGTTGTCCGAGGTTCTAAGCGAAGCCGCCGAATAGGCGAACAAAGACAAGCGAGTATCAGTGCCTCAGGTCGTGGCGTTGTGTTGAAGATAGTCGTCTAAATTCAGCAACGCGGTCTGTAGATTTTCTGTTGCCGTTTTGATCAGTGGTCGGCTGATGGGTTTAGCCCACCATTTTGGCTCGATGCCGATGTGCCATTCGATGGTTGTTTCCGTTCCGTTTTCGATGAGGTGGACGGTTTCGGCCATGCCGTTGAGTAAACCCGGTTTGATTTGGGTGACCGTCATTCCCCAGGTCTCGTTTGGTTTCCAAAGCGTGATTTGTTCGGTGACGCTGAATTGGTCTTGTTTGAGTTCTCGTATGGAACCGACACCGTGGGGCTCTGCACTTGTGAAGGCGCATCGGGTGAATCCAGGAAACCAGTCTGGCCAGGTTGAATTATCTGCCAGTACTCTCCAAATATCATCTGGTGGAGCCGTGATCGTAGTGGTTTCTTTGATCTGAATCGGTGCGCCGGGTATCCAGGTTGGTCGTTGCGGTTTGATAGTGGCCAAGGTTTCTCCTCAAATAACTGAACACGTTCATTTTAGCTGAACGTGTTCAGTTTCATGGATCGGGGTCTATCATTGACGAAATGTCGTCAACGAGTAAGGCCGATGAAACAGCACGACGGATTGCAACGGTGGCCGCTGACCTTTTTTTAGAACAAGGATTTGAGGACACCACAATCAGCCAAATTGCCGATGCCGCCAACGTCGCAACCGGAACGGTTCTCCTGCACTACGGATCTAAGGTTGAACTGGCTACCGGCGCCTTCGCTCGACAGATCGCCGAGACCGTAACGGGGGCATCCAGGTCTCTTCCCGACGCCGATATTGTTACACAGCTACGCCACATCGTCGGAACGTTGTACGAATGGTACGACACCCACGCATCGGTCGCTCGAGTTCTTCTTCAGCAAGCATTGTTCTCCGAGGGCCCGTGGGCAGAGAAGTACAACGCCACGGTTTCTGAAACCGTGAAGCTCTTTGCTGAGCTTGTGAACACTCATCGGATAGCCGGGGCGATCGACATCGACATCGACCCGGCGCTGGCGGGGGAGGGGATCCTCGCCGACTATCTACTGGTTTTACTGCAAGGCATTCGAGGGTTATGGCCTGATGTTGAATCTCAACTCGACCATTTCGTCGCTCTCACAAAGCAGCGTCTTTCCTTGACATGACGGTTTCGATGTAAAGCTGGTGTCTACTCGATGGTGACGACGATATCGCCGCCAGCGACTGAATCGCCGACCGCTACGTTAACAGAGGTGACCTTGCCAGAAGCATCAGCAGAAATATTGTTCTCCATCTTCATAGCTTCAAGAACGAGCACCGTGTCGCCGCTGGAAACTTCGTCTCCTACCTCGACGTTTACCTTTACTACGGTCCCTTGCATCGGAACGACGACGTCGCCTGACCCTCCGCTCGCGGCCTGAGATTTCCGTTTGGCCTTTGCGCCGCCCGAGGCAGCTTCTGGCACCCAGACAGCCACGTTGAATAACTTGCCGTCGACCTCGACATCAACGACTCGGCGAATCTTGTTTTCTTTCTCGATGCCCGGACCGCTGGATGCCTCGATAGGTCCATCAGTGCTGCTGAGATCCAAAGATGACTCGACCCATTTGGTTGAATGCGTGCCAGCCCGGAAATCGTCATGATCGATGATTAGAACGTCGGCGGGAATCGTGGTCTTGACCCCAACAATCTCGAATTCGGCCAGCGCTCGTAAAGTCCGTTCGATTGCAGTCGCCCGGTCGGGTCCCCAGCAGATGAGTTTCCCGATCAGGTTGTCGTAAAATTGGCTGACGACATCACCGGCTTCATATCCGCCGTCCCAGCGAACACCGTAACCCGACGGAACGATCAGATGGTCGATCGGTCCAGGTGAGGGAAGAAAAGCACCGCCAGCTGGATCTTCAGCATTAATTCGGACTTCGATAGCGTGCCCAGAAATCGTTACGTCGTCTTGGGTAAACGGAAGAACGGCTCCGGCTGCGATTTGAAGTTGTAGAGCGACCAGATCGACATCGGCCACGATTTCGGTAACAGGGTGTTCGACCTGAAGTCGAGTATTCATTTCAAGATAGAAGTACTCGCCGTCTTGATACAAAAACTCGACAGTACCGGCGTTCGTATAGTTAGAACCAGCCCCGACCTTGACCGCATCGGCTCCCATTGCCGCAACGATTTCATCGCTAAGCCCAAATGCGGGAGCTTCCTCAATCAGTTTCTGATGGCGGCGCTGGGCAGAACAGTCTCGGGTGCCTAAGTAGACGCCATTTCCGTGTTCATCGAATATGACCTGAATTTCGATGTGTCGGGGGTTGGTGAGATAACGCTCGACGTAACATTCATCGCGACCGAAATAGGCGGTGGCTTCACGTTGAGCCGACTCCAGGGCATCTGCGGCTTCTTCAGCCGAGTTGACAACCTTCATGCCGCGTCCGCCGCCACCGAAAGCCGCCTTGATGGCAACCGGCCAGCCGTGTTCGTTCCCGAACGCAACAACTTCGGCCGACTCGGACAAGAAATCGGTGTTGCCGGGAACACCACTGACGCCGACCTTTTCGGCGGCCGCTCGGGCGCTGATTTTGTCACCCATGACTTCGATCGCCTCAGGCGGAGGACCAACAAACTTCACACCACGGTCGGTAATGCTGCGAGCGAAATCGGCGTTCTCTGAGAAGAACCCATACCCAGGGTGGACGGCATCGGCCTTTGACGTCTCAATAATCCCAAGAATTTTGTCGGTGTTGAGATAGCTCTCCGCCGCAGTTTCTCCGCCGAGAGCGTACGCCTCGTCAGCCAAGCGAACATGTAGGGCATCTTGATCGAGTTCGGAATACACCGCAACTGTTTTGATGCCTAGTTCTTTACACGCACGTATTACACGAACAGCGATTTCGCCACGGTTCGCAATAAGCACCTTTGAAAAAGGGGGCTTAGGATTATCGGTCATGAACGCTCCACTTCACGGGCCACAAGAAACGAGATTCTACCCTGTTGTACACGTCGCTCAGACCGGGTCGACCAATAACGATGTTGTAGCCGAGGCCCAACGGGGCGCCTCGGAGGGATTCACTCTTATAGCAGACTATCAAACCGAGGGTCGAGGACGATTCGATCGGTCCTGGTTTGCATCCCCATGTGACTCACTTTTGCTGTCCACTCTCGTTCGTCCTAGCTTTGAGCTAGTTCCCGTCATCCCGATGTTGGCTGGATTAGCGGTGCAAGAAGCTGTCCAACGGTTAGCTGTAGAAACTGAACCAGCGGCCGTTGGCCTCAAATGGCCAAATGATGTGATTCTAATCGATCGTTCAGACGCCAAAATTGCTGGAATCCTGGCTGAATCGACCATTACTGGAGACGTGGCATCAGTGGTCCTAGGCATTGGAGTAAACATCAAGTTTTCGACCAGCCTCCCAGACGAAATCGCTCACAAAGCAGTCTGCTTAGAAGACCTGGGACTCGTCGATGACTCCCAACAGCATGTGTTGACCGCCGTATTAGCAAGCCTTGAACGCTGGCTTTCGCTTGCTGAAGCTTCTGGACCGTCCGCAATCTTGGCCGAGTACGAAAAACGCTGCACTACGGTGGGTAAAAACATTACATTCACGGGTGCTGATGGTGAAACCGTCACTGGTCGAGCATCGGGACTCGACCCGGCAGGCGGGCTGCTTGTTCAAACGGCATCAGGAACCCGAACAGTTTTTAGTAGTGATATCTACCACATAGGTCTCACGACCTAGACCGACATGCCGACTTGAGAGACATATGGTTCTTTCCATCTCTCAAATAAAGCAAACAATTTGTGTTGGTTTGGTCGTCGCTGCGTGTATGGCGGTGACGTTTCCACTAGACGCAAGCGCTCAAACAGCCGAACCTGCGCTGGATCCAACACAGAACCCTTCCGCTTCAACCGTGGTTCCTGAGACAACTACGACTACGGCTAGCCCTGCTTCGTCGGTGTCGCCTGAAGATCCGACATCTACGACGACCGAAACTGCGTCCGAAGCTCCGCCATCAACGACGATCCCGGACCAGCCGCCGACAGATTCGACCACAACTTCGACACTGATCGAACCAACAACAACGGTTGAGCAGCTAGACGCCGCTGAAGGCGAACGATCCCGCGGCGGCTACAGCTCACAACCTCCGTTTGTGCCTGATTCGGTTAACCCAGCAAAGGTCGAAGCCGCCCGACAGAAACTCGCCAAAGCAAACCTGGAACTGGCCGAAGCGTCAAAGCTAATCGAAACCCGTGATGCGACCCTCGAAAGTATCAACTCTCAAGTGGATCAACTCGCCGGCGACACCTCAGAAATGATCAATCAATCAGCGAACCTTCGTACTGACGTCCAAGACATGGCGGTAGCCAATTTCCGAAACCCGACTCTCGGGTTCCCTAAGCCAGATATCGAAGACCCGTCAGATGCCATCGTCTACCGCCGCCTGGTTGCCTTTATTGCCAGTAGAAACGACGAGATGGCAGAACAGTTTGATTTACTCCACAGCCAGCTATCCGACGAAGAGCGGCAACTGGTTGCAGAAACCAGCCGTCTAAGTGGCGAACGAAACCAGGCACAGATCCTATTCGAACAACGCTCAATCGCTGTCGAACAAGCTGAGATAGAGCTTGAAACATACGAGGCTGCCGGAGAGTTCTATGTACCAAACGCCGTGTTTCCTATCGCTGCCGGGTACGACATGCCGCTGATTAACTCATACGGATTTGACCGGGCAAGAGGTACCGCAGATTCCCATTGGCACGAGGGAATCGATATTTTTGGTCCGCGTGGAACCGAACTTTACGCCGCCGAGACAGGGGTAATCACCAATGTGGGAAGCGGCCGCCTCGGAGGTCTTGTTATTTCACTGGTCGGCGACAGCGGTACACGATGGTACTACGCCCACCTCGACGGGTTTGCCCCAGGGCTTTCAGAAGGACAGGTAGTCCAAGCTGGTGACGTCATTGGGTATCTGGGTGACTCCGGAAATGCTCGTGGAACGCCGCCGCATCTACATTTGGAAATACATCCGCCAGAAATTCGGGTCATCAACCCGTACCCACAGCTAAATGTGCTGGCTCAACGAGACCTTGTTACGAGAGAGCAGAATCAGATCGATGGGGATGGATCAGGACAGAAAGTGTCGATAAGCTAAAGATCCACCATTATGCATTTGTTCCTATGTCGTTCGTAGTCGGTCTCGTTATCGTCATTCTGCTTGTAGCGGCTAATGGCTTCTTCGTGGCGGTTGAGTTTTCGCTCGTAGCTTCAGATCGTTCGAAGTTGGCGAGCCTCGCTAAAGAAGGCAAGTGGCCGGCAAAGGCGGCCCTTGCCGCCATGAAACAACTTTCGTTTCACCTTTCCGGTGCCCAGCTGGGCATAACTGTCACTAGTCTCGTGCTCGGCTATTTGACAGAGCCGGTAGTGTCGAAGCTAGTCGATCCACTGATCGAAACCGCAGGTGGGTCGAGTGGTTCGGGAGTATCGATCGCCACCGCGTTAGTAGTGGCGACGGTCTTTCAAATGCTTGCTGGCGAACTAATCCCCAAAAACTTGGCGATCTCTCGACCAGAGACCACCGCTCAGCTCCTGTCTCCGGCCGCCCGTATTGTCCACGGCATCCTCCGCCCGCTGATCGTGGCGTTCAACGGCACCGCCAATTGGACGTTACGGTTATTCGGTCTTGAACCTCAAGAAGAACTCGAATCGACCCATTCGATGGACGATCTCGAATACTTGGTTCGTTCCTCAGCTGAAGGGTTAACCCCAGACGCGATGGCTGTTCTCACGCGAACGTTTCGCTTCGGTGAGAAGACGGCAGCCGATGTTCTAACTCCACGAGTTCATGTTCGTTCTGTGTCGTTTGCGTCGTCGGTAGGGGAGCTCATCGACGAAATGCGACAGAGCCGCCACTCTAGATACCTGGTTGTTGGCGCCGATCTAGACGACGTCAAAGGGATGGTGTCGGTCCAGGCTGTCTTCGATCTACCCATCGAGCAGCGCTACCAAACGATGGTAAGCGAGATTGTTCAGCAACCTCTTATTCTGCCTGAAACCAAGTCGCTATTTGACGTGTTGGACGATTTCCAACTCGACGCCGCTCAGCTAGCGGTCGTCATCGACGAACACGGCGGAACCGCAGGAATTCTGACGTTGGAAGATGTCTTAGAAGAAATTGTTGGCGAAGTCGACGACGAGTTTGCTAAAACCCCGGACATTCTTATCGGCGCAGACGCCGGTGTATTTGTTATGGCGGGAACGTCAAGGCCAGATGAGGTGGCTGAAACCGTTGGACTAAATATTCCCGACGGAGAGTACGAGACGATAGCCGGGTTTGTGCTCGACCAGTTAGGTCGAGTTCCGGCTGAAGGTGACCATTTCGAATTTGATGGTTGGATGATTGAAGTCGCAGCGATGGACAAGCTGCGAATAGCATCGTTGCAGTTTGTGGCGCCCGGATATGTTGCATCCGAGAGGCTTTCATGACTGCAGTAACTGTTCCGCTACTGTCTTCTGAAGCGCACGTCACCGGATGGGCTTTGGCTGGCTTTTTGATCGCAGCGACGGTGCTGATTTTTCTCAACGGTGCGTTCGTCGCCTACGAGTTTGCTGTTCTGGCAGCGAAACGACAGGAACTTGAAGCAGGCAAAAAAGGTCGAGTTCGAGAAGCCGCCCTTGGCAGCTTGTCCGACTTATCAATGCAGCTTGCGGGCGCACAGCTAGGTATCACGATCGTATCCCTCGGACTGGGTTACGTTGCTGAACCTGCGTTCGAGTCCATAATCGGCCCCTTAGCTGAACGGTTCTTCAGCGAAGAAGTAACGTCGATTGTCAGTCTTGTCAGTGCACTATCGATTGTCATATTTCTCCATCTCGTGTTCGGGGAAATGGTGCCGAAAAATTTGGCGTTGGTCGCCCCGAACGCAACTTTACGATGGTTGGTTTTGCCATATCGGGCCTATCTATGGTTATTCCGGCCATTGGCCACGCTTCTGAATTCGATCGCTAACTTGGGTTGCCGGGCGGTAGGAGTTGAACCTCGGGACGAGATTGTGGCTGTCCGTTCCGTGACCGAACTTTTGGACATCGTCTCGACCTCGTCGGAAGAGGGCACCATCGAGTCCGATAGTGCCGAACTATTACATGGTGCGTTGAATTTTTCTCAGCGAATGATCGGCGAAATCGCGGTACCTATTTCGGAGCTAACCTCGGTAAGGTTCGGGGCGACTCCAGCGATGCTCGAGCGAGTTGTCGCCTCCAGCGGTCAGATCCGAATACCTGTTCTTGGTCCGACTAAACAGCACCAGCTGGTGGGCTATTTTAATGCCAGAGATCTTCTGCATATCGATCGATCTGATCGGATCGCCCCAATGCCTAAACGGTTTCTGCGGCCGGTGATTGCGGTACCTCACGATCGGTCGTTGATAGAGGTTCTTCGGACGTTACGAAGCCGGCGTAGACCGTTTGCCGTCGTGATCAAAGACAGATCGCAGCTGGTCGGCATGGTCTCGGTTGAGGAAGTGGTCGAAGCGCTCCTGCCGGATTCAGACCTGGCCCACACGAGTGGCCAAGAAGTAGAGATTTAGTTTCAACGGCGTAGACACACTGGCAACAGAATGAAGATGAGGTCCCAATCGCGTGTCAGCCCCTAACTACAGTCAGACCGACCGTCGAGCTTTACAAGCCGTGGCAACCCAGTTCTTTGTTAATGGCGCCGTTTTCGCTTCGTTCCTGCCCCGGTTGCCGGAGGTGCGTGACCGTATCGGAGTCAGTCTCGATTCGCTTGGTCTTATGATCACCGCGGCGTTGGCGTTTGGGCTGTTGGGAAGTGTGCTCGCAAGTCGACTAATTGGCTGGTTGGGCACTCGATGGGTAATCATCTACGGCGCCGTTGTTTTGACCGCAGCTGTCCCCCTGATCGGGGTTGCGTCCGGCCCGCTGCTATTTGTTGCCGCATATGCAGTTGTCACTATCGCTGATGTCTTGGTCGACGTTTCGATGAACCTGCAGGCCTCTTGGTTGAGTGAGCGTCGGCATGTCCCGGTTATTAACCGTCTGCACGGCCTGTGGAGCCTGGGAACCGTAATCGGGGGAGTGCTGGCCGTTCAGGCTGCGCGATGGGGAATTTCGCTACAGACACATCTACTTGTTGTCTCCGGAGTCTTGATCTTGGCGGTTCTATTCGTCGGTTCTGGCGTCCTCAAGGTGGACGAAACCACGTCGTCAAAGAAAGAACCTAAACCAGAACAGGCCAACAGTAAACCTGTGTTGGCTACCAGAACCGGTCTACTACTTCTCGGCGTCGCTGGTGCTTTCTCAGTCACAGCCGAAGGCGTTTCACATGATTGGGCTGCATTTCGATTAGCCGATGACCTTGGTGTGTCTAGCGGATCGGCTGGTCTGGGCTTTGTTGCGTTTACTGTAGGTATGACTGTTGGAAGGTTCTACGGCGATTGGGCAACGACCAAATTGGGAAGCGAACGGCTGCTGTCGATCGCCATTGGTTTGTCTTTGGTCGCCCTGGTTGGTGCAGGGCTTTCTCCAATCCGTTGGGTCGTACTGTTGTCATATCTCGCAGCCGGCGTAGGGATAAGCACCTTCTTCCCACGTCTTTACGACGAGGCAGCACGGTTTAAGGCCAAACCTGGTGTTGGACTCGCTTGGCTAACGGGCGGGACTCGAGTCGCGTCGCTGTCGGTCCCGTCGATAGTAGGGTTTCTGGCTGCCTCCCGGCTGTCAGTCGGCGTCTCCACAGTACTAGTGACGCTGCCCTGTGTCTTGGGGCTGTATTCGGTATCCAAACGTCTTAGCCCTCGCCGTTAGCGGGTCAGTACGCCCAGTCTTGTCGTCGACGAGACAGCGAAACTGAAACGACGCAAGCGGCTACAACACGCGTTTGGAGGATAGTTGGAACTACCTGGCACTTGTTTGGTTCGGTGTCCGTTTGAATACGGTCTACGCACCGATCGAGTGGTAGCCGCCGTCTACGTGAATAATCGAACCAGTCGTTTGAGGGAACCAATCTGAAAGCAACGCGACACAAGCTTTTGAAACACCTTCAGTGTTCGTTACATCCCATCCGAGAGGAGCGCTTTCTTGCCATTTCTCTTCAAATTTGGTGAAACCGGGGATCGATTTGGCTGCCATGGTCTTTACTGGTCCAGCAGCGACAAGATTACTTCGAATATCTTGTGGCCCGAGTTCTCTCGCTAGATATCGGTTTAACGATTCTAACGCAGCCTTGGCGACTCCCATCCAGTTGTAGGCAGGCCAAGAAACTGTCGCGTCGAAGGTAAGTCCAACGATTGAACCACCTGAGGTCATCAACGGCGATACGAGGTCAGATAGCGATCGGAGCGAGTAGGCCGAAACCTCTAATGCAGTGGCGACATCGGACCATTCTGGAGCGAAGAAGTCGTCTCCGAGGCAGTCTGCAGGCGCAAATCCAATCGCGTGGAGGGCTCCGTCGATCGATCCCCACTTCTCGGTTATAGCTGCAGATACGGCTGCAGCCTGCTCAGAGTTCGTGACGTCTAATTCGAGTACTTCCGGTACAGGGTCCAATTTCTTGGCGGTGCGTTGGGTGAGGCGCAGGCCGCGCCCAAACCCGGTTAAAAGGACTTCGGCCCCTTCAGCTTGAGCCAACTGGGCGACCCCGAAAGCTAGAGAGGCGTCGGTTAGAACACCGGTGATTAGAATTTTTTTTCCGTTGAGTATTCCCACATCCCTATGACTATCAGCAGATCTAAATAGTTACGACCTTTTGTCGCCTAATCTTGTCTGGCGAGGGTGGTGCCTGGATCTCGTTCGATTGTGTCAGCGTAGGTAATATCTCGTAGGATCATCTTGGCATGGCCATGAATCTGTTTGATACCGCACAGCAAAAAGTCGTCCCGTTCGAACCAGGACCGATCGTAACGATGTACACATGCGGCATAACGCCCTACGACGCTACCCACGTTGGTCACGCCGCCACGTACCTCACCTACGATGTGCTTCAACGAAGACTTCGTGACCTTGGCCACGAAACTAGGTGTGTGCGAAACGTGACAGACGTCGATGACGACCTGTTACGAAAGGCCAAAGAGCTCGATATCCATTATTTGGACCTGGCGGCGGCTGAAACGGCAAGGTTCGATGATGACATGGTGGCTCTCGGAGTCCTACCAAGCTGGAGCGAACCTAGAGCTACGTCGGCGATTTCTAACATACGTTCATTCATCCATCGGGTTCTGGAAACCGGGCACGCCTATGCCATCAACGGGGCTGTTTATTTCGATGTGGCGTCTTGGCCTCGGTTTGGGGAACTGTCCGGTCTGGACCGCGACACGATGCTTACTCTGGCCGCCGAGCGGGGCGGAAACCCCGATGACCCGAACAAGAAAGATCCGCTAGATTTTGTGCTCTGGCAGCCTTCGGCCGAAGGCGAACCAGCTTGGGAAACCGTTTGGGGGCCTGGCCGTCCGGGTTGGCACATAGAGTGCTCGACGTTGGCTTTGCGTGAACTCGGGGAAACGATCGACCTTCACGGCGGGGGTAGCGACCTTATTTTCCCTCATCATGAATGTGAGGCAGCGCAAACAGAAGCCGTGACCGGTAAGCGCTTTGTGCGGCATTGGATGCATCAGGCGATGGTTCGTATGGATGGCGAGAAGATGTCAAAGTCGCTTGGCAATCTAGCGTTTGTGAGCGACTTGCGTAAAGAGTACGACCCAAGAGCGATACGTCTCGCGATTCTTCACAATCACTATCGAACCGAGTGGGAATGGGAAACAGGCTTGACGATGGAACGAGCATCTGAGCGTTTAGTCCGGTGGCAATCATCGGTCGAATCGTTGGCTGCTGGAGTAGTTGGCGACGAAGCTGAACGTACCCTGTCGGATGTTCGAGAAGCCTTAGATACAGATTTGGATACGCCCTCGGCGGTCCAATTGATTGATGGCGCCGTCGATCAAGGCTTCGATATCCGCATGGCTGCCTCGTTGCTTGGTGTCGAGCTGTAGCTAAAAATCTTGTCCACTGTCGAGCAGCATAATTGACGGGCTTAGGTCATCTTGTAAATGAGACACAAGCCAAGTGGAGACGCTCTAGACTTCGTTTCGTGGCAAATATTGAAGTTAAGCTCCCAGATCTTTCGACCCGTAGCCTTCCCGAGGGTTCGACAGTAGCCGACCTGGCAGCCGATATTGGGAAACGGCTGGCTAAGGACGCCTTGATCGGTGTTGTCGACGGGGTAGAGGTCGACACATATGCGACTATCGAGGACGGCCAGACCGTCGAGATCGTCACGGCTGATTCCGAACGAGGTCTCCACACGATCCGACATTCAACCGCTCACGTGCTGGCACAGGCGGTGCTTGAAATGTGGCCGGGAGCGACCTTCGCTATCGGCCCTCCAATAGAAAACGGATTTTACTACGACTTCGCGCTTCCCGACGGCGCAACGTTTACCGACGACGACCTTGAACGCATCGAAAAGAAGATGACGGAGATCGTTCGTTCGAACCAACCGTTTATTCGGACCGAAGCCAGCGTCGAAGAAGCGCTTGAACTGATGAAAGATCATCAATTCAAACGGGACATCATCGAGCGGGTAAGCGGCGGCGATACGGGCGGAGATTTGGTGGGCGAAGCTGATGGAGATGTCATCAGCTTCTATCGAAATACCGATTCGTTCGTCGATATGTGTATGGGGCCTCACGTTCCCGCTACTGGCAAGTTGCAACACTTCAAACTTATGAAGGTCGCGGGCGCATACTGGCGAGGTGACGAAAAAAACGACATGCTGCAACGCATCTACGGAACGGCGTGGGCTTCCAAGAAACAGCTAAAAGAGCACCTTCACCGGTTAGAGGAAGCGGCTAAACGAGATCATCGCAAGTTGGCCAACGAACTGGATCTCCTTTCTTTTCCCTCCGAGCTTGGTGGTGGCCTAGCTGTTTGGCACCCCAAAGGGGCAATCATCAGGCGCCTAATGGAGGACTACGCCCGAGACCGGCACGAGACCGGAGGCTACGAGTTCACCTACACCCCTCATCTGGCGAACGCCGAACTGTTCAAAACCTCAGGTCACCTCGATTTTTATGCCGACGGCATGTATCCGCCGATGGAAATGGACAACGGCACGTACTATCCGAAGCCAATGAATTGTCCGATGCACGTTCTGGTTTATCGGTCCCAGCAACGCTCTTACCGAGACTTGCCGATCAGGCTTTTTGAACTGGGCACGGTGTATCGATACGAGCGGGCTGGCACGCTGCACGGCTTGATGCGTATCCGTGGGTTCACCCAAGACGATTCTCATATCTTCACCACTCAGGAAGACATGGCGGAAGAAATCGCTAGTTTGATCGACTTTGTCTTGGATGTCCTACGGGCCTTTGGATTCGTAGACTTTCAAGCCAAACTTTCTACGAGGCCAGAAGATAAATGGGTTGGCACCGAAGAGCTTTGGTCGACGGCAACCGATTGTCTGCGGGCCGGATTGGAACAGGCTTCTCTTTCTTTTGAGGTCGATGAAGGCGGCGGCGCATTCTATGGGCCAAAGATTGACATCGATGTACGTGACGCTATTGGTCGATCATGGCAGCTTTCTACTATCCAGTTGGATTTCAATCTGCCTGAACGGTTCGAACTCGAGTACATCGCTTCGGACGGTCAGCGGCGCCGTCCCGTAATGATCCATCGTGCGCTCTTCGGTTCGGTCGAACGCTTCTTTGGGGTGTTGACCGAACACTTCGCCGGAAACTTCCCGGCCTGGTTGGCGCCAGTTCAGGTCGCCGTACTGCCAGTGGCGGCTGCTCATGACGCCTATGCCGAACAGCTTGTGTCTGACTTTGAACAGCGGGGTTTCCGAGTCGATCTGGTTGCCGCAGATGATCCGCTTGGGAAACGAATCCGAAACAACAAGAAGCAGAAAATCCCGTACGTTCTGGTCGTAGGTGACGATGACGTCAAAAATTCCACCGTCGGGGTCAACCCGAGAGGCGGCGATGTCGAACGTGACGTGTCAGTCGAATCGTTTATCACGCGACTCTCCGAAGATATCGAGAGCCAACAGTAGTGGAGTGGCTATGGTCAGGTTGGCGACTCGGTCAACCTGATGGTCTCGGAAGCGACGGCCTACCTCACGCCAACCTTAAACCACAACCTGGACTTTCGCTTTTCGAAACGATCGAGCGGTCGGGTCTGCCCGATGAACAGACCTACATTCTTAAGCGTTGGGACAACACCTTCGCCATTCTCAACGTCTACCCGTACAACCCCGGCCATGTTATGGTGCTTCCACTTGACGCCGTGCCATCGATCACTGACTTGTCAGACTTGGTGTTTCATGAGCTGTGGGCTTCTGTCCGGCAAATGACCGAGATAGTGAAAAACGTGTATCTTCCAGCAGGACTCAACGTCGGAGTTAACGAAGGTTTGGCTGGAGGCGGATCCCAGCGGGACCACCTTCATGTTCATGTGGTACCTCGATGGTCGAGTGACACAAACTTTATGTCTACGGTTTCTGATGCCAGAATTTTGCCGGAAACACTTCGATCATCGTGGGAACGGCTTCGGGCTGCGTGTCCAAACGAGGTAGACTAGTTAGCGCATGACTAACGAACTGACCTCAGACGATACAGAAGTTGAAGAGCGACCGATTGTGGACGAGCTGCCCGAAGATCTTCAACCCGGCTTGGTTGACCCTGAGGACTACGTGTTCCCGAACAACAACCGACGCCGTATCCCGGCGTACCTATATTTTGGAATCGCAGCTGCGCTTGTGGTTGTCTATTTTGTTGGCGAGTCGAATATCTTGGTAAATAGTGGTTTGTTATTCGCCGCCGCCTTACTCGCAGTTGTCGGAGCCTATAGTTTCATTGCCGGTTGGGATCTCAAAGTCGATGAACGCGACGCGTTGGTCGCTTCGATCGACCAGGTTGGTTTTCCGGTCGGTCACGCCTCGGCGCAGATGGGTTGGCGCGGCTTGTTAAGCCGGCCCACGTGGCGCATTTTGGTTTACTCTGCGGACGAGCCGCCCAGTAAACGTGGACTTGTGATGGTTGATGGGGTCAATGGCGAAGTGATCGAACATTTCGTCGAAGAGAATCCCGAAGACTGGTCCGACGTTAGCGCCGACGACGTCTAGTCAGTCACGGCTCGAAGGCCGACAAAATCTTTATTTGACAGGGTTTGAGCTAGCGTATCTACTGTGGTAGAGGCACAAGGTTGTCTAATTTACGAGAAACGACCACATGTATTAATCTGAATTGAGGGAAAGCATCTCAATGAGGCTAAATTTTACGTGAGAGTTTTGTGTAGCTACATCTACATCCCCGGACCTTACTTTATGACCAGGCAGGTTAAGAATTGTGATTGAACCAACCGATCTCATCGGAGTGGAGCTCGGACGTTACTCCGTGTGTGCGTCTATTCTTGACAGTACTGGGACACAACTGTTGGGATATGCAGATAATTCGATTCTTTCTGCCGAAGATACCTACGGCGGCGATTCCCGATTTCCTAATCCTGGTCCAGCGCTCGCAGCCCTTTGGAGCAAACTAAAGCTCGACGGAATGAGCAACTTGCGAGTTGCCGTAACCCTAGGCGTCGGTCACGCCGGTATCGGTAGCGGCCCGGCCATCGAACAATGGGTCGACTCTCTGGCCGTCAAAATCAGCGACCCTATTACTAAGGCCGGTGATCCTAACACCGGTGTGTCATATATCCCGACTCGTCATCTCGGCACCGTAATGGGCACCTTCCAATCATTGGGAGTCGTTCCAGAACGTATCGAACTACCTCCTGTCGCCGTCGTGCGAGTCATTCCAGCCGTGGAAGACTATTCGGTTTCGGTGTCTTCGGGAATTGGTTGGAAAGCCCGCATTCACCAAGGGCAAGTACTTGAGGCAGTTGCCTATCCTGATGGGCTTGGCAAGGACGGCGTCCACATCGAGATGGGCGGCCAGCCAGAAGTCGAACTACCACAGCTTGAAGGTGTGCAGGTCCCGAGTTCACTTCTTGCCGACGATCGGATCTCAATGGCGACTCTGGCTGTTTCAGTCGGAGCAGCCAAGGGGCTCCTGACCTCGGGTGGGGGAAACTTCACCACCGCTATTGGAGCCGCAACCGTTGGAGCTGCGCCGCTGGCCGAAGCTTCAACCCGAGTGGCTCCTCCGGTGACTGCCCCAGTTCCCGCACAAGGCCCCGCTCAATTCCTTTCTCCACGTACTGCTGGCAACGATCAGAACGGCGCTAGTCCGACAGTCCTGCCAGGTCAGGCCGCTCCGAGTTTCGCTGATCCGGAGCCGATAGTCGCAGAGCAGGGGGCGAGTAGCTTCTCAGCTTGGTCTGATCAAGAAACCGCAATAGAGTCACAACGCAAGTCGGTGAGTGCTCAAGTTGCGTCACGGCCGTCGGCAACCGGCGTTAACAACGAACGGTTAAGTGAAGGCGCCACCGGTGCCCTCGACTATTCGGCAGATGAATATACCGAAGACCGTGCGGCATTGTACGAGGATCAAGTGTCTCCGGCACTCAAGGCGCTTGTTGGCTTCTTAGCTGTTCTCGGTGTCCTACTCCTGCTTGTTCTAGTACTCACATAGCAACAAAGAATTCCAAGCAGTTATACGCCGTTTAGTCTTTTTAGACGAAGTTATTGTCAGGTTGATTTCCTGAGAGATGTACGGCGGACGCTGTATTGATACTAGAGTGGCGTGTAGGTTTGTAGTTACGAAGGACGTGTTTCTATGTTTGACGGAAGTTTTCGAGCACCGATTGATAGAGGCATAGCTCCGATCGGTAAGCGCCTCCAAAAAGCTGGTGTGTCACCTGATGCGGTGACTGCAGTTGGAGTGGTTATGGCGGCGGCATGTGGTGTCGCTATTGGTTTGGGGCAGTTCCCGCTCGCAGTGCTTCTTCTTATTCTTACCGGTCTACCGGATGCCTTGGACGGGGCTGTAGCTAAAGCTGGCGGCAAGGCTGGACCTCGGGGAGCGTTTCTTGATTCGGTTTCTGACCGGTTGAGTGACGGGCTTCTTTTCGCCGGTGCTGGTTGGTTCTTGCTGAATGGTGACAGCCCACGTCTGGTAATGCTTCCGTTTGCTCTTTATCTTGCCGCTTCACTTGTTTCCTACCAAAGAGCTAAGGCCGAAGTTCTAGGTTTCGACGCCAAGGGCGGTCTTATGGAGCGGGCCGAACGGTTTATCGCCCTCGGTATCGGTTTGCTTTTCAGTCCCATCTTCGTTCCCGTTTTGTGGATCATGCTTGCATTGACCGCCGCCACAGCCGTCTTCCGGTTTGTCAAAGTATGGAAGCAGGCAAGTGCGGTTAGGGCCGTGCCGCCACGTCGACGCCGACGACGTCAGCGTCGAACTGCCCGACCTATTGCTGGCACGTTCCGAGAACGAGCACGTGGGCGAGCTGAGTCTCGTAGACGCAGAAGCTAGTTAGCGTCGATCAATCGTTCTCTATTGAAACCGGTCTTCGTAAACATACGACAGAGCGTTTCTTCCGTATCTGTGCGTCTGATCAATTTTGTGCGTCCAGGTCCGCTAACGACGTTACGGGCGGGTTCGTTTCTTGTTCGCCTGCTCCCGTTGTCACTGGCCTTGCGCCTCGGGTATCATCTCGCAGCCTGGCTAGGGCCGCGACTGATGCCTGCTAAAGCCGACCAATTGGGCCGACATATTCTGCGAATAGATCCCGATGTCGAACCTGACCTTGCCGCCGAGGTTCGTCGTGGTTTTGGTTCGTACGGTCGGTACTGGGTTGAGTCTTTCCGGTTGCCGACATTGACGGCTAAACAGATTAGTTCTGAGTTCAAAGTCGATCACTACGAACACATTTCGGACGTCCTCGAGGCGGGTTCGGCCCCTATTCTCGTGTTGCCCCATCTTGGCGGTTGGGAATGGGCTGCCGGATGGCTTAGTCGATACAAGGGGCTTGGGGTAGCGGCCGTTGTCGAACGCCTCGAGCCGGAAGAAGTCTTCGAATGGTTCGTATCAGTTCGGCAAGGGTACGGCGTGAATGTTATACCACTCGGTTCTTCGGCGATGGGAGAACTCATCTATCACATAAAGCAAGGGCACATCATCGCCCTAATGGCTGATCGAGACGTTGCCGGTACTGGAGTGGATGTAGAGTTTTTTGGTGAGGCGACAAAGCTTCCGGTCGGTCCAGCTTTGCTTTCGCGTCGTACTGGGGCTCCGCTGTTGCCGACGGCCGTCTTCTACGACGGATGGGGGTATCGGGCTGAAGTTGGCGAACCGATATACCCCAATTGGGGCTCTAACCTACGGGCCGATCTGGCCACGGTGACACAGGAACTTGCCGGCCACCTCGAGGATCTTATTCGCCAAGCTCCCGACCAGTGGCATGTGCTTGAACCTAACTGGCCTAGTGACTACGACTAGTACCCAGAAGTAACTATTCGGGCAGTGTTCATAGACCGTGCTGTCAGAGGGTGGGTGGTACTATCTGGCACCGGTTGATGTTTTATTGGTTTGCGACGGCAAGAAAAAGCTGATGCACACGATCGTCTTCGGGAATCAACTCGGGGTGGAACGACGATACCATCACCTGATTCTGGCGGCAAAGCACAGGTTCGTTATCGTAGGTCGCCCATACTTCTACTGCGTCGCCAACTCGAGAAACTCCGGGGGCCCTGATAAATACAGCATGAAGTTGTGCTTCGGTTTCAAGTTTAGAAGCAATCGATGGTGGCACATTCAGTTCGATGGCTGACTCGAATGAATCGACTTGGCGCCCATAAAAGTTGCGGGTTACGTCGATGTCGATAGCGCCGAAAGAGGTTTGGTCCGGTGTACCATCCTCAATTTCGTTTGCCAATAAAATCATCCCCGCACAGGTTCCCAGCATCGGGAGCTTGTTTTGGACAGCGGCCGCAAACGCCGCTTCGAGGCAATTTGCTTTCAACATTTTAGAAATGACGGTTGATTCACCGCCGGGGATTATCAATGCATCGCAAGATAACAGCTGGTCAGCGTTTCTAACCTGAACACTTTCCACCCCACAGCGGTGTAGTGCCTCTTGGTGCAAAGCAAACGCGCCTTGCACCGCCAAAACTCCGACGGTTGTTACCAACCTCGATCGGCGAGTTTTACGTCGATGTCGTCCATCCCGATTCCGGTCATTGGTGCACCCAACCCGCGGCTTACTTTCGTCAGGATCTCAGCATCTTCGAAGTTGGTGGTAGCTTCGACGATTGCTTTCGCCCGTGGCGCCGGGTCTTCGCTTTTGAAAATACCGGAACCCACGAAAACGGCCTCAGCCCCGAGCTGCATCGCTAGGGCGGCGTCAGCCGGTGTGGCGATGCCGCCAGCACAAAAGAGCGGGACCTGAAGTTTGCCGGTTTCGGCGATTTCTTGAACTAACGGCAAAGGAGCCTGAAGCTGCTTAGCCCAGTCAAAAAGTTCGGCCTGGTCAGCTTGAGTGACCTTTTTGATGTCTCCGAGAATGGATCGGAGGTGGCGGACGGCTTCAACGATGTTTCCGGTGCCAGCCTCGCCCTTTGAACGGATCATGCAGGCACCTTCACCAATCCGACGTAGTGCCTCTCCGAGATTGGTAGCGCCACACACGAATGGGGCAGTAAACGCCCATTTGTCGATGTGGTGTGCTTCATCGGCTGGAGTGAGTACCTCAGACTCGTCGATGTAGTCAACGCCTAAGGACTGCAGGATTTGGGCCTCAACAAAATGGCCGATTCGGGCCTTTGCCATAACGGGAATAGTTGTGACTTGTTTGATCCCTTCGATCATCTCGGGATCACTCATACGCACAACGCCGCCGTCTGCTCGGATATCGGCTGGTACACGCTCCAGGGCCATAACGGCTACCGCTCCAGCGTCCTCTGCGATTTTAGCCTGTTCAGGGTTCACGACGTCCATGATGACCCCACCCTTGAACATTTCGGCCAGTCCACGTTTCACACGAATTGAGCCGACGGTGGATGGCTGAGCAACAGCTTTGTTGGTTTCTTCCATGTGGCTCAGTTTACGCGGCGAATAAGCGAGACGGCGAGTCAATTACGTTTGTATGTTGAATCGTAGAGTTTTAGCTGGTTGGCTATAACTCGGCCAGCACATCGATGCGTAGATTTACATCAGAATCTTGATTGTAAACGACCTCATCATCCCCGGCCTCGGACCGGGGTGAGACAAACCATGCCGCGTCGTAAGCGGGGATAGCGCCCGGGACTTGGCTGCTCGATGACTTGATTTTCTCAAGTGCTGACAGCAGGCCAGGAGGATAGCGGGTCAGAATAACAGCAGAGCCATCTGATAAAAGTTCTCGGTCTGACACATATACGCGATTTATTAGCCGCAAGCCGAGGGGTTTGGTGACCGGAGCTAGGGGGCCTGTGACCAGCGGGCCGTACATTGAAGACGCTAGTGTTGTGACTTCGGCATCGCCAGATTTGATGCGGGCTACCAGCTCAGCTATCACACCTTCGAGTTCGATACGAGAGAGGTTTTCGACGAGTCCAGTTGTGGCCAAAATATGGGACTCGCCATCGCACTCTAAGGCAGCAGCATTCAGTGCGTCATCGTGGACTGTATATATTCGAGATTCGCTAATCCCACCCGTGAGCGCTAGGCCTTCGAGTAAGTTTACGAGGCGGGCTTCGACCCCATTTGCGGTCGATTCGACGGCTCCGACAGATTTGATCAACGCATGCCCGGCCTCTTGCCGACGCCAGAATATGATTCCTCCAGCGAATCCGGCTGCGAGAACCAGCGAAACCCACCATGGTAGAGGTGTCACAAACGCAACGAGCAACAACAGGAACGCAAATAAAGCTGCTAAGCCGAGAAAGGAAGTCAGCAGGATAGACCTGGTTGATGTCGTGACTGTTGGTTTAGTCAAACTTGCCGTGGTTGGTTCGACCGAGGTCATGTAGATTTGCCGTCCTAAGGTTTTGTGTGCCCGGCTAGTCCGACGGGTCTACGTCTAGTGTAACGCTACGAATATACTGCTGTTCGTCTTATGCTACGGGAGATTTTGGTTGTGTTTCGTCAACCGTTTGAGGTAGTCGATGGTGTTAGGATCGATCTTGGCCGGTCCCGACGACTTTGTAGCCATCGTCCACCACAGGGCGGATGAAAATAGGGCTACCAAGGTGACGAGAGCCGCTAGATTACCGAAGCTGTATCGGCCAAACGCTACGAGAACGGCACCAGCAAAGATGAGTAACACCGACGGAAACACTATCAACCTGCGGTGTCGCCTGATCTTTTCTGGCGGGTAAGTGCCATCTTGATAAAAGCCGTACATGACGTCAGTCTAGTCGATCCTCGAAACTTCGTTGATCGGGGAGAAGAACGAATCGGCAAACGTCGCCAACTCAGATAAGAAGCTGTTGGTAACGGGAAACGTAGGCGTCTGCTAGCCGTGACATCGAGAAGTCTTGGACTCTGTCGGCACCGCTTTGAACGAGAGCGTCACGAGCCGGTCCACCGTCAAGGCACTTGAGTAACTGTTTCGCTAACGCTTGAGCGTCTCCGGTTGGGAACAGGGCAGCGTCGGTTCCCTCGCGGGACACAACACGGTAGGCGGGCAGATCACTGGCCACGACCGGTGTGTTCGCAGCCATGCCTTCTAGAAGAACGATTCCGAAACTCTCTCCACCCAACGAAGGAACACAAAAAACGTCGGCCGCTTTTAAGCGAGCGATCTTTTCGGGTTCTGTCAATGCCCCAATCCATTCAATACGCTTATCAAACGCGTATTTTGAGGTCAATTCTTCGGTCTCCGGCCCCTGACCGGCTACCCAGATCGACACTTCTGGGGGTAGTAGCTGGGCGGCTTTTAGAAGTACCGCAAGGCCTTTGCGGGGTTCGTGGCGACCCAGAAAAAGAACGGTAGGTCCGGTCTTGTCAGCCGGAAGAACCGTTTCGAAAAGGCTCACCTCAATACCGTTGAACAGTATGTCGTATGTTCCTCCCAGGTACCTTGATGCCATGCCGGCTGCGTCTGGAGAAACAGCTACTCGTAGATCAAGGCGGTTGGCGAACCGGCGTAAGATTGGTTTTCCCCACCGGTACGACGCCACATGTCCACTGGCGTGAAATGTTCCGATTAATGGGGTTGGTTTGACCATAACTGAGGTCAGTGTCGGGCCGGGAACAAGAGGTTCGTGAAGGTGTAGGACGTCGAATTGTCCGTCCCATATAGTTCCGAGTGTTCGTAACTGGGCTGCGGGATCAGGGGCTACCGGCGCGAACGAGCCGTTTTGGGCATACGGAATCGAATTACCTAGTGGCGTTACCCAAGGTTCAGGTGGTTGTCCATCGCATGGCGACAGGACCTGGGTATCCACACCTTTTGAGCGAAGTGAACGAGCCAAGCCTAGAACTTGGGTTTGTACTCCACCCCAAACAGCCAGGCTGTATGGACATACGATTCCAACTCTCACCTATCCAGACTAACCTGATATGGCGTCCCGAAATGCAGCGCCGTTCTGATTGGCAGCAGGTTTACACGCGCGATAGTTTCTTGGAACGTGTGGATCAGACAAATGTCTATCTGGAGTACCCTTCTAGAGTCTGGCAATTTAGACATTATGATGTATTGTCGATGAACGTCATCGGACAATAGAGGCACCGACTATGAAGAGCGAAGAAGTATCTGATCTGTTGCGTAGAGCTATACGTAACGGGATAATCCGGCCCGGTGACGATCTGGTGCAAGAAGATATCGCCAGTCGACTTGGTGTGAGCCGGATTCCGCTTCGTGAAGCTTTGCGTGGTCTGGCAGCTGTCGGGATTGTCCAGATGAAACCAGGTCAAGGTTTTCGAGTCACGAAGCTGGAATCCGAAGAGATAACTGAGCTTTATAATCTTCGTCTTCGTATCGAGCCTAATTTCGCTAACGACATCATCACCCATATTTCAAAACCTCAAATCGATCTCTTGGATGATCTCGACAAGAAAATGCGGGCTCAAGATGACAACGCAGAAGAATGGGCGAACGCAAATTACGATTTCCACCTCGGAATGTACGAATCGGCTGGCGGTAGTCACACCCTTCGAATCGTAAGGCAGCTTCTTGACCTAGTGGAGCCGTATTCACGGATGTATGTGTATGAGTTGCAGAATGTCGATCGGGTACAGAACGAACACAGCTCAATGATTGAAGCGATTCGTGACGGTGATGTGGAGGGTCTGGATCAGGCGATCTCTCTCCATCTGGTGGGTGCCAGAGATGGATTGGTGGCCGCGATGGCTGCCGAACCTAACGTTGACCCGATTACGCTTTTGATGCCGTGACCCCTCGTCGCCGCTAACCGAGGCGACTTTTCATATATTTGCTGCGCGATAGGTAGGTGCCCATAATCCTGGGTTCGGTCGCGGTAGTTAACTTGGCCCTGCTCAGGGTGCCGGGTAGTAGACGACGGCTGTGGTTTTAGGTGCAGCGTCGTTGTTTCGCGCTCGGGTAAGAATAGCCGGAGTGTTCAGGGATAAACAGAGATTCTTCAGTCGCGCTCATCGTGTGTCGGACTTGTTGCAGCCACCAGATTGCCAGTTGACGCATAAGAATACACTGTATACACTGTGCGCATGGACACATCGGGAGTGGCGGCTCGGACAACAGGGGGGACGTAAGCACCACCCAGGATCTGGACCGAACTAATCTACGTCCAGATCGTCGGAGGTGATTCGTTGCCTTCAGCGTCACTTTTAGTTGTTCAACGGAATGAGTTAAAGGGATGGCCTGGCAAGTAGCTGGGTCGTAAAAAGCTCTAGGAAGAGGGAAAATGAGACTGAGAAAAAAGAAACAACTGTTTCTGTCAGTGGTTGCCTTCATGTTGTTCGCCTCGGCGTGCGGAGGCACCACGGCTGGCGAAGGAACAAGCGACACTAACGAAGACGGAACGGAAAATAGTAGCGAGAGCAGCGGAAATGCCAGTGGCGAAGTAGTCAAGGTAGGCGCCCTGTTTCCACTTACCGGCTCCGTTGCATCTGCGGGACAGCAAACCCTCAACGGAGTAATGCTCGCTGAAGAAATCGTCAATGGCGAGTTCCCGGAATTGGCTGACCTGCCGTTGGCCGAGACCGCAGGCCTTCCTAATGTCGGAAACGCTCAGGTCGAGGTAATTTCAACTGACCACAAAGGCGAAGCCGACGTCGGTCAGGCCGAAGCGGAACGACTGATCGAAAGCGAAGAAGTGGTTGCTCTCACCGGTGCATTCAACTCTTCGGTAACCAAAACAGCATCCGAAAAAGCAGAACGACTCGGCATTCCGTTCGTAAATGGATCTTCGTCATCAACGGCGCTGACCGAAGACCCAGAACGAGCAGAGCTGGAATACTTCTTCCGCACCGGTCCGAGCGACAAAACTTTCGCTGAATCCTTCTTCAAGTTCCTCGAAGATCTAGAAGAAGAAGGCGAAGATGTTCGAGACGTAGCGTTGCTTTACGAGAACACCGAATTCGGAAACGAAGCAGCTCGGGTTACCAAAGAACTTGCAGAAGAGTTCGATTTCAATATCGTCGCTGATGTTCCTCACGGAAACGACGTTTCAGACATTACGCCTGAAGCTCAGAAAATCATTACCGCTGATCCGGACATCATTTTCCAAGCCTCTCAGACCAGTGAAGCAATTCTGTTCATGAACGCCTGGGAAAACAACGAATATGCGGCTCCAATTCTGGCATACGGTGCAGGATTTAGTGACCCACAGTTCTTCGAATCTGTAGGCACCAAAGCTGACTTCGTAGTCGCCCGAGCAGCATGGTCACTCGACGCTGTTTCGGCTAAACCGGCTGCGGTTAATGTCGCCGAGATGTACGAAGAGCGATTCGATCAACCAATGGACGAAAACTCGGCCCGTACGTTTACTGCTGCGATGACACTATTCGCCGCAATTGACGCCGCTGGATCTTCTGAACCAGACGCCATTCGGGATGCGTTGACAACACTGAACCTCAGTGACAACGAAATCATCATGCCTTGGGAAGGAATTCTCTTTGCCGAGAACGGTCAGAACGAATTGGCGCAAGGAATCGTGACCCAACGACTAGAAGAGCAATACGCAGTCGTTTGGCCATTCGAAACAGCACCAACTGAACTTACCTGGCCAGTACCACCCGTATCACAACGCTAGAAACTTGAGTCCACTTCGGTCGCAGAAAGGGAGTAAATGAGCGATCTTATACAAACATTCGTCAATGGTCTAATGCTTGGTTCCGTGCTGGCGTTGGTAGCCGTTGGCCTAACAGTAATCTACGGGGTAGTAGATATTGTTAACTTCGCTCATGGCGAATTCGTAATGGCTGGGATGTATGCAACATTCGTAGCGTCTTCACAGTTTGGTTTCGACCCATTACTTGCCATGCCCGTTTCTGCGGCCGTTGTTGGGCTGATCGGGGTATTGAGTTTCTTTACCTTTGTTCGCCCGGCGATGAGGGGTACTCTCCTCTCGCAGATCTTCGTCACCTTTGGTTTGATGATTTTCATGAGAGGAGTCGCTCAAACCCTGTTTGGTTCGAACTTTGAAACCATCCAAGGCGCTTGGTTGTCTTCTCAGCGAATAACCATAGGGGACATCGTTATGCCAGGGCCGCAGCTAGCTGCTGCGGTCGGCAGCCTAGTCTGTACCGGTGCAATTGGCTGGTTCATCTACCGAACAACGACCGGTAAGGCGCTCCAGGCGACTAGTCAAGATCCGGATGCAGCATTAATGATGGGTATCAACCCAAATAAGATGTTCGGACTTGCGTGGTTGATCGGAGGTGCCTCGACCGGTGTCGCCGCAGCTCTCGTGGCTAACTATCAGCCCGTCCATCCGAACGTAGGTCTAGCCTTTGGGCTCACCGCCTTCGTGATTGTCGCCCTCGGTGGATTCGGGTCGATTGGTGGAGCGTTTCTCGCCGCCTTTGCTGTCGGCATGCTCGAGAATTTCTCTGCCTTCTACGGTGACTCTGCGTACAAGCAGGTCTGGATATTCGGGCTCTTCATCTTGGTCATGTTGTTTAGGCCTCAAGGATTGTTGGGCCGAGCATGACTACAACAAATCAAACTACTACTGGCTCTGCAGCCGATGCTGCAACAAACGAGGGCGTTATGAACGTCAATGGCTTGCCACAAGGCAGCTCAGTCTGGGGAATGGTGCGACAGTACCTGCCGTGGGTTCTGTTTCTTGGATTCTTTGCCCTCTATCCCATCGTCTTCGACTCTCCGTCTGATCACACACTCGGCATCAAAATGATGTGGTTCGCAATTGCGGCGACCGGATGGAATATGTTGGGCGGCTTTGCTGGCCAAATCTCCCTGGGACACGCTACGTTCTTTGGAGTTGGCGCTTACGCGGTTGCCTTAGCCGACGAATACGAATGGAACCCTTGGCTGGCGATGATCCTTGGGATGGGTGTAGCCGCCATCATTGCCGTCATCATTGGCTGGCCTGTCTTCCGGCTTAAAGGTCACTATTTCACCATCGCTACTATCGGCACCGGAGAGATTGCGTTTCTCCTGGTTCGTAACAGCGAGTTTCTTGGAGGCACCGAAGGGTTCCTCATGCGAAGTGACGAAGGGTTCCTCAATTTCTATTGGGGAGGTCGACAGAAATGGGAGTTCTACTATCTCGGATTTGTGCTACTTCTTCTTGCGGTCGTGTCGACCGTAATGATTAGTAAGTCTCGTATGGGCTACTACTTGCAGGCCATTCGGAACAACCAAGAAGCAGCATCTTCACTCGGTGTCCCAATAGCGAAATACAAACAACTTGCGTTCATATACTCGGCGGTGTTTGTATCCATCGCCGGCTCGTACTTTGCGCAACAACTACAGTTCGCTGGACCAGACGAAGCATTCAGTTTGGACACATCGATCAGAATCACCATCATCGCTGTAATCGGTGGTGTGCTTAGTAAGTGGGGTCCCATGATCGGTGCGATCGTGTTTCTCTTCTTATCTGAGTGGACAAATATCAGGTTTGGTGGGAACGGTTTCGACCTAGTTATCTTCGGCTTCATCGTCATGGTTATGGCTGCCTTTGAGCCAAATGGTTTGATCGGGCTCGGAAACCGATTTGCACACCTACTCGAAAAGGCCAAATCATGAACCTACTTAGAGTCGAAGGAATAACAAAATATTTCGGTGGTCTCGCAGCGAACAAGGACATAACCTTCGAAGTCGAAGAAGGCGAACTGCTCGGCGTGATAGGTCCTAACGGTGCCGGAAAGACCACGCTATTCGAACAGATTTCTGGGTTCAAGAAACCAAGCGAAGGTCGAGTCATTCTCGATGGAAAAGACATCACGGCTCAGCGGCCAGACAAGATTTGCTCTGCTGGTCTTGCTCGGACGTTTCAGATCGTTAAGACTTTTCCAGAGCTTACCGTTCTAGAAAATGTGATGATCGGGTCATTTCACCGAGAGTCAAGCTCTCGAGCGGCACGTAAGTACGCAGGTGAGGTTCTCGAGCGGGTCCGGTTCTCTCACAAGGCTGACGCCCTGGGTAAAGAACTGACGTTGGCTGGGCGTAAGCGAGTCGAGGTGGCGCGAGCGGTTGCCACTCGCCCTCGGATATTGCTGCTCGACGAAGCCATGGCCGGCCTCAACAAGCAAGAATCTGCCGAAGCGGTCGAAGTCGTACGCGACCTTCGTAAGGAAGTAACCGTGGTCATGATCGAACACGTCATGGAAATTCTCATGCCTCTATCCGATCGGATTGTCGTGCTGGTTGAAGGTCAAAAACTACTGGAAGGTACCCCAGAAGAAATCGCTTCGAACCCTCAGGTTCTGGCTGCATATCTAGGAGAACGCTTTGCTGCTCGAAATAAATGATCTCAAAGTTACCTACGGCGGAGCTATTGCGCTCAATGGTGTTTCGCTAAACATCGAGCGAGGTGAAGCTGTTGGTTTAGTTGGCTCTAATGGTGCTGGTAAGACGTCCCTATTTAAAGCGATTTCGGGGATCGTGCCAGCCGAGGGGAGTATCACGTTTGACAACAAAGACCTTTTGGCGTTGAAGGCTCATGAGGTGCCTTCGTTGGGGTTGGCCCATGTCCCGGAGGGGCGTCGGCTGTTTCCTCGACTCAGCATCGAAGACAACCTTCTTCTCGGCGGGAGTTCTACCCACGTCGTCGATCAGAGTGACTTTGATCGTGTGTACAAACTGTTTCCTAAATTGCTTGAACGTAAGACTCAGCTGGCTGGAACGTTATCTGGTGGTGAGCAGCAGATGGCGGCGATCGGTAGGGCATTAATGTCCCGACCAGAGATTTTGATGCTGGACGAACCGTCGCTAGGTATCGCCCCGGTATTGGTTGAAGGTATTTACAAAGCGATTGCTCAGTTGCGTGACGAAGGTCAGACCATTCTTCTAGCTGAACAAAACGTTATGGAGTGTCTGGAGGTCTGTAACCGTACTTACGTCTTGCAGACCGGCCAGGTTGTCACTTCTGGACCATCCGATGAGCTTGCGGAGAACGATGAGATCCGCAAGGCCTTTCTCGGGATTTAGGTCTCCCCTAATGGCTGACGGAACGGGCTCCCCGGTGAATGGGTTCCGAGCTCGTTCCGTCATTGGCCGTTTTCAGGCAAGATCTGATATGTCGGTGATAAACATGTGGCCTGGGTCGTGGGTGATCACCTTGTCTAGGCCTGCGTTGAAGACTGCGAGTTGCGGGGTTACGCCGCAAGCCCAAAACATAGGGACTTCGTTGTCGCCGATTGGGACAGCGTCTCCGAAGTCTGGTTGGGTGAGGTCCGAAATTCCGATTTCGGCTGGGTCTCCCACATGTAATGGCCCGCCATGAGCATGCGGATACTGTTCGGTGATTTCGATTGTTTTGTCGACGAGATGTGCTGGCATTGGTCTGAACGTCATAACCGTCGGGCCAGAGAAAATTCCGGCAGGAATACTTTCGTGGCTGGTTATGAACATTGGAACATTACATCCGAGTTCGATATGCCGTACTGGCAGCCCGGCTCGTATCAATGCCGCCTCGAAACTGAAGCTGCATCCCAGAAGGAAAGAGACCATGTCGTCGTCCCACCAAGGAGTGACATCTTCGGCTGATTCTTCGCTTCCGTTGAGCATCACACGGTAACGAGGTAGGTCTTTTCTAAGATCGCTGCCACTAGCAGAAGCTTTGGCTTCGTAACCGTTATCGACCACTTCGATTAACGGACAAGGTTTGGGGTTTCGTGTACAGAACAATAAGAAGTCGAATGCAGCAGATCGAGGCACCATTACCAAGTTTGTTTGAACAAATCCGGGGGCAAGACCTGCCGTTGGCCCTGGCAGGGAGCCATCACGAATTCTCTGTCGAGTTTCTTGTGCGGGGTTCATGGTTGAACTGGGTCCTTTCAGAAATCATTCTAGTTGTATTCACTGTATACAGTGACTACAATAAGTGGAACGTTCGACGTTGTTGTCGGTGAGCTATAGGAGATTACGTGTCGCAAAACAATAAAACAGAAGATCGGACACCGGCCACGGACGCACCATCGACATCAGCTGATCTCAGCTTGGGTGTCGACGTCGGCGGCACATTCACCGACTTGGCATTATGGGACGGGCATAACATAAAGGTTGGCAAAGTCTCATCTACAACCGACGATCAAAGCCGAGGTGTTATCAACGGAGCAACCGAGATAACCCCAGACGGCCAACAAGTCAGTCTCGTACACGGCACAACGGTGGCTACGAACGCGCTACTCGAACGACGAGGCGCCAAAACGTTACTGATCACCAACACCGGATTCGAGGCGGTAATCGAAATCGCCCGCCAGAATCGACCTTCGCTATACGACGCCTTCGCAGACCGAGCCGAACCGTTGGTTTCTACTGAACTTCGTTTCGGGATCTCGCTAACTGAAGAAACAACAGAAGCCGAACTCGATGAGATCATCGCCGACATCACAACGACGTGCAAGTCTAACGGGGTCGAAGCGATCGCGATTTGCTTACTCTACGCCTATGCCGACCCTTCCCAAGAACGCCGTCTACGGTCCAAGCTAGTAGAACAATTTGACCTCCCGATCTCGATATCTTCCGAAGTGGTCGCCGAATTTCGAGAATACGAACGGCTCTCCACCACGACCCTGAACGCGTTTCTATCACCAGAAGTCGCTAAGTACATGGGAAACCTTGGTGAACGCGCTGAACAGTCCGGACTCACAACTGATATTGCCGTAATGCGCTCCTCGGGAGGACTTATTTCCCTACCCAAAGCCGCAAAGCTGCCGTCTTCGATCCTTCTCTCAGGCCCAGCAGGTGGTGTGGTCGCCGCAGCAGCCTTAGGTAAACAAATGGGTCACGAAACTCTCGTTTCGTTCGATATGGGCGGCACCTCTTCAGACGTATGTCGAGTCGAGAACGGGCGACCAGAAGTAACCTATAGCCGAGAAATCGAAGGATACGCCTGCCTAATGCCATCGGTGGCAGTCCATACAGTTGGTGCCGGAGGCGGATCGATAGCTTGGGTAGACGATGGCGGAGCTCTGCGAGTCGGCCCCCAATCGGCTGGCGCATTTCCCGGACCTGCTTGTTATGGGCGAGGTGGCACCGAGCCAACTGTAACCGACGCAAACCTTGTCCTAGGCCGACTAGACCCTGCCGCTCAGCTTGCTGGATCACTTACGCTGCGGAGAGATCTAGCGTTCGAAGCGTTTGAGCGTATCGGGGACCAGATTTCGATGAGCGCAACCGATGTGGCCAAAGGGGTATTGGCAGTTGTCGAATCACACATGACCCACGCCATCCGAACCGTCTCAGTTGAGCAAGGCACAGATCCACGCCAAGCAACACTCGTCGCATTTGGAGGCGCAGGCGCTCTGCACGCTTCTTCGCTCGCGCGAGAACTCAATATGAAAGGTGTTGTCATCCCGCCTTACGCTGGTGTGTATTCAGCCTTCGGGCTCTTACTGAGTCCGCCACGAGCCGACATGGCCTGGACAGTGAACCTCGACAAATCCAGCAGTGGGCTACTCGCCCGCAAGACCGAAGAGCTATTAGAACTAGCCAAGAACCACGTGCTCAACGACAGCGGCCAGCCAGCCGAGGCCGAAGCGGTAATCGTCGACATGCGCTACGTAGGCCAAGCCCACGAAACATCAGTTCCATACCAGCAGGACGATACCTGGGAATCCCTATGTCAGAGATACCACGCACTCCACGAGCAACATAACGGATTTTGTCGACCAGAAGACGACGTAGAAGCGGTAACGATACGGGCAGAGGCCGTTGGCGCCCCCGCTCTATCGTGGGCTGACCTTCCGGCATACACCCCAACAGAAGAACCGAAAAAGCGCCCATCCAGAACCATAGTTGGCACAACTGGGCTGTTACCGGCAGAGGTTTGGTGGCGACCAGCTTTGGAACCCGGCACCCGTATCGATGGTCCAGCCATCATCGAAGAGGGCGAAACCACCATTTATATAGACGAAGGCGAACACGCCACCATCCACGAGACCGGAGCAATAGAGATCAAATGGTAAACCGAGACGTAACAACCACAACCGCAATCGATCTCGAAGTAGCGAGACATCGCTTCGCAGCAATAGCTGACGAGATGGGGGGAGTGCTCCGACGCACCGCCTATTCCCCTAACATCAAAGAGCGCGATGATTTCTCCACCGCACTGTTTGTCGCTGACGGCGAATTGCTAGCACAAGCAGAACACATACCGGTTCACCTCGGTTCGATGCCAGCCTCGGTTCAAGCAGTTATCGAATCGTTTGGTGATTCACTACGCCCCGGGGCCCAGTACGCCGTTAATGATCCCTACCATGGCGGAACCCACTTAAACGATCTGACGATCGTGCGACCAGTGTTCAAAGGCGAGCATCTGGTCGGGTGGGTAGGGAACCGGGCTCACCATAGCGACGTTGGTGGTGAAGCCCCAGGTTCTATGCCTGCTCATGCCACCAGACTCGAACAAGAAGGCCATATCGTCGCCCCGATGCTGGCCGCGATTGACGGCGAATGGGTATCGGACTTTTTAGACCCATTTCTGGAGGCCACCCGAACACCAGAGGAACGAATTGGTGACTTGTCGGCCCAAATCGGTGCAAACGAAATGGGAGCTGAACGGCTCGTTGAACTAGCAGAGACGTACGGGCCGACCGGTTACCAAAACATTTGCGACGGTTTGCTTTCCTACGGGGAGCGCCTGATGCGCAGTGCAATCAACAAACTGCCGACGGGTTCGTTCCATTTCGAAGATCATGTTGAAGGCTTCGACCGCCTTCACAAAATTGCGGTGACGGTAACGATAGATGGATCCGACCTCCACGTCGATTTTGCTGGCACCGACAACCAGGTCGAAGCTAACTTCAACGCGGTCGAAGCTGTCGCTATCTCGTCACTCTATTACGCTGTTCGTGTCGCAACCGATCCGACGATTCCAGCTAACGGAGGTTGCTACCGGCCAATCTCGATGGAAGCTCCGGCCGGGTCCATAATCAATGCAAAAGCGCCAGCGGCAGTAGCGGCCGGAAACGTTGAAACAAGCCAACGAATAGCCGACGCAATACTCGGAGCGTTAGCACAAGCCAACCCAAATCAAGTGCCCGCAGCTTCGCAGGGAACAATGAACAATGTGTTGATCGGGTCCGACTCGTTCGCTTACTACGAAACCGTTGGTGGCGGTCAAGGAGCTCGCCCAAGAGGCGACGGCCAATCAGGTATTCACACCGGCATGACAAACACTAAGAACACTCCGATCGAGAGTCTGTCGTTACATTACCCCTTCCGGATCGTAGGCTACGGACTGCGTGAAGGCAGTGGCGGTGACGGGCAATACCGGGGTGGTGAAGGCATTGTGCGCGAGATCGAGTTTCTAGAGGCAGCAACCGTGACACTCATGGGTGAACGTCGAGTAACAACCCCTTGGGGGCTGTCTGGTGGAAAGCCTGGCGCCAAAGGCGAGGACTGGTTAGTGAAAGCCAACGGGAGTAAAGAACTTCTCCCAGGTAAAACCACCTTCGAAGTCGATGGCGGTGACAAACTTCGTGTTCTGACTCCAGGCGGCGGCGGCTGGGGCGAAGCATAGCTTGGTGTTGTGTGTCCGGCGTTCCTAAAGAGTAGAATCGCTCCCACTCGAGCGAACACGGGGGTTCTGATGTCAGGCCATTCCAAATGGGCAACAATCAAACACAAAAAGGGTGCAGCTGACGCTAAACGAGGGAAGCTTTTTGCCAAGCTCATCAAACAGGTCGAAGTCGCGGCCCGTCAAGGCGGCGGTGATGTTGAAAGTAACCCGACGCTACGCACAATGTTTCAGAAGGCCCGAGACAACTCGGTACCGCTCGACACGATCGAGCGTGCGGTCAAACGAGGCACCGGTGAGCTCGAAGGCGTCAACTACGAATCGATCACCTACGAAGGCTACGCCCCAGGTGGGGTAGCGCTTTTGATCGACGCGTTGACCGACAATCGCAACCGGACCGGGTCTGAGATGCGTTCGTTGCTGTCAAAGAACGGTGGTTCTCTGGCGGAGCCAGGCGCCGTTGCCTGGCAGTTCGAGCGCAAAGGCATCGTCAAAGTCGCTAGAGCCGTTGAAGAAGACGACGTAATGATGGCCGGGATGGACCACGGAGCCGAAGACATCGAAGACCACGGCGAACACTGGCTCGTTACGTGCGAACCGCCAGACGTCGAGTCGCTGCGTGCAGCGTTAGAAGCCGAAGGCATAGAAGTTCTCGAGTCGGACTCGACGATGAAACCAAAAAATTCGATAGAAGTAGCCGACAAAGGTACCGTCACCTCTGTTATGAGTCTGATCGATATTCTCGACGATCAAGACGACGTTCAAGACATCTACTCGAACATCGACATTCCCGAAGACCTGTTGGAGTCACCGGAAGAATAGTTGTCAGACGCCTAGCAGCCTAGAACGTGTCACGCTGCGCACGCCTCGAGTCAAACTGAGCAACGCGATAATCCATGCCAAGAAACCAATGATCCAGGGCAGATAACCGGCCCCAAACAGTGAGCCGGTTGCCTGGCTGTAGGCGATCCCGATCAGGGGAAGTGACACGAGCCCTGATGCTTGTTGAGCAGCCGCAGTCGAAGAGACCCGAGCCGAGAGTCGCAAGACGATCGAAAGGCAAAGCACTAAAAACGGTGGCAATACCCAACCAATCATGATCCACCATTGAGCAGTAGGGAAAAACCAGCCTCCAACATCGGGTCCGACAAGAACGTTCACGAGTAGCGAATACAAGCCAAAACCAACCAACACCGTGCAGTATCCGGGAAGAACACTAGCGCCGAGTTTCCCTAAATAAATTTCAGTAGTACTGGCTGGGCAATGAGCTAAGAATTCGCCGGTGCCGCGTTCTCGTTCCCCGACGATAGTAGATGCGCCAACCGCAGTCGAAATAGTCAGTGGAACGACAATAGCCATCGGAGCAAAAAGAAAGACCGCCAGGGCATATCCAGTTTGGCCTTGAGGAGACTGCCCTTCGATTTGTGCTTGAGCACTATCTGGGAGAACGGCCAAGGTATCCGACACCTGACTTACGACTTCAACGCTGCCGATTTGGGTGACAGTCAACAGAAGAACCCCAGGGATGATTACAAAGAAAAATCCTCCCAAAAAGATCATGGGAGCCCAGAAATCTTTCGCCTGAATAAGTTGCTTGAGATCTGTCTTAGCAACTGTCACAACTCGCGACCATCTGATCCCGCTTGAACCGGTCATGACGAAACTCCCACTGATTGGCCCGTCGAAACCGGTGGAAGAGCAGACACCTTAGTTGATTGGCCGGCTTCTCGACGAATAGCGAAATAGAGGTCTTCGAGGCTCGGCTCGAACGGCCGGACCGATGTCAACGCAGCGCCAGCACCTACAACCAGGGTTACCAAATCAGGTATGACCGCAGCGTCGGTAACCTTCACAACAGCAGTGTCATCTGAACGAGCGTATTCTTTAACCCCGACCGTGTTGGCTAACACATCAAGGCGATCACCAACAGTTGCGGTAAACGTTACTTCTGTGTCAGGCCAGTATCGGTCTGCGATTTGTTGAGGCTTGCCCGAGATCAAACTTGTACCCGCTTCAATCATGATAATTTCGTCCGCCAGTCCCTCAGCCTCGGACAACAGATGGGTACACATCAGCACAGTCTGGCCACTCTGGGTCATAGTCCGAATGAGTTCGAGTACTGCCTGAGCCGATTCTGGATCTAGGCCTGATGTTGGTTCGTCGAGAAGTAGTAACTGTGGGTCATGAAGAATAGATCTGGCGAGCGCAAGCCGGGTTTTCATACCGGTGGAATATCCGCCGACTCGTTGATCTAATGCTTCGGAAATCCCAAAACGAGCGGCACAGGTGCGAATTTTCTGCTCAACGCTGGTCATCTTGGCGAGGCCGTAGAGTTCTGCGGCGTACAGCAGGTTGTCGTAGCCGCTAAGACGGTCATACAGGGAAGGTTTGGCAGACACGACTCCGCATGACGCTCGGATTAGCTCTCCTCCGGGGCCGCTCGGATCACGTCCTAGTACATTGACCGTGCCGGAGGTCGGTGTCAAAGCACCGGTGATCAGACGTATTGCGGTGGTTTTGCCTGCTCCGTTGGGTCCCAGCAGCACAGTAATTTCGCCAGGAGGTGCTACAAGATCCAGGTTGTCGATCGCCTGGATTTGCCCGAAACTAAGGCTGACGGTTTGAAGATTGATGGTCGCATAATCTGACACTCCGTAGGTATCGACACGAAACCCAACGCGCCTTACTAGCTATTTAGCGCATCGCTGAGCCAATCCGGTAGATTCGTAGCAGTATGAGCGACGACGACTTTTCCGTAGATGGTATTCCACTTCCGTTGTCGACACCGGACGAAGATGCCTGGGAATCGTACTTGACATCGACGCTAGAGCAGCTGGGCGCTGATGGCTCAACTGGTCTGACGAACAAGAAGTTGGCCGAGCTTGAACGCGTCGTTGGGGTACAGCTCCCGTTCGAAGTTGGACTTCTTCTTGTTATGGGCGTGCCCGACACCGACGGCTGGAGACAATGGGGCGAGAACCCGGCTGAGCAGTTTAAAGAGTGGAATACTTGGTTGGTAGAAGGCGTTATGTTCGACGTTGAACATAACGCCTTCTGGCTATCCTCGTGGGGGCTACGCCCAGATGAACCGGCTCATCGATTCGAGATTGTTGAAGCAGCCGTCGCTGCAGCTCCGCCACTGCTGCCTATATATGGTCACCGATGTATCCCGCTCACAAAGGCTCGGGGAGAAGAATCCGCCGAATCGAACCCTGTACTTTCGGTCTACCAAACCGACCTAGTCGTGTATGGCACCGACGTCGCTGATTGGCTCCACAACGAATTCGACGTACCGCTACCGCTTTGGCCAAAGACAGCTGACCGGTGGTTTCCACTCTGGTCAGAACTGATCGAAACTAACACAAACTGATCGAATCGTCCTATACCCACATTGCTACAGCCGCCAAACCCGCACTGCGTCAAACCCCACGAAAATCGATTGGTGAATATGTCGGGCAAAACGGACCAAAACCGGCTAGCGTCGTACATGTGTTCGTATTAGGAATCGACCCAGGCTTAACTAGATGCGGATATGCCGTTTTGCGCCCAGGTAAACGGGGGAAAGCGACTGCGGTAGCTATGGGCGTGCTCCGTACGTCCGCCGAAGACTCCGTCCCAGAGCGTTTAGCCGAGCTGCAAACCGAAATCCGACTACTCCATGACGAATATCAGCCAGCGGTAGTATCAGTCGAAAAAATCTTCTTCACACACAACGCGTCAACGGCAGTAGGAGTAGCCCAAGCGTCAGGACTTATTTTGGCTGAATCGGCGGCACGGGGCGCCGACGTGCACCAGTACTCACCAACTGCAGTCAAATCGGTTGTCGCCGGCGACGGTAAGGCGAACAAAACACAAATCCAAGAAATGGTACAGGTTCTACTCGGCCTGACTGAACTGCCAAAACCGGCAGATGCCGCCGACGCTGCCGCTTTGGCGTTGTGCCATCTAGCCTACGATCCGTCGCTAGGTCGCAAAACAATATCGGCTGAACCGGGTAATTCTCAAAAACACGGAACCGTTAAAAGCGACGGTGCCGAGAAGGTCACGACATGATTGCGTCACTCCGAGGAATGTTGACCGAGCGCCTTGTCGGCGGCGACCGAAGCGTCGGCGTTGATGCCATCGTCGAAGTCGCCGGAGTCGGATACCAAATAACGATGACCGCAGCGACGTTGTCTCGTCTGCCCTCAGGTGAAGAAGTTGTTGTCTATATCCATCATCACATACGAGAATCCGACCAGAAACTGTTTGGGTTTCTTTCGTTAACCGAACGGTCAGCGTTCGAAGGTTTATTGGGCGCTCATGGAGTAGGTCCATCGTTGGCGTTAGCGGTGTTGAGCACCCACCCGGCAGCTCAACTCGAACGAATCCTGGCTGACGACGATCTGGCCGCGCTGTGCGAGGTGCCAGGAGTGGGCAAAAAAACCGCACAACGCCTACTCGTCGAACTGAAATCTACCTTGGTGATCCCAACTGAGGAAACAACCGAAGCGGGTGGTGTGGTCGAAACCGACGGACAGACCGCTATCGGCGACGTCAGAGAAGCGTTGTCAAGCCTTGGATATTCTTCAGAAGAGATCCGCAAAGCCGTAATTGATCTACCTGCCGATGCCGAAGATTCAGGGCCGCTGCTCAAACAAGCGCTACGAACATTGGCGGGATAACTACATGGCTCGTGACGAATTGATCAACCCGAATAGCAGTCTGGTCAACCCGGAAGTAACCGAAGACGACGTAGTCGAAGAGATCAGCGAAGAGTCAGGTCTACGACCGACAAGCCTCGACGATTTTGTAGGTCAGGCGGAACTAAAAGAGCGGCTCGGCATAATTCTGGAAGCCGCAGCAGAGCGCAAACAAGCCGCCGACCACCTTCTCTTTGGAGGCCCGCCCGGACTGGGCAAGACGACGCTGGCCGGAATTGTCGCCACCGAACTCGGCGCTCACCTTCATGTAACGTCCGGCCCCGCTATCGAGCGAGCCGGTGACCTAGCGTCGATCCTAACCAAAGTCGAACGAGGCGACGTTCTGTTCATCGACGAAATCCATCGGCTCCCACGGGTAGTCGAAGAAGTTCTTTATCCTGCGATGGAAGACCTCCAACTCGACGTCATGTTAGGTAAAGGTCCAGCGGCACGATCTATTCGGTTCGATATCGAACCATTCACACTGGTCGGTGCGACGACGCGTACCGGCCTTATCACCGGCCCGCTGCGTGACCGGTTTGGGTTCGCGTTTCGGCTCGAATACTACGATGCCGCCGATCTTGAACTAATAACATTGAGGGCAGCCGAGGTTTTAGGGGTCGAAATCGACGCTGGGGGTGCGTCGGAAATAGCGTGCCGCAGTCGAGGCACGCCTCGAATAACAAACCGACTACTCCGACGTGTACGCGACTACGCCCAAGTTCGAGGCACCGGCAAAATCGATCAAGAAACCGCGTCTGACGGACTTGCCTTGTTCGGAATCGATGAACGAGGTCTTGATAAGGTCGACCGGACCCTGCTCGACAACCTTTGTAACCGATTCGGCGGAGGTCCGGTAGGTTTATCGACGTTGGCGATCAGTCTCGGTGAGCCGACCGAAACCGTAGAAGACGTAATCGAACCATTCCTCATTCAACAAGGCCTGCTGGTACGCACACCACGGGGTAGAGTAGCGACTCCTGCATCGTGGAAACATCTAGGCATGGCACCCCCAAAGGACCAGGAAGTTCTTGACCTCGATTTCGAACCTCCTGCCATTATTGATTAGAGAACCAGATCATTCAAAAAAGGGCGACGGATACACCAATGGGTGAGGAAACCGAAATAGTAGGTCGAATACTAGGAACCGAAGACGCGACACCGCTGCTGTTTTGGGTAGCAATCGCTCCAGGCCAACATCTTCAACTAGACGACGTGATCGCGGTCGACCGGATTATGCCAACCGGCGAGACGATCACCGCCTATGGCGTAGTAGGCCAGGTTCGTGCCCGCCATGAAGGCGCCAAATTTCAGAGCGACGTTTTCATGATCGCCGATGGGCGGCTTCCAGCCGAAGTTTCAGAAGCCGCCGAGATTCAGCTAACAAGAGTCGTCCCAGAAACGTTCGTCCCGCCGTTACCCGGAGAACCGGTGCGTAAAGCGACCGACTCAGAGCGGGATGTCGCCCTCGATTTTGCTGACGTTGAACGTCGACTACCTGCTGGGTTGAGTAGGGAAAACGAGCCGATCTATCTTGATCTTGATTTTGTCGACGGAACCAAAGGTGCCCACGTCAACATCAGCGGCATCTCGGGTGTTGCCACAAAAACTAGCTACGCGACCTTCTTGTTGTATTCGATCTTCAACAGCGGCGTCCTCGGCGCGTCGGCCACCAACACCAAAGGGCTTATCTTCAACGTCAAAGGCGAAGACCTTCTCTTTCTCGACCATGACAACACCTCGCTCACCCCAGACCAGCGGGCCCGCTACGGGTTCTTGGACCTCGAACCGCACCCGTTCACCAGCGTCGGCATCATGGCGCCGCCACGGCCCGGCGACCCGAACGCAACGCCCCAAACCGGGGCCCGCCAAGTAGGAGTCGAACCGTACTTCTGGACCATCGCAGAGTTTTGCGAACAAGGCTTACTGCCGTTTCTCTTCGCCGACGCCGAAGACGAGCGCCAGCAATACACCATCGTCGTGCGTTCAGTTACCGAACAACTACGACGGTGTGCACGCACTGGTGACACCTCTGACGGGGCCGTTTCGATCAACGGGGTACGAGTCAGAACCTTCGAGAAACTAGTTGAAGTCATCGAAGACATTTTGATCCCAGAAGACCCAGACGACTATGTTGATGCGAAATGGTCTGGACGGGCAGTCGGCGGCGGAACCATCAACGCCTTTGTGCGAAGACTGTCAGGCTCGACCAAATACATGTCGCAGCTCATACGCGCTGACGTCAATAACGCAACCCGCTACCAGCTTGATTTAGACAAAAACCAGTTGACGGTAGTCGATATTCATCAGCTTCATGACCGAGCGAAACGGTTTGTTGTCGGTGTTGTTCTGCAGCAGGCGTTCGCAGCGAAAGAGGCCTCGGGTGTCGCAGACCCACTCCAGTTCATCGTGCTTGACGAATTAAACAAATACGCACCACGGGACTCATCCAGCCCAATCAAAGAAATACTCTTGGACGTGGCGGAACGAGGCCGCAGCCTGGGAATCATCCTCATAGGCGCTCAGCAAACGGCAAGTGAGGTCGAACGACGGATCGTCGCAAACAGCGCCGTACGGGTAGTAGGCCGACTCGATAGCGCGGAGGCGGGCCGAGAACAATACGGCTTTCTGCCCGGCCTTCAACGCCAACGGGCGACTATTCTGAAACCCGGTTCGATGTATCTGGCACAGCCACGGCTTCCGGTTCCCTTGCTGGTCGAATTTCCATTCCCAGCGTGGGCAACAAGGTCTTCGGAAGCCAATCTGGCCGGGACAATCGATCACAAATCACTTGGCACCAAAGATATGTCCGATCCGTTTGACGAGGTCCAATGAAGCTGCTTCACACCAGCGATTGGCACGTTGGAAAAACCATTCGAGGTCGATCACGTGCGGAGGAACACAAAACCGTTCTGGCCGAAATGGCCGACATCGCTGACAACGAAAACGTTGACGTAATCATTGTTGCCGGCGACCTGTTTGAAACCGCAACGCCGACCGCCGAATCAGAACAGATCGTCTACAAAGCTTT
Source organism: Acidimicrobiales bacterium (assembly GCA_020630065.1). Classification (GTDB taxonomy): domain Bacteria; phylum Actinomycetota; class Acidimicrobiia; order Acidimicrobiales; family SZUA-35; genus JAHDCC01. The sequence continues at coordinate 92,588 of JAHDCC010000001.1, forward strand.
GCTCGATTTTGCCAACACCGGCGCTCAAGTTGTTGTGATCGCCGGTAATCACGACAATGCTCGACGTCTAGAAGCGGTAACCCCAGTCTTTCACGCCGTCGGGTCGATCCACGTCGTCACGAAGGCAACCCGGCCGTCAGAAGGTGGAACCATAACAATTGAGACTTCCACCGGAGAAACAGCTAAGGTCGCTATGCTTCCGTTTGTCTCCAAGCGAGGCATCGTCAAGGCAGCCGAACTGTGGGACAACGAAGCGTTCGAAAACTCCCAAAAATACACTGACCGGGTCACAAAAATGATGGCGCTGCTAGCCAACGAGTTCGACCCGAAGACCATTAATATCTTGGTCGCTCATACTTTTGTTCACGGACAGGCACTAGGTGGTGGTGAACGCCAAGCACATTTCGTTGAAGAGTACGCAGTCACCTCACAATCAATCCCAACTACCGCCAACTATGTGGCGCTCGGTCACGTGCACAAAGCGCAGAAAGTGTCAGCCGGGTCGGTCACCCACTATTGCGGATCGCCTCTTCAACTCGACTTCGGAGACGGTGAAACCGACAAACAAGTAAACCTAGTCGAGCTACGGGTAGGCGCACCAGGAGCAGTCACACCTCGAATACTTACATCGGGTAGACGACTCCAAACCCTCCGTGGTTCATTGGCCGAGCTGCAGGCCCAAGCTCAGTCTATTTCAGACGACACCTGGCTCAGAGTTTTTATAGACCAACCAAACCATGCCGGTCTAGCTGACCAGGTCCGACAACTCTTCGGCGACCGCCTAGTCGAAGTCAAAGTAACGAGTGTAAACCCGACAGTCTCTACAAAACAGCCTCGTCGGATTGGTCGATCGGCGCGGGAACTATTCGCAGAATACCTTTCGGAACGTAATATCGACGACGACCGTCTACTCGACGCGTTCAATGACCTGGTAGAGGCTGAACTTGACGCAACACAACACGTAACCCCAGGTGGGGACGTCTCAACATGAGACCGGTGCGACTGGCCATGGAAGGATTCGGAGGGTTTCGTTCCGCCACAACCGTCGACTTCGACGATCTTGAACTTGTCGCGCTCGTAGGGAAAACCGGCTCTGGTAAGTCGACGATTATCGACGCTATTACGTTTGCTCTCTACGGGATGGTTTCTCGCTACGACGACGGTCGAAAAGTTCACCCCGTCATCAACTCGCTCGCGACGGAAGCCAAAGTCCAGTTTGTATTCGAATCGGGTGGAGTCGAATACAACGCCACACGCGTCATTCGTCGGACCAAAACCGGAGCCTCGACCAAAGAAGCCCGCTTTCAAAACCAGCAAACCGTGCTGGCCGAAGGAGCGAAAGAAGTGACGGCTGCGGCCGAAGGAGTTTTAGGTCTCGACTTCGCCCAATTCACCAAAGTCGTCGTGTTACCTCAAGGAAGATTTTCTGCGTTTCTTCGAGACTCGGCCAAAGACAGACGGGTGATGTTGGCCGAAACGCTAGGTGTCAGCCGATACGACGCTATTGGACGGACCGCTCGAGAAATCGCCAAAAATGCTTCGATCAAAGCCGACGAAAAACGAGCCACTCTCCAACGGTTTGAATCACAGACAGGCGACGTCAAAGCGCTCGAACAAGACTTGGATGCACTTCGGAAGATCTCAGTCTTGGTTGAGCAGCGAACAGCGCAAGTTCGAACACTAACCAACGCCAGCGCCGAGTTGAAAACCTCACAGGCCCAGACAGAAGTCGCTATCAAGAAATTGCAGGCGATAGAGATACCGGCAACGGTTTCAGATCTAGACGACAAGATTTCGGCCGCTCGACAAGCATTAGAACGATCATCCCGTCTGGTTGAACAGCACGACAACGAACGAGAACGAGCTATTGCCGCCTTCGAAGCCGGACCAGACGTTGAACGAAGCCAACAACTCCTAGATGACTTCGACGCACAAGCCGGCTTTGCGAACCAACTCGGCGACGTCGAAGTCGAACTAAGTCAAGCAGCCAAAAAAGTTGACGAAGCGGAAAAATCTCTCCTCGGGTATAGCGAGAAAATACAAGTAGTAGAACAGGAACTAGCTGACGCCGAGACACAAGAATCTGAATGTCGAAATGATTTGGCCGATGGCCCTAATCTCGATGGAATCAACCTCACCCGTTCCAAAAGACATGAGCTAACCCAACTACAGTCCAAAGTTGTTGAGCAACAAACAACTATCGAAGCTACACAAACCCAACTACTCGAGGCCCAAAACGCGTTCGAGCTAGAACAAGCAGCCGTCGAGCTAGCGGAACAAAACCATCAACGAGTTGTTGACTCTGAGCAGGGGGCTGCGCTTCGTCACAGCCTCGTTATAGGCGAGCCATGCCCGGTTTGTGAGACAAACGTAGAACGGCTACCGACGAGTGATCTATCCGGCAATGTCGCTGCTACCGACGAACAGCGGATCCAGGCCCAACGGCAAGCGGTCAAACGAAAGTCCGAAGTTGACAAGCTCCAACAACTCGGCGTCGAACAGCTTGCTACGAAGCAGGCCACAGACCATCGAATCGAGGAACTGAACGCCGAGTTAGCTGAAGCCCCGACTGAAACTGACATCAAAAACCTCGAACAACAGGTCGCTCAGTTAGAACAAGCTATGCGTCAAGCCTCAAAACGTCGAGCAGACCTAACTCAGACGGTCCGTGAACTGCGTTCAGAAGAGTCGTACAAACACGCTGAGCGGCAATCAAAACGTGCGGCGGTGACTCTCCAAAAACTTGAGAAGAAACAAGCTGCACTTTCCGGCCAGTTAAGCGTCGTCGAATCTCGACTAGCTACCGCACCCAACCGTGACGAACTCCAGGTCGCCATCGCTGAAGCCTTAGAGTTAAAACAAAACGTCGAGCAGAGCCGCCAACGTTATAACGACACGACCGAGACACATACGAGACAGATCGAATCGCTAGACCTGTTACTCAACGAGGCGACCTCACGGCGAAGTGAATTAACGGCTGCTCGAGACAGCGTCAGCGAACTTAGGCCACCTTCTCCTACCAACGATTCGCTACTTAACGACTGGCGGATTCTAGCCTCCTGGGCTACGGAGCAGCTGGCTATTCAGAAGAGTCATGTTCAAAGCCTGGAAGGCGAAATCGCTGCCAATGAAACCGCAGTACAGCAGCAGATTGGCGCCATCGGCGACATCATCGACGATTCAGAAACCGCCACAGCCGGTATAGATCTTAGAGCTGATATTTCGAGCCTTGACCCTCAAGAAGCTGCCACACAAGTCGAACGGACCGTGGCAGCCGCTATGGCCTCTATCAGCGGACAGCACAAACTGCTCTCAGCGCAGAGCCACCAGATAAGCCAGATCCAAGATGAACTTGCTGCAGTTGAACAAATACAACAAGTTCACGAGCTGCTAGGTGAACAGCTAAAAGCCAGCAATTTCCAAGATTGGATCTTGAGCGAAATAGTGACGGCGCTGGCGGATCGAGCTAGTGAACGTCTCTTTGAACTATCGGCTGGACAGTTCTCATTGGTGGCGAGCGAACTGAATTTCGAAGTCATTGACCATACCAACGGCGATAGCCGCCGTGACGCCAGAACTCTGTCTGGAGGCGAAACCTTTCTAGCTTCTTTGGCGCTCGCGCTTGCACTCGCTGATGGTATTGTCGAGATGTCCGCCAATATCACGAACCCGCTTGAGTCGCTGTTTCTGGATGAGGGCTTTGGCACACTAGATGACGACTATCTTGACATCGTGGCAAGTGCGGTAGAGGAACTCGGCGCCCATGGCCGGACTGTGGTTGTGATCACCCACATCGATGAGTTAGCCGACCGTCTTCCAACCCGGTTCGAGCTAACAAAGATACAGGGCGACTCTTCGATCAAACGGGTCGATGTATGAGGTTCGCCGTCGAGGCCTGGTCGCCTGAGTACGGAGTGTCCGGCGACGAGTCCCAGCTCGATGAACACGCGGAGCCGGTCGACCTTGACGTAGAGGTAGCGGCGAAAAGCTGGGAACCGATTCGGGCCTCCACGCTAGACACCATAGAACGAGTTGTGTTTGTGGATGGTGTTCGCAGAATCGACGCCCGAATCTGGGTTGACGACGGCGGGCAATCTCGACAAGGCGTCTGTGCGAGCGTCGCCGCCGGCGCAGTCGTCTGCACACCACAGAAAGCCACAGTCACAGAAGTTGCCGTATTTAGAGGGTTCTTCACCCAACCTCTCGAAAAGGCGGAGAACATCCAGACCAAACACGGCGACTATGTCTATGTGCCGTGTGCGTCGGACCGTCCAGAAGATATCTATCTGGGCATTCACGACCAGATGACGAGTTTGGAAACTTCACTCCAGGTTGAATCCTCCGAAGCTGACCCGAAAGGGGAGAGTGATGGTGGTGACCTGATCGTTTTTGATGGGCCGCTTCGGGGTAGGAACAGTCCGAACAGCGTGGGATACGTAAAAACTCAGCATGTGCAGTATCTCCCGGATTCACATCAGCCAATTCTGGGTCGATTGTCGGCCGGGGAACGAACACCGCTGTTCCACATAGGTGGACGGTTCGGTCGGTACAGCTGGTATTTGAGGCTTCCGAGTGAGCAAACTCATCCATTAGCCGGGATCGTTCGCTGTGAAGTGGCTGCCGTCGGCCCACCGAGTGAGGCTATTGCTCTTGCGGTGCGGACGTCTGGTGTTTTGCCCTGGTATGGGTCTGAACCTCACAAAGATTCACGGGCACCCCAGAATCTGTATCCGATAGCGGGACTCGAGAATCAGCTACGCCACCGACTTGGTGATCCACTCGTTCTCGAACGAGCTTTGCGAAACGCTGCTAGTTGACGGCCGACTACATATTGTCGGTCGCTAGTTCTTAGTTGGCGTTCTGCTTATTCTGGTCTGTCGGTAGAGTCGCCCAATGCCTACTGAATACTCTGAGTCGATGGGGCCGACCGAGCTTGTTGCATCGGATGGTCGAACAATATCGGTCGAAGCTAATGGTACTGAACCAGCTGAAATTCGGGTTAAGGATGGCATAACAGATGTTGTGCTTCCGTACCCTGCGGCAGGTTATGGAGGTCACCAACTCGCTCTTTCAAAAAATGAACGGCACCTTGCCGTACACTTTTTCTCGGGGCAAGGCGACAATTGGATCGAGTTGTTCGATTTTCAGCCTCTCCGCCACGTTAAACGTGTCGAAGTTGAACAGGGTGTTTGTTCGTGGCCCACATTCTCAGATGACGGACGACTTCTGGCCATAGCCTGCACAGTCAACGCCTCACTAGAGGCGGAATCGTATGGAACCAACGATGGGGACGTCGTCGACAACGCGGTGACGATTCCTTGGACCACACTCCAAATTTTTGACATCGAATTGGATAGTGCCTTCACAAGCGAAGTCGAGGTCCTGATAGCCAAAGGAGAGCCAATAGAACGGGAAGAAGACTTCTACGTTGGCAGCTACTTGGGAGTTTCTGCTGACGGAGTCGAAGTTCATATGGCCTGGGGACCGTCGGTGACGGTTCCGTTTCCGCAGGCTGACGTAGTTGTTGACGGTCCTGTCCCAGCAGGCGGCGTCGAACTAGGTTGAGATCCGGATGAGGGAAATAGCTGGTACTTCTAGTAGCAGATGTGTACGAGAAGTTGGTTTGGTACCAGTCACTGGGTCGAATCCAAGGTGTGGATCAGAGTGGCGTTCCGCTCCGGCCGCTTCAGCCATAGCGGCGGACTCGGGTTGCTCACGACCTAACAGAACTTGAGTTGGCACTGATTGGTGATTGATCATAGGTCTTCGGGTTGGATCTGTCTTGCTTCGTGTTGAATGACTACTCTTATTCCCGAGTGCTGGGATGGCAGAGAAATGGGTGGACTTGTCCCTGGTATTCTGACGTCGGTGGTACCACCTCCAGTGCGGATCACGATCTCAATCCGTTGATTGTTGTTTGTGTTCAACTCATCGAGAACTGTCTGGAGTACAGAACGTAGCTCGGTATTTGCTGGCAGTGCTTGCCAGGTTTCTTGCACCGATCGATGGATGTCGAGCTGCTCAGCTTGTTCTCGCTCGGCGTGTTTCTGGTATAGCCGATCTCGGTTGCGTTGAATCTTGTCTTGTTGCTCCTCTTTGTTGGGAGTCGTGGTGTTACCGAGCATCACAGCGACCACACCTACGACGACGACAAAGGTGAGGACGAGAAACAGTTGTGCTGTCATTTTGTTCTCCAATCTTGGGTTTGGAGAGCCGAAAGTAGGTTATTTTTGACGGCTCGTGGTTCATGCAGGACATGGGACCCGCTGTGGCGCTTTCGCGGCGTTGAGAGACACAGCCTCGCGAGTCGGAAAATGTTGGTAGGACGACTTTTCGGATTTAGACAGTGGAACTCGCTGCATGGATCAGTTTGCAAGTTCCTTGTGTTTGTTTTCACAATGTTAGTAAAGTTTCAAATGTATTACAAGAGTGTGGGGCTGAGTTTTGATGTATGTGGGTGTCGTTGGACGTAGCTTCTACCATTTGGTAAGGTCTTGTAATGGAAGATCCGTTGGTTGAGCTGGGCCGCCAACTCGAAGCGGCCCGGAAGAGTAAAGGCTGGTCAGCCCGGATGGCAGCTGAACGCGCCCGGATAAGCCCGGTTTATCTCCGCACACTCGAAAACGGCAAGAACCCTAATACCGGGAAGCCATCTCAACCCACACCAGAAATCTTGGTTCGAGTTGCTACGGCCCTCAATCTGGACCCAGAAAGTCTTCTTACCCTTGCTGGTCATGATGCTAAAGGCGTGCTCAACGATGAATCGCTGCCTGCTGTTAATGATGTACGGGCGGCGCTTGATCGAATGTCCTCAATGGCTAACAGAGTCGGCGATCTTCATCCGTTTATACGTGATCGAGCGGTGTCGGAGGTCGAACGATTTGCCGCCGACTTTCGACGACTCGCTAATGGCAGTTTCAGATGTCTACCTGAAGAAGAACCGCAATTAACACGTACAGCCCTCAAAGGTTCAACTAAGAGCATCAAGGCGGTCAGTTTCGGCGATGAGGAATGGTGGTTAGGCGATCGAGGCTCTATCTATCTTGATTACCATGATCGCTTACCTGCGACGGTAAAAGTGCAGCGGATCTTTCTAGTTCAGGAAGAGTGGTGGGAACGGCTGAAACCGGTTTTTCGTCGGCATGAGGACGCTGGAGTCGAATGGAGAGTGTTGGCTCCACGTGAGGTAGCCCCGCAGTATCAGAAGGACTTCGTGGTCTACGACGATCGACTGCTTCGCTCAGTTCCTCTAGGGCCAGTTTCTTCTGCAGAGTTCAAGCCGGCTATTTTTACTCAGGATCGGCTTGAAATCGAGCAAGCGGTCGAAGAATTCGAGTATCTACAAACCGTTGTTGACTCGTACTACATCGATCGGGACAGATTGTTGTGAACTAGCTAGGACTAGGCCCATGCTAGGCTCGACGCCTAAGTCGTCGAGGGTTATATTCCGTTGCAATCGATGTGAGGCTGTGTCGGGCTGCCACAGAAAGATTCAAGCTTTCTTTCTCCCTGAAGCAAGTCCAAGAGCCAGAAGAATCAGCAGAACGACAGAGCTGATCAGAAAAGGGAACAAAAGTCCGGGGTTCAGTAGAACTGCTACACCGCTGTCGACTATCGCCGAATTATCGCTGTACTGAAGAAAGCCAAAGAAGACTGAGCCGAACACGGTAAAACAGGTGAGTATAAACAGAACTTTTGCAACATAGGCATTACTTCGTTCTCGTTTCCTGGCCAAAAGAAAACTGATGTGATTCGCCTCCTCATTTACTACGTCACGATGCCATTGATGGCGAACTCTCAGTCTGTAGACATCTATGAGGTACTCGCATAAGTTCCGAACGTCGCCTATGTAGGACTGGCTTCTACCTAAGAAAAGTCGATGCAATTTATGGAGTCGTACCTTTTCGCTAGACACTCGGCTGAACGAATCGCTAGTGACATCGTCACTATTCGCATCGATATGGCGGCTGACCTGGTTCTGTTCAATCGCAATTAAATAGAGCCCGCAGGTCTCGTAGAACGACTTTAGACAGGAAATCAAGATGGGGTCACAGGAGTGCTCATCCACACTCTTCATCTCAGGGGTAATAGTTTGTGCGTTGCCAAGAACCTCTTCGAGAAAGGGAAGGCTTACGATGCTCGCAAAACGGCTGACGTCAAAGTCATAATCTGTTTGGGTGCATTCGGCAATTTTTTCGAATAGTCGATTCTCGGTATCTTGGATATCTAATTTTTCATCGATTGCGATTCTGTACACGAAGTGGTGTGAATAGATCTGCTCAAAGTCCGTGTCAAATAGACGGACAGCGAGAATGGTGAGGTCAGTCACATGAAGCTTGATGGGTCCCAAATCAAACTCATACTCCAGATCACTGTGATGGATAGATGGGTGGAAATTCTTTTCGAAACTCTCCCGAAACGAATTCGTCATTTTCTGGAGCGGCGCTGTCTGGTTGGGGGCGAGCTCACCATCCAATACATCAAGCTCGCTGCCGAAATCGGCAACAAAAGTGAGATAGAGAAATTTGGCCGTTTTATCAGAAGGGTTCATGATCCAAGTTCGCCTAGTCTTCGGCAATCGATCGACGGCGCCTCGTCGGGCGCAAGAAAGCAGTGAAAGCTGGCTTGGTTCACTGGCTCATCTTCGACAGTTTAGGCGACTACTTCGATGATTCCGAACATGACGACGTTCTCCAGATTGTTGAGAGACGTCGACAGTCTGTCCAGTCACAAGCAATCAACTCGGGGTCCAAAGCTATGGTGTTGGGTGATGAGCAGTGACCCAAGCCGACTTGACTATTTCGACTATGACCTACCGGACTCCTACATAGCCCAAACGCCGATTGAACCCCGAGACGCAGCTCGAATGCTGGTCGATCTCGCCGGTACTGATGCGGACCCAACTGATTCAACGGTGGGTACTTTGGCCAAACACTTGCAACCCGGTGACATCGTGGTAGTGAACAACACCCGTGTTCTAGCGGCCCGGTTACTACTGAAAAAAGAAACCGGTGGTAACGCCGAAGTCTTTCTTCTGGAACCAACCGGAGTGGCGAATCAGTGGACGGCTATGGTCCGTCCGGGAAAACGAATCCAGCCGGGCACGACACTCCTGTTTGAACAAACTCCTATGGTTCAAGTAGGTGAACGGCGTGACGACGGACTGCGAACGGTCACACTTCTTGATGATACCGCTATTGAGAAAGCAGGTAATGTCCCGCTTCCTCCATATATTACCGAAACGCTCGACGATGAAGACCGATATCAAACAATGTTCGCGGAGCGGCTTGGTTCTGTCGCGGCCCCAACTGCGGGACTCCATTTCACACCTGAAGTCTGTCAGTCTCTGAAGGACCGAGGGATAGAGTTGGTTTCGGTTGAGCTGCGTGTCGGGCTAGCCACCTTTCGACCCATTAGTGCAGACGTAATCGTTGACCACGAAATGCATACCGAGACGTATCATATTGAACCGCAAACCTGGGATAGGGTGCAGCAAACTAAGCGCGATGGCGGGCGGGTAGTCGCCGTCGGTACCACAGTGGTTCGGGCGCTGGAATCGGCGTCCCAATCAGGCGAACTGACCGCCGAAACTTCTCTTTTCATCAACCGCTCGTTTCATTGGAAAACCGTTGATGTGTTGCTAACTAATTTTCATATGCCGAAGTCGTCTTTGCTGGTGCTTCTAGATTCGTTCGTTCCAGGGCGGTGGAAAGAACTCTACGAATATGCCAAGAATGCTGGGTATCGATTCTTGTCGTTCGGTGACTGTATGTTGGTCGAGCGTCGAAGCGGGCGGGAATAGGTGGATAGGACAAAATGGGATCATCAAAGCTGAACGTCGAAATCGATGCCGTTGACGGCAAGGCGCGGGCGACGACAATTACGACACAGCGAGGCACGATCCAGACGCCTGTGTTTATGCCGGTGGGAACCAGGGGAGCGGTTAAAACCCTTGACACCGCTGATATGGAGAACCTCGACACACAAATTTTGCTCGCCAATACGTATCACATGATGGAGCGACCAGGTTCTGAGCTAGTGCAGAAACTTGGTGGGCTTCACGGGTTTATGGACTGGCAAGGCCACACTTTGACCGACTCTGGTGGCTACCAGATTTTTTCTCTTGAACCGAAGATAACCGAACACGGGGCACGGTTTAGGTCAGTCTATGACGGCTCTTACGTCGATCTATCGCCGGAACGGTCAGTGGAAGTTCAACAGCAGCTCGGAGCCGACATTGCAATGGTGCTCGACGTTTGCCCGCCGTTGCCAAGTACCGATCAGTTGGTTCGTGACGCGATGGAACGAACCTTGCGATGGGCGGAACGATCCAAACAAGCCCATTCTTTATCATCTCAGGCACAGTTTGGCATCGTGCAAGGTGGTGCGAATATTGATATGCGGGCTGAGTCTGCTCAAAAGACGGTCGAAATTGGATTCGACGGCTATGCGATAGGTGGATTGTCGGTTGGGGAGAGTCGAGATTCTGCTATTCCGGCAATGGCAGCGGCGTTGGCTGAGCTGCCCACCGACCAACCCCGCTATTTCATGGGTCTCGGCGACCCGGTTGGGTTAGTCGAGGCTGTCTATCACGGGATCGATATGTTCGACTGTGTTCTCCCGACTCGTTTGGCCCGTCACGGAACGGCGTTGTCTTCACAGGGACGGCTCAACCTGCGAAATTTGGTGTTTGCCGAGGACGACGGGCCGATTGACCCCGAGTTTGATCATCCAATGTCCGCTCGGTACTCACGTGCCTATCTTCGCCACCTGTTGGTCACAAAGGAACCGACTGCTGGCCGGATACTCACGTTGCATAACCTGGCATGGCTGGCGGATCTGACTAGCCGGATGCGGACCGCTATCGTCGAACAGGACTTTGACGCGTTGCGGCGCAAAGTTTGGCAGCAATGGGAGCCGTCAGAAGCTAATGTTCAGGACTTGTAACCACATCGTTGTCTCGGGTCCTGTGACGGCTGATATAACGACTTTGCTGCATTGTCGGCATTTACTGGCTTAGGCCGGTACCGTCTCTGAGTCGGAGGTCCTTTTACCGTGGAACAAATTTTACCACTTTTACTAATTTTCGGGGTCATGTACCTCGTGTTAATCGTTCCGCAGCAGCGCACGAAACGCAAACACGCTGCCCTTCTAGCTTCATTGACTGAAGGCGACGAAGTCGTGCTTAATTCAGGTATCCACGGCTTCGTGGGTGCGCTCGAAGAGACCGTTCTATGGCTCGAAGTAGCGAATGGAGTAGAGCTTAAAGTCTCCCGTTCTGCAGTCGCAGGCAAGGTTGAGGCTCCTTCGGACGACGTGACGGAGGATTCAGACGAGTGAAGGTTGGGCAAATAGTAAGCGCCGTCACTATTGTCTTTCTTTCGATTGCGGGCGGAATATACACATCGGTGTCAGGTAACGAACCGAACCTCGGTATCGACCTACAAGGTGGTGTGTCAGTAGTTCTGGTGCCAACCAACTCGGACGATGTTTCCACTGAAGAGCTTGACCAAGCGGTTGAGATTATACGTTCCCGGGTTGACGGTCTGGGTGTGGCCGAACCTGAGATTGCTCGACAAGGCGACACCATTTCGGTGATCCTCCCGGGTGCTGACCAACAGCAACAAGCCGTGGATGTGATCGGTCAAACCGCCGAGCTTCGATTCCGGCCAGTGCTGGCCGACACAGGTGTTCCGGCATTTACACCGGGAGGTCCACTTCCTACGACACCTCCAGCAGATCGGCCGACCACCACGGTAGCTCCACCTCCGGCGGCCGAAGAGCTGAGCGACGGTGAAGAACCTGAAGACGATGGCGCACCAGAAACCACCGTGCCCGAAACCACCGTGCCTGAAGATGAGGAAGAAGAGGCGACTCCTCCAGTAGCTGACGGCGAAGCCGCAGCGAATACAGACACCGGTATTAGACCAGCCGTTTTCCGTCAAGCCGCCGACCCGCTCGAAGAAGAAGCATCTGAAGAAGAACCAGCGGAGACCACGGTCGCTGAGGAAGACGCATCTGAAGAAGAACCAGACGAAGAGGCTGGGGTCGAACTCACACCGGAAGATATCGCAGCTCTGCAAGCTCAATCTTCTGCGGCTGCCTGTGGGTCCCCAAGTCTTACACTGGCAGACGGCGACAACCCTGAGGACGTAGTTTTTCTACCGGACAGTAACGGCCTGTTGGTTTGTCTAGGGCCCGTCTATCAGAGTAGTGATGACGGTCCGTTGTTAACCGGCAACGCACTAGAAACCGCTCAGGTTGGCCAAAGCGTCAACGGAGCTTGGACCGTAAACCCAACCTTCAAGCCAGGCGCTTCAGGAATCGATTTGTTTAATGGAGCGGCGGCTGCCTGTAACGGTCAATCCCCGATATGCCCAACCGGGCGACTAGCGGCAGTTCTTGACCAAGAAGTAATCTCGGCTCCATCGATTAACGCTTCAAGTTTCTCTCGTGAACGAGTTGAAATTAGTGGAACGTTTACCCAAGAAGAAGCAGAGTCTTTGGCTCTACAACTCCGATTTGGTGCACTGCCTGTTGAACTTGAGACCGGGCCGGTTCGTCAGATATCAGCTTCAACTGGTGACGATGTGCTCGAAGCTGGTGTGCTTGCCGGCATGATCGGGTTAGGAATCGTTGCGATCTATCTGGTGTTCTACTACCGACTCGCTGGTCTGGTAGCGATAGGCGGCCTTCTTCTTTCAGGCCTTCTACTTTGGACAATCATTGCTTTCATCGGCGAAAAAGTCGGACTGGCATTGACACTTTCCGGCGTCGTCGGCCTAATTGTGGCCATTGGTGTATCGGCTGACTCGAACATTGTCTATTTTGAGAACGTTAAGGACTCCTACAGTCAAGGACGCCGTGTTCCGACCGCGATCGAGAGAGCCTACCGAAACGCCATTTCGACCATTGTCAAGGCCGACACGGTAAGCCTTATTGCGGCTGTACTTCTATATTTCTTAACGATTGGACAGGTAAAAGGGTTCGCTCTTTTCTTAGGACTGGGCACGTTACTCGACTTGGTGATTTCTTGGATGTTCATGCGCCCGGCGCTCGCTGCTCTCTCTCGACTCGGAGCCGCTCAGAAAAACCCTCGACTCCTTGGTCTTCCAGCGAGAGGTAAGGTAGATGAAATTCGGTCCTAATGCCACAGTGACAACGATGGATTTTCGTTCGAAGTGGCGAATTTCCATCCGAGTATCAGCCATACTTTTCGCCCTTTCAGTAGGTCTTCTACTCTTTCGTGGCCTAAACCTCGGTATCGAGTTTGAGGGTGGCGGAGTTTGGGAAGTCCCAGTAGCCGACGACGTGTCTGTTGCTGACGGACGAGACGCCGTGAGTGGAATCGTTGACGACGCTCGCGTTCAAACGGTCGAAAACAATGACGGCCAAAAATTTGTGCGGGTCCAATCGAAACAGACCGATGATGCCATCAGCGCCGAATTGGTCGCTGCTCTCGACGAAATTGGCGGAACGCCTGAAGTGTCGAAAGTTGAGGCGAGCTGGGGTCAGCGAATCACAAGTAAAGCTATTGAAGCCCTTGCCGCATTCTTTGTAGTTGTTGCGCTGTATCTTGCCTGGCGCCTGGAATGGCATATGGCGTTGGGTGGACTTATAGCGGTCGCCCACGACCTGTTAATAACTGCTGGAATCTATGCTGCATTCGGTTTCCAGGTGAGTCCGGCCACAGTCATCGCATTGCTGACTATTTTGGGCTATTCGTTGTACGACACGGTTGTGGTCTACGACAAAGTGCTCGAGAACCAAGAAGATCCAGAAGTCAACTTTCAAGGTCCGACAGCGGTCATCAACCAATCGATGAACGAAGTGTTGGCACGTTCGGTAAACACGACGATAACAACAGTTATGCCAGTACTGTCGATGTTGGTCGTCGGGGTGATCCTGCTGGGTGGTTCGGCTTTGTTCGACTTCGCCCTAGCCCTGTTCATAGGTTTGCTGCTTGGAACCTATTCGTCGATTTTCGTCGCCGCACCTACCTTGGCTTGGTTCAAAGAACGAGATGTTGACCCGTCGGACAAACTATTATTCACCGACAAACCGCTGAATTCTGCTGACGCTAAGAAAGCTGAAGTTAACACTGGGGTCAAGAAATCGGCTTCCCGTGTCGATGAAACAAAGACGAAAACGGTTTCACAAACTGCTAATCGGACACAACCTAAACCTCGAAAGCAGCGTCGTAAAAAGCGGTCGTGATATCCCGTGGCAAGGGTGCTATCGTTGGTATTCTAAGTTAGGCGAAAATCTAGGCTACGGTAACTACATGGACGGCACGTTGTTTCATCCCTCGAACAACCCGAACAGGCTAATGTAACGATGGTTACGGTCGAGCGTGTCCTCCCATGGCGTCGAGAGCGCCGGACAATCGCAACGACTATTGAGCCTCTAATCGCGCGCTTCGAAGGCGCCGACCGCGAAAAACAGATCGATGTAGTTTCAAAAGCCTACAAAATGGCGGCCAAGGCCCACGAGGGCCAGTATCGCCGGTCAGGTGAGCCTTACATCGTTCACCCGTTGGCTGTGGCTAAGATCGTTGCTTCGTTAGGTTTGGACGATGTGAGTATCGCTGCTGCTCTTCTCCACGACGCAGTTGAAGATACGTTGGTCGAAACCGCCGACATCGAACGGGCCTTCGGCCAAGAAATAGCTGACATCGTTGAAGGCGTCACCAAACTCGACCGGCTTCATTTCGACTCGAAGCAGGCGCAGCAGGCGGCGTCGTTTCGCAAGATGCTGGTTGCAATGTCCAAAGACCTTCGGGTCCTGATCGTCAAGTTGTGTGACCGTCTCCATAACCTTCGCACTTTAGCTGCGATGCCTTCGTTCAAACAAGAACGCACGGCTCTGGAAACGTTGGAAGTATATGCACCGTTAGCCCACCGCCTGGGTATGGAAGAAATTAAAGTCCAGCTGGAAGAACTCAGCTTTGCTGCTCTCCACCCTAAGCGATACGCCGAAATCGAACAGATGGTGTCAACACGGGCACCTGAACGCGAGCTGTTCCTCACTCAAGTGTTGGAAGACGTGCGAAGCCGTCTGGCCGAGCTTGGAATAGAAGCCCATGTTCTTGGCCGTGATAAGCATCTCTATTCGATCTACGAAAAGATGATGCGCAAAAGCCAAGCATTCGATGAGATCAACGATCTTATTGGTCTTCGCGTCATTGTAGGTAGTGTGCGCGACTGCTACGCAGCTCTCGGCTCTATTCACGCCACGTGGAAACCTATCCAGGGGCGGTTCAAAGACTATGTAGCGATGCCGAAGTTCAATCTTTACCAGTCGCTTCATACGTCGGTTATTGGGCCACAAGGTAAACCAGTCGAAGTGCAGATCCGAACGTGGGAGATGCACGATCGAGCCGAATCCGGGGTTGCCGCCCACTACGTCTACAAGGATGTGCGGAACGGATCGGTTGATCTTCCGTGGCTGAAACGAATCGTAGATTGGGAGAAAGAAACTTCTGATCCGGTTGAATTCATGAACAGCCTCAAGGTTGATCTAGAATCCGACGAGGTTTTTGTCTTCACACCTCAAGGTGAAGTTGTCAGCTTGCCCGCTAACTCGACGCCGATCGACTTTGCGTACTCGATTCACACCGATGTCGGTCACCGATGTGTTGGCTCAAAGGTTGATGGAAAGTTGGTTTCGCTTTCGGAACCGCTTCGTTCTGGTCAAACGGTTGAAGTTTTCACGACTAAAGATGGTGACGCCGGCCCATCGAAAGACTGGCTCAACTTTGTTTCGTCTCGTCGCGCAACGTCGAAGATCAAACAATGGTTCATGCGCGAGCGCCGGGCGGATGCCATCACGGCCGGTCGCAATTCGCTTAATCGGGCAATAAAACGTGAAGGTATTGTGCGGCAGGTAGCGGCCGACAATCTCATAGCCAGAGTGGCTGAAGAAACAGCCTACGTTGAGGTTGAGTCACTGCTCGCAGCCATTGGCGAACATCAGGTATCGGTAGATTCGATTATCAGTCGTCTGATGCGTCATCTCGACGGCCCAGACGACACCAAAGAAATTGCTTCACCAATCGCTCAAGGGCGAACCAAAAAGCGGTTTAGCCCAGGTTCGTCGGGAGTGGCGGTTGAAGGCCTAGACGATGTTATGGTTCGACTTTCTCGCTGTTGTACGCCGGTACCCGGCGATCACATCATGGGTTTTGTTACGCGAGGTCGAGGGGTTTCAGTTCATCAAACCGATTGTTCGAATGCGGAATCTTTGGCGAGTGCTCAGAGAGATCGGTTGATTGAAGTCGAGTGGGAAGACGATCATGACGCAACCTACTTCATTGCTTCTCTCGAAGTGAAAGCATACGATCGATCGCATCTTCTTCGAGATATTTCCGAAGCGTTCTCTGAACAACACGTCAACATCGTTACCTGCGAGACAGCGACGGCTGAAGACAGGATCGCTCGTCTGAAATTCGACTTTGAGATCGTCGACCCGGCCCACTTGGAAGCTTTACAACGGGCGATTCGCAACGTAGACGGTGTATATGACGTTTACCGAGTAATTCCGGGACGTAGCTAACAAATCAACGCTGCATCGGCGGTTTAACTACTACGATGTGGTGGTCATGGCACGTGCGTTATTTCAGTCCCAGTCGGGGACACAAGATATTTTTCCTAGCGAAGCCGATCGGCGTCGACGACTCGTAGACATCTTTGCCGAGGAGGTCACAAAAGCCGGTTACGGCCAAGTTATCCCTCCGATGTTTGAAGACGTTGGAGTGTTCCAACGTCTAGGCGAAGCATCCGATGTTGTTAGCAAAGAGTTGTACAGCTTCGTTGATCAGGGTGGACGCAACTTGTCGCTTCGTCCCGAGTTCACGGCGTCGGTGTGTCGAATGTTTGCACAACACCGGCCTCTTGTGCCATGGAAGGTTTGGTACACGGGTCCGAGCTTCCGTCAGGAACGACCACAAAAGGGTCGCTACCGGCAGTTCGACCAAATCGGGGCGGAAGTAATCGGTACCGACGACCCAGATGTCGACATCGAACTCATAGCGATTTGTTGGCGTTTCTACCAACAAATCGGGCTCAAAAACGTTTCGTTGGTTATCAACTCTCTAGGAGACTTCGAGGACCGAGCACGATACCTAGAAGATCTTCAGTCTTATTTCAAAGCTAACGCTGATCAACTCAGCGAACAAAGCCTCAAAACTTCAGAGATAAACCCTCTTCGCGTTCTTGATTCTAAACGGCCTGCAGATGCTGACGTTATTGCCAAAGCTCCGGTGCTGGCCGACTATCTGGGCGAGCCAGCGGCAATGAGTTTTGAACGAGTCAAGCTTGGTTTGACCACGTTGGGAATTCCGTTTGAAGTAGCTCCACGACTGGTGCGCGGTCTTGATTACTATGGGCGAACGATCTTCGAATTCGCAGCAACCTCACTCGACGCTGCACAGAACGCGGTCGGTGGAGGTGGTCGCTACGACGGTCTGGTAGAAGCCCTAGGCGGAGGCAGCCAACCTGGAGTAGGGTTCGCACTTGGCGTCGACCGAATTCTCTTAGCCTGTGACGCCGAAGGTGTATTTGACGCAGTCGATAGCGGTCCCCAGGTGTGGGTGGTTACGACAACCCAAGGCACCGAAGCGTTAGAGATTGTCGAAGAGCTCCAGACAGCGGGGTTTCGTGCTGGTCGAAGTTTTGGAGGTCGGTCGATGAAAGCTCAAATGAAAGCGGCGAATCGATCGGGTGCCGATATCGCAGTGATCGTGGGGGAGTCCGAAGCTGAATCCGGTAGTGTTTCCATTCGACAGCTTCGTACCGCACCGCCGAGCGGAGAAGTGTCCAGTCCAAGTGGATCGGCTTCCCAACAGACTGTAATTGAACGAACAGCAATGGTTGAAAAGGTAAGGTCACTACTGTCATGATGCGTACTCATCTCTGCGGAGAGCTTCGTCAACTCGATATAGGTTCAACGGCTAGCGTCACGGGTTGGGTAAACAAACGGCGAGAACACGGAGAACACCTAGCATTTGTTGATGTCCGTGATTACAGCGGCGTAATCCAGTGTGTAGTTGATAACACGGTTGATGTACGTAGCGAATACGTGGTCAAGATTACGGGAACCGTCACCCAGCGGCCTGAGGGCACTACCAACGACGCTCTCGACACGGGCCAAGTGGAAATCACCGACGCCGAAGTAGAGATTCTCTCATCCGCAGAACCGCCACCCTTTCCTCTAGATGAGCGGGCCAACGACGTAGACGAACAAGTCCGTCTCAAATATCGTTACCTTGATTTGCGACGCGAGCAAATGCAGAAGAACCTGCGGACCCGGGCCAAGGTCAATAGCGCAGTGCGAACATCGATGGAATCCCAAGGTTTCATCGAGGTCGAAACCCCGATGCTTATGCCCACGACCCCAGAGGGGGCCCGAGAGTTTATTGTTCCTTCCCGGCGTCGACCCGGCTCGTTCTTCGCTTTGCCGCAATCACCCCAGCTATTCAAACAGCTGCTGATGGTCGGCGGCTTCGACCGCTATTACCAGATAGCTCGCTGTCTTCGAGACGAAGATCTGCGCGTCGACCGTCAATACGAATTTATGCAACTCGATTTAGAGATGAGTTTCGCCGAGGTCGATGACGTCCTCGGAGCCGTCACCGAATCGATTCTGTCGGTGACCGAAGCGGTTACTGGAACACGGCCAGCCGAAATACCTCAAATCACCTGGCACGACGCAATGAACCGGTTCGGAACGGACAAGCCAGACGTACGGTTCGAAATGGAACTTGTCGAACTGACCGATATTTTTGCTGACACCGGTTTCAAAGCCTTTGGCGCAGCCGAGGCGATCAAAGGCCTTCGGGCAGAAGGCGCCGCTGGCGACTGGGGCCGAAACAAGCTCGACGGTCTCACCGATTTCGCGAAGTCACATGGAGCAAAAGGTCTCGTTTGGATCAAAGTCTCTGATGAACTTACGTTGGAATCGCCTGTCGCCAAATTCTTCTCCGATGACGAGAAGGCCGCTCTTATCGACCGATTCGAGGCTAAAGCTGGCGACCTTCTCTTGATTGTCGCCGACGATTGGTTGACGACTTGTGAAGTTCTCGGCGAGGTCAGAAACAAACTAGGACGGCCAGCGGTCAGTAACGATCGACTGGAATACCTCTGGGTCGTGGATTTCCCTCTCTTTGTCGGTAAAGACAAGAGCACGGGTCTGCCTCGCCCCGGCCACCACCCATTTTGCCATCCTCACCCAGCCGACGTCGACAAACTTGAGACCGACCCAACTTCGGTTCGCGCTTGGGCCTACGATTTGGTTCTCAACGGTTGGGAACTTGGGTCCGGAAGTATCCGAATTCATGACCCGGCGATGCAGCGCAAAGTGTTCAGCGTTTTAGGTATCGACGACGAAGAAGCTCAAAAACGGTTTGGATTCTTCTTGACTCCGTTTAACTATGGGGCTCCTCCGCACGGTGGGTTTGCGTACGGAATCGATCGTCTCGTGGCTATTTTGGCTGGTGAGGAAAATATTCGTGAAGTAATCGCATTCCCTAAGCCTCAATCTGGTTCCGACCCGATGACCGGATCTCCAACCGAGATTGACGAAGCTCAGCTTGTAGAGCTTGGTCTGAAGGTTCTGCCACCTCTCGACTAACGACATCGTTGATAAGTCAGCTAGCTCAGATTAATACTGGGCTACATTGGCTATCATACGATCTACTGGGAGGTCACACCGACTATGAACATCGATATTTGGGACGGTGTACTAGCAGCAGTTTCGGCGTTGTTGTCGTCCTTCGCTGTTTACTGGATCGCCAACAGGTACACGAGACTTAACAAAGAACGGCTAGAGCGATGACAATCGCGGAATTTGCTGCTGTGATAGTGGCTATAGCGGTTGTTGTGGCCGCAGTTTTCCTTGTCACTGCAGTGAATAACCTTAATAACACGTTGGCGAAATTGGAAGATACCGCCAACCAGCTTCGCGATGAAGGCCTTTCGGCGTTTAGAGAGCTACGTCAGCTAGTAGCCGACGCCGACGCCGAACTGGATAAGGTCGACATTGTTCTCGACCGTGCCGACCAGGCCACTACTGCGATATCGGAAACTTCTAGACGCACACACGAAGCGGTTCAAGACCCGATGATTCGTACCCTGGCCGTGGCGTCTGGAACATCAAAAGTCGCCAAGCTTTGGTTGTTCGGTAAACGCAGGAAACGAGCTACTTCGCCTGAACTGGCAACGCCGAAATCTTCTGTAACGACGGTGGTTTCTAAGTGAAGTACCTTATACGGCGAGTGGTGTGGATAGCGGCAGCCGCCGGAGTTAGATACGCATTTCGACGGGGCGCAGCTAAAACAGTCGACACGCAACGAGATCGCCTGGCCGAACGATTACCTACACCGGTTGTCAACCTCGCTGACCGGATGCCTATGGACCCGCTCAGGGCGGGAAGTTCTGTCATGGTGGCGGGCAAAGCAACTAAGGCAGCCGCCAACGGTTCCCAACGAGCCACAAAACGGGCCGCCGACGGTCTACGGATAGCCAATCGGGTTCGCCGCCGCC
Source organism: Acidimicrobiales bacterium (assembly GCA_020630065.1). GTDB lineage: Bacteria > Actinomycetota > Acidimicrobiia > Acidimicrobiales > SZUA-35 > JAHDCC01. The sequence continues at coordinate 113,128 of JAHDCC010000001.1, forward strand.
TGTCAGAGGCCAAAGACGGGGTGCGGTCTGACTTTCAAACCGAAGTCGTTGATTCGGTTCGTCTTTTACGATCTCAGTACGTGGCCATTACCGAGGGTGAGGACGCCGCGACGGATGCGCTTCTCGACGTGAGAAACGACGTTGAGACCCCCGACGACCTACCGGATGTGCCAGATCCTGTATCCAAAGGTCGGCGACGGTGGAAACCGTCGCCACCCGAGCCGAAAACAAATCGGATGCAGCGATCGTATCTGCCTCCAATTAAGCCGTGGAACAAACGTCGTTAGAACGTTCCTGATCCGTCGATGACGGGGCAGATATCGGTAGATATGTTTAACTGTCTTGAGTTTCTCCTATGACCTATCGGGTACCCCCGAAGGACAGATAACGTGGGATCCCTATGAAAGCGAACGAACTGCGTCGAGCATTCACCCAATTTTTTGTTGAACGGGGCCATACAGATGTGCCGTCAGCCAGCCTCATCCCTCACGACTCGTCGTTGTTGTTTGTACCCGCCGGTATGGTCCCATTCAAGTCGTACTTTGTCGGCGAACAAAAGCCCCCGTACAGCCGAGCAGTGTCGGTCCAAAAATGTGTACGCGCTGGTGGTAAACACAACGACCTCGACGAGGTCGGTCGGACAGCCAGACACCTCACGTTCTTCGAGATGCTCGGCAACTTTAGCTTCGGCGACTATTTCAAAGAGCAGGCTATTGTCATGGCCTGGGAATTCGTGACTGAGGTTCTACAACTCGATACCGAACGCCTCTGGATCACGGTGCACGAAACCGATGACGAAGCAGCACGAATATGGGAAGAAAAGATCGGGGTTCCAGCCGAACGGATTCAGCGTCTAGACGAGGATAACTGGTGGCGAATGGCCGATACCGGGCCAAACGGTCCGTGTTCGGAAATCTTTTGGGACAAAGGACCCGCCTACGGTGCAGACGGTGGACCCGCCCATGGGGATGAGGATCGTTTCATCGAATTCTGGAATCTCGTTTTCATGCAATTTGAGACTGACGAAGCCGGGGTTACCGTTGATCTTCCAAAGCCGTCGATTGATACCGGCGCGGGTTTGGAACGAATCCTTTCGATTCTTCAACAGAAGGACTCGGTCTTTGAAATTGATGAGATGGCCCGGCTTATCGAAGCCGCTGAGGCAGTAACCGGATACAAGCTAGGTCAAAACGATAATTCCGACCTTGCGTTGCGGGTGCTTGCTGAACATGCACGCACGATGACGTTCTTGATCGCCGACGATGTGGTTCCCTCGAACGAAGACCGTGGGTTTGTTTTGCGCCGCATAATGCGGCGTGCGATCAGGTTTGCGTATCTGCTCGGTGTCGACGAACTCGTGACCCCTAAATTGGTGGACGCGGTCGTGGAGATCATGGCCGATGACTATCCGAAACTAGCTGAAACCCACGAGTCGGTACGCCTAGTAGTTTCGAGAGAAGAGACCCAGTTCCGAAAGACGTTGGCGGCAGGAAGCTCGATTCTTGCTAACCACCTGGACTCGGCGGAGTCTGGTAAACCCCTCGACGGCGAAGTAGCGTTTTTGCTACACGACACCTACGGTTTCCCGTTCGAAGTGACATCAGAGGTTGCGGCCGAACGAGGCTTCGACGTCGACCGAGCCGGCTTTGATCGGGCGATGGAAAAGCAGCGAGCGATGTCTAAAGACGCTCGAAAAATTGAACGTCACGCCGACGATTCTTCTGCTGTTGCCGAGCTGGCGGAGCGTCATGGCGAAACTGTATTTGTCGGACGTGACGAACTCGTCGACGTTCCAGCAAAGGTTCTCTTAGTCACTGCCGAGGGTGATACCGCATCGATCTTTGTTGACCGAAGCCCCTTCTATGCCGAATCGGGCGGCCAAATCGGCGATACAGGCTCGATCACAACCGCGACAGGGCGCGCCGAAATACTCGACACAAACTATGCCGCCCCGGGTATACACCGCCATATCGCTCGTATCGTAGACGGTGAGATCAACACCGGAGACGACGCAACACTGACGGTCGACACCGGCCGACGAGATAATATTCGCCGCCATCATACGGCAACACATTTGCTGCACTGGGCGCTGCGAAATGTCGTGGGCGATCATGTCAAACAACAGGGTTCGTTAGTCGCCCCGGACCGTCTTCGGTTCGACTTCAGCCACTTCGAACCACTCACCCCGGATCAGATCAACGCTATCGAAGACCAAGTAAACGTCGAAGTTTTGTCGAACCCGGCGACCGAGCACCCCGAAGTAACCAAAACCGAAGCAGAAGAGATGGGGGCTATCGCCTTCTTCGGAGACAAGTACGGTGATCTGGTGCGAGTCCTCCGAGCAGGCCCAACATTGGAGTTCTGCGGAGGTACTCACGTTTCAGCGTTGGGAGATATTGGGCTAATCAAGATCGTGTCGGAGGGATCTGTTGGTTCGAACCTTCGACGTATCGAAGCGGTTTGTGGTACCGGCGCCATCGACCTGTTACGCCAAGAACAGCGTACGGTCGAAACTATCGCCGAAAGCCTGCAGGTACCCAAAGGTGATGCCGCCGATGGCGTCCGCCGTAAGATCGAGGAAGTGGCGGGCCTACACGCCGAAGTTCAGCAACTGCAGGGCCAAGTTGCGGCGTCTAAGGCCGTCGGTTTAGCCGCGTCAGCGGTCGACGGTGTCGTCATCGCCCGAGTCGACGGAATAGCCCGGGATCAACTAAAAGAACTGACATTGGCAATCCGTGACCACGACGGAGTCGACGTTGTAGTTCTAGGTGGAGCTCCCTCCCAAGGGGGAGCAGCGCTAGCGGCTGCCACCACCAAAGAGTCGACCATTACTGCGGGTGAACTTATTGCCGATGGGGCAAAGGCCATTAAAGGTGGCGGCGGTAAAGGCGACCATTTTGCTATGGCCGGAGGCAAAGACCCAGAAGGACTCGACGAAGCGCTAAAGCTAGCTACAGTCGCAGCAGGTCTGTAGCTTGTCAAATTTTCGAGTCATCGGCGTCGACCTAGGCACTAAACGTGTGGGAGTGGCGGTTTGTGATGCCGGTCAGTTAGTTGCGACTCCGTATGGCATGATAGAGAGGGTCAATAATCGACCAGTCGAACACCAGCAGCTGGCTGAGATTGTTTCTGAAACGGGGGCCAAATTGATTGTGGTTGGGTTACCTCTCTCACTCGACGGAACTCTCGGGCCAGCGGCAAAAGCGGTTCTAGCAGAGGTGAAATCGATGCGAAAAAATATCAACATCGACGTAGATACCCATGACGAGCGAATGACTACAATCGAAGCTGAACGGTCTCAACGGCAGATGAACTTACGATCGAAGAAAAAACGGCAAACCATCGATCAGTTAGCGGCCACTATTATTTTGCAGTCTTGGCTCGATTCTGGCGGCAAAAATCGACCAACTACCGAGTCACATTAGGATAATTCTGTGAGCATGCTTGACAATGAATACCGAGAATACGGTGACGAGTACTACGACGAAGACATGGTCTCGATCCGACCTGAAGGTAACCGGGTCAAAAAAGTACTGATTGTCCTCGGCATCTTGTTCGCAATGGGGTTGGTGCTATTTGTAGTTGTTCGAGGCTGGATAAGTTCCCAGCTAGACCCAGCTGGCGAACCGACCGAAGATGTTGAGGTGGTAATCGCATCTGGTTCGACTACCAGCGACATTGGGACCCAGCTTGAAGAAATCGAAGTTATCCCAGACTCGTTTTTCTTCCAGTACTACACCCGCTGGAAAAACGAAGGAGATTTCCAGGCCGGCGAGTACACGTTCAAAAAGAACATGTCGGCTGAAGAAGCAGTAGCAGTACTTAACGAAGGGCCGCGTGCGATTGAAGCCGTCACGATCCAAATTCCTGAAGGTCTCTGGGTCAGTGAAATTTTGCCTCTACTGGCAGAACAACTCCCAAACGTTACTGAACAAGAACTACAAGATGTTCTTGACTCCGGACAACTAGTCCCGCAGTATCGGCCAGAAGATCAGCAAAGTTGGGAAGGATACTTGTTCCCCAACACCTACGAAGTTCGGGCTGACGCTACTGCGTTGGAAGTTCTCGGCATGCTGAATAACCAATTCGCTCAGGTGTCCGGCGGGCTTGGGTATGGTTCGATCCGTCCTAACAACCTAACCCCGTACGAAGTTCTAATCGTCGCATCGTTAGTTGAGTCGGAAGCCAAAACCGACGCAGATCGACCAAAGATCGCCCGAGTGATTTACAACCGGCTCAACAACAACGAGTGGCTTGGTATCGACGCAACCCTGGTCTACGAAGGTGGCGTGCGGGGGCAAGTTCCTACCTCTGAACAAATTGCAGAGTCGTCTCCGTACAACACCCGATCTCCGAACGGTATTCGGACGCTTCCCCCAACGCCGATAGCGGCTCCGGGGAAGGCTTCGATGGAAGCGGCACTCAACCCGGCGGAAGGTGACTGGTTCTGGTACGTCTTAGCCGATGCCGAAGGTAACCACTTCTTCACGGCTGACGAAGATGAGTTCGAAGCTCAGGTGATCCGTTCCCGAGAAGCAGGCCTTCTGTAGATTGATTACCGGATACACAAGGATTGCAGGAGTCATCGGCGACCCTATACGCCATTCGTTGTCTCCCACAATCTTAAACGCAGCGTTCACGGCTTCTCAGCTGGATTGGCGTTACCTAGCCTTTCCCGTGAAGGACGGCGACGCATCTAAAGCCCTTGACGCTATTCGCACGCTACATATCGAAGGGCTGTCGGTCACGATGCCGCACAAAGCTGCGGTGGCCGAGGCGTTGGAAAATTTGACGCCGGCGGCTGAAGCTCTTGGCGCAGTCAACTGTGTGTTCCGCAAAGATGGGGAACTGTGGGGTGACTCCACCGACGGGGACGGGCTGGTCGAAGCTGTCCAAGACCTCCAGGGTGAAGAGGCGTTTGACAACAAACGCGTCGTTGTCGTCGGAACTGGTGGTGCAGCTAGATCGATTTGTGAAGCGATTGGCCGTCGAAGCACCGCCCGGCTATTCGTTGCCGGACGCGCCCCTGAACGCGTCGCATCGACGACGCTGCTTGCCGAAGGGGCAACCGCAGTGGGCATCGACCAAATCAGTGATCTCGAAAACATCGAGGTTGTTATCAACGCGACGAGTGTTGGCATGTCCGGCGGGCCTGACGAGTACGGATCTCCCATTCCATCCGAGTTATTGAACAGCGGCCAAACGGTTATAGACATTGTTTATCAACCCCGGACCACTCCGCTTCTGGCCGCAGCTAACGAAGCAGGAGCCACCACCATGAATGGGGTCCCAATGTTGGTTCACCAGGCTGCGCTTGGGTTCCAACGGTGGACTAATCTTTCCCCACCGCTTGAAGCGATGACTCGAGCAGTCGAATCAGAACTCGGTAACTGATTAAGACGCTGTCAAGTTTGACTTTGGCCTAGATCCACTTTCAGCCTATCGATTTGGTGTACTGTCAGGTTCGCCGGTCTTCGATGAGATCGGTTCTGTCAAGTTTCGGCTCTCCTGAGTCGATCGAAGTACAACAGACGCAGTTATTGGTTAGTTGGAAGGTTACTAATGCTCCAAGGTTCACTAGAGGATTTCGCGCTGGAAGAAATCCTCTCCTTATTGGCCGAAACTTCTAAGTCAGGTCAACTCGACATTAACGGGGATCGGGGAAACGGAGCCCTCACTATTCGTGGCGGCCAACTCGCTGATGCCCGTGCCAGCAAGTGTGATGTCTCTGCTGAGCCTGAAGATGTCATGTTTGAGCTACTCAGATATTCCGAAGGTTCCTTCGTATTTTCGAATCAGGACCTAGAACTTACGGGTGACGAAAAAAATATTGGAGGAGTTCTCAGTGTTGCCGAGGGGCGCCTAGCCGACTGGAAAGCCATCGCCGCTGTCGTGCCGTCGTTGCATCATATGGTTGTGCCCTCTGTCGAGCTTCCAAAGGATGAAGTCACGATCGACCGTTCGGAATGGGCCGTCCTTACCGTGGTAGCTAGCGGATGCAAAACTGAGGTTGTTTGTGACACCTTGGAGCTGGGCGAAGTCGAAGGATGTCGTAAAATAAAGCATTTGATTGAGCGAGGCTTGTTAGAGCTGCGCGAGCCAGGGTCGACTCCCGCTCCTGAAGTGGTGTTTTCGGAAGAGAAGAAGCCAAGCGATCCACCTGAAGAATATGCTGCCGACTCCAAGTCGGGGGGAGGCGTTCTTTCGACTCCCGCAGCAGAGCCAGGCGTGAGCGGAGATTCACTCGTTGCTTCGTTGCGAGGCGGAACAGCTGAACCTTTAGAGACCACACCGCCAATACCGCCAAGTCCACTTGCCGGAAACGGCTCGGTAGCGACAGCTGAGCCCTTGGCTGAGGAGTCCGGTGACGGTGAAGGGCTGCTCATGCGGTACTTGCGGGGCGAAGAAGACTGATTTTGGTTGTCTAGGCCATGATCTTATGGGCGCTTGGGTTCTCGGTACTTGGCTTACTATTAGGTCCCTTTTTGGGTATCGCCACCGATCGGCTTATTGATCGAGTAGCCCCTCAACTAGAACTTCGCTGTTCATCTTGTGGACATGGGCTCGGAATCCGTTCCTTGATCCCGGTATTTCACTGGCGTCAGAAATGTGCCGAATGTGGAAGCGGGCTCGGCGCTCGCTACGTCTCAGTTGACTTGTTAGCCGTGATTGTGTTCGGACTTCTGGCGGTGAGGTTTGGTGTCTCGTTCAAGCTTGTGCCGTATCTATTTTTGGGCGCCGTGCTTGTTGTGTTGACAGTAGTTGACTCAGAAACCCATCTGCTTCCGAATATTGTTGTCTGGCCTTCTATCTGGGTGGCGATTCCGACGACACTTATTCTTAGCCAGGTCCTCGACGATGCTCGTTTTGCTGCAGCCGTAATGGGTGGCGTTGTGTTCGGGGGATTTATTGGTCTTTCACACATTGCATACGCCCGGGGGATGGGGCGAGGAGACGTCAAGCTGGCGTTGTTGCTAGGACTGTTTGTCGGCTGGGTTTCGATTGACTTGTTAGACGCCGTTCGACTGGTTCTCTACGCCATGATTCTTGCCCTTCTCGGCGGAGCCCTTATCGGCCTAGCTTTTAACGCAGTCATGAAGCGGGGGAAAGCCGAAATTCCTTTCGGCCCGGCGCTGGCAGCCGCCTCGTTGACGATCATTATCACGTCTCAAACGATTCTCAGCGGATTTGGTGGGTAGCAGCCTGAACGTCGTTGATACCATTGTCTGATATGTCTGCTAAGCCCATCGTCTTAATCGGTCTCTCAGGTAGCGGAAAGTCGACGGTTGCTCCGCTTGTTGCCGAATCGCTTGATCGCGTTTCCGTTGACCTTGACCAGGTGATTGTCGATTCTTTAGGATGTTCGATCGCTGAAACTTTTGCCGACAAAGGAGAAGACTTCTTTCGAGCGCGCGAGGCCGAAGCTTTCCTCGAGACGATCCAGAAATTTCCTCAAGCCGTTGTCGCCAGCGGAGGAGGGCTTGTAACAAACCCTGCGAACCTTCAGCTGTTACGTGACCATTGCATAGCGGTTTGGCTCAATCCTTCCCTGAACACAATCGAACAGCGGCTAGGCGAAAACAACCAGATGAGGCCACTACTCCAAGACGCCGGAGCGCTCAAAAGCCAGTATGGCGAACGGTTAGGCCTGTACTCTGTAGCAGCAGACTTGTTGGTCACCACAGAGTCCGATATGGCGACAATAGCAGCTGAAGTTGTCGAAAAAGTTAATGGCTACAGCTACGAGCCGCGTACCGAAAAGGTGCATCTTTCCGATGGTCGTAGCTACGACGTGTTCGTCGGGCGGGGAGTGACGCTTCAGCTCAATCAACTCGTTCCGCCAAGAGCGAAACGCGCGGCCATAGTAACGCAGGAACCGATTGGGGTTGAACCAGACCCAGGGATTGAACATCGCACGTTTATAGTCGAGAACGGCGAGCAAGCTAAACGACTTGAAACCGTTGGCCAACTCACCTCTGAGTTTGCTCAGTGGGGGTTAACTAGAAACGATGTAGTTATTTCGGTTGGCGGTGGGGTGGTAACCGATTTGGCCGGATTTGTGGCTGCTACGTATCATCGAGGCCTCCCGGTCATCCATGTGTCTACGACACTTCTCGGCCAGATCGACGCAGCGATCGGGGGCAAAACGGGTGTTAATCTGCCTGAAGGTAAAAACCTGGTGGGCGCTTTTTGGCAACCACATGGAGTGATCTGTGATTCTGACCACTTGATGACGTTACCTCCTCGAGAATTCCGAAGCGGCATGGGAGAGTTAGCGAAGTACCACTTTCTAGGAGGAGGTCGACTTGACGAGCTTCCTATGGTCGATCGTGTAGCGGCCTGTGTTCGTATCAAAGCCGACGTTGTCGCCGCTGACGAACGTGAGGGCGGGTTGCGAGCCATTCTGAATTATGGGCACACGTTAGCTCACGCATTAGAGACTTCAGGTAAATATGGGCTTCGCCATGGGGAAGCAGTAGCCATCGGCTTGGTCTACGCAGCTGAACTTGCGCTGCGCCTAGGGCGAATCGATGAAGCTGCGGTGGCTGAGCATCGACGAATCGTCGACGCGTATTCGCTAAGTTCAACGATTCCGCCAGAAGCTGACGCCGACGAACTGATTGCCCTATTTGGTCGAGACAAGAAAGCCCTCGACGGAATTACTTTTGTTCTTGACGGTCCAAATGGTGTCGAACCGGTTTTGGTTGAGGACGAAACACTACTACGAGAGGCATTGGAGGCTATTCGATAATGCCGACGATCGCATTACTCTCAGGTCCGAACCTGAACTTGTTGGGGACCCGCCAGCCAGAAATCTACGGTACTGAAACCCTTGACGATCACGTCGAAACCGCCCAGAAGACAGCCAATAGGTTTCGTTTGGAATTGGAGCATTTCCAGTCGAACCACGAAGGTGAGCTGGTCGACAGGATCCACGAGAACCGACAACGATGGGACGGTATCGTTATTAATCCTGCCGCCCTCACCCATTACGGTTGGTCGCTCCATGATGCGTTAGCAGCCTTTGAAGGGCCGATAGTCGAGCTGCATCTTTCGAATCCGAACACCAGAGAATCTTGGCGACATGTCTCGGTTGTTGCGCCAGTTGCGACCGGTTCCATTATCGGATTCGGTGGACATGGATATTGTCTGGCGGTCGAAGCGATCGCTCACGAATTGGGAGTAAGTAAATGGAGACGCTTTTACCGTTTGCCAGCCAATCCGTCGGATCTAGACACCGACGAATAGCCGAACAGTTCGACGCTGTAAACTATGACGCCTTCCTAGTTACCTCGCTACCCAACGTACGATGGTTGACTGGGTTCAGTGGATCTAACGGGTTTGTTGTGCTGTCGCAAGATCGGTTTGTGCTAGTAACCGACGGTCGTTATAGAACCTCAGCTGCCGACGAACTTGCCGCCGCGCAATGCCCGGCAGAGTTACTGATCCCTACCGAGTTCGGAAACGAACTGTATGAAACCCTTTTAGGGTCATTCGAATCGGTTGGGTTTGAAGCGAATGACCTGGCATGGAACAAACATCGCTCGATCAACGATGCTGTACCCAACGTTTTTTTGGTGCCGACGACCAACGTTTGCGAAACCCTTCGCCGGGTTAAAGACGACGGGGAACGAAACCTGTTAGCACGTGCGTCGGCCATCGCCGATGAGGCGCTAGAAGCCGTGTTGCCGATGATCTGTGCCGGGGTTACCGAACGAGACATCGCCGCTGAACTCGACGTCAGAATGAAAAAGCTGGGTGCCGATGACTCGGCCTACGACACGATTGTGGCATCGGGACCCAACAGTGCGCTTCCGCATGCCCGCCCCACCGACAGGCCCCTAGCAGACGGGGACTTGCTGATCATCGACGTCGGCGCTCGAGTACACGGGTATGGCAGCGATATGACTCGTACCTTTGTTATAGGTGGCGAACCGACGCCTGAACAGCAGCGTTGGTACGAAGCGGTTGTAGCGGCTCAACAAGCAGGAGTGGCTGCGCTCGAACCCGGAGTCGAGGAGAGCAGAATCGACTCGGTATGTCGGAGTGTTTTAGCTGATTTTGGGTACGAGGACGCCTTCATTCACGGAACCGGCCATGGAATTGGGTTAGAGATTCATGAAGATCCTGTTCTGTCGACCCGAAGCTTAGGTACCCTCCATTCGGGCCTTGTAATTACAGTCGAGCCTGGCATCTATTTTCCTGGTGTCGGTGGCGTCCGTATTGAAGACGCAGTGGCGATAACCGATTCTGGTTGTTCCACGCTCACCAATAGCCCAAAAACCTTACTCCCCAGTCGTTGAATAAATCGAAGGACACAACACTATGGCAATGACGACCAATGATTTGAAGAACGGCATGTGCCTGAACCTCTCCGAAGGTCTCTTCCAAGTGCAGGAATTTCAGCATGTTAAGCCAGGCAAGGGTGGGGCGTTTGTTCGGACCACGTTACGTAACTTGCGAAGCGGAGCGGTGGTAGACCGTACGTTTCGGGCTGGTGAAAAAGTTGAACGGGCATACATCGACAAGCGGGCAATGCAGTTTCTGTACAAAGAAGGAACTGACTTCGTGGTGATGGACAACGAAACGTTCGAACAACTCAACATCACAAAAGAAACGATGGCCGAGGCCGGCAACTTCTTGGTTGATGGTGCAACCGTTTCGTTGCTCATGTTCGGTGACGAGGTGGTCGGGACCGAGCTGCCAGCTTCGGTAGAACTAGAAGTCACTGAAACAGAGCCAGGTCTTCAAGGCGACCGTGTTTCGGGTGCCCGAAAACCGGCGACACTTGAGACAGGACTAGTAGTTCAGGTGCCTCTTTTTGTTGAGCCGGGTGGTCGAATCAAAGTAGATACTCGCACCGGCGAGTACCTTACTCGAGCGTGAGTTCTTCAACTAGCCTCGATACGGGCGGACGCCGAGAAGCACGAGAACGTGCGATTGAGTTAGCGTATGAGGCAAGTGTCCGAGACTGGTCTGTGGATCAGCTCGTCGAGTCGCTTTCAACCAAACCGGACCCCTTTGTTGTGCAACTGCTTGAATGGTCGGCAAAACGACAGTCGGAATCCGATGAACGAATAGAAACAAAAGCCGAGGGATGGACGTTAAAACGTATGCCTTCTCTCGACGTTTTGGTTATGCGGATGGCGATAGCCGAGATGCTAGAAGCCGACACCCCAACTGGAGTCATACTGTCGGAAGCCACTGAGTTGGCTGGTCGCTACTCAACCGACGAGTCGGGCGGATTTGTCAACGGTGTGCTGGCGGCGATTGCCGAAGATATCCGAAACTGACAACTCAACCGCATAGATAGCTCTACTTTTTGGGTTAGCTAGGCGTTCCTAGGTCAAATCTGGAGACGGCGGGCCGATAGTTCTAGGTGGAACTACCGGAATCGCCGACCCCTGAACCGACAAGCCGTCGGCGGGCTCGCATCGACAAGAACAAACTCGCTGGACTGGGTGTGCTGTCAGCCGGGGTCTTTGCTATTGCTGCGCTCACGTTTGTCACTACCAGATCAAGCGACCAGGCCGAACCTGAGACACCTGAACAGCTTCAGTTCAGCAGTTCTGAGACATCGATAGCCGAAGCAGGAACTCTCTGGATCGATACCTCAAACCCGGAAGCGGTTTCTGGAGCATTTCTCGCCGAATTCACCAAAGACGTCCCAGCTGTCGAATGGCAAGGTGACCACACAAGCTGCGACGGAGGAACAAGTTCGGCGGATTTGCGGACGTCGACCATAGCGCGAGTGAACTACTACCGGGCAATGGCTGGAGTTCCCGCCGTGGTGACTGAGAACGAAGAATTCTCAGAAAAAGCTCATTCTGGAGCGATAATGATGAGCGTCGAGGGTGAACTAACCCACGAACCTCCGCCGTCGTTCGCGTGCTACACCGAGGTAGGTTTTGAAGCTGCCTCAAATTCCAACTTGTACCTGGGTCGAACAGGGCCAAGCGCCATCGACGGCTATGTAGAAGACCCAGGTGAAGACAACGCCGATGTGGGACATAGAAACACGTTGTTGCATCCTCCAACAACTGAGATGGGAGTCGCCAACATCGAGAGTCGTGACGGATACGACGAAGCTAACCTCGTTTGGGTCTTTGATGAGCAGGTATTCGACAAGTCGACTGTGTCGCGGGAACAAGACGGCTTTGTGGCTTGGCCCCCAAAAGGTTTTGTGCCCCAGGAAGTTGTATACGATCGCTGGTCGTTCAGCCTGCCTGAAGCGGACTTTACCGACGCCACTGTGACTGTCACCTCAAATGGTGAGGCAATTCCACTCTCTTCGATCACTAAAGAAGGCAAGCCTGGTCGGGTGCCGAATCCAATCATCGTTTGGGAGCCGGTACTCGAGGATCGCTCAGAACGAGTGGCGTACGATATCGAAATCCGTAACGTATCTTTAGGGGGACAACAACAAGACTACGCCTACACAGTCACCGTTTTGGAGCCGTTACTCGGGTAATAGCCAACGTGGCGAGACTGCTCAACCATTCTGGTCAAGCAGAATCGTGTGCCAGTCGCTACATTCGGGGAGATTAAATTACCCGGCTCTTAGTTACTAGGAACGTAAGTCGATAGGCTGGGTAATGTCGTGAAGTGAGGTCCGGTGAGGCCCGCACGGTGAAGGAGAACTATGGCAGAACGCGAACGAGGACGCACGCCCCCATATGGGGGCGTTTTTGTTGCCCGCAGTACTATTCTCGATGAAGCAGCGGTAGCCCGGGCCGTGAAACGTATGGCCCACGAGATCATAGAACGTAATCAGGGTCTAGAAGATGTGGTGCTTATCGGGTTGCAGACCGGTGGGGTGCCGTTTGCCGAGGCGATCGTTGCCGCTCTGTCGGATATAGAAAAGGTTGCAGTTCCGTTAGGTCGTCTAGATGTGGCCTTCTACCGAGACGACCTCAATTTACGGCCAGTTCTTCCCGAAGCGGCTACAGATGTCGACTTCGATATCAACCGCAAAATTGTTGTGATCGTAGACGATGTGCTGTTCACGGGCAGAACGATTAGAGCGGCGCTTGACGCAATCATGGATCAAGGCCGGCCAAAGGCTATACAGCTTGCAGCGATGGTCGATCGTGGGCATCGGGAGCTTCCGATCCGCCCAGACTATGTCGGAAAGAACATTCCAACTAAGCGCAGCGAAGTGGTCAACGCAACTCTAGAAGTAGTCGAGCTGGGAGAAGTGCAACGGTGAGGCATTTCTTGTCTACCACCGACCTCCACGCCGACGATTTATCCGACATTCTTCAACTAGCCGATTCGTTCTCTGAAGTTTTGTCGCGCGATATTCCTAAGGTCCCGGCGTTGCGAGGCAAAACGGTGGTTCTCGCATTCTTTGAGGATTCGACTCGCACCCGAACAAGTTTCGACTTAGCCGCCAGGCGTTTATCAGCTGACGTGGTGAACTTTTCGGCATCAAGTTCGTCGACTAAAAAAGGTGAATCTCTTCGGGACACTATCCAAACTATCGACGCCATGGGTGTTGATGGGATTGTCCTTCGTCATGGTTCCTCAGGGACCCCCTCCCAAATCGTTCCATGGACTTCGGCTGCAGTGGTAAACGCCGGCGATGGTTGGCACGCACACCCGAGCCAGGCGTTACTCGACTGCTATACAATCACCCAACATCGACAACGTAACGGACAAATCGGAAGACGCCTAGATGGGATGCGAATCGCTATCTGCGGCGATGTCAATCATTCGAGGGTTGCCCGTTCGAATGTAGACGCATTCACGAAGCTTGGTGCGGAAGTGATTCTTGTTGGCCCACAAACGTTGATGCCAGCGTCGCTTGAGGGTTGGCCGGTCACAGCTGTTTCAGACCTCGACGAAGTGATCGGCGACCTCGACGCCATTTACTTACTTCGCATCCAAAACGAACGCCTAGAAGGGCCGCTACTTCCAAGCAACAGAGAGTATCGACGACGGTTTGGTTTAACTGCTGAACGTCTTGTCGACCTCAAACCAGACGCCATGATCCTCCATCCCGGACCAATGAACAGAGGGGTCGAACTCGACCCAGAAGCAGCCGATGACCCTCGCGCCGTAGTCACAAATCAGGTAGCGAGCGGAGTTCCGATCAGGATGGCGATCTTATACCGGTGTTTGGGACTCGGAAAATTTCCCACACCTGGTTTGCAAGAAACAATTGATGAGGATCCTCGATAGTGGGCAGTGTAGTACTGAAAAACGGTGAGGTGATCGATCGAAACGGTCGGCGAAGCGCTGACGTTGTGGTCAATGTTGACAACGGGAAGATCGTTGAGGTTGGCGAGAATCTGTCGGCTGATCTTGACCTAGATGCCCAAGGATGTGTCATTAGCACAGGCTTTGTTGATCTCCACACCAGTTTGCGGCAACCAGGGCATGAAGCGGCCGAAACGATCGAAACCGGTAGTCGAGCCGCCGCCTTGGGTGGCTACACGGCAGTGGTTTCCATGCCAGACACAACTCCGTGCACAGATTCGGCTGCCGTCGTCAACGAAGTCCTGAATTGGGGCAAGTCGGCGCTTTGCGAAATCAAACCTTCAGCGGCAATAAGTATCGGAAGAAAAGGTCACGAACTCAGTCCGATGGCTGAGCTTGTTGACCTCGGTGTACGAATGTTTACCGACGCTGGAGCCGGAGTGCAAAACGACGGGTTGATGCGTCGTGCGCTTGAATACGCAAGCGGAATTCCCACCCCAGACGATAAGCCGGTTGTGTTGGCGCAACACTGTGAAGTGTCGGCTCTAAGTGAAGGCGGTGTCATGCATGAAGGCCAATGGTCTTCGAAGCTCGGCCTCGCGGGGCAACCAAGCGAGTCAGAAGAGCTGATGGTGCTTCGAGATATCATGCTTAGCCGACTGGTCAACGCCAGGGTGCATTTCCAACACCTTTCGACCGCCGGAAGCGTTGAGATGGTGCGGCAGGCAAAGGCCGATGGTTTATTGGTCACCGCTGAGGTAACAACACACCATTTCTTGTTTACCGACGCTGCGTGCGCCAACTACGGAACCGAATTCAAAGTACAACCACCATTACGGACCGCAGCCGACGTAGCGGCTATCAAAGAAGGTTTAGCCGACGGAACGATCGATGTGATCGCCACCGATCACGCTCCTCATACTCCCGATTCGAAAGAACGTCCGTTCGATTCAGCCCCTCCCGGAATGTTGGGAGTCGAGACTGCGTTTGCCATCGCCAACACCGAACTCGACCTTCCATACGAGAAACTCTTTGACCTAATGTCGTGGACACCGGCAAAGATCGCTGGGTTAGATCCCATCCATGGTGGCGAAATTGGGCCTGGCGCTGCAGCGAATCTGGCAGTCATCGACCCGAATTTCGAATGGGTCATCAAAGGCAAAGAATTGGCTAGCAAAGCAAACAACACTCCATACGAAAACAAAGTTGTGACCGGAAAAATCAGGCACACCCTTTACAGAGGTGAAACAGTGGTACAAGACGGAAAGGCAACAAGATGACCTACTCTCCATCATCTACTTTGGTTCCTGGAGCCTTGGTTCTTGTCGATGGCTCGATATTCGAAGGAACTATGGCCGGGGCGACGCCCGATGACGGCTATGTCAGCGGAGAAGTCGTGTTTAATACCGCGATGGCTGGCTACCAGGAGGTACTAACTGACCCGTCTTATGCCGGTCAGATCGTAACCTTTACTTACCCCCACATCGGGAACTACGGTACGACCCCGGCAGACGCACAATCGGGGGGCACCTTCACACGAGGCCTTATCGTCAGAGATCTTCCACGCCGCCATTCGAATTGGCGAGCCGAACGCAGCCTCGAAGGGTTCCTCCAGGCCCATAACTTGGCGGCTATTGCCGGGCTTGACACTCGACGGCTGACACGCCTGCTTCGAGATTCTGGTGCCATGGTAGGAGCATTTGGTCCCACAGACGGGCCAGGAGCGGTCGATCTCGAAACGCTTAAACAAAAAGCGGCTGATGAACCCGGTACCGACGGAGTTGACTTGGTCGCACAAGTAACAACCGACAAACCTTATACGGTCGCCGGACCAGCCGGCAACAACCGCAAGATTGTGGCGTTCGACTTCGGAATCAAAACCTCGATAGTCAACCAGCTATCTCAGCTGGCTACGGTCGATATTGTTCCAGCCTCAACAACCGCCGAGCAAGTTCTCAATCGACAACCCGACGGCGTCTTTTTGTCCAACGGGCCCGGCGATCCACGGCAAGTACCTTACGCGATTGAAGCGGTCAAGACCCTGGTTGGCAAGGTTCCACTGTTCGGAATCTGTTTAGGCCATCAAATCTTGTCGTTGGCAATCGGAGGCACCATCATCAAATTGCCGTTTGGACACCACGGAGCCAATCATCCAGTCTCGGACAAGACAACAAACGTGGTTGAGATCACATCCCAAAATCACAACTTCGCTGTCGACCCAGCATCGATTCGAGACGTCGCAGACATCACACACGTAAACCTCAATGATGGGGTGTGTCAAGGAATAGCACTTAAGACAGCACCGGCGTTTAGTGTGCAACATCACCCGGAAGCGAGTCCTGGTCCTCACGATAGTTACTACTTGTTTGACCGGTTCGCCGAACTGATGGACAACAACGCCTGATGATATTGAACGCAGTGGAGAGAGCAAGATAATGGGAAAACGAACAGATATTTCGACCATACTGGTTATTGGTTCCGGACCGATCATCATCGGTCAGGCCTGCGAATTCGACTACTCAGGCACTCAAGCCTGTCGAGCGCTTCGAGAGGAGGGTTACCGCGTTGTTCTCGCGAACTCAAACCCGGCCACGATCATGACCGACCCGGATTTCGCCGATGCGACGTACATCGAACCGCTCGATATAGATGTCTTGACCAGCATCATCGAAAAAGAGCGTCCTGATGCCCTCCTTCCGACTCTCGGCGGTCAAACCGCGCTTAACCTGTCCATGGAATTGGCAGGAGCCGGAGTGCTTGAGCGTCTCGGAGTAGAGCTTATTGGCGCTGACGCAAAGGCGATAGATACCGCAGAGAATCGCCACTTGTTCAAAGAGGCGATGATCGAAATCGGGTTAGATGTTCCACGAAGCGGAATCGCTCACACCATGGAAGAAGCGGATCAGATCGTCGCCGACATCGGCTTGCCTGTAGTCATTCGCCCTGCATATATTCTGGGCGGTCGAGGCACCGGCTTAGCGTCGACGCCTGAGGAGTTCGCCGATGCAGCTGCAACCGGAATAGCCGCTAGCCCAATCAATGAGATTCTGATCGAGGAATCGATTGCGGGTTGGAAAGAATACGAACTCGAAGTCATGCGAGATAAAGCAGACAATCAAGTAATTGTTTGCTCCATCGAAAACGTCGACCCTATGGGTGTTCACACCGGTGACTCGATAACGGTTGCCCCTATCCAAACTCTCAGCGACGTTGAATACCAAAAGCTCAGAGACGCTTCGTTCGCTTGTTTACGACGGGTTGGTGTTAAGACCGGAGGGTCGAATGTCCAGTTCGCTGTGAACCCTGACGATGGCCGCATCGTTGTCATCGAGATGAACCCACGGGTTAGTCGCTCATCAGCTTTAGCGTCGAAGGCGACAGGTTTCCCGATCGCGAAGATTGCCGCCAAATTGGCGGTCGGCTACACCCTCGATGAAATCCCAAATGATATCACCGAGAAAACCCCTGCTTCGTTCGAACCAGCGATCGACTATGTCGTGACAAAGATCCCTCGCTGGGCGTTCGAGAAATTTCCGGGAACCTCAGGTGTGTTAGGCACATCGATGCAAGCGGTTGGCGAAGTGATGGCTATTGGCCGAACGTTCCCCGAATCTTTGCAGAAAGCTTGTCGGTCGCTTGAACTCGGCCAATCGGGTCTGAACGCTTCTGAAGCAGAAACCCGCTTCGATGAGCTAAGCGACGAAGAGCTGCATAAACAAATCGCGATCGCAACACCGGACCGACTTTTTCAGGTTGAAGTCGCCCTGCGACGGGGGCTTTCTGTCGACGATGTGTGTTCTATCACCAAGATGGACCCGTGGTACGTCGACCAGATTTCGTCGATTGTTGAGGAACGTCAGTGGCTAGAACAAGAGGTGGCTCTTGGTTTAACAATTGACAAACTAACTAAACCTCAATGGAAACGACTGAAACAGATGGGGTTCAGCGACAACCAGATTGCATACCTCACCTCCAGCGATGAAACATCCGTACGGTCAGCTCGCCTCGCTTCAGGCGTCGCGGCGACATTCAAAACGGTCGACACGTGCGCCGCGGAATTCGAAGCCGAAACCCCATACCACTACTCGACGTATGAAGACACCTCAGAAGTTGTTGCCGGCGAAAAACCCCGCGTAATGATTCTTGGTTCCGGTCCAAACCGGATTGGTCAAGGTATCGAGTTCGACTACTGCTGCGTTCACGCAAGTTTCGCACTACGCGAAGCTGGCTACGAGACAGTGATGGTCAACTGCAACCCTGAGACAGTGTCAACCGACTACGACACGTCTGACCGACTGTATTTCGAGCCGGTCACCCACGAAGACGTCCTAAACATCATCGATGCCGAGGACCCGATTGGCATCATAGTTTCTCTGGGTGGGCAGACCCCACTTAAGTTAGCGAATCAGCTGCCGCCCGAACTTATTCTTGGAACGCCGCCGTCATCAATCGACGAAGCCGAGGACCGCGATCAGTGGGCTGCGCTTTGTAACGAGCTAGAGATTCCTCAGCCTCCCGGGGGTACCGCAACTAACCTCGAAGACGCCGCCAAAATTGCTGACCGGGTCGGCTATCCCGTCTTGGTGCGACCTAGCTATGTCCTAGGTGGACGAGCGATGGAGATCGTGTACGACGTTGATGATCTAGCCCGAGCAATGAAGGCCTTGTCAGTAGATGGAAGCCTCGGCCGAGAGGGCGGCTTATCTTCCGAGCGTCCGGTACTGATTGACCACTTCCTAGAAGCCGCTGTCGAAGTCGACGTTGACGCCATCCGCGATAAAGACGGAAACGTTCTTATCGGGGGAGTGATGGAGCACGTTGAAGAGGCCGGTATTCACTCTGGCGACTCGGCATGTGTACTGCCGCCGCCAAACCTATCGAACGAGACTATAGAAGTACTGAGCGACTATGCTGCCCGGTTCGCTCACCGACTTGATGTCGTTGGTCCTATCAACGTTCAGTTCGCAGTGAAAGATAACGACGTCTACGTAATCGAAGCTAACCCTCGGGCGTCTCGAACGTTACCGTTCGTTTCGAAAGCCACTGGCCGACCGTTAGCCAAAGTTTCGGCTCGCGTTATGGCCGGGGCAACCTTGCCAGAGTTGGAAGCCGAAGGTCTCTACCCGGCAGATCCGGTAGAAGGGTATTACGCAGTCAAAGAAGCGGTTATGCCGTTCAACCGTTTCCCAGAAACCGATGCACTGCTAGGTCCAGAGATGCGATCGACCGGCGAAGTCATGGGAATCGATACCAGCGCCGGAGTGGCGTTTGTGAAAAGCCAACTCGCTGCCGGTAACAAGATGCCGAGCGGGGCCGGTGACGGCGTGTTCTGGTCTCTTGGAGACAAAGACAAAGCAGAAGGCGTCGCAGCAGCCAAAATGATGGCGCAACTTGGATTGCAATTCTACGCAACCGAGGGGACTGCGGCTGCGTTCCGATCCGCCGGTTTGGAGATCGTAGAGGTCATAGACCGGCTGGGAGGCCCAAACAGGACTGCGCTCGATCTGATCGAAGGTGGTGACGTTGCGCTTGTGGTTAACACACCTCGAGGTGGGGGCCCACGCGTTGACGGCGCATATATTCGAACTGCGGCCGCAACTGCTGGGGTTCCGCTATTGACGACCATTGCGGCGGCGAAGGCTGCGGCTGTCGGCCTGTTGGAATCTGGTAAATATCCGTTCGAAGTTCGCTCATTGCAGCACGTCCATGACGGCTCGGCGCCTACAACCGAAGATCGGTAACTAGGTGATTCGACGGATTCGCCAGCAGCTGCAAAAAGTTGACTTGGCCACCACGGTCGGCTCGGTCGAGTTGCGGTCACCAGTATTAACTGCGGCAGGTACAGCCGGTCACGGTGCCGAGCTGGCCGACTTTATGGACTTGTCTAAGCTGGGGGCCGTGGTGGTTAAATCGCTTGCCGCCTACGAATGGGAAGGCAACAAGCCGCTACGGGTTCATCAGACCTCTGCCGGGATGATAAATTCGGTTGGTCTGCAAGGACCGGGTGTTCAACGTTGGTTAGACGAAGAGCTTCCTCCGTTACTCGACACCGGCGCTGCGGTGGTGGCGTCGATTTGGGGACGTTCAGTTGAAGATTATGCTGCTGCCGCCAACCTTCTCGCCGATGCTCCGGATGAAGTCATAGCGGTTGAGGTCAATATTTCTTGTCCAAACACGGAGGCGGGCAACGAGCTATTCGCCCATTCGACCGAACTAACTAAACAGGTTCTTCAAGCCACCGAAGGCTGTAACCGTCCCCGTTGGGCGAAGTTGAGTCCCAACGTCGGTCCAGGTTTGGTGTCGATCGCCGAAGCCGCCTCATTGGCGGGAGCCGAGGCGGTAACACTCGTAAACACGTATTTTGGGTTAAGCATCGATGTTAATTCGAAGCGACCCCATCTTGGCCGTGGAGCTGGTGGAGTTTCAGGGCCAGCTATTAAGCCATTGGCGGTGAAAGCAGTAGCGGACGTTCGACGTGAGCTACCTGAACTCCCCATTTTGGGCGTCGGTGGGGTTTCCTCGGCTGAGGACGTCGTCGAATATGCGATGGTTGGAGCTAACGCTGTTCAAGTGGGAACCGCCAATTTTGCGGATCCGAGAGTTTGTGAAAAGATACTTCGGGCGCTAAATCATTGGTGTGTCGGAAATAACATGCCAAGATTTAAGGATCTAATTGGTTCAGCTGAGCTGGACAACTAGTCAGATCAATCTAAGATGGTCAGTCTCGCATAGAAAGAACTTCACCAAAAGATGTCAGATAAAACCCAGACAGAAGCGTCATCAATAGTAACTGCCGAAGGAGCCGACGGATTGCCGCCGGAGCTTCGGTCGAAGATGGCGTTGGCGTTGGACGTTGACGATCTCGTCCAAGCCTTACGGCTCGCCAGGCAACTGTCTCCGTGGTTTGGTGTTGCTAAAGTTGGCCTCGAATTATATTCGGCTGCCGGTCCAGATGCCGTTGGCGCTTTGATCGACAATGGGTTCGAAGTTTTTCTTGATCTTAAATTGCACGATATTCCGACAACTGTGAACAAAGCTGCCACCGTTTGCGGAGCGCTCGGCGCTAGCTATGTCACATTTCACGCCCATGGGGGCGCAGCCATGCTCCGAGCCGGAGTTGAAGGCCTGTACGCAGGTGCACAGAACGCTGAACTCGAACGCCCCAGCGCTATTGGGATAACCGTGCTGACCAGCGATGTTGATGCACCTGACCACATTGTTCCGAACCGTCTACGCGTCGCGGTTGAAGCCGGATGCGACGGTATTGTTTGTGCCGCGGACGACCTAAAGAGCATTCGAGAACTCGCCCCTCGTACGCTGAGAGTCGTTCCTGGTATTCGTTCTGAGGGGGCTGAACGCCATGACCAGCCTCGCGCAGTGACTCCTGTAACTGCGTTAGAAAATGGTGCCGACCTGCTAGTTGTAGGACGTGCTGTTACCCTGGCTGAAGATCCAGCCACCGCCGCCGCCGAGCTGTTTGCTGATGTGTCAGCGTAGGTGGCCTTACCCTCAAAGTAGGTTGTAGCCATGCCGATGCCACCACCACTAACTCCAGAACAACGAGCTGCTGCGCTTAAGAAGGCAGCAGAAGCCCGACGGGTACGATCTGAGATCAAAAACCGTTTAAAGATGGGCACGATCACGTTGCCTGAGCTTTTGGCTAAAGCAGACGACGACGTTATCGTCGCCAAAATTAAAGTTCTCGCTGTGCTTGAATCCCTCCCTGGGGTTGGAAAAGTAACAGCACGCCGCAAACTCGAAGAGTTCGGCATCGCTGAATCTCGTCGTCTCTCTGGGCTTGGAGCTCAACAACGCAAAGCGCTGTTGGAGGACTTGTCCTGAACGCTGAGATTGAGCCACTGACGATTGTGGTTTCGGGGCCGGGAGGTGTCGGGAAAGGCACCGTTGTTTCAGAGCTGATCAAGCGCGATCCGACGCTTTGGTTGAGTCGCTCGTGGACAACTCGCGGGCGGCGACCGGGTGAAGCCGAGGACGCATACGTATTTGTTAGTCGAACCGATTTTGAGGAACGTATTCGTCAGAACGGTTTTTTCGAGTACGCCGAATTTTTGGGCAACTTTTATGGGACCCCTATTCCGGAGCCTCCGGCTGGTTCAGATGTTCTTCTTGAAATTGAGGTCCAAGGGGCTCAGCAGGTGCTGGCAGTTAATCCAGACGCACTTCTGATCCTTTTAGAAGCCCCATCTCCGGAACATCAAGAGCAACGTTTACGCGGCCGTGGTGATCCAGAACATAAGGTCGAGCAACGTTTGGCAAAAGCGGCTGAAGAGGTCGCGTTAGCTCAACAGATGCGAGCTCATCGGGTGATCAACGATACGGTTCCTCAAACGGTTGACGAGTTGGCTGCTTTGATAGATGAGGCTCGAGTTTTGCGGACGAGTAAACAACAATCACAACAGGTTCAGCAATAGCGGTTCGATAGTACCGGTTGGATGCCAACGGTTGGGTGCCAACGGTTGGGTGCCAACTTGCGCAACATCCGAGGCGACGGCGACGAATAGGCCTATAATCGGCTGGAACTTGAAGGAGAACTATGCCCCACGATTCTATGATGTATCCAGAGGTTGAGGGTTTGCTTGAACGAGCAGGCTCCAAATTTGGTTTGTGTACGCTGGGGGCTACCCGAGCACGCGAGATCAACGCATACTTTGGGCAACTAGGAGACGGTGTTGGAACCATGGTCCCTCCCCAGGTGACGTCACTGTCCAGCAAGCCGCTATCCATAGCGTTCGAAGAAATAGCGTCCGACAAGATCGTCCCGATCAAGTCTGACTCTGACGCATAGCGGTTAACTCGTGATGCTACAAGGCCGGCGGGTTGTTCTCGGCGTGTCCGGTGGTATTGCGGCCTACAAGGCAATCGAAGTTTGTCGGCGGCTCGTTGACGCCGGAGCTCACGTATCTCCGATCCTCACCGAGGCCGCCACCAAAATGGTTGGCCTGCCTACGTTTAACGCTCTTGCCTCAGAACGAGCAAAAACAAGTCTGTGGGATGATTCAGACGTTATTCCCCACACGAAACTAGGACAGAACGCTGACCTTATAGTCATCTGCCCGGCTACCGCTCGCTGTATCGCCGACCTACGTATAGGTAGGTCTGGAGATCTCCTATTAGCGACGTTGTTAGCGACCGAAGCTCCTGTAATCGTCTGTCCAGCGATGCATACCGAAATGTGGAACAACCCGGCAGTGCAGGAAAACATCGCCGTTTTGCGTCAGCGAGGAGTCACCATCTTAGGGCCTGGTGTCGGACGATTGGCCGGAGGCGATGATGGTCCAGGCCGGCTGGCAGAAGTTGACGAAATAGTAGAGGCCGTCGCCTCCAAACTGGCTGGTGCAACCCCGGAGCGGGATTTAGCTGGCTGTACCATGGTGGTTACCGCAGGCGGAACTCGAGAGCCGATCGATCCGGTACGTTACCTGACAAACCGCTCGTCAGGCCGTCAAGGCCATGCCATAGC
Source organism: Acidimicrobiales bacterium (assembly GCA_020630065.1). Taxonomy (GTDB): domain Bacteria; phylum Actinomycetota; class Acidimicrobiia; order Acidimicrobiales; family SZUA-35; genus JAHDCC01. The sequence goes on from JAHDCC010000001.1 coordinate 136,811, forward strand.
TGAGATAGCGAGTCGACGAGGAGCCGAAGTAATACTGATTACGGCCTCGCGTCTGCCCGCAGTCGGCGTTAAACAACGCGTCGAAGTTGAGACCGCGGCCGAGATGGCGGCTGCGGTGGCCGAACACCACGACCAAGCTGATGTTGTAGTCATGGCAGCTGCGGTCGCTGACTTTCGGCCCGCTGAGGTAGCCCAGCAAAAAATCAAGAAAGTAGATGGCCCGCCAACCATCACGCTTGTCCCAAACGACGACATTCTCGCCGGACTTGGAAAAAGTAAGCGGTCTGACCAAGTGATCGTCGGATTTGCGGCTGAGACACAAGACCTCGAATCTAACGCAGCCAAGAAACTTGCGGACAAGGGAGCAGACATCATTGTGGCCAACAATGTCGCTGCTGAAGGAACAGGATTTGAACACGAAACTAACGCAGTCACAATTATTGAATCGGATGGAACACGCCATAGAGTTGGGCTAACGTCGAAGCACGAGGTTGCTTCAGCGGTTCTTGATGTTGTTAGTGCCTGCAGGACGTCTAGATAAAGGAACTCAGTTGAATAACAGTTTTACCTTCACTTCCGAATCGGTTACCGAGGGTCATCCAGACAAGATGGCGGACCAGATTTCGGACTCGATTCTGGACGCGTTGCTCGAACAAGACCCAATGAGTCGGGTCGCCTGTGAAACTATGGTCACCACCGGTTTGGCTATTGTCGCGGGTGAGATTTCGACAAGCGCCTATGTCGACATTCCATCAGTCGTACGTGGCACTATCAACAAGATTGGCTACGACAACGAAGACTATGGATTCGACGGTAATACCTGTGGTGTGATGGTCTCGATCGACGAGCAGTCACCCGATATTGCCCAAGGCGTAAACGAATCGGAAGAGCTTCGATCTACGGGGTCGCTGAACGACAGCTACGACCAGCAGGGTGCAGGCGATCAAGGCATGATGTTTGGTTACGCATGCACCGAGACCGAAGAGTTGATGCCACTACCGATCCATATCGCTCATCGCATGGCGGAACGCCTAGCCGATACTCGACGCTCCGGAGTCGTGCCGTATCTACGACCTGATGGCAAAACCCAGGTTACGTTTGACTACGAAAACGGCAAACCTGTTCGGCTTCGTACGGTGGTGATCTCGACCCAACATGATGAAGGCATTGACCGTGACAACATGATCAGGCCCGACCTGATCGATCACGTAATTCGTCCCGTTATTCCTGAACAGTTCGCCGATGACGACTACCAAGTTCTTGTCAACCCAACCGGACGATTTGTCATCGGCGGGCCAGTCGGTGATGCCGGTTTGACCGGACGTAAGATTATCGTAGATACCTATGGAGGCGCTGCCCGTCACGGTGGCGGTGCATTCTCTGGAAAAGACCCATCTAAAGTTGACCGGTCTGCTGCCTATGCGACTCGATGGGTAGCCAAAAATCTGGTTGCTGCCGGTGTCGCCGAACAATGCGAAGTACAGGTTGCGTACGCTATTGGTGTCGCTAGCCCAGTTTCCGTTTTGGTCGAAACCTTCGGAACCGAACGCGTTGACCCAGCAAAGGTCGAGTTGGCGGTTTCTGAGATATTCGACCTCCGTCCCGGTGCTATTCTTGATCAGCTAGATCTACGCAGGCCGATCTTCTCCGAAACTGCTGCTTACGGTCACTTTGGTCGTCCAGCCGGTGATTCGTTCACATGGGAAAAGACCGACAAAGTAGCTGAACTGAAGTCAGCACTGGGTCTCTAAGACCCCGGTTAGTTACTTCGGAAGGCGTCTATCACGTCGTGATATCAGATCAGCGGCTGTTCGAGGTTCCAGCTCTAGAAACGAGTACCGAATCATCGGAGGTCGCGACTGATCCGTCGACCGAACCAGGTTCGCGCGTTGTGCGCGTCTTGGTAGATGTTTCCGGCATCGATAAGACGTTCGACTACGTAGCCCCTCAACGTTGGGCGGATTCGGTCGAGATCGGTACGATCGTTTCGGTTAAACTCCACGGCCGTCGGGTGGATGCATGGGTCATGGAGGTAGACGTCGCCGTCGACGACTCGTATACACTACGACCAATCGAACGGGTACTCTCGATGGGTCCTCCAGCCGAAATCGTCGAACTGGCTCAATGGACGGCATTTAGGTGGGCGGGCCGTCGGCGATCCGTTCTCCGGTCAGCCTCACCACCGGTCAGGGTATCCCATTGGCCCACCACACACCAGCGGCGGCCAGAAGCGGAGACTTCTACCAACGTAGTCTCCGACGATTTCATGGCCGATGTAGTAGCCGGTCCTCAAATTGTGGGGGTAATAACTGGGGCATCTCAACCAACCTTGGAAGTATTGCAGCCCCTTGTTGCGACCGGTGATGCGTTGGTTGTGGTGCCGACCGTCAAACGAGCCCGATATCTCGCAGGTCAGCTTTCCCGGTCTGGTATCACCACACATCAGTTTCCTCGAGATTGGGCGTCTGGAATGACCGGCGGCGTCGTTGTTGGTCAACGTTCGTCCGTTTGGGCGCCGCTGGCTGATCAAGCGAAAACTATGGTGGTCGTCGACGAACACGACGACGGTTTACAGGACGAACGAAATCCGACATGGCATGCCCGAGATGTCTTGGTTGAACGGGCAAGGCGTCGAGGCGCACGCTGTTTCTTGCTTTCACCATGTCTTTCCTTGGCCGCGAGGGCCCAAGTTGACGAGGTATTTGAACCCCCTCGAGATCGTCAGCGATCCAACTGGCCTGTCGTCGAGGTTATAGACCGCCGTAAAGAAGAACCTGGCAGATATGGGTTGTTCTCTCCTCAGGTGGTTGAAGCGTTACGTGGGGCTTCTTCAGGGGTGGCGATTCTCAACCGAAAAGGTCGGTCGGTAATGCTATCTTGTCGAACGTGTGGTGAGCTAGTAAAAACGACAGACGGCGAACGTCTCATGGCGGAATCAAACGGTGCTCTGATCTGTCCATCGACCGGTGAGACACGACCAAAAGTTTGTGCCGTCTGCGGAGGAACGACATTAAAGCGTCTTCGGTTAGGCGTGAGTCGGGCCGCAGAAGAATTGTCGGCGCTGATCGGGGAGCCAGTTATCGACATCAGCAAAAAGGGAAACGAATCATCGGCTTCACGAATTTCGATCGGAACCGAAGCTGCCCTCTACCAGCTACGGGCCGCCGATGTGGTTGTGTTTCTAGACTTTGATCAAGAGCTTCTTGCTCCTCGGTACCGCGTCGCAGAACAAGCCATGGCGTTGTTGGTGCGTTCGGCCAGACTGATTCGTGGGCGTTCAACGAACCCCAACGGTCGTTTGATTATCCAGACTCGCACACCAGAACATCGGGTTTTAGCGGCGGCGGTACGATCTGATGTGAGCAGATTAGTCGAACCTGAACTTGAGCTTCGCTCAGGTCTCGGGCTACCCCCGCATGGCTCGTTGGCTGAGCTGAGCAATAGCGGAGCGTCAGATCTGGCCGACTCGATTAGGCAGCTTTCGGCATCAAACCCGGACCGCTGGCCAAACCTGATGGTGATGGGTCCTCGTGAGGATGGAAATTTTTTGGTTAGGTCTGATACAGCAGAGCAGTTGGGCTCGATATTGGCCGAAGCTCCCCGTCCACAAGATCGAGTTAGAGTGGTCGTAGACCCGCCTAGCGCTTAGTTGGCGACGTTCTGTCGGATGGTTTCGTACAAGGCGACCGAAGCGGCGTGGGCTACGTTGAGAGACCCCACTTTGCCTAGCTGAGGTATAAATCCCACGTGGTCGACCAGCGATAACGTTGATTTTGATACGCCGCGCTCCTCGTGCCCAAGAACCAGACACGTTGGTCGTGTAAGGTCAAGTTCGAATAGTGGGGTAGCGTCACTGGCAAGTTCTATCGCTACGGTAACGAACCCGGCAGAGGAGGCGGCCGTGAGCGCTTCGGTTGAGGTTTCGACGTGAGACCATTCGATCAGGCGGTCACAGCCCAACGCCGTTTTTGACACCTTGGGGTCGGACATTTGTGGGCTGGGAGGTACCAGCCATACGTGCTCTGCTCGATACGCTGCGGCTGATCGGGCAATGGAACCGACATTGTATGGTTTCTGGACACCGTCGAGAATAAGCGAGATCCGAGCGTCGGTCGACCGACGCCACTGTCGATGGAGACGTTTTAGCTCGGTCGGAGTGAGCGACTTTGGAGGGTTCATCGGTCAGCTGATCCTTTATTTGCTTTTGTTTGTCGAGCATTAATAGCTAGTAGGCGGTAGGCCTTTTGTGATCGGTAGCGGTCGGTTCTGAAGCCATTGGTATTCAACCAACGCTGGAGACTGTCAGCACCTAAGTGTTTCTGCACGACCATATTGGCGGTTCCATTGTCGGTTAGCTTTGGAAGCCAACGAAGCAGTAGCTGATGAAGAGCTTGTTTGCCGATCCTGATTGGAGGATTGGACCAGATTTGGCTGAAAACGATATCTTCGGGAACCTCATCAGGGGTAACCACGTTGATGTTCGCCAGGTTTGCATTGGCTGCGTTGAGCTGACAAAGGTCTCGAGCCCTGGAATTGATTTCGATCGCCCACACGGTTGTTTCAGGGTTTCGAGCAGCCAACGTCAAGGCGATCGGTCCATAACCGGCACCGATATCGGCCAGGTCACTACCAGGTTCGGGGGTTTGCTGGCTGGCCGGGGGGTCGGTTAACAACAAGAGCTTGGTGCCTACATCCACCTGATCACGAGAAAAGACGCCTCGGTCTGTCCGTAATGTGAACGAAAGATCCGGCAATAGCAGGTCGACTGAACCTTCATCCGACGGTTTCTCGGGATCCGAATCAAAGTAGTGGGACGCTTCGGTTGCAGGTGGCACGTTCAATGACGGTAACCTAAAACTATGTCATCTCCCTACACCATCCGAGTCTTTGGCGATCCGGTTCTTCGCAAGGTAGCCGAAGATATCGATGACATCGACGGCAAGTTAGTAAAATTGGCTGACGACATGTTGGACACAATGTACGCCGAGCCTGGCATAGGCTTGGCGGCGCCCCAGGTCGGTGTGCAGCGGCGGCTTTTTGTGTATGACGTCGGTGATGGTCCAAATACGCTGGTTAATCCTGTCATCTCGGAATCTGACGGTGAATGGGAATTCGAAGAAGGATGCCTTTCGGTTCCTGATTTGTCGTGGAACATAGTCCGACCGAAACAGATTCATTTGACCGGCTACGATTTGGACGGGCGCGAAGTTTCGATTGAAGCCGATGAACTTCTGGCGAGGTTGTTTCAACACGAACTCGACCATTTAGACGGTGTCCTACTGCTCGATCGGCTTGATGATGAAACACGCAAACAGGCCATGAAAACCCTTCGGGAGCGGGCAGAGCAGCTGAACCAAATTCAAGTATCTGCTGACCTCGGGTTCACGCCTCAAAGTTCCGGTGGTTTGTCGCTTCCGTAGCCATCGTTGTTGAAAACCAGAAGTGTCGTGGGTTGTTGATAGATTCAGCTATCGATGGCTACAGAACTTGCGTCACCCGATCACCCCGTTACGTCGATTGTCTATTGCGGCACGCCTGAAGTTGCGGTTCCTCCGCTACAGGCGTTGCATACTGCGGGGTTTGATATTCGTCTTGTTCTGACCGGCGAAGATAAACGGCGAGGACGAGGCTCGAAATCGTCGCCGTCGCCGGTCAAACGAGCGGCGGTTGTGCTTGGGTTGACGGTCTCTCACGATCCGTCGGATCTGGCTACCGTCGACGTTGACTTGGGTGTTGTCGTAGCCTACGGCCGTATTATCAAGACGTCAGTGCTCAAACGAACACCGATGGTTAACCTGCATTTTTCTTTGTTGCCTCGTTGGCGAGGTGCCGCTCCGGTGGAACGGGCGATTCTGGCTGGTGATGCTGAGACTGGTGTTTGTGTGATGGCTGTTGCCCCGAAGCTTGATAGTGGCGGAATTTATCGACAACAGATAGTACCGATCGACCCTTCAGTGACGTTAGATGAGCTTCGAGCAGGCTTGGTCGAAACGGGTTCTGCGCTGCTGGTTAATGCCTTGCAGACAGGACTTGGCGATCCGGTCGCTCAGGAAGGCGAAATAACGTACGCCGAAAAAATGGATCCGGCCGAATATGAACTCGACTTCGGTCGATCCGCGATCGAGGCACATCGTATGGTTCGGCTAGGTTCGGCCTGGACAACATTTAGAGGTAAACGTCTAAAAGTGTTGGCTACTGATGTTATGGACTCTTCCGTCGAAGATGGATCTGAACCGGGTGCCTTCGATGGAGAAGCGATTGTGACGCCTACAGGTCGTCTTCAACTTGTGACTGTGCAACCGGCAGGTAAAAAGGTCATGGAAGCTAAGGCTTGGTTTAACGGCGTGCAGCCAAAGGTGGGCGAACGATTTGGCTAAAAAGAAGACTTCAAAGAAGAAGGCAAGCTCGGTAGGCGGTAACGACAAGTCGGGGGTAGCAGCTCGTCGAGTTGCGCTCACGGCTCTGCTGCGAATCGAGAAAGACGGAGCCTATTCGAATCTCGTTCTTCCAGAAATTTTAGATCGTAGTGATCTAAGCTCTGAAGATAAGCGTTTTGTCACCGAAATGGTCTATGGAACGACGCGTATGCGAAGGGCTTGTGACTTCTTGGTAGACCGGTACTTGCTTGGCGAAGCTGATCACCAAGTCAGGTCAGCTTTGCGCCTTGGCGCATACCAACTCTACTTTATGAGAACTCCGGCGCATGCCGCGGTTGACGCAACGGTTAGCGCAGTTAAGGGTCGTGGTGGTTCGTTGGTCAACGCGGTGCTTCGTAAAGTGGCGGCCGAAAACAATGTTGTGCTCCCATCATTAGGTGTTGAACTTAGCTATCCCGATTGGATTGTCGATCTACTTATTTCGGATCTGGGCAAAGACGACGCTCATGCCTCGTTGCGGGCGATGAACGAGCCCGCTTCTACTTCGATCCGCGACGACGGTTACGTCCAGGACCCGGCCTCCCAACAGGTTGTTGAAATCGTCGATGCGCGACCAGGTGAATTGATCGTTGACCTGTGTGCCGCACCTGGAGGCAAAGCGACGGGACTTGCCGCATCCGGTGCGTTTGTGGTCGCTTCGGACCTCCGAAAAAACCGGAGTCGTCTCATAGCTCGTAACGTCGCCAAACTCGATTCTGATGTGCAACCGTTGAACGCTGATGGTACAAAACCACCGTTTCGTCGTGCTTGCGTTGACAAAGTGTTGATCGACGCACCGTGTTCTGGTTTAGGTAGTCTCCGTCGCCGAGCTGATGCCCGTTGGCGTATCGACGAGCAGGCGCCTAAGCGTTTGGCAGCACTCCAAACCGATTTGGTGTTGGCCGGCCTCGAGCTGTTACGTCCGGGCGGGGTTTTAACATATAGCGTCTGCACGCTGGCTTTGGTCGAGGGGGCTGGTGTGTTGCGGCAAGTGATGGCCAACCACACGGGACTAGAGATTGTTACCTCTGTTCCGGAGAGTTGGCAGGTAACGGAGGGAGTCGGGCGTCTTCTTCCGGCTGAAACTGATGGGATGATGCTTTGGCAAGTCCGGGTTCGCCCTGATGTTACTGCCCCTCTGCCTTTGGAAGCCACACAACCGGAGACCTACGAGATCATTAAATGTTGGACTTGAACTAGCGGCTCGTAGTTACACATTGATATCGGCTGATGGATTACTACTCAAGCTCTTTGTTGGTTCGACCGAAACCAATAATGTTATAAATCTAACATTATTGATGTGAACTCGAGAGGACATAGCAGATGAGACGTGGTCGAGCTAGAACTGGTCTGACAACCTTGGGCGCGGCACATCGTCGTCGGTCGGTAATCATGGTGGCTGTAATCTCGGTACTGTCCTTGGTCGCTTCCTCCTGTGGGGGCAGCTCATCTGCGGATCCTGCTGTCGAAGCTTCTGGGTCTTCCGATCAAGAGTTCGCGACGGTGGTAAAGATCGATGGCATCTCTTGGTTTGATCGGATGGAGATCGGCGTTTCCGACTTTGAACAAGACAATACTGGGTTGCTGGCTTACCAGGAAGGCCCGGCCGAGGCTAACGCTGAGCAGCAAGTCGAAGTTTTAGAGAACTTGATCGCTAAGAAAGTTGATGTTATCAACATCGTGCCGTTTGATCTCGACTCGGTCGAACCAGTACTCGAACGGGCCCGATCCGAGGGTATTGTCGTGATTTCGCACGAAGCTCCGAGCGTCATAAACGTCGATTGGGATATTGAGGCGTTTGACAACGAGGCGTATGGGCAGCATCTGATGGATCTTCTCGCCGAGGACATGGGTGAAGAGGGTGAGTACGCAGTGATGGTCGGAAGCGTAACCTCTGAGTCCCATAACCAGTGGGTTGACGCTGCAGTTGAGCATCAGAAAGCCACGTACCCCAAGATGAAACTTGTCGGTGGTAAGAGCGAATCGCGAGATACCGAAGAAGGCGCATATGAGAGCGCTAAAGATCTGTTGGAAACATACCCGAATCTTCGGGGTTTCCAGGGTTCGGCCGCCAACGATGTCATCGGCTTTGGTCGAGCTGTTGAAGAATCTGGGCTCGAGGATCGGATTTCGGTTGTTGGGACAGGAGTTCCCTCAGATGCTGACGAGTTATTGGGTTCTGGAGCCGTCGACGTTATCTCGTTCTGGGACCCGGCTCTTGCCGGCTACGCCATGAACACGGTCGCTAAGTTAGTGATTGATGGCGCTGAGGTGTCCGACGGAATGGACTTGGGCCTCGAAGGGTACGAGAGTGTAGCGGTTGAGGGCAAAGTGATTACCGGAACTGCTTGGATTGACGCCACGGCTGAGAACGTTTCTAACTACGATTTCTAAACCGAGGAGTTGGCATTGCTCCGGCCCTCTCGAAACAGCGTTTCTATGCTGGGGCTGGAGTCGCTGACGCTCGTGCCCGCCTAGGGGGTCTGGTGATTCGTTGTCTAATGCCGGGAATACGGGCGATGAACCCGAGCACTATCGCCAATGCTCCGGGCCCAAAGTCCGGGACAAGTATGACATGAAGTAAAAGGGCAAACGCTACCAAGTACGTAGCCCTATGTAGAAGTCGCCATCTTTTCATTCCCAACTTTCGTTGCGACTTTCTGCTGCTCGTCAAGAATAGAGGCAACGATATAGCGATGGCGGCAGTTCCGGCGACGAGGAGCGGGCTCGAAAGTGATTGACCGATACCGCGTTCAAGTATGAACATCAGGAAATTGCTGGCCGCTAACACGAAGAAGACGATCCCTAGAAATTTGCGTACCCTGACTTGGCTTCTTCCGGTGATCCACTGGATTGGGGAACAGATAAACATCGCACCGAACGTGATCATCCCAGGGTTCTCGCCAGCATTCAGGCAGATTTCGATCATGGTTTCGGTATCAATCAAACCCAATATTCTCGAGAATATCGTCGCCACAAGTACTAGAGGTGCCACTAATGCGGCAGCAATCACGGCCATTTGGGGCAACGAAAATCGCTTCCAACTAGGAACCCTTGTCGCCGTATGGCTATTCGGAAGTGGAGTTGGCTGATTCCGAATCGAGCTGTCGTATTGATTGGTGGAAGTGACTGTTGCGCTCACGTGATTGCCTTTCAGGTCGGCGTGTAAGTCTTCGATAAGATCCGTTTGTATTGTCCACAACGATGGCGACAGTGTCATCGTTCCTGCGGTGACATTCGTGTACTACGTTGGGTGTACGTTCCGTTTGCTGAGGAGGTGGCGTATCTTGTGGAGCGGGACAAGTTTGGTGCTTTGATGTGGTCTAGTCTTTCGATTGAGGTTGCTAACTGGGTGGGTGTTTTCTAAAGTTATAGAAGGTAGGTAAACGTTTACGTATTTTTGGTTTGGTGTCTCTAAATCGCTGGTAATGGTCGTATTATGTATGGCCTGGAACGGGAAATGTATGGCAAAGGTAGTTGTTATTGGTTCGTTCAACATGGACATTACGGTGTTTTCTGAACGGCTACCCAAGCCTGGCGAAACCGTTTTGGGTGGGCGGACCCTGCAGAGTCCAGGAGGAAAAGGCTCCAACCAAGCTATAGCGGCTGCCCGACTCGGAGCTGATGTTTCCTTTATCGGTTCGGTCGGTCGAGACGGGTTTGGTGAAGAAGCGCTAACAGTCCATGAACGTGAAGGCGTCAATACCCGGGGAGTCCATCTCGCGGACTGCTCAACGGGTGTTGCTCTCATCGTTGTTGACAGTGATGGCGAAAACCAGATAGCGGTGTCACCCGGAGCGAATCAAGAGGTCACGCCCGCAATCGTCGAACGCTCACGATCGTTGATCGAGCAGGCTGACGTGATGATCGGGCAATTAGAGACATCGCCGGAAGCTTTCATGGCAGCTGCCAGCATCGCTCGGGCTACCTCAACGACAGTAGTTCTAAACCCGGCGCCAGCAGGAGAACTTCCTGATGAAATCTGGCGCCTCGTAGATATTGTCACGCCAAATCAGCACGAATTGGTGGAGCTATCTGCAGAGAAGAACGAGTCGACTGCTTCCAAGACGTTGCTGGCTAGGGGAGTAAAGAGCGTGTTGGTTACCCGTGGCGCTGCGGGCGTCGGGTTGGTGACTGCAGGCGGCCGGTCGGAAGATTTCGACGTTGTGCCCGCTGATGTTGTAGATACAACTGGAGCCGGCGACGCGTTCAATGCAGGTTTGGCTGTAGGCCTTGCGGAAGGCCTTGGTCTTGAAGACGCTACCCGGCTGGGGTTGCGAAACGGGGCTCACGCGGTGACCCGGGCTGGCGTGCTCGATAGTTTAGCGACTCGGTCGCAGCTCAATTCACGGTTTCCTGCTAGCTGAAGTTCGGTCCAACGTAAAATATCGAGAAGGAAAAAGATGTTAAAGAATATTGATCCAGCCCTAAACGCAGATGTGCTCAGGGCATTGCGGGCGATGGGGCATGGGGATGTTCTGGCTGTTACTGATTCAAACTTTCCATCAGAGTCGATTTCAAGCCACACGATCTCAAACAAGCCTCTGAACATTGGGAATGTGAGTTCTACGAGGGCGATTGAGGCAATTCTGTCGGTTTTCCCTTTGGATACTCCGCTAGGTTCATCGTTTGGCCGGATGGAGGTGATCGGACTCCCTGACGAGATACCACCGGTCCAGCAGGAGGCGCAAGGTGTCCTGGACCGATTCGACCCCGACCATGGTCCGATGCATGCTATCGAACGGTGGGACTTCTACGAGAAGGCTAAAGAAGCGTTCTGCATTATTTCGACTGGTGAGACGCGTCTTTACGGTTGTTTTCTTTTGACCAAGGGCATAATCCGTCCTGGTTGATGTGAAGTCTCGAAGCGTCCTGAGGGTTGCAGCCCTGTCAGGTTGGTCATAATCTTGTATCCTGCGCAAGCGCGTTGCATGTGCATGGGAGAGGGAACACGACATGGCTTCAATCCGTGACGTAGCAGAACACGCAGGTGTGTCGATCGCAACGGTATCTCACGTGCTGAACGGCACGAGAAAAGTTGCCGACTCGACTCGCAAACAGGTCGAAGAGGCCTTTGTGGTTCTGAACTACAGGCCCAACCGGATTGCCCGCAGTCTTCGTACATCGGTTAACCACACGATTGGCATGGTGATCCCGGACCACGCTAACCCTTTCTTTGCGGAGACGGCGAGAGGGGTCGAAGATGCCGCATTCGAGAAAGGGTACGGTGTCTTGTTGTGTAATTCGGACGGGAGCGTCGATAAAGAAAACCGGTACGGTGAGTCTCTTATCGAGAGTATGGTCAGCGGAGTTGTACTCATCTCAACCGGACTAACGAGCAAGTTGGTTGATGAGATGCAGCGCCGGAACATCCCGGTTGTTGTCGTCGATCGAGAGTTGCCCCGCACCGATGTCGATGCGGTACTTCCTGAGCACTTCGATGGGGCCGTTGCTGCCACGGAGCTGTTATTGCAACTGGGGCATACTCGAATTGGATGTATTTCGAGTGCGGCTGGTGTTCTTGCCGCTGACGAACGGCTTCGCGGTTTTCGACAAGCGATGTCGGGGGCTGGTGCCACCGAAATGGTAGTCGAGGGAGACTTTCAGTACGAAGGTGGATATCTGGCTGCGCAGCAAATCCTACGGTCTTCTGCGCCGCCGACCGCGATATTTGCCTGCAATGACCTTATGGCCATTGGTGCCCTCCGGGTCGCCAAGGAGGAAGGCCTTGATGTCCCCGGCGACCTTTCGATTGTTGGGTTTGATAATATCGCTGCTGCCCGGTTCACGAATCCTGCACTAACGACGGTCGCTCAACCCGTCCAACAAATCGGTTCTCTTGCTACCGAACTTCTGATTAGGCGTATCGGTGATCCGTCGTTGCCGACCGAGCGTCGAACAGTGACCACTGAGTTGGTTGAGCGTGAATCGACCGGCTCGGTTCCTCAATAGGTCGTTAGCGGAATCTTGGTTTCGCCGGGTTGCTGTAACGGTTGAATCGAGTCTTGAGCCGCTAGAAATCTGGATTGTTCGTTTCTAGCTGAGCGAGCGGCGGTGTTTCTTTGTCTACTAAACGGGCGAATATTCCTTGACGTAAACGTTTACGTATTGTACTTTGGATGATACTGTGACTGAGGTCAACAGTGAACCCTGTTCTAGGTCGATACGTCGGGTTGGAATATTGTTCGCCAACATGACACAGCTACCTGATGGGTTTCAGGCTTGTACCTCGAAAGGAACGAAGTGGCGCGAACTTCTCATTTGACCAACTCGATACACACCAGTGATGGTCATTCAGACTGGATGGCAGCGTAATGGCGAATCCCGACCTGTCGGTGTCCGAACTGAATGTGGGGCTCAGGTCACTAGTCCTGAGCCGATTTAAAATTGGTCAAGGTCGGACTGCGAGTCTCACAGGCATATGTGTATTGTTGATCGTCGTTTTTTCATTGTTGGAGCCAGGAATATTTCCAACCGCTCGGAACTTCGAATCAATGGCGTTTCAGATGTCAGAGATTGGTCTACTGGCTCTTGCTATCGGCATAACCATGATCGGGGGTGGCATAGACCTCTCGGTGAGTGCAACTGCAAATATGGCTGGAATCGCTGCTGGTCTAGTCGTCTCCGCCCACACGGGTGAAGGTACCCCGGCTGGGATTTTGATCGTAGCCCTAGGCGCCGCCATCGCTGTCGGACTAACCATGGGTGTCGCTAACGGAGGTTTGGTCGCATACCTCAACGTCCACCCCATTCTGGCGACACTAGCCACCATGACCATCGTGATGGGTCTTGCTACTGGAATAACGAACGGTGCGACTGTCTTTGGTCAACAAGCCTTCACCGGCCTCGGTTCCGGGCTAGTTCTGGGAATCCCAGCGCCTTTGGTTTTGGTCGTGTTAGCGGCGGCAATACTGGCGTTTACGTTGCATAAGTCTCGGTTCGGTTTCAGACTCTACCTCTCAGGTTCTAATCCCATTGCAGCCAGCTTTTCGGGAATCCCAGTTCGACGGACACTTCTAATGAGTTACGTCGCTAGCGGGGTACTAGCTGGTATCTCTGGAATTATCATTCTGGGTAGAACAAATGCCGCCAACGTCGATTTCGGCGGATCCTTTGTGCTGCTGGCCGTTCTCGTGGCTGTTCTAGGGGGGATAAACCCATATGGCGGCGAGGGGAAAATACTAAACGTCCTTCTCGCACTGATGTCAGTCCAAATTCTGTCAACTGGGATCAACACGGTCTTCGCCAAAGAGAGCGGTAGTAATTTCCTCAAAGAAGCATCTTGGGGTCTGCTGCTCCTCATCATCTTGGCTGTACCAGCCCTTCGGACCATGCGATCATCGCTACGCCGTTTCACCGAAACAGGACCAGTTCCAAACACAGCCAAAAGTAACGTTCGAGAGCATCACAGTGTTAACCCTCAGAACAACGCTGCTAGTTATGACGCCGAAAACTATGTGTTGAACGCCCACAGTATCGACAAATCATTCGGTGGTATCAGGGCGTTAGATAACGCAAGTCTTAAGGTTCGGGCTGGCACGGTACACGCTCTTGTGGGCGAAAATGGGTCTGGAAAATCGACCCTGACGAAGGTGGTCTCGGGCGTTCATCAGCCTGACGCCGGTGTCATTGAACTATGTGGTGAGACGTTTGAATATCTTTCTCCGAAGGTCTCCTCAGCTTCCGGCCTCCAAGTCATTTATCAAGACCTCGCCCTATTTCCTGATCTGACGGTGGCCGAAAATATCTATCTTGCCGCCGACCGAGTGGGGGTAAACCGGTTCATAAATTGGGGTGACGCTAAGGCGATGTCGAAGGACGGTCTGTCTAACTTAGGGATCGATCTCAACCCGAACTCGTAAAGGAATCTCGTTAGCGTTGGTCACATCATGGCACGCTGCGAACATCGCATCCGAAGATATGTCAGGAGCCGGGATTGACCAAAACTATTTGGAACGGGTCAATAAGGCGACCCTAGCCGATTGGCGTTTGATGCGTACCACGGTACGGACTAAGTATGGGCCGGCTATGAAAGACAGTCGTTTCTTTTTACTGGACCACATGCTTGATTACATCATATTAGGAGCGGGTCTCGCTGGGCGATACCAGGTGGCTACCTGGTTGTATGGTACCGAGGGCGCTCGGGACGCTGAGACGCCTGAATTGTTGAAGGTGCGAAAAAAGCTTGGTAAGACAATGTATCTTTCACAATCTGTCCCCTTCGGTTGGTTTGGTCCAGCCAAGGTGGTCAATTTTATGGAACGTCGTCGACAGGCGGTCGAGAAACGAGCAAAGTGGCGCCTCGAGAACGGTATCGAGCTGCGACCGTCCGTTGGCATCATGCGGCCGGATGCCCCGTTCCCGATGATGACCCGGCTTTGGCGTCACTTTGAAGGCAAGAAGACCTTCAGCGTGACTCCAAACGTAGTGAAAGAACCCAAGATGATGCGGCCGAATCTTACCGGTGGTTTGCCACCCGTGTTTAAAACGGTCGGTGTGATTTCGCTAATCCTGTACGCCATTGGTGCTACGTTCGACATCCTCGATACGGGGGTTCGTAAATTGAAAATGCGGTTTATGAGACAAAAGAGAAAGTCCCCCAGCGTTAGTTACTCGCAGGCTATTGAGTCCGGGAATCTTGGGAGCGAGACGACGTGACAAAAAGGCTGCCGATCAAACTTGCGTTGTTGTTGTGTGGTCGGTCTACCATGTTCATACAAAAGCGACGTCAGCCTAGGTTGACGTCGTGTCGTCTGCAGGAGTGTGGATGAACGCCGTAGAGAGTTTTGGTTGGAATAACGTTTTGATCGCGTTGGCCGTACGTGGCAGTGATCGTAGCAACGAAGGAATCAACGCCGTATGAGCGATGGTAAGAGAAGTAGCTCTCCACGTCTGGAGGCCGTCGGACTGAGTAAGTCTTACGAGGGCCAAACAGTGGTGGAGGATGTAAGTTTGGCCGTGCCTCCGGGAGAGGTCCACGCCTTGATTGGGCTTAACGGCGCCGGCAAAACAACGCTTATGCGGATGTTTCTCGGGATGATAAAGCCGGATAGCGGAAGTGCAGTTGTCGATGGTGTCGATGTCTTTGATGGCAACCCTGACTGGAGCAACGTAGGGTATTTGATCGAGACACCGTTCGCCTATGCCGAACTGTCGGTGGTCGAAAATTTGAAGGTGTCGGCGATGTTGCATGGGGTCGACCGAAGCGCTATCGATGATCTGGTCACTGAATCGGCTGACCGGTTTGGGATTTCTCAATATGCGAATCGATCGGCCCGAAAGCTCTCGCTTGGCAATAGGCAAAAGCTAGCGTTGGCGTCGGCGACATTGCACAGTCCGTCGATTCTAGTATTGGATGAACCTGCCAATGGTCTTGACCCAGCTGGGGTAGTAGCAGTTCGGCAGATGTTGTCTGATCTGGCCGATGAAGGCGTCTCGGTTTTTGTGTCGAGCCACCATATTGACCAAGTTGCACGCATCGCTGATCGCATGTGGGTATTACAAGCAGGGACACTTGTGGGCAGTCTAGACCCCGGTGGCGAAGACTTAGAGAAAGCGTTTTTTGACATGATCTATGAAGCCGATATTGCGTCGGAGGTGGGCTGATGGAACGGGCTCTCATCGTCGAAGGCACTAAATTCCGACGCTCCCCAGTCGCCCTAATCGCCACAGTCGTAGTGGTCGTTGTTGTACCCGCGTTGAGTCTTGCGATGACGTGGATAGTCGGCGGCAACACTGCTTCGGCACTCGCGCTCAAAGCTGAGGCCTTAGTAGGTGACGGCGGTTGGGGCGGATATCTCAACGTGGCTGCCCAAGTGTCAGCGGCGGCCGTTTTCGTCGCCTCAGGATTTGTAGTCTCGTGGATGTTTGGACGAGAATACGCCGAACGCACATTTCCTTCGTTGTTTGCGTTGCCGGTTTCTCTCCGGTCCATAGCGTCGTCCAAACTGATTGTGATAGCAGTATGGTCGTTCGCCACCGCAGTGCTGATGGCCTTGGTAGCTGGGACAATTGGGGCAATCGCAGGCTTAGAGGTCGGTGACGCCGATGTGGTCAGTTTGTTGATCAAACTCTTTGTTGTATCGTTCTCGTCGAGCCTTATGGCAATGGTCGTCGCCATCGTGGCGAGTGTGTCTCGAGGGTATTTCGCTGCGGTTGGAGCTGTGATTGTGTTAGTGGCTTGTGGTCAGCTATCCGTGTTGTTTGGGGTTGGAGGTTGGTTTCCGATCGCTGTTCCCGGATTATTGGCTGTTGCAGGAACCGAAGGCGTACCCGATGTGACATTGCCCCATATTCTATTTGCGTCTGCAACCGTTGTCGGAGCGAGTTTCTTTACCGTCTGGTGGTGGGGGAGATCATCGGCGGTGTAGGTTGACCCGTCGAATGAGGGTTGATGGACGGCCTGTGAGTTTGACTATAGGTACCGGATAGGGAAGGTTCAGAGCAGATGTCTCGACAGTGGGATGTGGCGGCTACGGCCCGAAAAGACTTTGTAGAACTTATCGAATCATTAGAAAGCGAACAACGAAACCAAGAGACGCTCTGTGCCGGGTGGACACCAGTCCATATATTGGCACATTTAGTCTCGTTTGTGGACGTTTCACTTTGGAGTGGTTTACGTAACTTGATCCAGCACAAGTTTGATACCGACGCAGCCACGATGGCGACAACCCTCAAGCTGTTCGAATCGCGCTCGGTAGACGACCTCTGTTCTACCTTGCGTATCCGTGCTGCTAGATCGGCCGGTGTTCCCGGGGTCTCTGAGGCGTTGGTGGTTGCTGATGTGGCCGTTCACACCCAAGATGTTCGACGCGGGGTGTCTGCTGAGGGGTCGCTTAACCCAACGGTTCTTCGATCGGCGTTGGAGTTTGTGCTCACTAATAAAAAGGCTCAAAAGATGTTCCATGCCCCCAAGTTGGATGGTCTGTCATTTGAGGCGACCGATGTCGATTACAGTGCAGGTTCAGGCGCTGTAATTAGAGGCACCGGAGACGCTATTCTTCTCGGTCTGTTGGGTCGACCCACATTGGGGGACCTCAGCGGTCGAGGTCTTGCAACATTGGCTGACCGACTGAAGATCTGACATCACGCAGACTTGAAGGCTAACTGTGGAGCCAGACGGTTCAGTTGCTTGTTGTAATCGTCAACGCGTGTTTGACGAATCGTCGGTTGAACGAGCCAACGATAGGATCGTCCCGATCGTCGCCACACGAATTTGACTGCGGTCGCTCCCTCGACCCGGGATCGTTCACTGCATAGGCGGAACGAAAAGCGGTACTCCATAGATCCCATATGATCCCCGAAGACGATCTCGTCTTGGTTTCGGCAACGATTTCCCATAATCCGATTTTATGCCCTTGCTTAAATGGCTTTTCTTGTAGCGCATCAATGACGGTCTTACGGGACAAGGTATTTGTGCTGACCATACGAAGCCATGCTGGTTGTTTGATGAACCACTCCGTCACGACATCGTCGACGTCTCGGTAGCGTTGGTTGCTGACGTTTGGGAGTGTAAGACGCTCCCTTGTCAAGCAGCGATCGGGGTTTGGTTGGTGCGGGCTTGTTCGTCTCGCCACATTCGTCGGATGATCCGGTTGGCGAGTTGTCGTTTGTGGGCACGTCTGGCTTCTCGGCGGGTTTTGCCTTCTGAGAGTTTCCGGTTGATATAGGTTTGGGCTTCGGGTGTGTCTCTGTGTTGGGTTATCGATGCCATATAGATGACGCTGTTGATTCGCCGGTTCCCCCTGAAATCGAGTCGGTGGCGGACGGGTCTGCCTGTTCCCTCTCCTGAAGATACGGCTACTGCACCGGTTCCGCACCAGCGAGCAAATTTTGCTTCGGTGCTGAATCGTGTGGGGTCGCCGACCTCGCAAACTAGAGTGGCTGCAGAGATCGGCCCGACGCCTGGCTCGTCACGGAGCGTGGTGCCGTGTTGATCGAGTAGTGTCCCAATGTGTCGTTCAAGGGCCCTGATTTCTCGGCGAGCGTTGCGGTCTTGGTCAATTAGCGGGGTTAGCCACGACAACCGGTATTGGTCAGAACGAGTCGACGCCAAATTGGTGTCGACCTGTTCAAGTGCACGTAGTCGTGATTCTATTTTTCCTGTGGTTGGTAACTGGTCTCGGATCTCGGTCGGCAATTTCGATAGTTGGTCATGAACGATGTGCAACAAGATGGTTCTGACCTGGACCAAAGCTCGGCGGTGTTCGAGCACAGCTTCGATCTCGGCGACTAACGGGTCGTAGACTTCCAAGGTTTGCACAGGCCCTAAGTTGGGTTCGGCTAACAAAGCTCGGGCGATACAGATTGCGTCAACGGCGTCTGTTTTTTCTAGGCGGCGTGAACGTCGTTGGGCTGCGGTGCGTTGGGCTGAAACTTCTCTGCAATCGAACCCGGCAGCCGACAAAGCAATAGCCACATGAGCGCCCCAGGAAGCTGAACCTTCGATTCCGACATGTTCAACGCCAGCAGTGGTCAAAGTATCAACAGCTTGGACATAGCCTTCGGCGTTGTTTGGAAACGTTTCAATAGACTGTTCAACTCCGTTGCTATCGACAATCCCGATAGTGAACGAGTTCTGATGCGGGTCGATGCCCGCGGTTTTTTCTGTCATTATGGTGTTCCTCCTGCTGGAAAATATTGTCCGGTAGATACGGGAACGGCAGGGACACAACGGCACATCCGAGTCGAGTTTCAACGTTCAGGCTCTTTTTAAGCCAGCGGCGTCCTTGCCGGTCCCACACACAACGCGACAGGTCTCACAACAGGCCCAAGAGGCCACTAAACGGTTAAGTCAACATCGCATGCAGGACCGCACCGTAACCCTCTGGATGAGAGCCTGGCAAACTTATAGTGACACTCGGAAAAGCGGTGTTTCTGTCTGATCTAACTTAACCGTCCGGAAGGGCGGTTGGAATAGACAGATACGATGATTGATGATGGAGCGGTGACGCTACATCAACAAAATGACAATGATGGAACCTCGAACGTGGATCGGTCTGTGGCTGAGAATCTGGTCGAACAAGGTCGTGCTGATAGTAAGCGTAATGTGTCAGGAAGATTTGTTCGGGCCTGAAAGTCGGAAGTTGTAGGGAAACGATCTCTGAGGCATCAGTTCACGATGACGTTTTTGTAGCGTCGTCAGCATCGACCGTTGGAGCCGTAAAGCGTGGGGCGTCGCAGTCTTCCAAAAGTGGAAGGCAGCGAGTCCGGCCGCTAATGATGCCAGCAACGCTATGAACTGGTTCGTGTTTCGCGCTACGACTGGAAAAACTTGCCAGTGGGTTAAGTAGATGAATAGCGATGCCTGACCTATCGAAGTTATGACAGGTATTGTGAGTCTGGGAACCGGGATTTGACGTACCCAAACAATCATCAGCAGTCCGGCGCCGATCATCATAACTCGGCGATCGTTCGGGTAGAAGTCATAGACCGATACGACGATGGTGGCTGAGACGAGCATGCGGTGCCAGACGTTCTTTGCTTGAGCTGACGCCCAGCCTGCGAAGAACGCCCAGAGGACTAGGGGAGTCCGAGCGCCTGTTCTGCCCATGTCTAGGACATCGAAGATTTCGTATCGTAACGCTATCGCCGGGATCATCAGACCTAACGCAAACGGGAACTGATGTTGGCGTTCGAATCGGCGTACAGCGGGTAAGGCAAGAACTAGCGCAGCAACCACCAGGATTTGAACGAGAACGTCTATAAACCAATATCTCCACGAGGCATCCCATGTTCTGTCGCTCGTCCAGTTGTGCGTGAAGAAAAGATTCGAGAGTTGATACCGGTCGCTGAACAGTAAGAGACCGCCAATCCAGACAGCAGACGGAGCGACGACTCGAGCGATGACGGACCAATATTGGTTTGAATGGAGTTGAAACCGGGCAAAATTGAACCCAGCCACGCCGAGCAATATGTGCGCTCCGGCCGCTAACGATACGAGGCCAATGTGGGTTGACACGATCGTGAGGATTGCGACCATCCGGAGCAACATTGTCACATCTATTTTGGCCCAATGCCGGGACTTTTTCTCGGCTGCTTTAAGCTGACTGATTGGTGTTGTCGCCCAGTCTGAGGGCAGTGGGCCGAGGCTCGCTTCCAGCGTTACCGCTGCTTCGATGTATGTTAGCGAGTCGCCGCCTAATGATACGAAGGTCTCGTGTGGCCCAACCGATTCACGATGCAGAACGGTCGCAAATATTGACGCTACATCGCTGTTTGGAAGATTTTCCGACCGAACTGTAGCCGCCTTGTCTTCCGCTTCTTGAAGCAAGGTTTGGTAGTCGGTTTTCCCGTTGGGTAGGAGCGGTAGTTCTTTGTTGTGTGATGCTGAAATTTGACCTATTGGAAGGCCTGTAAGATCTGAAACCGCTTGTTCGACATCGATGCCGGTCTCGTCGATGTAGGCGATATGGACCGATTGGTCGTTGCCTACCGCGGCGGATCGTATTCCTTGTTCGAAGAGCGAACTTTCGATTTGATCGAGGTCGATCCGTAGACCGAACGGTTTAACAAACCTGGATGTTCTACCCACTATTTCGTAGAAACCTGCCGAGTTTAGGCGCCCAATATCGCCGGTACGTAGATTGGATTTATCTTGTCCCGAGCTGAGGTCGGTTGGTGTTGAGGCGTAACCCATCATGACGTTGTCGCCGCTAAATACTAGTTCGCCGGTGTCGGGCTCTGACGTGACCGAGGTGTCGAGAGTTAGTGATCCGCCGGGTATCGGTTGGCCTATGGCGGCTGGGTTTGATGCTGCATGTTCAGGTGGTAGGTACGCCATCCTGGCGGTCGCCTCGGTCTGGCCGTACATCACGTAAAAGTCCCACCCCGATTTGTTTCCCAGGTCGGCGTATTGACTGACTTTGTCGGCAGGGAGGCGCCCTCCGGCTTGGGTCACGTATCGAAGCGACGGGAGTTCTTTTTGTTCGAACCCAAGATTGTCGAGTAGTGTGAAGGTGTGTGGTACACCTGCCAGTGATGTTACGTCATTGGCGCGGAACGTTTCCCAAAAGCAGTCGTCTAGTACCGAATTATGGTTTAGAACAATACTTGCCCCAGCGAGTAGATGACTGTTGATAACCGAGAGGCCGTAACAGTATTCCATCGGCAGTGTGGTGATTGCGCGGTCGCTAGGTGTGATGTTGAGATATTCGACGATTGCCTGTGCATTCGAGAAAAGGTTGCGGCGTGAGAGTCGGACGAGTTTAGGTGACCCAACCGAGCCTGATGTCGATAGAAGTACCGCCAACTCGGGGTGTAGCACATGATTGGTGCCGTTATGTCGTTCGTTTATGTGGGGCGAAACTGAGCTGCTTGTGTCGATTGTGATGTCGGGTTTGAACGTCGACGAAATCTTACTGGAGGCAGTGTCGGAGGGGCCTGATATGAGTACGGGGTGTTGTCCTGACAGGGCGGCTAGGTACCAGACGATCGAGTCGACGTTGTTGTTGACGACCAAATGGACAAGACGACGTACTGGACCTAACGTTTCGGCTGCGGTGTGAACTAGTTCGTTAAGCTGGTTCCAGCTTATGTGGGTTTCTCCGTCGACTAAGGCAGTTCGCGTCGATGATGGCAGGGCGAAGACCGGTTCTTCGGTGTTGTGCGGTCTTGTCTCGTGGCTGGTCCCGGTTGGTTCCATTCCTCAATGTTAGGCAGCCTTAACTACTTAGGGGTGGAGATGTTTGTCACAGGCTGTCCCCCAAGCGCTCTATCGTCGGAACCCATGAATCGATTGCCTTGCGGCAGCGACAAAAGCAAAGCCCTGCAGTTATCGCCGCGGCAAGCGACGATAACTGCAGGGCTGAGTGAAGTCGGTTAGAAGAACTTGGTTTAACTATTGGCTTTTTGGAACGAAGCCATGAAATCGACTAGCGTATCTACCGCTTCGTCAGGGAGTCCGTTGTAGATGCTGGCGCGGATACCACCGACCGAACGATGACCCTTCAAGTTTGCCATATTGTGGTTGGCAGACTCGGCCAGAAACGCGGCCTCGAGTTCTGGTGAAGCCATCGTGAACACGATGTTTGTATGAGAGCGGTCAGCGACGTCGTTGGGGTTGATGTAAAACCCGTCGCTGTCGTCGATAGCGGCATAAAGCTTACCGGAACGCTGCGCAGCCCGTTCTTCCATCGCAGTGAGTCCACCAGCATCGTCGATCCAACGCAGCATCTTATTCATCGCCCAGATTGAAAACACTGGGGGAGTGTTAGACAGACTGTTGGCTTTAGCATGCGTCGCATACTTGAGATAATTTGGCATTTCGGTTGGGGCAGAGTCGATAACACTCTGACGCACCATCACGACAGTTACCCCAGCAGGCCCGGCATTCTTTTGGGCACCTCCGTAAACGATGTCGAACCGATCCCAAGGAATTGGCCTGCTCAGCAGCTCTGAAGACATATCAGCCACCGTCGGTACGCCGTAATCTGCGAACTCGGCCATTCGAATACCGCCGATAGTTTCGTTAGAAACGAGGTGAACGTAACTGGTGTTGTCCTCAACGGCTACTTCATCAGGAGACGGCATTCGAGTGAAGTTGACGTCCTCGCCACTCCACGCAACGTAGGCATCGCCGATCACTTTTGCATCGGCAATCGCTTTCTTGGCCCATGCACCTGAGTTGATGTAGGCGGCTCGTTTCCCCGGAGCGAGAGCGTTAAGAGGGGCCATAGCGTACTGCAGCGACGCTCCGCCTTGTAAAAGAAGAACTGAGACATCGTCTGGCATTTCATATAGCTCTTTGAGTCGGTTTACCGTGTCGTCATGAACCTCGGAGTATTCGGGACTGCGATGACTCATCTCTACAAGCGACATGCCAGCATCGTTGAAATCTGGCAGCTCGGCTCCGAGCTCGTTGACCACCGATGTGGGCAGGGTGCAAGGGCCTGGAGAAAAGTTAAATACGCGAGTCATGTGACGATCAGTTCCTTTTGTTCTTCGGGCCTCGTATCTGTCGGGGGAGTGCTTTGAGGACCCGGACCACATTGTAGGCAGCTCGTAGAGGCTTGTTGCCCAAATAACCGTTTTAGACCACACACCGCTTGGCCGATACGCTCAGATGTCTCACCAGAGAGTAAATAAAGCCACTAAGAAGCCTCTAGAAGATGGCACACTACACACTATGGATAATGGCCTACAAGCAAAGATAATTACCGTTTCGGACGGCGTGATTGCAGGAACCCGGCAGGACGCGTCCGGCGATGCGGTGGCTGCATTGCTCGAAAAGTCGAGATGGTCGGTAGTCGATCGCCGACAAATAGCTGACGGTGTCGATTCTGTCCGTGATTGTCTCATCGAACTCGCTGAAGGATTCAACGGCCTGATCGTTACCACCGGCGGCACAGGCTTCGGTCCTCGAGACCTGACCCCCGAAGGTACGAAGGAAGCGCTTGAGCGAGAAGCCCCTGGCATAGCCGAAGCCATGCGTCTCGCGAACCCGAAAGGCCTCGGACGTCTCAGCCGAGCGATCGCGGGGACTCGGGGAGCCGCCTTGATCCTCAACACGCCAGGCTCAACCAAAGGCACCGTCGAAACGTTAGAAGCAGTCATTGGTGTAGCCCCTCACGCCGTCAGCCTTCTAGCAGGCCACCAGCCACACTGATGGCTAGCGACGTCCAACAGGACATTGCCCAAACGTCCGACATCGACTTGATGGAAACCGCGATAGCTCAGGCAGAACATGCCCGACTTCTCGCACCCCCAAACCCGTGGGTGGGTGCAAGTCTCGTGACGCAGAACGGCTCGGTTTTTGTGGGGTACACCCAGCGGCCCGGCAACGACCATGCAGAGCGGGTTGCCCTCCGCAGGGCAGGCGATGCGGCGAGGGGAGCCACACTGTATGTGACCCTCGAACCCTGCAGCCACCACGGCCGCACACCTCCTTGTGTAGACGCAATCATCGACAGTTCAGTCAGTCGTGTCGTCGTCGCCGTTGTAGACCCCGATCAACGAGTGTCTGGTGCCGGAATCGAACACCTCCGACAAGCCGGCATCGATGTCGAAGTTGGTGTGTGCGCACAACGGGTCGAACAACAACTCGCCCCATATCTTCACCATCGACGGACCGGTCTGCCATATGTGGTCTTGAAGTCCGCCGCCACCCTCGACGGCCAAACCGCGGCCCCCGACCAGACCAGTCAATGGATCACTGGCCCTGAAGCTCGTAAAGACGCCCATCGTCTTCGCGCCGAAAGCGACGCCATTATCGTTGGTGCAGGCACCGTTCGTGCTGACAACCCACGTTTAACGGTCAGAGACGTGTTCGCCGTTGACGGCAAAGCTCCGAGACAGCCTGTTAGGGTAGTCCTTGGTGCCGCCCCACCAAATGCCGCCGTGCGTCCTTGTGTTGAACGTGGCGGACCGATCGACGAAGTTCTTGAGCAGTTAGGCAAAGACGGCGTAGTCTCCGTTTTGGTGGAAGGCGGAGCACACGTTGCGTCGCAGTTCCACCACGCCGGAGTTGTCAATCGTTACGTGGTCTATGTAGCGCCCGTCTTCATGGGAGGCAATGATGGCAAAACAATCTTTTCCGGTTCTGGCGCCGGCACGATAAGCGACGTTTTTCGCGGCACACTGGACGGGGTACAACAACTAGGAAACGACGTTCGGATCGACATAGTCCCAACGTCGTCGTAAGACGAGGTCTGATGTTTACCGGGATAGTAGAGGAACGTGGCACCGTAGCCAGTCGTGAAGGGGCAAAGCTACGTCTCTCATGCCAAAAAGTTCTTGAAGACGTTGAGTTAGGGGCCTCGATAGCGGTCAATGGTTGTTGTCTAACAGTGGTCACCTGGGACGCTTCGGAAGGCTGGTTCGAAGCCGATGTTACCGAAGAGTCGTACAGCCGGACTCAGTTAGGTGACCTGGAGCCCGGCGACTACGTCAACCTCGAACGCCCAGTTCGGCTCATGGACCGGCTTGGAGGTCATCTTGTGCAGGGCCACGTCGACGCAGTCGGTGAAATCGTTGACCCGGTTCCGAACCTTCGAGTACGAGTTTCAGCAGACATCCACCGATACCTGGTTGAGAAAGGTTCTGTCACGATCGACGGCGTTTCGCTGACAGTCGTAAAACCTGAAGTCGATACCTTTACCGTTGCCGTGATACCTCACACGTCTGATGTTACGACGCTAGGAGTTAAAGAAAAGGGCGATCGAGTAAACATTGAGATCGATGTAATGGCTAAGTACGCCGAGCGTCTACTAGCCGGATATAAAGGCGAGGCATAACGATGAACGAACAAAACAAGCAACCTCGAACGTCGTCGTTCGACCCGATCGAAGACGCTATCGCCGCCATTGGCCGGGGCGAGATTATCGTCGTCGTCGACGACGAAGATCGAGAAAACGAAGGCGACCTCATCATGGCGGCCGAGTTCGCCACCGAGGAAACGATCGCATTTTTTGTGAACCACACGTCCGGCCTGATCTGCACACCAATTACTGAACAGCGTGCCGACGAACTAGACCTACCGCTAATGGTCGAACGAAACACCGAAATTCTACGCACCGCGTTCACCGTCTCTATCGATTTGGCAGAGGGTACCTCGACCGGGATCTCTGCCGCTGATCGCGCTATGACGATACGTTCACTCGTCGACGACTCGGTCTCATCCAGCGACTACAACCGGCCAGGACACATTTTCCCTCTTCGAGCTCGACCCGGTGGCGTGTTAAAACGGGCGGGACACACCGAAGCCGCACTCGACCTCGCCCAGATGGCAGGTCTGTCCGCAGGTGGTGTGTTGTGTGAGGTCGTCAACCCTGATGGCACGATGGCTAGAGTTCCCGACCTGTTGAAGTTCTGTGAAGAACACAACCTGGTGATGATCTCAATCGCAGATCTGATCCGCTATCGAAGGCAAAGTGAGAAACTGGTAGAGCAGGTGTCGCATGCTACCATCCCGACCCGTCACGGTGACTTTAGGGCCGTCGTATACGAATCAACCCTGGACACCGAACAACACGTCGCTTTTGTGATGGGCGAACCTTCCGACGCTGAAAATCTGCTCGTTCGTGTTCATTCAGAGTGCCTGACCGGCGACATTTTTGGATCTCTACGCTGTGACTGTGGACCACAACTCGAACTAGCACTAGAACTCATTGCCAAAGAGGGCCAGGGCGTACTGGTCTATCTTCGTGGGCATGAGGGTCGCGGTATCGGTATCGGTCACAAGATGCGGGCATATAACCTGCAAGACTCTGGACTCGACACCGTTGATGCCAACTTAGAACTTGGTCTGCCTGCCGATAGCCGAGAATACGGAATTGGGGCCCAAATACTGGTTGACCTTGGGGTAACATCGATTCGTTTAATTACGAATAATCCCGCCAAATACGGTGGGCTTGACGGTTACGGCCTACGCATCGTTGACCGGGTACCGATCGAGACAGAACCAACCGACGAGAACCTTACCTATCTCAAAACGAAACGTGAACGAATGGGTCACTTATTGAGCTTCGACGACGATACGGCGACGTCCAACCAGCCGGATGGAAAATAGTCGACGTAACCGCTGTCGATTCCGCTACCGTTCATTCAATGCTCAAAATCGTTCTACCTAAAGGTTCGCTCGAAAAAGCGACGATGGCGTTATTCGAATCTGCGGATCTAGCGGTTCATCGTTCTTCTTCGGTTCAGTATTCGGCGACTATCAACGACCCTCGGGTAGACGATGTTCGTATTCTTCGCCCTCAAGAAATACCAATCTACGTCGCCGAAGGAATGTTTGACGTCGGTATCACCGGGCGGGACTGGATCGAGGAAACATCCAGCGACGTTGTTTCGATGGGTGAGCTGAAGTATTCAAAGGTGACAGCCAAACCAGTTCGGATTGTGGTTGCGGTAAAAGAGGACTCGCCGATCGAATCGGTGTCCGATCTTCCTAACGGAGTACGAGTCTCAACCGAATACCCAAACCTAACAAAGCGCTACTTCGCAGATCAGGGTGTCGACGCCGACATTCGCCTGTCCTACGGAGCGACCGAAGCGAAAGTCCCAGATATCGTCGACGTCGCCGTCGATATCACCGAAACCGGTCGAGCGCTTAGAGCCGCCGGTCTGCGTATCGTCGACACGATCCTAACCAGCTACACCGAGTTCGTAGTCAACCCTCAAGCGTACGAAAACGAAGAAAAGCGCCACGCTCTGGAACAGATTCTAACCTTGCTGCAAGGTACCTTGACCGCCCGGACACAGGTCCTGGTCAAGCTCAACGTGGCCGATGCGGTCACACGAGACAAGGTAATCGGCCAGCTTCCGTCAATGATGTCACCGACGGTCAACGAACTCTACAACGGTGCGGGTTTTGCTATCGAGACCGTCGTTGCCAAAAACGAGATCAACATCCTGATCCCGAACCTGAAAGATGCCGGAGCGACCGATATTATCGAGCTTCCTCTTTCAAAGATCATCGAATAAGACTATGGAAAACGTCCTCGCTCCGACAGTTATCGGCGCTCGCAACACCGGAACGGTAGCGAGGTTCGATGTTGATGAAGGGCTCGGCGACGTCGAGGTTAGTTCCGGTGTGCAATGGATGTTCCATTGCACCGAAATTGCCGACGGTTCGCGAGATATCGACGAAGGTACCAAAGTTACTTTCGTTATCCGGGCTGGCGCTCCGGGACGGTGGGAAGCCTTCGACATACGGCCCGTAATCTAGGTCAACAATAGACGCGTCGTAGAGACGTCGATTCTAGAACTTAAGAGCGTGTGTTGTCGGCCGATAGTAACTGGTGGATGACGTACCGGAGCTTCCTGTCGAAGAGGCCGCCGACGATATTCGTAGCGTCCGGCTAATGCCCTATCTTTCTGCAGCAGCCATGGCGCTGTTGTCGGTTGTGATGTGGTGGGGTGTACGGTCGAACGAAGTTCAACAGGCCGAAATGCTCCAGCGCCAACAGGTTGAATCTGAACGGGTGGTCTTGCAGGACCGTCTTGAGCAGGTAGAAAGGTCATTCGATCAGATCGAGGCCGGTATCGCCGTCGACGGTGTCGAGTCAGAGAATACTCGAACGGCGATCGACGAACAAGCGTCACGATTCACCCAGTTCGCGATCATCCAGTCCTCGGGAGCCGAACGGTTAACGTTAGCGTTTGCCGCCGATGACTTTAGACCATTTGCTGACGCAGTAGATGCGGGAGCCGTGTTCGATGAATCGAGTTCCGGTACTTCGGTTGTCTCAGAAGTTTCAAACGCATCAACGATGGTGGCGATGAGCAAACCTCTTCCAGCTTTGGATCAAAATGATAGTCAGCCTTCTACCGCCGTTGTTGCGGTTGTTTCTCTCACCTCCAGGTCGGTGGCCGAAGAGCTGGCGTCATCGTCAAACCCCCGGTTCATAGTTGAAGTAGACGGATCGCAAATAACGACGGACAACGGCGAATCAGGAACGAACCCGTCTGCAGAACGGGTCGTTTTTCAGGTTGGGGCACGTCAATGGTCGATTACTCCTGTAGGCACGACAACGACGGCTTCTCACCTAGGGTCTAACGTTTTGTGGGCTGCCGGGGTGGCGTTAACCACACTGGTGTTTCTGATCCAGCGTCGACATCAAGCCGACAGCGAAACCCACGACGAGTTGTTACACAGCTTTTACCGATTGACCGACCCAGTGACGGGATTCCTCAACGCAGAAGGAGTCCAGAAAGAGTTGGACACCAGAATCAAGAGGCGTCATCGTGGTGGTCAGGTCGGTGTTTTGTTGTGCAATATCGATCGATACGAGTCCATCAAAAAGGGTCTGGGGCCTTCGATGGCCGACGACGTTGTCCGTATGACCTTTGCCAGGATTCAATCCTTGTTGGGCGGAAGCGACTCGTGCGGTCGATTCGGTGAATCTCAAGTCCTAGTAATGTCAAACGGTTTGCCCGCAGTCAATGATCTTGAAAATCTGGCACAGGAAATATGTCGAGAATTCGCTGACCCGCTGGAACTGTCTGACGGAACAATCTGTCATATCTCGTTTACCATCGGGATTGCGCTAACTCGGTCGAGTGATACTTCGGCAGCATCGCTGTTATCTGATGTGTCGTCGGCCCAAGGCGCAGCGGTAAAGCACGGTGGCACGAACTATTTTGTCTTCTCGGAGGAACAACGTCTCGAAGAGGCTGTGCGTAGCGGCCTGGTAAACGAGTTGTTAGGAGCGGTTCGCAATCACGAGCTGACCGTTCACTATCAGCCCGTCGTTCGCGTCGGAGCCGCAGCAGACGACACGCTTCCGGTCGACAAGGTCGAGGCCTTTGTTCGCTGGCCCCACCCAGTACGCGGCATGGTTCATCCAGGTGTTTTTTTGCCGCTCGCCGTGGAAGCAGGAGTGGATCTCAAAGTAGCTGAGATGGTCTTGACCGACGCGTGCCAACACGCGCTTGTATGGTCTGAACTGGCTGGCCGCCCAATTACCGTTGTCGTCAACGTAGGTGAACGACAACTCGTAGACCTGCGACTTGTGGGCGTTGTTCGAGAAGTGTTGCGCGGTACTGGTCTCGCCGCGCATCAACTAGAGCTCGACATACCCGAAGAGCTTCTACTTCGAACGAACGTCGGAACACAGGAAGTGATGCAACAACTGACGAGGGCAGGAGTGAAGATCTCGTTGGACGACTTCGGTGCTTCTAGTGGGTCGTTACAGAAATTGGCGGCAGCGACGATCATCTCGACCGTAAAAATTGATCAAGCGTTTGTCGACGATATCGCCACGAACGAAGTCAACCAGAAAGTGATCTCGGCGGTAGTTTCCATGGCTCAACAATGCGAAATTAGTGTCGTCGCCGAAGGGGTAGAAACAATAGCTCAGGTCGAAGCTTTGTATCAGCTTGGAGTGAAAGAGCTTCAAGGTTTCTTCTTCAACCGGCCTGGAGCAGCTGAAACTATTAGCGACCAGCTAGAGGAGGGTCCGCTCGTGCATCTCGCCCACGAAACCAACCCTCACACTCGCTAGCCGTCAAATAACTATTCTTCTTCGTCGGTGTCGGCGGATTCTGCCTTGGCCGAAGCGTTGCGTTGGACAAACCCCATGCGTAGCTGATGTAACCCGTCTTTGAGAGTGGGTTCGGCTTCGCCCAATTTACCTTCGAGACCTTCGACTAAAGCGGCGAGCGCATCGATAGCCAGCTTTGTCTCATCGAACTTTGGTGGCTCAGCCGTCAGGTGAATTGCAGCGAGCTCATACAGCCCAAAACAATGGTTTGCGACCACGGTGGAAACTTCTGTCTCCATGAGCCGTACTCGGGTGTCGGCAAGTTCTTTCGCCATCTCTCGAGCCTGTTCCTCCTGCTCTGGGGTCAGGGGAGGTTGTTCCGAAATCGCGTCGTTCGCTACCGATGTTTCGCCTTCTGAGTTTGTCATAGAGGTCTAACCTATCAACTGGTCTCGTCGGAGTAACTTCGGTTCAGCGGAGAATATTGTAAAGTCGGCAGACGTTTACCGAACGTGTTCGATTTGTCTCCTTCTGCTTTAGTAGGCCTTGGACACAAATGCTGTTACCCTGAGGTAGTCACATGAAGAGGGTCCAACCCCACCAAGCCATATTTTGGATCAACTAGATCTGAAACAAATGAGCTTAGGTCCATTGAGAAAAACCGGGTGTAACCAATCCTGGTTTTGTTCAAGAAGCCCCGGTCGGCTCTCTTTGTTTGGCACCACACCATTCGAAAACAAGGAGAATGCATCTGCATGAGGGGTGAACAGTCATAGCTAGGCCACCAGAGCCACGGATTAATGAACGTATCCGTGCCCGCGAGGTCCGAGTAATTGGTCCAGAAGGCGAGAAGTTTGGGGTAACACCACTACCTCAAGCGTTGACACTCGCGCGAGATTTAGATCTCGATCTAGTAGAGGTAGCCGAAGACGCTCGGCCACCGGTCTGCAAGATCATGGACTACGGCAAACACAAGTACGAAAATGAGCAGCGGGCTAAAGAAGCTCGCAAAAAAGCCAGCAACGTCGTAGTCAAAGAGATGAAGTATCGCCCAAAGATTTCAAGCGGCGACTTCGAAACAAAGACTCGTAAGGTCGAAAAGTTTTTAGGTAACGGTAACAAGGTCAAAATAACCATCATGTTCCGTGGCCGAGAGGTGACACACCCCGAGTTGGGTCGTAAGATCCTCGACGACATTGTTGCCCGAGTGGACGACTACGCCCAAGTTGAGGCTTATCCCCGTTTGGATGGGCGCAACATGACTATGGTGTTGGGTCCTGATACCAAGAAAAAGAAGAAATTACAGCAGCAACAGCGTCAGCAGGCAAAGAAGGCTGAGGCGGAGTCTGCAGCGGCAGCCGAAGCAGAACAAGTCCCAGAATCTGAGACGACGCCTGCCGAGTAACGTCGCAGTTGAAACAGTCGAAAAACCCGAAAACCTTATCCAAGAACCGGACTGAGGTAAGCAGGTAGGAGTAAGTATGGCAAAAATGAAAACCCACAAAGGTGCTAAGAAGCGCTTTAAGGTGACCGGGACGGGCAAGCTAAAACGTCGCAGTAAAAACCTTAATCACTTCCTGGAGAAGAAGTCCAGCAAGCGGAAACGTCGTCTCAGTGGCGAGTCAGTTGTATCCGACGCGGATACTCCACGCATCAAGCGACTTCTGTCTAGCTGATTTAGACCGGTCAAAAGAACGAGAAAAGAATAAGGGAGTTACAAAATGGCACGAGTAAAGCGCGCCGTTCACTCAAAGAAGCGTCGTAAAGCGACGCTGAAGAAGGCGAAGGGCTACTACGGCAATAAGAGCCGGACCCTTCGTTCAGCGAACGAACAGGTAATGCACTCAGGGAACTACGCGTTCCGCGACCGTCGGGCCCGTAAAGGCGAATTTCGTCGACTTTGGATCCAGCGAATCAATGCTGCGTGCCGCGAAAATGGCACCAGCTACAGCCGGTTTATCAATGGTTTGAAGAACGCGGAAATCGAAGTTGATCGGAAGATCCTCGCCGAGTTGGCAGTAAGCGACCCGGCAGCGTTCTCAGCGTTGGTGGAAGCAGCATCGTCTGCTGAGGCTGCGTAAGTAGTTCGCTTCTTGTGAACGAACTTTTATCGAGTAAGAATCATCACCTCAAACGTTTGAGGAAACTGGTTCAACAACGAAAGGCCCGCTCTGCCGAGCGGGTCTTTGTTGTGGAAGGACCCGTACTGGTCGCCGAAGTTCTGGCGTCTGACGTCGAAGTAACCGACGTGTTTGTTGGTCTGGAATCAAACGAAGACGCCTCAGAATTCCATCATATTTTGGCGGCCGCCCGGTCCGAAGATACACCAGTCCGATACTGTCGGGCTCACGGCTTAGTGTCGGCCCTCGACACGGTCAGCCCTCGTCCAGTAGCTGCGGTTGTTGTTCAACCAGACTATGAGCTTGACGATATTGATCTGTCTCGACCGGTTCTTGTTCTGGTAGATGTGCGCGACCCAGGCAATGTCGGAACGTTGGCGCGAACCGCTGAAGCGTCCGGGTGTAGCGGAGTGATTGTTGCGGGCACATCGGCTGACGTGTGGAGCCCTAAGGTCGTCCGTGCAGCGGCGGGTTCAATCTTTCGGCTGCCCACAATGGTCGAACCAGACGTGGTGAGCGTTTTAGCCGCACTGGAACAACAAGGCCGAATGGTAGCTGCTACCGTCTTGTCAGAATCCGCAACCAACTACGAATCGGTAGATCTGACTCAGGCCGCGATCGTGATCGGAAACGAAGCTCACGGCCTTTCTCCGCAGGCACTGTCGGCTTGCACCCATCAGATAACTATTGCCCTTGACGGGCCGACCGAATCCTT
The DNA here is from genome assembly GCA_020630065.1 of Acidimicrobiales bacterium. GTDB lineage: Bacteria > Actinomycetota > Acidimicrobiia > Acidimicrobiales > SZUA-35 > JAHDCC01. The sequence continues at coordinate 169,986 of JAHDCC010000001.1, forward strand.
AAACGCAGCTACGGCGGGAGCTGTTGTATGTTTCGAAGCGCTACGACAACGCCGCGAACAGTAATACGGTGGCCCGCGGTCAGGAACGGTTGTTACCATGAGGCATCGATGTTTGTGTTCGACGAAGACTCGGTTAAGACCGTCTGTTACCGGGGTTTCGAACTAGAGTGGTACGTGAATTCTTATGCTTGATGATCTAAAAAAACTCGAGTCAGAAGCGGTTGAACACATCGATTCGACCACTACCACCACTGAGCTGAATGCACTGTCGGCATCCCTGCTGGGCAAGTCGGCGCCAATCAACGCAGCCAAGAAACAGCTGGGTTCGTTGGAACCTGAACAACGTAAAGACGTTGGGCGGGCACTAAACGAAACACGGAACCGTATTGTCACCGCTATGGAAGACAAACGAGCGTTGCTGGCGGCTGCGGAACGTCGGGTCCAGCTTGAAGCTGAACAGCTCGACCTGACCGAAGTGCCGACAACGACCTCGATCGGTCACGCCCACATTGTGACGCAAGCGTGGGAGGCATTGGAAGACACCTTCATCGGGATGGGATATCGAGTTGCCGAAGGTCCTGAGGTTGAAACCGACTGGCACAATTTTGATGCTTTAAACATCCCGCCTGGTCACCCGGCCCGGGATGGGTTTGATTCGATGTACGTCGACTACGGCAAAACCGGTTCAACGTTGCTTCGCACCCACACCTCACCGGTACAGATCCGGACAATGCTTGATCAAGATCCCCCAATCTATATCGTCGCTCCGGGCCGGGTCTATCGACGCGACACCGCAGATGCGACCCATATGCCGGTATTCCATCAGATCGAAGGGCTCGTGATCGACAAAGGTATCTCGTTAGCCGATCTTGCTGGCACGATCGAAGCGTTTACCCTCAACTATTTCGGTCCTGGTTTCACCTCACGATTGCGTCCGAATTACTTCCCATTTACCGAACCTTCGGCCGAGTTCGATATACAACGTCCTGATGGATCGTGGCTTGAACTGGGTGGATGTGGAATGGTTCACCCGAATGTGCTACGAGCGGGAGGCATCGACCCAGAAGAGTGGACTGGGTTTGCGTTCGGTTTCGGTATTGACCGTCTCGCCCTAATGAAGTTCGGGGTGGATGACCTCCGCGAACTCTACAACAACGACATGCGTTTCTTACGCCAGTTTTAAGTGTCTGTGCCCGTTAGTCCGTTACCGCTGGCTGCTGATAGCTAGTCTGTGTGAAAGTGTTAGATCTGTGAAAGTCCTCCTGTCGTGGATGCAAGAGTTCGCCCCGATTACCGGTGAGCCTGAAGAGATAGCCCGCCAACTCACCGATTTGGGGATGGTGGTCGAAGAGACCAGCGTCGTAGGCGCGTCCCTCGATGGGGTAGTCGTCGCCAAAGTGTTGGAGCTTGCTCCTCATCCTCAGGCCGACCGAATTCAGCTGGTCCAGGTCGACGCCGGTGATGGTGAACCGCTGCAAATCTGTTGCGGCGCATTCAACATGTCGGTCGGGGATCTTGTACCTCTGGCCACAATTGGGATGACGATGCCAAACGGTATGGAGATCGCCCAACGTAAAATGCGGGGTGAACTTTCAAATGGAATGCTCTGCGCGGCATCCGAAATCGATTTACCAGAAACCGACTACGACGGCATTCTGATACTTGACTCGTCGTTGAACGTCGGCCAACCGCTCGGTGAGGCGTTAAACCAGAAATCTGATGTGTTGTTCGATCTCGATATCGAAGGCAACCGTCCAGACGCTCTTTCAATAGTGGGTGTAGCGCGCGATTTAGCTGCCCGGTTGAACGTGCCGTTTACACAACGTTCGCCTGAGTTCGATGAGTCTTCAGAGACCACTGAAACGGTGGCGTCGGTTACGATAGAAGATCCGGTGTTCTGTCCTCGTTTCGGTGTTCGAGTTCTCCGAGACGTCCAGGTAGGGGAGTCCCCTGACTGGATGCAGCAGCGACTCGATGCAGCCGGGATGCGTCCGATCAACGCCATCGTTGATATCTCCAACTATGTGATGCTTGAACTGGGTCAGCCAAACCACTCCTACGATCTTGACAAAGTTCCAGACGGTTCGTTGGTGGTGCGCCGAGCGACGCAGAATGAAGAGCTAGTCACGCTCGATGATACAAAGCGGTCGTTGATCGAAGCCGACGGGGTGATCTCGAATATCGCTGGTGAAGCGATTGGATTGGCCGGTGTCATGGGTGGTCAGTCGACCGAAATCAGCACCGAGACCACCAACGTTGTGGTTGAGGCCGCTGTTTGGGATCGTATGCCGATTGCGTGGACGGCGCGCCGACTAAACCTGAGGTCTGAAGCGTCAACCCGGTTCGAACGCGGAGTGGATCCGCTTGGGATCGAACGAGCGTTAGACCGGTTCGCCGAATTAGCGGTCGAGATCTGCGGTGCCACAGTGTTGGCGGACACCATAATCGCCGAGGGTGCGTTCAACCCGACCGAGGCGGTTCTGGTCCGGCTGGAACGCATAAACCTGATTCTTAACCTTGACCTCGACGCGTCGACCGTCGTCTCAATTCTGGAGCCCATCGGGTTTTCCGCAGTCGACAACACCGATGGGACGTTGTCAGTCTCGATCCCGACATGGCGTCCTGACGCCAGCATCGAAGAAGACATTATCGAAGAGATCGGCCGTCACTACGGCTATCAGGCTTCCGGTGTGCGGGTGCCGACACCAACCCAAGCGGGTGAACTATCAGCGGCCCAACGCAGTCGCCGAAAATTGCGTCGAGCGTTCTTAACAAACGGCTACTCGGAAGCGATGCCGCTGCCGTTCATCGCCCAATCCGATCTGGAACATATCGGCAGCTCGGCTGAAGCTATTTCTATCTCACATCCTTTGGTGGCCGAAGAATCACTTCTTCGCCCGACGATGATGCCGGGTTTGTTAAAAGCGGTTGCCTATAACCAAACGCACCGAATCGACGCGGTCCAACTTTTCGAAGTTGGCAAAGTTTTCTTGCCCGGAGGCGAAGACCTTCCAGAAGAGCCGGAGATAGTGGCGGCGGTAGCTAGCGGCTACTCGCCGTCGGACAAGGCGGCAGAACAGGCAGTCAAACTCATATACGACGTCGCCGCTCGGCTCGGCTTGACTGGACTGACAATCAAAAACGATTCGGTTGAAGGTCTCCACCCGAACAGGAGCGCATCGGTCACGTTCCGGGGTCGAGTAATCGGCGCTGTTGGTGAGGTCGACCCTGGGGTTTCGGAGCAGTTTGGTATCGCAGGCCGAGTCGCATGGTTGGAGCTTCGAACCGAAACGATTTTGGCTGCTATGGCATCGACCCCGAAATACACACCGATTTCTCGGTTCCCGTCGAGCGACGTAGACCTGGCATTCGTTACCTCTACTGACGTGTCAGCGGTTGATGTTGCTCGAACTATTAAAAAAGCGGGGGATGGAGTAGTCCAATCTGTGGAGCTGTTCGACGTGTTCCGCAGTGATGAATTAGGACACGATGTTAGGTCCTTGGCATATAATCTTCGACTCCAAGCATCCGACAGAACCCTTAAAGAAGCTGAAGTTGCAGACATTCGAAACGCCTGCATCGAAGCTGTTAGTAAGGCCCATAACGCCGAGCTTCGCTAACGGTTTTGATAGAAGCTTTGACAAAGCGTGTCGTAACTTTATGTCTCCTGAGCAAATCGTCGATTGAGATAGGCATTTGGTCTCTGAATAAGGCATAGTTGGTCATATGACTGCTTCTGAAACAGATCTGACCGCCTCCGATATCACGTGGGATCTCGAAACGCTTATATCCGACGCCGGGTCAGCAGACGCTCTGCTGGTTGAAGCCCAGGCGATCGCTGACGATATCGAAACATACAGAGGTAAGGTGGCGTCGTTGGACGGTCCTGGTTTGGCTGACCTGATGACCCAAATGGGTAAGGTCAACGAGCTTGTGAGTCGGGCCGGGCACTACGGCATGCTCAAGTTCTCCGAAAATATGGGAGATGCTGAACGAGCGGCCGACATGCAACGTATCCAAGAGCAAGCGACCGTTTTAAGCACTGGTCTCGTATTTGTCGAGTTGGAATTCGCAGCAGCAGATGATGATCATGTGGTTGAGGTTCTGAGTCATGAGCGGCTAGATTTCTGCCGTCACTATCTGGAAAATCTGAGACGTAACCGTCCGTTTCTGCTCAGCGAACCTGAAGAGAAAATCCTGATTGAAACGTCGGTCAGTGGAGCTAACGCATGGGTCAGGCTCTTCAGCGAACAAACATCGGCGATCACGGTTGAATCACCGGCCGCCGAAGGCGAAATGGTGTCTTTGGAGGAGGGCCTGTCAGCGTTACAAAGCCCTGACCGGGATATACGGGCAAAAGCTTCTGATTCTGTGACCGCCGGTCTAAAGCCAGGTTTGAAGAACCGGGCGTTTATTTACAACACCCTTTTGTTGGACAAGTCGGTTGACGACCGTCTCCGCGGTTTTGACACGTGGCTTTCTAGCCGAAACCTGTCGAACGAAGCGAGCGACGAATCGGTAAACGCCTTGATCGAGGCGGTTGTGTCTCGTTACGATATTCCTCAGCGATGGTACCGACTTAAAGCCAAAGTGTTGGGTATGGAGGTGCTGGCGGATTATGACCGGATGGCGCCAATCGCTTCTAGCGACAGCAAAGTGGGTTGGGCTGAGGCGACCGAGATAGTTCGTGACGCGTATAATTCGTTCTCACCTGAGTTGGCGGACGTTATTGGCGAGTTCATAGACAACGGATGGATCGACGCTCCGATCAGGCCCGGCAAGCAGCCGGGGGCTTTCTGCGCCTATACCGTGCCGTCTCATCACCCGTATGTGCTGTTGAACTGGACGGGTCGTCACCGTGACGTGTTGACGTTGGCTCACGAGCTGGGTCACGGAGCGCATGCTTATCTGTCCCGCAAGCAAGGGATCTTCCATCACAGCACGCCGTTGACGTTAGCCGAGACGGCTTCGGTGTTTGGTGAAACCGTTACCAATAAACGTTTGGTGAATCAGATGGATGACCCGTTGGCGAAATTCTCGTTGTTAGCGTCAACGGTTGATGATTCTATCGCCACCGTTTTCAGACAGATTGCAATGAACCAGTTCGAAGACTTGTGTCATAACAGTCGTCGTAACGACGGCGAAATTTCGGTTGACCAGTTCGGTGAGTTCTGGATGCAAACTCAACGAGACATGGTGGGCGATTCGGTTGAGTTGACTGACAATTATTCGTCGTGGTGGTCGTACATTCCGCACTTTATGGGGACGCCAGGCTACGTCTATGCCTACGCTTACGGTCAGCTTTTGGCGCTGTCGGTTTATGCCCAATTTGAAAAGAGCGGCGACGAGTTCGTTCCCGCCTACCTTGAACTGTTGAGCGCCGGTGGTTCAATGGCGCCGGAAGACCTTGCGTCGATCGTCAACTGTGACCTGGCCGACTCAAAGTTTTGGAGCGCCGGGTTAGAGATCGTTGACCAACAGCTGGCCGAAGCCGAAGCGGCATCAGAACTAATCTGATTCGCCGCTTAGCAAGGATGTCCCAGTTCCTACTTGGTATTCCGGATTCGGTCGATGACTTCTTGATTGGCCCGAGAAAATTCTAGTGGGCAAGAAAACGGCTCGCCGTCGGTGACGGTGCGTTGGAACGCTTCGACCATGAGCTGATATTGGTTAGCACGGACGAAGCGTTCGATTCGACGGTCTTGCCCAGAACGAATCTCAACCAACGCATCACCGTAGGTGCCGGCGTTGAACGGTGCCTCGAGCCGGATCCAACCATCGGTACCGTGAAAAACCATGTCCTGACGGCCGGCCATTCTCATCGAGCAGTAAAAATCCAACGAAAAGTCGGCAAAATCTAGCTGCACCCTCGCTGTTGTGTCGACACCGTTTTCGTAGCTGAGCTGTGCCCGAACGTCAACAGGCTCTGCCCTCGTCACAAAACGTGTGGCAACAACCGGATAAACCCCGATGTCGTAAAGCGCGCCGCCGCCGTGTTCCGGTTTCTGACGGATATTAGACGGGTCAGAACTGTTGTTGTACGTGAACGACCCGGACACGTGTGTGAGGTTTCCGATACAACCCTCAGCTATCAGTTCCCGTACCCGTTCCCATTGCGGGTGATGAACAACCATAAACGCTTCGGCAGCTAGTCGTCCTGTCCGGTCACGTTCGGCGATGAGCTGGTCGATTTGGGGTGCCTCTAACGAGATTGGCTTCTCACACAACACGTGTTTGCCTGCTTTGAGGGCTTTCAACGTCCACGGAACATGCATGTCGTTAGGGAGAGGAATATATACCGCGTCGACGTTGTCGTCGGAAAGTAGGTCCTCATAGCTGCCATGGACAGTCAGGCCATGATACTGGCTAATGAAGCCTCGCTTTTTCGATTCGTTGGTGGTCGCTAACGCTACGAGCTGATTGTCGATCGCAGAATGGATGGCAGGGGCGACACTGGTGCGGGCAATTTTTGCACCACCGAGAATGCCCCATCGTAGGGGTGGGTTTAACGTCATAGGTTTGGCCTCCTGATAGGAGAGTCTAGACGCGAGTGAGCGGCTGCGTCGTGTGTGCTCGGCAGCCGCTCACTTTCCTAGCAAGGTACCTTGGGGTGCCTTAGTTTTGGGTAGAGATAGTTAGAAATCTTCGTCGAAGCTGACGCTTCCTTCGACTCCTGTTTGGTATGCCGAAACAGTGCGCTCAAAGAAGTTGGTCAGTTCCTGAACATCTTGGAGTTCCATAAAGTCGAATGGGTTCTTCGAACCGTAGATCGTGGACATACCCAGTTGTCGAAGTCGTTGATCAGCCACGTATTGCAAATATTCTCGGGTATCGGCCAGGCTCATACCTTGGACACCTTCGACTAGCACATCGGCGGCGAACTGGTATTCACACTCGACGGCTTCGCGGATCATTTCTTCGATCTGGGCTGATAGGTCAGCGTCGAACAGGTCTGGTTCTTCTGCCCGAACAGTGTTCACGACCTCTAACGCAAAGTTCATGTGGCACGACTCGTCCCGGAACACCCAGTTGGTTCCTGACGCTAGGCCGTTGAGCAGACCTTTTGAACGTAAGAAGTAGACGTAGGCAAAGGCGGCGAAGAAAAACAGTCCTTCAATACAGGTGGCGAAACAAATAAGGTTGAGCAGAAACTTCTTACGAGACTCTTTCGAGTCTGTTTCTTCCAGAGAGTTGATCGAGTCGATCCATTTGAAACAGAATTCGGCTTTTTGGCGGATCGACGGAATGTTCTCTACAGCCGCGAACGCTTCTGCCCGCTCCTCGTGATCAGGAATATAGTTGTCGAGCAATGTGAGATAGAACTGGACGTGTAACGCTTCTTCGTAAAGCTGGCGTGACAGGTACATGCGAGCTTCGGGGGCGTTAATGTGCTGATACAGGTTGAGTACCAGGTTGTTGGCGACGATCGAGTCGCCGGTAGCGAAGAAGGCAACCAGTCGATTCACCAGATGCTGTTCAGCTGGCATGAGCTTAACCCGCAAGTCAACAAGGTCGTCGGAGAAATCGATCTCGTCGACTGTCCAAGTGTTCTTGATTGCGTCCTGGTACATCTCGTAGAAGACGGGGTAACGCATTGGTCTGAGCGTTAAATCGAAACCAGGATCCAAAATGTTCTTTGGTTTAGTGGAAGCTTGGGCGTCAGCGTCAGCGCCCTCTACAGATTCCAGGTTTTGAAACGGCTCGTCGACCAATGCCATCGGCTTAAATTCCTTTACTTCGTCTTCTGTGGGTAGGCCGCACTAAATAGCGCTGCCAGGTTTGTACGGTGTGGTTGTTGTTGAGTAGTGGCCTAGTTGTATGCGACGGTTTAGACCGTCAACTAGTCACAGGCTTCGCAAGTCTCAGGATTTTCTAGAGAGCATGCAATCACTTCAGCCTCGGTAAAGGTATTTGAGGTAGAAGTGTCGTTGGTAGTGGTTGTCTTATTGATGCGTGTCGCTGGGCGAGAGCGCAGGTAGTACGTGGTTTTCAAACCAGACTTCCATGCGTGCATGTACATCGAAGACAGTTTACCAATTGTGGGCGATTCCAGGAAGAGATTCAACGACTGGCTCTGATCGATGTATGCGCCGCGGTCGGCGGCCATGTCGATAAGGGCTCGTTGGGGAACTTCCCATGCCGTGCGGTAGATCTCTTGTAGGTCTGCTGGGATTCGGTCAATGCCTTGGACCGAACCTTCAGACGACTTCAAGTCGTTGATCATTTTGGCGTCCCACAAACCTCGTTCTTGTAGTTCGTTCACGAGGTAACGGTTGATTTGTAGAAACTCGCCGGACAACGTTTCACGCTTGAAAAGATTAGAGACCTGCGGTTCGATACATTCGTAGCAGCCAGTTATCGATGCGATAGTCGCGGTAGGAGCAATCGCAATGAGTAGCGAGTTTCGTAGACCGTGTTCGGCGATTCGGTCACGTACTTTCTGCCAACGACCAACATCGGTTGGTTCAACGTTCCAAAGATCAAACTGTAGATCCCCGGCAGCTGCTCGGGTTCGTTGGAACGTCTCGTGTGGACCGCTTTCTTCAGCGAGTTCGGTCGACGCCCAAAGGGCGTTGTAGTAAATCTCTTCAGAGATTCGAGCCGACAATTTCCGAGCTTCAGCTGAATCGAAAGGTAAACCGAGTTTGAAGAAGACGTCTTGGAGACCCATCAAGCCAAGACCGACCGGTCGCCACTTCGAATTCGAGTTGGCTGCCTCGTCGGTGGGGTAGAAGTTAATGTCTACTACTCGGTCGAGGAATGGGACTACGTGACGGACCGTTTCGGCCAGCCGTTCGAAGTCGAACTCGTTAGATTTTGCATCTACGAATGCCCCCAGGTTGACCGAGCCGAGATTACAGACAGCGGTTTCGTCTTGGTCTGTTACCTCAAGAATTTCGGTGCAAAGGTTGGAGAGGTGAACGACATGAGCGCCGGTGTTTTCACCGTCTGGTTTCCAGCCGGTCTGGTTGCATTTCTCGTTGGATGCGTCTTTGAACGTCATCCAACCGTTGCCGGTTTGGGCTAGTGAGCGCATCATGCGACTGTAGAGGTCGCGTGCGCTTACTTGGCGGTCATAGAGTTTCTTTGACTCGGCTTCTTCGTAGGCTTCGCGGAACTCTTCACCGAAAAGGTCGGTTAGGTGAGGCACTTTCTTCGGGTCGAAGAGCGACCATTGCCAGTCTTTGTCGACTCGCTCCATAAAGAGGTCAGGGACCCAGTTAGCGAGGTTGAGGTTATGGGTTCGTCGTTGATGATCACCGGTGTTTTCGCGCAGATCAAGAAATTCTTCGACGTCGGCGTGCCACGATTCGAGGTAGACACAAGCGGCACCTTTACGGCGACCGCCTTGGTTAACTGCAGCTACCGAGGAGTCTAAGGTCTTGAGCCATGGCACGATGCCCGATGACAAGCCATTGGTTCCGCGGATAAGGGAACCTTTGGCTCGGATGCGGTGCCAGGCCACGCCGATACCGCCGGCGAACTTTGAGAGGCGAGCAATGTCGGAGTATCGCTTGTAGATACCTTCAAGACTGTCCTCAGGAGAGTCCAGCAGGTAGCAGGACGACATTTGAGCGTGGGTGGTTCCCGAGTTGAACAGTGTTGGGCTCGACGGAAGGTAGGTGAGCGACGACATGAGATCATAGAATTTGATCGCTTCGTCAGCGTCTTTGGAAAGGCCACAAGCCACCCGCAGGAAGAAGTATTGGGGGGTCTCTAGAACCTGTCGAGTTTCTGGATGACGGAGTAGGTAGCGGTCATAGACCGTTCGAAGCCCGAAGAATTCGAAGTTGCGGTCACGGTCGGAGCTGATAGCGGCGTTTAACGACGGACCATGTTCGGTCACGAATGCGGCTACTTCGTCACTGATCAGGTCGGCGGCGTGGCCAGCTGCGATCGACTCAGAGAACCAGGGAATGTTCTGATTACGAACTTCTTTATCTATATAGGTGGAAAGAAGTCGTGCGGCGAGTTTTGAATAATTTGGTTCTTCAACGATGAAACCGGCAGAGGTTCGTATAGAAAGTTCGTCGAGTTCCCGAGTGGTGGCTCCGTCTGACAGCGCCGAGATGGTGCGAGTGGCGACTCTCATTGGGTCTACGTTGAGCAGACCTTCGGAGCAGCGTGCAACTGCGTTGACGATTTTGTTGAGGTCGACGGGCTCGAGGGCGCCGTTTCGTTTTTTAACACGCATTTCCGTGCCAGTTGTCTCGCTCTGCGCATGATCGGGTGCGCTGAGTGAGGTCGAGGAAGTGCCTTCTTCAGTAATGGTCATAGGAAAGGTTCACCTAGAGTAAAGGTCGAGTAGAATCAGGTTAGTGTTGCCGCCGTTAGTGCATAAGCGAGCTGCCCACATGGACGCAAGCGCCGCAGGACTTCTAATTACAGCGCCGTAATTACAACAATGCAAGTGGAACATTAAGGGTATCCAGTTGTGACCGCGTAGCGTGATCGAAACCGCGGGATTCAACCTTCCGAAATGACCCGCGAACACCGTGATACCTGGAATATACGAAGGGTCGCGCCACGCAACGTGAGCGCTTACAATTTTGTTACGGTGGTGACTTCGAATGACTTGATGCGGGGCTTTTCGGCTTGTTTCTGGGAGAAACTACAACAAGAACCGCGGACCCTCTGCAATCTTTCCGTAACGTGTCCGGGGTTCTACGCGAAAGCGGGTCTCCACAATGCAAAGCTCAGGAGCGGGTATAGACCGAGCTCGACCAGCCGGCCTATACCCGCCATCTAGTTGGACGTAATCGCCTCCGATCAGTAACGTCTTCCACGGCCAAGAAATAGCTGGAATATCTGTTCCCCCGGTCACTGAGATAAACGCCCAACCGAAACCGGCAGCAACAATGAGCCCTATAACTATCACGTTAGTTTTTAGTACAAGTGGTAGTGGTCGGCGCAGATCCAACGAGGCATACCGTCACTGGTAACCGAGGACTTATTGGTGTCAAGCGACTGTGTAGTCGGCGAAATTTTTGTGCGGCGCAAACCACCCAACTCGGGGTACGCCCCAATGTCGTGGATTAGTTCCCGCAAAACTCGCAGCGATGGCGAGTTGTATTCCGCACGAAGATCGAGATGATCTTCCAAGTTTGTTGACTGCCGCGTAGGGTCGAGAGTGGCGACTTTGGCGATTGCCTCTGTCGCCTGGATCGAGGCGCGAACCATCTCTAGATCATTCTTGTCATACGGTAGTGGAGAGGCAACAGACTCGGCCAGCGTTAGAGCTTGACGAGCGATCGGAGTTAGCTTTAGGGCAGCGGAAACGAACTTCAAGTACGGGCTGCACCGTTTGAACCAATCTCGGTCCTTTTTGAATTGGTAAGTCTGATCGCAGGGGTGTGGTTCGTCGACATGTTCACACCAGAACTGGAGTTTCCACGTTTCAGCGATCCAGCCTCTTGGGTCGAGAACAGTCTGATCTTCAGGGGTAATCGTGACCAATCGGGGAGTGTCGCGTATTTCGGTGTCGAGTACTTGTAGGACGGCAGAGAAAAACGTGTATTGGTCGGCCTGGATCTCCTGCATCGTCTGGAGCAGGTCAAGCTGGCCCCCTTTCAGATGGTGTATCCCTTCTGAGGTGTGTTTTACTTCGTCTACGATTCGGCGGATATCTTCGGCTACCGTCGAGGTCGGCACATCGATGAGAAGTTCACTAATGGTTGTTAGCTGCTTGCAGCTGGCGCAGAACTTTTCGACATCGCCACGGTGATGAAGCTCGACTGAAAGTTCGTCGTAGCTCCAATGGCCGCCACAAAGACCTCCCGGACCGGTAAATGTTGGGCACATGACCAAATATGTTGGGTCGATTCCAGCCCATTCATCCAACCTTGCTTCGAGACTCGACCGCAGAGCTGAGAAATAGTCCGATGGTCGTTGCGCCCAAACTGTTAGTTCAATGGTGGAGTTGTTGAGTCGTTCGAACAGCGCCCAAGCATCTTGGGCTGGGTTGTGCAGAACGAGACCGTCCCGCCACCAGGTGCCCGTCGTGTGAGAGTGGTTGCGGGCGGTTAAGCCAGGTATCAGCCCGAGCCGGCTAGCTTTGCTTCCCAGATCGCACTGCAAACGCCGGGTGCGGTACGATCGATGGGAGTCGGGTACACCTAACTCTTCAGGTCGTTCGTGGGGCACCATTTGGGCAACTAACAAGGACTGATCATTAGGCGGTTCTGGTCGGAACGCGATGCCATAGAGTTGCATGAGTTCCACTAAGAACGGCACCTCAGCCCGTTCATAGATAAACGGTGGGGTTTGCTCTCCGCTCTGGACAGGCGGGTTTGACCAAATCTCCCGCAACCGTTCGAGTGTTATCCGTCCATGGTTTACATTCGACGTCTCCGAGTCGTTAAGCACGTAACTGATAGCCGTCGTCAACCAATCCGGTTTGAGAATGACTTTGCCTTGAAGCTGGGGGTCTTTAAAATAGGTGAGGCGCCCGGCTGTTGAGAGTTTGATAGCGGTGCGTTCACAGTCGTCTTCTTGCAATCCCTGTTCACGACCGAGTTCAACAAATTCGCTCCACGAGATCTGTGGCTTGTCTAGTTGATCGACAGAGTTGGACAGTTTTTGATACGCCAACGGCCACGGCTCATCAGCGGTTCCAAGATCAACGACCTGGTCGAGTATGGCTTTGCGAAGTTCATCGATACCTTCACCCGTCTGATTCTCGACCGGATAGAAACCAACAATTTTTACCCCGGTTGATCGTTCGAGGTGGGAGATATCGGGTGTCGGGTTGTGGTCGCCACAGTTCGTAGCGACCAACAGAATACGGGAGCGTCGACCAACTCGAAGTTTGATTCGTTCTAACCAGTCGGTAACGTCGCCCCGTTCTGTTCCTTCTCGACCATGCCAGGCAACGACATAGACGGTGTCGGAGCTGAAGAAGAACGGATGGGTGATGCGGTATAGGGCTTGGCCTCCAAAGTCCCAGTAGCGTAACGTGTAATCTTTCTTCTGATAGTTCTCGATCTGAACACCCAGTTCGATGCCATGGGTGCTCGGTCGGGTCACAAACCCTTTGCGGCAGAGTTGGGCAACAAGACTTGTTTTGCCAACCGCACCCTCCCCGAGGACCAGAACTTTTGCTTGACCGAACCGGGTAGAGCCTTCTTTTTGGTTTTGTAGCCATCGCCCGAGTCCGTCTGTGCCCTGACGGTTTACTACCGCCTGGAAATCTGGAGACCAAGGGTTACCGGTGGCCGAAAACTTCTCCAAGTTATCCAAACTGGTGAGAGCTAATGGAAGCCGATTTAACTGGTTGCCATCTATATGTAGGACCGCCAGGCCGTGAAGATTTCTGGCGATTGCCTCAGCCCCGGTGTTAGTGATGCCGTTGTTGTTGAGACGCAGATGGGTGAGGCCGCTTAGGTGGCGGGCGATGGCGTCCACCCCAGCGTTGGTGATCCCGTTGCCGGTCAGGTCGAGATGAGTTAAATGCGGCAAGTTTCTGGCGATAGCGCGAGCCCCGAGATTCGTGACGTTGTTGTCTCCGAGGTATAGCCTCTGAAGACCGCTGAGATTGTAGGCAATAGTTTCTGCCCCGACTTTGGTCAGCTGGTTTTCGCTGAGGTAGAGACGTTCCATATTGTGAAGCTTGTTTGCGATCGCTTTTGTTCCGGTGTCGCTCACATGGTTGTCGTTGAGGCCTAGATGGACCAGTTGAGTTAACCCGGACGCGATTGCCTCCGCTCCCGCATCGGTAATATCGTTCTCATCGAGATGAAGCTGCACCAGATCGGTGAGAGTGGCCGAGATAGCTTTGACCCCATCGTCGGTGATGTTGTTCTTGTTGAGTCCGAGATGTGTGAGATGGGGTAGGCCTTGGGCGATAGCTTGGGCACCGACATCGGAAATGTCATTGCCGCCCAGTCCGAGGTAGGTCAGGTCCGATAACCCGTCCGATAACGCGGCTGCTCCTGAGTCATCTATATCGTTTCTGCTTAGATGAAGATGTGTTAGGTGCGACAGATTTTTAGCTATAGCTTCGGTTGTCAGCGACGTAACCGAATTTCCGCTCAGCCCAAGATGGGTTAGTTGCGAAAGGTGATAGGCGACGGCTTCTGCGCCTGCGTCGGTAATGTCGTTGTTGCCGAGATACAGCCTACGAAGATGCCGAAGGTTCTTCGCGATTGCTTCGGCCCCCATGTCGGTTAACCCGTTGCTGTAAATATCGAGCTCGGTCAACTTTGGTAGATGTTCGGCAATGGCGGTGGCGCCTATATCTGTGATGTTGTTATGAAGTAGCGTTAGCCGTGTAAGTTGTGGCAGATTCTGGGCGATGGTTTGTGCCCCAACATCGGTGATTGTATTGCGACCCAAATCGAGGTAGGTCAGATTGGGTTGGCTCAGGGCGAGCTGCTCGATCTCGTCGTCATTGATAGAGAACCCAACGATGGCGACATTAACCAAATTGTTGGCGGAGAGCTGTTCGATCGTCGACGCTAAGTCGTTGGTTTGGTTAGCCTTGACGAAATATAGGCATTCGAATTCTCTGGCGATGTTACGCAGATAGTGGCGACTCCAACTGGCTGCAGATCCCGTTGCAACGAAAATGGATGTAGCGGTTGGGTTGGGCTCGATGTCGTCAAGATTGTCTAACTGGATGGTTCTCGCGGCGTCGAGATCATTATTCATGCACACAAACTACACGAGGCCGATGACGTTTTGAGGCCGGTCTCCCGAATGTTAGGGATAAATAGGTCTGGTTATGCAACTTTAGGTGACCAGTCTTAACTAGACGAGAAGAATCCAGTCTTGGTCCTGGGCCGTCGCTGTTCTTGATTTCACCGCGATGGGTGATTCCGGCGAAACGAAGCTCGTCCCAGAACTTAAGAACCATGTCAATTAGCTACTACCGGATCGTTGTGACCGTTTACGTCTGTGGAGCGTATTCTGACACTGTTGTCTAAATTCAACCTGGCATCGCTCTAATCAGAGTTTTCATCGCATATATATCGCTGAGCCGTCGTCGGATCACCGATTGAGACAGTTTCGGGGGTAATGCCTGAGCGAACTTTAAACCCTCGATGATCTGTTGATCTGGCTCAAATTTCTGAGCGTCGAAAGGGATCGAAGAAATAGCGTAGCGCACATCTTTAATAGTGGTGCCTGAGTCAATAGGAATCATGAAGTTGTCTATCATTCCGCCTTCAAGTCTATATCTGTGAAGACGGGCAGCGATTTCGAGATTCGCTCGAATCCCAGCGAAGGACCATAGTTGAGTGCCTCGATCAGTCTGTACAACAGAGATTGGACCACCCTGCTTGGCCGACGGACCAAATCCGATCCGCTGTTCATCAAGTTTCTTGTGTGCCCTGGCAGATAATGGCACGTCGACGGGATCCCCTGCCAGTACAGCTCGTATTGACTGACAGAGCTCATAGCCTAAAGGTTGGGAATCACCTAAGAATCGGATCTTTCCACCTTCCGTTATCGGTGTAACGAGAATGACCCGTCGGTTCCAATCAATATCTTCGATCAACCAATGTCGACCGGCTAGCAGCAGCCTCCGTCCGTTAGTCTGCGCCGCCGCTAGTGCGGCGTCAGGTACTTGTCCGATATCGTTCCTACCTGAACGGACAGTGAATACCGGTTCGCTCGTGAATGCGCTCATGAGTTCCATGAAATGACGCCTCCCAAAAGCCGCTTCGCCTTGATCTCCGAATCCAATTCGCCCTTGGTCAGAGAAGAGGACGTTTTCGGACAACATGAACTGCAGTATTCGTTCTGCTTCACTCTCAACGTGGTTCCCGAAGACATGTGGATCGCCAAGCCACTGTTTCAAATCGGTTATGCCGAGCCCTGGTTCTTGGAGTGCTAAGGCCATCATCTGCTGCGCCAGTAGGTGAGCAGGAAATTCTGGCGCTTCGACTGGTTCCACAAATCCGTTGTTCCATAGCTTTAGAAGACCAAGTGTCTGACGAAACGCATCGTCTTTCGTGGCGAGAAAGAGTGCATTTCGTGTACTGCCAGGTCTGCGTCCAGTCCGCCCTAGGCGTTGGAGAAACGAGGCGACTGTAGCTGGTGCATCGATTTGTATTACGCGGTCTAAGTCTCCAATGTCAATTCCTAGTTCGAGTGTGCTCGTAGCTACGATTACACAGTTTTGTGTTTCTGAGAATGCCTGCTCGGTTCGTAGCCTTTCGGCCCTGCCCAGGGATCCGTGAGATACGAAAGTAGTAACGTCGCGTTCGGTTAGAAGTGCCGTTAGCTCTTCGGCCCTAGCTCGTGAATCGACGAACACTAATCGCTTCTCTCCAAGATGGAGTTTTGAAATCACCATGGCTGCGTTTATCAGCGAACCAACCCAATCGACTTCGACGTCAACCTCATCAGTTATTGTCTCAGCTGTTGGGGCGATTACACCTCGTCTAGCTTTTGTTCCTCGGCACAACCATTCGAGTAGCTCGTCAGGGTTCCCAACGGTTGCGGACAATCCGAGACGTTGAATTTCTCTGCCCGCTAATTTCGATATTCGTTCGAGGACAGCTAGTAGGTGCCAGCCTCGGTCGTCGCTAGCAAAGGCGTGAACCTCGTCGATCACGATGGTTTGGACGTTCCGAAAGAACCTATGTGAATCGACTCGTTTGGAGATCAGCATCGATTCTAATGATTCCGGTGTGGTCAGAAGAATATCTGGCGGATCGGTGAGGATATGTTTGCGCGCAGTTGGGCTTATATCGCCGTGCCACAAGGCAGATCGACACCCAACGAAACCTGTGTATTGTTCGAGTCTTGGAAGTAGGTTGTTCAGAAGTGCCTTTAGCGGGGCTATGTAAAGCACTGAGGGTGGCGCCAGTGACTTGGCTGCTATGAGGCTAACCACAGGAAAACTTGCGGCTTCGGTTTTACCTCCTGCTGTGGGTGCTAGAAGCAAGGCGTGTTCACCGTTAAGCACCGGTTCGATAGTTGCTTCTTGGAGCGGTCTCAACTTACGCCAGCCAAGTGTATTGACGATGTGATGCTGCAATGACGGGTGGAGCTGATCGAAGACCGCCATAGAGCTAGATGTCCAGTTCTATATCGTTCACCGATGACGGCAGCAGGGCAGCTTGTTCTTCGACTGTGAGCTCATTGCTGGAGACGGTCAACTTGTAGTCTCGCCGAGGATCGAAGTCTTCAAGCTGATCAACTCGGTCCAAAACGTCAGCCACAAGTTTCTTAAGAAATACTCTCGGCGCAACGCCAACTTTTCCGCCGAGACCCCCGGTCACTGCGTTCGCCAGTTCTGCTATGTACACGTCGTCGCACAAACTGCGAATTGGATCTGGGTTGCTAGCGCCGTCGGCATAGATATCTCGTACTTTTATACCGACCTCGACAAGCGAGTCGACCGTGAAGCCTGGTAGTCGGATCTGGATAGCTCTCGGGTTATCGAATTTGGCTGGTGTGCTGAAGTCCGTGGCGAGACGGCTAGCTAGGGCTTCCGCTCGGTTGACTCCTTGCGGTCCGTCATAGAACGCTGGCGTTCCGGTAATGATGAGATACAGACCAGGGAATCGTCCCGAGTCGACCTCGTCGACGAGTTGCCGCAACGCGTTGAGGCCTTTGTCGCGCACGTCAGTCCGTACACGTTGGATCGTTTCAACCTCGTCAAGTACCACTAGTAGACCTGGGTGCCCTGCGTCTTTGAGAACAACGAGCAGCGCTTGGAGAAATGACAGCGCACCAAAATGGTCGAGGTCGCCTTTGATGCCAGCTTTTCGTTTGATGTCAGCGGCCACGTTTGGCTGTCCTCCGAGCCATGCGATGAGCCCATCAGCTGTCGCTCCGTCACCTGCGGTCACGGCGGTGCGGTATCCTCGCAGTACGGCTGCGAACATTGGTGCTTCTCTTGTGATGTTTCCGAGTCGGCTCTCGGCAAGTTCGTTCGCAGCAGCGTTCAAAGCTTCGGTATCGGATTCGTCGATATCGCCTTGAGCCAACACGTCTTCTTCGAGAGCGTAGAACCAAGCGTCGATAACCGTTCGGAGCCCTCCTTTAGCGACTGTCGAAGTCGAAAGTCGTTCAACTATTCGACGATAGACGGTTTCTAAACGGTGGAGCGGAGTTTCACTTTCGCTAATCTGCACTTCGCTGGTAGCGAACCCTTGAGATTTGGCTTGTTCAGCTAACCATCGGGTCAGGAAAGTTTTGCCCGACCCGTATTCACCTCTGACGCATTTAAAAACACCTGACCCTGAGGCCGCACTTTTAAGTTCTTCGTCAAGCGCTCCTTCAAATCGGTCCAGTCCAACAGCGAGTGCGTCCAACCCTGCACGAGGTACGGTGCCGTTACGTAAGGCGCGGATTGTCTCTTGTCGTCGGAGTTCGGAAAGCATTAGGTGTCTTCCGTCTGATATGTTTCGTTCATAGATCTAGTCCGAATTGTGTTATTGCTAAATCTGAGTCGAGCATAATGGTATGGCCGTCATCAGCGAGCACTCCATAGCCGTCGATGTTCAGAATTTTCATGGCCGATGCAAGAACGCCGCGGAGTCTCGCTAGCGGGATTCCTGTTGCCGCCGATAGTTCTTCGTGAGCTAGGCGATTTCCGTTTTTCTGAAGCGCGTCCAGCAGCTCGCCTAGGCGTTGGTCTTGAACCGCTCGGCTGCCTGCCGCTGCCCGTTGAAGTTTGAGCAGTTCGGATCCTAGCAGTTCTTCAATCCAGCCTTCTGTGGTTACCCCATTGGGTGTTTCAAACAGTGACCCCTGTGGCGCTGACTCTGCTACGTCACTGAGTCTCACAGCGATTTCGGGTGCCTCGTCTTGTTCGGTCTTTCGGGTGGCTGGATTAACCCCGAGCGACCACCATGTGGGTTCGTCGTGTGGCGTTGCGTCCCAACCTTTGGGTGTGTCTTTTGCTGTCGTGAGTATGTCGAGTGGAACGAGCACTTCTTGGGGAGTCGCTCCTCCGTGGTACCCATTTCGGCGGCCGGACGAATAGCGCATTTGTTCGACCCAGGGCATAAGTACTGTTCCGTTGTTTGCTAGCGTTCGGGGGCCTGATACTCGAACTTCTTTTTCGCTAGGTTCGCCGACGTTCGGTCTCCATCGTTCCTTCGCTCCTCGTATTACGTGCGCTTCGGTATCGACATCTAGAACGTGTCCGTGGTCTGCGGTGATAACAACAGTTCTCCCGCTAGACACTGCTCTCTCAAGCAAGTGGCCGAGCGGTGATATCGTATCGACGGCCCACGCAGGCCGAACTTGGTCGCCTTTGAGTAGATGGTCGTCGATTGCGTTGACTACACATCCCACGATTTTTTGTTCGGGGTCTTCGATCACCTGTTGGACCTCGTCGGCGATTCCGCCTCCGTCTGACCGTGAAAGGTCGCCTTTATGGAATAGACGAGGTGGTTTTTTCTTGTTTGACTGACGAAGGAGACTCTTGTTGTCTGTAAATTTTCGCTTCTCGGTTTTTTGGTCTCCAGCAGTCAATTCTCCTGCAAGCAGCGATGTTCGAGAGAGTTCGGTCACGGTCGGGAACGTCGTGTAACACGGCAGGTTGACTTGCCCGCCGCTATCAACGATTCGATACCAACCTCGTCGAGCTAGGTCGGCGCGAAGTTGATGCCAAACATCCCAACCCATCCCGTCCATCACGAGAACAAGAACGGGGCTGGTTGCAGCTACTGGGGCGACTACCTGTTCCAGTACCTCTTCGATACCGAGAATCGATTTGGTTTCTCCTTGGTCCCAGGCTTCTATCAGACGACCAAATTCTTTGTTTTCTTGGGATCGACGTTCGTCGCATCTTTTAATGAGTTGAGCGTATGCTTTAGCGATTGTTGGTTCAGGGTCTTGCTCATTCTGGAGTACCCGTCTGGCGTAGTCAACCCAGCCGCTTGAGTTTCGGTAACCCAAACCGGCTTCGTTTAGGTTCACATAGTTGGAAGGTTCGGTTTGTAGCCACTGTGCCAGACGTACTCCCATTTCGGCTTGTCTGGTTCGCCGGATTTCTGTGTTGGCGAGGCGGTGGTTTCGCACAGCGGCTAGTAGGGGCAATATGTCTTCTGGCTTAGCCTCAGTATTTAACAATGATAGCAGACCGCTTCCCAGGGAAGATAAAGTGGCTTTGAAACCTCCGGGTAGAAGATGGCTGGCTGCCGCTAGCTCTTTGCCGTCTAGGTCGCGCAGAAGCGTATCAGCTGCTGCGAGCGTCAGCGATGGGTCTTCGCCCCGTTGGGTCATTTCGTTGATAACGGTTTCTGATGCTTCTCCCCATTGAGTTCCAACTGCCGGAGCAAGTTTTCGCCCTCCGATATGTTGCTTGAACTCGGCGGCACATGCTGCCGATTGGTTGTTTCCGTGTTGTGCCATAATTGCCCCTGCGACCACGCCAAGAGCAACTAGGTCGGTATTGGATCGTTGATCACCTCGTAACGCGGCCAAGAGTTCCGGTGCGAATGAGACTGACATAACAAGTCGATCGTTGAAAAAGGAGTCGACGAGTTGGGTTGGGGCGCTCAACACTCTGGTTCGGTTATCTGGCTCGTTGAGCCAGGCTAGTAGCGAACTTTCGTCTAGGACGATCTTTGTGAGGCCTAGGTGGTGATCTATTAGTGTGCGATATGCGTGTTCTTCTAGCAGTACGCGCCCGGTTATCTTTGGGTAACCGCCTGATGGTGCGGCGTCGATCAGTTGGTTGATGACCATCTGATTTCCTGATAGTCGGGGGTCGAGCTGAACGGCTCCGAATAGTTGGAGTACTGCGTCTTTCCGGTCGGACGACCTTGGTCGGCCTGTCGCTAGTCGGGCGCATACATCGGTTCCGAGCGTTTCTTTTGTCTGCTCGGTCAATATGATCAGTGGATTTTCTTTTTTATGGGAGAGTTTATCTCTGACAGCTAGAACCGATTCGCAGGCAGCGATTTCGAATGTTTTGCCTTGTACCGACAGTTCGGGCGGTCCAGACCATTCGGGCCGGGCGAGTATCGCTATTGCATCTGGCGGGAAGTCGTGATCGAATTCGGACGCTAGCGAGGCTACTATCGTTTCAACTTCGCGGCGAGAAACTGGGGGGAAGCTCACGAGTTGTGAATCTCCCAGGTGATCGTCACCTGCTGGTCTGGTTGAAGGCTTGACTTTAGGTCGGTGACGAATGCGTCAAGTTCTTCGCGTGCTAGTTTTTTCTGGCTAGATAGATGTTCGGTGGTTCCCGTGCGTGGCTGGTGATGGTCTGAGACTATTTCGGCTGATGTTGAAGTAAGCGCAGGCTTCGATGAGACGGCGGCTAGCACTATTGCGCCTGCCCGGTTGCTGACCTCTGGGAGTTTACCTGCCAGCGACACTGAGAATTCGTCTCGTTCCGCTGTTTGAGTGATTGTTTGTGTTAGTTCAGAACCCTCTGTGCTGATTTCGGCAGATTTCTTGACGAAGTCCCAGTTGGTGTTTCGAATTGCTGATGTAACTGCTTTTGAGCTTTTTATTGATGTGCCTAACGCTTGCGTCGAAGTCGGAACATTGACTTCTTGGAGGCGTGTAATAATTTCTATGGGCTCGACGTTTTCTGTGAGCTGGCCAATGAGGGCGGCTGATGCCTCGCTGGTTTGAACCCGGTCGGAGTTGTCGTCGATACCTAGGTTCTCTCGGTGCTGGTTGAGTGTTTCTCGAAGCGTTTTGACGTCCTCTTTATACGTCCGTGCGTGTGTCGCTGCGTCATTTGCGAGCTTGGCTACGTTTTCGGCGCTGCGGTATTCGGCTCCGTTCCAGCCGAAAATGCTCTGGGCGTTGATTATGGCTGCGGCCCAAACTTCGTTGCTCGGTAACGTTTGCTGTTCTAGCTGGTAGTCGTCTTCGAGCCGTTTTACGTCGACGAGTTGCGGTTCGCCTCCATAAGTAAATGAGTGATCGGTTTGAAGTGCGAAGGTGGCGATCACCAGGTTGGCGGATTCTTTTGTAAGGCCTCGTCGTGCTGGTTCGTCTAGTCTTTCTCGAAGCCAGCCGACAGTGGGGGTAAAGTCGCCGCTGTCTTCGAGTTCTTTGGCTATCGCTGCGGTCAACCTGTTTTTCCAGGTGTCGGCGAGGACAAAGTGGTTCGCTTCGGTTATCCCGAGTTCTAGTGGTGTGGCTATTCGTAGCATCAAGTCTCGGAGATGTTTTTCTGTTCCGAAGAATTCGAGTCTTCCGTTTGGTTCTTGTGCGGAGCGTTTTATTTGTTCCCAGACTTTGACGATGTCGGCGGGTTTGATTTCGGACGAAAATTTTGGGTGTGCGGGTAGCTGGAATGAGAGTAGTTGGTCGCTTAGTCGGTCGAGTGCGTCGGCTAAGGTGGCTGCTGCGGGTCGTTGTGGTGTTAGTCCGTGGTGGAGCGAAGCGAATTGTTCGTTGGCATCTAGTGGTTCGTCTATATGGCGGGTTGGCCCGGACACTACTTTGATTGCATAGGCTTCTTCGAGAGCAGCTAGAAGTTCACCTTTGAGATTTTGGGCTTGTGACGCAAGGTTGCGTTTGGCTAGTGCCCGGTCGTCTTGTGGTAGGTGGCCAGCGTTGCGTTCGAAGTTGTCGCCTGCGTTGAGGTGGTCGAGCATGACTAGGCGACCGAGTTGTTCTAGTGTCGCTTCATTTAGGTGTGACGGTACCCAGCAGATCGTAGTTGTGTCTGGCCGTTCTGATTGAAGGTTGTTGACTCGGGCGATGTCGTCTTTGGCTACGTGTGAGACTTCTGGGTCAAACGGGAAGTCGATAACAATTTTTGGGTGTTGGTCTGCATCGAACTGGTCGTCGGGTAAGTCTTCTTGCGACCGGATGTTTCCGAAGACGATTTCGATTTGGCGTTTGGTGCCTCGCCAGGTGACGTGGTGCCGGTTTGCCGTGAAGAGGTCGGCTTCTTCGATCGCTCCGGCTAGAAGATCTCGGACTTTGCGTCGTCTGGCGTTGATTGTGTCTTCACCTTTGACTCCTGCGACGATGGTTTCAATGTCTATGCCGTGTAGTCGTAAGCCGATGCGGGGGTTGGTGTTTTCGCCGGTTAGTTCGAATTCGCCAATGCCGTTTGATGCTAGCCATCTGAACAGGTCGATGACTTGGGATATTTCGTCGCCGGGGATGAACGATTGCACCGAGCCTGCGTTTAGCGCTTCGAGTTTTGAGGCGGTCAGGTTTTGCAGCGCTGGGGTTGCCGGTACGAGGGCGGCGAGGATGACGGTTTTGGTTAGACGGTCGTCTGCATGGAACGCATGGTTTGGTGGTAGTTGTTTGACTGCTGGTTCGCCGTCGAGGCTGTGTCGTGCTAGCAGTTTGGGTCGTATTTTGTTGTTGTACATCGCCTTGGCGTTGTCGAACTGGAGTTGCATTGTCGGTGAGAAGGGCTGGTCTTCGGATGCGATGACGTCGTAGAGTTCGCCGACTGGTATGAGTTCACCTACGCTGAGTGTTTCTCGCTGGTTTACTAGCAGTGCCTGCATTACTTTGAGGGCGGTTCGGTTGCGTTGCAGTATTGAGCTGACGTCCACAAGCGTTGTTATCAGTGCGGGTGAGAATGGGTAGACGAGTTTGGCGTGTTGTCGGCGTTCGGTTTCGGCCCCGAGTAGTACGTCTGCTGCGGCGGCGTTTTGTTTGAAGGCGTCTTCGAACGCTTGTTGTATGGTCTTCGCTGCGGTTTCGTTGACTGGTTGCAGCATTCGCCGGTTGGCGATTACCGGCAGGTTTTTGTCTTCGAGGGTTATGGTTTCGAAGCGGCCTTCCCACCATTCGAGGGCGGCGAAGAAGTCTGCTTGGTCTTGGCCGGTTGCCCCTCCGGCGAGTTCTCGGAGTATGCGTTGGCGGGCGATGAAACTGACGATGGGTATCGGTCGGTCGGCGTCGCCTGATTCTACGAGTTTTGCTAGCTTTGATCCTTCTTCTCGGGCCCACGCAAGGTCAGCTTTAACTCGGCCTGCGAGCCACAGGATTAGTTCGTCGAGGAAGAGTACTAGTGCGTCGTATCCAAGGCTTCGGGCGTGTTTGGTGATGATGCTGAGGCCTTCGTCTATCGGTACGTAGCCGCCGTGCAGGCCTTGGAAAGCGGTGAGGACTGTTGAAACGACTCTTGAGATGAGGGCTAATCGTGTCTCGTCTTGTCCAGTCGCTGCGACTGCTGTGTCGAATCGTTCGGCGTTCCAGCCGGAACTCATTTTGCCCCATTTGGCTCCGCCATTTGGTTGGCTGCCTCCGTTGAGCTTGGCGAAGAACGCTTCGTCGCCCATTGTTTGACGTAGTTGGATTGCGTTGTCGAGCACTAGGTCTGATTGGTGCACTGCAGGTAGTGGGGCTTCGGGGTGTTCTTTGCGGATCCAGTCGATGTATCCGCCGAAGATAGCGGCTTCAAGGTTTTCGGCGCCTATTAGGTGGTAGGGAATTAGGAGGAATTTGTTTTGTTTTAGCCAGCTGTCGTTGGCGGCGATTACGGGGCTGAGTTCGTGAATGCTTCGGGCGTGTGGGTCGCCTGCTAGTAGGAGGTCGAGTACTGCCATGAAGTGGCTTTTACCGGAACCGAAGCTGCCGTGCAGGTAGGCTGCTTTTGATCTGGGGATTCCGTCACTAACTCCTAGGGAGTCGCGAATCATTGTGAGTGCTTTGTTGAAACTGTCGACGAGTTGGTCGGTGACGACGTAGTCTTGTACCGTTTTTTCGGCTTGTTCGACTCCGGAGGTGAGTGCGAGTACGTAGTCGCCGCCAGATGTGTGGTCGGGGATGTTGATGAGGTCTTTGATGAGTGTCATGGGAAGTTTCCTGCGTTACTTCGACGTTGCCCGAGTCTTCGAGCTTTTTGTTTTCGGTGGTGGTGCCCATCCGGTTACGTTTTCGATGGTAAGTCCGAGTGTTGAAATTTCTCGTTGAACGAAGGATTCTAGTTGGTCTCCGTTGCGACGACCTTGCGGGTCGGGCTCATTATGCCATTGTTTGACCCATGGGACTAGTTCCCAGATGCCTGCTAGCAGGGCAGTTAGTGTCTCTTGGTTGGTATCGGGTTTTCGTTGGACGTAGATTTCGGCTAGTGCTCGGCCTTGTTCGGCGTGGTTCCATCCGGCCCATCCAAATAGTGGTGATGTGTCTCCGTCGGTTGCTTGAGCGTCGGGATAGAAGATGAATCGTTCTTTGGGCACGTCGAGCTTTCCTCGGTGTTTCCAGGCGGTGGGCACCATGTCTGCTGATGAGTAGACGGGGGGTTTGTCGATTGTGCCGATCTGTTCGGCTTTGAGTTCTGCTGCTTCTGTTTCGGTCAGGTAGTTCGGGTCGTCTGATTCTAGTTTGCTGCGGGAGTCTATGCGGTCTTCGTGCCGTTGCAGTTCCCACGTTTTTTCCCAGACCGCTCTTTTGCGCATGCCTGATGGTTTGAGTCGTAGTCCTGCTACGTATGGGGCGGCTTCTGAAGCTAGGAGTTCGCCTACGAGTTTGGGTACGCTGACGTCGGCACCTGCGTAGAGTTCTGCGACGTCACCAAACCCTTCGACGTTTGTTAGCGCTGTTTGGGTTATTCGGGATACCGAAACGATTGAACCGTTGCGCCATACCGGCAGGTTTTCGATGGCGTCGATAAGCCATTCACGCAGAGCGTTGGCTTGGAGGTCGTGCCACGATTCCCAGTTCCATCGCCGTTTGAATTCCGGTTTCTCTATGAATCCGACGCCGGCCGGGTCGGCTTCGATGGCGGCGATGCGTTGTTCTACTAGGTTTCGGTACTCGTCCGACCAGTGGTCGGGCAGTTCTGTTACCGGCGTGGACCCGTGTCGTTTAAACCAAGTTGTTTCTTCTAGCCCAGCGGCGACTCGGCGAGCCAGCACAATTTCGAATGCTCGTTCACCTAACTGGATCGGCGTGAGTGAATCGACATTTTCGGACAAGTCTGTTTCAATCAAACCGTAGTCGTGCATTGTTCGCCAGTCCAATGACTCCTGCGCCGCAACCAAAAGTCGGCGAGTTTCTTGAGCTTTTTGGGTGGCTTCTGCGAGAGCTTTTGCGTTCGGTGATTCGTTTGTGCCGTACTTTTGCGGCAGAAGTGATTTCACCTCCTCTGACTGTCGATCTAGGTACTCAGCTAGCCGAGTATTACCTGCATCGACGAGTGGGAATTCTTTGAGTTGAGTCCCTGTAAACTCGAAAAAGTTCTCGAAATCTACGGTGGTCTGGCGGGCGCCAAATTTGTCTACGGTACTTCCCTTATTGTGGCTTACTTGTTTCAACCAGAAACAGCCAACAGATGAGTTAAGCGGGCCGAGGAGTTTAAGGTGGTCGTCCTCAGTTGCCCCCTGCGGCAACTTTATTACCGGCGCAGATTGTTTGAAAACCTTGCCGCCACGATCCAACACAAAATGATTGTGCGTAGCCACAAACGCAAAGGCAATCGATAAACGGGCCTTTAGTCGGTCCACTGTAACCTGGTGCCACCCCCACCAAGGGCGTCCTTCCTCAAAGTATGATTTCTTACTGAACGTTCGCCGCTCACCCAGAACTGTTCTTTGTGGCCAGATCCAATTCATTTCCTGGCCAACTGAATCAACTGAAAGCCATCCACTCTCGTCGTATGGAAACCAAGCCAATTCTTGACTCGAAAGCGCCCAATCTCTCACCTCAGTCCCCGAAACGGAAACGCGTACTTGTTCGGCAGGCAAACTAAAGTCTGGAAACTTTGACCAACCCAAGAAAACAGGGTCACACCCGGGTATGGCATTGATCCCGACTGAGTCAGACAAGTCAGAAACTCGAATTGCAGAGGCGGCATCGACTCGAAACCATAGGTCGGCTCCGCCGCCGAAAACTACGGGGTGGGTTTGAAGGCGTTTCCGGGGCCAATCTACCGAGCGAACGTATTCGGTTGTTGAGTCTGCTTCGTCTACCTGTTTCTCGATTGCGGTCCATACCAAACCTTCGGCCGGGACAGTTGGTGTTGAGGGCTCGCCACGCAAACCCATAACGGCTCGGACTGTCTTAGTAACCGGTACCCGGTTGCGGGCGAACATGATAATCGTCGGTGTGCCGTGACCAGGAATATACGCACCAGACATGTCGATTATTCCCGTCAAGTCCCACGTCGGTAGAAATTCTTCGACCAGTTTCGAACCAAACTCTCGTTTCATAAACGAGTTAGCCGTTATCTGACCAACAAACCCAGCCTGAGCGTCTTCAGCCCCAGGCTGGGCCAATCCAAATAATCGTTCCGTAAACGGAACCCCCAACGAATACTTACCCTTGCACGAGTTGTACCGGCGGCGATACGAAGCATTCGCCGCCTTATCCTTGACCGTTATATATGGGGGGTTGGCGACCACTGCCTTATACGTTTTTGACAGAACCTCATCCAACAGCTCAGGGTCCTCGGTTTCGTAAAGGTGTTTCGTTTCCTGCATCGTAGAATCAACGTTTAGCCTCTGTTGAGTAGACGTAGGCCCGTGAAGTAACGAATCGCCAACCGCTACTCGAAGGCTGAAGTCGTGAACGTTAACCAACCGTTTGATGCCGCAAACATTCATCGCAGCAATCAACAACCGGAACCGGGCAATCGCCACCGCATAAGGGTTCAGATCGACCCCAGCGATCGCAGCCAACGCCCGCTCGGCGTGCGCCACCTTGTTCGCTGTAGGTTCGGCTCTGCGCCACGCCTTGAACAACCGGTCGAACGCACCCAATAAAAAGTGGCCCGACCCGCACGCAGGGTCAATCAAATCAGTGTCGGCCAAACCAAACTCGTCGATCGCCGGGTCCAACGTCCGATCCAAAATAAACGATTCAACAAAGTCGGGGGTCTGAAGCAATGCGTACTTCGCTCGAACATCAGCCGAAATGTCCTGATACAAATCACCCAAAAACCGGGTATCCAACGCACTATCGGCAAAGTTGAGTCGCAGCTCACCCGACGTTTCGTCAAGACGCCACCAAAACTCCAGCAGCTCCTTACAACCAAACGCCGACGGAGCAACCTCCCACACCGGGTTGTGTTCACCGAACAGACGCTCCGTCGCCGAAAAACCCTTCATCTCTTCAAAGACTTCAAGCAAATACGACTGCTGATTCTTCTGAGGGCTTTTAGTTACAAACTCTGTATACCGATCTTTCGCTATTTGCAGCCGATCTCCCGGGCCGGCGATTTGAATATCGATGAGCTCGTTGTCTTCACAAAACCGAATAAACACACACGAAAGAACCCACGCCACCGCAATTTGAGTAAGTCGATCTTCACGCCAAACCTTAAACGCAATACCAGTCCGGCCAGCATGCTGAGCCGTCAACCACTCGACGTGCAACAACTGCTCAGCCAAACCGCCTTCGTCGTAACGCTCTCGAAGATCTTCCAGCAGGGTGTTCACCATCGACACCGAATCGGCCAACAACACTTTCGAATCGATCATGCCGCCGCACCCTGCGACTCGACCCAGCTGAACGGAACCCGAACAAACTCGTTTGGCGAAACAATACCGATCGGCTTACCGTCGACCACCGGCCCGTTAACGCCACCCTCGGTCGGGATCAACACCCAAACCGACCTCGTCGAACCAGGCTCAGACTGAACATGTACCCGAAGCCGTTCAATCATCGTCAACTTCTCATACCGAGCCAACAAACCAAGATTGTGAAGAAGAACCGTACCTTTGACGTCGCGTATTTCGCGCTCCACTAGCTTTACCGCCTCACCCACCAGACTGCGAAGATTAGTAGCATCTTCAGTACCCAGCGAAGCAGAATCGGAATCGAGCACAACCTGCCAATCGACCTCCCACGCCTCAGCTTGAGCTTTCAACTGGTTCAACACCAGCCGATCAACGTCAATCAACGTAACCCCAGCCTTATCGAACGCATCAATAGCCTGCCGGTAGCGATTTTTCCTCATCGTTGTCGACATCACCAAAAGACGGCCGTTACCCCTAGCCGCGGCCAGCCGCTCATCGAAAGAGTCGTCCTCGCCTAGGGTTGTCAACACCGTGGAAGAAGCCGTGACAGAAGAAAACGCGGTCGAACGGTTCTTAGTGCGCCAAACCATGTCGGTCGGTACCCACTCATAACCAAGGCCCAACTCGGCCAAAACGTCGGACACCTGATCTGGGGTTGGAAACTCAGCCACCATCTGCGGGAACCGGGCACGTACCCTATCTTCCAGCACTTTCGGCTTCAGTTCATCCATTCCGAGAAGTGAACCGACACTTCGTTTAATGGCACTCTCAACGCTTATCTCAACCGTATACAGCTCACCCCGAGAAGAAACAGCAGCCGACTCACTCATCGACGCTGCGAGCGCAACAAGATGCAGCTCGCTCATAGGAGCGAAGCCATCAGGCGCAGAAACTCGCCTCAACCCTTTGATAACCCCGTCGGCAGTCAACGCAGGATCTTTCTCGGCGATACTGCTCGCCCGTTCGCCAAGCTTTAACGCATACGCAATAACCGCGTCCGGGTCGGCCGTAGAACGCGACTCAAAATTCAACGGATCAAGCGCAGCAATGAAAACATCGCCACGACGCCGAACAACCCAACGGGTGCCCGGCTGACTACCCTCAACATCGAAGACGGCACGAACAGCAGCACGGCCTTTCGCTGTTCGTTCCGGTTCCGAAGTAGTAGAACCACAGCGGGCCAAAAGATCCTTAGCTAGCTGATCGAGCGTTGCAACCCCACCACGGTTCTCCAACAACGACGCAACCAACGCCCTAACAGCTTCCAACGAATCGATCTCGGCCCAGGCAACCCGCATCGGGCCAAGCACCTGGCTAACAGCAGCCTGATTAGTGCCAACCGACCTGGCGACAGCGGTCTGGTTAGGCAACGTTCCGTCCGATTTCTCAGCTAAACCTAGATGCAGCTCAATAACTTCCTGCTGCTGGTCGGTTTCGACCTTACTCATCAGCTCGGAGACCAACCGGTCGACGTTAGGTAAAACCATCTCGCCATTCGTGGAATCATCACCTCCAGGGCCATCGAATTTCTTCTTTAGCTGCTTGATTGTTTCACGAATCTCACCAACCGTCTTCTTGCCA
Organism: Acidimicrobiales bacterium; assembly: GCA_020630065.1. Taxonomy (GTDB): domain Bacteria; phylum Actinomycetota; class Acidimicrobiia; order Acidimicrobiales; family SZUA-35; genus JAHDCC01. Next base: position 199,928 of record JAHDCC010000001.1, read on the forward strand.
ACCCCACGCATCCGGTTGAGAGCCACCGGATTCACCTCAAGCAAATCATCCACCGTGCTCAAACCAGCCCGACTAAGAGCACTGAGCGCCCGTTTCGACAATTCAAGTTCGTGTAACAACGTCAGGCGGGTAACTAGAATTTCTGGTTCCAGAACAGGCTTAGCGGCAGACTTCGGCTTGACGCTCTCGGCAAAACACTTAGCCCAAGCAACCAGCATTTCTTCGGCACTATCAAAACGGTCGGCGACATCACGAGCGAAGGCTTTTCGGAAGAAACCCATTAAAGACTCGGCGTACCCAGCGTCGAAACGGGCTACGTCGAGATTCACTTCAGAGTCAACCATCATCGGATCAGCATGATCAACGCCCCACGTCGGAAGCTCATTCGTAGCCATCTGATAAAGAACCACAGCAGCCGAATACCGCTCGGCGTGAGAATCCCACCGATTACGACCATCAACTCTAAGAAACGGGTCGATGAACCCAGTCGTACCTACGGTAATCTCCGAAACTGGGGCCTTCGTTAACGAGAAGTCAAAGATTACGAGATGGCGTTCCTTATTTTTCCCTTGAACAGCAACACCAATATTCGCTGGCTTCAAGTCTCGGTGAGCGATACCCATACTTTCCAAATAGGCGACAGCATTCAGAAGATCCGTTCCCCAGCGTTCCAAAAAATCACCAACAGGACCATCAGCATTAAGGCGCTGAATGAGCGTTTCTTTCCCAGCCCTCGCTAGCAACAAAGCCTGACGACCACCTATAACCAACGGATCAGAAATAAGACGAACGATTTGGTTATGGTGGAGATTTCCCAACGAATCAGCTTCGTCACGAAGCTGCGAATCATGCGACTCCGAAAGTGAAATTTTGAGAACACGTTCCGCTCCGTTCGCCTCCTCATCGGCCACCAACAGCGCAACGGCAGACGCACCTTTACCCAGTCGTGCCCGCACCTCAAACCGTTCAGCCAAGTAGTCGCCTTTACGAGCGTCGAGCGGCTCGACCTCAACTATTTCCGGCTGCAGAGAGACCGTCTCAGCTTTCAACTCGCGCTCTGCCTCATCAAGCTCACCTAACAGCTCTTCAATAGCCAGATACCTGTCAGAAGGGTCTTTCTGCGTAGCCCTCCAAACTAACATTCGTAACGTCTCAGGGACACCGTCGACGACACCGTCCAAAGACAAACCATCGAAGCTTAAAAGATGCTCATCAAGTTCACCAGGAGACGACGCTGCATGATGACCAGAAAAAATTAGGTACCCCAAGGCACCAAGTGAAAAGACATCTCCAGGACGCGGCGACGGTCTCACCGTGTTACGCATCTCTGGAGCGCGGTAGCAGTCTGTCTTGTCCCCGTTGGCACTAACCGCCGAGGCCAAGGACGACATCGTAGTTGGCAACTTCGTCTCGCCGTTGTCAAGCTGAGCTCGAACGCCTTCGTGCCAATCGCGCACCTTAACCGACGGGTTATCAACATCACCCGAAACAAACACTGACTGCGGCCCGAGAGAACGATGAAAGATGCGGTTGTTATGTGCATATGCCAACGCCTCGGCCACATCGCGGAACAGACGCAGCCGAATATCCATCGTCAGACGGTCAACGTTTTGGGATAACCATTGACTTAGATTTACAGCAGAATCCTCGTACGGGAAAATTAAGGCTGGGCCTAGGTCATGGTCCGCGAAGTTCTCGGGACACTCAATTCCAGGATGAACTTCTCCTTGGAAAAGAGTGAACTCTCGTTCCGCTGCCCGAGCAGCGCTTCGACGTTGATCCTCTGTGGATGCTTGACCGTGTGGGAACAGGCGAACCCTGCGTTTGCGCTCCTCATAACGACGATGCTTCGCCTCGTAATCTTGATAAATATCGCCGTAGTCAAGCTTCTTACCCAAAACGAAGTCATGAACCGTTCGAAGCCCAATCGATGGTTTGATTCCAAGTTTCTCAAACGCTCGACGCCCCGAAGCCAACGACTCAGGCGAGTACTGCCGCGGACGACTCCCATCAGTATTGACTTCCAAACTGGTTAGAGCTTGTTTGATAGAAGGTAGCTTCTTTTTGCCAACCCAGTCTGCCCCCGCAGGTCCGACTACACCCATGGCGAAATTGTCGCGCAGCTGAACATCTTGATCTGCATTAGTCAAGAAGACTAACGCAGATATAAATGGCAGTTTCGCTTTGCTGCCGACTTGTCTTTTCATCACCGCCTGAAGCATCTTGGCTTTGTGGTTCGTCAGTAACAGCGGATTGCGCTCTTCCCACGAACGGCCACTGACCTCTCGATACCACGAACTCGTATTTCCTTCGAGTCGTCCGTGGAAATGTTTCAGCTCAACCAGGAAAAAACCCTTCGGAGCCAGGACTAGGCAGTCCACCTCGAAGATCTGACCCGAAGTGGCAATAAACTCAAAATTGGGCCACGCAAGATAGGGGTTTTGGTCTGGGAGGGACTCCCGGAGCAGATCGAGCCCGAATTGTTCATGATCGTACGGCGTAGCGTTGATAACATTCCAACGCTTCGATTCAGGTTTCAGCTTTAATTCCTCTCAAATTGACATAGCGGTACACGCAAAATCGTTTTGGCTTTATCGTCGAGGCCACAAAGGAGTTTAGTCTTTTTTCTTGATGAGACTCCAAAAACTTACCCGAGATAAATAGTTGCCGGAGGAAACGGAAGCCTAAGTGAGACGCTATGAGCGAGCCCCATATTGCATAATTATTAATTAGGATGTATGGTGATTCAATGTCTTTGGGTTCTTCAACATCACAACACTACAAGGTCGGAATTGTCGGCGCTTCCGGTTACACCGGTGTTGAACTTCTCCGCCTGCTAGCCGGGCACCCCTATCTTGATCTAGTCGTCGCAACCGGAGACTCCAAAGCGGGAACCGCAATCGCCGACCTTTATCCAAGTCTGGCCGGTCACTACAAAGACCAAAAGTTTCAGGCCTTTGAGCCCGAAGACTTTGATGGCCTAGACCTCGCATTCATTGGATTGCCTCACGGTCTGAGTATGGATGTTGTGCCTCGGCTACGAGGAAAAGTCGGGAAGATCATCGACCTCGGGTCGGATTTCCGGCTCACCGATCCGGAACTCTACCCACAGTGGTACGGGGCGAACCATACCCACCCCGAACTATTGGGTGAGTTTGTTTACGGTCTCCCAGAACTGTTCCGAGACCAACTCATAGGGGCCGAACTTATAGCGGCAACCGGGTGCAACGCCGCAACCTCAACACTGGCACTCACACCGTTTGTCGACGGAGGTTACGTCAAACCAGAAGGATTGATCGTCGACCTCAAAACCGGCGTGTCGGGTGCAGGTCGGCCACCAAAAGAAACTACAACCTATTGCACAGTGAGCGACAATGTCGCCCCATACGCAGTTTTGACTCACCGGCACACCCCAGAAATAGAACAAGCCATTACCGCTCGAACTGGTACGGAAGTTTCTGTACTGTTTACCCCGCATCTGGTGCCCGCCAACCGGGGAATCTTGGCTACCTGCTATGCCGAACCCAAAGAACCAATGACGTCAGAGCAAGCCATCGAAATATTGGCTGATTTTTATCACGGAGAGCCGTTTGTGGTAGTAAACGAACGGGTGCCGACCACCAAAGTCACAGTCGGTTCTAACACCGTCCACATGTCGGCACGCGTCGACCCTCGGACCGGGCGGCTCATAACTATGGCCTCACTCGACAACCTGATGAAAGGCGCATCAGGAATGGCAATACAGAACGCAAACCTGGCGCTTCAACTACCTGAAGATTCAGGTCTAACGACGATAGGGGTCTACCCATGAGTGTCACATCCGTCCCGGGGTTTGTTGCGTCTGGAGTCGCATCCGGAATAAAAAGCTCAGGCGACCAAGATCTCGCGATAATCGCCACCGAAGACAACCAGCCGGTCACAACAGCGGGAATCTTCACACAAAACAGTCTGATCGCAGCGCCCGTTGTGGTCTCAAAAACCCATCTATTAGCAACCAAGGGGCAAGCGGTTGCCGTCGTGGTCAACAGCGGAAATGCAAACGCAGCGACCGGAAACCAAGGTCTGGCCGACGCCGAAAAGATGTGCGCCGAGACCGCCTCGAAACTAGGGGTCACAACCGAACAGGTGTTGGTGTGTTCAACCGGCACCATTGGGTTCAACCTGCCGATGGTCAACATCACCGACGGCATCGCAGACGCCGCTGCCAGCCTTTCAGCCGATGGCGGAGAACAGGCCGCCACCGCAATGATGACCACCGACACCGTTGCTAAGTTCACCAGCGTTACCCACGTCGACTCGGCAGGCGTCAGCTTTACTGTGGGTGGAATCGCTAAGGGAGCCGCCATGTTAGAGCCCAATATGGCGACCATGCTGGCGGTTATAACAACCGACGCTCAACTCGGACCAGCCGAGGCGACACTAATGCTTCAACACGGAGCGGGGCCAGCATTCAACAGCCTCACCGTCGACGGGGCCCAATCCACCAACGACACCGTCCTAATGATGGCAAACGGACGTGCAGGGCGAGTTGAACCAGACAGCCTGCAGGCGGCGATCGATGAAGTCCTGATGACGCTGGCCGTCAAAATGGCAGACGACGCAGAAGGCTCAACCAAAACCGTATTCGTCGATGTGGTTAACGCTGCCGACCAGCGAGACGCCGACGCTGTTGCCCGCGGTATCGCTAACTCTCAGCTCATCAAATGCTCGTGGTACGGGCAAGACGCGTACTGGGGTCGTATCGCCAGCGAAACAGGTGTTCAAGCTGCGCAGTTCAACGCCGAGACCGTCACAATCAAATACGGTGACCAAACTGTTTCATCCGGATGCCTGCCCGCAGAGCCTGATCCTGCCCGAATCAAGGAGATCATGGCACAACGGCGTATTGTGCTCACCGTCGACCTGGGGCAAGGGAACGCTCATACCCGGGTAATAACAACCGACTTAGCTCCCGGCTACATAGAAGAAAACAAAGGCACAAGCTAGTGGTAACTCGAGGGTATTCACCCGAAAAACGCACCGAAGCTCTAATCGAAGCACTTCCCTATATTCAACGATTTTCCGAAGCGATCGTCGTTGTCAAATTCGGGGGCAATGCAATGGTCGACCCTGACCTTAGCCGAACCTTCGCCGAAGATATTGTGCTGCTGCGATCGGTAGGCCTCCGCCCGGTAGTCGTCCACGGAGGCGGACCGCAAATTGGGGAGCAACTATCCAAAGTTGGAAAAACCACCGAGTTTCGAAACGGACTCCGCGTCACTGACCACGAAACCCTCGACGTCGCTCGAATGGTGCTCGTCGGCAAAGTAGGTCGCGAGATCGTAGGTCAAATCAACACCCACGGTGCCTACGCCGTTGGTATTTCAGGAGAAGATGGCGGTCTAATCACCGCAGAAGCTCTTGACCCTGATCTCGGTTTCGTCGGACGAATTACCGATGTAAACCCGAACATCGTCGAACGGCTACTAGCCGAGGACCTAACTCCAGTCATCTCCTCTATAGGCGCCGACGGAAAAGGTCAGTCATACAACATCAACGCCGACACGATAGCGGGGGCGATCGCCGGTGCGCTCGGCGCAGAAAAAGTGATATATCTGACCGACACCTCTGGGTTGTTGGATGACGTCGACGACGTTGAATCCCTCATAGCCCGAACCAGCGTCGAAGAACTAAAACAAAAACTCGACGCCGGCGAAATCGGTGGAGGCATGTTGCCCAAACTGACCTCGTGCGTAGATGCGTTAGAGACCGGGGCTTCCTCAGCCCACCTCCTAGATGGGCGGATACCACATGTTCTGCTCCTCGAACTTTTCACCGACGCCGGTATCGGAACCATGATCACGAAAGAACCCCAACAATGACGGCCGCCCATCGTTCTGCAGTGCAACCGAACCCCGAACTCGGCCGGTGTCCACTAATGCCGACGTACGGTCCGCCAAGCGTCCAATTCGTTCGCGGCGAAGGTATCCATCTCTGGGATTCGAACGACAAGCAGTATCTAGATTTCTTGTCAGGACTTGCGGTAACAAGCTTAGGGCATTCACATCCCGCAGTAGCTGAAGCGATCTCGCTCCAGGCTGTCCGGCTCCAACACGTCTCGAACCTATTCGCAACCGAACACAACGCAACGGTTGCTACCAAATTGGACCGACTAATCGGCGATGGTGCTCCAGCTGGAGGTCAGAGCTTCTTTTGTAATTCCGGAGCTGAAGCCAACGAAGCGGCGATCAAACTAGCTCGACGATACGGGGGCCACGGTCGACACACCGTTATTAGCGCCTACGCCAGCTTTCACGGTCGGACATTGGCGACGTTAGCGGCAACCGGTCAACCCGCCAAATGGGAAGGGTTCGCGCCGCTTCCCGAAGGATTCAAACACGTAGTTTGGGGCGATCTTGACGAACTGGCGAATACCATTGACCCGACAACTGCCGCCATTTTCGTAGAAGCAGTCCAAGGAGAAGGTGGAGTCAATCCGGCGACCAAAGAATACTTCTCAGGGATTCGCCAGCTCTGTGACGACCATGGAATTCTCTTTATGGTCGATGAGGTACAAACCGGGTTAGCGAGAACAGGGCGATGGTTTGGGTTCCAGCATTTTGATGTGATGCCGGACGTAGTTACGATGGCTAAGGCGCTTGGGAACGGCATGCCGATCGGCTGTTGCTGGGCCAAAGCAGACGTCGCAGCAGTATTTAAACCAGGCGATCATGCCACAACATTTGGAGGCCAACCATTAGCGACAGCGGCTGCGTTGGCTGTATTGGAGACCATGGAAGAGATCGATGCCCCGACACTGGCCGCTCAGGCCGGTAACCACCTAGCAGAAGAGTTAGCTAAGATTGACTCCGTCGCCGAAGTCAGAGGTTTCGGGCTGCTTCTAGCAGCCGAACTCAATGACCCCATAGCTAAGGACGTGGCGGCAAAGTGTCTACACGCCGGACTCATCGTCAACGCTGTTTCGCCTACTGCTTTACGGTTCGCGCCGCCCCTCATCGTAACCCGAAGCGATATCGACAATGCGATCGCGATCGTGTCTAGCGCTATTGAGAGTGCCGTAGCGGAGTACGAAGCAGAATGAGACACGTCCTCGATATCGATGACCTCACAAAACAAGACCTCGAACGGATCTTAGACCTTGGGTTAGCTGCGAGCTATAACAAGACGTTAGCCGGCAAAGGGGTTGCATGTATCTTTGAGAAACCCTCGACTCGAACACGCAACTCTACAGAGATGGCGGTCAAACAACTCGGTGGTCACCCGGTCTACATCACTGGTGTTGAGATAGGCATCGACGTGAGAGAGTCGGCATCAGATATCGCCAACACCCTGGCCTGCTATCACGAAGTTATTTGCGCTCGCGTCTATGACCATCAAGTTCTTGAGAGAATGGCCAAATCCAATGTGGTGCCGGTCGTCAACCTGCTATCAGATCGCGCTCACCCGCTTCAGGCAATCGCAGATGTAATGACAATCAAAGCAGAGTTAGGTTCAGTCGCCAACAAGACGGTTACCTATGTCGGTGACACAAACAATGTGGCGGTCTCGTTAGCTTTTGCCGTGGGCGCACTAGGCGGCGAGATCCGACTCGCTTCGCCTTCCGGCTACTCGTTAGTTGAAGATGACCGGCAGCGACTCGAGGCAGCTGGCGTAGTCCCCAAAATCGTTGAAGATGTTTCGGAAGCAGTTGAAGGAGCTGACGTCGTCTATACCGACACGTGGGTGTCGATGGGGCAAGAGGACGAAAAAGAAAAACGGCTCTCGGATTTCGACGGGTACATGGTCGACGATGACCTGATGGCTAGAGCACCTGAAGCAATCTTCATGCACTGTCTGCCCGCTCACCGTAATGAAGAAGTGGCGGCTAGTGTCATCGACGGGCCGCAAAGCAGGGTTTGGGTGCAAGCCAAGCATCGACAAAACGCCGCGGTCGGGGTTCTGGCGTGGTTGCAGGAAGGCGCTGATCTTGGCTCTGAGTAAATCACAGCGACAACATCGAATCTCCAAGGCGCTAGCGGAGCATCCGGTTTCGAATCAGGGCGAGCTCGTCGAACTCCTAGCTAAGGAGGACGTCGTAGTGACCCAGGCGACGGTATCCAGAGACTTAGAAGAGATGGGCGCAGTCAAAGTTCGGGTCGCAGGCGGCACTACTGTGTACGCCATTCCTGAGCTTCCCACCGATCAAGTAGCGCCAGAAGATCACCTCCGACGAGTCCTCGGCGAGTGGCTGGTCGACGTCGAGCGTTCCGGTGACTTGGTTGTCTTACGAACCCCGCCAGGGTCGGCTCATGTCGTTGCCTCCGCGTTGGACCGTTCAGGGTTTCCTAACGTATTGGGGACCGTCGCCGGTGATGACACGTTGTTAGCGATAGCGATCGAAGGCAAAGGAATGCAAGTATCCAAGGAGTTATCGGCGGCCGCTGGGTTATAGCCCACTAAACCATTTGGTTTATGCGTTGCGTGACGACCCCTTGTAACAACAATCGATGTGGAAAGTTTAGTAGTCCCTACCCGATATACAGATAGAACAACGGGACCGCTAGGTTCTTTCGGCCCGTCGCTTAAGAGAAAGAAATCGAGAAATCGTGGATGTAAACAAAGTTGTATTGGCGTATTCAGGTGGGCTTGACACGTCGGTCATCCTCCAATGGTTACGAGACACCTACGACTGTGAGGTAGTGACCTTCACCGCCGATATTGGCCAAGGAGAAGAACTTGAGCCAGCTCGGGCTAAAGCACTCCAAATGGGCATCCCGGAAGAGTCCATTTACATTGACGACCTGCGGGACGAGTTCGTCTCTGATTTCGTCTTCCCTATGTTTAGGGCCAACACCATTTATGAGGGTGAGTACCTGCTTGGAACGTCAATTGCTCGACCACTCATCGCCAAGCGACTAATAGAGATAGCGGCTGAAACCAATGCCGACGCCATCTCACATGGCGCCACCGGAAAAGGTAACGACCAGGTTCGGTTTGAGCTTGGAGCGTATGCGCTGGCTCCTGAGGTGAAGGTAATCGCTCCTTGGCGAGAGTGGGACCTGCTCAGTCGTGAGAAACTTTTGGCCTACGCGGCGGAGAGAAATATTCCGATCGAGATGAGTCAAGGCTCCAAGTCTCCATTTTCGATGGACGCGAACCTGCTGCACATCTCATATGAGGGTGGACCTCTCGAAAACCCATGGACCGAACCGCCAGAAGAAATGTGGCGATGGACGACGAGCCCAGAGAAAGCTCTGGACAAACCTACCTATATTGAACTCACCTACGCCGCCGGAGACATCGTAGCTATTGACGGGCAAACGATGACGCCTGTCCAAGTTCTCTCATACCTCAACCAAGTTGCCGGATCGAACGGTATTGGACGCTTAGACATCGTCGAGAACCGGTACGTCGGGATGAAAAGCCGTGGCGCCTACGAGACACCAGGTGGCACCGTGATGTTACGTGGGCATCGGGCAATCGAATCCTTAACCCTTGACCGTGAAGTAGCACATCTCAAAGATGAACTGATGCCTCGCTACGCGAAACTGATCTATAACGGTTATTGGTGGAGCCCCGAACGAGAAATGTTGCAAAACGCAATCGACTGGACCCAGACCGCGGTCAACGGTACTGTCCGGCTGAAACTCTATAAAGGTAACGTCACGGTGGTCGGTCGCCAGTCAGATGATTCACTGTTCGACGAAGCGATCGCCACGTTCGAAGACGACGGCGGAGCCTACGACCAAGCCGACGCCGAAGGCTTTATAAAACTGAATGCTCTGCGGTTGCGAACACTGGCGGCAAAACGGGCTGGGAAATGAGCGACGCTGAAACCTCAGCGACGTCGGATTCGTCTGAGTCAAATACGTTATGGCACGGCCGATTTGAAGGCGGCCCGGCAGAAGCCCTGATGGCGTACACAGTCAGTTTGCCCTACGATCAGCGACTAGCCAGCCACGATATTTTAGGTTCGAAAGCACATGCACGTGGTTTGGAACGAGCTGGTATTCTTTCCGGCGATGAAGTTGGCTCGGTGTTGTTGGCGTTAGACGAAGCCGGGGCCGAGTTAGCCAACGGAACGTTTTCATTTGTCGACTCCGATGAAGATATACATACCGCCATCGAACGTCGCGTCACCGAGATCGCAGGTGATGCCGGCGCTAAACTCCACACCGGACGAAGTCGTAACGATCAGGTAGCGACAGCGTTTCGTCTTTGGACCAAAGACGCGGTTTCGATGATTGCCTCCAAGGCTGCGGATCTACAGCAAGTGTTTGCCGAACAGGCCAGAAACGCAGGCGACGCCTACTTACCTGGGTATACCCATCTACAGCGGGCACAACCAGTTCTGCTCGCTCATCACTTTGCGGCTCACGCATGGGCGTTAGGTCGAGATATTGAACGTCTTATCGATGCAAGGTCCCGTATGGATGTTTCTCCTCTGGGCGCAGGAGCGCTAGCCGGAACGTCGTTGCCGCTACAGCCTTCAGAGGTTGCCAAAGATCTTGGATTTGCTGAGGTGTTTACCAATTCCTTAGACGTAACCAGTGATCGAGATTTTGTTGCCGAGTCTCTCTTCGGGTTGGCGCTACTTGGCGTACATCTCAGCCGAATCGGTGAGGAGTTTGTTCTCTGGTCGTCTGAAGAGTTTGGTTTTGTTTCGCTCGATGACCAATACGCTACCGGTTCTTCGATGCTTCCTCAGAAAAAGAACCCAGATATCGCTGAGCTGGCGCGGGGCAAATCCGGCCGGCTCATCGGTAACCTGACCGGTCTATTAGCAACGCTAAAAGGTTTGCCTCTGGCCTATAACCGTGATCTACAGGAAGATAAAGAACCGCTTTTTGATTCGGTAGATCAGATCGCTTTAGCGTTGGTGGCGATCTCAGGCATGGTTGACACCGCAACCTACAACACCACGAATATGGCTGAGGCCGCTGATTCACCGACTTCGGTGGCCACCGATTTGGCTGAAACTTTGGTCTCTAACGGCATTCCGTTTCGTCAGGCGCACGCCATCGTAGGTGAGATGGTTCGTTCTTCTCTCGCCGGTAACTCAACGTTGGTTGAATTGGCGGTTGCCCACCCCGACTTGGGACCCGAAACCGCAGCCCTGTTCGAACCTGGAGCAGCCGCTAGGCGACGGACTAGTCCTGGGGGAGCTGGACCGGCTCCGGTACAGGCACAACTTGAACAACTCGAGGTCTATATGAAGAAGTTACGGTCGCTCATATAGGTGATATTCTTCTGAATTGGCCAAACGCCTGTTTACCCGGTGTGGGAAAGTCCTCAAAGTGAACGTCGGTGAATGCGATAGGGTACGTTCTGTACTCCTTTGGCATTGGGCGGACTTCACGTATGAGGACTTGGTGTCAGAGTAGTAAACTGGGCATCTTTGCGGGAGCTGAGATTAGCGGCTTAACTGGCTGTAGGTAGCGAAAATGACAACAACTGACGACCTCAAAACATTGAATCCAGCGGCAACGTTTGGACCGTGGCAAGAGTTCATGGCCAACAATTTCTTTGGATCACTCAATGGAATTCGCGCCATCGCCATTTTGGCGGTTCTCTGGCACCACGTCGATCGTGGTTCTCCGTCGACGGTTCTGCTTATGCTTAACCACGGGCACCTGGGTGTTGACATGTTCTTTATCATGTCAGGCTTTCTTATCGTCACACTTCTGGTACGAGAGCGCGATCGTAGTGGAGATATATCTCTTCCGAAGTTCTACTCACGCCGCTCGTTGCGGATCTTCCCTCTCTATTACGCGATATTGGGATTATTGACCGTCGCATTTTTGGTCAAATCGGGCGCCAATAAGGCTGATGACTTCTTCGAGTCACTACCGTTTTTGGCTACCTATACCGGTAACTGGGTAGAGCTCTCATTCTTCAGCGTTGCGTGGTCACTGGCGGCAGAAGAACAGTTTTATCTCATTTGGCCGGTTGTCGAAAAGTTCCTCGCAAAAACTTGGGGTGTGATTGCCGGTGTTGTTATTGGTCTCGGGTTTGTACTCAGCATGGAGCCGGTTCGAAATATCATCGAAGATTCGTGGTTTAGTCCAGTTTCGTATATGTGGCAGATAGCGGCAATGCCTATCGTTATAGGTGCCGTGGTGGCCCACCTGTTAAATAACGAAAAAGCGTTCCGGGCGATTCATCGATACGTTACGCATCGTTGGTCACCCGTTATAGGTCTAGTTGCCGTGCTAGCGGCTGCGTCGCTCCCGTCGGATGAACCGTCGGTGATGGTCGGATTTCCTCGCCTTGCCGTTTACGTCGCAATGACGTATTTCTTGCTGAGCTGTGTGGTGGTTGAGGATCATTCGATGAAGGGGATCTTGGCGTCGAAACCGATGGCTAGAATTGGTATTGTCAGCTACGGCATATACCTCATCCACATTCTGGTCGTCCCATATATCGGAAACTTATTGAGCCCTATTGGTCAAGAAGCGTTGGCTGAAATTCCAGTCGTTAGCTTGGTCGGAACGCTGATTGTCAGCTGGGCATTGGCTGAAGTTTCGTTCCGACTGTTCGAGCAACCTATCCTTTCATTCCGAAAGTATTTCTCCGTCACCCGATAGTCCACAGCAGAGCGAAGCTATTGGCCATCGGTCGTCAAGCCTTCGAAGAACATCCGTGTTGCGTCGTTGGCTGGGTAAAACAATTCGATCTTTAGATCAGCAAGAGCGAAATCGTCGGCGGCTCCGAACGCAGCGATAGAGCTGAGCATTGAAAGGCGAAGCGGACCGATCGAGAGTTCGATTGCCACCATTGGGTTAGACGGCCGGTCTGTGGTCGATAGCTTGTCGCCTTGGATATCGCGTAGTTGCTGTATCGAGGATTCGAAAATGGGATCGCCTCCCAAGTGCTCATTTTCGGTCTTGAGTCGCGCTAGCAAATATGTGCTGACTTCGTCCCAGTTGGCGACGCAGTCTCGGAGACCGGTATCACCCAACAACAGATCAAGCATGCTGAGATCGTTGGGTTGCCCCATCAGTTCGAGCATTCTTAGTGCAGTGTCGTTTGATTCGATGATGTTCCAATGGCGATCCAGGGCAAATCCCGGGTAGGGGTTGTGTCGTTCGAGTGTCCAGGAAAGAGCGGAACGGATCGGTTTCATGGCTTCGCTTGTCAGGTCGTTGGCCACGTACTTTGACGCAAATCCAGCGGCATGTAGTAGCCGGTTTCGTTCGGATTTTGGGACGTCGAGGGTTTCGGCCAGATGGATCACCATCTCTTTACTTGGTTTAGATCGTCCCGATTCTAGAAAAGAAATGTGTTTGGACGACACGTCAGCTTCGAGGCTTAGGTCAAGTTGGCTGAGCCGTCGGGCTGATCGCCATCGTTTTAGTTCAGGCCCAAAAGTTGTGGTCATAGGTATCGAGGTTAACCGAGCTTTGGTGGCTCTTCGATTACCTCGGAGGTAATTGAGGGTTGAACGTCTCGAGTGCAAACTGATGATATGGAATCAACGAAACGACAACTCAAATTTGCGTCAGCTTTTGTGATGGCGTCAGGACTTTTTGTATTGACGGGGGCTTGGGAACCAACGTCAGAACTAGTGCGGCTCTACGGTGTCGTGATGTTTTGGCCGGGAAGCGACGAAGTCGAAATTTCGAAGGAAGCAAATTTGCTAAGCGCAATTCTTGGGGGTGTCATGTTTAGCTGGGGCTTTGTTTATTGGCAGTTGACTAACCTGCTCGAGTTGGACCCTGGCCGGATTAAACAGATCTTCACGCTTTCTATCTGGGCGTGGTTCGTGACCGACAGCCTTGGGTCAATGGCTGCAGGTGGGTGGATTAATCTCATTTGTAATGTGGGGTATCTGCTGATTTTCGTCGTCCCTCTGCGTAATGTCGCTACCTCGTCGTCGCGGTAGGCTTGTGAGGAAGTTCACCGAGATTGGCCGAGTTTTATGGTTGCCGAGACCCACAGCACATTTGAAGACCTCAACCGGTCGGACATTCTTGATTTCGTACTTGGTGAGCTGCTTGATGTTCCTCAATCAGAACCTGAGGCGGGTCGTCGCTTACTGAGTTCGTTTGGGCTTGACGATCTCTTAGAGGTCGCTAAGTTGGCTGAGCTGATAGGCGAGGAGTACGGCGAGCGTACGTTGGTTGGGGCGGTGTTGGACGAAGTCGATGAAACGTGGAGCGTGGCCGACTTGGTCACCGCTTTGTATCCAGATTTAGCCGACTGAAGTAGTCTCCGGTCGGCGTCGCCAAGCTGTGGGGGAGAGCCCGACGATCTTGGTGAACGATCGGCTAAACGCGGACTGGCTCGAAAAGCCGACCTGTTGGGCAACGGCGGAGACGGTTGTATTGGATTCGAGTTTTTGCATTGCGAGTTCGACCCGCAACCTTGACAGGTACGTCATTGGTGGAACGCCGACGATTCGGCCAAACTCGGTGGAGAAACTAGTTCGTGACATCAGAGCGAGTCCGGCTAGGTCTTTGACCGTCCAGTGTTTGGTCGGGCTTTCGTGCATTGCGAATAGAGCAGCTCCTATCTTATTGTCGGCCAATCCAGCCAGGACTCCCGTCAGGTTGTCGCCTTCTTCGAGTCGTTCCCGTAGAAGTTGGATGATCAGTACTTCTGATAGGCGGTTTAGGCTGGCAGATGCGGCTTCTCCGGCTGATTCGAGTTCTGTGAACATTACGTCGACTGTTCCAGCTAAGGAACGGTGGTGGTCGAGCTCAAGCGAAATGACGTCAGGCAATGACGCAGCAAACGGGCTTTTATCCCCACCTCGGAATGTGATCCGGACACAAATTACTTCTGTTGGGTCGTCGGCCATTGGACGGTACCCGTGATCGTACGGGCGTGGATAGAACAGGAGGCTGGTTGGTTCATGTGTTTGTTCATGGCCGTCGTGATTGGTGACGACACGCCCGCCCCGGGCTATGTGTAGTAGCGCTCCCGGCTTGTCGGAAGAGAACTCGTATGCGTGGCATAACTCGCCCGCGTAGAAGGTGGATGCCTCGAGGCTGAAATGTTTGAGTAGGCATCCAAGCCTGCTGCCTCTCTCAAGCCTTTGAAAATCGTCTGAACGATTGGTCATAGATAGTGTATCTTAGGTGACTTATCGTTCGATGGTGGGTTGTAGCGTAGAAATTCTTACGAAAGAAAGGACCCCCCCATGAGCGACTATTATCAAATGCAAAGCCTCGAACTAGTAGGTGATGAACAGGCCTCAGCCGAAGTCGAAGAGTTGTTTGCACCGTCACGCTCTTCGCTTGGGTTTGTACCAAACATGTACCGAGCGATGGCCCAGCAACCGAGTCTGTTGAAACAATACCTGGACGGATACGCCCGATTCAGAAAAACAACGGCATTCAACCCAGCAGAACAAGAAGTTGTTCTTCTCGCTATTAGCTACGACAACGAATGCCACTACTGCACTGCGGCTCACAGTATGGTGGCCGACAAAGTCTCAGACGTTCCAGAACCGGTGTTGACCGCTATCCGTTCCGGATCTTCAATCCCGGACGAGAAACTTTCACGGCTCTATAAGGCAGCAAGATCGATGAGCGCAACCCGCGGACGCCCAAACCCGACCGTTATTTCAGACTTTCTAGCTGCGGGATATACCGAGCAAGATCTACTGTCCATTTTGTTGGCCTTATCGGTCAAAGCGATCAGTAACTATACGAATCACTTATTTGAAACGCCGGTAGACGACGCCTTCTCGGATTACACACAATAGTCCAAGCACTGCTGGCCTAGATGACGATCAACCCCCGAACGCCTGTATGGCGGCTCGGGGGTTTGTTCGTTTTGGTCCTGGCGGCGAGATAGGTTGTAGTGGGCGCTGGTCAGCCGTCGTGGTCTAGTCGTTTTCTTTTTTTAAGAATCGTGCAAGAAATTGTCGTCTTTCGACTGGGTATAGGTATGAGATCAACGACTCAACTGGCGCCAACAGTGTATTCAGAGCGAACGTTCGACGATTTTTACTTGGCTGAATATCCTCAGCAGGTCAGACGGTCCTATCTGATGCTGAACTGCGCCGACTTAGCCCAAGATGTCGTCGCAGATGCATTTGCTGAAGTGTTCAGACGCTGGTCGGATTTACAAGATCCCGGCCCATATCTAAATAAGTGCGTGGTGAATGGCTGTCGTAAAGCGGGAGCAAAGCGGACAAAACAACGAAGCGAGGCGTTGTCTATTGAAACTCCGGATAAACCAACCAACTTTGAAACCGCCGAGTTCGCTGAGTTACTGATGGGCCTTAGCCATCGGCAACGGGCGTCAATCGTTTGTCGGTACTACGGCCGCATGACCGAACAGGAGATCGCAGAAATCCTCGTCTGTCAGCCGGGAACCGTCGGGTCGTTGATTCATAGAGGTCTTGCCCAACTACGAAAGGAACTAACATGAGTGATTCGAATTTCACCCCTCGCGAAGACGAATTCGTGACCCGCATCGAACGGCTCTTGGAAACTCGAGCATCTGAAATTGATGTGATGAATAGGCAAGAATCAGACCGTCCGCGGTCCGAACCGAATCTGCTTCGTTTAGCCCCGACGAAACCCAATCCTCGACGGCAGCGTTACCACTATGTGGCTGCATGTGCAGCGTCAGTCGCTCTGCTAGTTGCTGGCGTGACGATATACAGAGTCAGCCAGCCCGGAACGGAAGAATCGTCCTCGGTCAGTCATGCTCGATTGGTCGAAGATGCAACTGGGGAACCTGCCGACGCAGTCGACCGGGCCGACGAAACCGTCGTGTTACCTTCACCTACAACGACGATTCTGCCGCCACCGCAGCCGCCGTCAACGGTGGCCCCACCGTTGCCTGATGATGAGCCACTGCCAGAGTCTTCTGATCTCGTTGGAGTGCCAAAAGCTGATTTGAGGACGGTCGGCGGTATCACAGTCCATGCAGATGTGGCACCGGATCTCGAACGGATGCTCGCAGCAGCCAACGACGACGGAATCGTGTTCGAAGGCGGTGGCTATCGTAGCCCGGACATACAAATCGCTGTCAGACGCCAAAATTGCGGCACCACCGACTACGACATTTACGAAAAACCTGCCTCAGAATGCCGACCGCCTACCGCCCGACCTGGAGTATCCGCCCATGAGAAAGGAACCGCCGTGGACCTTCTCGTCGACGGAAGCCACATCAAGCGTGATACAGACGAGTTCGAATGGCTCTCAGCACATGCCGAAAACTACGGATTTATAAACACTCACGAAGGTGAGCCTTGGCATTGGGAATGGGAATCAGACTAGGCCGCTCACCCAAGAATGCTAGAGGCTCTGACTAGGCTTCCCTGCTAGTCAGAGCCTCTAGTAAATTCAACAGCTAGCGTGATTGAGGATCGTAAGCTGGGCAGCAAACGCCTATACTTTATCGACCCCAATGTGGCGTCGTCTGGTATAAGGTAAAGAGGTTTGTCTTGGGTTCGAATAATTGGCGGAATACAAAACGTAAGTGTCTAGTAGCGTCGGTCGCTTTGACACTGGTCCTCGTGGGCTGTAGCCGAGGAGCAAACCCCAATGCAGCCGATGATGCTGACGAACAGCCCGCTGAAACGTCCGACGAAGGTGGGTCACCGGCGGAAACAACAGTAGCTCCGACTACCACAGAGCCACCTCCCCCCGAACTAAGCGATCTACGGACCGATCCGGTGTTCGCCGGTAGTAATTCAGAAGCCGATATCAACGCTGCTATCGATGTCATGACCGAAAACTCGTTCGACTACAACGCAGATGGTCTATCAACGGGGATTGGCGACTGCTCACAACTAAACGGCGGCTTTTTAAGTCAATTTCTAGGGGTTGAGCTTGTTGTTCTACCCGACGGTTCTCAACTCACCCAAAGGCCGTACCTGACGTGTAAGTTGGTTGCCGCTAACGACCCAGAAAAACTACTCGGCCAGATTCACTTTTCGCCCGATGAGGACGGGTTCGGCCCGGGCTGGCGAAGCATGAACAACAGCGGAGAGAATTTAACGCCTGTCGCTGGTTTAGGTGACTCTGCTGGATGGTCTGAGGGGGCCGAAAACCAGCAGTTCTTCTCCATTCTCGTCGTGGTTCAAGCTGGCACTCAAAGCGCTATCGAGTTCAGAAACCCTGATGGGACGCTCTTCGCTCCAGGAAAAATTCCAGGAATGATCGGAGCGTTAAGCCAAGCGACTGCCGATATCTCTTCCCCATAGGCAACCCGTGTAGTTAGCAACACGTCCGAGCCGATGACAGAGTTTTGGTCTAGCAGAATTCTGAAACCCCACCCAGAAGCTTTGTACACCGGTTTCAGAGCTAGCCAGGATCTGTGAAGGGTTGTGGTTGTGCTGTCGTAAGTTGGAAGAAGCGTTTTACTGCTAGAGCCGCTCGCCGCTCAATTTCTTTATTCGACGGCGCTTCCTCGCCAAGGAGGACCCGGATTTGAGTGTCTTCGACTGTTAGCCCGTACAGTAACCGGAACGCTAGATCACTATCTGGTTCCTGAATCTCACCGCGCTCATGTAGCTCAGCAAGGTACGTCTCGACGATCGGGCCTACACGGTGTCGTCCGCCTTCTAGCAGCAGCTTGGCTAGCGGCGGCGACGAAATCGCGGCCCGGTTTAGTGCGATCGCCGCTAGGAAAGTCGGGGCGATCGTCGACAGTATTGGACTACTTCTCGCCGGACTTTTTGCTGGCTTCTTCTACACGTTTTCTATCTCGGTGGTCAGAGGTTTCGGGATCGTCGACAACGCCACCTATGTCGAATCGTTCCAGGCCATCAATGCTACGATCCGTAACGTTGCCTTTGGTACCGTCTTCTTCGGCCTGCTCCCAGTTCTTATACTCGCCGCAGTTATACACAGAAAAGAGGCTCGTAAGAACGTAGCTATTAGACTGCTCGCTATTTCTTTAGTCGTTGCGACTGTCGCCATTACCTTCCTCGGTAACGTGCCCCTGAACGAAACGCTAGCGACGGTCGATAGCACGAATAGCGTCGAGGCTGAAGCCGCTAGAGCAGACTTCGAGGACGTGTGGAACCAGCTCAACCTCTGGCGTAGCATATTGTCCTTTGGGGCATTGGCGTGTTTGGCCTTCAAAGGTAAACCCAGCATCTGAATCAAGTCTGACGTTGCGTCAGCCCAAGCAACGAAATGGCATGACTAAACCGGTTCATCAAGAAAAAACAAAATTATTAACCAGCTATGTCGAATATCTCCGTCTAGGTTCGACGTAGGGGTGTACGGCAACCGCCTGCGACACAATCCATGAGGAGAAATAGTTATGAAATTTGCTGCGTTGATCTATTCCGATGAGACCAATCCGGAAATAAACCCAGATCCCGCCAGCCCCGAATTTGCCCCAATGATGGAGGGGTATATGGGTTTTGGGGCGACGTATAGTGACAAGATCGCTGCAGGAGAAGCCCTCCAACCGACCACAACTGCGACCTCGGTGCAGGTTCGTAATGGCGAGACGATTACAACTGACGGACCGTTTGCCGAGACAAAAGAGCAGCTGGGAGGATTCTACATTTTGGAATGCGCCGATTTGGATGAAGCGATCGCTATCGCAGCAGACATTCCACACGCAGCCACCGGCACGGTCGAGGTTCGACCCGTACCGGACTTTGGTGGCGAATAACCATACACAAGGCATCGAATGAACGTTCCAAGCGCGTCCGATAGTGAAGGTGATCATATCGCGCACGTAGCGTCTGAGGAATGGACGAAGGTCGTGGCGGTGTTAACCAGTGAGCTTCGCGATATTGCGTTGGCGGAAGAGGTCACCCAAGATGCGTTCGCTGCCGCTTTGGAACAATGGCCGTCCTCTGGGGTGCCCCAGCGCCCCGGAGCTTGGCTGCTAACGGTTGCACGTCGGCGGGCCATCGACCGTATTCGTCGAGAAGCAACCGGACGCTCTAAAGTCGAAACGATAGGTCGGCTTGAGGCCAGACTCAGCCCAGCGGCAGTAGCTATTGATTCGTCACTTGTTCGCGACGAACAGCTCCAGCTTTTATTTGCCTGTAGCCATCCCGCTCTGTCGGTCGAGGTGCAGCTGGCATTGGTCCTTCGATGCGTTGCCGGTGTGTCCACCCCTGATTTAGCTGCCGCTTTCCTCATCTCAGAATCAGCAATGGCGCAACGTCTCGTTCGTGGTAAACGAAAGATTAGGGATTCCGCCATTCCACTATCGATGCCAGCTGATAGTGAGATTCTGTCTCGAATCAGCGTGGTTCACCAGACAATTTATTTGATCTACAACAATGGCTACGTGCATCCTAGCGGCGAGCTTTTGATCGAAAACGACTTGACCGAGGAAGCGATCCGGCTGGCTCGACTAGTAGTACGCCTCATTCCGAGTGATCCCGAAAGCAAAGGACTGTTAGCGCTCTTTTTGCTTTCCGAATCCCGAAGACCAGCTCGGACCGACTGCGATAACAATCTAGTTCTGCTAGCCGATCAAGACCGGTCGAAATGGGACCAGTCGATGATCTCCGAAGGTAACGAACTGATCGCAGCCGCCATACGAAGAGAGCAACCCGGTCCGTATCAGATCCAGGCCGCCATCAACGCATTGCATTGTGACGCAAAAACTGCGGAAGACACTGACTGGCCACAGATAGAGCTGCTTTACCACTCGCTTGTTCAACACACTCCGACTCCGATCGTGAAGCTAAATCTGGCGGTAGCCATATCGATGAGCAGAGGGCCAGCTGAGGCGCTGCCGTTACTAGATCGTTTGATGCCCGAGTTGGAGAAGTTTCACTACGCTCATGCTGCTCGAGCAGAGATCCTGGTGCGGCTTGAGCGCTATGAGGAAGCCCGTGCAGCATACAGGGAGGCACTAGAGCTAGTCCGCAACGAGTCGGAACGAACCTTTCTGAACAACGCACTCGCCGAACTATGAGGTCTCGAAGCGTTGGTGCAGTTCAGTGTCACATTGCCGATTACTACGGGATTATTTAGCTTCCAGATAGTGTTTAGATATGGCAAGTAAACCAGAGCGTCCCAGCCGTCGGACCGGCTCATCTTCATCGGACGGCTCACGTAGACCGTCATCGTCCAAGCCCGGCAGTCGTAGAGGCGGGCCGCGTAGACCTTCTGAGGATACAAAGATAAACCATCGGCCTCAGCATGCCAGAGGCTCAGGCGAAGCTAAGCCCCGTCGACGCCCTGCTAGCCCAAAGAAGGCAAAGGGTTCCAAGGGCAAGATTCCTCCTCCACCCGTGCTACGAGACGAAGTAAGTTTTGAACGGGTTGACGACCCTAAACAGCCTGAACGCCGTCGACGTCGCGATACGAACTCGATCGACGTGTCTGGTGTGAAGTTTCCTGGAGTGGCTGCGTCAACGGCCACGAAACTCGCTAACCGGTTGGAAGACGCAGCTGTAGCGTTCGAAAAAGAACGATTCAAAGACGCCGATTCACTGTTGCGTAGTATCCAACAGCTTGCCCCCAGCATTCCCGAGGTGCACGAACTGAGAGGTCTCGTTCACTACCGGATGGGCCGATGGGACAAAGCCATCAAAGAACTCGAACAGTTCGCCAACATGACGGGGTCGGTTGATCAACACCCCGTTTGGGCCGACTGTTGTCGGGCCCGCAAACGTTGGGATGATGTCGACGACCTGTGGTACGCATTGGGTCAAGCGTCCCCGTCGCCTGAACTTATTGAAGAAGGGCGTATCGTCTACGCCGGGTCGCTAGCAGATCAACAGCGGCTCGACGATGCCATACGCGTTTTAGAAAAAGCGCCGAACCCTCGCCGTAATCCGAAACTCCACCATCTGCGGAGATGGTATGTGTTGGCTGACCTCTACGAGAGAAGTGGTGATTTGCCTCGGTCTCGTCGGTTGTTTGCACGTATTGTCGAGAACGAACCCGACTTTGGTGACGCGTTTGAGCGTCGGGAAGCGCTGAGCTAGCTATCCGCCGCAGACTTGATGCCGAGATGCTTCGACGTTCGATGGTGTCGAGCCGAGAGATGGCTCGTAAAGAAATCGTCGAGGGTCGGGTAACCGTCGATGGTGCTCCAGCGCTGAAACCGGCTCGGATGGTAAGCCCATCGGAAAATATCGAACTTCTTGGCCCTCCACCAAAGTTTGTGAGCCGTGCAGGTCACAAATTGGAGGGTGCTCTCGACAAATTTGGGATAGATCCGTCCGGTATGGTTTGTGTCGATGCCGGCTCGTCAACCGGCGGATTCACCGACTGCCTGTTGCAGCATGGAGCGACGAAAGTCTACGCCGTCGACGTTGGTACTAACCAGTTACACGAGAAAATACGTGCTCATCCATCGGTAGTCGTGCATGAGAAAACCGACATTCGCAAGGTCGACCGTTCGACGTTTGACGAAAAAATAGAACTCATAGTCGGAGATCTTTCGTTTATTTCTCTGCGGCTTGTACTCCCAAATTTGGTTTCTCTGATCGAACCAGGAACTCCGTTGGTGTTGCTCGTAAAACCCCAGTTTGAGGCGGGTCGGGAAGAAGCAGCGAAGAGTAAAGGCGTGATCACCGATCCCGATATTTGGCTTCGGACGTTCACAGAAGTAGTGGAAACGGCGGCCGGTCTCGGCGCTGAATTAGTCGATGCGGCCGTTTCTTCGATCCGAGGCAGAACAGGTAATGTCGAATTTGTTATGCACTGTCGTCTTACCGCTGTCACTAATATTGGCTATAGTCAACAGCATCTTGCAGATGTAGTAGCTGAAGCACAAATCAATTCGGGTGAGTGAATGACGAAACGACTTGGTGTCGTAATCCACCAACATCGACCGGAAGTCCTATCATTGGCGGCGAAAGCTATTGCTTGGTGCGGCTCTACTATTCAGCCTGTTGTGGTCGAAAGCGACGCGATTCTGTTGAATCGGCCCGATTTAGCACAGCCTGACGATCAGTTTGGCAGCGATCTAGATATTTGTCTTAGCCTCGGAGGAGACGGAACGATGTTACGTTCAGTCTCTATGGTCGCCGAGCATGGCGTTCCCATCCTAGGGGTGAACGCTGGCCAACTGGGCTATCTAGCCGAGGCGGACCCGGCGGAACTCGAAACGTATCTTGAGCTTTGGCTTGCTGGCAAACTTCAAGTGGAACAACGCATGATGCTCGAGGTGTCTTCTCCGGAACATCCAGGCTGGAATGGCTATGCCCTGAACGAAGCGGTTGTATATCGTTCTGAAAGTGGGCGCACGTTGGATGTGTCGGCTTCGATCGACGGCAGCTACTTCACCGATTATTTAGCTGACGGGCTTATGGTGTCGACTCCGACCGGTTCCACAGCGTATTCGTTATCTGCGGGAGGCCCGATTGTGCAGCCCGATATAGCTGCCCTGCTCCTGACCCCGGTGGCCGCACATATGGTGTTCAACCGTACGATGGTTTTATCTCCGTCAAGCGAGGTGACTATCACCGTGAAAGGCTACAAGCCAGCCGTGGTGGCGTTAGATGGTAGAACATCGACCGAACTTCAACCGGGCGACTCGCTGCAGTGCCGGGCAGCTGAAATCTCTGCCCAGCTATTGGTAGCCGGAACTCGTGATTTCCATACCGTGTTGAAAGACAAATTTGGTTTAGAGGATCGATAATGCTCCTAGAAATTTCTGTTCAGAACCTTGGTGTCATTGACCAGATGACGTTGCAGGTCCCCGCTGGGATGATTGCGTTAACCGGTGAGACCGGGGCAGGTAAAACACTTTTGGTCGACGCCATCAACCTTTTGATGGGTGGTCGGTCCGATCCTGGGTTGGTGCGGACCGGGGCAGCTGAAGCAATCGTAGATGGTCGGTTTGACATAGATGGCCAAGAGGTTGTTCTCACCCGAGTTATCCCGTCAGAAGGTAGATCTCGAGCCTATGTCGACGGTCGCCCGTCGACGGCGTCTGCGTTAGCCGAACTCGGGTCGACTCTGGTTGACCTTCATGGTCAACATGCTCATCAGTCCTTACTGGCGGTCGATAGTCAACGAGACGCCCTCGACACGTTCGGGTCAGTCGATTTGTCGGCCCTGAACGATGCTAAGGCACATCTGGCTTCGATCGAACAAGACCTCGCAAGTCTGGGTGGTAACGAACGTGACCGAGCGCGTGAACTCGATCTGATCAGATATCAGGTTGATGAGTTGGTTTCCGCCGGTTTGTCAGATCCGGACGAGGACGAAAAACTTGAACGAGACGAAGAGCTGCTTGCTAACGCTCAAGAGCATTCAGAGGCGGCAAGCGAAGTTCTCGAATTGTTTGCCGGTGAAGAAGGAGTGCGCGACAATCTTGGATCTGCCGTCTCTAAATTAGAGGACCGCTCACCGTTCGCCCCGATCTTTGCTCGCTTGAGCGATGTGATCGCTGAGTTTGATGATCTCATCGACGAGGTTCGCACCGCCAACGATGGTATTGAGGAAAACCCGGCAAAACTTGACGAAATCCAAGCACGTCGTAGGGTCCTGTCGGACCTTCGTCGAAAGTATGGCGACACAGTCGCAGCGGTAATGTCGGAACGAGATCGACTATCGGAACGCCTGACCGAGCTGGAACAGCACGATGAACGCGCGGCTGAACTCGATTTACAACTCCTGCAAGCCCAAAAGTCTCTTGCTACGGCCAGCGCTGAAGTCAAGAAGCAACGAAGCGCCGCCGCTCCCGGTTTGGCCGATGCAATAGAGCAGCAGTTGCCCGATTTAGCGATGCCTAAAGCAAAGATTGGAATTAGTGTCGAAGGGGATGACGGGGGAGAGGTCTCGTTCCAATTGTCGGCCAACCCTGGATCTGATCTGCAACCGTTGTCCAAAGTTGCTTCTGGAGGTGAGCTAGCGAGAACAATGTTGGCTCTTCGCAGCGTTTTATCCGAAGCCCCGCCTGTACTGGTTTTTGACGAGGTCGACGCCGGAATTGGAGGGCAGGCAGGTTTTGCTGTCGGGCGTTCGTTAAGTAATTTAGGTGATCGCCATCAGGTGTTGGTTGTCACTCACCTGGCTCAGGTCGCCGCGTTCGCTGACGCTCATTTGGCCGTCGAGAAAAATCAGAGCGAAGACAACACCGTTTCGGAAATACGGCTCCTGCAGGAAGACGAACGCCTCGTTGAGGTTGCCAGGATGCTTTCTGGACAGCCTGATTCCATTACAGCCCGCCAACACGCACGTGAGCTGGTAGTTGAGGCCGAATCGAGCAAACTCCGCTAATCTGGCCGCACATTCTGCGAGAAACGTCTACTTGCGTAACCTCTGCACTACCAACTAGATACAAGACTGGTCGAATGTCCTATCTGTAAAATTCCCGCTGTACTCTAATCTGGTCTGTGAAACGAACCATGCCGTGCGCAAGCTTTTAGCCGCTACCGTTACATCAGGCAGTTTCTGTATTCTGCATGCGAAGGAGCCATTTTGACCAAGCACATCTTCGTTACCGGTGGTGTAGTTAGTTCACTCGGAAAAGGTCTGACCGCTTCGTCACTTGGCCGACTCCTCAAGTCACGTGGTTTACGAGTGACCATGCAGAAGCTTGACCCATACTTGAATGTCGATCCCGGCACGATGAACCCATTTGAACATGGTGAGGTTTATGTGACCGATGATGGTGGCGAAACCGACTTGGATTTGGGTCACTATGAGCGGTTCATTGACGAGTCTCTGACCCGAGCTTCGAATGCCACCACGGGTTCGATTTATTCGTCGGTGATAGCTGCCGAACGTCGAGGCGACTATCTCGGCAAAACCGTTCAGGTCATCCCGCATATCACTGACGAAATCAAACGTCGAATTTCGCAGCTAGCGTCCGAGGACGTCGATGTGGTTATTACCGAAGTTGGCGGCACCGTTGGTGACATCGAAATACTTCCGTTTCTGGAAGCTATTCGACAGTTCAAGCTCGATGCAGGACGCGACAATGTCTGTTATGTGCATGTGACCTTAGTGCCCTTTATCGGACCGGCCGGCGAGTTAAAGACCAAACCGACACAGCACTCAGTGACTGAACTTCGAAGTCGTGGGGTGCAACCCGATGTGATCGTTTGTCGAAGCGATCGTCGTATCTCTGAAGGGCTCAGGTCGAAGATCTCGAATCTTTGTGATGTGCCTGTGGGTGGGGTGATCAACGCCCCTGATGCGGACAGCTTGTACGAAATCCCGCTTACGATGAACGAAGCTGGTCTTGATTCTTATGTTTGCGACTTGCTTAAGCTCCCGGACGTGGAGCCGGACCTTGGCGACTGGAAACGTTTGGTCAGCCAAGTTAATCGAGCGTGGAAACCATTGAAGATCGGTGTCGTTGGTAAATATGTAAGTCTTCCGGACGCCTATTTGTCAGTGGCTGAATCACTTCGCCATGCCGCTTTTGAACACCAAGTCGATCTAGAGATCGAGTGGATAATGTCTGATCACGTTGAGGGTCTTCTGGTAGAGGACAAACTTGGTGATCTTGACGGTGTTGTATTGCCGGGAGGGTTTGGGGAGCGTGGCGTTCGAGGCAAGATCGAGTCGGCTCATTACACCCGCAAAAACAATGTGCCGTGTCTTGGGTTGTGTTTGGGCATGCAGGTGATGACCATCGAATATGCCCGTAATGCGATGGGGATGTCAGGCGCTCACTCTTCTGAGTTCGATACTCAAGACGCAACAACGCCGTACCCTGTGATCGATTTGATGGATTCGCAACGAGATGTCACCGATATGGGTGGAACGATGCGTTTAGGTGCCTATGTAGCTGTGTTGAATGAAGGCTCTCAGGTCGCTGAAATCTATGGCGAGTCGGTGGTTAAAGAACGGCATCGGCATCGCTATGAGTTTAATCCACGTTTTAGGACCCGTTTTGAGGAGTCAGGTCTATCTTGCTCTGGAACTTCTCCTGACGGTTCCTTGGTTGAATTTATCGAGCTACCGGATCACCCGTTCTGGATCGGTACCCAGGCGCATCCTGAATTAAAGAGCCGTCCTGATCGTCCGGCTCCGCTGTTTACGGCGTTTATTAAGGCCGCTCTCGACCGGGCAGAGGCACAAGAGCCTGGGCGTTTCGTGGCGGCCGAACGAAATCGACCTTCCGATCCGGTGGTTGTGTCGCTAGATTCTTAGTCATGAAACCATTTTCGGTCGTGAACGATGAGCTGATTCATCAAGGTGCAGTCGTCGGGTTCTACCGGAGACAAATCAGCGGTCCAGACGGTGAGATGTACGATCGTGATGTGGTAAAACATCCTGGTGCGGTCGCGATCGTTCCGTTCGAGGACGGCGATATTTATTTGGTTAAGCAGTATCGTGCCCCGCTGGATGCGGACTTGATTGAAATTCCCGCGGGCAAGCTCGATGTTGACGGTGAACCGTTCGAAATTACAGCAAACCGTGAGTTGGAGGAAGAAGTAGGCCGTTCAGCCGGGAAACTCGAGCCTTTGGTCGACCTTTATCATTCGGCCGGGTTTTGTGACGAGTTAGGCCATATCTTCTTGGCCACCGATCTGGTTGAGGTCCCACAGCGGCTTGAAGGTCCTGAGGAAGCTCATCTTGAGGTTCTGAAGGTGTCCATGGCCGATGCAGTTGCGATGGTTATGGACGGTCGGATCACCGACGGCAAATCTATGGTTGGCATTTTGGCGGCGGCTCGTTACCTAGGTTATTGATGGCTGGCCGTGCTATCCACGGGTTGCATCTGGTTAAACGCTTCTTTGGTGCCATTCGTCCCGGTAGTCCCAGTGTTCGAGATGAGGATTGGGTTGAGTCAGTACTGCTAAGCGGTGAGTTGACTGTCTGGGCGCGTATGAATAACCCCGATCGTCGGCATGCGATTGGTGTTGCTAAGGCGGTAGAGAGCGAATTAGATGTCGAAGCTACTCGCGATGTTTTGGCCGCGGCGTTGTTACACGACTCGGGCAAGGTGGTTAGCGGTTTTCGGACGCCTGCTCGAGTGTTCGCAACGCTCTTTTGGACAGTCATCGACTCGTCTCGGGCGGAATCCTGGAGTGAGGGTTCGTCGATGCGTGCCCGGTTGGCGCAGTATCGGCTGCATCCAGAATTGGGTGCTCGACTGTTGACTGAGGCCGGGTCGGAGCAGTTGACGATTAGTTGGGCAGCTGAACATCACCAGCCGATCGAGGCGTGGACTGTGCCTCGACATATCGGGCGTGTCTTGAAGGACTGCGACGACGACTAACGTTGCTTTTTGTCACACTTTTTGCCTAATTCATGTGTTTTTAAGCGTAGTGAACGGTAGGTTGGTGTCGGCTTACGAAGGTGGAATGTTGGTGACTAAAGTATCGTACGATTCCGATCTTGGCGGACCGGCAATCGAAAGTGTTGCAGCTGATTCGAAAGATGCCAACGCTAAGAGTAGGCCGATGAAACCAGTGTTTTTCTCTGGAGACGCGGCCCGAGATGCGGTCCAAACCCCATACAGCCAGTTTGTTACGAGCATCCACGCCCAGTTAGATGAAGACGCAAAAATCGTTGACGTGTTGGAGTTGATGATGAAAGCAGTTGATAAACGGATTGTCGGGACTGACACACAATCTGTGGCGCGAGGGAAGTAGACCAACTATGTCGGGTGGTTTAGAGTTACCTGTCGGTGCGGCGTTACGGTCTAACCCGATGCAGTTTAAGAACTTGGCTGACGACTTTGAGGAGCGCTGGGGTGGCGCTACGTCGGCTGCTTCCAAGCTTCGAGAGACTGGGCTATCTTATGCGCGGGATCATTCCGGCCCGGATGTTGATGTAATTTCTTCCGGTTTAGCTCAGATCGCTGACGCCTACGACAACCGGGTTTCGGGTTATTCAACGTTAGCAGACGCATTTGAAACAACCTACAAGGCGTTGATACGTCTCGAGGAGCGTTCTGACGCGTTGGACCGTGATCGCTCCAACCTTCGGAGTTCGGACACCTACGGTGAATTGTCAGCTGATCTTTTGAACGCTTCGAATGGTTTAGAAGTGGAGTTTGATGCTATTCGGGAAGCGGAACGAACGGCGTTGGTTGCGCTGGGGAAGGTGATTGGGTCGGTCACCTTTGGTGAAGATATTTCTTACGATTCAGCGGCGTGGAACGATGTTATTGGTCGGGCTATCCAAAACACTGACGATCCTGATCTTCAATTAGAACTTCGAACGAGCTGGGTAGCCATCGCCGATCATGCCGATAACGGGACCATCGATGACGATGGAATTTCGGATGAGTTAACAGAGAAAGTTGTCGAAGCGCGGCTTAATGGGCAAACCTCGGAAGAGGCAGGGCTGCCCGCAGTGCTGTTTCCTCCGGACTATGACAAAGATATCGAACGCTTACGAGAAGCCGAACATGATGATCACGGCAATGTTCCGTGGCTAGGAAATCCGAGCGATGAGGAACGTGCCGAGGCCTCCAAGATCCGAGAGAAACTCGGGTTAGATGGGGATCGTGACGTCAGAAAGATACAGATCATTTCTGAGACGGCGGATCTTCACGGTGCTGAAGAATGGAAAGGCCAGGAGCTGGGTGAAGTCTATGAAGAGAACCTAATCGGCAGGCTTGACAGGCCGTCTGCCACTGGATTGTCTGACGAAGCGATTGAGTTGCTAGGTGAAGAAATTTCAGATAGCCCGAAGGTGTCGGTTTCGTTTTTCAACGAGATTGGAGTAGATAATACTGCCGAGATTCCGACGGCGTTGGAAGGTAAATCTGCGCTAATCGCTCCGTTCAGTGAATCACTGGCGGAGGCTTCTCACCGGCGTGGGAACCCACGTCTTTCGTTTTCGGGAACTGAGCTGATTGAGGCTGTGAAACCTCATGAGATTGCCTGGCCACCAGAAATTCTGTTCGCTGAAGGCGACTTCGAATCCGAGTTCTTGGCTGAGGCGACCCAGGCATCGATCGAGCGGCGGTCCGGAGATGAGCTGCCGGTTTGGCGGCGTCATTTTGAAGGCGACCCAACAAACATAATGTTGGCTCGTTCTGCGCAGGACCCCGAGGCTGCTCAAAAGGCTGTTCAAGGTTTAGAGGATAAAGAGTTGACACATATTTTGATCGATCCAGAGGTCGGTTACGACTCTGCGGTGGACGGTTCAGAACCGATAGCTGACTTTCTTGGTGCCGCCGGGGCCGATAAAGACACGGCCGAAATTTTGTTGGGTGGCGCTACCGAAGTTGAAGAGTTCTCGGATCCGGGTGTGGCTGCTGGTTTCGATCGGGTCATAGGTCAGCACGCAACGGTTATGTACGACGAGACGTATTTGGAGAGTCACGGTATTGACCCTCAAAAGAGTGGGACTCTTTCGCAGGAGGAATGGTTGGAGCTGGGTTTCACCCAACGTGATTGGGAGAAGCTTCAAGAAAAGGCACTTGAACATGGGCAAGGGATGGCGTTGGTTTCCGGCAACGATGAGCTGATCCGACAGGCGATAGCGTATGACCTTCAACCAGATAACAGCGGTAGCGGTGAAGGGGAAATCAACAACGATTACGCTCGTTTCGGTTTGACGGGAGGGGTTCTGGAACGTAACTATGTTGAGGGCGTGATCGATTTCGAAGCCCGAATCGACGCTGATTCTGAAGAATATAATCGGTGGTTGTCAACGGGTCGGAGTACCGGTCTGTTCCTTACTGGTTTTGTACCTGGAGGCCGCCCAGTGGCTGACGGTGTGATTGGTGTGGTTGATATTGTTGCTAGTCACTTTGCGGTAGAAGGTGAGCTTGGGTTTACCAAAGATGCTGATCGTGAGAAAAAGAAGTTGGGCGAGCTGTTAGATGAATATTTGGAAACCTCTGCTAAAACCCGGTACGGGGTGATAGCTCAGATTGAGGCGATTCGTGCTGCTGAGATGCGTGCGGATCAGGCGAGAGCTGACGGGTTGTCTGCGCAGCCTGTCGTAGATAAGAGCGGTAACCCGGTGCGGCTAGTTGAGACAGATGCTGGCACAATCATTGAGGTTCAAGATAGAGACGGAAACTGGAAGTTAGCGGAGCCTGATTGGGACTACGATCAGTTCCCGGACGGGACTGGTGTTGGTCAGGCTGATGCCGTGATCGAACAAGAAGTTGGCACTGAACACGAACAAGCGGCTAAAGTAGCCGACCCAACACCTGAACCAGCCGAGGGTGGAAACAGCACACCTGGAGAAGGCGACGAACAGAAAAAGCTCGATGATGGAACCGACCCTATCAAGACCACCGATATTTGGGTACCGATTCTGCGGGATGAACCTGAGCCAAAGGATTTGCCGGTGTTTACGGCCCCTGAGATTGCTGAGATTGTGGAGGGAACTGATGAAACTATCTAGTTTGGGTGAACAACGAAGTAGAAGAACACGGATAGTCATTTTGATTACGGCTGTTGGTTGTTTGGCGCTGTTAGCTGGCACTTTGTTGATTATTGGCCCTTCGGGAGGTCAGGATCGTGTGGCCGTTTTTGGTGATGATGACACGTTTCTGCCGTGGGCGTTGGTGACCGACGGTGAGTTTGTGTGGAAATCGGTTGATAGTTCAAGCGGATTCGGTGGTGTAGCTGAAGTTGTCAAGATTGATTCTTCAAGTGGTGAGGTTGAATGGCGTAACGAGTACGGAGTCGGTAGTTACAGCGATTTGGTTTTGTCCGGGGCTACGATCCTGGCCACCTATAAACAGCCATTGCAACCGAAAGTAGTCGCTTCGGGTGATGAGGTGTTAATTCTGGTTGATGCCGAGACTGGTGATGTGGTTAGGCAAGTCGAGATTCCTCGTATCTCTACTAGCCCGATTGTGGTTGGAGATACAGTTTGGCTACTCGGACAGGATCCGGGAGTTTACATTCGTGACGTAGAAACGTTGGACCTAGTTGAGACTATCGAGTTCTCGTCGATTACTAATCCTGATGGTCGGCCTGTTACGGGCCTTACGCAAATGACCTTGTTTGGTGACACTATGTGGATTACTGATGGTCGTGTTTTTGCTGGTGTTGATACGACAAGTCACGAGATGGTTGATTTTGTTGATTTAGACGAGTTCGGTTTGAACGTTTTGGAGGGTCATGATGGTGTGTTGTGGTCGGGTGACCGTGGGGACCCTGACGAGGGTGCTGTTGGTTATGATCCTGAGTCTGGTGAGATAATTCGGTCAGGGTTCTATGAGTCGCCTATCGGGAACGTGTATCACGGCGGTTATACCTATGACATGGTTAGTGAGTCGACGATGATTCAGGTTGATAACGAAACTGGTGAGCGGGTCGCTACGTTTACTGAACTGGATCCGTTCTCGGTTGTCGTAACAGATGGTTTCCTGTGGGCCAAGGATGACACGCCTCGGGACGAACCTGGTCGAAAGATCTTTCGATACGAAACCGAACCCTAATCGTCTTGATTGTTGGCACGCGTGAGGCGCTAAACGGTCGAGGTGTCATAGGTGGAACCAAGAGATATTTGTAGTAAATAGCTAAATTTTACAGGATCGTGATCTTGTGGGAG
Source organism: Acidimicrobiales bacterium (assembly GCA_020630065.1). Lineage (GTDB taxonomy): Bacteria > Actinomycetota > Acidimicrobiia > Acidimicrobiales > SZUA-35 > JAHDCC01. The sequence goes on from JAHDCC010000001.1 coordinate 232,243, forward strand.
GATAGACAAATATGAACAGAGTGAGTGCATTTCTAGTGGCCGGGATGTTGGTGTTGGCTGGTTGTGGCGGATCGAGCGATGCGTCAGATACGACGTCGTCGCAATTGGATCAGTACAAAGAGGCTGTTGCCGAAGACGAAGCAACTAGCAGTGATAGTGAAGCCGAGTCGACCGAAACAACTACACGTCCAGAGGTCACGACCCCTGACGAGTTCGACCAACCCGAAGACGAAATCCTAGCCACCTATGCCGCATACCATGAAGCTTGGTTGATAGCTTCGGGAAGACCTGAAGCAGACCCTGACTATGCGCCGTTGTTCGAGCTTATGGTCGACCCAGAAGCAAGTAAGGTTCGAGAGGGCTTAGAGAAAAAGAAAGCGGCAGGCGAAATTGTTGTCGATCCTGGATTCACCGAGTTAAGCCATTCCGTTCGGTTTGTCGGGGCGTTCAGTCCAGAGAAGACTGAAGGTAACACGGTTGTCTTGCTCGACTGTTTTGTTGACGCCACTGAAATCAGAACGCTCGACGAAGAAGTTCTAGAGTCTGACCCGGTCACGTTTGTGCTGGCGATCGAGATGAAAGTTGTCGATGGTGAATGGAAAGTCGCTGCCAGAGATGTCAAAGATCGGTATGAGGGGGTAAGCGAATGCGAAGAATACGCAAACGTCTAGTCACAGCAATGGGCATTGTTCTAGCAGCCACGGTCCTTGTAGGAATGCCTGCAAGTGCTATGAGTTCGACCGGAAGAAATGTTGATGATGGTGGTGGCAGTAGTCGGGTTGGTGTTCCGGATCCGAAGGATGTGGTGACGAATGAGGCCGCGTCTGTGCGTCCGGGGTTTGTTCCGCCTGCGTCGGGTTCTGGTGAGTCACCATGCACGTGGGAGTTAGTGGTCGCTGATGATTCACAAGAAGTAGTGAAATTGAATGCTTCGGGCGGGTTTAACGGTTTAGATGGCTTTCTTGCTGGTCGGCGTGCGTCATTGAACGGTGCTGCTCGGACCTATTCTGCGACAGGGCGTTGGTGGAGCCGGTATTGTCCTGCTGAGGGTTTGGAAGGTGATGGTGTTGCTGGTGGTACTGCCGCTCTTATTCCTGAGGGTGAAGCGGTTTCGGTTGAGGAACTGATTTTACGGTCGGTCGATACGTTAGATCCTCCGGATCCGGTTGTTACTGTTTTGCCGGAAGGTAAACAGCTTGTTCAGTTCCCGTCGTTGTTTTGGGTGGACCCTGTGTATTGGAACACGGTTCGGACCGACACTCAAACCGCTGGTCGGGTTTCGTCGACCGTTGAGCTAGTCCCGAAGTTCTCGATATGGGACCCAGGTGACGGTAACGAACCCGTTGAATGTGACGGGCCAGGCGAAGTTTGGGAACCGGGCGATGATGACGACTATTTTGATTGTAAGTACACGTATCGGACGGTCGAAGGCCAGCCGTTTCCGTTCACTGCAACCGTACAGTTCGATATTGAGGTTACAGCCACCGTAGGTGGTGCCCCAGCCCCGGGTAACCTTGGGCCGTACGAGTTCTTGGAACGCACAACCGAGCTAGAGCTAGGTGTCCGAGAAATCCAAGTGGTCGAATCAAATGGATAACTCTAGTAAGCCTTAATATCATTTAGTCGAACCCGTCGAAGTAGCCGCTCACTTTAGAGCAGAAATAGACGTAAGATTCTACCGGTGAAGTTGGACGGCGTCACGAACACGTTCCATAACGGGTTCAGCAACGGCACGCGCTTTATCGGCTCCCACTCGCAGGATCTCAGCTGTCGTCTGGTCGTCGAGTTGGGCTCGGCGCTCCCAAATCGGCTCCAGAACAGCTATAAGAGCGGCAGCGGTGTCGGTCTTTAACGGTCCGTACTGGGTGTACTGTTCAGCCAACACAGCTGGGTCGGCGTCGGTGCAAGTGGCCAAAATAGTGAGAAGGTTCGAGACACCTGGCTTGTTTTCTGGATCGAAGCGAACCTCACCATCGTTGTCGGTCACCGCCCGCTTCATCTTCTTTTCAATCTGGGCCGGGGTGTCCGACAGGAAAATCACACCTTGGGGTGACTCCGCCGATTTCGACATCTTCTTCTCGGGGTTTTGCAGATCCCGAATACGGGCTCCGGCGGTAGGAATCCGATGTTGTGGAACTACGAGCGTGTCGCCGAAGCGTTTGTTGAATCGTTCAACAATGTCGCGGGTAAATTCGATGTGTTGCCGCTGGTCATCTCCGACTGGAACAATGTCGCTGTCATAGAGCACGATGTCGGCGGCTTGAAGAGCCGGGTACGTGAATAGGGCAGTGGAGATAAACGACTGATCTTCGCTCTTGTCTTTGAACTGCGTCATGCGACGCAGCTCACCGAATGCGGCAACACATTGGAGGTGCCACGCCAGTTCTGTATGTTCTCTGACATTAGACTGTACGAACAATGTCGACTTTTCCGGGTCGATTCCGATCGCCAGCAGGTCGGCGGCCAACGACAGGGTGTTGCGTCCAATTTCGCCTGGTTCACGGGGAACCGATAAGGCGTGCAGGTCGACGATGCAGTAGATCGAGTCGGCGGTTTCTTGTGTGGAAACCCAGTTCCGAAGGGCTCCGAGATAATTACCCAAATGAACTTCTCCGGAAGGTTGGATGCCGGAAAATGCTCGGGGAAGGTCGTTTGTTGCCATAGTCACTTACTTTAACTTGCCAGCTCAGACCGTGTTCGGAATATGTACAGCTTCATACAGTCGCCAAACTCGCTTTAGGATCGACTAGAATGACACAGATGTCATTTAAGGTGCAGACCGAGACTTTCGAAGGCCCATTTGACCTTCTGCTTCATCTGATTCTCAAAGACGATGTTGATTTGTATGAGATACAACTCAACGAGATCGTGGTTGAGTACTTGGAAGAAGTGTCCAAGATGAAAAACTGTGACCTTAACGTTGCCACCGAATTTCTTTTGATTGCGGCGACCTTGGTCGAACTCAAATGCCGACGGCTTCTACCACAAGACGACGACCTTGACTTGGACGAAGAGTTAGCGCTTTGGGAGCAACGAGATTTGCTGCTGGCCAAACTTCTCGAATGTAAGACGTTTAAGGACGCCGCCGCCGTACTGCAATTGGTGATGGATTCGGCGTCTCGTTCGTTTCCTAGACAGTCGGGTCTGGAAGACCATTTCCTTCATTTGACGCCGGACCCGCTTGCGGCCATGACGGCCCCTAAACTCAGAGCGGCATTTATTCGAACCACATCTGAGAAGCCAAAACCAGTTGTGACGTTGCACCATATACGGCCTATCACTGCGACGGTTACCGAAGCGATATCGACGTTTGCGAAGCGCCTGCCTGGGGCTGGCCAGATGACATTTCGTGAACTGACGGCGGGTTTGACTGAACGGATCGAAGTCGTTGTGCGCTTTTTGGCTTTGCTTGAACTGTTCAAACAAGGATCGGTTCAACTGGACCAAGGCGTGTGTTTTGGTGACCTTACCGTCGAGTGGACGGCGGATGCTGAAGACGTCGACCTGACCGAGGCTGCGTTGACCGACGAGCTATTGGCTTCCATAGATAGCTACGAAGGCTAACGATGACTGAACCTACCGCAGAGCCAACCGGGGAACCGGTCGAAGTTGCTGAAGAATCATCAAAAAATGGGGCCAGCGAACCGGTCGAAGTGGCTGAAGAATCAACGTCTTCGGCAACATCAGATCAAGTCGAAATAGCGGCTGACGATATCACAATTGTCGCAGATGGCTCTGCCGATGCCACACACAGCGAAGACCTCGAACAACAAGACGATTCCTCACCGCCACTCGATAGCGTAACGAACGAAGTTGAGCCTTCTGACAGCGCCTCGACTGACAGCGATTCGACTGACAGCGCTGCATCTGACGGCGACTCGACTGACGGTGAGCTGTCCGATCGTGCAGGGGCCGAGCCTTCAGAAGCGATGTTACTTGAGGCGAAACGTGCGATCGAAGCCATCATTCTCGTCACCACAGACCCGATTTCTAGTCAGCTGCTAGCCCAGCTACTTGAGCTGCCAACAACGGTTATAAACAATCTGGTAGCCGAATTGGCTGGGGAGTACGACGCCGACCATCGTGGATTCGAACTCGTTGGTGTGGCTGGGGGCTGGAGGTTCCAAACCCGATCAGACCTCTACCAATACGTCGAACGTTTCGCCTTAGAAGGTTTCAGCAACAAATTGTCAAAAGCGGCATTGGAGACACTGTCGATCGTGGCGTACAAGCAGCCAATTTCAAGAAGCCAGATTACGGCTATTCGTGGTGTCAACGCAGACGGCGTACTCAAAACGCTCGAACAACGGGGATATGTCGAAGAGACCGGCCGAGACGACGGTCCAGGTCAAGCAATGCTATTCGGGACCACAACATTTTTCTTGGAACGACTAGGCATCAATGACCTTGAAGACTTACCGCCCTTGGGCGATTTCGTACCGTCAGCGGAAGTTCTAGAGATCCTCGAAGAGTCGTTACGAATCGATTCTGAACCTGAAGCTAGCGACACCGAAGACGAATCAACCGATTCGTCCGAAGAAGAATGACTGGGACCGACCGCTCCGAACCAAACTCAGCGAACGATGAAATAGAAGCCGAGTCCCCAAAACCCGAGCGGCTCCAAAAAATAATGGCTCGTGTCGGGATCGGGAGTCGACGGGTTTCAGAAGGCTACATCGAAGAAGGCCGCGTTTTTGTCAACGGTAAAGTAGCGACTCTTGGCGACCGGGTCACCGAATCCGACGAGATTGCTTTTGACGGAGCGCTCATCTCAACCATGCCTGACTCCGTTACCTATCTACTCAACAAACCGGTAGGCGTCGTCACAACTGCTAGCGATCCCCAAGGTCGCCGAGTTGTTGTCGATCTTGTGCCGGATGATCCTCGGGTGTTCCCCGTAGGTCGACTTGATATGGACACCGAAGGTTTGCTTCTTTTGACCAACGACGGACAGCTTGCACACCGGTTAACCCATCCCTCATTTGGTGTCGAAAAAGAGTATTTAGCTCACGTCGACGGTGACCCTTCAAGAGCAGCGCTGCGACGCTTGAGGGAAGGCGTAGAGCTAGATGACGGTCCAACTCATCCAGCGAAAGCTAGCCGAGTGTCGGCCGGCGTAGTGAAACTCACGATCCACGAGGGACGGAACCGGCAGGTCAGAAGAATGCTCGAAGTTGTTGGACACCCGGTTCTACGGTTGGCAAGGACACGGATCGGTCCCATTGCTGACCCGCAACTCCGGCCCGGAGCGTCACGTAAACTCGTTCAGTCCGAGCTTATTGATCTCCAAAAGGCGGTCCTGGAGACCGACTCAAACAGTTAACGACCAGTAATTGGCAACTAGTAGCTAATCTTCCAGTTCAGTTTCGTGGACTCACTGGTCGGTCAAGGTTGGGTGGCACCCGGTAACCTGTTTCCCATGTCTGTATTCGCACTTCGTGGTGCCATTACCGTAGATTCTGATACTCCGGAAGAGATTCGGGAACGAACGATTCAGTTACTCGAGCAAATGTTCGAGCGCAACAATATAAGTCGAGCCGATATTATCAGCGTGTTTTTTACGAGCACCGTCGACCTTCTCAGCCTTCCACCAGCGGCAGCCGCCAGGGCATTTGGGTTGACCGATGTCGCGTTATTGTGTGCTCAAGAAGCACAAGTCCAGGGTGGTTTAGAAAAATGTGTCCGCGTGATGCTTCACCTCAACACGACTAAAGAACCATCTGAGTTTCGGCACGTATTCCTACGACGGGCCACCGAAGTTCGTCCCGATTTGGCCGAACCCGGAGACGAGAATTTTTAATGAAACAAAGGCGGGCTAACATCGTCGGCGCCGGACTGATCGGAGGGTCGATCAGCCTTGGACTGAAGAAAGCTGGTTGGAAAACCTACATTTCCGACATCGACGCCGCATCGTGTGCTCAAGCAATCGAACAGAACATCGCCGACGAAATAGGGGTGGAACCTAAAGCTGACGTGACCGTCGTTGCCACACCTGTAGGACAGGTGGTGGATGTCGTCCGAGAACTCCTCCCACACGTCACCGGTGCTATCACCGACGTAGGTTCTACAAAAGCCGATATATGTTCAGCGATCGCCGATCCGAGATTCGTCGGAGGCCACCCAATGGCCGGGTCTGAACAAGACGGACTAGACGGCGCTCGTCTTGACATGTTCGCCGGCGCAACGTGGGTCTTGACCCCATCGGAGGTAACAGACGAAGCGGCGGTGATGGCTGTCCGCTCCATGGTCACCGTGCTCGATGCCGACATGATGATGTTGCCGCCATTAATTCACGACCGGCTGGTCGCCAAAGTGAGCCACGTTCCCCATCTAGCTTCGGCCGCGTTGATGAACCTGGCCGATAACTCGTCGGTCGATCACCACGTTCTTCTCCAGCTCGCAGCCGGAGGCTTCCGAGATATGACTCGAATCGCAGCCGGTCGGCCCACCATTTGGCCCGATATTTGCTTTTCGAACCGTACCGCTATCGTAGCCAGCCTTAACCAGCTCATCGAATCACTGACCGACGTGCGAGAAAGCGTTCAACAAGGAGACCGAGATGGTCTCATGACTCTGCTGGAACAGGCTCGAAAGGCTCGCCTTAACCTGCCTATAGGCTTCGATACAGCCAACTCGCTGGTCGAAATTTCGATTCTCATCTCTGACAAGCCAGGTCAGATTGCCATCGTTTCAAACCTGGCCGCAGAAAACAACATCAACATCTACGACCTAGAAATTTCGCATTCCTCAGAAGGTCAACGGGGCGTCATGGTCCTTCTTGTTGACGACGCCGACGGCGCACAGTTCGAAGAGCTGCTAGCAGCTGATGGGTATTCTTGCCGAATCCGCTCCTTGGACTAGGTTTCACGTACTCTATAGTACGAGGTTTAGTCCGCTAGGAGCAAAATGAACTCATCTTCAGACCGTTCGTCGAGAGACGATAGTGTACGGCATCGAGTAGTAGCCATCGACGGACCTGCCGGTTCTGGAAAATCTACGGTGGCCAAACGACTGGCAAACGTGGCCGGTCTCGAATATTTAGATACTGGCGCAATGTATCGAGCCGTCACCTTCGCAGTCATCCTCCGAAACGTTGACCCAGAAGACTCTGTAGCGGTAACTCAAGTAGCCGAGGACTGCACGATTGTTCAACACGAAGATGGAACCGTAACCGTCGATGGGGTAGACGCCACAGTTGAGATCCGCGGTTCGCTGGTTTCGTCTGTAGTTTCGCTTGTCTCATCACATGAGGGTGTCAGACGAGAATTAGTAAGCCGACAACGGCAATGGGTTCGCACCCGAGGGGGAGGAGTGCTCGACGGTCGCGACATAGCCACCGCAGTGTTCCCTGACGCTCTTCTGAAGGTATATCTCACTGCGTCACCTGAGGTTCGCGCCACACGGCGTACCAGTCAAGGCTCTTCTGAGGCCCAAACGGGAAACAGTGACACAAACGACGACTACGAGCGGGTTTTGCTCGATATTCAGCGTCGTGACAAGCTGGATTCCGAACGCGAACACGACCCGCTACGTCAAGACGCCGATGCGTATCTTGTTGATACCTCAGATATGACAATCGATGAAGTAGTTGCGCTCCTATCAAACCTATTTGACGAAGCTCTTCGTTCGATCTCTGACTAAACCCGACGTTTACAAGGTCGTTAACACGTCGGACGCCCCGACCTTGCGGTCCTGCAACGGCACACGGGCGCTGACAGGTCCTCCAAGTCCGAGTGTTGCGACCACGTCAACCGCAGTTAAAAGTTCTCGAAGACTGCGGGGAGGTGGGAAGTATTCGTCTTCTTCGGTGATAGTAACTTCTTCAACCCCTAGGGTTGGAGAAAGAAACGAGATGACGTTCTGAACGACGTCTTCAGGGGCGGATGCTCCTGCTGTCACCCCGACGACACCAGACAGATCTTTAGGTAACTCATCGGGCCCGTTGACCCGGTAAACCTGAGGGCACCCAGCTTCATTGGCGAGTTGAGCTAACGCGTTTGTGTTGGAGCTATTTGCAGATCCTATAACCACAAAAGCATCGCATCGCTCTGCTACCCCCATCAAGGCTGACTGCCGGTTCGTCGTAGCGAAGCAAAGGTCGGATCTGCTTGGGGTGAACAAGTCGGGATACCGTTCCCGAGCCGCTTCCGCGACCGAGTCCCATTCTCTATGGCTGAGGGTAGTTTGGGCTAGCAGAGCCGTTGGTTGATCAAAGTCGGGGAGTGCATTGACCTCTTCAACTGACTGCACACGGTGGATCGACTCAGGCGCAACCGCCATCGTTCCCACCGCTTCCTCATGGCCGTCGTGTCCGATGTAGACGATCTGGTAGCCTTTACCGGCTCGTACCTTAACTTCATGGTGAACCTTGGTGACCAGGGGGCAGACTGCGTCTACCACGTAGCTCCCTCGTTCTTTGGCGGCGGCAACTACCTCAGGGGCCGAACCGTGGGCTGACAGCATCACAGGGCTGCCTTGCGGGACGTCAGAAATGTCGTCAACGAAGATAACGCCTCGATCGATGAATCGGTCGACGACAAGCTTGTTATGGACGATCTCGTGGTAGCAGTAGACGGGTGGCTCAAAAGCTCTCACCATCCACGCCAACGCCTTGATCGCCATTTCTACACCGGCACAAAAGCCTCGGGGCGAGCACAGAACTACTTTTTCTACATCAGATTCTTGAAGTGAAGCCACAGGCTCCACGGTAACGCGTTTATGTCGCGGCCGAACCATCGAGGCCGGTCTATGTCGGCCGGAGCGCTAGGTTGTCGGGCTGCCATTTAGGTCCGGCTAAGACGAGTTGAGCAACCGTGATGTAGCGCTCATTAAATCCGGCTTCACAATAGGCCAAATAGAAACGCCAGAGTCGGCAGAACCGGTCGTCTAGTCCGAGTTGTTTGATTTGTTCAAGATTATCGTCGAAGGTCAGCCGCCACCGTTTGAGCGTTTCGGCGTAATGAGCTGAGATGTCTTCAAGGTCAATGATTTGTAAATCGGAATCTGCCGCCGCGTTGCTTATTGAACCCACGGAAGGAAGCATGCCTCCAGGAAAAACGAAATGACGGATGAAGTCCTTAGTGTTTTTCATGCGATCCCAGCGTCGGTCCGATACACATATCGCTTGTATTCCCGCTAGTCCGCCCGGCTTGAGACAGTTACGAATCGTAGCGAAATAGTCGCTGTAGTCTCGCCACTCGACCGCTTCGATCATCTCGATCGAACAGACTTGGTCAAACTGGCCGCCAAGATCACGCCAATCGGACTCCAGCACTTGAATCTTGTTTCCGAGTCCAGCTTCGGCTATGCGCTTGCTCGCTTCTTTGTATTGTTCAGCAGAAACCGTTGTCGTGGTTACTTCGCTGCCGAACTCGTTCGCAGCCCGCATCGCAAACCCGCCCCACCCAGTCCCGATTTCTAAGATTGTACTTCCGGAAGCTGCGCCTACTTTTTTCAGGAGCCTGTCGTATTTGAACGTTGAAGCGTCCGCGAGTGTGGCGTCAGGTGAAGGAAAAATGGCTGAGGAGTATGTCAGCGTTTCGTCCAAGAACGATTTGAAGAAGTCATTGCCTAAGTCGTAGTGGGCGGCTATGTCTTCTTTGTTTTTTGCCCGAGATATTCGGGGTAGCACCTTTCGTCCTGCGGTGGTAATTCGTCCACCCGTGTTGCCCCATATCTTGCGGTACCGGTCGAGACGAGGCATATTGCGGGCGAGAAGTTGCACAACGGCTGTCGGGTCGTCGCTGTCCCACCAGTTCTCGATGTACCCTCGTCCGAGTCCAACAGCTCCTTCGGTGCCGATAGCAGACCACGCCCGTTCGTCGTTGACGACGACATGGGCATCCAATCGCTTATCGGAGATGTGAGCTGAGCCGTATTTGGTTGTTGAACCATCGGTGTCCGTGATAGTTAAATATCCATCTTCTAACGCTCGCAGTAAGGAAAGACACATCTTTCGGCTAGTTGAGCTGCGAATATTTTGTCCAAGACTGGGCTGGGAGGTTCGTTTCAGTAGCCGATCGGGCCTGACTTGTGATGGTGTTCCATCTGTTGGGGAAGGGCCGTTCACGGTGCACTCGTTGTTTGGTCTGGTTTGCGATCTGGATGGGAAACGAAGGGGACTTTCTTAGCTAGCAGGCGGGCCGCTTGGGTGTGAATGCCTTTACTAACCCGGTGTGTGGCCAACGGATTATTTTTGAGAACAGAAGTTAAGTTTGACCTAGTGGCTGTTTGTTTTTCGACAGCTAACGAAGTTTTCAACACAGCATCTCCTTCAAGAGACAGAACATCGATCTGTATCTTCAACTTCGTAGCCGACGGGTTAGTCAGACGCAGTTGGTAAACATATTCAGACCCCAAGAAGGGGGAGACATGTAGTTTTTTGTTGAACTGCGCTTCGAAGGCGGTCCCGTGGTCAGATTCTTGCGGAGCGAGGAGCACAGGGTAGTGATGGCGTTCCTTCCACGGCGTGTTGCTGACTTCGGCAACAGCGGCGACCGGAGATCCTTGCGGGTTGTCCCAAAGAAAATATAGTGTGATCGGGTTAAACAACCAGCCCCACATTCGGGGTTGACTCAACATCCGGATCGGGCCAGTCGGGCGATACCCAGTCGAATCTTCAACCAACTGCTGAAGCACGTTCCTCATCTTCCCGGTACCTCCGTCAAGATAATCTCGACGACGGATTTGTACCGGAGCCGGCCAGGTACAAGACCACAGAGGATGTTGTCTGCTGATTTCTTGTGGCCGATCAGGGTCAATCCAAAAGTGACTTGTCGGATACGTGAAATGATGTTCGGCAGGAGTCAAACGGCGGTGCATGACCACTCCGGGGCATATCGCTGCGGGACCGGGTTTCACCAGGTCACTCCCATCGATTCACATACTCGGACTGCCGATGCCATCCCATCTTCGTGGAACCCGTAACCCTGCCAGGCGCCAGCAAAGAAGATACGATCTACCCCGTTGATGTCGTGTAAACGCCGCTGAGCGTTGATCGCTTCAGTCGTAAAAACCGGATGGGCATAGTTGTATCGTCCGATAATGCTGGAAGGATCGATACGTTCCGACGAGTTGAGACTCACCAGATAGCGACGTTGCCCGGAGAGTCGCTGCAATGTAGTCATATCGTAAGTCACGGTTGACCCGAGATCTGATGCTGACTGTTTAGCTGGTCGATAATAGTTCCAGGCAGCCCACGCTCGCTGTTCGGGTGCAAGTAAAGAAATATCGGTATGAAGGACCGCCTCGTTGGGCTGGTACGTGATGTTTGATAAGACGCTGGTTTCAGCTGGTGTCGGGTTTGCCAAAATCTGCATCGATTGATCACTATGGCACGCCAACACGACGCGGTCATAGGTTGAAGACGAATTGGCAGTTCGAACTGTCACCCCGTCCGGTTGCCGCTCGATCGCGTTGACAGGTCGACCCTTATGGATCGTCCCTGTGAACTGGCGCTCAATGGCGTCGACATAACTTTTGGATCCGTTAACCACGGTGCGCCATTCGGGTCGATCGCCCCAACCAAGCAGCCCGTGGTTATCGAGGAAGCGAAGCAGACTTTCCGCCGGAAACTTCCGGAACTGGTCAGGGTTCGCTGACCAAACAGCCGAACCCATCGGAACGAGGTGAAGTTCCACGAACTCATCCGAATATCCTCCGTCACGAAGCATGTCACCTATGGTGTAACCAGCGTCGCTGGTCGGTTCAGCCAGGTATTGTTGACCTTTTCGATAGAAACGGGCTATGTCGACCAGTAGCCGCCAAAGCGTCGGCTTTAGCAGGTTCTTACGCTGGGCAAACAGAGAGCTGATACTCGTCGCGCTATACGTTAGTCCCGATTGCTCATCGACGACGCCGAAGGTCATTTCACTGGGCTGGGTTTCAATACCTAGTTCAGCGAATAGTTTCAGAAGTTGCGGGTAGTTCCGACGATTGTGGACAATAAATCCAGTATCGATGTTAAGTTGGCCAGCAGACGGGTCGTCTACGGTCACAGTATTGCTATGGCCGCCCAGACGGTCATCGGCTTCGTACACCGTCACTTGATGATCGCTGTGATGATCAAGAATGTGTGCGGTGCCCAGGCCCGCGATACCAGAACCAATTATTGCTATCTGCACGAAGTCACCCTTGCCGTTCGAGCCATTCTACACCTCTGCTATTACACCATCGCACCTATTTGCTCGTTGTGGTCAACCGGGCGCTGAACGTCGTAGAATTGAACGAATGTCCCTTCCCCAGGTTATTGCTGTACAACCTGATTCTCCTGCCGCCCAGGCTGGTGTCGTAGTTGGTGACACGTTAGTGGCGATCAACGGTGAACAGCCGAGAGATGTCATCCAGTACCAGCTGTTGGTAGATGAGCCCGCGGTCTCGCTCGAAGTTGACCGGGGCGGCCTGGACAGAACAATAAGCATCAGCAAACAAGATGGTGAACCACTCGGAATCGAAGTGCATTCCGCTCTGTTCGATCAGGTCCGCACCTGCGACAACCACTGTTCGTTCTGCTTTATCTATCAGCTACCAAAAGGCATGAGAAAAAGCCTTTACCTAAAAGACGATGACTTTCGTCTCTCGTTTCTCTACGGCAACTTCACGACGCTGACTCGGTTCACCGAAGCCGATCTCGAACGAGTTATCACCGAGCGCCTGTCACCGTTGTATGTCAGTCTGCACGCAACCGACCGCCAGATACGAACCGACATGCTCCGTAATCGTCGAGGCGCAACCTCTCTACGGTGGCTTCGGGCACTACTCGATCATGGGGTCGGTGTGCACGGCCAAGTTGTTGTCTGCCCGGGAGTAAACGACGCCGACGTCCTCGAAGACACCTTGTCGACAGTTCTCGACGAATACAGCGAGTTAGAGTCCTTGGCTATTGTGCCGCTTGGTGTTAGTGACCATTCGAATGAACCCGATATGCGACCTCACACGGTGGCCGAGGCAAAAGCCGTGGTCGACATGGTCGAACGGTGGCAGGCGACCTTTTTGCGAGTGTTAGGTCATCGTCTCGTCTTTGCCGCTGACGAATATTATCTCCTAGCCGGGGTGAGTTTCCCGCCAGCAGAGACCTACGAAGGTTTCGAGATGCACGAAGACGGTATCGGCATGGCCCGCACATTCGAACTCGAATTTAGCGGCGAGACCGACAACAAAACGACACCGAAGGCTGGGTTTTTTGCTTGGGTTGATGGTGCTCCAGCCGAGGGTTACCGAGCTCAGCGAAGTTCTCAAACCAGCGGATGTGGATCGATGTCATTCGAACAGTCCGCCCCGCAAGTCGCCGAACCGGTAACGACCGGTGGCCAAACGAGTGCTCCGATACAGCTTCGCCCCTCGAGACGCGCCCCGGTAGGAGTACTGACCGGCTCTTACGGCGCTCAAGTCCTTCAACCACTGTTGGACTCGCTTGAGCGCGACGATGTTCGCCTCGTCGTAGTGCCCAACAAGTTCTTTGGCGGCAATATTGGGGTTACCGGTCTGATGGTCGGCGAAGATATAGCAGCGGTGTTGCGATCTGAACCGTCAGGGCACCGTTATCTACTTCCCGACGTATGTTTGTCTGGCGATACGTTTCTCGATGGAACGACCATCGACGATTTACCAAAACCGGTTGAGGTGGTTAGTACCGATGGCGCAGCTCTTCGTTCGGCGCTTCAACATCTCAGCCCGTCAAACCCACAAACCTAGCAAAGGTACCGTAGCGACGTGAGTGAACTTCCAACAGTAGTTATCGTCGGACGACCCAACGTCGGCAAATCGACCTTGCTAAACCGTATCTATGGAAAACGTGAAGCCATCGTTGAGGAACGACCAGGCGTCACCAGAGATCGTAAACAAGTAGATGCTGAGTGGCAAGGCATCAAGTTTAGGCTCGTCGACACCGGCGGGTGGCTGGCCGGAGGCTCAGCGCTCGACAAAAAAGTGTCAAAGCAGTCCGAAAAAGCAATGACCGAAGCCGATGTCATTCTCTTCGTTGTTGACGCCACGGTTGGCGTAACCGATGAAGATTCTCAGATGGTTCGAAAGATTCGGTCAGCGGAAGCTCCCGTAATTCTGGTCGCCAACAAGGTGGACGCCGAAGCTCACGAAAACTCGATTTGGGACTTATACAGTCTTGGTCTTGGTGACCCATACCCGTCGAGCGCGATGCACGGTCGAGGAGTCGGTGACCTTCTAGATGAGATAACGTCGCATTTCCCTAACCAGGCATTCGAAGAAGAATCTGAAGAGGAACGTATCTTTTCGATCGCAATCGCCGGGAGGCCAAACGTCGGTAAGTCAACTCTGTTCAATCAGTTGATCGGTGAGGAACGGTCGGTGGTTCATGACATGGCGGGAACGACACGAGACACGGTCGATACGATCGTGACGACAAGAATCGGTGATGTGAAGTTCCTCGATACCGCAGGAATGCGGCGGACGAGTCGAATCGATGAGGACACCGAATACTATTCGATGCTTCGGGCGCTCAAAAGCATCGACGGTGCGGACGTAGCCCTTCTGGTTATCGACTCGACCGAAGGGGTAACAAACCAGGACCAGCGTCTAGCCGAACGAATCGACGCGGCAGGCTGTCCGATCGTTGTAGTACTTAACAAGATGGACTTGCTGAGTACCGAAGAGAAGGAAATACTTAACCACCAGGTGGAACGAAAGTTGAACTTTCTGCCTGACGTGCCGGTTCACCGAACATCGGCTGTCAGCGGTAAGGGAGTAGACAAACTACTGCCGTCACTTTCTTTTGCCCTTGACGCCTACACCACACGGATACCGACCCGGAAGGTCACCGACATCATCCGACGTGCCCAACAGGCGCAACCGGCACCCGCCGGAGCGCGGGTGATGTACGCCACCCAGGGCGCAACAGACCCGCCGACGTTTACGTTGTTCTCGAATCGGTCGATTCCCGACCACTATCTGAGGTATCTCGAGCGAGAACTGCGCGAAAAATGCGATTTGGGCTCTACCCCAGTTAAGTTACGGGTTCGACGCCGTAACGAGTAGAGACCTAACAGTCATAGCTAACGCCGAACGTGGGTGTGTTATCAATCTCTTCTGGTGTGGAGCAGAGACTGTTGCTTAATAGCGGCTAACCTAGATCCATGTCTCGCATTCTGCCCTTTCTTGCAGCCCAGATCTGCATAGGCGCTTCAGTGTTTTGGGTGCGTGCGGCGATAGGGCGTCGCCGGGTGTCAAACCGGCTAGTCGCCCAAAAGACAGACCCTGATCTTTGGCGATTGGCTCGGCACGACCAGCGGCGAGATACACAAACAGCCGCACTTTTTGTTTTGGTTTCTGTCGCCTTGATCGTAATTGCCATCGTTGACATTGGATTGATCCCGGCTCTTGTGGTTTCGTTGTTGGCGGTGCCTGCCGCTGTCAGCTTGTCCAACAGAGGTTCTGAGATCGAGGCGGCTAGGATCGCCGCCGATCGTGCCGGAGTTGAAAAACGTGCCCGTGAAGTATTAACTCAAGGCGAACTTGCCCCGCTTCAGTGGGCTGCTCGGTTAGCGCCGACCGACCTTCCCGAGTTTCCCGGACTGGAAATAGGGCAGGCGTACCAGGCCGGTAGTGGTGCAATGTCCGGGGACTTTTACGACGTGTTCAAGGTGGGGGACGATCGTATCGCAGCCGTTATCGGCGACGTAACCGGGCACGGTATTGAACCTTCGATTACGGCGCTACAAGCTAAATATCTCCTGCGAGCGTTCCTTCTACAATATCGAGATCCGGGGCAGGCACTAGAGCAACTCAACGCCCAAATGTCGGTCCTGGAACGAGGCGAAGAGTTCATTTCTCTATGTGTTTTGGTATTCGACAAGGAAGCGGAAACGTTACGTTACGCTTCTGCCGGGCATCCGGCGGCCTTTGTGTGGCACGCTCGAGAAGTACGCCCATTAGGGGCCACGGGGCCCCTTCTTATGCTCGATCCGCATGGGGACTACCACGCCCGTGAACTCAACTGGGATCTCGACGATGTGGCCGTGCTCTATACCGACGGTCTAGCTGAAGCCCGTAGCGGGGGAGCCTTATTTGGCGAGGATGGGGTCGCCAGCATGATTCGCCGTGACCCGACAGCCTCCGCAGACGTGTTGACAAAAGCTTTGGTAGAGGCTGCTCGTGATTTTGCTGGTGGTGCGATCGCCGACGACGTCGCCGTTCTCGTGCTGCGTCGCCGGGCCTAAACTTCTTTGGTCGCCTGGTGGATCTTCGACGGTTCATCTTTGGACGTAGGGTTCGAGAAATTCGCGATCGCGATTCCGGCAGCGATCAATAGAAATGACACCACGTGATACCACTGGGGAAGTTCTTGAAGAAGAACCGAGGAAAGCAGCGCGGTGAAGACAGGTATTAGGTTCGTGAAAAAGGCGGCAAGCGCTGGGCCAGCCCGTACAACGGCAACTCCCCACGACCAGTACGCCACCAGAGCTGGCCCAATTGCGATATAGACGATGGCGGCTGCCACCCACCAGTTCCAAATTATTCGTTGATCGGTAAACGCGAACTCTGCTCCGGCACTTACCGAAACCCAGAACAGCCCGAATAGAATCTGTAGCAGCAGATAGTCTGCCCAGTTCCAATCTGGGCGAATGTCAGGGCGCATCGAACGAGGCGGTCGCGCTAACGTCCAGCTATAGATACACCAGGTCGCTATAGCCACCAGAATAAACAGGTCGCCGATGACAAAGTCGATTTGAGTCAACGTTGAAAGATCGCCACGGGACAACGTAGCGAGCACCCCGGCAATAGAAAGCGCCGCTCCGATGGCTTGACTAACAGAAACCGGTTCACGGTAGAGCAGGGCGCCGAAACCAAGCATCCAAATAGGTGCGCTTGAGGCTATCAATGTGACATTGATAGCTGAACTGGTTACTAACGCAAGGTATTGGAGGGCGTTATATGCCCCGACGGCCAATAACCCCGTCCACAGCAAGTGAACCCATCGAAGGTCAGCAAAGATGAGCCGCCACCGGCGTAGCGCATTCCACGCGAACGGGGCGAGAAGCACAAAAGCCACCCACCACCTGAGCGCGTTAAGGGCCATTGGAGGTACACGGCCAACGAGCAGGCTTCCGAGGATGGCGTTTGAGGACCAAAACAGCGGCGGCAACATCAGGTACGGAAGAACTCGTAACTCCATCAGGCACCAGCCTAACCTCATTAGAGATTGGCGGGCTGGTAATAACGCCCGTGGGCGACTTTGTTGGAGCTTTAGGCATGCAACTTCACTGGTAAGCTGACGGGGTGCCTTGGTGTGATAGCTGTGATGTGTTCGTTGCGGAAGAAAAAATGGTGGCAGATAGCAACTGCCCAGAATGTGACGCTGCTCTCGACACAGCAGATCTAAAAGAACGACCTCCCGTCAAAGCCCCTTGGCACTTCTGGCTGATGGTCATCGCCGCAGTTGGGTATTTGGCATGGCGGCTAGTTGAGGCATTGATCTGGGCTATCGCTAACTGGCTTTAACCTAGATTTTAGGGAGCTGGATTAGGGCTGATCCGGTGGATTGCGTTCACCCCACTCTCTATTTCTTCGGTCCAGTCCAATGCGAATGCATCTATACACGTCTTGAGTTGTGTCATAGTGGTTGCCCCAATAATTGTTGAGGTTGTGAATGGCCTGGTATCGCAGAACCGAATCGCCATTTGAGTTGCCTCTACACCCACGGAATTTGCAAATTCGAGGTATGAATCGGTGGCCGCCAGCGATTGCGGAGATTCATATCGTTCAAGTCGGTCAAAAAGTTGTTTGCGCGAGCCAACAGGCAGGGCACCGTTTTGGTACTTTCCTGTGAGGTAACCCTGAGCGAGAGGGGAGTAGGCGAGTAACCCGACTTGTTCACGAAGTGCGACTTCATCGAGCCCCTCTTCAAAGGACCGATTTAGGAGGTTGTACGCGTTCTGAATCGAAACGACTCGAGGAAGTGAATGGGTGTCGCTCTCGGCAAGGAATCGCATGACACCGTACGGAGACTCATTCGATAGTCCGATATGGCGTATGCGTCCTGCTTGTACATGAGCGTCTAACGCCTCTAGCGTGGTCTGGAAACTTTCGTATTCGATCTCGTAGTCTTCGATCGATATACGTCCGCCAAACATGGAAACGGGGCGGTCAGGCCAATGAAGCTGATAGAGGTCTATGTAGTCAGTTTGTAGCCGGGTCAAGCTTTGTTCTACCGCGAAGTCGATCTGCTCTTTGGTGAGCCGGCAAAGCTCGACGGGCCCAAAGTCTCGACGATGCCAGGTCATCGGGCTTCGACCGACAACTTTGCTAGCTAACACGATCTTGTCCCGGTTTTTTCTGCTGCTGAACCAAGTCCCAATTATGGTTTCGGTCGTGCCTTGCGTTTCTGGGTCTGGGGGAATGGCATACAGCTCAGCGGTGTCGAAGAAGTTGATTCCTCGTTCGACGGCATAGTCCATTTGTTCATGGCCTTCGGCTTCTGTGTTCTGCTGTCCCCAAGTCATTGTTCCTAGACAACAAGACGAAACGTCGATGTCAGTTCGACCTAGTGTGCGCATTTCCATAGCGGTCTCCGAAAATAGTTAGCTTGAGGGTGTCGGCTTTGGGTACAGCAACCACACTAGCTACTGGGGTGGCACTTGAGATCTGGCATTGACTATGTCACCAGTTTCGATACCCATTGGCTGTGGTTGTCACCATTTGCTTCTAAAACACCGTGCCGAAGTCAACAAGGTTCCTTCATAGGACACAGCCGTCGTCGCTGGACGCTAGTGTGTTTATGTGCAGCGCTGTTTGTTACCACATCAGTGTGGTCCAAAACCTTACGGCCCCGTGTCGCTATAGCTATGACCGCAACAAGATCCCACACCGTTACTCCAGTTCGTCGCAGAATCGAACGAGCCGCAATCCGGACTCAGTCGCGACTCGAGGCTGGTATCGGCGATAGATGGATCCCACATTTGTCGAGCCTTTTGCTAGCTGGTGCGCTGATTTATTTGAGTTTGGCCCGAATAGAAGGTCTCCGAACCGGGTCAGACCTAGCGGCGTACACACAATCGGTTTGGTTGATCCGAGAAGGTCAGGTTCCCGAACCGTCCTTGTTTGGTTCTAGTGTCCATGTGCTTGAACTGCATTGGTCATTTGTGGTGTATCCCCTCGCATTGCTTGGGTTGTTGTTTCCGGTTGCCAAGATGCTTGTGGTTGTGCAATCGCTGGCGTTGGGCCTCGGCATCGTGCCTCTGTGGCGGCTTGCACGAAACGTCGCTAAGTTACGAATCGGTGCGGCGTCTGCGGTCATTCTTGCGTATGCGCTCCATCCAACCACTCACTATCTCGGATTGGAAGATTTCCACCCTGTCTCACTCGCCATTCCGGGACTTATCGGGATGGCATATTTCGGAGCGACCGAACGTCGGAGATGGTTTTGGTTTTGTGTCTTCTACGTCTTGGTTTGTCGAGCGGACTTGGGGTTGGCTGTTGCCGTGTGGGGTTTGATCGTGACCGCCCAGTCAGATCGACGCGTTGGGTTGTGGGCGGTCGGGGTAGGGCTCGTGTGGTCGCTTGGTTTCTTACTCGTCGCCCAACCAATCATGGGCCAACCGGGTGCTAAGGGCGCCTATGCCGGTCAATCGTTGGGCGAAGTGCTCTTGGTGACGTTACGAGAACCTGCAGGCGTGTTCTCGAATTTGATTGCTCAGCAAAACGTTGCGCTGTTGATTGGTTTACTAGCCCCGCTCATTTTCTTGCCCCTGCTATCGCTTCGGCATCTCAGTGCAGGTGTGCTGGTTTCAATGTTGTCGCTGGTTTCCGATGTGCCGGAGCAGATATCGATCTCAGAACGAAGCGCAGTGCTCCTCGCTTTCTCGTTTATAGCGTCAACGTATGCGTTGCGTCGTCTGGGCAACATGGGCGTAGACCGTGTGTTTATCGACGCCAGGCTGTTGACTGCCCTTGCTGCAGCAGCCGTTTTGCTGTATTCGAGTACATCACCGGCGTCTCCATATGAGAGGCCCTGGACTTGGAATGAGACGAACGAACAAGAAGCGGCCGTAGTTGCGGCCGTTGACCGTGTGTTGCCTTCAGAGTCGGTTCGTGCATCTCCTTCGGCTCTCACTTTGTTGGCGGAACGAACTTGGATATTCGAGTTAGAAACCTCTACCGAACTGTCAGTTACTCAGACCGCGTTCCCCGACTTTCTTGACGCAGTGCTGTTAGTTGATTCGGACCTTCCAGAACAAACAGATGAGCAGCGTCAGTCTTTTGAGGAGGGAATGCAGTCGCTTGGATTTGTTCTGCGAGTAGACGACGACCAGAACGGAGTACACCTCTATGTTCGCTAGGTGGATGGTTAGGTTTCGGTTAGTTCACACAGCGATCGGTGTGCCCGGTGGAGGTTAGATCTCTTCTACGTCGTGACCAGGTCTTGACGTGGCCCAACCTGTTCACTTTGTTGCGGTTATTCTGCATCCCGCTATTTGTGTGGTTGTTGTTTAGTAAACAAGATCGCGTCGGAGCAGCCAGTTTGCTGGCCGTGTTGGGTTCGACAGACTGGGTAGACGGCTGGATAGCTCGACGATATAACCAGACATCGGAGTTTGGTGCTATCTTCGACCCGACCGTCGACCGTCTTCTTTTTTTCGTTGCAGTGCCAAGTCTGGTGGTTGACGGGTCGCTGTTGTTTGCGCTGGCTGTGCTTGTGTTTGCGCGAGAAGCGATTGTGGCCGGTCTGGCGATCGTATACACGAAACAGACAGGTGACCGTTTCGAGGTGACCTTTGAGGGTAAAACCGGCACGTTTCTGTTAATGTTTGCGTTCCCTCTTTTTTTGGCTGCGGCCAGTAGTTTGTCGGTTGCGGCCGCGATGGAATGGCTGGCTTGGTTTTGTATCACACCCGGTCTGGCCTACAGTTGGTATTCTGCTTTGGGACAGTATGGCAGAGATGTCTACCGCGTAAGCAATATGACTTGAACCACCGCCGATGCGTTAATAGTCTGAAGTATCGACAGGTTCTAAGAACGAAAGTGGATACGGTAACGAGATGAATATTCCAGAAGACTGTCGGTATTCATCAGATCATGAATGGATACGAAGCGATGGCGATGGCCGGTTTCGGATTGGGATCACAGACTATGCCCAAGACGCGCTAGGCGATGTTGTGTTTGTTGAACTCCCAGAAATTGGTTTGAAAGCGAAAGCTAACGAATCGATTTGTGAAGTGGAGTCAACCAAGTCCGTTTCGGATATTTATGCACCAATGTCAGGCACAGTTGTTGAAGTCAATTCAGATTTGGCAGATGCGCCTGATCGTCTCAACTCGGACCCGTACGGTGAAGGTTGGATTTGTATGATTGAGGCCGACTCAGCATCTGATGTCGACTCCTTGCTTGATGCGGCTGCGTATCAGGAACTAACTGAGGGGTAGCGGTAATGGCTATTTGTAACGAGTGTGGATTCGAAAACCCTGAGGGCGCTAGGTTTTGTAGCTCTTGTGGGGTCCCGATAGGGATGACCTCGTCCGCTGATGACCCTACTGCGTTGCACACCTCGATCATCGTGCCAGATGGTAGTTTCGACTTGCCATCGGTTGAAGACCTGCCACCTAATGCGTTAGCGACATTGGTCATACGGCAAGGCCCTAAAAAAGGTAGCCGCATAGCGTTAGAGGGCGGTGGTCAGGACGTAACCATTGGCCGTCATCCAGAAAGCAGTATCTTCCTTGACGACGTTACTGTTTCTCGACGTCACGCCGTAGTTCAGCCAGTTGACGGCGGATTTTTGGTTCGCGACGTCGGCAGTCTGAACGGTACCTATGTTAACCAAGAACGTGTAGAGGAGCAGATCCTCAACAATGGTGACGAACTGCAGGTGGGGAAGTTTAAGCTCGTGTTTGTCGCCGTAGGTTCTTTGAATTGAACGTGAAAGTTACGCCCTAGACCGGCTAACGTATCTAGTATGACTGTAGAAATGGAACTTGTTGGCGTGCGCGTTCAGATGCCGACTAACACGCCGATTGTTCTTCTCCGCGAAACCGCAGGGGAGCGGAGAGTAGTTCCGATCTATATTGGCGGCCCGGAAGCCCACGCTATTGACCTGGCGTTGTCGGGCACCCCGACGGCCCGTCCGATGACTCACGATCTGTTCGCCAGCGTAATTGAAGGTTTGGGTTCGGCTCTCGACCGAATAGTCGTGACCGAACTCAAAGAAGGCACGTTCTTCGCCGAAATTCGTCTACGTGATGTTTCTGGCGGAACCCAAACACTTTCGGCTCGACCTTCGGATGCAATAGCGTTGGCTGTTCGCACCGGTAGCCCAATCTTCGCTGAGGAAGACTTAGTGGCCGAGGCAGGAATTCTTGAAGCTGACCCTGAGGGTGACGAAGAGGAGATGGTCGAAGCGT
The DNA here is from genome assembly GCA_020630065.1 of Acidimicrobiales bacterium. Lineage (GTDB taxonomy): Bacteria > Actinomycetota > Acidimicrobiia > Acidimicrobiales > SZUA-35 > JAHDCC01. Next base: position 254,610 of record JAHDCC010000001.1, read on the forward strand.
TGAGAGAGTTCCTCGATCAGGTGAACCCTGAAGATTTTCTTCCTAACGACTAGCCATCTGTAGCCCCCATTAGCAAAAATACTTCGGCTCGGATCTTGTCTATTGACGTTATACGGGCGCGCACGTTGTGGATGCTTCAAATAGTTCTAATAGCCCATTTATAGGCGATCTCCAGACGACGTTATAGGCAGCGTCATCTAAACGTAGGAGAATCGTGGTTAAAATCGTCGGGATTGTATCGTCGTTGATGCTGCTCATAACCCTGTCGACGGCAGTGCCAGCCAATGGTGAACTAATCGGCCAACAAAACGCTTCCTGGGGTCTGTCTGACTTTGGCAACTCGAATACGGTGGCGAACTTTTCTGCGCTGGGTTGGGCTGTTGAAGAATCGGACAGCCGAATGTTTGTTGGCGGAAACTTTCTAAACGTAACCAACGGAAACACCACTGAGCCGCAACCGTATCTAGCGGCGTTCCACGTCCGTACCGGAGTCTGGGACGAGAGCTTTACTCCCGACGTTGAACGGCCAGTCTTGACGATGGAAGCCACTCCAGATGGAGGTCTGATTCTGGGTGGGGAAATCCGGAACTACAACGGGCAAGATGTTAGCTCCTTGGTTAAGATCGACCCGGCAACGGGAGATATCTGGCCCGGCTGGAATACTCGCATTTGGGGTGGAACTAATGTGGTTCGCGAAGTAAGTCTTGAACCCGATGGTTGGTTGTATGCCGCCGGAAGCTTCACGAATGCCTCTGACGGCGGAGCTGGCCAAGTGGTTTCGAACCTCATTCGCATGAACCCTTCTACCGGCGCAATTGACTGGAGTTGGACCCCAAGCATAACCGGGGGAGCCGTTTGGGGAGTTAGCGCAAGCCGAACGAATTCGACGGTTTACGTCGTTGGCTGGTTCACCGACGCCGCTGGTGCTGCGAGCCCGGCCGTCGGCATCGACTCGAACGACCCGACTTCGGTGACTTGGGATGGGTTCGAAATGAATTACCCTTGCTGCGGCAATATGTATGACGTGGAAGCGACCGAATTCGGAACCGTCTTTGTAGTTGGCGAGCAGCACGCGTCCTACGTCTACGACGAAAACCAGAATATGGCCACCATCACGAGTCACGTCACATCGCACAACACTAATTATCAAGATTCGAACACTCGACGCGGCGGCGACTTTCAGGAAATCGAACGTGTCGGGAACCGGATATACACAACCTGTCACTGTTGGGGTTCACATTCGTCCTACGTTGGAAACCACCAGCTAACCCAATGGGACCTGGCCGCAGGAACTGGAGTACATACCGGCCGAGTAAGCTCCATCATCGCCTATGACATCCAGACCGGAGCCCGCGACCAATCCTTTAACCCGTATATGGCTGGTGACGTCGGAGGATTCGGAGTTAAAGGCGCCTCAGACGGCTGCCTTTGGGTAACCGGCGGTATTAACGCAGTTGGTGAACCCGGAAACCAGGCCCCCGCCCGGGATCTGGTGAGACTTTGTGATGAAAATGCGACACCTACCTCTATCGAAGGCCCGGTGAGTTGCACGGCTACACCTTCTGGTGGGACGATCAACGTCGAATGGGAAACCGTGGTCGGGGCAGTCGACTACGTCATTTACCGCACAGTTGACGGTGGAAATCAATCTTGGAGGGCGAAGGTTGCAGGCGCGAGTTATGCCGATACAACCAGAGCTGGTGAACTTGTCTACTTCGTCGCTGCGAAGGGCGCCGATGACACTCGTAGCGAGCCAACACAGTGCACTAGTGAGCCTGAAATCGCTCCAGATATTTCCGCCCCCGCAGATTGTTCGGTAACCATTGACGGTCCGTCGGTCGAGGTCGAATGGGCTTCGGTCGAAGAGGCAGAAAACTATATTGTTTACCGATCGTTTAATGGCGGTCAGAACTGGTGGAGGGGTAAGGTTTCTGAAACCTTGTTTAGCGACACAAATCGTGACGGAGAGTTGGCGTATTCGGTTCTTTCCGAAGCGGCCGATGGTACAAGAAGTGTTCTCACATCCTGTGTTGCCGGTGATCCCGCTGCTCCCGACGAACCTACTCCTGTCGCTAGTTGTAATACCGAAGTCAATGTAGACGACCCAGCACAGGTTGAAGTCAGCTGGAGCGCTGCGGCAAACGTCGATCAATACGTGATCTATCGAACGGTTGACGGTGGCAGTCAGTTCTGGAGAGGTCGAACAACCGAAACCACTTTTGTGGACACATTACGTGGCGGCGACACCGTGTACTTTGTCTCCACCAAATTAGGCAGTCAATTCTCGGAGCGTGTTACATGCGGATAACCAAAAATTCAGCTCACCTGATCGGCTTGGCCGTTTCGGCAGCATTGCTAGCTAGTTCATGTTCGCCGGGGTCTGATGAGGCTCAGCCTGATAAGGCCTCCACGACCGACGCCGAAAACAGCGAAGAACTGTCAAGTGATTCTTCTGATGGTTCCAAGGGGCCAGACGTCGGTACTGCTGAAGACGGATTCTTAGAAACGGTTGAGGTCAGAACCGACCTTGAGGATACGACCCCTGTCGACGTGCTCGAAGTGACGAGCACCGACACCGAACTAGTTCTAACATTCGAGATGGGTTCTCAACAGTGTTACGGTGTTGATGCCTCAGTGGACGAGGGGGACTCAGAGGTGGTTCTCAATGTCCAGACTGGTCGATTGCCGGAGGCGAGCGAGGCGTGTGTTGAGGGCGTTTACCCGTACCAAGTATCGATTCCACTTGGAGAGGCGTTAGATGATCGTCCTATTCGCCAAGCGGAGCCGGAGGAACCCGCTGAAGAGCCAATGGAGGAACCGGTAGCTCAAGCATTGGCGTCAGGTAAACCTAGCGTCGACCACTTGATAGGTCTCCCCGTTGAAGAGGGTGTGCAGTGGGCGATTGAGAACGAACTTGAATGGCAGCTGTCTTCCTACGGCGGCGTTGCCCGTGAGGTCGGTTCCAAAGATGAGAACCGCCTGAGTTTCGAGGTTGAATCGGACAAGATCGTCGGTATCGAATGGGCGTAGGCACCGTCAGGCCGGGTAACCCTGCGTGAGAGAGTTTCCACGTTACGCGCGAAAAGGTTGACTGTGCGCGCGAGCTTGGACTACGATGTTCGTGTAAATACTGTCGGCGTAATTACGCGGCCGTGATTTGCGTGGGGAATGTACGTTCATCGGAGGAAACATATGGCAGTTGAAGAGAGCTATAGCGGCAAGAGGGCGGCTGCCGTCGTTGGAATAACCTATCGTCAGCTTGACTATTGGGCGAGAACGGATCTAGTTCGACCATCTCTGTCTGATGCTCGAGGCTCTGGTAGCCGTCGGCGATATTCATACACCGATCTTGTTGAACTCAAAGTGATTAAGACGTTACTAGACGCTGGCATCAGACTTGAGACCGTCCGTGACGTTTTTGCCTTCTTGAAGACCCAGCTTGGTGAAGACGTAGCGTCGGCCAACTTGGTGATCAACGGTTCCACATCGGTGGTAACCCGCTCGGGCGAAGAACTTGTCGATCTTGTTCGACAGGGGCAGGGTGTACTGAACGTGCTGCCACTCGCCGGTATCAAGAGCGAGGTAGACGCAAAGATCGTCGAGCTTCGGCCTGGGGCTTCTGGCAACACAAACCACGCGCCGAGCATCGAACCCTCTGTGGCTGCCCGGTAAGTCTCTAATTGGCTCCCGGGTTTGCTGGCTCTAGTTCGAACCACATTTGGGATTGGTTTTTGCCGCTAGCTTTGGCGTGATAGAGAGCACGATCTGCTCGATCGAATGTGATCTCAATAGGTTGTTCGTTTCGATGGACGGCGACTCCTGCACTTATTGTGGTGCCGGCTTTACCGTCCCAATTTGACAAGATACGATCGGCAACGGCGAGAGGGTCGGCAAAAGCCCGACGAGCGACGACCAGGAATTCGTCTCCACCCAACCGAGCTGAGGTGTCAGAATCCCGTAGGCACCGGCCAAGATGAGCACTGACGTCTTGTAAAACTTGGTCTCCGGCAGCGTGGCCAAGAGTGTCGTTTACCTCTTTAAACCCGTCGAGATCGAGAAGGATAAGAGCGTCGCCTTCCTCTAGGGAAGCTAAGAGGGCGTCGGCGTGCTTGCGATTACCGAGCCCGGTTAATTCGTCGCGAGTTGTTTGTCGTTCAAGTTCGTCGATCACAAACAAATGTTCAATCGCGATACCGACTTGAGTTCCGAAAAGTCGGGCGAGCTTGAGGGTATATTCTGAATCGCTTCCTGAAACTGGATGAACGACGACGGCTCCGGCAGGAACGTCGGCGGCCGGAAGCGGCAATACCAGCATGTTGCCTGAAGTTAGGGTTTCAACGATACGAGGATCTTCACCTCCGATTGTTTCGCTCACCAGTTTTGCTGTGTTGGCATCGGGGGCCTCATTGCTCGAGGGGCCAAGGGTCACCGGAATCAGTCCGCCGCTAGGCTTGCGAAGCACGACGGTTGCTCGGTCGACGCCGAAGATCTCTTGGGCCGCTATGGCTACTTCATTGGCTGCTTCTTCCAATGAGCGAGGTCGTCGGAAGCGTTTCAGGACCTCTTCTAACCGGCTTAGCCGGTTTGTTCGAGATGTCGAGCGAATAGAAGTCTGGAGGCTCCAATCGGTCAGCGCTGACACTATTTCGCCGAGAATGGCGCCGACGGGAACCATCAAGGGTACGGCGAGAACCACTCGGAACTGGTTGTGTCGGTGGGCCAGGTAGAGCACCAAAACCACTATTGGGCTCGCCCACATCACGTTGCCTGGGGGGAGAACAAATCCGATGTAGATCAATATAAGAACTGCCGAGAGCGCCAATCCGATTGCGGCGTGACTCGTGTCGGCAATGCCGGCTCCGTAGATTCCGACCAGTAACGCTAGCAGTCCTCCGACTGCGGGGAGGGCACGCCAGTACATTCCCAGTTCTTGCCATTTGACGAGGCTCGAGAAAAGTGCAGCGCCTAATAGGGCCACGGTAAGTATCAGAATCCAGATGGCTGAACCACTGGAATCGGACTCATTAAGGCCGCGAGCTATGAAGTCGGCCCCGGCCAGGGCCGCCAATCCTGCTAATAAGCCGCCGGAGGCGACCCGATATCGATTTTGCCAAATCAAGGCATTCCGATCCTTTGATTGTCGGTGAATCACCGGAAACCACTAGCTGTGCACTAGAGAGTACTCTACGTGATCAAACTATGGAAGCCAATCCTTGTAATCAATGTTGTACAGGAGACCGAAGTCTGTGAATCTGGCAAGAATGAGTGATTCACATGATCTGGCAGTCAGTCTGGTTTGTTACCCTCGGTGGATGCTTAGTTCCCCGATCGAACCTCCAAACGCCAAACGGATACCACAAAGCTCAGAAATCTGGGGAGATACCCGTCAGGACGACTATGGCTGGATGACAGATAAATCATCCCCAGCCGTACTCGATCATCTTCGTAGTGAGAACCGCTACACCGAAGCGGTGTTAGAACCGCTGTCCGAAACGATCGAGGACATTTACAGCGAAATCCGAGGCAGAATCAAAGAAACAGATTTATCCGTACCGATCGAAGAAGACGGCTGGCTTTACTACAGCCGTTCGGTTGAAGGCTACAGCTATGGGATTCACTGCCGCCAACCCGTCATACCAGGACAGCCCGCTCTCACCGAAACTGCTGAACCTAACGGTGGCCCGGAGCAAATCCTTTTGGACGAAAACATCGAAGCCGATGGCCATGATTTTTTCGAACTCGGTGTTTTTGATGTTTCTCCAGACAACAACCTGTTGTTGTGGGGCAAGGACACAACCGGTGACGAGAAATATTCGCTCCAAGTTCGGTCGATAGAAACCGGCGAAGTGCTCGATGAGTCATTGGCTGGGGTCTCGGCTGGGTCAACCTGGGCTCTCGATAACCAGTCGTTTTGTTATGTACGGCAGGACGAAACCAATCGCCCATACCAAGTCTGGCTTCATCGGGTAGGCGAGGACCCCTCTGAGGATGTGTTGCTCTTCGAAGAACCAGACCAACGGTTCTTTGTCGGGGTCGGCCGAGATAAGGATGACTCGTATATCTACATTGGTAGTTCTTCGCGTATCACTGACGAAGTTCGAGTCATCCCGGCAGCAGAACCGCTCACAGAGCCGCGCGTGCTGTTGGAACGAACCGAGGGGGTCGAATATTCGGTTTGTCACTACAAAAACGAATTTGTGTTGGTCACCAATCTCGACGCCCCATCGTTTCGGGTAGTCACAATGCCCGACTCATCTTCAGGTTTAGAAGAGTGGAAAACCATCGTCGCTCATGATCCAGATGTGACTATTCGCGATGCCGACGTCCTATCGGATTTTCTGGTCTTGTTCGAACGCGCCGAAGGTATCACACGGATACGTACTCGTCGTTGGACCGATGGTTCAATCTCTACCGTCAAACAGCCTGAACCGGTTTCGACGGTGTGGCCTGGAGCAAACGTCGATCCTGATTCTTCGGTTCTTCGGTACGGATACACCTCGATGGTCACCCCTTCCTCAGTTCTTGAAGTTGATCTGAATTCTGGTGAACGACGACTACTCAAGCAACAAGAAGTGGTTGGAGGCTACGATTCGTCGCAATATGAGACCCGTAGGCTTTGGGCGCAGGCGGAAGATGGAGTAGGAGTTCCCCTGAGCGTCGTATGGAAAAAAGATCGACCGACCCAAGGGCCAGGTGTCTTGTACGGTTATGGAGCGTACGAAGCCTCTATCGATCCTGGATTTTCTGTAGCACGGTTATCGCTGCTGGACCGGGGTTTCGTATTTGCTATCGCTCACGTTCGTGGGGGAGGAGAGCTAGGCCGTCAGTGGCATCTCGACGGAAAGTACGAAAAGAAGGTAACCACGTTTAGTGATGCTGTGGCGTGCGCCAAGAAGCTGATCGAAGATGAATGGACCACACCAGACAAGCTTGCGATTCGAGGCGGATCAGCTGGCGGGCTGCTCGTCGGAGCGGTCCTGAATCAGGCTCCAGAGCTATTTGGAGCAGCCGTGGCAGAGGTCCCCTTTGTCGATACGTTGTCAACGATGCTCGACGCGAGTTTGCCGCTCACGGTCACCGAATGGGAAGAATGGGGCAACCCGGCGGATTCTGAAGAGATCTATCGAGCTATGCGGGCGTACTCACCAGTCGACAACGTTTCTGACCGCCCCTACCCGACGGTATACGCCACGGCAGGACTTAATGACACCCGAGTAAGCTACTGGGAACCGGCTAAATGGGTGCAACTCGTCCGCCGGACTTCCACAATCGCCAACCCTGTTCTATTGTGGACAGATATGGACGCTGGTCACCAAGGACCATCGGGTCGGTACGAAGTATGGAGGCAAGAAGCAAGGACATTGGGCTTTATCGTGGGGGCAGTTTCAGGCCCTAAAGAAAAATCTTAAGAATCTTTGTTCTGTCTAGCTGGATCGGCCAGACAGAATGCCGACAAGAGGTGTACTGTCTAACTTACATCTGCTAGCCGAGTAGAGAGGCAATACCGTTACTGACGAAGACTATGAACGCCGATTAGCTGCATACGCGAGTGAAAGCGCTGAACTGCAGCTGCAAGCTAAGGCGATGGAGGAGGAAATTGTCACTCTCCGTCGTCGTCTTCAAGACGGCCCGAAACGGGTCCGTCTGTTAGAAGAACGTCTGGTCGAAGTAAAAGGCCAGCTTGCAAAAGCTGTTAGCCAGAACGAGAAGCTGAGCTACACCCTACGAGAAGCCCGCGAACACATAGCGACGCTTCGAGAAGAAGTCGACAAACTGCTCCAACCTCCTAGCGCATACGGCACCTTGATGAGAGTGAACGACGACGGAACCGCCGACGTTTTTGCAAACGGGCGTAAGGTGCGGGTTGAAACCCACCCAGGAATCGAGGCTCACGAACTCGTACGCGGTGTCGAGGTGGTCTTAAACGAGTCGCTTAACGTAGTCAAAGTTCGGCCACCGGACCGTTCCGGCGAAGTTGTTGCGGTCAAAGAAGTACTCGATGATGGAGTACGAGCGCTGGTGACGGGGCGATCTGACGAAGAACGCGTTGTTGAAATAGCCGAACATCTGATTGGCAGCAAAATACGTCCCGGCGATTCGATGTTGCTTGATGTCCGGTCGGCGCTTCTTCTAGAAAAACTTCCGAAGGTTGAAGTCGAAAACCTTGTTCTCGAAGAAGTTCCTGATGTTCAATACGCCGATATCGGTGGCCTTTCAGATCAGATCGAAACCATTGTTGACGCGGTTGAACTTCCATTCCTCCACGCAGATCTGTTTTCCGAACACGAACTTCCAGCACCCAAAGGAATTTTGCTATACGGGCCTCCAGGTTGTGGTAAGACACTTATCGCCAAAGCCGTCGCTAATTCGCTTGCGAAGAAAGTGGCTGAAGTTTCAGGCGACGAAAAGGCCCAGAGCTTCTTCATTAACATCAAAGGCCCGGAACTGCTCAACAAATATGTGGGAGAAACCGAACGACAGATTCGTCTGGTCTTTCAACGGGCGAGAGAGAAATCTGAAGAGGGTTGGCCAGTGATCATCTTCTTCGACGAAATGGAATCACTTTTCAGAACCCGCGGTACTGGCATCTCCTCTGACATGGAAAGCACGATTGTTCCACAGCTGTTAGCCGAGATCGACGGCGTTGAAACCTTACGAAACGTCATTGTTATAGGCGCTTCGAACCGTGAAGATTTGATCGATCCGGCAATACTTCGACCTGGCCGCCTGGATGTAAAGATAAAAATCGAACGTCCAGATACCGACGCGGCAAAGTCGATCTTTGCAAATTATCTCACCCCAAGCCTGCCCATCCATGATTCAGAAGTGGAGAAACACGGAACGGTTGATGGTGCCATAACTGCGATGATTGATGCCACCGCAGAATTCATGTATCGAACCGACGATCAAACCCGTTTCTTGGAAGTCACCTATCAAAACGGCGACAAAGAAATCCTGTACTTCAAGGACTTTTCGTCCGGAGCCATGATCGAGAATATTGTTCGGCGTGCTAAGAAAGAAGCTATCAAACGGTTTCTGGACGAAGGCAAAAAAGGTATCTGTATCGACGACCTTCTGGTCTCGGTCACCCAGGAATACAAAGAACACGAAGACTTGCCAAACACTACGAACCCCGACGACTGGGCCAAAATTTCAGGCAAGAAGGGCGAACGCATTGTGTTCGTACGCACTCTGATAGGCACAGACGAAGGTGACAAAGCCGGTGGACGAGTTATCGAACAAGTCGCCACAGGCCAATATCTATAGACGCAGTACATGCGGAGAATGAGGACGAGTGGCAGTTCCTAAAGTCGTTGGCATCGAAACAGAATTTGGCATCATGCAGCGGGGGTCTGAAGAGTGGAACCCCGTATCAGCTTCGTCGCTGCTGATAAATTCCTATGTGCGAAGCATGAGCCGGCATGTCGTACACCAGAATTCGCCGGTGGCATGGGACTTTGTCGACGAAAACCCGGGAGCAGATGCTCGAGATGAACTATCCGAAGACTCGTCTCCTCCAGCAGTAGAAACTCATCTGGTTAACGCTGTTCTCACAAACGGCGCTAGGTACTACGTCGACCATGCTCACCCTGAGCTTTCAACCCCAGAGTGTCGTGACGCCTTATCGGTTGTCTTGTACGACCGAGCCGCCGAGCTTATTCTTATCGACTCGATGGCGGCCGCTACCGCCAGCCTTCCACCTGGCGAAGAGCTAATAATTTACAAAGATAACAGCGACCGGAAAGGCAACGCCTATGGTTGTCACGAAAACTATCTTCTCGATAGGGCTATCCCCTTTGGTCAGATAATCACAGCCGCTACCGCTCACTTCGTCACGCGCCAAATCTTTACCGGTTCAGGCAAGGTCGGCACCGAATGGCCAGATCATAGTGTTGACTACCAGATCACGCAGCGAGCTGAACACTTCGAAGAACCTGTCGGTCTCGAGACCACACTCAAACGTCCGATCGTGAACACCCGAGACGAACCACACTCGGACAGCAAGAAGTATCGACGGCTCCACGTAATCACTGGCGACGCCAACATGAGTCAGGTGGCGACATTCTTAAAGGTCGGTACGTCGGCGATAATTTTTGCCATGCTCGAAGACGAAATGTTTGACCGCAGTATCGAGTTTCGGAAACCGGTCGAGGCAATGCACAAGGTCAGTCACGATCTTTCATTGTCGGTTCCTTTAGAGCTGGCCGATGGGCGGAAGATGACTGCACTCGAGTTGCAGTGGGATCTGTTTGAACAGGCAACGAGATGGAAACAGGAACGGGGCCTTGAAGCCGTTGGTGAAGAATGCGGTGACAAGGTATTGACTAGATGGCAACAAATTTTGCATGGGCTTGAGACCGATCCGTCATCTCTGTCAAACCAGATCGACTGGATCGCCAAACGTCGTATTCTAGAAGGGTTTATCGACCGTCATAGCTGTGATTGGTCAGACCAACGACTCAAAGCCTTAGACCTGCAATATCACGACTTACGCCCTTCCAAATCGCTCGCTGCAAGAGCTGGGTTGGAGAGAATCGTTGATGATGTAGATGCCAAGTTAGCCATGACCGAACCCCCAAGAGATACCCGGGCATACTTTCGAGGAAAATGTCTACAGAATTTTTCCGAAGACGTTGTAGCCGCCAATTGGGACTCAATCGTGTTCGACGTCGGAGATGAACCACTTCGCCGGGTTCCCATGTTGGAGCCCTTACGGGGCACAGCAGACCACGTTGAGGGGATTCTAGATCAGTGCACGAGCGCAGCGGAATTGTTAGAACGCCTTGCGGGTTAGCTACAAAATATATTCGACGATTTATCTCGCTGCGGCTAATTTGATTTCATAAGTGTCCGACTCTGATGAGATAATGGGACCCAGAAACGCACGAGCGTGAGGTGGCAAACTATGGCTGATCAAGAATTTAAGAAGAAAAGTTCTCGCCGAGAACCAGAGCAGGTAGAAGAAGAAACCACAGTCGCTACGAATGAGTCTGGCGAGGCACTGAAGGCTGAGCTTGACGACCTGTTAGACGAAATTGATGATGTCTTAGAAACAAATGCAGAGGATTTCGTAAAAAGCTACATCCAAAAGGGTGGTGAGTAGGCCCCGGCTGCCAGCTGGAACGCTAAGCTCTGAAACGTATGACGCTTCCTACCTTTAACCCTTCTGACGATCCAGGCCCAAGTTTCTCTGGTCTGCTGGACCGCCTCGGGCACAACCGAATGTTCGAAAACGCCGAAAACGAGAACTCGCTGGAAATAACTCACGGCACAACCGTGGTCGCAGCGAAATTTGCTGACGGTGTCATCATCGCCGGTGATCGGCGCGCGACATCGGGCAACCTTATTAGCCACCGGAACATGCAGAAAGTCTTCGAGGCTGACAAATGGTCTGGTGTCGCTATTGCCGGAGCCGCTGGCCCCGCAATCGAGATGGTCAAACTATTCCAGCTCCAGCTTCAACACTATGAGAAAGTCGAAGGTCACGCTCTCTCACTGGAGGGTAAAGCGAATCAACTCTCACAGATGCTTCGTAATCATCTTCCAGCCGCCATGGCAGGAATGGTCGTCGTGCCCCTTTTCGCTGGGTTTGATCGGCGACGCGGCTTCGGTCGACTGTTTGCATACGACGTAACCGGCGGCCGCTACGAAGAAGAAGACTTCGTGGCATCTGGCTCGGGTTCGCTGTTTGCCCGAACCGTCATCAAGATGGGCTACAAGGCTACCAATGACCACGACACCGCAGTCGATCTGATGATCAAAGCTCTGTTCACTGCCGCCGACGACGATTCGGCGACCGGGGGACCAGATAGTATGCGAGGCATTTACCCGATCGTTGCTTCGATAACCAGTGACGGATACACAGAACTCGACGAGTCTGACATAGCCAATCGGTTCGAACGGGTCCTGGCAGAATTTGCTGAAGGAGGGAGCCAGTCATGAATATGCCGTTCTACGTAGCACCAGAACAGTTAATGAAAGATCGGGCTGACTTCGCCCAAAAAGGCATTGCCCGGGGCCGCAGCTTAGTCGCCGTCGAATACGACGCAGGAGTGTTGCTCTGCGCAGAAAACCCTTCACGTAACTTGCGTAAAGTCTCCGAGATATACGACCGTATGGCTTTCGCCGGAGTCGGCCGTTACAACGAATACGATCAGCTTCGCATAGCGGGAATTCGCCACGCCGATATGAAAGGCTTCACCTACAGTCGCGACGACGTAGACGCTCAGGCTTTGGCAAACCAATACGCTCAAATGTTAGGCCAGATTTTCACGCACGAAACCAAACCGCTTGAGGTTGAAATTTTGGTTGTGGCGGTTGGCTTTGACACCGATGGTGATCGTATGTTCCACATTCGCTACGACGGTTCCGTAACCGACGAGAACGGTTTTGCCGCTCTCGGTGGAAGTGCCGAGGCGATTCGAGATCGGCTCGAAACGACTCACACCGCTGACGCAGATATGGCTGCCTCGCTTAACGTCGCGGTCAAAGCGCTCAGTGGTGATGATCGGGTTCTCACCCCAAACGAAATCGAAGTCGCTGTACTTGAGCGTCTTGATGGGGGACGTTGTTTCCGACGGTTCGAGAACGGCGAAATAGCAGATCTTCTGGCGTAGCCCTTCACAGAGCACAGAATACGGCCGCAAATCGTTGGCTTAGTGCACTTGTGAGTATTCGGTGACCGTGAACCCTACTCGACTTGACGGCATGCGCTAAGTTAGTCGTGTGTTCTCTCGACGAATCTTTGGCATAGAAACTGAATACGGCGTTACCTGTACTTCTAACGGTCAGCGTCGTTTAAGCCCCGATGAGGTAGCACGCTACCTCTTCCGGCGCGTCGTCTCGTGGGGTCGATCTTCGAACGTCTTTTTGGTGAACGGGGCCCGACTATATCTTGATGTTGGGTCACATCCCGAGTACGCGACCGCCGAATGTGATTCGGTTGGCCAAGTCGTAGTTCACGACAAAGCTGGCGAACGCATACTGGAAGAGTTGCTTGGGTCGGCTGAACGACGACTTCAGGAAGAGGGAATTCAAGGTCGAATCCATTTGTTCAAGAACAATACGGATTCGGCCGGCAATTCCTACGGCTGCCACGAAAACTATTTAACAACCAGAGTGGACGATCTCAGCTACTACAACGAAGTCCTAATCCCGTTTCTGGTTACCCGACAGATCTATGCCGGTGCTGGCAAGGTGCTCCAGACAGCCCGTGGTTCTACCTTTGTTTTAAGCCAACGAGCAGAACATATTTGGGAAGGTGTTTCCTCGGCTACGACACGCTCCAGGCCGATAATCAACACTAGGGACGAGCCACACGCCGACGCTGAACATTTCCGTCGCCTCCATGTCATCGTCGGTGACTCAAATATGAGTGAATACACCACCTATCTCAAGGTCGGCGCCATGGCCGTCATTCTTCGGATGGTTGAAGATGACTCGTGTACCATGCCAGACTTCACGTTAGAGAACCCAATTCGCGCTATCCGCGAGATCAGTCATGACCTTGAGATCCAACGCAAAGTACGATTAGCGAGTGGTCGCGAGATGACGGCGCTCGAAATTCAGAGCGACCTTTTGGCCCGGGCACTTCGGTACGCAGAGACCAGGGGACTGCCCGACGACGAGCTGCGAGCCCTCGAAATGTGGGAAGAAACTATGGCCCAGATGGAGGTCGATCCGTTCGCGATGGGTCGCCAACTAGATTGGGTGATTAAGTACAATCTGATCGAGCAGTACCGGAAAAAACACGGCATCGAGCTTGGTCATCCAAGAGTGGCGCTTCTCGATCTGCAATATCACGATATCCGTACCGACAGTGGTGTGTTCTATCGTCTGCAGGACCGGAATTTGGTAGAGCGAACTATGGATGACCAAGAAGCGTTAGACGCCATAGACGAACCTCCCCAAACCACTAGGGCGAAGCTTCGAGGCGATTTCGTACGACAAGCCAAAGAAAAAAAGCGGGACTACACAGTGGATTGGGTTCACCTTAAGCTCAACGACCAGAACCAGCGGACCGTGTTGTGTAAGAATCCATTTACCCATGAAGATGAACGTGTCGCTAAACTCATCGAAGGACTCTAGAACACAGAGGGTACGGAGTGAGTAAACTTGAACGGCTGCTGAACTTGACGGCGGTCTTGTTAGACACAGCTCGACCGTTGTCGGCTGAACAGATTCGGGCTAAAGTCCACGGTTACCCACCAGCTGGGTCTGCTTTTCATCGGGCGTTTGAACGAGACAAAGACGATCTTCGGGTGTTAGGAATTCCCCTCCTGGTCGAACGAGTCCCAGCTACCGATCCGCCACAAGACGGTTACAGAATTAACGCCGACGAATACTACCTGCCGGACCCTGCACTCGAACCAGATGAGTTAGCATCACTACACCTCGCTTCGATAGCGGTACGGGTCGATGGTTTAGCCGATGAAGAAGCCTTGTGGAAGCTAGGCGGACAAGACGACGTTGTCAACGGTGAACCGCTGGTGGCGAGTCTTCCCTCAAACCCGATTCTTGTGCCTATCTTTCAGGCCATCACAAATAAACGCCAACTATCGTTTGTGTACGGCGATCAGAAAAGACAAGTTGATCCTTGGCGTCTGGACTTTCGCCGAGGACGCTGGTATCTGAGCGGATTTGATCACTCCAGGCAAGCAGAACGAAGTTTTCGTCTCGATCGAGTCGATGGCGATGTCGAGATGACGGGTTCGGTAGAAAATGAACCGACACCAAGTCCTGGGAAGGCGTCCGATCGAAAAGGATGGGAGCTCGGAGAGTCTGAAACCATCGACGTCCAACTTCGTGTAGATAAAGACCTGGTAGAAACGGTCAGCCATCAACTGGGTGAGAACAAGCAGCGAAGTGAACAACCAAACCCAGATGGCTCTGTCACCTTTACCGTGCCAGTGAGCAATCGGGAAGCATTTAGAAGTTTTGCGTTGGGGTTTCTTGAACACGTCGAGGTAGTTGAACCACCAGAGATGCGTAACGACATGATCGATTGGCTCACACGGTTTAAGGAAAACAAATGAGTCGGATTACTGCCCCAGACCGTCTTCGGCGGGTACTCGCGATTGTGCCGTGGATTGTTGCTAATCCCGGTCATAGCGTCGTTGATGTCGCCGCCAGGTTTGGGCTAACAGAAAAGGCGCTATTGGATGACCTGGCTGTTGTGTATATGGTCGGTCTACCTCCATACTCGCCTGATGCGTTAGTAGAAGTCGTAATCGACGAAGATGGCTGTGTCTCTATCGACTTGGCCGAGTTCTTCTCCCGCCCGTTGAAGCTCACGCCTGGCCAAGGCCTCGCCTTGTTGGCAGCGTCAGATGCGTTTCTTTCGGTCCCCGGAGTGGAAGAAGACGGTTCACTAGCGAGGGCTTTAACGAAATTGGGAGCCACGCTTGGTGTTGTGAACAGCGAGAATCGTTCGACGCTGGACGTCCAGCTTGGCGATGTTGAGGAACGTGTGTTGGTTGTTTTGAAAGAGGCGACTGCTGACTGCACCGATGTCGTACTCGACTATTATTCGTTCGGCCGAGATTCAATGTCGACACGAAGGGTGAGTCCGTGGCGGGTCTTTTCAGACTCTGGAGCCTGGTATGTTCACGGCTGGTGTAACAAAGCTCAGGGGGAGCGGGTATTCAGGTTAGATCGGATCGCATCAATCGAGCCCACTAGCGATCGGAGTGAACATCAACCAAGCGATGAGGGAACGTCTACCAGTATTTTTCATCCCCGCCCGGACGATCCCAGAATCCGACTACGGCTCTCTTCATCTGTGGCATGGGTGGTCGAAGCATATCCCTGTGAGACTGTTGAGCATCTCGAAAATGGAGACGTCGAAGTTTCGATGGTTATCACCGCAGAAGCATGGCTGTTCCGTCTACTTCTTCGTCTTGGACCGGATTGCGAAATTCTCGATGCGTCGTCGCTGGGTGACGTTTCTACCGGAGTCGCCGCAGCGGCTTCAAAGATTCTTGATCGTTACTCTGTCTGATCGACTAATGCGAGCTTTATAAGCTACGCTAACGGCGTGGTACTTAATCCCGAGCCTGACGTGACAGATATTGAGCTAGACGACGATAGTGACGGTGAATACTCTACTCGCAGCAGCGTTTTTGAGTGGGCCGTAGTTATCGTGTCGGCCGTTGTCTTCGCCCTTTTGCTCAGGACCTTTGTGGTGGCAGCGTTTTGGATCCCGTCTGGGTCGATGGAACCGACGTTGGAGATAAACGACCGGGTATTGGTCAATAAACTTAGCTACACAACTGGCGAGATCAGCCGAGGCGACATTGTTGTCATACGCCGGGAAGAAGTGTTACCGGGACAAACCAAGGACCTTATCAAACGGGTAATTGCCTTTTCTGGTGAGAGCATTGAGGTGCGGGAAGACACCGTTTTCATCGACGGTGAAGCGATCGACGAGTCCGACTATCTCGCTGACAACGTTCCCGAAGACGATTTTGGCCCATTTGAAGTACCAGAAGGAACGATTTTTGTTCTCGGAGACAACCGATCAAACTCAGATGATTCAGCCAAAGGGCTAGGCCCGGTCAACGAAGAACAAGTTGTTGGTCGCGCTTTTGTAAGATTCTGGCCCCTTAACCGTGCTGGTGGTCTGTAAGAGAAGCCGTCCCGGCAACCAAACCAGCCGTATGTTTAGATCAGGTTACCAGATACCCTTGAAGTAAGTGGCTCGTGATCGTCCTCCCCCCAACTGGTCAGGTTCCTCCAATCCAGATCGTGATTTTGAAGGTCGTGAGCGGGATGGTTGGTCTACTGACGACAGTGCACATGACGGCCATGTGCCCAACGTCGCCGACTTTGGTCCCGAAACTAACGCTTTTCTTTGGGCCCTCGAGGGTGAACCTGACCCGTTCGCAGACAGCCCTGCCCCACAATTTACTGGTTCAGTCGAACAAGTAAATACCGGAGTCGTCCAATCTCGGGCCGACTTCTACGATGAAGACGATTTTGTCGATGACGGTCAGCCAGTCGAACAAGGCCAATATTTCGCTGAAGATTTAGGAAATCGCGAGCCGCCAGAGCCCTACTATCAATCTGAGAATGGCTTCGTTGACCGCCCTCGAGGCGACAACGTCAACCAGCTTCAAAGGCCCGACCAGCGATCGAATCTGGACGAAAACGATGGGGTGGATCCTCGGTACCAGACCGGCCAGACTCAATTCTATGACGAGCCATACCCTTCACATGAGGTGCCGTCATCGCGTGGAGGGTTCGATGACGACGTCACGGAAGAACCGGTCGAACATGTCGAGATGTTCGACCCCGCTACGTCGGGACAGTTTTCTAACGAAGACTACGATTTCAGCCACGAATACTCTGAGGAGCAGCTCCGTCTCCCGGCCTTCGAAAATATCGACCCACCCCACCACCGTCAAAACGACGAGTGGTTTGATCAGAACAACATTCGAGAACCAGAAATCTCCCAGTTTCGGAGCGATAACAGCGAAGACCTAGGTGACTATCGTGCCGGGATCCAACGCGACGTTGTTTCAGAGAACACGAACAGTGTTCAGTATCCGGCCGCTGACGAGCTACGACACGACAACGATTATTACGACGACTACGAAGAAGAACTATACGAACCAGATCGGCGTCAGCGCCCGTCCCGACCCAGACGTCGTCCAAGACAACCGAAGGACGGCTACGTTGTTGAAAGTAAATCCAAAAGCAATAAGATTCGAGACCAACTAATCGAGATTCTGTTTTTGGTAGTTCCAACGATCATTTTGGTGCTGCTAGTAAGAAGCTTTGTTGTCTCACCGTTTCTGGTGCCAACTCCGTCGATGGAACCGACGCTTGAAATAGGCGATCGTGTTCTCGTGAACAAATTAAGCTACCGGGTTGGTGACGTCAGCCGAGGGGACATTGTTGTTGTGCAGCTTGATACTGAAGAAGGTGAAAAGGTCATTATCAAACGAGCTATTGGCTTGCCGGGTGAAACTGTCGAGATACGCAACAACCAGGTAATCATCAACGGCAAACTAGCTCTCGAAGAGTCGGACTATTTAGAAGATGATGCGGTCAACGCAGACTTTGGGCCGGTAAGGATACCTCCCGATGAACTGTTCCTTCTCGGCGACAACCGTGAAGTATCCGATGATTCGTCAAAGGAGCTGGGCCCAGTGCCCGTGGACCGGGTTGTAGGACGGGCCTTTGTCAGGTTCTGGCCGATGGGCCGGTTCGGCTCGTTGTAGCGACCTAGCTAACTATTTCAGAGAACGATGCATAATGATCGGCGGTGTAAAACCGTTCGCCATCGTCACCAGCGACGATTCTTCTGGCCCCACGATCAGGCGACCCGGGAGTGTCGACCGTGAACTCTCGATAGTGCCCGATTTCCTGATCGGGGAGCAGACCTTCTCGGTTCTGAAAGGTACTGCCGTCTTTGCGGTACGGGTATGGGCCGTTGGATTCGATACGATCAAGAGTTTCGCGTGCCTCTGCAGGCAAACTATCGACTTGTACGGAGGGCAAATCCGAAAAACGTTCGGCACTTGAGGCAGCGCCGGGGTCTGCCGGGTCGACTGAGCTTTCGGAGGAATCAAGAAGTTGTTGGCCGCCCAAAATGGCTAGAGCCAGAGCCATCACTACTGCTACTAATTTGGCGCGCATATCAGCTCGCAACACTGTCAAGCCTTTCCTAACGTGAACTGAGATGCCGTTTCGACCAACCTCAGTATTTTGGTGGTTCGAAGCACATCGATTCCCGAATCGATTAAGTTCGCCATCTCACGAGGCTGTTCTGCTCCGGTTGCTATACCAAGAAGCCCGAAACGGTGAACCATCGTGATCAAACCCCCGTTCCAATCGGTATGGAACATTTCAAGACCGTCTAGAGACCGGTCCTTTAAGTCGGCGGCGAAACGTTCCGGGCCTTGTTTTAGGTCCCTGATCCGAACCGAATGTACTAGCTTGGATGAGGTACGCGTGCGCCATCTAGTCAACAGCGCCAAATCATCTGATACAAGCCACAGTTGTTCTTCGGCATTAGCATTTCGGGCTAGATTGACCGCAGCGTCCACTGAGTCCTCATCTCCGACTAGCAGATGAATCGAGCCGAGGCCGACAGCCCTCAGAAGGGCATCGAACTCGCTACTGGAGGAATCTAGTTCGGCGAACTTCATGCGAGAAACTGCCACTTTTCGAAATTTCTTTCGCTGCTGCCCAGTTCTATTCGCAACCACAACTCCGTCCGCCGTGGTCCAAACACTGGTCTCGATTCCGGTAGCGCCGTTAGCGATTGTTTGATCAACCGCCATAGCTGTCTCGGAAGGCTCAGAGATCGCGATCAGATGGAGGGAATTGTTTAGTTGGCTGATACGAGGTCGCACGGTTTCAGACTGTCTCGAAGTCACCTATTTATAGGCCTTTCGCGGCGTGTATAGGATCGATTTGGATGATTCCTTGGAAGGGTATCGGCCAAATGACGGCCTACGTCTTAAGACCTAGGAGGTGCCTGCCGATCTTATTGAGAGGGCAGCGGTTATTGACTGCCCAGACCGTAAAGAGGAAGATCGATAATGGCAACGATTAGGGCGCGCTGCGCCGATTGTGGAGATGTGGAACTAACTACAGCTGACGTCCAGGTCAGGATATGTAGTGATACCAACGCTGGAACATACGGATTTATGTGTCCCACCTGTCAGGGTATGGTCGTCAAATCGGCTGAACCTCGCACCCTAGATCTTCTGGTCGCTTCTGGTGTTGCTTGCTCAATGTGGTCTCTGCCCGCTGAGCTGGGCGAACGCCACGAAGGTGAACCTATCTGCCATGATGATTTGCTTGATTTTCACGATCTTTTGAATGATGAATACAAACTTTCGATGGCGTTAGCTGATTTAGCCGACCGCTGATCGCAGCATTCAGCTGGTTCTTTGGCCTGCCAATGCATTTTAGTTGCAGCTTGCCGATTTCTAGCCGGTGTCGAACCTCCGATCCGCTAACCTGGTTTCCATGCTAAATATCGGGGCCGGGGAACTATTAGTCATCGGATTGGTGGCGTTAATCGTGGTTGGTCCCGAACAGCTCCCGACGTTGATTCGACGTGTCGGGCAGGTCGTCGGCCAAGTTCGGTCAGTCACTGACAATCTTAAAAAAGACTTCATGGACACAATCGACGAGTCCGGTGAGTTGAAAAAGTCGATCGATCCCAAGTCGTGGACGGCGGGTACGGGAACCAAAGATGATCCGGTCGTTCCTCGTGGCTTAGCTGATGCGGCGAAAGACGACGATAAGACAGCGACTAGCTCTATAGATTCTGACGGGGAGGATCAATCATGAGCGAGGCTACTAAACAGGTTAGTAACGAAGCCGAGATGTCGATCATGTCGCATCTGGGCGAACTGCGAACTCGTCTGATCAGGTCAGTCATCGCAATAATCGTTTGTGTTGTGCTCGTCTGGTTTCTGTTTGACCGGATTTTCGGATTTCTCAAAGCCCCTTACTGCGATTACAAGACTGCACAGGGCGATGAATGCGATTTCTTGCTGACTTCGATCACTGAAGCGTTTTCTACGCAGCTATCTCTCTCAGGCTGGGGTGGTCTAGTGCTGGCGACACCAGTCATTCTGTACCAGCTCGCCCGATTCATCATGCCTGGGCTGTACCCAGGTGAACGCCGTGCTCTGCTTGCGTTCATCCCGGTTTCGGTCTTCTTGATGTTTGCTGGCATGTCGACCGCTTACTTCTTGATGCCAAAGGCAATCGAAGTTCTTCTCGGATTTGGTGACGCCGAATCATTCCAGCCTCTGTTATCACCGAAGGGCTATGTCGGTTTCTTCGTCAAGATGCTGTTTGCATTTGGTGTATCATTTCAGCTTCCGGTCGTGTTGGTCTTCTTGCAGAAGGTAGGCCTCGTCAAGCCCGAAACGCTCAGAAACAATCGAAGATACGCCGCCGTTTTGGTGGTAGCCGCCGGAGCCGTCATCACACCTACCGGTGATCCATTTACGCTTGCCGTCATATCGATCCCGATGTACCTTTTCTACGAATTCTCTATCTTGATCGGAACCCGCATCAAGACCCGTAGCATCACTATCGGCGACCCAGCTAGTTAGGTTCACGTTGGCGTCTCCATTAGGGGCGTTCAGCCGCTCAACGTTTATCGACGGACTCGGCTTCACCCCCGACCGATTTCAGTTAGACGCCTTTGACGTTGTCGATGAAGGAAGCAGTGTTGTTGTCGCCGCCCCGACAGGTTCGGGTAAAACGTTGGTGGCGACCTACGCTATCGACAAAGCAATCGCAGAAGAAAACAGGGTCTTCTACACAACCCCGATAAAGGCGCTTTCGAACCAGAAGTATCACGAGATGGTCGAACGTCTCGGCGCCGGCAACGTCGGCCTTTTAACGGGTGACAACGCAGTCAACCCCAGCGCACCCGTCGTGATCATGACGACGGAAGTTTTGAGAAACATGCTCTATGCGGGGGCAGACTTTACCGGACTCAAACAAGTGATTCTTGATGAAGTGCACTATCTACAGGATCCATATCGCGGATCGGTATGGGAAGAAGTCATAATTCATCTGCCGCGCCCGATTGGACTGGTCTGTTTATCGGCAACGGTTTCTAACGCCGATGAACTAACCGAATGGATCGACACCATACGCGGCAACACCGAACTGGTCGTCGAGCTGCAACGTCCGGTTGAACTCGAAAGTTCGTACATTGTGGGTGAGCGGTCTAGCTCTCATCTCCACATGGTCAAAACGTTAAACCGAGGCAAACCTAACCTCAAGGCTGTCCGCTTCGATAACGAGATTTCTCGAGGAAAAGCCAAACGGTCTGGGCCTGCCCGTCGTCGTAAATGGAAAACACCGTCCCCATTAGACGTGACGTTACTGTTAAACGAAAAGCGAATGCTTCCGGCAATTCACTTCATCTTTAGCCGAGCGGGGTGTGAAGAAGCTGCCGCCGTGGTCACAAGATCGGGTTTCTCAGCGACAACTGAGGAGGAAAGACACCAGATCCGATTGATTATCGAATCAAAAACGGCGGGTCTAAGTCCTCAAGATCATGAAGTTCTTAATGTCGAGCAGTTCCAGCGGGGGTTGGAGGCCGGCGTCGCTTCGCACCACGCAGGTATGATCCCTCCGCTGAAGGAAGCCGTCGAACAGTGTTTTGCGGCGGGTCTAACAAAAATAGTTTTTGCCACAGAGACGCTGGCCCTGGGAATCAATATGCCAGCCAGAACCGTTGTGTTGGACAAACTGACGAAGTTCACTGGAGAGCACCACGAGTTTCTCACCCCCGCCCAATACACCCAGCTCATAGGGCGTGCCGGTAGGCGGGGAATAGATAACGTTGGCCATTCTGTTGTGTTGTGGTCTCCGTTTGTTCAGTTTGAACAAATATCAAATTTGGCGATGAGCCGAGATTTCGAGCTGATCTCATCGTTCCGGCCGACATACAACATGGCGGCAAATCTTGTGCGAAGGTTCGAGCCAGACCAAGCTAGGGACCTCCTGAACCAGTCGTTTGCCCAGTTCCGGTCTGACTCAACCGTCGTCCGAACCGAAGACCGGAGAAAAAGACTTCTAGAACGAGAGAAACAGATCCGAGGCAGGATAGAAGCCGAATTTGGGCCGCTCGATTCGATCCGTGCTGCCTTAACCGTCAAAAAGTCGCACAGTGCAGATCTTCAAGCGATTTCGTTTGCGTTGACCCAACTCGTTCCGGGAGAAGTCATCCGGCTGAGCGGAGACGATCTTCCTACCATGGCGGTAGTGGTAGCAGTAGCGTTCAGAAAAGGTGGCCGAATTAAAGCCACCGTTGTCGACAGCGAAGCCGATGCCTTTATGCTCCGACCAGCCGATCTTGATCAGGTACCCGATGTGGTTGGGCGAGTCGCTCTACCTGAACCATATGTCCCTAACAGTGTTTCGTTTCAATTTGAGGCGGCCCAACAACTGTCGCGGCTGCGAATCACCGGAAAAAAGAAGGGGCGTTCGAAAGGAAAACAACAATCAAAGAATAGTCCTAAACCGCTTTATAACACGGCGTCCGAAGTTCCTCAGAAAGCCCGTCGGTCAATACAACGGCTTGAGCGAATAGAGAAAGATATCGCGAAGCTGTCATCGGTGAACGGCAGCGGACACACTCTGTCGGCACAGTTCGAATCGGTCTTGGGGTTACTTGCGACTCGAAGTTATGTAGATGGTTGGGAATTGACGAGTGGAGGTCAACGACTCGCCCGGCTGTATCACGAATGTGATTTACTGATTGTGGACTGTTTGGAAGCGAAGCTGTTCGATGGGCTCGGACCGTCCGAATTGGCCGGACTGTTATCTGTATTTGTATTCTCGGATCGCCGACGGGATCATCGCGGCGAAGTGTGGTTTCCAACCGGCGACCTGAAGAGAAGATACAACGATATTGCCGGACTTGGGATGAGACTAGCTATCGATGAGAACGAGGCCGGTCTTCCAGGAACTCGACAAACCGACCCTGGTTTTGTCGGTGTCGCCCACGCTTGGGCTTCTGGGGGAGATATCGACGACGTGTTGCTTGACGAAGAAATACCGGCCGGTGACTTCATCAAGACCATCAAACAGCTTATTGACTTGCTAAATCAGATTGCTTCATTAGCTTCTGACGAAGCTACGGTCAGTTCCGCCAGGCAGGCATCTGAGCTTCTCTTTCGTGACCTCGTATCGGTTTCTTCGACTCTCGACGTCGCTAGTGAGCCAGACGAAGAATCTAAAGGGCATGAGTGACGATTCGAAAAGGTGACGAGTGGGGGACACCTCGCAGCGCTGAGGTCAACGAACGTCGAGTTTCTAACGATTCCGAGTTAGCTCATATCGGATACAAAGCACATCGAGAACACACGGCCACAGAGATGACTCCGTTCAGCCTCGAGTCGGGCGACGTCCTTCGGACGTTAGGGATCAGCGTGCAGCGTCAGCCAAAAGATCAGATAGTCTTTCCATTCGATTTAGGGCTTGTTCGGCTCGACGGGGGAGAGCAACAGCCCTTCGCCGCCCACGTGCTAGTCAGATCTCGTTTCTGGTCTGACAAATTCGCCACCATCATGAACGTAGGTTGGCAGGGAGAGAACTATTTCGGGCCTCGAGCCCACCCGAACGACGGCCTTATCGATATCACCGAAGGCTCGTTAAGCGTCCAACAACGGCTTCTCGCCCGAGGACGGCTAAGAACCGGCACACATCTGCCGCATCCCGACCTTAAGACCATCCGTCGATCTGCACATACTCTCAATTTTTCGCGTCCCACTCCAACTTTTGTGGATGGGGTAGCGGTTGGTCGTTATTCGACGGTCGAGGTTGACATCATTGCCGACGCTTTCTATGTCGTTGCATAGGGACCTAGACCAACGACGTTTGTTGTCGTATAGCTAACAATGATCAAGGATCTTTGGTGGGTCCGCCAAACTGGCCGGTAATCGGCCTAGTCTGTGGACCAGTGAGTGTTTACGTGACAGAAGAATTTTCAGAGTCAGAGCAAGACATACTTCGGCGCTATTTCACCAACCTGGATTCGCCGGTGTTTGCGTTAGTTAACTTGCCTCAAGTTGTTAAAGGCGCGTTATTTGCCCGTTACTCGCGTTCGGCTAAGAGCCTCCGCAGGCTTTTTCTCGATGAGTTCGTCGGTGAGCTGGATATCAGCGGCGATGCTTCTGTCGATGCAACGGTTGGTTTGCGTCGTGCCGAAGAGCTATACGACAAAGTCTTTTTCGAATACGGCGATGATTCGGTAGCTCAACTCGGTGGAGTCCATCTGGCCTGTGAGCAAGCGTCGAATCTTTTGACCAAGGTCCTCGAATGGGGACGTTTGGCGGCGTATCTCGAGCAGTCGACTCGATATATCGAATACAACTCAAGAGTCGAAGGTCGCTACCGCTACTATCGAGATCCTGCGGTGCTTTCCTCTCCGTTGGGCACCCGGTACGTCGGCGATCTAGACCGACTGTTTGACACCTACTCCGACCTGTTTGGTCAGGCCCGTGAGTTCATCAAGACAGAGACTCCCAAGTCAGCTGGAGATAGCGATTTTGTCTATCGAACAGCGATCAAAGCAAAGTCGCTCGACGCTGTTCGCGGTATCTTGCCAGCAGCGGCGCAATCCAACGTCGGCATCTACGGTACGGGGCAAGCATACGAGCAGCTTCTCCTTCGTATGCAGGCCGATCCGCTTCCCGAGTCACGCGAATACGCAAAATTGATGCTGCACGAGCTACGCAAGGTGATTCCTTCGTTTGTGAAACGAGTGGATCTGGCCGATCGAGGCCAGGTGACAAGCCAGTATTTTGAGACAAATCGTGAAGCGATGAGTTCGGTCGCGGCCGAACTCATCGAACAGCCCGAACAGTCAGATGTTGGCGCCAACGTTGAGTTAGTGGATTTTGATCCAGATGGCGAAACCAAGATGATCGCCTCAATGCTGTATCCGCATTCGTCGCTGAGCGAACGCAAGCTCGAGGATCAAGTATCCGCGATGACGGTCGAGGAGCGGCTGAGAGTAGTTCGAGCCTACGTTGGAGAACGAAAGAACCGCAGGCATCGACCAGGTCGAGCATTGGAGCGTCCTTTTTACCGGTTTGACGTTTTATCTGATTATGGCGCCTTTAGGGATCTGCAACGCCATCGAATGCTCACCATAGAGTGGCAGACCCTCAAGCCTGATCATGGCTATACCAGGCCTGAGCTCGTCGATAGGGCAAACCTGACCGAACCGTTCGACGAAGCTATGGACCGATCAGCGGAGCTATACGACGCACTGAGAAGTGAATTTCCGGCACAAGCTTCCTACGCAGTTTCGTTGGCATATCGAATTCGGTTTAATATGAACCTAAACGCTCGATCCGCAATGCATATGCTTGAACTCAGATCCACCCCACAGGGCCACCCGGCCTACCGGGTAGTGGCCCAGCAAATGCATACTCAAATCGCGGAAGTTGCCGGCCACAATGCTATTGCCGAGATGATGACATTCGTGGATCATTCAAGCGAAACCGACCTCGAACGTCTAGAGGCTGAGAAAAGGGCGGAAGGAAAACGCTCAAATCGTCTTGGATAATGCCGATCCTCAGATTTGTTCACTCGATACCTGACATCTGCAAAAAAGTTGGGGAGATAAATCCCAACTAGTGAGTTGTTTCTGGTGGAGCGGGCTATACAAATAATGAATGAATCACGCGTCCGGCTGGGTGCGGCGTATGTAGTTCTCAACACGCGAAATGTAGTTACCGTTTGGATCTAGAAAATGATCCAATTGTTCTGTCAAGGAAATAGATATGGCGAGCCCAAAAAGCAAACAGAAAAGTCAAGAGGACTTACAAGAGTCAGTTGAGGCTGATCTAGGGGACGACGAGCTAGAGGGTAACGATCTAGAGGACGCCGAGCTAGAGGACGCCGAGCTAGACGAAGACGAACTAGCAGACGCCGATTTAGATGAAGTCATCGGCGACGACCCTTTGACCGACGACGATGAAGACTTCGACGATGACGACGAAACTACTCCTCGAGCGAAGTCCGTTAAGGGCGATGATGATGAAGACGAAGACCTAGAACCGGAAGATTTAGAAGCCGATCTTGACGCTATCCTCCGGGACCGAATGGCAGCTTCCGACGATGAAGAAGACGAAGCTGAAGTCGTAGGCTCAACATCATCGAAGGGTCCAGCGCCGGAAGATATCATCACTTGTCCGAGCTGCTTTCTAGGTGTCAATCGAAGCCAACTAGACAATCAGGAATACTGCCCACACTGCGGCGATCTACTAGATGGCGTCTAGTTGTTGTAGTCTGGCGATAAGTCGCTAGGAGAAGGCAATGGAAAAGAAAAACGACGTTCACGATCGGCTCGAAAACCTACGAGAGGCAGTGATGTACGCCCCTCTGGGACTGCTGTACGAGTACGAAGACGTGATGCCTCGGCTGGTCCGTCGAGGGAAAAGTCAAGTCCAAATAGCCAAACTAGTAGGCAAAGCGGCCACTGGACGTCCCGGTTTGGAAAAAAATGCTTCCGAGGTAGCAAACCAGGTCAGCGATTTTTTAGCAAAAGCACTACTTGAGGCAGGCGAGCTGTTAGGACTGACCCCTGACACCAAACCCGAAACGACCGATGCTGCGAGTAAACCAACTACGGCCAAAGCAGAGCCAGAGCCTTCTTCACAAGCTCAGCAAGATTCGAACGTCAAAAAGGTAGCTAAACCGGCTTCCAAGAACCCGGCGAAGGACACCAAAAAGCCTGCTGCGCTTCCGATCGCCGGCTACGACAAACTCACAGCGAAAGAGATCATTCAACTCGTTGGAGATTTATCTGCTACACAACGAGCCACTATCCGAAAACATGAGCGTGCAAATCGAGCTCGCAAAACTGTCTTGGCCAAACTCGATCGGTTGGATACATAACATTGTCACTATCTGGCGACAGCGGTGAATCAGCCCGGAACGCGACTAAGGCTGACGTAGCCGAGATCATCAGAATTCGTTCAAACCACCTCGCAGCCATCGAAGGACAGCGTGGGGCCGCACTGTTGGTCGACTACGAGCTCCCAACGGTTGACGACCCGGTCACAGAAATGGTTGACAACGACCTCAAGCTTGTCATCGTGGGAACATATGACCAAGTTGTGTTCGGCTATTGTTTGGTCTCGATAGTCGGTCTGGATAATGGCACACAACTCGGCCGATTAACCGAGTTCGTAGTTGAAGAAGAGATCCGTAAGTCGGGTATCGGCGAAGCGATGATGAACCTCGTAGTCGAACAATTGAAATCCCGGGGATGTGTAGGCGTCGATTCACAAGCGTTACCTGGTGATCGCAACACCAAGAACTTCTTCGAATCGTTTGGTCTCAAAGCCAGGTTGCTTACGGTGCACCACTCGTTCGAGTAGATCCAAAAATATTCTCGATTTCTATGTCACAGTCGGGGTGTGTGTTGTCTCTAAACCCTATGTAGACCAAGACACGCTTGGTCAGTCGTAGAAAGAAACACGCATGAACCAACAATATGTAGAAGTCGCAGTCTTTGGAATCACCAAGCCAGAGGATTTCGCCTCTACACAACGTCGGCTCCACTCCAAATTGCGAGAAGTGGACGGATGTGAGCATTCTCTAGCGTTGCAGGGTTTGTCTGACCAGACACTCTTCGCCGACATAGTTTTATGGCGAGATGAAGCGTCGGCTGCAGTGGCCGCTCAAAACCTTCAACCAGGAGGGGAGTGGGAATGGTATAGCGCTCCAGCGTCTGATCTTCGACTGTTCGCCCACTTTCCGGCGTCAACAACAGAGTTATTGTCGGCCCTGTCGTCGTTAGAAAAGGCTCCCGTAATTGAGGTTGTGGCCCTAAAACCAAACGACCCTGCAGGATTCAAAGAAGCACACACGAAACTTCATGGACAATACCTCGAAGAGATGGATTCAATCGTGACCCATATTCGGTTAGAGGAGAACGCTGAGGGGCTCACTGGAGACATTAACGGCTGGACGTCGTTCGAGGCGACAGAAACTGCATTTCAGACACTGTCAACCAATAAAGAACTAGCTCAAGTATTCTCTGAACAAAACGACACTAGTTTGTTCGCCAACTTCACAAGTAACCGGGGATAAGCCATGTTGGACGTCTCCGACCCAAATCTCGATTCGTTAACCCAAACTGCTCTGCAGGCACAGGAGGGCGACAGGGACGCTTTAGAGCGTCTGTGTCGGGAAATTAGCGACCCGATGTATGGGCTAGCGTTGCGATACTCGGGAAACCCGACAGATGCCGAAGATGCTACTCATGAAGTGATGATCAAAATCATTACCGGACTGAGTACGTTTCGAGCAGAATCACGGTTCACGACGTGGGCGTATACAGTCGCGGTCCGCCAGCTCCTACGGACACGTCAACGTCCAACCGAGCAGTCGATTGCCGGGTCGGAGCCGTTCGCAGAATTTATCGACCGGTTTGCCGACAACAAACCTTTCGAAGGCGAAAGCGAAGTTGAATATCAAGAACTGACGGCCGATATTCGGTTGGCTTGTACCTACGGGATGCTTCTCTGCCTATCTCGGCCCGTTAGAGTGTCCTATTTATTAGGGGACCTTCTTGGTTTCTCCGATACTGAATGTGCCGACATTCTAGAAATCAGTCGACCGGCTCATCGAAAACGCCTATCCCGAGCGCGTCAGATCATGCGGTCGCTTTTAAAGGACAGATGTGGGCTCGTTGCGGGTTCTAACCCGTGTCATTGCTCTAAGTTGGTGCAACCAAGTATCGACTTCGGATATGTCGAAAAGACTAATCCGGTTTTTGCTCGGCATCGTGGGGTCAAGTTGCCGATCTCGGTAGATGTACTGGAACGAGCGTCCAACGAACTCGACACGGCAGTGGCTGCAGCGGAGATATATCGAGACAACCCCGATTTGGCGTCACCGGTATCACTATGGGAATCGCTTCAAGAAGCTATGCCAGAGTTGTTGAAGTAAACGCCAGACTTGGCCGCTTGCCGGTGATTGATGAGGTAGTTTCGTTGAGGTTCCTACTAGTGGTGAAGGTGCCTTCTTGCAGAGAAATATGATTCGAATTAGGTTGAACTAGGCAGCAGAGCGCGAACGTGTTTTGCTACGCCTGCCGTAACTGAAGTTAGGATGATCTCGATCGAGCACACAGAAACCTCCACCTTTGTTTCGATTAATCGTGGATACGATTCGCTGTTTCACCCAAACCAGTTAACGGTTGGGTTGGTCGCCCCGATCGAGCGGTACTCTACAGGCCCTGTCCCTGGACTGGTCAACCATATAGAACGGGTTCAGCTAGCAGAAAGCCTAGGTTTTTCGGCTGTCTGGTTGCGCGATATTCCGTTTAACGTACCAGCGTTTGGTGACGCCGGACAGCTATTCGATCCGTTTGTTTATCTGGGAACACTTGCTGGCTCCACGTCCTCTATAGCGTTGGGGGTAGCGAGCTTAATACTCCCGCTTCGACACCCGGCTCATGTAGCAAAAGCGGCGGCGAGCGTCGATGTACTATCAAATGGCCGACTTGTGCTTGGAATAGCGTCTGGCGACCGACCAGACGAATACCCGGCGATGAACATCGCCTTTGCTGATCGAGGTGAAGCATTCCGGGAGAGTGTTGACTACATTCGCCAAATGGAGGGTTCGTCAACGATATTTGCTAATCGATACGGATCGTTGCCGGGCACGATTGACCTGCTTCCAAAGCCGGTTTCACGTCGGCTTCCGTTGCTGATAACCGGCCGCAGCCAGCAGGATCTCGACTGGATCGTCCTAAACGGCGACGGCTGGATGCTTTACCCTCGGACGGCTTTTGAACAGAAACAAATCGTACGTGATTGGCAGCGAAGGGTAGAAGAAGCTGACCTTCCGCCAAAGCCAGTTATGCAGCCGCTGCACATTGACCTGGCCGACGACCCCGACACCACGGCTTCTCCAATTCATTTAGGATACCGTCTGGGGGCGAACGTCTTAGTCGACCATCTCCACGCGTTAGCGGATGCCGGTGTAAACCATGTGGCACTAAATCTTCGATTTAACCAGGCTGACACTGAACCTACGCTCGAACGGTTAGCACAAGATGTGCTTCCCCACTTCATTTATAAAGGCACGTAAGAATGCAAAAAACTATCTTGTTGACCGGGTCGACTGACGGAATTGGCCTAGAAACCGCAAAGCTTCTAGTGGCCAAAGGCCACCGTATTCTTCTGCATGGACGAAATAAAGCCAAACTTGAAGATACGCAACGCCTGCTCCGTGAACTAAACCCGGACGCACAACTTTTGGCGTATATCGCCGACCTAGCAGACCTTGACGCCGTGTCCCGATTCGCCAAGAGCGTACTCGAAGAAACTAACGAGCTTGATGTTGTCATCAATAACGCCGGGGTGTTCAAGACCCAAAACCCTCTGACCACCTCAGGGCTAGATATCAGATTTGTGGTCAACACACTAGCCCCGTATCTGCTCACAAAAATTTTGCTTCCCGGCCTCGACGGGGCAGGGTCATAAACCTATCGTCGGCAGCACAAGCTCCGGTAAACATCGAAGCGTTGCTTGGAAACGTCCGTCTAGACGACGCTCAGGCTTACGCTCAAAGCAAGTTAGCGTTAACTATGTGGTCTCGCCAACTTGGGTTATCTACCAGATCCGCTGGCCCTTCGGTAGTGGCCGTTAATCCAGGTTCGCTGTTGGCCACCAATATGGTCAAGACCGGGTATGGCATCGACGGTCACGATGTCAGTATCGGCGCAAACATTCTGGTCGAAGCGGCGCTCGCTGACAGTTTCGTTACCGCTAGCGGCCTCTATTACGACAACGATTCGAAACGGTTCGCGTCACCTCATCCGGATGCGATGGATGACGTCAAGAGCGACCAGGTTGTTGAAGTGATCGAGAACGTAGTTGCTACGTGGCTTTCCTAGCAGAACATTCTGTTCTTACCGAACCACCGTTTAGACCTACAACGGCAGTTGTGTCTCGAAAACCGTGACCGCCTGTCCAGTAAGGATCACTCGATCATCGTGACAGCCAACCCACAGATGGCCGCCTCGGGCCGATACCTGATGGGCTAACATCGTCGTTTTCCCAAGCGGACCAGACCACCAAGGCCCGAGCAAACAATGAGCCGATCCAGTCACCGGATCTTCAGGAACACCAATTCTTGGCCCGAAAACCCTCGAAACGAAGTCGGCTTCTCCATCGTCAACATCGCCGGAGGCGGTAACGATCACTGCGCTGATATCTATCTCACGTAGAGCACCCAGGTCGGGGGAGAGGTTGGCGACCGCATCAACACTGTCAACCTCTACTAGAGCAAAAGTTTCGCCAATTCCGTACTTGTGTGCCTGGATGCCGAGAGCGTCCTCAAGTCCCGGAGCCGGTTCGCAAACCTTTACCGGTGCCGTAGGGAAATCCATAGTTATCCCCGAATCGGTTGAAGTGCAATGCAGTTCTCCGCTGCGAGTATGAAAGGTTATCGTGTCGCCGTCGGCTATCCCGTCTTCGAACATGACATGGGCTGTCGCCAGGGTTGCATGCCCACAAAGATCGACTTCAACGGTTGGAGTGAACCATCGAAGATCCCAGGTTCCGTCTGGGCGTGCTGTCGGAAACGCGGTTTCAGAAAGGTTAAGTTCGGCCGCGATGGAGAGTCGAACGTCGTCAGCAAGATCTGGACTGGCGAACGCTACACCGGCCGGGTTGCCTGCGAACATCTGGGAGGTGAAGGAGTCAACATGGAAAAGTCGGGTGGGCATGGTTCAAGTATGGCACATGTTCGCAAATGAAGTTTCGGTCCAAAACCACAATGTGGCCCCGCATCATTAGCGGGGCCACATTGGTAAAGACTGGTATATGCGTGAGCCTGTTTACTCGTCGGTGTCTACCGAAGCTACTTCACTTGGCACTGCAGATTCAGCCTCTGGTGGTTGCAAGGGCTGGCCCGCATCACTAGCAGGTTCTGGAGTTGGTTCCGGTTCTTCGGTCGCTGGTTCGACGACTGGTTCTGGAGTTGGTTCCGGTTCTTCGGTCGCTGGTTCGACGACTGGTTCTGCTGGAACTGGTTCAGGAGTTGGTCCAGGCTTTTCGGCTGCTGGTTCTGGAGTTGGTGCTGGCTTTTCGGCCGGTTTTTGGTCATCAACCGGAGCGGTAGGAACCTTATCGACCTTGGCAGAAGCGTCAGTAGCAGGCTTCGGAGCCTCGCTCTTTGCTTCAGCCTTCTTGCCTTGCTCAGAACTGCCGGTCTTCTTGCCAGCGTCCTTCTTCTGCCCAGGCTTACGTCGTCGCGGACGACGTCGCTTAGCGCTCTTAGGCACATCTGCCGGATCGATACCGAAAAGTTTAGCGATTGAAGGTACTCGATCACTGAGCCTACGAACATCGGTTAAGAGTTCTTCCTTAGGCTCGGCTGGAATACCAGCGGGCGTTACAGCAGACCGAACGGGAGAGAACGCTAAAGCGTCTAAGACAGTAGCCCAACGGTCCTGGGTAACTTCGGAAGAGAGCGCAGCTGAAGCCTGAGTCGAGAGTTTAGTAGCCATCTCAGCAGGCAACGGTGCCCCCGCCTTGACTGGTCTTGAACTCAAACGAAGCGCACGAACAACACGTTCCTGTTTAACTGCATTCTCGAGATCGGTCAGCCAAGCCTGATGGTCAGCGTCAACACGGCGATCCAGAGCGGCTTTAAGCTGGTCAGATAATTCACGATTCTCATCGTCTCGCGCTATGTCGGCACCGCTAACAACCACCGAACGCAGATCTCTCAGATCCAGTTCGTCGGCGTCAGCTAAAGCGGCATCGGCCTTGTCGCGCCATTCGGCGACCCGGGCTTTAGAAATGTTGTTCTCTGCGATCGCCAGAATTGGGGTCGCATCAACTTCAGGTTTACCGGCTTCTTTCGCCTCGGCGTTCTGTTTTTCGATCGCCTTGCGAACACCAGGCATACCATCACGAAGAAGCTGTTCAATAATTGGCCGATGCTCCACGCCGATCTCGGTAAGAAGCGCCTCACGATGCACTCGCTTAGGGCGCAGTCGTTTCGGCTTCGGACGTTGTGGTTGCTCGTCACGTCGCTGAGGACGAGAAGAGCCTCGATTGTCTCGAGAGCGTCCCTGACCGCCACGACCTTTACGGCCACCGCGATCGTTCTTCTTAACACGCTGAGTCGTTACGAGCTCATCATCTCGAAGCTGGCGAGGCTTCATCTCCAAAATATCTGTGCGTTGTTTCTTCGAAGTGGGAGGCATCACTTCAGTGATTTCGATGCCGTCAACGTGATATTCAGCATCAGCCTTTACCACGTCACCTACTTGGGCGCCCTCATACAGGACAGACCCATCAAGGGAACCTTTAGGTTTCTTTGCACCCGCAGCTCGCCAAGTCCACGAACCATCCTCGCGGCTACTTGTTAGTTCGACCTCTATTCTCCGGCCCATGACACGTCCTACCTTAATTAAAACAGCGCTACGAATCGTGCCCCGTTGAATTCAAAATCGAAACCTCTAACGCATGAAGATCTGGTGCAACTTCGAAACATCCAGACCAACTTTTGTTATGGAGACTCCTCGAAGCCTTCCACTTTATTGTGTGTAACAGCTTCGAGGGCATTATAGGCGTCATTAGACCGTGCGGCGGCACGAACTTCTCGCGCCGATGCGTCAACGTAACGTTGGGTGGTTGCCAACGATTCATGCCCAAGCAATTTTTGAAGCTCGGTTCCAGTCGCACCGTTACGGGCCAGACTGGTAGCGAAGGTGTGACGTAAGGCGTGAACCAACGCTCCTGCTGGCACCCGAGTCCTAATCCCTGCTTCGCGATAGAGACCATCGATCAGATATTGAAGTCCGCCTCGTTGTAACCGTTCTCCACTCGTGTCTACAAATAGTGGGTCTTCAGGGCGGACGGTTTTAGAGAATCTGTTCTGCCTGCTCTCGATGTAGTCGGCCAGAATGGCCTCCACCTCAGGCTCTAGCGGAACGGTTCGTTCTTTGTTTCCTTTTCCCCGAACCCCAATGACTCGGTCACCGGCAGGCCCATCAACCGACTTGAGCTGCAGACCGAGCAGCTCTGAAAGCCTGAGACCACAGGTGAGAAGCGTAACAACTACCGCAAAGTCACGTTCGGGCCACGGGTTTCTGGCGTTCGTTCTGCCCCGAGCAGCAGTCGCTAATAAACGCTGAACACTGTCGTCGCCGGTGATAGCCTTCGGGCGGCTCTTGGACACCCGAGGTTTTTCGATCGCCGCCATTGGATTGCCAGCAACATGGCCTTCAGCTACCAAAAAGGTAAAAAGCTGATTCCACGTTGACCAGGTTCGAGCGATCGTGGCTGCCGACTGCCCAGAAATCTGGGCAAAAGCGTGGCGAAGGTTCTTGATAGTCAAATCGTCTATCGAAAGAGCGGCGTTTTCCGATCCAGTAACGTCGGCCAGTGCAGTACTAATCGTTGCGAGATCACGACGGTACGCATCTAACGTGTGAGCCGAATGTTTCTTAGGCATACGGGCCACAAAAAACTCTTCTATGGTCTCGTGCAGTAACACCACCATCGATGAAATCCTAGTGAGCTTTGGTCCCAATGGCGACGTTGCGCTACCTCCTAATAGACTTCAAAGATGCCCCAGAACGCCCCGATCCAAGATCCAACACCGGCTAACCCGGTGCCGATCAAGCTCACAACTAGTTTCACGTCCGAGTTATCAGCCGACAAGTCACAGTCCACGATGCCTCGACAAGTGGCCGGTGCGGCTTTTTCGCGGACAAACCCCGCCACATTTAGCCAGCCGACATTAGTCAGCTGGAATGCAGATCTCGCGTCTCAACTAGGACTAGAAGAACTTACCAACGAACCAGCGTACGCGGCTAACGTATTTTCGGGCCAACGGCTTCTCGAAGGTTCTGACCCATATGCGATGGCATATGGGGGACACCAGTTTGGGAACTGGGCTGGCCAGCTAGGCGACGGTCGGGCTATTGCTTTGGGTGATGTGACACAGGCAGACGGTACCTTGCGAACACTTCAACTAAAAGGTGCAGGCCCAACACCGTACTCTCGGAGAGCCGATGGATTGGCTGTGTTGCGATCGAGTATCCGCGAATATCTCGCCAGCGAAGCAATGTTCCACCTTGGGGTACCAACCACACGGGCGCTCAGCCTCGTACTCACCGGAGACCAAGTACTTCGCGACATGCTCTACGATGGCAACCCGGCTTTGGAACCTGGTGCGATCGTTTGTCGAACCGCGGAGTCGTTTATCCGGTTCGGAAACTTCGAACTACCTACGTCGCGAGGTGACATCGACCAGTTACGCGAACTAGCCGACTACACAATCCGGCACCACTTCGGGCACCTTTCCGATGCTCAAAACCCCACTGCCGAAACATATGTCGAATGGTTCGAGGAGATATGTCAGTCCACTGCCAAGCTGATGGTCGACTGGCTACGAGTCGGATTCGTCCATGGCGTTATGAACACAGACAACATGTCGATCCACGGAATCACTATCGACTACGGACCATATGGCTGGGTGGACGACTTTGACCCCGCATGGACGCCTAACACCACCGACTCGACACATCGTAGATACCGTTTCGGCAATCAGGGAGCAGTCGGTCAATGGAACGTTCTACAACTAGCAAACGCCCTCGTGCCTCTGGTCGAAGAAACAACAGCTCTAGAAAAAGCTGTTAACGACTACGTTCCGACGTTCAAATCGCTTCACCAAGCCATGATGGCCGACAAAATTGGTCTACAGTACAGCCCAGCCAGCGAAGACACCGACATCGTCGAAGAGCTACTTCAAATTCTGGCGTCAACGGAAACCGACATGACTATTTTCTATCGACGGCTGGCGACCATCGACGCCGACACGAAAGACCCGCTGAACGCTATAAGTGACGCATACTACGACCAAACAACGCTGGTGGGCGAGACACGAGAGCGAATCAATAATTGGATGCAAAGCTACCAGAAGCTGTTGCCAACCGTAGGATCCGATGCAGCCGCCCAGCGAACGACCCTGATGAACTCGGTGAACCCTTGTTACGTTCTACGAAACTATTTGGCTCAAGAGACGATCGACGCCGCTACCGAAGGCGACTTTTCCCGAATGGACCAACTGGCCAAGGTACTAGAGAATCCTTACGAACAACAGGCCGGAGCGGAAAAGTTTGCCGAAAAAAGACCTGATTGGGCGCGAAATCGGGCTGGGTGTTCGATGCTTTCTTGCAGCTCGTAGACGACTATGTATCATCCGCGCCTCAGCGAGTCTTAATGTAGTACGATGTCGGGGCGTCTCTATGGACCTATAGTTGATAGGTGTCCGTTTCGGGTTTAGGTAGGAGTGACGGCGGATGATTCGATCTGACTTTTCACTAAGTGGTTTCGTAAACTGCGTCGAGATAGACCGCGGCGGTTCGGCCATCATCTATAGAGCAGAACAACCAGAATTTGGTCGCACGGTTGCTATTAAGGTGTTATCTGCACTGCGCGACCCCGAAGCGATCGAACGGTTCAATACCGAGCGCATCACGATGGGCCAGCTTTCCCACGCACAAGGAATCGTCTCGGTCTATACCTCAGGGACGACTAACGAAGGCGACCCGTACCTGGTTTTGCCGTTCTATGAGGGAGGCTCGCTCCAGGATCAGCTAGACGGAAACGGCGCCCTGCGTTGGCGTCGGGCTACCCAACACATCATTCAAATATGTCGCTCAGTTGATTTCGCCCATTCCAAAGGGGTTTTTCACCGCGACATTAAGCCAGCCAACTTACTTGTCGCCGATGACGGTAACGTCCACATAGCAGACTTCGGAATTGCGTCGCTTGCGCTAAACGATCCTGGTCAACAGACGCTGTGTACACCTGCATACGCACCACCAGAAGTGCTTCGAGGTATCACTGAAGCTGACCCAATACCGATCGATATTTATGGGCTAGGCGCAACACTGTGGGCGCTGCTTAGCGGTGAGGCGCCGTTCATCACGCGTTTCACTAGTCAACAACCGAATCTTGAACGGTTCACCATGCGTTCATGGGCGACAACTCATCAGCTCGAAGGCTTCGCTGAACTGGTCGACAACGAAGTGGTTCCCGATTTACGAGAGTTCGTACCAGACCCAATATGCGCCACAGTCGAACAAGCCATGGAGAAAGACCCGGCACAACGTTTTTCTTCCGCCCGAGCATTTGGAACCGCGCTACGACATGCCATTCGACTTTCCGCTGAACAGCTTGTCTTAAACCAGCCGACTGGGGCGACACTGCCGCTTCATAGAAACACGATGGAGCCAATCAATTCTCAGGCCAGTGGCCGTAGCCTCCCTCTTAATCTCACCGATGATGTAGCGACCGAAGTTTCAGAACCCACCGAGCAGGTCCCGATCACATCGATCGGCTACGACAAAACACAGAAGTACAGTAAAACTCAGACAACATCGCGAGACGCTGAAGTCACCACCAGCGAGATTCGCCCAACACCACCTCCAGGAAGTCAACTTCCCGAAGATTCCAAACAACGTCGAATCGGATCATCGTTGCTTGGGTTAGCGGCGATAGTTGCGGTAGTCGTAATCGCAGGTGTTGCGTTGCTTTTTGCCGCGAACGCAGACGGGTCAGCTCCAGGCGGGATGGTTAACAACTATGTAGGCCTCCAGCTAAGTGAAGTTGAAATTGAGGCAACCCAAGCCGGTTGGCTCATCGAGACTTCCAGATCCCGGCAAGACGGAACCAAAGTTGATGAAGTACTTTCCCAAAGCGTTCCCGAAGGGACCGACCTCGATGGCAAACAAACATTGGGACTCGTGTTATCTGACGGCCCAGAATTGCGTACTGTTCCAAACGTCGTGGGCCTTGACCTAAACGAGGCACGCACCAAGATTCGCGACGCCAACCTCGAAGTGGGTGAAGTCAGTGAATCCATCGACGAGTCAGTACAGTTTGGCCGAGTCGCCATGCTGCTGTTCGAGGGGCAAGAAGTAGCGGCCGAATACGAGACAGGAACTAAGGTTGACATCGTGGTGAGCCTGGGGCCGGCGGAAGTAACTGTGCCGCTGCTTGAAACCGTCGAGTCAGCTGAACGAGTTTTTACCGATGATTTGGGCTTATCGTTCACCGTCGTTGAGGAGTTTTCCGACGATATCGAACTAGGTGGGGTTATTCGGACAGAACCCGCTGCTGGGGCCAAAGCGAAACCGGGGGATTCGGTCACCGTGTATATGTCAGCCGGCCCTAAAACACGTGAGATTCCTAACGTAATCGGACAGTCAGCTCAGGCAGCTCGAGAACTTCTTGAACAAGCCGGATTTGTCGTAGATAGTCAAGATAAAGGTCCGGGAAGATGCAGAATCAAACTTGCCGGGAACCCTAAGACCGAATGCGACAACTATGCAGCAAACCTCGTTTGGGCGTATGCGCCAACAGGCGAGGCCGATGTTGGAACTACCGTAGTGATTCTGGTCAAAGAATAGCCTCAGCTCTAGCTGCGGAGAGTCTTGTTCGCCCACCAAATTCGTTGGATCGCAGTGATCCCAACCATTGCCGCGAATACCCACATCAGTTCCAACGCCCACGTTGGGAACAAACAAATCAACGCATAAACAATGATGGTTTCAGTGCCTTCGGCGATGCCTGGGGGAAAATCCAACGACCGCCCATCGGCGGTTGCCGCCGAATGACGTTGGCGAGCGACCAAGTCAGACCACGCAAGAAACGCAGCGCCCGAAACATAGTAGGTCATCAAAAGCACAACGGCCGCAAACCGAGTTTCCGGCAGGCGAAAGGCGACGGCGACAACAAAGCCGCTGTAGACCACAAAGTCGGCGATGATATCTGCGAAGCCGCCAAAACTGGTCGGCCCAATATTTCGGGCCGCCATTCCGTCTAAACCATCAAAGATCCTGTTCAAGCCCCAAAGACCTAATCCAAGCCACCAGCGGCCTAACGCAATCGACACGCAGGCTGACACCCCAAACCCAAGACCGATTATGGTGAGAACCATCGGGCTAACTGAGCGCGTCCCCAACCAATCTGCGGCAGGTTCTAACGACTTAGCCGCAATTTTTCGGGAATAACTATCAAGCATCGCTAGAAGCGAGGCTTGACGAGCCTTGCTTTTTTTGCATTCGTTTTGCCCCGACGCTGCCGACAACAACCAGGGCGGCCAAGGCTACCAACGAGAGAACAAACCTAGGTCCGGTTGGTTCGCTGGCAGATGAGCCGATACTAACAAAAACGCCTACTCCGGGGATGATCCCGAGAAATGTGGCGATGGTGTAGCGCCGGCCGTCAACGGGGGTCAGTCCGG
The DNA here is from genome assembly GCA_020630065.1 of Acidimicrobiales bacterium. Taxonomy (GTDB): domain Bacteria; phylum Actinomycetota; class Acidimicrobiia; order Acidimicrobiales; family SZUA-35; genus JAHDCC01. Next base: position 294,405 of record JAHDCC010000001.1, read on the forward strand.
CTGCATAGTTGAGGATATTGAATGGAACGATAGGCAGAAGCCGTAATAGCAACACGGCGACGAAACCGTTTTCCTCAATCCAGCCGTCTAAGGACTTGGTTTTGTTTCCAAGCAGAGCCTGCATCGAATCTTGGCCCACTCGACGAGACACGTAGAATGCGCCGACTGCGCCAAGAGTAGCTCCGAGTAATACCAGCCCGAATCCGGCGAAGAAGCCGAAAATGGCCCCGCCTGCAATCGAGCTGACAGCGCCGGGGGCCATCAGCATCGTCAGTGCTGCGTACAAGAAAACGAAGGCGACCGCGCCCCAAAGGCTTCCCGAGATCGAATCGAACACTTCTCCGATCCTGTCAGGGCCGACTAAAAGACCAACAACTAGTAGTCCTACGACGATCGATACCAAGATCGACAAACGAATAATTGCAACCTTGCGGCTCTGTCCATCAGATTCAGACACTGTAGTTTCCTTGTCATAGCGATTACCCAGTAACCAGCTATGACCCTACCTTGTTTCATTTGAGCCCAGAATCCAAAAATTTTCGGGGAGATACCGCTGTTAGGTTCAGCGGCTAGTTTGGCTTAAAGGCAGCAGAGTTGTCGACCTCGGCGTCATCGTCGGTCTCAATTTCGGCGGGCTGTTCAAAAGCGGGCTGTTCGAAATCTGGTGCGTCAAAATAGATTGTGGAGTCTTCGCTTGTTGGTTCTGTGCCATCTCGTACGAAGTAGGTGGCGGCAACCCGATCTATGATCTCTGGCGTCAAAACCGGCTCTGACTGGTCATAGTCGAGAATACAACTCGCTATTTCGCAGAAATCGACCGCAATATAGGGGCGGAGCTCTCCGAGATACTTTCTGGAGATGGTCGCGATATAGGAAGCGGTTTCAGACGTAATTCTGATGCCAAGCCGATCGGCGGCTCGAGCCAGGCTCCAAGAGAATCCTTCTTCATCCATGGCTCCGACAAAGATCTTGTTCTGCAGACGTCGTAAGAACGCGTCGTCGCCAAGGTCGGTAGGTTCTAGGTTAGTCGAAACAACCAATTTGAGTCTGAACGGTACCGTGAACTTTGTGCCACTTCGGCCTCGAAGATAGTCGACGCCTGTGCTGAGCGGAAGAATCCAACGGTTCAGTATCTGTTCTGGTTTGGCGGTTTGACGGCCAAAGTCGTCGACCACCAGCAGACCGTTGTTGGCCAGCATCTGCAACGGTGCAGTGTGTAGACCGCTTAGAGAATCGTGCTGTAGATCGAGCGAGTCCATTTGGAGTTCACCGCCAACGATGATGACCGGACGTTTACACACCACCCATCTTGGGTCAAGGCCTGGAGGTTGGACAGGATTTTCGTGGTGAAGCGCAGGGTCGAAAATCGAAATCAGTTGGCTGTCAACTTCGATAATGCGAGGAATAAGAATATCGTCATTGGCGAACCGGCCAAGTCGTTCCGCAAGAGATGTCTTGCCGGTTCCAGGTGGTCCATAGAGAAACATCGCGCCACGACTAAGAAACGCGGGGCCTAGCTGGTCGATCATCTCGTCGGAGACAACCAGGTCAGATAGGTGAGCTTTTATAGCTTCTCGGTCTAGGGAGACATCGACGGCTTGACTTTCTACCGCGAAACGGTAGTCCTCAAGAGGAACTGGAACTGGGACTACGTAACTGGCCGTTCGCATAGCCTCGTTTGTTCGACGTTCACCAGATTCAGTCAACGCAATTCTGTAGTCTCGTCCTTCGGCTCCCAGATACTCGAGCTGCTTCTTACCGCGCAGTGACTCGGCGATCTGTTGCCCAATGGTCTGTGAAACATGAATTCGTTTCGAAACCGCACCGATAGTGGATGTTTTCTCGACTGATAGACGGCGGGCGAATAGTTCTTCAACTAGCCCGCTAGGTACGCCAAGATCTTCGATCTTGACTGGGGTGTTGAAGTTGGGTCGTGTTTCTTCCGGCCTCATGATGAAGTTCTATCGGCGTCAAAAGATCGAAACTGAACTCAAGCTCTATCTGGAATTTTTGCTGTGGTGAACGCACTCATACGTGCTGACTGGAGTTGGCTCGCCAGAAGCTCTTCTTGAGTTCGACTCACCTTACCTGGGCCGCCGTGAGCCAACGCCAACTTGCTAAGTGATGCGTGGAGCCGGTCAAAATTTCTCCGTTGCGGAGATGAGAGTTGTCTGCGGGTAGCGAACCGTTTTCGCCAATCTCCAAATATTTCGACTTCTGGCTCTGATATTTGGTATCTGCTTGCCAAGATCGGTATTTGTTGGACAAATACCCGCTGTTGACGCCTTAAGATCAAAAACATGCCGCCCAGGACCGTCAGAAACAGCACTAGGTAAACAGGGTATGCGAACCAGACGAGATTCTCCTCGCCGATCTCGATGGAATACGTTATGCCCCCATTCCATGACGCGTGGCCGACAACGGCTAACGGGTAACCCCAAAGAACATGGGCGAACGTCGATTGCTGCCATCGCACCGACAAGCCAACGCCAAGTCCGATCCAGAACGTGAAAAGTGGATGAGCGAACGGGGAGAGTACCCCACGAAGGAAGAACGTGTAGAGGAGCGACCCGAAGTCGGGGGTGCTGGCAAAATATGTGATGTTTTCGACTACTGCGAAACCAAGCGCTACCAGTGTTGAGTAGGTGACGCCATCAACAATTCCGTCGATCTCTTTCCGTCGTAGAGCCCAAATGACGGCTAGTCCTTTAGTTGCTTCCTCAACGATGGGTGCAGACGCTATTGTCGCAAGTTGTTCGCCCAGTATTATCGCAACAACGGTGTTGAAGAAACCAGAGATCAGAGTCGCTACCAGGGCTCCCCAAAGCAGGGCGTGTATCCGAGAAGACCAAGGTTGGGGGGCGACCAGATTCAAAACCCACAGCATGACAAAAAGTAGGACTAACGGCATAAGTGCCAAAAATCCTGCCACCGGGTTGAGGTAGATAAAGACCAAAATCAGTGGAATTGATAAAAACGCTGAAATCACAACCGGTAGACTCAACCAGTTTGGCAGTTTTGGTTCGCCGGTTTTGCGAAGGCTTACATTCGCGGTCCAAGCCGACCCATCCCACCAACGCCAGGCAAACGCCCCCCACGGATCCGAATACCATCCAGGGATCTGCTCAGTTTTAAAGTCTTGGGTGGTCACATACGCCTTCGATGGTTAGAACTTCATCCTAGGTTAGTCGACTGTGGCGACTCCGACGAGGCACCCGTAGCGCCCTATTCGACGGTCAGCTGAATCGTGTAAGGAGCCGACACCGTTCCTTGTGCACTGTCACGGCTATATGCGTGGGCGGTAAGCGTATAGTTGCCCGGTTGTTGTAACCAGCGAGTCTTGCCGTTGAGCTCGTATGGTGGTTGGTCTTCAAGCCGTCGGGGAGTCCCGTCAACTGAAAACACTACGCTTTCGGTGATCGAGGTCGCGTACGCTTCGACCGACAATGAAGCGGTTGGGAACTCGCTGCGTCGTATCACCGAACCGTTAGTTAACGTCATGAGCGCTCGGCCTGTTCTGGCGTCGATGAGTACGAGCTGAGTGATGCCAAGAGAAGGTTGCGGTTCCGTTTGTGGAACAGGTGGGGGACTGGTGGTAGTTGTGCTGGTCGCAGGCTTGCTGTTAGAAGACTTGGCCCGGTCTTGTGATGTTGTTGATGTTGTTGTCGACGTGTCGGAGTTGTTTGATGATTGGGCAGGCCCGATGGACTTGATATCTTCCGCAGCCACTACTTCTGGCCGGGCTCCAGCCCCGGATGATGTTGTTGTCGATTCCGAAATAGTTGTCGTTGTTCTACTCAACGACGTGTCGATTCGGTCATCCGGCGAGAGATACCCGTAGACGATCGCGGCGCCTACTAACGAAAAGACCACAACGAAGCTAACTATTCGACCTATGAACGGCGCTGAGGATCTGTGCCAACTCAGATTCATATATCACCCAAGCATAGTAGAGACACCATGCGACGACATGCATGTGGCGATACTTGTGTTAGGTGAACGTTACTACACTTGTGTTAGGTGAACGTTACTACGCTGAACGAATTCCGCCGATGGTAATTCGGGCCGACTACCTAGCCAGCGAAGACTTGGAGTAACACGACACCTAGAACGATTAGCACTATTCCGAAAATGGCCATCTTGATCAGCTTCTTAACCAACCCAGCAACGATCACGAATGCTCCGGCGGCAGCGAGAGCGATGGGCCAGTTATCTATAATCCAATCCATGGCTCTTAGGGTAAGCTTGCTTACCAAAAATCCGCGCCCTAGCTGGGGATATCTACCAGTGTTCTATGAATTTGCGGTCAAAACACGTTTGTCCTGCTGAATGCCGGTGATTCGGCACGACTCAATTGGGGTCGTGGTATCTTCCGGCACAACAACAAGTGCGGCCTGCCGTGCACTCGTGACGTCTTCAGCACGCACCAGCACGGACTGGGTTGTAGCGTCCGTTGCTCGAAGTTCGACCCGGAACGTAAATGTCTTTGGTGTTGGTTCTTCGACCGAATAGAGAACAACGAACGGTCCATCAGTAGTACGTTCGCAGGTAGCAACGCCATTGCCTAACGGGCCGAATGGCACCGTGGTGGCTTGAGCTGTCGCTCCTCGACTCTCAGTATCTTCATCACCAAGACTGAGAAGACTAACCCCGACTATCAGCAACACGAACAACACCGTCAAGCCGATGACGATGGTTCGTTGATGATCGGCAGCTGTAGTCATATCTCCTCGCCCACACAGAGTTCTGTATGCCAAAGCTAGCACCTAAATGTAAGATTTGACTTGACGTATGTACTGATTAGTTGGCTGATGGGCTAATCTGGCTGGATGCTTGACCAGGCAGCTCAAGAAGACTTCGACTCAGAACCGTTCGCCTCGTCATCGGTTGTGGTCGGGCACGGCTCAAGTAAGGAAAACGGTCTGGAGCTTGCTCACTTTGTGACACAGCGCCGCTATTTCGTCGACACTTTTGATGCGTCAGCAGATGACGCCGACGAACGAATTCAAGACTGGGTTGACAACTCGCTCGACGAACCCAAGATGTTTTTTCTTGTAGTGTCCCAAAAAGACGTTGACGAGGGAAATAGGCCGTGGGTGCAATCCAAAGTTCTTGATCAGGCACGCAAGTTGCTTTCTGCCTTTGGTAAAGGCCGAGTAATTCTTGTGGTTGAAGCCGGAATTATTGACTTCGACTACAACTCAGGGCTCGACGATATTCTTTTCCCTCCAGGGAAACTCTCTTCGACATATCGAAGCGTGGCCGCATTTTTGGTGCGTGAGTTTGGTTCTGAAGGTAACGCCGGACCTGGAAGCGGGAAACCAACAAGTAAGAAACGGTCCGAGCGCGAGCCGTTAGAAACCGACGTCAAAATGGCTATTGCCTTGCTGGCGTTGGCTGCAATATTCGGCGGGATCTATATGATTCGGCTCTTCACCGGTAACTCGTCAGACGAAGCGATCCCCGAAGTCGGCGGTGTCGAGTTAAGTTTGCCGTCGTCCCAACCTGAGTTGGCCGGACCAGAGCAGACACAGCCGCCAACAACCGTTCTCACCCCTCCTGCCCAAGTCACTGCGTTGCCAGCCACCTGCCGCATTAGTCTAGTGAGATCAACCACCCTTCCAGGAATCGTTTACTGCGATGACGGGGGAGCGCTGAGAGTTACCGGCTATAGCGGGCCTTGGCACAACTCTGTTGCCCGCATCGGACTTGAAACCCAAGTAACCGGATCGTTCGTGTACGAGCAGAACGGCAACACGGTTTCGGTTGGCCCAGGCGTCTCCAATTTGGATCCTAGTAGTTCACGATTCGGGGTTCAGGAAATGGTCTTCCGGTTCGAAGCCGACGGGAAACGTGTCCAATTCGAGCAGTTCCCAGAAGATGGTCAACGCGTCGTGACATTCACCTTTGACGCTTCGCTACAGCGGCCATAGCCACTGGACACTGTTTGTGGGTTCAGATCGAAGTCAACAGGTTTTTGAGCAGATCGTCGTATTTTTCAAACGCTAAAAATTGTGGAAACTCTGATTGAACGGTTTCAGGTGAACGAAATAAGAACCCGGCATCGGCTTGTTTGATCATTGAAATGTCGTTGTATGAATCGCCAGCGGCTACAACCCGGTAGTTCAGACTCTGAAAAGCGGATACAGCTTTGAGTTTAGGGTCTTCGATTCGTGCTCTGTAAGCCACGATCCGATCATCTTCAACCCGAAGACGGTGACAGAGAATCGTTGGATATCCGAGCTGAGCCATCAGAGGAGACGCAAACTGTTCGAACGTATCGGACAATAAAATGACTTGAACGTGTTGGCGTAGCTCGTCCAGAAACTCTCGAGCGCCTTCCAACGGTGACAGGCCACCAATAACGGTTTGGATATCGGTTAAGGTAATTCCGTTTTTCTCTAGCACAGCGAGCCGCTCTGCCATCAGTTTCGAGTAGTCAGGTTCGTCTTTTGTGGTCCGTCGCAGTTCGGCGATACCTGTCTTTTCGGCAACGGCGATCCAGATTTCGGGAGTCAAGACGCCCTCGACGTCAAGCGTAACGAGGCTTTGTTTCTGATCAAGAGAAGTCACACTTCAAATCTACCTCAAAGAAGTTCAGGTACTGGCGTTGATCTGTCACGCCGCAAGTGACCTTGCAGATTTTGGGCACATTGTCACGGAGAACAAAGCTAGGATCATCTTTATGAGCCGACCAAAAGAACATGGCGGAGGTGAAGCGGGTCCTCCGATTGCTGGAGATCCGAGTTCGTTTCCGTCCGACGCTGAACTTGCCCGAACGCTGTTGGACCAAGCATCTCGTGCTTCTCTTGCAACATTAACCGAAGATGGTTACCCCTACGCAAGTGTAATTTCGTACGCCGCTGACGGGTCGGGTAACCCAGTGTTACTGGTTTCAGAGATGGCTGAACACACCGTCAATGCGAAGCTACATAGCAAATCAAGCCTGTTGGTTACCTTGGGTACTGGGCAGGATCAAGACCCGTTAAGCACATCAAGATTGACTGTTGTGGGCCAACTCGAGCAGCTGGATGAGCCAGGCGACTTGCGTGAAATCTATTTGGAAGCTCACCCATACGCCTCATATTACGCAGACTTTACCGACTTCGGATTCTGGAGACTGAACGTCGAACGGTGCCGATTCATTGGAGGTTTCGGACACATGAGCTGGGTTAGCCTTGAAAGCTACCAGCAGGCGAAACCAGACCCGATTAGCGATGACGCTAAAGGCATCGTTGAACATATGAACGACGATCACGCTGAAGCTAACCTTTTGTATGCGCAGAAGTTGGCGGGGCTTGACACCGCAACAGAAGCAGCCATGGTCAGCGTAGACACCTACGGCATCACGCTGAAGGTGACAACACCAACCGCACCACGGATGGCTAGATTGCCGTTTGAAACGCCAGCGTCGTCGTCAGAAGAGGTCCGGTCGGCAGTTGTATCGTTATTGGCGAAGGCCCGCGAACAAGACTAGTTCTCCTTGTCACGACGCTGACCTCTGCCGATGTCGCAGTTTCTAGCGGTTTGCGAGTAGCCGGGTGCTTGGTTTTGGGATGCCGCCCGGGGTCCGATTCCGCATAGAAACCGAGAGTTCGGCGATTCGTTTACCAACCGGGTAGAGGACAACCATCAACAAAACGGCGACTATGCCGTCTAGCCAATAGTGATTTCCGGTTACAGCGACTACATACATTGTTGCTGTGGCGTGCGCTGGCCCAATCCAGCGCCAATGGCTTGTACTTTCTTTCCATGCGGCCCAACCGATCAGTGCCGCCCAACCGACATGGATCGATGGCATAGCCTGTAGTTGTCCTGAAATCGTGTAACCAAGTGTGCCATACACCGATTGGTCATAGGCCAAACCCGTATCGATCACACCCAGAGAGTCGACGAGTCTCGGGGGAGCAACAGGAATCAACTGAATAAACAGGCTACTTCCGGTCAACAGCGCCAGCGTGTTACGCCATTTGGAGAACGTATCACGATGCCGCATAAACAACCAGAATAAGAAAATGCCCATCGATGGCACATGGGCCGCAAAATAGTAGATATTTGCCGCTTGTGTGGCGTAGCTATGCGGAGTCAACGCTTCTTGCCACACTTTTTCGTTGGGCAGAAACAGCGATCGTTCGAGATTCCATAACCATTCGCCTCTACTGATAGCTCCGTCGATTTCCAAACCTGACAGTTTACCGCCAAGCACCCAAAGTGTGTAGAGGAAAGACAGTATCGACGCTTCAGCGCAGAGCGATGCCACGAATTGCCAGGCACGGTCGTTTCGTCCTCGAGCGAACAGCAGAACTAAGAGGAAGAAGATGCCTAGCGCTGCGCCGTATTTCCAAGGAAGCCAACCCATGTAGAAACAGTAGTGCTTAGGGGCGCGTATCCGCAGTCGCCGCTGTCATTGCAACAAGATTGTGCGTGAATCCTCAGTCGAATCCGTACAGGATTCTTGATGCTGTCGCCGGGTTTGTGGCGAGAGGAATATTGTGGACGTCGCACAGCCGCAGCAGCATATTGATATCAGGCTCGTGCGGGTGTTTGTCTAGCGGGTCGCGGAAAAAGATGACCAGGTCGACGTTGCCTTCTGCCACCATGGTCGCAATTTGGGCGTCACCACCGAGCGGACCTGACAGCATCTTTTCTACCTTGAGTCCTGCTGTTTCGACGTGGGATCCTGTAGTACCTGTTGCGACGATGGTGATGTTTTCTCGTTTGAGGAAGTCAATATTCCCCATCAGAAACGACACCATCTCCGCTTTTTTGCCGTCGTGGGCAATGATCGCTAGTTTCACCATTTCACTCTATTACGACTCAGATCGCTTTGAGGTTAAAAAGATTAACGCTACGGGAAATCTTAGGAGTCGTTCAAGACGAGGTCGCTAGCTTTCTCAGCGATCATGATCGTTGTTGCGTGAGTATTTCCGCGAACAATTTTGGGCATTATTGATGCGTCAGCTACTCGGAGTTTTTCGATTCCATAGACGTGAAGTGCCGGGTCGACGACCGCTCGTTCACCCACTCCCATTTGGCAGGTGCTCGTTGGGTGATAGATCATCTCGACGGTTTGGCGAATGTAGTGCTCGATTTCTTTATCGGATGTTGTGTCTGAGCCTGGTACTATCTCGTCACCTCGGACGTCGGAAAATGCTACGGAAGCTGCGATTTCTCGTGCGAGCCGAACGCCAGCAATCAGTGTTTCCATGTCGGATCGTTCGCTAAGGTAGTTGCCGTGTATTTGGACTGGTGTCGCTGGATCGGCTGATCGTAGTTTGACTTCTCCGCGGCTGGCGACATCAATGAGTGTCGGCCCTATCGAATAGGCTGCGCCATCATGGCGGGTGAATCCATGGTCAGCAAAATAGAGGGGCCCGAAGTGGAATTGGAGATCAGGCGCGGGTTTGGTTCGGTCAACGGTAACAAACGCGCCTGCTTCGCTGAGGTTTGAGCGAAGCTTACCCTTCCGATTTACTAGATAGTTCAGTAAGTGTTTCGGGTGTTCGACGTCGTCCATGCTAATTGGCTTGGTGCAGTCGTGAATAACAGGGACAGCTGGATGGTCCTGGAGTCCTACTCCTACCGGGAGGTCCATTCTTGGCGTGATGCCAAGTTGTTGAAGATCGTTTGCAGGGCCGATGCCTGAGAGCATAAGGATTTGCGGTGTCCCAAGTGAACCGGCGCAGAGAATAATTTCGGTGGTGGCGGTAGCGCGATGCGGCTTTTTTCCGACCACAAAGTCGACGGATTCGGCTGTGGCTCCCGAAAATCTTAGGCGTTGCACCGCAGCATTGGAACGTATCGTGAGGTTGTTTCTTTTCTTGGCTGGATGAAGGTACGCGTCGGCTGCGCTCCATCTCCGCCCATTTTTCTGGTTGACCTGAAAGTACCCGGCCCCGGTTTGAAGTGCGCCGTTGAAGTCATCGGTGCGTTTTATTCCAATCGTTGTGCATGCCTCTACGAAACGGTCGGTTAACGGGTTGGGTGTTGGATGGTCGGCGACATTGAGGGGACCCCCTTGCCCGTGGTATCGGTCGGTGAGACGCTCGTTGTGTTCAGCTTTCACGAAATAGGGGAGTGTTTCGTCGTAGCTCCAGCCGGAGCATCCTTCGCGTTCCCATTCGTCGAAGTCGACGGCGTTACCGCGAACATACATCATGGCGTTGATCGACGAGCTCCCGCCGATTACCTTGCCACGGGGCATATATAGTCGACGGTTGCCGAGGGTCGGCTCTGGATCTGTTTGGTAATCCCAATCTCGCGACCCTTTGAACATTTTCGAAAACGCTGCAGGGATTGCGATATACGGGTGTTTGTCCGATCGTCCTGCTTCTAGCAAAAGAACCGATCTGGACTCATCGGCTGAGAGACGGTTAGCTATAACACTTCCGGCCGAACCAGCACCGACGATTATGTAGTCATAGACTGATCTTTCCATAGGGCGACTCCAATTTCGGTCAGTTACCTATCTGTGCTTGACAGGTTATCTGAATCCTCCAGATAGCCAAGTACGTTGCAGGTTATTGTGGCGCCATGACTAGACTTCGAAGTTTCACCGACCTACAGTTCGAGGTATCGGCGACCTCGGCTATGGGTGTCTATGCAAACCAACATTGATTCGGTGCTTCTGCTAGGTCAGGACTATGGCGATTACGGCGCAGTCAAGACGGTGGCAGTAACGTCTGCAACTGCAGCGTCTATAAGTGTTGGCTCTGATCTTGAGTCACCTAGCCTTGCGTTCAAAGGTAGTCACCTAACTAAAAACGAGGATGCGTTATGTGTCGTGGAAACTGATACGTTGACGGCCTTCGTACTTGCCGACGCGCATTTCGGGTGCGAATCTAGTCATGTTTTAGTGTCTGAAATGTATCGACGTTTACTTGAAGGGGTTCCTCGAACATCGGTAGACCTCGACCGACTCGTAAGGTCAATGGGGGAGGCAGCGTCGCCTATTTCTCCTTCTGAAACGACCTTAGGTGTCCTTATCTATGACCGTTCATCAAGGAACGGGTTTGGCATGTCGGTAGGAGATTCTACGTTTATGGCCGTTGAACAAGGCGGCCGTACACGGTGTCTTTCACGACCCAACAACCGGTATGTGTCGACTGCGACTATCGAGTCTTGTCGTTGGTTCGAGCCATTCGATTTTGGCGTATTTGGGGGAGAGCTGCTACTTGGTTTTACCGATGGTGTAAACGAATGTCATTACCGTCACCCGGAAACATCGATTCAGGATTCACACATAGCGCAACTGGCCAGCGACGTCGCTTATGAACAGTTCGATTTGGTAGAGGGACTTAGCCAGATGGCTTTGGCCGGTATAGGTTCAAACCCTGGAGGGCAGGACAACATCGCTATCGTGGCGACGTCTACCAGCGGCTAGCCGGCTACTTGTCGACTACTACGAACATCACGTCGGCGGAACACGCAACATCGCCGTTTACGTAGACGGTTCCGTTTCCTTTGCCTGCTCGTGCGCTGAGTTTTGTGATGTTGGCTTCGATTTCGACAGTGTCACCTGGGACGACTTGTTTTCGGAATCGGGCTTTGTCAAGTCCGCCGAACATCGGGATTTTGTCTTGATACAGGTTGGATGTGAGGACTGTATACGCTCCCATTTGGCCAATGGCTTCGCACATAAGTACGCCCGGCAACGTTGGGCGTCCAGGGAAGTGTCCGGGAACCCAGAACGCGTCTTCGGCGATGTGCCAGCGACCTCTGGCGTATTCGGCGGGCGTTAGTTCAATGATTTCGTCGATGAACAAAAACGGTTCGCGGTGCGGAAGAATATCTTTGGGTGTGGGAAAGTCTGTCATAACCTGCTGATTTGTCGAGATTAGTTTTCGGATTTTCCCTGATAATAGCCGGATTTGGCCCGGCAGACCTACGATTTCGACAACTGTGGCGAAGCTGCCAAAGGTTCTTGCCGTTAGCGCCAAACCGGACCAGGCGCTAACGACAAAAGAACGCTAGGGGATTAGAAGCAGCGCTGGGGAGCCGTATTAAGGGTTTGTCAAGAGTGTTGCCAAATATGAATTGACGAGTCGTCAGAGGAAAACGAGCTCTGGGAACTTTTCTTCGAGTGGTTGCATCTGAGCATTTAGACATCTGTTGTTTAGGGCTCGGCGTGGTGACGGGTCGGTTTCAATAAACAAGCAACGGTCCATATCAGGGCCTAAATACGGAAAGAGTGAACCATACACAAGTGCTGCATAATGACACTTATGTCTGAAACTATGGGGTTTGGGTACCACTAGGCCAAGAACGTCAACTCTGAATCCGCACTAATGAACAGTGTTGCGGTTACACCCACAGAGGTGGCACTAAGCTGCGCTTACCGTAAGATCGCGAGGTGAAAACTGTTGCGGTTGTTTCAGGGGGCATGGATTCTGTAACTCTTGCCCATTACCTAAGATCAAAAAACCATGAACTGACGTTAATCAGTTTCAACTATGGTCAACGTCACACCAAAGAACTGGCTTTTGCGGACATGTGTGCAACAAGGTTAAACGTCCCAATTCATACCGTTGATGTAGGTTCTCTCCAGTCGGTTCTATCCGGTTCAAGTTTAACGACCCACACCATTGATGTTCCAGACGGCCACTATGCAGAAGAATCAATGAAGGCAACGGTTGTACCGAACCGAAATGCCATCATGATTTCAATCGCGGCTGGATTGGCTGTATCAATTGATGCCGAAGCAGTTGCCGTAGGCGTCCACGGGGGCGATCACTTTATCTACCCAGATTGTCGACCTGAGTTCATCGAATCCATCGAAAATTCGGTCAAAATTGCCAACGAAGGTTTTCTAAGTTCAGGCTTCAAAATCCTTGCGCCGTTCCTCCACAAAACCAAGACCGATATCGCCAAACTCGGCAACGAATTAGAAGTGCCTTGGACCGACACCTGGTCATGTTATAAAGGCCTCGACAAGCATTGTGGGTTATGTGGAACATGTGTTGAACGAAAAGAAGCGTTTAGCGAAGCTAAGCTCAACGACCCTACTGAGTACACCTCTCCCCCAACGGCTCCAGTCTAATGATCGTCAGCGAAATCTTCGGCCCAACTATTCAAGGTGAAGGTCCAACCAGCGGACGACCTAGCGGGTTCATCCGGCTAGGTCGATGCAACTTGACGTGTAGCTGGTGTGACACGCCCTATACCTGGGATTGGAAAGGCCAAAATGGTCAACCTTATGACCCGGCAGCCGAACTACACGATATTTCAGTAGACAAAGCAGTCCATCAGCTCCTCGAAATGGACGTCCCTCGCATCGTGGTTACCGGCGGAGAACCACTTCTACATCGGACGGACCTAACAGAACTGGTCCAACGTTTACGCCCTCACACCACAATCGAAATCGAAACCAACGGCACACTAGCGGTTTGGCCAGACCTCGCCGACAACGTCAACCAATTCAACGTCAGCATAAAATTGGCCAACAGCGGTGTGGACGAGCCTAAACGAATAGTCGCCGATGCAATCAACAGCTTTCCGGCCAAACGAACAATCTTCAAATTTGTGGCTAAAAATGCCGAAGATATAGAAGAGATAGAGGCCATTACCGGCCGTTTCACTATCGATAATTCGCAAATCTGGGTCATGCCCGAAGGTCAAACCATGGAACATCTAACCGAACACATGGCCGAACTCGCTCCCCTAGTGATCGCTAAAAGATGGAACCTGACTACCCGACTTCACGTACAACTATGGGGAGACCAGCGCGGTGTCTGACCAAACCAGCCAAACTATGCAAGTAGTCAAAAAACTTGACGGCTTTTCATGTGCACACCGACACTATGCCGCTTCGAGCCACTGTCAATATGTACACGGCTACGAACGATCGTTCCGATTGGTCATCGAAGGGCAGCCAGACCCAACTACTGGGTGGGTTATCGATTTCGGGGCATTTAAACCCCTACGGGCACAGCTAGCTCATCAATTTGACCACACGCTAATAATTTCGGCCGAAGATCCTTTGCGTTCACTGTTTGAGAAACTTGACGAAACGGGTGGTTGCCAGCTGCGCATTATGGACAATCCAGGAATGGAAGGCGCAGCTCGCTGGGTCTGGGACACAGCACAAGAGTTTGTACGAGAAACTACCGAAGGTCGAGCACGACTCGTCGAAGTCGAAGCAAGAGAAGCAGACCGAAATGCCGTCCGATATCGAGGCTGATAGCTCATTCGTACTTGGGTTAGCTCACCCAAGTCACAGAAAATAAGTGAAGTCCAGGCCAATGTTGTCCGATCACGATGGGGCATCCCTCATTTTGGAGAACTTTGAATGCAGGCCCAGATTCGCAAAATCTTGAATCAAACAGACGACGAGCAAGGCGCAAGCCTAGTTGAGTATGCGCTACTGGTTGGGCTCATAGCGTTGGTATGTATCGCAGCGGTGGGTTTTATCGGAACCGAAACCCAGCAACCCTATAGCGAGTTAGCATCCCATCTACGCTGAGTTGTCTAGTGGTTGACCAAATGGTTGGCCGCCATCTCAAAATAGTCGGACATTCGCTGCTTGATATCGGGATCTAGGCCCTCCGACGCGTCTAGCGCCGCCGACATATATCCCAACCAAGAGTCCCGCTCTTGAGTGCCGATTTCGAAGGGGGCGTGACGCATACGCAATCGGGGGTGGCCTCGTTGATCGCTATATGTGGTAGGACCGCCCCAGTATTGGCTAAGAAACTGCGCTAGATGGAGCCTCGCTTCGGTCAAATCATCCGGTTTGGGATACATGGCCAAAAAGTCGATATCAGTCTCAACCTGCTGATAGAACCTATCGGCCAAGCCCTCAAAAAAGGGATAGCCGCCAACAGCTTCGTACACATTTTCGGTTGTCATTACGTTAGATCCTATGAGGGGTCCCTGTTGGTTGGTCCAGGGGTAATGCGGGTTTAGATTTGGTGGGCC
>JAHDCC010000013.1:0-12627 GCA_020630065.1 Acidimicrobiales bacterium
TAGACGTCGATTAGGTTTAGGCCGATCACACGTTGCTTTGGTATTCCCGGGATATCGCGAATTTGGCGGCCAGCGAGAAGTCGTCGCCGTTCCAAAGGTAGCCGGTCCAAGCGTTGAGCCCGGCCGGGTCAGCTGGGCGGCCCAAAACATCTAGGTATGTTGCTTGTACTCTTTGTTGACGACCTTCGGTGGATTGAACAAACAGACGCGCTGTTTGGTGACGGGTGAACCGACCGGTGCGCAGGTGCAGGGTCCATTCGGCGACTCCTTGTGCGCTTGGTTCTCGCCCCAGAACCGAGCGGTAGAGCTGGGTAATGTACTGGGCGTCATCTGGGTTACGGCGAGAGATTTCGTTTGAACCGTAGAAGTGCAAGGCCACCTGTTGATAGGAGTATCCGTTTCGAATGCGGCTTATCCAATCTGCTCGTCCCTGTTCATCGGCGGCTCGTCCGAACGCCGTTTGGTAGAGACGATCGACGACACGACCGACGTTATGTTCGGACCGGGCGAATTTGTTGGCCACGGATTCGTAGCCGTCTCGTCTGGCCAGTGTTTGCCAGTAGTTGACTTCGTTATCGTGGAGCGGTCGTCCGTCGAAGGTTTGAGATAGCGCGTCCACGTATGCGCTATGGCTGACATATTGGGACGCAAGTTCAGGTAACGACCGAACGAATGGCATCGTCAGACTTCCCGGGCACGACGTCTGTCCAAGATCCCGGTGGCCTAACACCGCGGGTAAATTGACGGTTGCGTTGGTGGCACGATTGGTGAGGTTCACGGTTTGTGTTGGTGAAATGTCTCCAAGAGCCAGTTTCCACGCTGTGAACCGAGCGATTGCGTCCTTCGACGCTGATGTCGGTGACGCTGCAGCGGGGCTTGCACCGGTGTGATGCTGGCCGAGAAGAGCAATGCCTGAAGTGTCAGTGTTAAACCCTCTGGCATGGCCTCCAATGACCGGGTTGTGGGTGCCGCCTGTTCGCGCCTCCCATATCGTCCCAAACTTGTCTACGACGAAGTTATATCCGATATCGCACCACCCGTTGATATTGACGTGAAGGTGGTAAATACTCCGAATAATTTGGGCTACATCGGATCGGCTATAGGAGTTTGATGTGACCGTATGGTGGACGACAACCGCTTTGGCTCGTTCTGCGATACTTGGGCCATTCTCGCAGCCGCTCGTACCGTACGCCCAGCCGCTGGTCGCCCAAGCGGCGCGTGGCTGAATTGCCGGTTGGCCAGCCGTAATGCGGGCTCCGTTGACTCGTGTTTGCTCCAACTCGGCTGACGACTCTGATGGTCGGAGAGAGGTTACCGTGACGTCGCTCGGGGATGAGGCGCGAATCTCGACTGCTTCTGCATCATCGCCCAGCCAGATAGGGCCAATATTCGATACAAACGGATCTTTGCCGGCCCCCTCACCGCTAGCCGTTGCGTCAGGACCTTCGTCTCCGTGATTATCTACTTCGAGGGGCTCGCTCCAGCTTCCCGCGTTCTTACTTCTGACTTCGAAATGGACACCGAGCGGCGCATCTTCGATGATCAATATGGTGTCGCCGTCGGTTAGCGAAACGATGACTGGCTCATCGACAGATACCGGTGTGGAAGTCTGCTCGTAGCCGGTGTCCATCGTCTGATGATCGGGCTGTGCAGAAGCGCTATGGGCATCGACATGGAGTGAAGATATCAAGGTAACGACGAACAAGATCGCCCAAATCTGCCTCGAAGGCCGATACGAAGTCCGGATGTGATCCAGGCCGGGGATTTTCTTGAGAGTCGGCAGATGGTAACGCATTCGTTACTATCGGGATTCCTTCGTCCAAGATAAGTACTTAGGCTGTTAGGCCCCGTCGATATATCAGTTGATCAGCTGTTATACAGATATTTTTACCGGAGTGCCCAGCGGCAAAAATGATGCAAGTTCTGTGATCACATCGTTGTGGATACGAACGCAGCCGTGGCTCACATCGCTGCCGAGGGCCGAGGGTTCGTTGGTTCCGTGTAATCCGATAACGCCGTCGCCACCGTTGAACGACTGTAGTGTTTCGGAATAGCCGGAGAGCCCGAACGCAAATGGGCCGTAGATTCCGTTGGGGCTACTAGGTTGGAGCAGCTCAGTCAGGTAAAAAGAACCGAACGGGGTAGGAGTGGAGCCTTTACCAATCGCAATTTCGGTTTCGAGCACATTAGACCCTCGGTATGTCACCTCCAACTTGTGGTCAGAGGCGTCGATTGCGACGTTGTAGTGGTTGATAGTAATGTCTACGGTTTCGGCTTTCACCCAACCCACAGAACCATTTGGACGAATAGGAAGCTTTACTTTGAGCCAATCCGAACTACCGTCAATTATCTGAAACACCAACGGCCCGCCGGTTGGGGTCGGATTAGTCAACGTTGTTATAACGCCGGAAGTTTCGGTTGCTCGTTTGAACACCGTCGATTCTGATTCGACTACGTGGGCGACCAACGTACTTGTAGGATTCGAGCGCAGTAACTGCACTGCTGTCGCCCGGTCGGTTTCGACTGGGGAGAATCGAAGCAAATTTGGGGGCGGGAGGCGACGGGTAGTTGCGCTTGGCAGGATCGAAGTCACCAAAATGGCCATGAGTAAAAACGAGACCGGTGCGTATCTCCGTATTCTCAAGGCCTATGGCTAGCCGTTGTAGGCAGGTTCTGCTGGTTCTGGTTCGGCCGCTGGTGTCTCAGATGGTTCGGGAACCGTAGTAGAAGTAGATGGTTCTTCGTCGTTTGTTCCGGATTCATCGCCGGTAGCCGCTGATGTAGGCTCTAACGTCTCATCGATTTCGAGGTTGTTTATCACCGAGTCGACTCCGTCGATTTCAGCCACAGTCTCTTCGGCTTTCGCCCGATCAGCCTCGGTGGCTACTGCGCCGATAAGTGTTGCAGCGCCGTCGTCGATGGACACATCGACATTTGCGAGTTCCGCGGCAGCTAACGCAGCCAGCGAATTCGCTTCTAACTCTGACACGGGTCCGGCTGGTGCGGCGTTGTTGGCAGAAACGTCGCTTTCAGTGGCGTCGACAGGATCCTGGGTGTTCGATTCCACATCGTTTCCAGACGAACTGGCAACTTGGGACGCGCTGCTGTCGGACTCAGAAGATCCAAAACATTGGGTAGCCACCAACCCAAGAGCTATAAGAAGCGCCAGTGATGCTAACGCCCACCAGATAAACCGGGCGACACCTGCGTCGCCGTTATAGGCAGCGTAGTTAAGTTCAGTCGTCGTAGTCGAAGATGACGACGAAACCGAACGTGACGACGAGGTTGAGGTGCTTGATGAGCTTGAGGTAGATGCCGCGCTTGAGGTTTGCACAAGTTTTGACTTCTTAGCGGCCGGAACTGGTTTCGAGCCAGCAAGAGTTTTGCCGGTAGTAGTCGCTTTCTGGCCGGAGGTCGACGACCGCACAGTTTTTGACGTCCCTGATCCGACGGTTTCTCCGTTCTCAGGTTCGACGACCGCTCCATCTTTAACTAAACGTGACTTTCGTGTCTTATTTACGTTAGTTGGCTTGCGGTTGTCTGAGAGGTTAGATTCCTTACCGTTTTCGCCCACAAGATACCTTCTGTCCTGTCGTCGGGCTCTGCAAGAAGCGTCCCGAAACAAATCTACTAGCCTAAAGCTAGTCAACCTAAGTGACGTAACGCAACAAAGATGCTGAACGATCGAGGTTCGTAACCACTTAGGGCGGTGAAGCTTGTACTCAGACTGGTCTCATGATGCGATATTGTTGATCTATCTCCCAGATCGGAACATTAAACGAGAGTTCACTCCACGCCCAACTCAAGCAGTATATTGGCGAGCCCGGAGATGAATTTGAGGTACCGGTCGAGGGATTTGTTATCGATATCAGGCGAGGCGCCAAGCTGTTAGAAATTCAGACGTCTTCGTTTGGGGCGATGGGTCGCAAACTCGATCGATTGTTGTCAGATCATGAAATAACGTTGATTCATCCGGTTGCCGTGCAGACCTATTTGCACAAGCCGGATGCTAAACCGAGGCGTTCGCCAATCAAGGGTTCGCTCTACTCAGTGCTTGACGAACTTGTCAGCATTCCGACGCTTATCGATCATCCTAAGTTGACTATCGACGTTGTTCTGGTCGTTGTCGACAAGTTCCAGGAATACGACCCAAAGGCTCGACGTGGGCGTGGCGGTTGGCGGACGGTCGACAAAATGCTCCGATCGGTTGAGGGCCATCATTGGTTTCAAACTGCTGACGACCTGGCTGCGTTGCTCCCTGGTGATCTCCCAACAACGTTTACGACAGCCGATATTGCCAGCAAGTCAGACATGTCTCGCTCGGCAGCACAAAAACTTGCATACTGCTTGACGGCTCTTGATCGGATTGAACGGACCGAGAGGACCCGGGCTGGTCATATCTATGTTCGCAAACAACAGTTCTGAGTGCAGGTTCTCTTACCTGGGGAGCGTGGATGGCGTCGACGGTCCTGTAGACGTAAACATCGCTGACCGCTCTTTGTTCTCTTGAGATATTCTGGAGAGTATCGAATCATTGACTTTCCCACTTGGGTTTGCCCATCGGGGCGCTAAAGCCCACTCATCTGACAACACCATTGAGTCGTTCATGCTCGCTCTCGACATGGGGGCGACTGCGTTGGAGTCTGACGTGTGGATCACGGCCGACGGCCATGTGGTGATGGACCATGACGGAGTGGTCGGCAGCTGGCCTAAATCCACCAAGCTAGGTGAGATGAATAAGAGCGACTTGCCGGCGCACATTCCTTCACTCGCCGAGTTCTATCAAGAATGTGGAACCAATTTCCAACTATCCCTTGATGTGAAGGACCCAAACGCGGCCGCCGCGGTCGTTGACGTTTCCCGTGAACACGATGCCTCGATGTTGGAACGGCTGTGGCTATGTCATCCTCGTTGGCAAATCGTTGCCCAGTGGCGCGGCTACTCCGACCAGGTGATTCTGGTGGACAGTACCAGGATCAGTCGTATCGAGGAAGGCCTAGTCGAACGGCTAGCGTTGTTGACACAGGCCGGTATCAACGCACTCAACATGCATCATAAGGACTGGACTACATCTGATGTGGAACTGGTTCGTTCTCACGGGCTGCGTGCTATGGCGTGGGACCTTCAGCGGCCATCGGACCTCAAACGACTTCTTGGCATGAATGTTGACGCTGTCTTCAGTGACCACGTTGATCGGATGCAGCATGCGATCGCCGAACGAATAGCCCATCTTGGATCCCAGCAAAATTAAGGAACCCTAATGACAACAGTAGTAGCAAACTTGATGGTCGCCGATGTTGAGAAATCGGTCGCCTTTTACCGTGATCGGCTTGGGTTTGACGTGGTTACCCGGGTGCCAACAGAAGGGGAGGTTCTAGGTGATAATGAACCCGACCAGCCCATTATCTTTGCCAATATCAAACTGGGCTCTGGCGAGTTGATGTTGCAGTCTCGACAGAGTTTTAGCGACGAAGCTCCTGGTGTTGACCCGGATGATGCGCCTTCGGCGACGATGAGTGTCTACCTGCGGGTTGAAAATCTAGATTCTCTGATCGAGTCGCTGGGGGATTCCGTCATCAAGCCAGCAAAAGTCTCATGGTACGGGATGCGTGAAGTGTGGGCACTTGACCCAGACGGATACCTGCTGACACTTGGGCAGCCAGAAGGTGCACCTCCGGTCTAACCGACAAGAGCTGCCTCGTTAGGGGCATTGGTCACATGGGAATGCCATTAGGGGTCTTCCGGTGCCTTCGGTTGGCGGACCGTGGACATGGTTGTGGGTTCTGCATGTGAAAGGGTTAGCTCGAATGGGAATATAGGTGGTATCGTGGGAAAGCCGAGGGCCAACGGAGTCCCTACGCCTGTCAAGGTCGTTTTTTATACTCCAGGAGCCCAAATGCGGTCAGAACTGCCCATAAAGCAAGGTCTTTACGACCCAGCTAACGAACATGATTCGTGTGGCCTTAACTTTGTTTGCGATCTGAAAGGTCGCCCTAGCCATTCGATTGTTCAACAGGCTGTAGGTGCGTTGTGTCGCCTGGACCACCGAGGCGCTAAAGGTGCCGAGGTGAACACAGGTGACGGTGCTGGAATCTTGCTACAGATCCCAGACAAGCTATTTCGGGCGGTCGTCGACTTTGAGCTTCCGCCCGCAGGACAATACGCAACAGGAATCGGTTTCCTTCCCCAGTCCGATGACGCGGCTGAAAAATCTCGTGAGGAGATCGAACGGATAACCTCCGAGGAAGGTCTCCGCGTTCTTGGTTGGAGGGACACCCCGTTCGACTCTAGTGACATTGGAAGCCAAGCCTTGGCTTCTATGCCTCGATTCAGCCAGGTGTTTATCGCCGGTGATGGTCTCGAAGGGATCGATCTCGACCGGCAGGTTTATGTCGCTCGAAAACGGTTCGAACACGAGATCGATCTAGACACCCCGGTTTACTTCCCGTCGCTGTCAAGCCGCACGATCACGTACAAGGGAATGCTCACAACAGAGCAGTTAGCAGGATTCTTCCCCGACCTTGTCGACGAACGATGCGAATCAGCTCTCGGCATCGTTCACTCACGTTTCTCCACTAACACGTTCCCAGCCTGGCCGCTAGCTCACCCGTTCCGGATGGTGGCCCACAATGGTGAAATCAACACCAACAGGGGTAACCGAAACTGGATGCGTGCCCGCGAAGCATTGTTGGCATCCGATCTGATTCCAGGAGACATCAACCGGATTCTGCCGATCTGCACCCCGGGTGGAAGCGACACCGCAGCGTTTGACGAGGTTCTCGAACTGCTATGCCTCGGTGGCTACAGCATGCCTGAAGCTGTTCTTATGATGATCCCCGAACCGTGGGAAAATCACGAGTCGATGTCGGACGAACGGCGGGCGTTCTATCAGTTCCACGCGTCACTTATGGAACCTTGGGATGGGCCAGCTTCGATTGCGTTCACCGACGGTTCAGTAATCGGTGCTGTTCTGGACCGAAACGGACTTCGACCATCTCGTTACTGGGTGACCGACGAAGATGTTGTCATCATGGCCTCCGAAGTGGGAGTCGTCGAAGTGGATTCGTCGAAGATCATCGAGAAAGGCCGTCTGCAGCCCGGACGAATGTTCCTCATCGACACCGATGAGGGTCGAATCATCCGAGACGACGAAATCAAAAAGAAGCTGGCGGCAGCCCGACCATACCAAGAATGGCTAGACAACAATCTGGTAGCTCTCGGTGAACTAAAACCACGTAAGAGTGAACGGCGTGAACACGAATCAGCCGAAGCATCGTTACTGCAACAGCAGCAGGTCTTCGGATACACGCTTGAAGAACACAAGATGATCCTGACCCCGATGGCGAACAAAGGCAAAGAGGCCATTGGTTCGATGGGAACAGATACGCCACTTGCCGTTCTTTCCGACAAGTCCCGTCTTCTCTATGACTACTTCAAACAGCATTTCGCTCAAGTAACGAACCCGCCGCTTGACGCTATCCGAGAAGAGCTTATTACCTCGGTTTGTTCGACTCTTGGACCGGAATTAAACCTCCTGGAACCAACAGAAGAATCTTGTCGCCAGATCTATCTTCCCCATCCGGTTATCACCAATGACGAGTTGGCGAGTCTGATCGGAGTTGACGGCCCACGCGGGCTCGAAGATTTCTCCACCGTAGTTATCCCATGTTTGTATGAAGCAGGTAGCGGGGGAGCCGGACTGGAAGCGGCATTGACCTCTATTCGCCAGCAAGCTACACAAGCTGTTGCCGACGGTGCTTCAATTCTGGTTCTGTCCGACCGAGGAGCGAACGAGAACCTTGTTCCGATTCCTTCGTTGCTCGCCACCGGTGGCGTTCACCATCACTTGGTGCGTGAACGGACCCGAACCCAGGTCGGTTTAGTCGTCGAATCTGGCGAAGCGCGCCAGGTCCATCACTTTGCGATGTTAATCGGGTACGGGGCTTCTGCGATCAACCCGTATCTCGCGTTTGACGCTATCGAACACCTCATTGGCGAAGACCGGTACGGTCTCGGCGAGATCACACCAGAACAGGCCCAGAAAAACTTCATTAAGTCAGTCGATCTTGGATTGCTCAAGGTTCTGTCGAAAATGGGTATTTCGACGATTATGTCGTACACGGGAGCCCAGATATTCGAAGCGATTGGTCTGAGCCATGGTCTAGTCGAAGAGTACTTCACCGGGACCTCAACCAAACTCGACGGAATCGGTCTGGACCTGATCGCCTCAGAGTCAGAAAAGCGTCATGCATTGGCGTTTGCCCCTAATCCCGAAACTCGTTCACACCGCTCGCTAGAAATCGGCGGTGAGTACAAATGGCGGAGCGAAGGTGAGCACCACCTATTCAATCCTGAAACGGTGTTTAAGCTCCAACACTCGACCCGTTCAGGCCGCTACGACATCTTTAAAGAATACACATCTGCGGTTGATGACCAGGCAGCCAAATTGGCCACCTTGCGCGGTCTCATCAAGCTACGGCCAGGTACACGCCCGCCGGTTCCCCTCGACGAGGTCGAACCAGCGTCGGAGATCTTCAAACGGTTCTCGACCGGAGCGATGTCATACGGGTCGATCTCGCAAGAAGCTCACCAGAACTTAGCTATCGCCATGAACCGGATTGGCGGTAAGTCAAACACGGGCGAAGGTGGCGAAGACCCAGACCGTTTCACCCCAGACGAAAACGGAGACCTTCGACGCAGCTCGATCAAACAGGTAGCTTCCGGCCGGTTTGGTGTGACCAGCGAATATCTGGTCAACGCCGACGACATCCAAATTAAAATGGCGCAGGGCGCTAAGCCCGGCGAAGGTGGACAGCTCCCAGGCAACAAGGTATGGCCTTGGATCGCTCAGACCCGTCACTCCACCCCTGGTGTGGGGCTGATTTCGCCGCCCCCTCACCACGACATTTACTCGATTGAAGACTTGGCTCAGTTAATCTTCGATTTGAAGAACGCTAACCCTGAGGCTCGAGTGCATGTGAAACTTGTGTCTGAGGTTGGTGTTGGCACGGTCGCCACGGGTGTCTCAAAGGCTCACGCCGACGTGGTGCTGATCAGCGGTCACGATGGTGGTACAGGAGCTGCCGCTCTAACCTCGATCAAACATGCGGGAACGCCATGGGAGATCGGACTGGCTGAGACGCAGCAAACACTGATGCTCAACGATCTTCGCGGTCGAATCGTGGTTCAAGTAGACGGCCAACTCAAAACTGGGCGAGATGTTGTTATTGCCGCATTGCTAGGCGCCGACGAATACGGATTTGCTACGGCTCCGCTGGTAGTCTCCGGCTGCATCATGATGCGGGTCTGTCATCTCGACACATGCCCGGTTGGTGTCGCAACCCAGAACCCAGAACTGCGGAAAAAGTTCAGCGGTAAACCCGAATTTGTTGTCAATTTCTTTGAATACATCGCAGAAGAAGTTCGCGAGTATCTGGCTGAACTTGGGTTCCGGTCGCTCGAAGAAGCTATCGGCCAAGTAGAAGCCCTGGACGTCAATGACGCGATTGAACATTGGAAAGCTGACGGTTTGGACCTTTCTCCAATTCTGTACCTTCCCGATGTTGCTGAAGATGCGCCAAGACGTCACGTCACCGGACAAGAACACGGCCTAGATAAGGTGCTCGACAACGCATTGATCGAACGAGCTTCGGCTGCGTTGCAGAACCAAGAACCGGTCAAATTTGAGAGCGAGATTCACAACATGGATCGCTCGACCGGCACGATGCTGGGCTATGAACTGACCAAAAAATATGGTGGAGCCGGTTTGGCCGACGACACCATTCAGATCGACTTCGACGGATCAGCTGGCAATAGCTTTGGAGCGTTCGTTCCGGCTGGTGTGACGATGCGACTCACCGGAGACGCCAACGACTTCGTCGGTAAAGGCCTTTCCGGGGCTCGGCTGGTAGTTAAACCGCCGGCTGACGTTCCGTTCGTACCTGAAGAGCAGATTATTGCCGGAAACGTTCTCCTCTACGGAGCGACTGCCGGTGAGCTGTATGTTCGAGGACGAGTCGGCGAACGGTTCTGTGTTCGTAACTCAGGAGCCGTTGCCGTCGTTGAGGGTATTGGTGACCACGGTTGTGAATACATGACCGGAGGGCGGGCAGTGATACTTGGGACAACAGGGCGAAACTTCGCTGCTGGTATGTCCGGGGGAATCGCCTATGTCTACGATGCTGACGGATCATTCAGTTCCAAAGTCAATATGGAAATGGTTGCTCTTGAGGATCTAACGTCCGATGACGAGACGTGGTTGAAGGACTGTATTGGTAAACATGTTGAGGAGACCGAGTCGACACTTGGTCAAAGCTTGCTCGACGGTTGGGAACAAGCCAGTAAGAAGTTTGTGAAAGTAATGCCGACCGACTACAAGGCGGTTCTGGAAGCAATGGCCCAAGCGAAAGCTGACGGCACCGACGAAGTGGCAGCGATCATGGCTGCTACGCAAGGCTAGGGGAGACGACATGGGTGATCATAGAGGATTTATGAAACACGACAGGCAGGTACCTACGTATCGACCTGTTCCAGTACGTCTTCGGGATTGGAAAGAACTTCCGGTTCCTTTGACCGAAAACGAAATCAAGGTTCAGGCATCACGTTGCATGGACTGTGGTATCCCGTTCTGTAATAGCGGCTGCCCGCTAGGCAACTTGATTCCAGACTGGAATGACCTGGTTTACACAAACCAGTGGCGCGAAGCTATCGAGCAACTACACGCAACCAACAACTTCCCAGAGTTCACAGGACGTCTATGTCCGGCACCTTGCGAAGGGGCATGTGTTCTTGGCATCAACGAAGACCCGGTCTCGATCAAACAGGTAGAAGTTTCAATCATTGAGCGAGCATTCGAAGAAGGTTGGATTGTTCCGCTGCCTCCGACTGTGAAGTCAGGAAAGTCGGTTGCCGTTGTTGGTTCTGGACCAGCTGGTTTAGCTGCAGCACAACAACTTACCCGTGCCGGCCACGACGTCACCGTCTATGAACGAGCTGACCGAATTGGTGGACTCCTTCGTTACGGTATCCCCGAATTTAAGATGGAGAAAAAGATCATAGATCGCCGTCTGACACAGATGGAGGCCGAAGGAACGACGTTCGTAACCAGCACCGAGGTAGGAATCGATATCTCTGCCGAAGAGCTGAAGGCGCAGTTCGATGCCGTAGTCTTGGCGGGCGGTGCTACGCAGCCTCGAGATCTTCCAATCCCTGGACGTGACACCGAAGGCATTTACCAGGCGATGGAATTCTTGCCAAAGGCAAACAAAGTCGCCGTAGGCGACCTCGACGAGCACCCGTTTAGTGCGAAAGGTCGCGATGTCGTGATCATCGGTGGCGGTGATACCGGTTCGGACTGTATGGGTACGTCCGCTCGCCACGGTGCGAACTCGATTACACAGTTCGAGATCACTGAACGGCCACCTGACACTCGATCTGAAAAGTCGCCTTGGCCTACATGGCCGATAATGCTTCGTACCTCTA
Source organism: Acidimicrobiales bacterium (assembly GCA_020630065.1). Lineage (GTDB taxonomy): Bacteria > Actinomycetota > Acidimicrobiia > Acidimicrobiales > SZUA-35 > JAHDCC01. The sequence continues at coordinate 11,482 of JAHDCC010000013.1, forward strand.
CTTCACATGAAGAGAGCGGAAGTGAACGGATGTTTAACATCAACAGCACCGAATTCTTATCTGATGAGAACGGGCGGGTACGGGCAATCAACACGGTCGAAGTCGAAACGGTCTTTAATGACGGTCGAATGAGCTTCGAGACGGTCGAAGGTTCCGAGCGCGAGATCAAGGCCGACATGGTGCTTCTGGCGATTGGGTTTACTGGGCCAGAACGGTCACCGCTGCTTGAACAGTTCGACGTTGAATTGACGCCTCGTGGCAACGTGGATAAAGACGACAACTGGAAAACCTCGGCTGATGATGTATTTGTTTGTGGCGATATGAGTCGAGGCCAGTCGCTTATAGTGTGGGCGATTGCCGAGGGCCGTCAGTGTGCAGAAGCGGTAGATAAGTCGCTCAGCGACCAGAGTGTGTCCACCACTGTTTAAGAAGAGCTAGTGGTTGAACGTTAGCTAAAAGTCAGGCGGCCAGGACGTGTTTAGACGTACTGGCCGCCTTTTGACGTAGCGGGGCCGGGGTGGCGGAAGCGGTTGTCAACGCTGCCAAAGCGGCTCGAGTTTCGAGAAGTTCGTCCTCGCGAGATTGGCATGATGCGAGGATCTCTCGTGCCCGGGCAACGCCAGTTTTCCCCTTGTGAATAGTCGAATGGTCGAGCTTCCAGCGGTTTGGTGTCATCGGTAGTTGTAGTTGCGTAACTGCCATATGACCAGTATGAACAACGGCTGTGACATTCTAGTTATCCCGAGCGTTTTAGGGTTGGCTGACCGAAATCGAAACCGACGCCGTATCACAAGCCCCGGCTTGGTCACATACCTCATAGGTTAAGGTTTGGACGCCAGTCGCGCCCAAAGAGATGTAGAAAATCTGGCCATTCGACACCCACCACAGGCTTGGTGGACCTGGGCGTTCAGTGATGCGAAGAGAGGCAGGGTCTAGCTCGCTGCCATTAGCTTCGTCGTTGTCTAAAACATCGATTCGGACGATTCGGAACGTCTCGATCGAGACCGAATCGTTATTGGCAACTACAGGCGTAGGCCCACTTGTGGTTGTTGGGCTGCTGGTGGTGGTTGGGCTGGTGGTGGTTGGGCTGGTGGTGGTTGGGCTGGTGGTGGTTGTTGGGCTGGTGGTGGTTGTTGGGCTGGTGGT
>JAHDCC010000013.1:12727-78443 GCA_020630065.1 Acidimicrobiales bacterium
TGGTGGTTGGGCTGGTGGTGGTTGTTGGGCTGGTGGTGGTTGTTGGGCTGGTGGTGGTGGTTGGGCTGGTGGTGGTTGTTGGGCTGGTGGTGGTGGTTGGGCTGGTGGTGGTGGTTGGGCTGGTGGTGGTGGTTGGGCTGGTGGTGGTTGTTGGTTTAGCTGCGGTAGTTGGTGAAGAGGTCACAGGGGAGTCAGGAGAAGCCGCGTCATCAGAACGTTTCACAGTAGAAGCGGGCGCCTTGGCCGTCTCAACAACCGTATCCGACGTCGACGTTGGCCTCGTCGTCGTTGGCGTCGTAGTTGGAGGCGAAGTTGTGGTGCTGGGTGACGTTGTGGTCGGGCGAGACACAGTCGGGTTTGCGCGTGGTTGAGCCGGAGAAGTTGGCCGACTCGGCGACGGAACAACCTGTGGCAGTTCGACCGTTGAAGATGTACTAGGTGGTTCTTCAACTCCGAGATTCGGAAGTGGCTGAGCCATGTTTCGGTCGTCTGTATACCCCAACGAATCGGGCAGTTCAGGCGGGACGAAACCAAACGTCGAAACAACGGCGATAGACGTCGCCGCCGCCGTAGCTGGAAATACCTGCACCTTCGATAATGCGCCAAACAATTCAACAATCCATGCCAAAGGCCCGAACTGCCAGCGACGTGGGATCGACACATGAAGAAACGCTCTGACGATAGTTGGATCAAAATGGGTCCCAGAGCAACGAATTAGCTCCTTACGTGCCTCAGAATCTGGGCTCGCTTTCTTATACGAACGCACCGAAGTCATTACGTCATAGGCATCAGCAGCAGCCACAATCCGTCCGGCCAACGAAATATCAGTCCCCGCCAAACCGACCGGATAACCTGACCCGTCAAACTTCTCATGGTGCTGAGACGCAGCCAATCTCCAATCGCCGAGCCAGTCGCTGAGTTCATCCATAATCTCGGTACTGTCCGCTGGATGCTTCTGCATCAGTTTGTATTCCTCGGCGTCCAACGCTCCCTTCTTGTTCAGAATCTCCGAGGGAACATGAATCTTTCCAACATCGTGCAGTAACGCACCCCACGCCAATTTATTGCGATCAGAATCGCTCAAACCCAGTTCGGCACCAATCACATCGGCATATGCCCGAACCCGCTCGGCATGGCCACGAGTAAGACGGTCGTGCTTCGCCAGTCCCATCAATAGTGATGCCGCATGATATGAAGCAGGAGAAGCCTCCTCGTGTCGAAGTAGCTTGTGGACCGTCTGGGATCGGAGAGCCAACGAGACACGAGACGGAGCCACACCAGGGAAGGCCAAACTCAAGTTGAACAACATCGCCATCGGCAACAGACGCCGCGTTATTCGCTCGGTCGAGATAGACACAATACAGGCCACGATGATCGCCTGCAGAAACCACAACACACACGACGCTGTGAACGCCAACGGGTACGCGTCGCCCAAAAATACGGGTGAGATAAGTCGAATCGCAACCCAGGTCATGATGACGGGAGCAATGATCACAAAGACCCGAATCAAAAAGCTGATCTTGGGCGAAGCGGACCAACGGTTCGATTCTGGGTCGACCTCCGACGTAGGTCGACTAGATGTACCAGAGGCCCTCATTCATTAATCATCGGAAGATTTATCCCGAAACTCGAGCCGCAAACTTGCCCAACTAGCTCAGAACAGATAAGCCAAATGGACCAATCTCGAGTCGATGAATAGCCCTAACTACCCATTGAAGAGTAATGCCAGCCCACCAACGCTATAAATCATCATCACAAACAGCATGGCATATTGACTTCTGATCGCTTCCAGACGGCCAAATCGGCTGATCCCAATATCGTGAGCAACCATAACACCGGCCATATGGCCTATGACAATGCCGATAGTTTGAATCCAGGCTACAACACCCAAATCAACTAGGCCGAAATCGATAGTGCCTCCAGCAGCGCCAAAAATATTCATAGCAGGATTGCCAGCATCATCGACCGTCCCCAGCGGATTCGACAGAAGATACCAGAATCTTTGTGTCTCATCGATTAGAAGCAGCGCATAGTGGGCCAGCAGATAACCCCAGACAATAGGCACCAGCGAAGGAGCAAAGACATTCATTGCCTCGCCCACCGAAAGCCCAGTCACATTTGACGTAAATTTGGAACCGAGCCAATACAAGCCGTAGGCGATTGCCACAGTGATTAACAGCCCCACCACGGTTGGTGACACCCCTGACCAACCGGTTTGTTGCCCTACTAGATCGATAAAGTCTTCACTTTCAGAAAACCCATCAAAGCTGGTGCCACCCAACGCTAACAGAATCAGCACGACCGTCGCTGGCCGAACATCGACCTGGGACAAACCAGACAGTGGCATCCTGAGGCCAAGGCTTCCCGAATCAGTTCTAAACAGCGGAGACATAGCCCCGATCAGCCGAAACAAAACCGCGAAACCCTCAGCGTTACGAAGCCACGATGCTCCGAAGGTCGCTAGTCCAACGATGGTTATCAACGTGTAGATGATCATCGCATACGCCAAAACCCGAGGCGAACTGCCCGAAGGGTGGGCTAGCTCAAGAAAAAGAAACGCAAAGATCGTGGCGACAGCAAACCAATGGTGGGAAACCGCCTCGGCGTCATCGTTCGGGCGGACCTTCCTCACCAACAGGCCGATCGTTTCAAAGGGGCTGAGAATTCCCCAAATATTCCCAACAAACGCGGACAAGAACGGTACTGCTACCCACACCATGACATAAATAGTGACGGGGGTAATGTTTTGCAGGGCTTGATCTTCACCAAACAGGCCGGACATTATACAAACGACGAATAAGACGGTTGACGCCGTCCGGGCTATGGCGGAGAAGACTGGAATCAGCTTGCCGCCGCCGACGGAACGCCCGTCGGCGGCGGAAGCCAAAACTGGTCGTTTCCATAACACTGACAAACCCAGGAACGAAACCCCTAGCGCCGCTATTGCGGCCCAAGCCAGCTGCCATAGTGGCAACGGCAGAGCTGTCCTCGAGCCAATTCCGTGGGCAATGATGTTAGGAATATCCATAATGTAGTTCGGCTAGCTAACTAGCTAACCCGAAGGTTCGCCAGCAGCGTTCCTGATCCCTCCATCTCGACTTCAAGAGAACCCGGAATATCGGCAGTGAAGACGATCAACCCGTCAGCGTCTGGAGCGACGTCGACCAAAATATCATGCCCATGTAGGTGGACCTGGTCCGCCACGTCGCTGGTGGTTTGGATGCTGACAACGGCGCCGGTTTCGAGGTCGATAGCTCCGTCTACTACCTCTCCGTCGACCTTGGCTTCGATGTCACCATCGGAAACAGTGAATTCAATTGCCACTTCAGCATCTGTGGCCTTCAGTCCGTCCTCGACCGCTTCTGACCCAGAACTTTCGCCGTGTCCATGGCCATCTCCATCTTTCATAGCGTCAGCAGTTGATTCGTCACCGTCGGAAGAATGCTCATCGTCTCCATGATGATGACCCTTCTCAGCCGCCTCGTCAGCAGAAACTGAAACGCTCGTTGAGGCAGAAATCATTTCACCTTCGAGTGTGAGCGGAGCATGATCATTGCCACGTAGCTCAACCGAGATGTCATGCTCACCCTCGTCCAGGTTAGGAATATGCCACCACGAACCGTACAGGCGTGCAGCCTTGTCGCCATCAACCATCAAATGTAGATGGCCTTCTCCGTCGACTGGGTCACCACTTGCATTCTCGGCGCTTAATGCGAAGTTCTCAACTGGGGCGTGCACGTTCCAACCAGACTTGGGGTCCTTGACCACCATTACCTCAACCGATGGTATTGATTCGAAACCGGCTACGTCGTAGCCCTCAGTGTCGGAATGGTTATGGCCAGAGTCGTCAGAGGTTTCCACGTCTATCGAAGCTGTAGCGACGATAGGTTCTCCGTCTATCGTCCAGGCTGAATGGTCGTTTGAGCTGAGCTCGACCATGATCTCATGGGAGCCTGGATCTAGATTCAGGTGAAGTGATTCGTTATAGAAACGCATCGTGCGTTCGCCATCGACATAAAGATGGAAGTGGCCTTCCCCATCAACGGTTTCAGTGCTAGCGGCTTCGGGGCTGATAGTGAAGTCGGTAACTTCGACGGTCAGGTTTTGTCCTGCCTTGGCGTCTGGCTCGATTGAGACAGCAATTGTTGGAATAGGGAGTTCGCTAGTAACTTCTGTGCCTGACGATTCAGACGACTCTTGTTCGCTTGGTGTTGTATCCGCCGCAGATGTATCGGAGGTGGCGGTGGAAGATCCACACGCCGCAGCTATCAACGCGACCACAACTCCGGCCGCGATCTTGTGACCCAAAAAGGGGTAATTCATTGTCTAGTTCCTTTAGAAATTTGGTTTGTTACATGGCGATATTCCGCAGCGTGAACTGCGGCAACGCTAACTACAAGAAAGAGTTAGCTATACGAAATCAACACATCCAACAAACGGCGGGCCGCGGCTCCACTGAGACCACACCTGGTCAAGCCCACCAGCACCAAACGACCGTTCGGCTGGTGGGAGCGAAACAACAATCGAAGGCCAGCCAAGCAGTGGTTGACGGTCGAGAACTTTGACTGCCACGTCGGACACGGCTCGTAACACGTAGCTATAGATGACCGTGATTGGAACCGTGGCCGCAAGACCAAGCCAGAATACGAGTTCGGTTGCCAGCTCGGTCGGAGCAATACCGTCGGCTACCCGTTCGGCCAGCTCCAGCGCGGTAAAGCTGGCCGCCATTGTCGCCCCGGTCCAGAACGGACTCGTGATGATGTGGTTCCGGGAGCGAAGACTGCGAAGGACGACACCGGTCATACCCACAACGGCAGCCAGCAGGCTCAGTTTCCAGACCAATCCAAGGTGGCCGTGAGAGATTTGAGAACCCTGTCCCAGTAAGGGGGCAACGGAATATGCAGCCTGGTGAGCGGCCAATGTGCCAACCGCGCTAAGAAGAATTGAGTCGAGACGCGCCGCCCGAACACACCCACCGGCGTTTTGTCTAGGCCGTGGAATTCGACATCGCAGGTTTCTAGTCACTCCTAGTTAATAGTAACGATGTGTTTCAACGTCGGGGCTAACCTGGTGAAAGTGTCAAACATTATCGAAGTGAATGATGTCTCGCATCGATTCGGCGACGTGCGCGCCCTGCAGGGGCTTTCATTAGAGGTTAAGCAAGGTGAAGTCAGAGGTCTTCTCGGCCCAAACGGCGCTGGCAAGACAACCCTCGTACGTTTGCTGGCGACGCTGCTGCGGGTCCAAACCGGGTCGGCGAACATCGGTGGCTTTGACCTTACGACACAGGCCGGGATGGTCAGAAAGACGATTGGGCTCGCCGGTCAAGCCGCAGCAGTCGATGAGTTCCTAACCGGACGAGAGAACCTTGAGATCGTCGGGCGGCTCTATCAACTCGGAAAGAAAACAGCTAAACTTCGGGCCGATGAGACCCTGGAGCGCCTCGGACTGACCGAAGCTGCCGATCGAACGGTAAAGACCTACTCAGGTGGTATGCGTCGCCGGCTAGATCTAGGGGCGAGCCTGGTTGGGCATCCAAAAATTTTGTTGTTAGACGAACCAACGACTGGGCTAGATCCGCGAACTCGACAACAACTCTGGGACTTTCTACGTACCCTCCAAGACCAAGGAACAACCGTGTTACTGACAACTCAGTATCTCGAAGAAGCCGACGCTTTGGCCGACTCGATAACGGTTATAGACCGCGGCACCGTTATCGCCGAAGGAACCCCAGAATCGCTAAAGCAGCGGGTTGGCGGCGACTATCTGCTCGCAACTCCAGCCAATCAACAGGACTGTTCGCAGGTGGTTGACGTGCTCAGCCAGGTGGGGGAGTCACCGGCCAGGCTCAACGAACGCCTAGGTCAAGTATCGGTTCCGGTAACCGATCGGGTAGCAGCTTTAGTGGCTGTTAGTCAGCAGGTCGAAGAACACGGCATTGTTCTTGCTGATCTGGCGGTGCAACGCCCGACTCTTGACGACGTATTTCTCGCATTGACGGGGCAGCCCGAACCCGATTCGGTTTCGTCTCCGGGGCGGGTTGACCAATGATTCAACTATGGAACGACTCGATCACGATGACGGGCCGCAATATTCTACGGTTGCGACGAAACCCTCAGATCATCTTCTTTACCCTCATCCAGCCAGTATTCTTCGTGCTGATATTTAGCTTCGTATTTGGAGGAAGTATCGAAACTAACACGTCGGACTACGTCAACTTTCTGGTGCCAGGAGTATTAACGCAGACGTTGGCCTTTGCTGGTTCCAACACGGCGTTAGTTCTTGCCCAAGACTCGAACGAAGGTTCGACAGACCGATTTCTATCTCTGCCGATTAAGCGAACGTCGGTATTGATTGGCAGGACGTTAGCAGACACAACCAGATTTGTGCTTACATCAATCGTTATTGTGGCAATGGGGGCAGTTGTTGGGTTTCGGCTCGGGAACGGGCTTCTGGCCGGAGTGGCCGCAATCTGCCTCGCAGTGCTGTTTGGTTTCACGTTTTCGTGGATTTACGTGACACTCGGGCTTTTGATCAAGAATGCTGAAGCGGTTCAGTCAGCCTCGTTTGTTCCGACACTACTCGTGACTTTTGCATCGTCAGCGTTTGCCCCGATCGACACTATGCCTACGTGGCTACAAGCGTTTGCCAAACGACAGCCAGTTACACAGGTGGTGGATACCATCAGAGGACTGACCGAACCCGGTCTGCCAGTCGCACAGCCACTTATTTGGTCGCTGGTGTGGATGGCGGCGATTCTAGCTTTTTTTGTTCCTCTGAGCACATGGCTGTTCGGTCGTAATTAGGTCGAATGCAAAGATGACCGTAATGTTCCTTTAGACCTGCTGAGACGGACCGATAAAAAGTGAGTGAAGGTATATGTTCCGAATTCGAACAGGTCTGGGCGACACCGCCGAGTAGGTTTACGCATGAACTGCATGTCATGCGAGGTTGCTTGGACAGGATCGTCGAACTCCCAATGCTGGGTATGCGGTGATCCAGGCACCCCTGGTCCGCCGCCGTCAATTTACCCAACATTCGATTAGGCAACTCTCCTTCGACTATCTGGTCAGCTAGACACTAGCCTTGTCTCAGAGTTTCGATTCGTAGAGTACATATGGGTGGATATGTCTTCGAAGGCACAACAGACACAAGACACCGAGAGCGCTAGGTTGGCGCCGTTGGCTCGGATTGACTTTCCTAAACCTCAGCCTTCGGACGTTCTGGCTGGTCTCAGCGTTGCGCTTGTAGTTATACCTCAATCATTGGCTTACGCCCAGATCGCCGGAATGCCGTTGTATGTCGGGCTATTTGCGGCTGCACTTCCCGCCCTAGTTTTTTCGCTGTTTGCGTCGTCCCCATATCTGCAGACGGGTCCGGTCGCGATGACCAGCCTTTTAACCTTTGGCGCGCTCCATGCTGCGAACTATTCCGCCGGCGACCAGGACTATGTTGTCGCCGGTGCCTTGTTAGCGGTAATGGTAGGTGTAGTCCGGCTGCTTTGTGGGCTAGTGCGGTTCGGGTGGGTCGCATATCTCATTTCCGATCCGGTGATGATCGGGTTTACCTCCGGCGCTGCGGTGGTCATCATGGCTTCACAGTTCCCGAAATCGGTCGGAGCGTCGCCCTTTGTCCCCGACTTGGGTACGGTCGCGGCAGCTTTATGGACCCTCAGGAATCCAGGTGCATGGTCGTTGGCAGCGGTAGCCTTAGCGTTAATGACCGTCTTCATGATGGTTGGTGGACGTAAACTTCATCGACTGTTTCCCGGCGTGTTAGTTGCGGTATTTTTTGGTTGGGCCGCTACCCGATGGTTTGGGTACGAAGGTCCGACCGTTGGTAACCCAGTCCCGGGAGAGGGTCGAGTGGGGATTCCGGAGGGACTTCCGGCTTTGACAATTGATCTTCCTTGGTCGGAGGCACCCGCTTTGCTAGTTGGGGCCATTGTTATAGCGTTTGTTGGCTTTGCCGAACCTTCAGCGATCGCTCGAGTTTTTGCCAATGAGGACAGAACCTCGTGGAACGCGAGTCGAGAACTGTTCAGTTCAGGACTTGCCAACATTACGTCCGGTATCTCCGGTGGTTACCCGGTTGGTGGTTCATTCTCTCGAAGCTCGGTGAATCGTCTGGCTGGGGCCCGGACGAGGTGGAGCGGCGGAATCACTGGTTTGGTTGTGCTCATTTTTCTCGGCTTTGCGTCCGTTTTGGAAGACCTGCCATTGGCGGTTCTTGGAGGAATCGTCCTGGCTGCTGTTTATCGTCTTATCAAACCCAAGGAGCTGTTGGCGCTTTGGTCGAGGGACCCCAAACAGGCGCTGCTGGCGTGGTTGACGTTTGTGGCGACAATAGCGATGACACCCGACGTTCAATGGGCGGTTGTTTTGGGGGTAGCTCTTTCGGTGGCCCTTCACTTTGGGCGCAGGTTTGATGTTGTTGCAGAAGAAACGGGCGGGACGCCAAAAACCTCTGACAGGTCGACGTTGCTGTTAAAGCCGGTTGGTCTGCTCTGGTTCATGTCACAAAACAATTTTGCTCGGCAGCTAAACGAACTAGCCGTCAACAGCTCTGCTGATCACGTCAACGTTGATCTCTCTGCGCTGGTGTCACTGGACTTGACGACGATCGAAACCATCTCGTCGTTGGCGGTGGACATCGCCCCAAGAACGGTTTCCGTTTCCGGGGGGCCGAACGGTTCAGACGCTAAAGTCGCCGACGCCATTAGCCGGGCTTTACAGGAACAAGCACTGTAGAGACTGGCTGCCGGTCTGATCTTGGCTGTGGTGTCTGACAGCGTGATTCGACGGTAACCTTTCGGCCATGGTTTCAATATTTTCTCGAATTATCAGCGGTGAGATTCCAGGGCGTCTCGTTTGGGAAGATGACACGTGTGTCGTGATGGTTGATATTCGTCCCCTGAAACGAGGGCATTGTTTGGTGATACCTAAACAAGAGGTTGATCACTGGGTTGACCTTGAACCCGATGTGGCATCGCATCTTATGGCTGTTGCGTCGACGGTGGCGAGGGCGCAGTCATCAACGATGGACGGTAAACGTATTGGTTTAATGATTGCCGGGTTCGAAGTTCCACATACCCACATCCACATCACCCCGATCGATTCCATGAGGGACCTAGATTTTGTTAATGCCAATTCTGCCGTAACCGATGACGAGCTTGATGATGTGGCGGCCACCCTGCGGGCAGAGCTGCGCTCAGCTGGCTACACCTCTGAGGTTCCCGAATAGTTGATGTGTAAGGACGCCTGATATCCGGGTAAGTTTACGCCATGGATCTCACGCCCGAAGAAGTTCGAGTTCTCGGCTGCTTACTTGAGAAGTCGCACACAACTCCTGATCATTATCCTCTTTCGACTAACGCCTTGGTTTCGGCATGTAACCAGAAAAGTAGTCGCGACCCAATCGTGGAGTATTCTTCGAGGCAGGTAGATCAAATTTCTACCGATCTCCGGGAGATGGGTCTGGTGCGGGTCGTTCGTGGGGCCGGAATGCGGACCCATAAACACAAACACATTGTTGAAGAGGCTTTAGACATCACGGTTGAACAACAGGCGGTGTTGGCTGTGCTGATGTTACGCGGTCCGCAATCTCATGGAGAACTGAAAACGAGAACCGAACGTTACGTCCACTTTGCTGATAACGAGTCTGTCCTCAAGGTGCTTCAAACGTTGCAGAATCGCCCAGACAAACTCGTGCAGAATATCGGGCGAGAGTCTGGTCAGTCACAAGACCGGTGGCGCCACCAGCTAGGAGCGGGCGACGTTTCAGAACCGGGTTCTGCTTCTCAACCTGAACAGTCTCAACCCGGCTCGGCCTCTCAACCCGGCTCTGTTTCACAACCCGGCTCTGTTTCACAACCCGGCTCGGCCTCTCAACCCGGCTCGGCCTCTCAACCCGGCTCTGTTTCACACCGTGATGATCACTCGGTAGGCCAGAACGTGAGCCAACAAAACACATCTTCGCCTTCGACTACCGGCAAAGGCGACGGTGAACTTGAACGACGAGTGGCCGAACTCGAACGGCGTCTGTCTGCGTTGGAGACGTCGCTTGGTATCGACGAATAAGACTACAACAGTCGTTTAGCGGCCCGGTCTGCAGCGAAGATAGCCACCCCAAAAAAGCTGACTAGAATCGCTGACCCGACCATTACTGCCAACGTGGCTGACTGAATCGATGGTCGGAATAGAAGCGCCACGCCAGGTAATCCCGCCCCCATCCCGGCCACACATAGAAAAGGGGCGGCAGCTCGATGACCCGCCTCCCAGGCATCGTCTGACTTCAAGGTAGCTGGTGTTCCTAACCCGAATCGTTGTGATCGCTGAATCAGACCGAGATAGCCCGCTCCGGCCAGATACACCACCGAACCTGCTGTGATAAGTAAAACGACCGCTAGCGGCCAGGCAACGGCACCATGCATTGGATCATCCTATGTTCGATATTGCTGCGCGCCGACTCCGACGTTGAGGGTTTCCTCTAGCTGATTGTTACTTCATGTAGTAGCATCTCCGGTATCGTGAAGAGAACCGGGAGGAGATTCTCATGGCTGGAGAACGAATCACGTCGGCTTTTCTCAGGGGAGTAGCCAACCAAAAGTGGGCGGTCAAACCCAACTTGATGGTTGACATCGTCGATCAACACGGTTCGGTTGATGCTCTTAAGTTCTTCGCGTCCAGGTTGCCTCGCTACGAGAAAATTCTTAAAACCTGGGGTCCTCTACGCACGCATTATCTGGCCACCGTAATCTCGGTCGTTAACGGTTGCCGGTATTGCGCATATGGCCACGGTTTTGCGTTCCAACTCCACTACTTCGACCAAATTGGAAGTCTTTTCTCCATTGACGAAGAACGAATGTTAGCCGCTGCCGCCAACGGGCGAGAACGTGCGTTTGCAACCTTTGAAACTGCCCTGATCCAGTCTGGTCTGGACGATGAAGTCCAATGGCTACATCGGCTCGTCAAGGTGCTCGACTCCGGCCCACAAGATTCAGAAGACGATCAGCGACTACAACATTTAGTCGAGATGTTCGCTTTTCTGAATGCTTGCGGAATAGAAGGAGAAACTGAACTTGACTCCGCTCATGACCCGATCAACAAAAACCACGAGTTGAAGGCAAAATACGAGCTGGCACGCGCTCATTTCGTCTAAATGAAGTATCAGTCTCCGAGATAGTTGCCGAATGAGCTGATTCCGGGGTCGTGTTTGACATAGGATCTAACATCGATGGCGAATGTCGTTCTTGTTGTAGCAGGTGGAGATCCACCGGAGCCAGAGGTCCTAGCTGCTCTGCCAGAGGTAGATGCAGTTATTTGTGCTGACAAAGGAATCGAGTATGCCCTCACCAACGGCTGGGCTATAGATACGTGTGTGGGAGACTTCGATTCAGTTCCACTAGAAGTTCTCACTCAGGTCGAATCCACCGGAGTCGAGATCTTACGGTTCCCGACAAATAAAGACCAAACCGACCTGGCGTTAGCCTTGGACCTGGCGTGTGAGCGGGCGATCTCGAAGGTGATTGTGGTTGGGGTCGGAGGTGGCCGTCTAGACCATTTGCTAGGAAACATCACGCTTCTCGCCGACCCTGCATTTGCCGAAATTGACCTTACCGCTCTGGTAGGCACCGCCAAGATTTCGGTGGTGCATCGATCCAAAACCGTCAACGGTTCTCCCGGTGAACTGGTTTCGCTCTTTGCTATGAACGGTGACGCAACCGGCGTGACAACCGAAGGAATGAAATACGTCCTCAACGACGGAACACTGCACTCTGGTTCTAGCCTTGGGGTTAGTAACGAATTTACCGGTAACTCTGCTGTGGTCCGAGTAGCCAGAGGTGTAGTGATAGTGATCCAGCCCGATCATCTCCGCCCGGCCGAAGGTCATTCGAGTAATGTCTGAGAACAGCCAACAAGACGCTTTGCCTACTCCTGAGTTGTCGGACGATGATGCTGAACAAGCCATCAAAGAGGCAGGGGTCGATTCCAGCGAATCGGACAACGACCCGGTTGAGTCGCTCGTTCCGTTACGCTCCAGCGAGCCGATCACTCGTCGAACATTTGGCCAACGGGCTGTATTGGCCACCAACGTGTTTGCCATTCTCGCCTCGTTGTTGGCGGCAGTAGCGCTCAGCTACGGTCATATTCGAGCTTCTTCTATCAACCGGATTGCGCTCGATAATCAGCTGGCTTCACCTCTCGGGGAGCCGGGAACCCGAGTTCTGAACGTGCTTTTGGTCGGTTCAGATTCTGCGGCAAACCTGGACGAAGACGATCCGATACGCACCAACCGGCAAGGAGAGCGTCTGGGCGATGTTGTGATCATCGCCCACCTCGACGAACGAACAGGAGACGTAGCTCTTCTGTCGCTCCCGCGAGACCTCTGGTTGCCGATCGGTGGGTCTTCTCGATCAGGGCGAATAAACACCACGTTTGCTTTGGGAGGTCCGGCTCGACTGATCCAAACGATCGAAGAAAATTTCGCGATACCAATCCACCACTACGTAAACGTAGACTTTGCCGGTTTTAAAGGTTTGGTCGAAGCGGTTGGCTCGGTTGACATCTACTTTGACACCCCAGCGCGAGATTGGAACGTAAACACGGCGCGAACCCAGACTGGTTTCGAAGTCAAGCGACCAGGCTGTGCGAGTCTAGACCCTGATCAGGCGTTGGCCTATGTTCGGTCTAGGTACTACCAGACCAAAGACGAAGACGGTTCTTGGAGCACCGATCCGAGTTCTGACCTCGGTCGCATAAAACGCCAACAGGACTTTCTTGCCCAGCTAATGGCGCGGTCCATCGAGATGGGTGCTCGTAACCCGATCGTGTTACGAGACCTCGTTGATACAGGCTTAGAAAACGTCACCATCGATCAAGACCTCACACCACAAACGTTGCTGGATCTCGGCAGAACTTTCGGAAATTTCGAGCCTGGGCAGTTGAATACCTACAGCCTTCCAGTAGCGGGAGCCACCGTATCGAGCGGTGAAGTTCTGATCCCGATCGAAAGTAGACTAGATCCGGTCTTACGATTATTTGTCGGCCACAGATTTGATGAACCATCAACCATTGGACTGTCACTCGAAGTCGAAGACGAAGCAGCCGAATCAACGGCGGTTCGAATACACCAGACGCTAAAAAGTTCAGGATTCGAGCTGTGGCCTGAGTCGTCCCAAAAATTGGCGGCCGAATCTTCAGAGTCAGAAAACGGCGTCAGCGGATCAACACAACTCACTCTTTATCACGCAACCTCAGACCGCAACGTCGCAGACACCGTCGTTGCCGAACTAGGAAACCTAGCGTCTGGGGTTGAAGTAGTTGAAGACGGATCATTATCGGCACGCACGACCAAACTTGTCGTGTCAACCAAGTCTGTTCCTAATGCCGAACTAGCATTTGGAGATGAACCGGCGCAGGACAGTGAAGAGAGTAGCGTAACGACTGAGGCTCCTTCGGAGTCCGAAGAAAAGTCGCAGGCAAACAAACCAAAGGCGGGCGGATCATGCTGATGCAGTCGCCTACACCAAGAAAAACCTCTGAGAGGCAGAAATGGCAAAAATAGCAGTAATCGGGACAGGCTATGTTGGGCTAACTACCGGCGCATGTCTTGCGTACCTTGGCCACGAAGTTATATGCGCAGACATCGACAAAAAGAAAATTGAGCGTCTCCAACGAGGCGAGATTCCGATCGTTGAACAAGGCCTCGATCGGGTGGTCAATGAAGGATTACGATCTGGGCACTTGTCATTTGTGACCGACCCGGCCAAAGCCTCAAGTGGCGCGGAATTTCATTATCTTTGTGTGCCTACACCGTCTCGCACCGACGGTTCAGCAGATACATCGTATTTAGAAGCCGCCATCGAAACTATCGGACCCGTGCTTCAGCCCGACTGTGTAGTGGTTAACAAATCAACGGTTCCTGTTGGTTCCGCATCGGTTGTATCAGATGCGCTTGGCCGACCCGACATTGCCGTTGTCTCGAATCCAGAGTTTCTTCGCGAGGGTTCCGCCGTGAACGATTTCTTGAATCCAGACAGGGTTGTAGTGGGTGCCGATGATGAGCAGGCGGCCTCCCGGGTCGCCGCCCTCTATAGCCGCCTTAATGCACCAGTAATGATCACCGACCCGATTTCGGCCGAAACGATAAAGTACGCGTCTAATGCCTTCTTAGCCTCAAAGCTTTCGTTCATTAACTCGATCGCCAACCTCTGTGAAGCGGTAGGTGCCGATGTTGGTGATGTCGTCGCGGGAATGGGCTACGACTCCCGTATCGGTCGTGATTACCTGTCGCCTGGGCCGGGATGGGGCGGAAGCTGTTTCCCGAAAGACACAGAAGCATTGACCCTTATCGCCGAGGCTGCCGGATACGACTTCAAGTTCTTAAAAGAAGTTATTCTGGCCAACGAAGAACAGTATGAGCGAACCGCTCAAAAAGTGATTGACGCGGTCGGCGAATCTGAGAACCATGTGGCCGTGCTCGGTTTGACGTTTAAAGCGGGAACCGATGACCTGCGAAACTCTCCGGCGATCGAAGTTGTGGAACGGATTGTTGCCGCTGGAATATCGGTGCACGCCTACGATCCGACTGCTCCTCAACAAGAGCGTCTAGGGGAACTCGGCCCGAAGATCCGGCTCTGTCCAGATCCGTATGTGGCGGCCCAGGAAGCGTCGGTTCTGGTCGTCTTAACCGAATGGGACGAATTTAAATGGCTCGATTTTGACAAGATTTCGGAGATCATGGACGGCAACAAAATTGTTGACGGCCGTAACCACCTCGACCCGGTCATGATTAAACGTCGAGGCTTTGACTACAAAGGGGTTGGTTTATGAACGAAGACCTACCGGGACGGCGATTTGTCGTGACCGGGGGAGCTGGGTTTCTCGGTTCCCATCTTTGTGAAGCCTTACTCGACCGAGGTGATGAAGTGGTATGTATCGACAACTTCATCACCGGTCGATACGAGAACATCGAACATTTGTTAGAACGATCAACGTTCAGCTTTATCGACGTAGATGTCTCGAACCATTTCACAGTCGATGGGGATGTCGACGTCATAATGCACCTGGCGTCGCCTGCGTCTCCTAGAGATTTTGATCGAGTTCCTATCCAAATCCTTAAAGCCGGAAGTAGAGGAACCCAGAACTGTCTCGGCTTGGCTAAAGCCAAAGAGGCAGTCTTTTTTGTAGCGTCAACCAGTGAGGTGTACGGAGACCCATTAGTGCATCCGCAACCGGAATCGTACTGGGGTAACGTGAACCCTGTCGGTCCTCGAGGCGTGTACGACGAAGCTAAACGGTTCGGTGAGGCGATCACTATGGCCTACCACCGCGCCCACGATATTGATGTTCGTATCGCTCGAGTTTTCAACACCTACGGCCCACGAATGCGCCCTCACGATGGGCGGGTTGTATCGAACTTTGTCACGCAAGCATTAGCCGGACGCCCGATAACTATTTACGGAGATGGCTCCCAGACCAGAAGTTTCTGTTTTGTAGACGATCAGATCCTCGGCCAACTGGCGATGGTGGACTGCGACCACGTTGGGCCGATAAACATTGGAAGCGATATCGAGTGCAGTATCGGGGAATTAGCCTCATTGGTGATCAAACTCACCAACAGTTCCAGCAGCATTGTTCACAAACCTTTGCCAGAAGACGACCCAGTCCGACGTCGCCCCGACCTTACGTTAGCTATTGAACATTTGGGGTGGAAACCACAAATCGGGTTGGAAGACGGTTTGAAGCATACGATCTCATATTTCAGTGACCTTCTCACTTGAACGCTTCTGTGACCTACCCTCGGGTAAATACGGGAAATAAGAAAAGTATCTTTTCTAAAGTCACCCGCTCAGGCCATATTTGATGTAACAATCTACATGTGACCCTTCGAGTAGCCGCCATCGTAGAACAGCTGTGGCACACGGTTCCCGGCGGAACCGCTCGCGTCACTCGCGAGATTGTAGAACGCCTTCTTACCGATCCTGAGCTAGAACTCCACGGTGTGGCAGCCTGGCACGGTCGTCAGCAACGAGAGCTGGCGATCCCCGGCCTGACAACCCACTATGTAGAAGCACACCGCCGGGTGTTGTACGAGGCGTGGTTACGGTTCGGGTTCCCATCGATGGAGCGAGAAACTGGCAGTATCGATGTCGTATGGGCGCCCAGTATGATCGCCCCGCCAACCCAGGCCCCGATCGTGGCCACCGTCCATGATTTAGGGTTTCTCGATCAGCCCGAGCATTTGAGTCGCCGCGGAAAGTCGTTCTTTCCTCGTGCATGGGCTGGGGTTAAGAGTAAAGCTAATATTCTTGTCTGCCCATCCAACGTTGTTGCCGACGATTGTCTGCGCCACGGAATCGAGGCGAGGCGTCTGCGGGTGATTCCGTGGGGCGTCGCAGATCCTGTTTGTGCAACCGATATCGAAGCGGAGAGGGTGCGACGAAGGCTTCAGCTGCCGGAAAGGTTCGTTCTTTGGGTGGGGACACTCGAACCACGTAAGAACCTTTCGGGTCTGGTCGCCGCTATGCAACAACAAGACGAAGATGTGCATCTAGTCGCCGTTGGGCCCAAAGGGTGGGAGCTGTCGGTCGACGAAGTGTTTGCCCCGTTAGAGGGTCGGGTTCATCGGTTGGGTTGGGTTGATGATGAAACCTTAAGCGGCCTCTATCGTGCCGCTAGCCTTTTTGCGTTCCCATCGTTCTTGGAGGGTTTCGGTCTGCCCGTGCTCGAAGCGATGGCTCACGGCACCCCAGTTATCACGTCAGAGGGTACCGCTACTGAGGAAGCGGCCGGTGGGGCTGCGATTCTGATTGACCCGTATGATACTGCTGCGCTGTCGCAGGCCATCAAAGAGCTCATACACGACTCTGCGCTACAAGCTTCTTTGGTTGAGGCGGGTCTTGTGCAGGCACAAAAGCTATCATGGTCGGCTTCAGCCGAGAGTTACTCGGAAGTGTTCCACGAGGTCTGACGTCGATGGCGAATCTGAATACAGTTGGGGTCAATCTTTTGTGGTTGGCGCCGGGCGTCGTTGGTGGCTCTGAAGAGTACACCATCCGGTTGCTCCGTTCGGCTGATGACGTCAACCAACAAGCAGGGCTGGCTGATCGACTGTCTTTCCGGCTTTATCTTTCCGCCGAGTTGTTGGACGCGTACCCTGACCTGTCGGATCGGTTTGAATGTGTGATCGGACCGAAGGTCGCAGCTTCGCCGTTCGCCCGTAAGGGTATGCGGATTGGTGTTGAACATTCCTGGCTGGCTGCCGCTAGTCGACATGACGCGGTTTTGCATCACGCTGGTGGAACGGTGCCGTTTGTCCGATCCGCCACGTCTGTGGTCACCGTGCACGACTTGCAGCCTTTGGAGTTTCCAGAGAATTTCTCGCCGGTAAAACGACGGTGGCTTCACACCATGTTGCCTCGAGCGGTGCAGGCAGCGCGCACCGTTATCTGTCCCAGTCAGTTCACCGCGGGGCGTATTGTTGAACTGTTGGGCACAAGTCCAACCAAGATTACGGTAGTTTCGCATGGACATGATCCGTCGGTTGTGTCCCACCCCAATCCAACCGGATTTTCGGCCAAGAAGTTTGGGACATTCGTGTTATATCCGGCGATCATGTACCCCCATAAACGTCATATCGACGTTGTTCATGCTCTCGATCGCCTTCGAACCAGAATCGAAGACCTCAACGTTGTGTTTACTGGACGACCCGGCCCTGAATTAGAATCGGTCTTGTCGGCGGTTCATGAACTCAACTTACAGGACCGGGTTCATATTTTGGGAAGAGTTCCCTCGGCCGACGTCGATGTGTTGTACGGGGCGGCTGCGGCCACCGTGATTCCGTCGAGTTATGAAGGGTTTGGGAACCCGGCGTTAGAAGCTATGGCCCGGGGATGCCCCCTGATCGTCGCCGATGCGGCGGCGCTTCCTGAAGTAGTTGGTGACGGGGGTCGGGTGGTGCCAGTCGGCGCTATTGATGCTTGGGCTGACGCCATCGACGAGGTCGTGTCCGATCCGGCAGCGTCGAGACTTTTGGTTGAAGCTGGTCTTGTTCGTTCGGCCAGTTATGATTGGGCGACCGCTGGGTCGACGTTGCTGAATGTATACCGACAAGCTGGCGGACCTTATCGTCGTTAGATCACCAAGAAAATGTATGAAGATTCTTCTGCTCTGCCCCCATTTTACGCCTGACCTACACGCCGCCACTGGCGAAGTGATGACCCAACTCGTTGAGTCCATGGCTGATCGAGGTCACGAAATACATGTGGTGACGTCGTTGCCCTGGTACAAAGATCATGCCGTCGAGCCTGGTTGGAAAGGCAAACCCTGGCGCACCGAAAAGACCGCGTGGGGCAAGATTATTAGAGTTTGGCCGTTTCCGACCGACAAAACCAATATCCCCGCTCGGGCGGCCGGTTTCGCCGGATTCACTGCC
The DNA here is from genome assembly GCA_020630065.1 of Acidimicrobiales bacterium. Classification (GTDB taxonomy): domain Bacteria; phylum Actinomycetota; class Acidimicrobiia; order Acidimicrobiales; family SZUA-35; genus JAHDCC01. Next base: position 31,166 of record JAHDCC010000013.1, read on the forward strand.
CTCGTTTCGATAGCCGCATTGCGCTCAGGTCGTCCTGACGTGGTTATGGGTATGTCTCCACCAGTGTTTCTGGGCGACGCAGCCTGGCTAGTTAGTAAACGTTGGAAGGTTCCGCTGGTGTTTAACACCCAAGATATTTTCCCTGATGTAGCCGTCGATCTTGGAGCGTTAAACAATCCGAGAGTTATTCGTTTAGCGGAGAAACACGAACGTTCGATCTACCGTCGGGCGGACGCAGTCACTGTTTTGTCCACCGATCAGGCCCGCAACGTTTCGGGCAAAATAGACTCGTCGGATGGTCAGAAAGACGACGAACAGATTCGGGACAAAGTGCACATCATCCATAACTTCGCTGACTTGGATCGTGTCAGGGTAGTCAACCGAGAGAACGGCTACCGAGCTAGACACGGGCTCAAAGGCAAGAAAGTGGTGATGTATTCGGGCAACGTTGGACTTTCCCAATCGTTTGAACTGATCCGCTCAGCTGCCCAACGCTGGCAAGACAACCCAGATGTTCACTTTGTTATTAACGGCGAAGGAGCGGCTCGTCCAGAAATCGACCGTTGGTCCGGCGAACTCGATAACGTGACCGTTGTCGACTTCGCTCCGAGGTCTGAAGTAAGCGAAGTGCTCGGCGCAGCTGATTTACATTTGGTCTTGCTTAAAACCGGCCTCGCTAAATCTTCCACCCCATCAAAGTTGTACGGAATTTTGGCTTCTGGTCGCCCGGTGCTGGCCAGCATCGACACCGGTAGCGAAGTGGCTAGTGTCGTGGAACAGGCGGATTGTGGAGTCGCCGTCCCGCCTGAAGATACCGAAGCGTTCTGTACTGCGTTAGCCAAGATGTTAGATCAGCCTGAGGAATTGGCGGCAATGGGCCAACGAGGCCGGACCTTTGTAGAGACATGGTTGACTCCTGCGGTGCAGGCGGAGCGATATGAAGATCTTTTTCTCAAGCTGGTCGACTGTTAGGTTACCCTAGTGGGCTAGTCTGAAGCTGATCGCCCTGAGAGCTAATGCATACCCAACGATGAGGTGAGCGGCTAGTCTCAGTTCGTAGGCGTCACTATCATCGGAGGTTCTTATGCAGGCAGTAATTCTTGTTGGTGGATTCGGAACTCGCCTTCGTCCTTTGACTTATGGGACACCGAAACAGATGCTTCCGGTTGGTAACCGGCCAATGATTGAATTGGTAGTTTCACATCTTGGGAAGCAGGGCATTACCGAGGTCATCCTTTCACTCGGATATCAGCCAGACAAGTTTACTGACGCCTACCCTGACAATACGATTTCGGGTGTTCCTGTTCGATACGCCGTCGAGCCGGAGCCTCTTGATACGGCCGGAGCTATAGGCTTCGCGGCCCGTCAGCTGGGAGTGGCCGATACTTTTGTGGCTTTGAACGGTGACGTGATCAATGATCTTGACGTGAAGAAGCTTGTCGAACTGCATAAGAGTTGTGGGGGAGAGGGCACTATTCATCTCACTCCGGTAGATGACCCGTCCCGCTATGGGGTTGTGCCAATTGATGAGAACAACTTGGTTGAGGCGTTTATCGAAAAGCCTGACCCTGGAACGGCGCCGAGTAACTGGATCAATGGTGGAACCTATGTTCTAGAGCCAACGGTGCTCGATCGGATACCGGAGGGGAAACGTTGTTCGATCGAACGCGAAGTTTTTCCGGAGATGGTTGCTTCCTCTGCTCTGTACGCAATGGAAGCAGAAGGCTACTGGGTTGATGCCGGCACGCCACAGACATATCTTCAAATCGGGCTCGATCTCATCAACGGCGTAAGAGCATCAGAACAGGCGATTGACCCGTCAGCTCAGGTCGATTCTTCAGCCACCGTTTCCGGTTCGATAGTAGGCTCTGGCTGTATCGTGGGTGAAGGCGCTGTCGTAACGGATTCAATGCTGCATCCCGGCGTAGTGGTGGAAGCTGGGGCGACAATTTCAGGTTCGATTATCGCCCCGAATGCCATTGTCGGATCCCGAGCGTCGCTCCGTGAATTGTGTGTTATTGGTTCGGGCGAGAAAGTGGAAGCCGAGACCGAGCTGGTCGGTGTCAAACAGCCAGATCCGGCAACCGTCAGTTAGTGTTACGACGGGCCTTTAGCCCGAATGGCTTCTACCGTCTTGACCGCATCCTGTAGTTCTTCGATCCAGTCGGACTGATGTTGTTGAACTTGTCGAACACACCAGCTGAGGCCTTCAGATCTACTTCGAGCGACACCAGCTTCGATTAAGGTATCGAGGGTTTGCCGCTCGGGCATATAAAGACGGGTCATCACCGGTACTGAAGTAGTTTTGAACGGCTTAGTTTCTTTGCCACAGGTCACGGCCCACGAAATGACCCGTAACCATCGGGTTTGGGCGGCGCGAGCGATTTGTACCCGCTGATCTCGGCTCGTTTCACGAAAAGATGTGATTCGGGATTCAGCGGCGATTCGGGCGTTTTCTTCTCCTTCGGGCACAGATGTTGGTGCCGGGAGGCGTCCGGTAACGAGAATCTCGTCACGGTCAATGACTGCGGTGACAGGTTCGATAAACCAGTCATCGGGTAGTTGACCAGCGAACCAAGACACTACCTCTGTTTCGTCACATTCTGGGCGTACAGCCATTTGTGTGATCACGTCCTTCTCACTGAGGCGAAATTACGATTACCTCATGGTCGCGTAATCTTGTAATTATGTCAATAGATATGTGTAACTACATGAACTTATAGGCATTAGTCGCACCTAGGTTGGGTTAAAGCTGTATCAGCCGTCGTTGCTGGACTACAACTTTCCCTTGCTCATTTGACGCTTCAATATCGACACTCATCTGAATTTGCCAAGATCCAGAATCATCGGGATCGAGTACTGTCTGAGTGGCGAAACCGGTCTTGTTGTCGTAGCTGAACAGTTCACTTGAACGTGCGGCTGGACCATCATCGATCGAATCGAACTCATCCCAATAGTTGGTGAACGATTCCTCAAACGAGGTTTGCTCATCTTCGGGAAGCGCAAACCCAGACGTTTTTTGGCGTGCGAGTTGCTTCACCCAGGAAAACAGTTCGTTGCGTACCATCACGGCAAACGCTCGATTGTTTTCGGTGATGCGTCGTTTGCGTTCGTTCTCTTGCGCTATCTCAGCTGAGGAATCCCCAACCCCAGCCAAGTTGTCCCACTCATCGATGAGACTGGAATCGACCTGCCGTACAAGTTCCCCAAGCCAGGCCATAACATCGAGCAACTCGTCATCTTTATCCTCTTCAGGGATGTTCTGGACCATCGCCTTATAAACATCGGAGAGGTAACGCAGCAAGACGCCTTCAGTCTGCTTCAGCTTGTAAAACTCGATGTACTCCCGAAAGGTCAGCGCCCGTTCGTATGCGTCGCGCGCTATGCCTTTTGGTTTTACGTTTTCATCCACCAGCCATGGATGCCCACCCCGGAAATTATCGAAACTGTCGTAGATCCATTCCTTGTTAGGTTTTGGAGGTTCAACCTTTTCCAGTCGTTCCATCCGTTCTTCGTACTCGACGCCGTTAGCTTTCATCTCAGCCATCAACTCGTCTTTAGCTTTGTTTAGCTGTGCATGAATAATCGCTCCTGGCGAATCAAGTATCGACTCGATAATAGATAGGACAGACAGACCCCGCTCTGGGTCGTCGTCACTGACTTGTCCAACAGCTTCCACTGCCCACAACGACAAAGGCTGATGGAGGGCAAACTCGTCCTGTAAATCGAGCATCACTCGAATCATGCGCCCTTGATCATCTGGTTCGTCTAGCCGCTCTAAGAGTTCTGCATCGAGTAACGATCGGTAGATGGCGATAGACCGCTTGATATGTTTGCGCCGTCGTCTATCTGGTTCGTGATTGTTTGTGAGTAGATGTTTAACCGCTCCACATCCATCACCCGGTCGGTCGAGCAAACTCAAAATCATCTGATGATTGACTCGGAACGAACTCACTAGCGGCTCAGGGTCCCCCTCGATCAGTTTCGTGAACGTCTTATCATCCCAGTGGGTGTATCCCCGCTCAGGCGGCTTCTTCTTGACCAGTTTCTTTTTCTTCTTCGGGTCGGTTGCCGCTTTGGCAGCTGCAACCTCGTTTTCAACTACATGGGCCGGTGCCTGTGCCCAGACAAACCCTTGATCATCAAACCCTTTGCGACCCGCCCGACCTGCGATCTGTTTGAACTCGCGGCGACGCAGCTGCCGATTGCGTTGGCCGTCATACTTACACAGCTGAGTGAACAACACGGTGCGGATTGGGATGTTGACACCGATGCCTAGCGTGTCGGTGCCACAAATGATCTTCAACAACCCCTGCTGAGCTAGTTTCTCAACCAGTAACCGATACTTTGGCAGCAACCCAGCGTGGTGAATGCCAACACCGCCCGAGAGATATCGACGGATATCTTTGCCTATCGGAGAGTCAAAGCGGAAATCGTGGATCGCACGTTTAACTTGAGTCTTTTCTTCTTTCGTGAGAGGGTCAAGGGACAAATAATTTTGTGCCGCCTCAGTCGCTTCGCGTTGGGTGAAGTGAACGAGGTAGATCGGGGCCCGGCCAGCTTCAAGCAGATCAGATATCGACTGGTGCAACGTGGTGCGTCGATACTCGAATTCCAGTGGGACCGGTCGGATATTTGACGACACTAACGCGGTGGTTCGTCCGGTGCGTTTGGTGAGGTCGGTTTCAAAAAATTTGGTTTCGCCGAGCGTAGCCGACATGAGAAGAAACTGGCAGTGGGGCAGTTCAAGAAGAGGTAGTTGCCACGCCCAGCCTCGTTGCGGGTCGGCGTAGTAGTGAAACTCGTCAGCTATGACGACGTCGACCGCTGCTTCGGCCCCGTCTCGTAACGCCCAGTTGGCCAGAATTTCGGCGGTACAGCAGATGATCGGTGCATCGGGGTTAACGCTGGTATCGCCGGTGATCATGCCGACGTTGTCAGCGCCAAACTGATGGCGGAGATCAAAAAATTTCTCTGACACCAACGCCTTAATAGGGGCGGTGTAAACCGATATCCGATCGTTCGCTAATGCAGCAAAGTGGGCTGCTGTAGCTACCAGGGACTTTCCGGAACCCGTCGGTGTGTTGAGGATGACATTGTTGCCGTCTAAGAGTTCGAGGACGGCTTCCTCTTGAGCCTCATAGAGGTTGATCTCTCGATCGTTAACAAAATCGAGAAACGCCTCAATAAGCGCATCCCCGTCGGATGTCTCCGGGAGGTAGTCGATGAGCTGATTGGTTGGGCCGGAACTAGTCATGAGATCCCCAGGCTAGACATCGTGGTCTCCTAACCCACTTCAGAGAAAATCTAGAGGTTTCGTCCCAGCCGCTAGCGAAACAAGTCTTCGGCAGGGGGGCGCACGATTTCATCTCGTACGGTGCCTTCGCCAAACCAGGATTCGTCGCCGCCACGAACCAGAACGACCCCATTGCCGCTAGCTTTGCCCTTTACGAGTTCGGCTGCACCGGCCAGCTCGTCGACGACACAAACCTCGGTCGCCTGCATCTCGTTTCCATACATATCGACGGTTCCTCGAAGATCGACAATAGGGGAGAGCCCGGCACATCCAATAGCGATATCGGTTACGCCTCGTCGCCAAGGCCGCCCAAATGTATCCGTAACGATCACGCCGACCGATACCTGGCGCGTCCCTTTTATTCGGTCGTGAATTCGTTGGGCAGAGTAGTCCGGGTCATTAGGCAACAACACCACCTGGCCGTCACCGATATTTGACTGATCAGCACCACTGTTGGCGCAAACGAAACCGTGCATAGTTTCGGTGATGATCAAGTCTCCACGCTGGCGCACAATTCGAACTGCTTCCGACCGTACAAGATCAGCATAAGAGGTGGAATCGTCGAGGGTAACGACTCTCGATTCCGCTTTGGAGACCAATTTCTGGCTAACTACCAAAATGTCGTAGGGTTCAGGAACGTAGTGTTGGAGAATACAGTCCGCCAAGTTTTCGCCCGCTGAGATTTCTGGAATACCAGAAATGGGGCGTATGGATATTTCGCTCGTCATACGTTTCTCCTCAAGTGAACCCACAATGACTGGTCAACTCTCTAAACTACGATCGTGAACAAAAAAGCTGGTGCCAAAGACGTAAAAAAGATCAAGAAGATTAAGAAGGTTGATGTAGACGAGGAGAAAAGTAGTTTCTTCTTCGTAGCCTTAATCGGTTTGTTAGTGGTCGGAGCGATAGGTGCAGTCCTATTTCTCGCTGCTGGCCGAGAGTCCGCTATTGGTGTCGCCCCCCAAGCGGGTGGTGAAGGTGTCGGCGACCACTGGCACTTGGCATATAGCGTCAACAACTGTGGCACGACGCTTAACGCTGCCACCAACGACAACGGCGATGCCGGTATCCACACCCACGGACGAGGTTTGGTTCACATCCACCCCTTTCGGCCAGACGCAGCCGGCCCCAACGCCAAACTCGGTGTGTTCTTTGAAGCGTTCGGCGGTGAGCTAACCGACGACTCATACACCCCTGGCTCTAGCGAAGACCCAGTAACGTTGTCAGAAGAGGTAGGTTGCGACGGGCAACCGGCAACCCTAAAGCTGGCGTACTGGGAAGACGCCTACGATGACGAGGCTGAACCGACGATCATCGAGGAAAACCTGGCCGACTTCAAATTCGAGAACGACAACGGAATGTTCACGCTCGCTCTCGTAGCCGAAGGCCAAGAAATCCCACGTCCACCGGTTGACCGAATCCAGCTTCTGGCTCAAACCAATGGAGTCGAATACACCCCTTCTGACGCCGTGCTTCCGGAAGAAGCGCCACAGACCGAACCGGTAACAGAATCCGAAGAAGGTGCAGAAACCACCGTCGCTGACGAAGCAGCCTCCGACGAAGAGTCAACCGACGAATCCGAAGCAGACGAAGAAGCCGCCGAAGACGACGCTGAATCGGCAGAAGAACCTACCGACACTACCGGCGGTTAGTCTTCAGATCTAATACGTGAAAGCAAAGCGGCTGCTAACCCAGCCGCTTTTGTTTTGTTCGACATGATGGTATCGGTAACGACAGGAGTAAGTCCGTATTCGGCAACCGCGCTGGAGTGGTCGACATCTACTTCGTCGAATACCAGGGTTGAACAATAGTCGTGATACCAATCAGCGACACCGGCTACGGATGCTTCGCCTCCGTTTTCAACCATTAATCGAGCGGCTGGACCTTTCAACGCTGCACCACCAACGATGGGTGAAACGGCGCAAGTGATGTCTCGTCGTTGTTTCACTGCGTCAGCGATTTCAGGAATCGCAAGAATCGGGTCGATCGACACAACAGGGTTTGATGGCGCAATTATCAACAAATCGGCGGAGTGAATAGAAGCTAGGGCCGCTGGTAGGGCAGTGGCGCTCGCTGCACCTTCGAAACGGACACCAGTTGTTTGAACTTCATGCCGGTGACCTACAAAATATTGTTGGAACGAAAGGTCACCTTGATTTTCGGTCTCTACGATCGTACGAACCGTGTCGTTAGTGGCCGGCAGAACTGTGAGTGGTAGGTTCCAGGCAGCCGCTATCTCAGATGTTACTTCGGCCAACGAGGCGCCTTCAGTAAGGCGTTGAGTTCGGTACAGGTGTGTGCCGAGGTCTTTGTCGCCTAAACCAAACCAGGCCTGGCCGCCGTATCGCTGGAGCGTCTCCATGGCGTTCCATGATTCGTTGGTTAACCCCCAGCCACGCTCGGCGCTTACTTGGCCAGCCAAGGTGTAGACAATCGTGTCAATATCTGGGCTTATATGTAATCCGTGAAGATTGAGGTCGTCTCCGACATTGACGATTGCCGTCAACCTAGAAGAAGGCACAACCTGGACTAGTCCCTGTAAGAGCCGGGCCGCCCCAACCCCGCCGCATAACACGACCACGTTGTCGTCAGCGGCCACGAAGTTCGGATCCACAAGTAGATGTTATGAAAGACTCTGTTGTCGGCTTATCAACTCGATATCGGCATCAACCATCGATGTGACTAGCTCCGAGAACGATGTCTTTGGCTCCCAGCCGAGAACCTTCTTGGCTTTCGCTGGATCTCCAATTAGCAAATCGACTTCTGCTGGACGCATAAATCGTTCGTCCTGCACGACAAAATCTTGCCAAGCGAGATCGACGTGGGAGAACGCAAGTTCACAGAACTCTTCAACCGAATGGGTTTCACCAGTCGAAACTACGTAGTCGTCTGGTTCGTCTTGTTGAAGCATCAACCACATCGCTTCAACGTAGTCACCAGCGAATCCCCAGTCCCGTTGAGGGTGAAGGTCGCCGAGTCGTAGTTCTTTCTTGAGACCCAGTTTGATTTGGGCAACATGATGAGTGATCTTTCGAGTGACGAACTCGAGGCCTCGGCGCGGGCTTTCGTGGTTAAACAAAATTCCGCTGCTGGCGTGCATATCGTGACTCTCACGGTAATTGACGGTGATCCAATGGCCGTACACTTTTGCAACACCATAAGGACTGCGAGGATAGAACGGTGTCGACTCGGTTTGCGGCACTTCTTGCACCTTGCCGAACATCTCTGATGACGAAGCTTGATAGAACCTGATGTCGGAATTGACCGCTTTTACTGCGTTGAGAATTCGGGTTACGCCGAGAGCGGTTGTTTCACCGGTTAGGACTGGCTGGTACCACGATGTTTGTACAAACGACTGGGCCGCCAGGTTATAGACCTCATCGGGGGCGATTTCTTGCAGGAGAGTCATGAGAGACATCTCGTCGAGCAGATCACCCTGAACAATACGAATGTCATCTTGGATGTGAGCGATGCGCTCAAAATTCACAGTGCTGGACCGGCGTACCATTCCATAGACTTCGTAGCCCTTTTCTAGAAGAAGCTCGGCAAGGTATGACCCATCTTGGCCAGTTAGTCCGGTTATTAAGGCACGTTTCATTACTTATCTCCTGACCTCAGCAGGCTTGCTCTAGTGCGAGCCTCCTGGAGTATATCTTCGAGGGTTTTTGTGAGGGGCAACGTCGGTTTCCATCCTGTTGCATCGGACAGCTTCTGATATGACCCCTCCAGAACAGGTAACTCTACGGGACGGAGTAAATCAGGGTTGACTTCGGTGGAGATCGTAACGCTTGACATTTCGGTAAGAATTTCAAGCAGCTCCGCCATCGAAGTCGTCTGCTGGCTGCAAATATTATAGGTTTCGCCGGGTTGACCGTCTGATACTAGCAGTCGGTACGCACGCACAACATCGCGGACGTCGGTAATATCTCGGCGAGGACTCAAATCACCATGCCGTATCAGCCCGCCCCCGTTTTGTTCAGCTTGCGCGATCTGGGCGGCGAACGAGGCCGCAATAAATCGTGTAGCTTGTCCCGGCCCGATGTGGTTAAACGGTCGGGCGACTATTGCCTCGACCCCGAAACCTCTGAAACTTTGTTGAGCAAGGGCTTCAGCGGCCTGCTTAGAGCCTCCATACGGCGAACAGGGCTGCACGGGGGAGACTTCTGATAGAGGAAGATCGTCTGGCTGCACTTTTCCGTAAACGTCGGCGCTGCTCACCAATACAACCCGAGGGCTAGATCCGCATTGTCGAGCCGCTTCGAGAACTGCGAGTGTCCCCATGGTGTTGATCTCGACCGTCTTGTCGGGATTGTTCCACGACGCCCCGACATCACTCCAACCGGCGAGATGATATACCGCGTCAGGTTGGGTGTTGGTAAAAGCATCGATCCATGCTGGCCGATCACACAGATCGGGACCCGTTCCCTGTGAAAGGGCGATAACGGTGTCGCCGGAAGATTTGAGGTGATCGATTAGGTGAGGCCCGACAAATCCGTTCGATCCGGTCACAATTGCTTTCATATCACCCTAAGTGTTGGTAGAGCTTGATGGCATCGCTAGATACTAGCAAGTACGATCCTACAAAAAGCGCCGCCCGAAAGTGGTCATGCGGCCCGTATCGTTTGGCTGGGGCGTCACAAATGCGTTCCGCTTGTAGGATTAGTCCGTTCATCAAGAGGATAGTTTTGTAACTGACGAAAGAACGTGGCATCTCGCGGCATGGAAGAGTCTGAAACCCAAGCAGAAGAGGCAAACGAAGTCTTTGACCCGCCTCCGGTGGTTGCCGTTGTCGTTGCTTCCAATCCAGGTGACCATTTCGCGGAAATGCTCGACTCGTTAGGCGAGCAGGACTACGACAATCTTTCCGTTCTCGTTATCGACGCTGGAAGTGACGCCCCGATCGCTGACCGGGTCGCCGAAGTGCTGCCAGAGGCCTATATTCACCGGCTAGCGGGAACCCCGGGCTGGAGCGTCGCCGCCAACCAGGCGATGGAATTGGTCTCAGGCTCGCCATTCTTGTTGTTCTGCCACGATGACGTAGCGCTTGCCCCAGACTGTGTCACGACCCTAATGGGTGAGCTGTATCGTCGAAACGCCGGAATCGCCGGACCAAAGCTGGTCCAGTGGGACAATCCCGAGCGTCTGCTCCAAGTGGGTATGAGCTCCGATCGGTTCGGCGTGGCGGTCGATCAGGTCGAGCGTGGAGAGTACGACCAAGACCAATACGACGCTGTACGAGATATTTTTGTTATTCCAGGCGGAGTTCAGCTTGTAAGAGCCGACTTGTTCGAAGCTTTGGGGGGATTCGACCGAGGAATTTCTGTCGTTGGTGAAGATCTTGACTTGTGCTGGCGCGCCCACGTAGTCGGAGCCCGAGTTCTTATTGTTCCTAGTGCGTCGGCTCGCCACCTTGAATCGATGGCGACAAGGTTCCCGCTGGCGGAACGTCGACGGTTTGCCACCCAACACCGTCTGCGAACCGTGATGGCTACCGCCTCTCGCCGAGCCCAGTACACGATTGTTCCGATCACGATTTTGTTAATCGTCCTTGAAGGTATTTACACCCTTTTCCTCGGACGACGTCGACAGGCGAAGGACTCGTTCGGCGCTATCGCCTGGAACTTCGCTCGTTTCGGTGATATCCGCCAACGCCGACGCGAGTTGATGGCGATTCGCAATTCGTCAGATGCCGATATTCGCTCGTTACAGGTCGGTGGTTCGGCCCGAATCAATGATTTTTCCCGAGGCCAGTTCAACGCAGGTCAAGATCGGTTTAGTGGCCTCGCTAACTCGATTCGTTCATCGTTTGCTGGCGAAGACGCCGGTAGTCTGCGCGACGCCGCCATCGTACTGGCCGGTCTCTTCGCGATATTAATCTTGGGTTCTCGTCACCTGATAACCCAAGGCGTCGATTCTGTTGGCAGCTTTCCGTCGCTACCTGCGACTTCCACCATGTTGCGAGAATGGTTTGGAGGCTGGCGAACGACAGGCACCGGGGGCCCAGGTAACCCACCTACCGGCTTGTTGTTGCTTGGAATTGCTCGTCTTCCCTTCTTCTGGTCGACCGGCCTATTCGACTCGTTGCTGGCCGTTGGGCCGCTGTTCATAGGAACCATTGGCGCCTACCGGCTTGCCAGACCTCTAGGTAGTCCGAGGGCGGCTGCGGTGGCCGCAGCCTTCTACGGATTAAATCCGGTCGTTGTATCGGCGTTTGCCTCCGGTGGTTGGGATTCGCTTGTTGTTTGGGCTGCGGTCCCGTTCCTGCTTGGCTCCGCATTGCGTTTCTTGGACGTGAGCCCGTTTGTGCCCTCTGAACGAGACGAGAGTTCTCTGGCCAAAGAATGGGTAGTCGACCGATCTATTCAACTACGTATTATCCGGTTTGGTCTTCTGGTTGCTTTTGTTACTTCATTCGCTCCAACGATCATCCCCGTGGCCTTGATCCTGTGTTTTTTCTTAAGCATCACCGCAATCTTGATGCAACAGTTCAAGCAGCTTCGGAATCTTCTACTCGCAGCGGTAGTTAGCGTGGTCGCTCCCGCAGTCCTGCATGCCCCATGGACGTTCGACGTAATGCAGCAGTTCTCCTGGGAATGGTTGACGGGTCCCGGTTCTGCGGAACGGTTCTTTGACTCGTTTGCCGATCTGGTCCGGTTCGCTCCTGGCTCCATCTCTCCAACGATGCTTGCTGTCGGGTTTTTTGTCGGTGGGCTTGCCGGCGTGGCGGTAGCGCTCAAAGAACAGCGTCCGGTTGCTGTCAGATCACTGTGTCTTGTAATCCTGGCGTGGCTGCTTGTCTGGGCAGATCGCCGGTCGTGGGTTCCGTTCACGCTTCCCGCCCCAGAGACGATTCTTTCTCTTGCTGCGGTTGGCCTGGCGCTGTGTGCGGCTATAGCCACCCGCTGGTTCGAAATCACGAAGCTCGAGTTGAACCGCAGCCGCCGACTGTTGGTCGTGTCCGGTTCGGTTGTGGTAGCGGTCGCAGTCACATTAACCGGGTTTCGCTCGGCGCTATTAGGTGATTGGGGAGTCCCCGACCAGGGTTACCGGTCATTCACCGAACTTTTAAGTCAGCGGAGCGACGCCACTACTAGAACGCTCTGGATCGGGGATCCCTCGGTGCTGCCGCTCGACGGCACCAGGTCTAGTTCTGGCATAAATTTTGCCATGACTGACGGAGGTACCCCTGACGTTCGTGGCCGTTGGGCGCCGAAAGCTGTTGGTTCTGAAGCCGGAGTCGCCGCACAACTCGACTTAGCGGCAGCCGGTGAGGTATCGAATCTCGGGCACCTTCTGGCGCCGTATGGAATCGACTTGATCGTACTCATCGAGCAACTAGCCCCCGCTCCTTACGAAGGTTTACGGTTGGACGCTGGCGGGAACGCAAACGTGGTGTTTAGCCGCCAGCTTGACCTAAAACGGATCGACGGATTCGCCGAGCTAGGTGTGTTCGAAAACACCGCGTCGAGCGGAATCGCCACTGCGATGACATCGGCGGATGCAGTTAGTTCTCGGACCCCTAGCCAACAACTCGGTATCGACCTTGGGGGTTCTCCTGTTGTGGCCGTCAACCCTCAACCAGGCAGATGGATCGTTGATGTTCCCGCCGACGTCCCTGTCCTGGTCGCTATCCCGAACTCGAATCTCGACGTATCGGGAGCGAGAAGCGAAGTGCTTTCCGGGTTTGACGACATGACTATTATCCCCGCTGGCGAAGCGGGCCTTGTCGAACTTCGTTACGGCGCCCCATGGAAGCGTAGGTTCGCCATTCTTGGTCAGATACTCATCGTCGCTGTCGGTATCGTCTTGGCCCAGACACGTAAGGAAGAGGTCACGCTATGATCCGGTGGTTAACCGTAGGTCTGGTCGTATTGTTGGCTGTTGGTGCGGTCACTTTTGACCGGCTCAGCCCAATCGATCTATCTGGGGACGAAGTCACCGTTAGCCGCGAGATCAACCCGTCTCTTTCAGCTAACCCGAAGCTAGATGGGTCTTGGTTCTGCCCATCTGGTTCAAGTAACGCAGATGCGTTAGCGGATCATGAAATTGTTATGGTCAACCTTTCAGCGGCACCAGCGGTAGCCAACATTTCTGTTTTGACCGCTGAAGGTCCTACCCCAGAGCTGCAGTTACCGCTAGCGCCATTCGGCTCGGAAACAAAGCGGCTTGCTGATTTGTCGGACTCGGCGTCGGCTGGTGCCGTAGTCGAAATAGTCGGGGGAGAGGGGATAGTCGGGCACACGGTTCAGACCGCTGAAGGAATCGCTCGAGGAACATGTTCTTCCCAGGTGTCGGACACCTGGTATTTCGCTAACGGGCGAACAACCGAAGACGCCAAATTGTATTTGACGTTGCTGAACCCGTTCAAAGACACCGCCGTCTATGACGTTGAGCTTCAAATAGCGGGACGTCCGATAGCGCTTCAACGCGAAGACCTTCAAGGTCAGGCGTTACAACCCAACTCGGTGGTCCGTCTCGATATAGGTGAATTTATCACGCCAGAAGAAAACGTCACGGCCAAGGTCACGACGAGGCGAGGTCAGATCGTAGCCGAACGTCTGCAACTACTCGATGGCTCTGTGGGGCCGGCCGGGGCATCTCTCCAGCTCGGTGTCCCCGACGATGGTGCCAATAGCTGGATTTTCCCAGCTGGCAGGCTAAACGCAGCGGGCGGCGACCAAATCGTGGTTTGGAACCCGTCGGAGGACGAATCGACCACGATTGAAGTGGGCTTCTGGCCGGTAGATCCCGAAGATAGGTCGACGTTCAGTTTCACCGCGATCGAACGAGAGCTTCAACCCGGACGGTTTGAAGTGATCGATTTATTGACCGAAGGTGCCGGTTTCGGTATCGACTTGCCCTACGAGCTTGGTGTAACCGTCAGTTCCTCAGACAGCCCGGTGGTTGCCGAACGGTGGCATCTCGGTAAAGGATATTCGCCGCTCGAATCTGAGTCGGAAGAAGCTCCGGCTGAGGAAGAGAGCGACGATGAAAACGAAGAAGAGGATGACGAGAACGCCGAAGATGCCGAGGAAGAAGAGTCAGCGCCAGAACCGGATTCTTCCGGCTATGCCCAACCGACTGCTAGTACCGGTTTAGCTACCTCTCGCGGGGTTGAAGTAGTTTCGGAGCGTTGGGTTGTCCCTTGGGCTGACGTTGTTGGTTCACAGCTTGTGATTACCTCAGCCGAGGCCGCTTCGGTAAAGATAGAGATCCAGGCGGAAGGGCAGCTGCTGGCCGAACCTATCTTGGAGACCGTCGAACCACGGGGTCGAGCAGTCGTCAACATTGAAGTAGATCCGGCTATTTCAGCGATTTCGCCAAATGGCACCATCACGCTTACATCCGATACCGATGTAGCAGCCGAAATTCAGATCGTTGACCCCAGCGGCGCTATCGATATCGTTCCAGCTATCCCTACCATTTAGAACCCGAGGATTGGCCGTGATAGTTCGTATAGCCCTGTTCCTGCTTCTAACCGGCGTTGCGGTCGGGCTAGCGTGGTATCTGCAACGCCGTCGCCCAGACCCGCCTTCAGCGCCAAGCTACAAAGCACCATCGCAGCTAGATCTGGCTGACTTTGACCGGACCGATGCCGATGTCTCTTTGATCGTGTTCGCCTCCACCACCTGTGATACCTGCCCGGGCGTATGGGAGACAGTACGCGACCATCGCTCGGCTGAGGTCGCAGCTCAACGAATAGATGTCCAAGACGACCCGGCACTTCACAAGCGGTACCAGATTGACGGAGTGCCGACCACCTTGATCGTTGACGCCGAAGGGGTCGTAGTGCAGGCGTTCTTTGGTTTTCTTCGCGACGTCGACGTTGTTGAGTCAATAGAAAGGGCCCGCACTGCGGACCCAAACTAAGTAATACTATTCTTCGACTTTCTGCCGATGTTGGCAGCTCGACTTAGTTGTCCAGAATCTGTTCCGGACTGATCGGTGTTCCTACCGAGTCTTGCGGCCCGCCCAGAGGCGTCGAATCAGCCACATCGATTAGTCGGTTTACTTCTTCACCGCTCAGCGTTTCGTGCTCGAGGAGTCCTCGAGCTACCAGGTTGAGGGCGTTTCGGTTAGTTGTGAGAAGCTCTCGGCACCGAGTTTCTTGTTCCATCAGAATGCGTTGGGTTTCTTCGTCTATGGTCTGAGCCATACGCTCGGAGTACTCTTTCGACTGCATCATGTCGTCTCCGAGGAATACCGGTCCGCCTGATCCAAATGCCATCGGGCCGATCTTTTCTGACATGCCCCACTCACTCACCATTCGTCGAGCGAGTCCAGTAGCTTTCTGAAGATCGTCACCGGCACCTGAAGAAGCAACCCCGAACACGATGTCTTCGGCATTACGTCCACCGAGCATCATGACCAGCATGTCTTGGGCATGGGATCGTCGCAGCGAATGGCGATCTTCTTCTGGAAGCGTCATCGTTACACCCAACGCCATTCCGGTCGGAATGATCGTAACTTTATGGAGTGGGTCATAGTCGGGGAGAAGCACTGCACAAAGAGCGTGCCCGGCCTCGTGATAGGCCGTCATCTCTCGTTCTTTTTCGTTCATAACGAGTGAATCTCGTTTAACACCCATGATGACCCGGTCACGTGCCATGTCGAAGTGGCGGGCGTAAATTTGGTCTTCGCCACCGCGGACAGCAAACAAGGCTGCTTCGTTGACGAGGTTAGCCAGGTCGGCACCGCTCATGCCTGGGGTTCCTCGAGCGATAACTGATAGTTCGACATCTTCAGCGATTCGCTTGTGAGCCATGTGAATCTTAAGAATTTTCTTGCGATCTTCAAGCTCTGGGAGAGGAACAACTACTTGACGGTCGAATCGGCCTGGACGAAGAAGCGCAGGGTCGAGAATGTCTGGTCGGTTTGTCGCCGCCATCATCACGATGCCTTCGGTCGCCTCAAATCCGTCCATCTCAGACAGCATCTGGTTGAGGGTTTGTTCACGTTCATCGTGGCCGCCACCCATACCGGCACCACGTTTGCGGCCAATAGAGTCGATTTCGTCGACGAAAATGATTGCTCGGCCCATCTTGCGGGCCTCGTTGAATAGGTCTCGAACTCGGCTCGCACCGACACCGACAAACATTTCCATAAAGTCTGAGCCGGTGACGGATAGGAACGGAACGCCAGCTTCGCCAGCTACCGCACGGGCGATAAGAGTTTTACCCGTTCCTGGAGGGCCGACTAGGAGAACGCCTTTAGGAATTCGAGCGCCGATGCTCGAGAACTTTTCAGGGTTCTTGAGGAAGTCGACAACTTCGGTGATTTCTTTCTTGACGTTGTCGTAGCCGGCGACATCGTTGAAGCTCGTGCCGGGTCGTTCAGACGAGTACGTCTTGGCTTTGCTTCGCCCGATCGACATGATGCCGCCCATTTGGGACTGTTGGCGTCGAGAGACGAACCAGAATACACCTACGAGGACGAGCGGGAAGATTAAGAATGGTAGGAGACTTTCGAGCCAACTCTGTGTTGGCGTGACCGGCTCGACTTTTACGTTCCGGTCTTCAAATAGTTGCAAATCGGATTCACTAAACTCTCGGAAACCTGTGGTTGTGAACTCGGTTCCATCCTTAGCGGTCACGTCGATTCGGAACGTGGCGTTATCAAACTCGATCGCCTCGACTTTGTCGTCTTCGACCTGTTCCAGGAAGTCCCAGTATGGAACGTCTTCGGCACTGTTCTGTTGCGATGACGCAGCGATGAACAGAAAGAAAACTACGCCGAGGACTGCCCAGATGGCCCACTTAGGGAACCGGCTGTCTGACTTACCAGGAACCTTTGGGTTTCGGCCTTGATTCTTAGGTTGCGGGCTTTGGTCTTGCGAATTCATAGAAATAGCCTAGATGACGTTGGAGCCGATGGCGAGGTCGGGAGGGTACGTTCTCCCGGTTTGTTGGCCTCGGCGGGGGTTGCAGGTTGGAATTGTTGTTGAATACGGGTTGATAGGTGTATAACCCAGATAGCAGCTGTCCTATTCTCTAATGTGGCGGGTTTTGTCCGAAACATTGGTTACCCGCAGTTTCGAACGGTTCGTACGGCTGTCAGGTCGCTCTTGTTCATGTCGGACAGTGTCGTCTGTAGTTGACTTATCCGTCGCCACGCAGCCTAGCTTCCAGTGTAACGCCTCAGATTTAACAGAGCGTCTATAGGTCGGTTGCCTCAAATCGACACGACTCGCTCAGCTTGGCTGGCCAGAGGTCGACGGGGCGAAAGTAGCCGCAACTGACAAGCGAGGAAATTCATCTTATGGCCCGTTCAAAAGCCGAAATCTCACCCGGATCTGGCAGCCAGGGAAAAGAAGCCTCGTCAGATGACCCCGCTAGTGGAGACCTTTGCCAGGCATGTGGAACCCCTCTGGTGGTTATTCGACTCAATATCGATGGGAACGCGTTGTTGATGCAGTCATGCGAAACCTGCGACATTCGATCGTGGCGACTCGACGGCGAAACGATCGATAGGACCATGGCGATAGCCGAAGTTGAGGATCACACAAGCCGACGCCGGTAATGACGTCGTTTGCATTACCTTCTGGTGAACGCTGCTAAGGGGGTTCTAAGGCGGATACCTCGATCGCTATCGTATCTCAGGACGGCAGGAAAGCTCTATCGTGGAGTGCGCCGAACGCTGATGCAAACAAGCGGAGGAGCTACCTTTGTCATCCGGCAAGTCTAATCCTAAGTCAATCAGTTCAATACTGGACGATTTTCGTGTTGGCGCAGCACCGTTAGGCAGCCAGAACTTATCTGGTTTGGTTTCGTTGGCGATCGTGGCGGCTTGTTCAATTTTTGTGCTTGTTGTGATGAACCCACAACTAATCGTGTCGGACACAATCCCAACCGGCGGCGATATGGGAGCCCACGTATGGGGTCCTGCGTATCTCCGAGACGAGCTGCTTCCGAACTTGCGGCTTACCGGTTGGTCGCCCGACTGGTATGCAGGATTTCCGGCCTACCAGTTCTATATGGTTGTGCCCGCTTTAGCCATCGTGGCTCTGAACGCTGGAATTAACCCGTGGATTGGTATTCCGGCTTCGATTTTTGCTGTCGCCGCTATTGTCAAGGCCGGTCGCTGGTTTGGTATTCGGACCCGCTATATCGTGGCCCTATCAGCGATAGTAACTACGTTGCAGATCTCATTGCCCTACGGCGTAGCGTTCAAAATAGTCACCGTCATCGGGTTAGTATTTTTCCCTTTGTCGGTCTGGTTTCTAGCCCGCATGGCCAGGGCGCCCGAGCCGGTGCCCGCTTTTCTGGCACTCGGTGGGACAGTTTTCTTATTTGATGCCAGTTTCTGGATTCTGGGCGGCAACATCATGTCGACCTTGGCTGGTGAGTTCTCTTTTTCCATTAGTCTGACGCTTTCGTTTTTTGCGATGGGTCTCGTGATCCGCGGTATGGACAGAGGCGACCTTCGAGCTCGATCAGCTCTGATTATTGGACTTGTAGCGTTGTGTCACATCATCCCCTTGTTCTTTATGGTGCTGATGTTGGCATTTATTCTGTTGCTGGGCCGCGACACTCCCCGGTATCCGTTGGTGGCGTTGGTTGCCGTTGTCTCCACGTTGCTGTTTGTGACCGGTCCTAATACTGCGTCGCCGCTGTCGTTTCTGAAAGGTGATGCCGGTGGGGGTGCCGCCACGTGGTCAACATTCGCAGCCTTGGTAGTCATCGTTATTGGAACGTTGATGGTTGCTGCGGCAGTCTCCCAATCAGAAGAGATCCGCAGCCGGGCGTGGTGGCTCATCACAGCCGGTGGCGTCGCCGCCCTGTTAGCCATGTTCTGGTTGCTGCCGTTCTGGTATCAAGGCAGCCACTTTAACGACATGGGGTGGACGAGACTGACCGAGATCGGGCCAAAGGTTCTGACCACTCCGATGAAAGTCTGTCTTCCGATTGCCGCCGTCGGAGCCGTGACCTCGTTTATCAGTCGGGACCGAATCGGGATGCTGTTCACTTCTTCAGCTGTGGTTTCGCTATCGGCTGTAGCGAACTTGCCCCAAGGCGCACTGTGGAACGAACGAATCTTGCCGTTCTTTTATCTGTCGATATATTTGCTGACCGCCATCGCAGTAGCCGGGTGGGTTCGTGCAGTAGCGGTTTGGAAAGATCAGGATTTCGAGCGCCCGAATTCCTGGGTGCTTGTCTCGGGTTCGCTCGTCGGATTTGTTGTTCTGCTGGTCGGTGTCAGTATGCCACTGCGGACGTTGCCGTTCGGTCAAGAACAGGCCGACGGTTCCTACACCTGGGGAGTGTTCAAGTCAACGGAACGAACCAAAGTTCCAGGTTGGAGCCAGTGGAACTACGCGGGGTATGAAGGACGGTCATCGTACGGTGAGTACCATCACGTCGTCTCCACGATGGACGAGTTGGGCAAGTCTGTGGCCTCGGACGGTTCCGATGGCTGTGGCCGTGCGATGTGGGAGTTTGACGATTCTCTAGACCGCTACGGCACGCCAATGGCGCTGATGTTGTTGCCGTACTGGACCGATGGATGCATCGGCTCGATGGAGGGTCTGTTCTTTGAGTCTTCAGCCACTACGCCGTTTCATTTCCTGAATCAAAGCACATTGTCTCAAGAGCCTTCACGAGCTCAGCGAGATCTCCCATACGACAACTTTGACATCGACGTAGGTGTCGCTCAGTTGCAGACGATGGGTGTTCGGTACTACATGGCATTAACCGACGCTTCTATCGAAGCAGCGCGAGCGCACGACGACCTCACCGAGGTAGCGGACGCAGCGCCATTTGTCGTGTTCGAAGTTTCAAACTCAGAGCTGGTTGAAAGCCTTGAATACGATCCGGTAGTGATCAGCGAGTCAGACGGAGTAGTTGCTCAACCCGCCGACGGCATTGAACCTGTGGAAGTGACCAGGTTCGATACTGGTTGGCTATCACAAGCGGTCGAATATTATGGTGACCCAGCCGGCTACCAGGCCCTTCCAGCCGAAGACGGCCCTGAAGATTGGCAGGTCCGAAGCGCATTGGCCGAAGCGGACGTAACAAAACGCAGCCCGGTCACAGTTTCCAACATAGAGATGGGCCAAAACTCGGTTTCGTTCGACGTCGACAACGTCAATTCTCCAGTCCTTGTCAAAGTATCCCACTTTCCAAACTGGAAAGTGTCGGGGGCAGAAGGTCCGTTCAGGGCGGGTCCGAACCTGATGGTTGTAATCCCAACATCAGAAAATGTGTCGCTTAGTTATGGACGCAACTTCATCGACTGGTTCTCGATTCTGCTGACCATCACTGGGTTTGCGGGAGTCTACATGTTGATACAACTCGACCGGACTCGTCGCCGCACCAACGCAGTGCCTGCCGGTGTTTCTTTCCCTTCACCTGAGTCGAATCTCGAACATGACCAGCCACAACCGGTCATTGAAGACATGGCAGATGAAACCCACCCCGAACCAGTGGTGGAAGAAGTTTTCGCGACGGCTACCGAGTCGACAACCAACGAAGCAACAGTATTGAAGGCTGAAGATTTAGCGGGCGTTTCGCCAGCCGAAGATATAGCTAATCACACCGACGAGCACTGTGGTGAAGGTTGGCTTGAATTGGGGGGATTCTGCGGCGGCGAAGACGATGAAGAGGACCCTGAGGCTAGCGATCAGGCTGAAGAGTCTTCTCGATCTGGGTTAGACCCTGAGGCTAGCGATCAGGCTGAAGAGTCTTCTCGATCTGGGTTAGACCCTGAGACCGACACCGGTCCAGAGTCCAAAAAGTTGCTAGCCGAAGCTTCCGAAGAAATATCGGCGACAGAAGTTGAACCCGACGCTGCAGTTCACACCGACGAGCACTGCGGAGAAGGCTGGGACGAGCTTGGATTCCTTGATATTGCGGGTTCTAACCAGAGCGACAAAGAAGGATCGGACAAGATCTCAGATGATTCAGGCCCGGAGGGTCTTGGCGTCGGATGAGGAGTAAACTTCGGCTGTTTGTTGGGGTCGGCTTAACTGCGACCGCAGTCGATCTTGGGCTTTTTATCGGCCTTTCGTCGAGGTCGATTGTTGGGGCTAACTTGGTGGCGCTGGTTGTTGCCGCCAACGCCTCGTATCTCCTAAACAGGTTTATAACCTTCCGTGATGAGCCAGACGCCCGATGGATACGGCAACCCCTACGGTTCGGATTGGTGGCCGTTCTTGCCGGGGCATTGGACTTTGCGGTTCTGTTTGCTCTCGATATGGTTTTGCCCTGGTTGGGGATAGTTAAACTTCTCGCAATTTCGGTCGCTGGTGTATTTCGCTGGTTTCTCTACCGAGGTTTTCTGTCAGCGTTGGTTCGTCGAGAGTTGCGTGATCGTACAAACCGGCCTCGGTCCGACGGTGAGCTGGCGTTGTCGGTGGTAGTTCCCGCCTACAACGAGGCTGAACGAATTCGAGACACGGTCGAAACGATCTTGGAGGTAGTCGGCGAACGCGTTAACTCAGATGAGTTTGAAGTGGTCGTTGTTGACGACGGGTCGAGCGACGAAACTTCAAGGATCGCATCTGACGCCGGAGCACGGGTACTGACCCAGGTCAACAAAGGCAAGGGTGCTGCGGTCCGAACCGGCGTCCGTCAGTCCATCGGCCGGACGGTTGTTTTTCTAGACGCCGACTTGGCCTACCCGGCCAGCCAGATCCTGTCGATCATGGACGAAGTCGCTCAAGGCTGGGACGTTGTTGTCGGCAGTCGTCGGCACCAGAAAACGACCACGGTGGTGGAGGCTCGACTTCTCAGATCGTTAGGTGGACGGATCATAAACGCCTTTACCCATCTCGTCTTATTGGGTCATTTCCGCGATACCCAATGCGGTATCAAAGGGTTCAGGGGTGACGTCGCCCGATCGATCTTTGACCGGACGCTCATCGACGGGTTCGCATTTGATGTAGAAGTCTTTCTTATCGCCGAACAGAATGAGTTTTCGCTCACTGAGATTCCAGTGGTGGTAGAAAATCGGGCAGGTTCATCGGTGAGCCTGGTCCGAGATACCTTCGTTCTATTGAGGGACTTGTTTCGGGTTCGTAGATGGGCGGGAGAAGGACGATATCGGGCTACCAAAAACCACATGGTGCCGTCTTCAGAAACGACCTAGGCTACGAGATCCCTAATAAAGCGCGATATTAACGTAGAAATCGAACGTCTGTGCCCGTTAGGTTGCTAGCCTGTCGCTGTGGAACTTACTCTTTCTCAGTCACTAGACACAATTGTAAAAGCGTACGATATTCGTGGAACCTACCCCGAACAGATCAATGCTTCTGTCTGTCGGGCATTAGGTGTTGGATTCGCAGCGTTTATCAACGAAGCAGAACCGGATACGACCTCGGTTGTTATCGCTCGTGATATGCGTCCATCAGGTCCCGAGCTTGTCGCCGCATTCGCTGAAGGCGTCATGTCGCAAGGCCTAGATGTCGTCGACGCAGGTATGGGGTCAACCGACCTGCTGTACTACGCCTCAGGCACCTTAAATATGCCGGGAGCGATGTTTACCGCCTCGCACAATCCAGCTGAATATAACGGGATCAAACTGTGTGCTTCGGGAGCGGCTCCGATCGGTTCCGAATCTGGTTTGGACGTCATCAAACGGGTTGCTATCGAAGGCGCTGAGTCAGCCGAAACAGCTGGCACTATCTCCGAGTCGGACATGTTGGAAGGGTTCGCCCAGCACGTTCTTGGATTTGTTGGCACCACTGATCTACGTCCGTTGAAAGTTGTGGTAGATACCGCCAACGGAATGGGAGGACTAGTTGTTCCCGAGGTTCTCAAACATTTCCCGTTCGACGTTGAAATCATGTACCAAGAACTCGACGGAACCTTCCCGAACCATGAGGCCAACCCAATCGAACTTAAGAACTTGGTTGATTTGCAAAAACGGGTAGTCGAAGTAGGCGCCGACATCGGCCTTGCGTTCGACGGCGACGCCGACCGGGTGTTCCTGGTTGACGAAAAGGCAAATCCGGTTTCTGGATCGACAACTACCGCCTTGTTGGCGAAAGCGATCTTGGCCACCAACCCCGGTGACGCCGTGATCCACAATTTGATTTGTTCGAAGGCGGTCGCCGAGGTAGTAACCGAATCTGGGGGAGTGCCAGTCCGTTCACGGGTCGGTCACTCGTTCATTAAACAAACAATGGCCGAACGTAGCGCCGTGTTTGGTGGAGAGCATTCGGCTCACTACTACTTCCGAGACAACTGGCGAGCAGATTCTGGTCTCATCGCGTCGGTCATGATCCTAGAGCAACTTTCTCAGTTCAATGGACCACTGTCCGAGCTGCTAGAACCGTTCGACCGGTACAGCGCGTCGGGAGAAATAAACACACGGGTAGAGGATGTTCACGCCGTGATCGAATACGTCGCGAACCATTACAGCAACCTCACCTGTGACCGCCTAGATGGGTTGACTGTCGACGCCGGTGACTGGTGGTTTAATCTTCGACCATCGAATACCGAACCGCTACTGCGACTGAATTTAGAAGCCTCCTCTGACGAAGCCGTAGCGGCCCAGGTCGCCGAGGTGCAGTCGGTAATGGCCGAATGTAGCTAAGATGCAAAAACTCGAAGGCGTAGTTCAAAACTACGCGTGGGGTGATCGGTCCTACATCGCTGACCTGGTTGGGAAAGACAGCGATGAACCTCAAGCCGAGTATTGGCTCGGCGCCCACCCACGTGGAGCGGCGACGTTAGCTGATGGTTCAAAACTAGATCAGGTCATTGCCGCCGATCCAGAGTCGGTTCTTGGGTCATACAGCTATCAGCGGTACGGACAGTTGCCATATCTGCTGAAAATTTTGGCTGCCAGTAAACCATTGTCGATTCAATGTCATCCGAGTAAGCAGCAGGCTGAAGCCGGGTTCGCACGCGAAAACGGCGAAGGTGTGGCGCTCGACAGTCCGGTCCGGACGTATCGAGACGACAACCATAAACCAGAGCTGATCTGTGCGTTAACGCCATTCGAAGCCAAAGTGGGTTTTCGAAGTGTAGACGAAACCAATGCCTTGATTCGTTTACTTGCGTGTCCAGCCCTCGATGAGCTTGCTGACATATTGGCTCAGTCTAAATCCGAATCAGATGTGATTCGGGATGCTCTCAGCTATCTGTTGCAGCTGCCGGAGACGAAAGCGAGCGAGATCGTTGCGGGGGCGGTCACGGCTTCCAACGACGTATTAAAAAGCGAACCATTGGCCGAAGGCGTAGATGTCTATCGGTCGGTGTTGGAATGGACGCCGAAGATCGAGCAACACTTCCCGGGAGACATCGGCGTAGTTGTAGCTTTGCTACTTAACCATGTTTCGCTAGAACCTCATCAAGCAGTTGGTTTAAAAGCCGGAAACCTTCACTGCTATCTTTCCGGTGTAGGCGTGGAACTCATGGCCAATAGCGACAATGTTGTTCGCGGCGGTATGACCCCCAAAAATATCGACGTGCATGAACTGCTTAATGTGGTCGACCCGGAGCCTTCAGCCCCGTCGATCGACATTCCTGGTTCTGATGTTCACCGCTTTGTGAGTCCTGCCGATGAGTTTGCCCTCACTCGAGTATCGACTGCCGATTCGGTGACGTTCGATATACGAGGCGCTGAGATTTGGGTTGTAACCTCAGGTCAGTTCACGATCTCGTCCGCTAGCGAAACGGTTGAACTAGGCAAAGGCGAAGCTTGTTTCGTATCGGCCGAAGATACAGGTTTGAACGTTAGCGGTACGGGCGAAGGATGGCGGGCCGAAGTCGGCGGATAGCCAGTTTCTTCCCGAGATCGACTGTCATAGTGACAAATCTGACACGCTTTTGTCGTCTATGCGATTAGAAATAGCTGAAATCTGCCAACGGTCCGGCGATATGAGGTCACGCCGAGTAGTCTTAAAGCTCAGACTTTTAGGAGATTGATGTGACCTTGTCCGCCCAGTTGCTTGAAATCTTGGCATGCCCCGAAGACAAGGGCCCGCTGCTGTACTTCGAGAGCGAGGCTAAGCTGTACAACCCTCGTCTAAAGAAGAGCTATCGAGTCGACGGGGAAATCCCGGTGATGCTCATCGACGAAGCAAGCGACGTCGACTCAGCAGAACATGATCGACTCACCGAACTGGCACAAGAACTCAATATCGAACCGACATTTACCTCATGACTAGTAACGAAACTTCTCGCAATCATCCAGACTCTCTCGGACTATGGGATAAGACCCTTTCATTGCCACAGCAGCTCACAGAGGCCGCCGAAGCAATAGATACGATTCAAGGTCTCCCGCAGGCGAACGATATCGAACAGGTTCTGATTCTGGGAATGGGCGATAGCGGATTCGCCGGAGACGTAGTAGCAGCCGGAGCACGACCGTTTTCGCCGCTGCCAATTATGGTTCACAATAGCTACCTGCAACCGTCATGGGTTGGCGCGTCGACGTTGGTGATCGCAATCTCGGCATCGGGTGCGACCGAAGAAACCAACGAGTCAATTCAGCTGGCTATCCAAGCGGGCGCTTCAGTACTTGCGATAACTAACGGCGGAGAGATGGCCGAAATCGCAAGACGTAACCACGCATCGGTCGTTCCGATCTCAGGCCAAGTCGCAGTTCCCCGAGCCGCGGTCGGTTCACTCGCCGTTCCCGCCATGTTAGCTCTCGAACAGCTTGGTCTGTTTCCGGGTGCTCGCAGCTGGATCGAAGAGGCCGCTGAAGTATTGACGGCGCGAGCGGCTCAATTAATCTCCGACAAGAGCGAAGCGAAGAAGATAGCTCGCAAAATTGGGCGCACGATGCCGATTATCTACGGTGGTGGAGCTATCGGGTCTACTGCAGCAAAACGTTGGAAGAATTCGGTGAACCTCAATGTGAAGGCGCCTGCATTCTCAGCGGCAATGCCTGAACTTTGCTACAACGAACTACTCGGATGGGGACAAAACGGTGATGTGACTCGCCAAGTGTTTACTCAGGTACAGCTTCGTCACGATGAAGACCATCCTCAGGTGCAGCGTCGATTCGACTACGTGGAAGAAAAAACGCTAGAGGTCATGAACGACGTGTTGACTGTGCAGGCCACCGGCGAAGGCCCTATCGCTCAGCTGCTTGATTTGGTGATGCTTGGGGACATGGTTAGCTTAGAAATGGCGGCATCTGAAGGTTTAGATCCTGGTCCGGTTCCTATCACCCATGATCTTCGTGATTGGCTTCGCGCTGGCGAACTGTCGTAATGGCTTTTTATTCGGTCACGATATCTTCACCACTTTCTCAAACTGAAGCATGGTCGCGGTTGAGCGATGTATGTCGATTTGTCGAGTGGGACCCTGGTGTCGTAGCTGCTCGGAAGGTGGAAGATTCGGGCTCAGGGGTAGACGCCTCGTATATCCTGACAGTCAAGGGTTTTAGGCCGAACACGACGATGGATCTCCAATACGACGTTGTCCACTTTGCTTCACCTGAACGTTTCATCATGGTCGCCGATACCGGAACTATCAGGTCTGAAGACGAGATTGTGGTCAGCGCTACCTCTACCGGTTGTGACGTTACCTATAACGCAGAACTCACATTGCAGGGCCGTTCAGCCATTTTTCAGCCATTGATGTCTTTGGTGTTTAAGCGAATTGGAGACCGCGCAGCAAAAGGCTTGGCGGAACTTTTGGAGGCGCGAAACCACTGAGGTGAGTGCCGCCCGGTGTGTAGTTTCGCTAGTATTTCTGGGTGAGGGAATTTGGAGAGTTGAATATCCAGCTAGGTGGTTGCTCCGGTGAGTTCTGATTCAAATGCGTTAGCCAGTCTTTGGGCTAGACGTACTCGGACCCCCGATCGTTTGCGATTGATGCTAATCGCAGCGGTGGTGCTGGCAATCGTGGCGAGTGTGGTCGTGAATATAGTTGTCTCTACTCGTGGCGGGGCAACACGTAGCATCGACGAAGACCATGAGCCGGCAATTGAGGCGGCGCAGCGCGTTCAAACTAGTCTGGCCGAAGCCGATGCCGCAGCTGCGAATGCGTTCCTGGCTGGCGGAGGCGAGGACCCAGTTCAGAGGCAACGCTATGAGCAGTCACTGGCTGAGGCGAGCGATGCCCTCGCTATCGTCATTTCCAAAGTTGGTGGTGATGAAGGTTTACTGACAACGGCTGCGTCGATCGAAAAGACGATGGTCGAGTACTCGGGTTTGGTCGAGTCCGCTCGGGCGAACAACCGGCAGAACTTTCCGATCGGGGCAGCCTATCTTTCGACCGCTTCTAGTCTGTTGGAAGCAGATTTGTACCCGGCCACTGACGCTATAGCTAATAGTCGCGCTGACTCGTATCGGTCGAGTTATAACGATCAAGTTGGCATCGTGGGCTCAGCCCTGTTGGTTGTTCTATTTCTTGTCTTGATTTGTTTAGTTGGGTTCCTGCTTCTTTGTCATCGGTATTTGTCGAAAAAGTTTCGCCGCACCGTGAACGTACCGGTGTTGGTTGCCGTGCTGCTTTCCTTTGGTGTGCTGGCGTGGTCGACGGCGGCGGTCGCTGGTCAAACCTCGAGTATGCAAACAGCACGCGAGGCAGGTTATAACGATGTTCGGTCGCTGATAAATTTGCGAGGTTTGGGATTTCGAGCTCAGAACGAAGAGTCACAATTTTTGATCGCTCGCGGTGCTATACCCGAGTCCGAATTTTCGGTCGAAACCGATAAGGTTTCAGCGCTTCTGGAGGATCTGCTGACCGAAACGACAGGCGACACAACGTCTGGTCTGGATCCTAACGAAGTCGAGCTTCTACAGACCCGCTGGGAGGCCTATCGAGCGACTCGTCAAGGTGTCAAGGATTTAGCTGTCGCCGGTGACCGTTCAGAAGCCATCGATCTAGCCCTTGGAGATTCGGCGCTTGCCTTTGATTCGTTTGACGCCGAAGTTGAAAAGTTGCTGACCGGTAGTCAGACTTCGTTTGAGGTCGAGATGGACTCGGCCCGAAGTTCGTTACGGTTCCTCGATTTGGTCGGGCCGTTCCTATTACTTTCGGGCGCGGTTCTTATGTTCTTTGGTATGCAGCAGCGGATAAGGGAGTACCGATGAGTGGTAGTTGGTCTTCGAGTCTAAGGCGAACGCTGGTGGCGGTGAGCACGTTTGCATTGCTGGCTTCGGCTTGTGCCGAAGACGCTCAGGACGACTTCCCGACCGAAACCGTCGTGGACGATGGTTCTGGTTCAGCCCAGGCCGCACCTGAAGCTGACCCGGACTGCAGCGAAGAAAATCCGGGAGCGAGTTTTGCTCCTACCGACACATCGCTTCAAAGCACTTCGCCAGACATCGAGCAAATTAAATCGGACGGCAAACTAACTGTGGGAGTCGCACAGGACACGCTCTTGTTTGGTTACCTAGACGCGGCTTCGGGCAGCATTGAAGGATTTGATGTTGAAATGGCAAGGCTCGTTTCAACTGCCTTGTTTGGAAGCCCTGACCGTATTGAACTTATACCGATTCAAAGTTCTGAGCGGATACCAAAACTCCAGAGTGGAGAGCTTGAACTGGTAGTTAAGACCATGACGATTACCTGTGAACGTTGGGCCGAGATCAATTTCTCAACCGTCTACTACGATGCACAACAACGGCTACTGGTTCGAACAGATTCGGGTATTACCTCGATCGAAGATTTCGCAGACTTTCCTGCCGAAGAAGCCAAAATCTGTGCCGAGGAAGACACGACCTCGATCGCTAACGTCTCCGAGTTTGACTACCTGACGCCGGTAGCTGTGCCAAGTGTGGCTGAGTGCCTCGTCCGGTTTCAACAAACGTCGGTTGCCGGTATCTCAACCGACGATACGATTCTCGCCGGTTTGGCGGCCCAAGACCCCTTCGCCGTTATTGTTGGTGACCAAATTTCCAAAGAACCGTATGGTTTGGGTACCAGCAAAGAGAACGTCGAATTCACTCGGTTTGTTAACGCCGTCTTAGAACAGGCCCGCGCCGACGGAAGTTGGCAAGAAGCGTATGACAAATGGCTTGCAGACACACTTGGGCCTCAAAGTCCACCTGCTGCTACGTATCGCTAGAGTCACTAATGTTTGCGGGGTTCGAAGCTCGCAGTTTTGATGCGGGTCTGATAACGTGCCCGTAGTATCAACCGGTTCAATCTGAATATCTCAGCGTCGTAGCTGTGGTTAGAACCTACAAGGAGCGGAAATGACAGATCAGCCTGTTCGTCCAACTAGCGTCAGTGATGGTGACTACAAAGTAGCCGACCTGTCATTGGCGCCTGCAGGACGTAAGCAGATCGAGCTAGCCGAACAAGAGATGCCGGGCCTTATGGCTTTGCGAGCCGAGTTCACCGATTCACAGCCGTTGAAGGGTGCCAGAATTACTGGAAGTCTTCATATGACGGTCCAGACCGCCGTACTGATCGAAACGTTGGTGGCGCTTGGCGCCCAAGTTCGTTGGGCCAGTTGCAACATTTTCTCGACACAAGACGAAGCCGCAGCCGCCGTGGCTGTCGGTCCAACGGGAACGGTTGACAGTCCAGCTGGAACCCCCGTGTATGCCTGGAAAGGCGAGACCCTAGAAGAGTACTGGTGGTGTACAGAACAGGCGTTGCGTTGGCCAGACGCCGACGGTAATCCGAACCTTATTCTCGATGACGGTGGAGACGCCACGCTATTGGTCCACAAAGGGGCCGAATTTGAGGCGACCGGCGTTGTCCCAGACGCAACCGAAGACGACCCGGAAGAGTGGGGAGTCATCCTCGACCTTCTACGCAAACTTCAAGCAGAAGATCCAAAACTTCTTACTCGAATGGCTGAATCGGTTCGTGGTGTCTCAGAGGAGACAACAACCGGTGTGCATCGCCTTTACGAGATGAAAGAGGCAGGCACCCTGGCGTTCCCGGCTATCAACGTAAATGATGCGGTCACGAAGTCGAAGTTCGACAATAAATATGGAACGCGACACAGTCTGATCGACGGAATTAATCGCGGCACTGATGTGATGATCGGTGGAAAGACCTGTGTCGTTCTTGGTTACGGAGATGTTGGTAAAGGTAGCGCTGAGTCGCTACGCGGTCAGGGAGCCCGGGTAATCATTACCGAGATCGATCCGATTTGTGCACTGCAAGCGGCGATGGACGGATACCAGGTCGCACGAGTGGAAGATGTTTTGTCCACTGCAGATATCTTCATCACAACAACAGGTAACAAAGACCTCATTACCGCTGAGATGATGGCGGCGATGAAACAGGGTGCCATCGTTGGCAACGTCGGCCACTTCGATAACGAGGTGGATATGGCCGGACTCTACGCTCAAAGTGATATTCAACGAGTGAACATTAAACCTCAGGTCGACGAGTTCGTTTTCCCTGATGGGCATTCGATCATCGTGCTAAGCGAGGGTCGATTGTTGAACTTAGGAAACGCAACTGGCCATCCTAGTTTCGTAATGTCGGCTAGTTTCACAAACCAGGTGCTCGCCCAAATCGAACTGCATCAAAATGCCGAAGCTTACGGCCTGGACGTGGTTGTGCTTCCTAAGTATCTGGATGAAAAGGTCGCTCGGCTCCATTTGGATGCTTTGGGGGTTCGCCTGACAGAGCTCACACAAGAACAAGCGGACTACATTGGTGTTCCAGTGGATGGCCCATACAAGCCAGAGCATTACCGATACTAAACCTACATGTAAAACTTTAATATAGGTTTAATTACCCTTAATTGATGCTAGTGTCTGGTTTGTGGAGAACCAGACACTATACGTTTTGGCGTTTACGAATGTTTCTTGATGTTCGATGTCCCGGGTGTGATCGCAGCTACTTGCGGTTGAGGTCTCCGATCTGTCCAGGGTGTATGCGATGTTATGGCCCCGCTGTGCCGCTCAACATCACTGGAGCGTCGTTTGCGATAGCTGGAGCACCGTATGAGGCCGAGGTTAGGCGAATCGTGCTAGCTGGGAAGTCTCAAGGACGAACAGCTGTGTTTGGTCAACTAGTTCGTTCACTTACCGAAATCGAACAATTGGAACGCAGGGCTAGGGAATGCGAGACCGTAACCTGGGTTCCTGGTGCGCCGTCAAAGGTTCGTCGGCGCGGCTATGACCAAGGCAAAATTCTTGCTGGCGCGTTTGCGAAACGGTTTGGCCTTCGATCGCAAAGAATGTTTCGTCGACTCCCCGGTGAGGCCCAAACGGGGCTTAGTCGTCAACAACGCCAACTCGGACCCAGGCTTGTGGTCACGGGGTCAGTTTCACCGGGTGTCTTTCTGGTCGATGACGTTGTAACAACCGGGGTGTCAATGCGGCTAGCTACTTCGCTGTTGCGGGGTAGTGGTGCCGAGTCGGTTGTCATCGCCGCATTGACCACCAGACCAAACATCGTAAAATATGATGATCGCGTCCGCCCCTAAGCAACCAGAGCTCTCTAGTCCAGTACACTTTGGCCAACATGAAGTTTTTAGATAAAGTCCTGCGCGCCGGAGACGGCAAAAGAGTCAAAGCGGTCAAGTCGGTTGTGGACCCGATTAATTCGTTAGAGCCGGAGTTTCAGAAGCTGACGGATGCCGAGCTTCAAGCCAAAACGGCCGAATTTAAGCAGCGTATTGACAACGGAGAGTCCCTTGATGATCTGATGGTCGAAGCTTTTGCTACCGTTCGGGAAGCCGCTGTGCGGGTAGTAGAGCAACGTCATTACGACGTGCAGCTCATGGGTGGTGCCGCCCTCCACTGGGGTTCGGTCGCCGAAATGAAGACCGGTGAAGGTAAAACCCTTGTTTCGACCTTGGCCGCGTACCTTAATGCGCTGAGTGGTGACGGTGTCCACGTCGTCACCGTCAACGACTACTTGGCTTCTCGTGACGCCGAATGGACTGGTCGTATCCACCAGTGGATGGGACTGTCGATGGGTCTGGTAGTTCCCGGCAACGCCACACCAGCACATAAACGCCAGCAATATGCCGCCGATATCACCTACGGCACAAACAACGAATTCGGATTCGACTATCTCCGTGACAACATGGCGTCGAGTCTTGAGAATATGACCCAACGAGGTCACTCATTTGCGATTATCGACGAGATCGACTCGATTCTGATCGACGAGGCTCGTACCCCTCTGATCATCAGCGGTAAAGTCAAGGGCGCTGCAGACCTGTACTACAAGTTCGCCGATGCGGTGACCGAGCTGGAACGAGACGAAGACTACGACGTTGATGAGGAGAAGCGCATCGTAGCGATCACCGAACACGGCGTCGGTAAGGTCGAAAAGCTCTTCGGCGTCGAGAACCTTTATGACGGAGCGCAAAGCGATCTTGTCCATCAGCTGAACGTAGCCCTTAAAGCGAAAGAGCTATTCCAGCGGGACAAAGACTATCTGGTTGCCGACGGCAAAGTTAAGATCGTCGATGAGTTCACTGGGCGGGTCTTGGATGGACGTCGTTGGTCAGACGGTTTGCATCAAGCGGTCGAAGCTAAAGAAGGAGTAAAGATCAAAGAAGAGCAGCAGACGTTGGCCACGGTCACGCTGCAAAACTATTTCCGTCTCTACGACCGGCTATCCGGTATGACGGGTACCGCCTTGGCCGATGCCGCCGAGTTGGAGACGACGTACAACCTGGCTGTTGTGCAGATACCGACCAACAAGCCGCTAATCCGAATGGATAAAACCGATCTTGTCTACAAGTCTGAGGACGCCAAGTTCTCTGCGGTGGTAGACGACCTCGAGGAACGTATCGAAGCGGGCCAGCCCGTCCTCGTAGGTACGGCTTCGGTTGAGAAATCAGAGAAGCTCGGCAAACTGTTGAAGCTTCGGGGGATTACCCACGAAGTTCTGAACGCTAAAGCCAATTTCCGGGAAGCCGACATTGTCGCCCAGGCCGGTAAACCTGGTGCTGTTACGGTCGCCACCAACATGGCCGGTCGTGGTGTTGACATCATCTTGGGTGGTAACGCTGAGAAACTCGCCGAGTCAGACACTAAAGGGGCCGGACTCGATCTCGAATCTGAAGAGGGCGAAGTTTACTACGAGGACAGACTCCGATATTGGGAGCCCATCTGTGACAAAGAGGGTGAACGGGTACGAGATGCTGGTGGGCTTTATGTGCTCGCTACTGAACGCCACGAAAGCCGTCGAATTGACGACCAGCTGCGTGGTCGATCCGGACGCCAGGGCGACCCGGGGGAAAGCCGATTCTACCTTTCGTTAGAAGACGACCTTATGCGAGTGTTCGCTACTGGAGCGATGGACTGGGTTATGGGTCGGGCGTTGCCTGATGACGTTCCTATCGAATCTAAAGCGGTTACCAAATCGGTTGAACGGGCTCAAAGTACAGTCGAGCAACGCAACGCAGAAACTCGAAAGAACGTCCTCAAATACGATGAGGTCTACAACCAGCAGCGCAAAGTTATCTACGAGCGTCGCCACCAGATCCTTAAACAAGGTGATTTGCGTGAAGATTCTATAGCCGGCATCTCTGAAGTGGCCAGCCATCTCGTAGAGGTGCATTGCGCGGGGTTGGACGACGAATGGGACATGGAAAGCCTTGAGACGGAACTGAGAACGTTTTGGCCGTCCGAGCTGACCGAAGAAGAGTTCACAAAGTACCGGGACACAGAAGACATCGTCGAATGTATTGAAGAAGAAGGACACCGACTCTACGAAGAGCGGGAAGAGACCATTACCCCTCCAGTTCTTCGCCAGATCGAACGTCAGATAATGTTGCAGCTCATCGACCGTCGTTGGCGGGACCATCTAGCCGAGATGCAGTCGCTTCGGGAAGGTATTGGGCTTCGAGCAATCGGCCAACGAGACCCGCTGACCGAATGGCAACGTGAAGGATTCGATATCTTCTCCAACATGATGCTGTCGCTGTCGTTGGACTACGTTCGATACGTCATGCAAGTTCAGGTAGTGCAGAAACCAGCTGACGAGCCTGCACCGGAGCCCTCAGACGTCAAACAAGACATCCAAGACGCCCCGCAAGACTCCGATGTTGAACAGCCACCGGTTGCTTCGTCGCCAGTTGCCACCGACATCACGGCTCAAAAGGACGAAGTTGTCACTTCCGGCGATGCAGCAGCGAACTCGCCGGTCGTCAAAGACGAATGGGACAAGACGCCTCGTAATGCCAAGTGTCCATGTGGCAGCGGAAAGAAGTACAAAGTCTGCCACGGCCGCTAACCCGTTACAATTCGCCTCGAATGGCTGATTTTCCTGAAGACATGAAGCAACTGCGGGTAGAACTCGACCAGGCAGAGCAGTATTTGCGGATCTCCGAAATACGTGCTCGTCTACCTCAGCTAGAGACCGAGATGAGCAGACCCGACTTGTGGGATAACGCTGATCGGGCCAAGGCGACTCAAACCGAGTTCACGGCGGTAAGCGATGATCTCAAAATGTTTGACCGTTTGACTGAACAGGTCGGCGACGTTGAACTTATGTGGGAACTCGCGGCTGAGGAAGGCGACGATGATCTGCTCAGCGAAGCGAAGGCCTCGGTTGCCGCTCTGGGGAAGGAATTTAGCCAGCTCGAGTTGAGAGCAATGTTCGACGGTGAATACGACGAAGGCGACGCGGTTTGTCAAGTGGTGGCGGGGGCT
Source organism: Acidimicrobiales bacterium (assembly GCA_020630065.1). Lineage (GTDB taxonomy): Bacteria > Actinomycetota > Acidimicrobiia > Acidimicrobiales > SZUA-35 > JAHDCC01. The sequence continues at coordinate 65,950 of JAHDCC010000013.1, forward strand.
GGAGGCACCGACTCCCAAGACTGGGCCGAGATGCTCTTCAACATGTATCGCCGTTGGGCCGAAGACAAAAAGTTTGAGTTTGAAGTCACCGGCGTCCAAGCGGGATCTGAGGCTGGGATCAAGACGGTTGAATTCGTTGTGCGAGGGCGATACGCCTACGGTTGGTTGCAGGCAGAACGAGGCGTGCATCGACTAGTTCGTATTTCGCCGTTCGATTCACAAGCTCGTCGACATACTGCGTTCAGCGCGTTCAGCATCGTCCCGTATATCGAGGACGCAACAGACCAGCTAGAAATCGACGAGAAAGATCTCAGGGTCGATGTGTACCGCTCGTCAGGGGCGGGCGGACAGCATGTCAACACCACCGATTCGGCTGTTCGTATAACCCACCTGCCGACCAATACGGTCGTGTCATGCCAAAACGAGCGTAGTCAACATCAGAACAAAGATAGATGTATGCAAATGTTGGCTATGAAACTCATCGACCTTGAACGTGTCAAACGAGAAGAAACGCTGGCTGCTGCCGCTGGCGAGTCCAAGAAGGTCGAGTGGGGTTCTCAGATACGTTCCTACGTTCTTCAGCCTTACCAGCAAGTTAAAGACGAACGCAGTGGTGAAGTGCATTCCGACCCAACGAAAGTCCTCAACGGGGATGTTGGAGGTTTTATGGAAGCGTGGCTGCAATGGCGAAAGTCAGGGCAAGCCCCGGATGAATCGACACTGTAGACGTTCGAGGTCGAGCCTAGGTATCGATGTAGCGGTGGTTGAGGCGTCTGCTAGCGGTGCTGGCGCGTACGATCACAATCACTGTCATCGAGACGTTGCGAAATTGTATTCTCCCACTAGCGTCTATTGTTTAGAAGATGCGCAGACCGACTTGGTGCGAGTTGGTCGAAGGATTATGAGTTAGGTCGTAGCATGATCAGACTAGAGAACGTGACAAAAGAGTACGGCGGTGAGTCTTTTGCTCTTAGGGATGCCAGCGCGAATATCCCAAAGGGGGAATTCGTGTTTCTGGTAGGTCCATCAGGCTCTGGTAAATCAACCTGCCTGCGACTTATAAACAAACAAGAAGACCCAGATGCAGGCAACATTTATGTTGCTGGCAAAGACATTGGACAAATGTCGAGTTGGAAAGTTCCTACTCTTCGACGAAATATTGGCAACGTGTTCCAAGATTTTAAGCTTCTGCCAACCAGAACAGTGGCAGAAAATGTTGCGTTCTCGATGGAAGTGATCGGTCGTCGACGTTCGGTCATCAAACAACAAGTTCCCGCGATCTGTGAACTAGTCGGCCTCGGCGACAAGATGAGTAAGTTCCCTGATCAGCTTTCTGGCGGCGAGCAGCAGCGGGTATCTATTGCGAGGGCTTTCGTTAATCGCCCACTTATTTTGTTGGCCGATGAGCCTACCGGTAACCTCGACCCTCAAACATCGATTGGTATCATGCGGCTACTCGACCGCATCAATAAGACAGGTACCACCGTTGTTATGGCGACGCATGATCGTGGCGTGGTGGATACGATGCGTCGACGAGTAATTGAACTGTCTCACGGACAAATTGTTCGCGATGAAGATCGCGGCGTCTACGGCTAGGGGTTTGTGTGGCCATAAGTGTTGATTATCTAACCAGACAGACCGGGAGTAACCTTTCCCGGAACTTGTCGCTTTCGGTCGCTACGGTTCTAACCGTGGCGGTTTCTTTGTCGCTGTTGGGCGCTTCGTTGGCGATCCAGCGTGGAGTCGCCAGTGCATCTGACCTGTTTAGAGGTGACGTCGACTTACTTGTTTGGATGAATGGTGACGCATCCCAGGAACAAATTGACGCGGTCGGTGTTTTCCTTGAAGAGACTCCAACGGTTGCTTCTGCCGAGTACATCGATAAAGAAGAAACGCTCGCCCAATTCCAAGAATATTTCGCTGACGAACCAGAAACCCTCAATCTGCTTAAACCTGAGGAATTACCAACCCGATATGAGGTTTCCCCGAGAAGGCCTGACCTGGCGTCGATCCGTTCACTCGGCGCCGATGCTGCCCAGTTGCCTGGGGTTAACGCTGTCGACTTCGAAGAGCAGTTTATTCAGCAAGTGGAAGGGGCTGTGTCTTCTCTTTCTCGCATCATTGTTGTAGGTGCTTCGATTTCGGGGTTTGCTTCCGCCATGATCATGTACAACACGATTCGTACCGGCCTTTACGCCCGTCGCAAAGAAATCGAAGTTATGAGACTCGTGGGTGCAACCAAGTGGTTCATCAGATTGCCGTACATGTTAGAGGGCCTCATTCAAGGGCTGATCGGAGCGGCGATTTCGACTGTGGCGCTTCTAGGTCTTAACCAGGCTATTCGTAACTTGGTCTCGGACAGTGAGAACCGCCTATTCAGGGCGTTTGCGTTAAGCACCTCCGAGGTGTTCAGTATTTCGATACTGCTCTTTGTTATGGGAGCGATCCTGGGTGCGATAGCTGCCGGTATCGCAGTGACACGGTATCTCGACGCCTAAAACATAGATCGACCGAAATGGGTTGAAAACTTCTGCGGAACGGCTGCCATTGACGTACGAGATGGCCTGGTTGCGACGTTAGAGTGGCTGCCATGGTATGGATACTCGGTGTGGCCGCACTCGTTGTTGTTCTGGTCGTCATGGCCGTCTACGACTTGTTTCAAACGAAACACGCCATTCGAAGGAACTTCCCACTAATCGGACGATTGCGTTATTTGATAGAACGGATCGGGCCGGAGCTTCGGCAGTACATCGTCACCAGTAACGACGAGGAACGTCCGTTCAGTCGTGACCAGCGGAGATGGGTTTATAGCACCGCTAAGAACGAAAACTCTTACTTCGGTTTTGGTACCGATAACGCTATTGGGGCGCCGAACTATTTGTATATTCGTCAAGCCGGTTTTCCGTATCAGCCGAAGCACGAGAACCCTGATTCGGTTTTGCCGGTAGCAAAGGTGATGGGGGAGTGGCGCAATAGACAGGAAGCGTTCCGGCCACAGTCTATTGTCAATATTTCGGCCATGAGTTTCGGTTCGCTCTCTGGACGAGCAATCGAATCGTTAAACCGGGGCGCCGCCATCGCAGGGTTGCTCCACAACACTGGTGAAGGTGGCGTCAGTCGACATCATCTCCACGGAGGTGACCTGATCTTTCAGGTAGGTACAGGATATTTCGGCGCCAGAAACACCGACGGCACATTCAGCATGGATCGGCTGATCGAAACGGTGGCTTCCGCGCCGGTCAAGGCGATCGAGATCAAAATATCGCAAGGAGCAAAGCCAGGTCTTGGGGGTGTTCTTCCGGGGGCAAAGGTTACGGCGGATATCGCCGCTGCTCGGGGAGTGCAACAAGGCGTCACGATCAAAAGCCCGGCGTTTCATCGTGAATTTAGCTCGGTGACAGGGTTAGTTAGTTTCGTTGAACGCATAGCTGAAGCGACCGGTTTGCCGGTCGGTATTAAATCAGCGGTTGGTGACCGTTCGTTTTGGGTTGAATTGGCCGATGAAATGTCTTCGCAAGACCGCGGCCCCGATTTCATCTCAATCGACGGAGGCGAAGGGGGAACGGGCGCAGCGCCGTTGGTGTTTAGCGACCATGTCTCTGTCCCGTTTCGTTCAGGCTTTTCTGAGGTGTTCTCGATTTTCGCTGAGAGAGGTTTGCAGCGCAAGGTCGTATGGTTTGGTGCCGGGAAGCTCGGGTTCCCCAGCGACAGTTTGCAAGCCCTTGCCATGGGCGTTGACGTGATTAGTGTCGGCCGGGAAGCAATGTTGGCGGTGGGCTGTATTCAGGCTCAGAAATGCGAATCTGGTCATTGCCCTACAGGTGTGGCCACCCATTCGAAGTGGCTGGTCCGTGGTCTCGATCCTGCCGACAAGGCGTCGAGAGTCGCCAACTACATGATTGGCTTACGCTACGAGCTGCTGCGGTTGTCTCATGCCTGCGGGGTGAGCCACCCGGCGTTGGTTCCGGCCGAATTTCTTGAGTTGCGGCGCGACGCATTTACAAGTGTTCCGCTGACGGATGCGTATCGGTACGATCAGGCTTGGGTGACTCTCGATGCCGCTGAAGTCGAGCAGGTCGATAGTTTAATGGCGGCAGCTGCCCGCTCAGCTCACGCTGCCTAGACCGGCTAACCGTTCGACTTCTTCCCAAAGTCGAACCGAATCAATCGCCGACGTCCGAGTATTCGGAAAGTAGACGGTTGGGCGTGGTCGTCGGTCCAACCAGAACTGCCCGGATCCGATTTTGTTTCGTTCTGCTCCGGCTAGCCAAACGATGGTGTCTGCCCCTTGTTCTGGGGTTCGGAGTACGGGGCTGATTAGTCCGGAGAATCGGGGGAGCGCTTCGGTGATTCCAGGGGTGTTCACCCAACCGGGGTGCATAGCGTGGAAACTGATTTGGCTTGAAGCAGTCTTCTCTGCCCAGAGTCGGTTGAGGACAACTTGAGCCCTCTTTGATCGAGCATACGCAGCCGAGCCTGAGTAGCCATCTTCGGTTTGGAGATCGTCTATTCGGATTCGCTGCGGGTAGAGGCCACCGCTTGAAACGGTTATGACTCGGGCGTCTTTGGAAGCAGTCAAACCTGGCATGGCGAGCTGGGTGAGAAGAAATGGGGCAACGACGTGCGTTGCCAGCGTAAGTTCGATGCCGTCAGCGGTGAGCTGACGTGAATCATGGAGCCCGCCGCCATTGTGAATAAGCCCGTCTAACGGTTGTTTGGCTAGAGTTCGTGCTGCTTCTCTTACCGTGTCGAGTTTTGAAAGGTCGGCGATGATTACGGTAGGTTCAGCGCCATGGGAAGCCAGGTCCTTTTGGAGTTTGTGTGCTTTGTCAGGATTGCGGGCGATGAGAATAAGATTCGCGCCTAACTTGTGCAAGATCGTTGCAGTCGTTAACCCAATTCCGCTTGTCGGACCAGTAATTGCGATAGTCCGTCCCGAAACGTCGACATCGTCCCAATTAAAGACACGTTGACGTAGCTCGGGGCCGATGCGGGAAAAACTGGGAAAAATTAGTCGGTCGGCGATGTCATCTACCCAGGAAGTGATCTTCATAATTCTCTCAAGCGTATTCGATGTAGTGGAGCTGGGGGGAATCGAACCCCCGTCCGTTGAGGAGTTATCGCCAGTGATACGACTATTCCCGTGTTGCGGCTTAACGGTAGCCACTCGGCCGGGTCAGAGAAGTTTCAAAGAAACTCGCACCGCCTGGTCTTTCCCAAATGTCAGCGGTCTTTGCCTGCTGTCAGTGGTCTCTCCCACCGTCCACCACTACTTCTGTTGCTGGGTTGTAGTGGTCAGACCCCGCGTGGCCTTGCGGCTCGCAATTTTCCTCTTTACGACCTAGAAACTAGGCTGCAAGAGCGAAATTGGCTTTTTTAGCGTCAATTTCTGTAATGCCCTGTTTAGCGAGTCTGAGCAACTCGAGCCGCACCCACGACTTCTCGTCTCAACGTCGAAACCGATCAGCCCCGAGAAAAATACGGGTAGTATCGAGACGCTTTGGAGCTAAAGATCTACTTGTCAAGGAACAGACTGGTCAAAATACAAAGCCAGTATAAGTTTGGAATCCTACAGTCTACTCGTTAGCCACAGCGTGTGTTGCGGATATTAACTATGTTTCGTGACGTCGTTGAAGCATATGTGTCCTATTACCATGGTGCTATGGCTAGTCCGCACATTCATTCAGGTAACCCGACCGGCCGGACCGGTCTCGCTGGTTTGTTGAGTGAGCGTCCCGATTGGTTCGCTAAAGCGGTGACTACCGCTGGCGCTGCGTCGGTGTGCACCGCGGTGGCGTTGCGCGACCCTCGAGAAGAGGGCAGCTTTGCGGTATGTCCGTGGCTGTTTCTCACGGGCACACAATGCCCGGGTTGTGGCATCTTGCGTTCTCTCAACCGTATGGTCGGTGGCGATATCGAAGGTGCGTTGGGATACAACGTTATGTGGGTTATCGCAGTCCCAATAATGATTTACTCGTGGGTTCGTTGGGTGCTGCCAGCAAAGTTTGCAAATTTCCTGCCGACGATTCGTCCTGACCGTAGGTTGGCGGCCGTTTTGGTATTCGCCGGAATCCTGGTTGTGTTTGGTGTTCTGCGAAATTTGCCTTGGGAGCCGTTCACGTGGCTCCATCCAACTAAATAGATCGACGAACGAATTGAACCGTCGGGATTAGCGGCTGCGATGTTCGAGTTCGCGGCGAGCTTCACGGTCTGAGTCGCGTTTGGCGATGACTTGACGTTTATCAACCAGTTTACGGCCTCGTCCGAGGCCTAGTTCGAGTTTGGCTCGATTGTCTTTGAAATAGAGCGCCATTGGTACGAGCGTCAGGTGGTCTTGTTCTATCTTTGGGTACAGCCGGTCGAGCTCTCGTCGGTGAAGTAGGAGTTTCCGTTTTCGGGTTGTGTCCGTGGCGACGTGGGTGCTGGCTCGGGTGTAGGCCGCAATATGAAGTGATACGACCCAGAGTTCTCGGTTTTCGAAGCGGGCGTAGGAATCACTTATCGTTACTTTGGACTCTCGAAGCGATTTGACTTCGCTTCCGCGCAACACGATGCCGGCCTCAATGGTTTCTATGATCTCAAAGTTTCTTCTGGCCGTCTTGTTTGTGGCGACCATCTTGATGCTCATAGTTTCGAGGGTAGCTTGGCGAGTCGGGATGTCCAGTGTCGATGCTAGGATTCGTGATGCGTGCTTATTATTACTCGACAACAATGGCTAAAAATAGTGAATGAAGCTTGGCGGGTTTACCCGCTTGAAGCGTGTGGATTGCTGCTGGGTTCTATTGATGCCGAGTCTTCAACGGCGAATGTTGAGCGGTTTGTCCCTATTGACAACGCAGCCGCTTCGGCAAAGCTCTATGCCTTAGAAGGATCACAGTTCTCAAAGACAGCGCTTTCTGCCGACCGCGAAGGGCTGGAAATAGTCGGGGTGGTTCACTCCCACACCCATACGCGGGCATATCCTTCCCAAACCGATGTGTCAGAAGGCACTCGACCTTTGGTTCCCCCTGACTGGCATTGGCCGATTCTTTCACTTGCTGGTGGGTTTCCTGAGCTTAGAAGCTTTCAGTTCGACCAGAAAAGTGACGACAAATCCTCTGACTCAGTTGGAATAGTCGAGGAACCGATTAGGTTCTTGGAGTAGAATCCTTAGTAGGTTGGTCAACAATAAGACTTCGACCTAAAACGTTACGTCTACTCGCCAATCTGCTCATACCTCACGGAGGCCCACATGTCATCAGTAAGCGTTCGACTCCCCACAGTGATGCGACCTCAAGCAAACGGCGAATCCGTTGTTTCCGCCGAGGGCGAGTCTGTCGGTGATGTACTTCAGAATCTAGTGGCCGAATTTCCAGGTCTTCGAGAAAACCTTCTCGACGATGAGGGCTCGGTGCGCAAATTTGTCAACATCTACGTGAACGACGAAGATATTCGTTTCATGGAAAAGCTTGAAACCCCGGTTGAAGGGACTGACGAAGTCACGATTCTTCCCGCAGTCGCTGGCGGCTAACGCTAGCGGTCGCAGCAGCAACCAACCAACGAATTGAGAACTTGTGACTGTCTATAAATCGATAACAGAGCTGGTTGGGAACACGCCGGTTCTTGATGTCAGTCAGCTAAGTCCGAATCCGAATGTGAAGATTCTGGCCAAACTTGAGGGTCAGAACCCGGCCGGTTCGGTCAAAGACCGTATCGCATTGTCGATGATCGAGGCCGCTGAGCAGGACGGCAAGTTGGTTCCTGGTACGACATTGCTCGAGCCGTCGTCTGGTAACACGGGTATTGCTTTGGCGATGATCTGCCAGACTCGTGGATATAACCTGAAGATCGTTTTACCCGAGAACGTGACTATCGAACGGCGTCAACTCCTTGAAGCATTTGGCGCTGAGATTATCTCGTCTCCCGGCGAAGAGGGCTCTAACGGTGCTGTACGGCGGGCGCAGGAGATCTCTAAGAAGAACCCGGACTGGTTGTTTCTTTACCAGTACGCAAACGACGACAATCCTCGAGCGCATCTACATGGGACAGGGCCGGAGATTCTCAAAGACGTACCCGAAATCACTCATTTCGTCGCCGGTCTAGGCACTAGCGGAACACTGATGGGTGTCGGCACATATCTGAAAGAACACAAGCCGGACGTCAAACTCTACGCAGTGGAACCTCCGAGCGGGGAGCGGGTTGAGGGCCTTCGAAGCCTCGATGACGGCTATGTGCCTCCAGTGTTTGAAAACTGGGACGGCATGGACCTGCTAGACGGAAAACGCATCGTTCGACCACTCGAATCATTGGAATGGACTCGTCGGTTAGTTAACGAGGCAGGCGTCTTTGCGGGAATTAGCAGTGGGGCCGCTTTGGCCGGAGCGGCGAAGATAGCTGCTCGTATCGACTCCGGTGTGATCGTCTTTATCGTGTGCGATGGCGGATGGAAATACTTGTCGACTGGCGCATACACTGAGCCCATCGACGAGATCGCTGAATCCCTTAACCAAGTTATCTATTTCTAACTGACGTTTCCTAATAGACGGTTTGCTCGACCACATTCGGTGGCACTTGGTTGGTGAGAGTTTGCTGAAACTGTTCTCGTCCCTGCTGTCGGCGCTGGTATCTTCGTCGAGAAACCCAGTCCATCGAAACTAGTAAGTCGTCGCGGTCAAGTTGGAGGGTTTGGTTCTGGCTCGCCAGATCTGCGTAGGACGCTTTTTCACGCTTGAGTTGGTCGCGTGTCTGGTCGAAGCGGTCGAGAAGTTCTGTTTGGTAGCGCTCAAGCTGTTCGATGTAGGTTTGAAGTTCGTCGATGTATTTCTCGGCCGAGAGATTTTCTTGTTCTTTCTCGCGTAGCTGGCCTTTGAGCCGCTGGTTTTCTTTTATTGCCTGCTGGGTCTCGAGCCGGGCGGCCGATGTTTGTGTTTTGGCCAGAACGACAGCCGAGTGAGCGGCCACGTTTTCAGACAGGTACTGTTCTACATCGCTGTCAGGGGTCTGCTCGGACCAGGTCGCGGCATTCAGGTCAAGTACGAACTCTTCTCTTGTTGCGATCGCCGGGAGTTTTTCGTATGGCACGAGCCATCGATCCGCTATTTGCGATGCCTCCGGAAGGCTGCCTGTTTGTGCAAGGTGTTGGAGTTTCCTGACCGAAACCCCAAAGGCCCTAGCCGCCTGGTCGAGAGGGATGTATTGGGGGCTTTGCACACATATAGCTTATGCAGCCCCAGGTCAGGTGTCTGTGACCCTGAGGGAATTCAACATTGAGCTTGCCCTGGGTTGATTCAGCATCATGCTGCGAGACCCTAAAAAGCATTAACGCCCAACCGAAACGGTTGAGCGTTAATGTCTGATCATCACCCCGAGACTTTAGATCGCTTTGCCAAACCAGGCTCGTTGGCCGAAGCGATCTAGTACCGAAGGTAAACGCTGGTTTGAGTGTTGTCCAGAGATCCTGAAGATCTACCTACAACGTCTAGCCTTTTTGGCCTATTGACCTACCATTACAGGGTGAACGTTTCCCCAATAGGAATGTTTGATAGTGGGTTTGGTGGGTTAACGGTCGCACGCGCCACCATAGATCTGTTGCCTGAAGAGAATCTCATTTACTTAGGTGACAACGCTCGATACCCGTATGGGGCGAAACCGTTGGACGAGGTTCTGCGCTTTTCGCTGGAGATCGCTGACTACCTGGTTAACGAACGAAAGGTCAAAGCGCTGGTAATCGCCTGTAACACCGCCACCGCTGCTGCTCTTGCTGCCCTTCGTACTATGTACGACATCCCAATTCTGGGAGTTATCGAGCCTGGACTTCGGGCTCTGGTCCAAGCGTCAGTTCGAAACCGTGTTGGAGTAATCGGAACCATCGGCACGGTCGAGTCGGGCGAATATGAGCGAGCTATGGCCAACATCGAACCAAATATTTTTCTTCGCTCGTACGCCTGCCCCGGATTTGTTGAGTTCGTCGAACGCGGAGAACTTGTTGGTCGACAGGTCATGGTCCTGGCAGAAAGACTTCTGGCGCCAGTGTTGGCCGACGAAATCGATACGTTGCTTCTCGGGTGTACCCACTATCCGTATCTGGCGCGGGTTATTTCTGATGTTGTCGGGCGATCGACGGTTCTGGTCTCTTCTGCGGACGAAACAGCGTTTGCCCTCATGCGATTGTTGAGCGAATTAGATCTTCAAAATGGTGGGAACGGCGCTAGAGGGCATGTGGAGTTTGTATCATCGGGGGACATTGTTTCGTTCACTCGGGTGGGTAGTCGCCTTCTAGGGCCTGAACTGGGCAATGCCAAACCATGGACGCCGCCTTCTCAGGCGACCGAGACCGACAGCTAGGACACAACTAATGCGACCAGATGACCGTCAACCCAACCAGCTTCGGCCTTTGAGTTTTCAACGAGATTTTACCGACATGGCCGACGGCTCGGTTTTGGTGAGTTTCGGTCGCACTCAGGTTCTTTGCACCGCGTCGGTCGACTCGGATGTTCCTCGATGGATGAAAGGCACTAACAAGGGTTGGGTGACCGCTGAATACTCGATGTTGCCGGGTTCAAGCCCCGAACGGATCCGACGTAAAATTTCGGGTCGGACACAGGAGATTCAACGCCTTATCGGCCGCAGCTTGAGGGCTGTATGCGATATGGAAGTTCTGGGGGAGCGGACCATAACAGTTGACTGCGATGTGTTACAAGCCGATGGGGGGACGCGTACAGCTTCGATTTGTGGCGGCTATGTTGCCTTGCACGATGCCTTGACCCGGCTGGTGGCTGCAGGAGAGTTGAGTCAACATCCATTGACCGATAACTGCGCGGCGATAAGTGTCGGGATTGTCGATGGCGAGTGCGTTCTCGACCTGCCATATGTGGAAGACGTCAAAGCGGACGTAGATATGAATGTGGTGATGACCGGAGAAGGCGGGTTTGTTGAGGTTCAGGGCACAGCAGAAGGGGCTGTGTTTGGTCGCGATCAGCTAGGAACGCTGCTTGATTTAGCGTCTTCGGGGATCGCTGAAATTGTTGCTAAACAGAACGAAGTGGTGGCTGTAGCGCCCGCACCTCGTTCCGATCGATAGGTCGCGGTTCGGTGTCGTTATCCCGCCTTGTTCTCGCAACATCGAACCCCGGTAAGGTCTCCGAACTTGCTGCGATGTTGGAAGGTCGCTACATCGTCGATTCGCGCCCCGCCGACTTGGCTGAAACAATCGAAGACGCTGACACGTTGGAGCTGAACGCAGTTAAGAAAGCCACCGAGGTGGCGGTTCATACTCGACAGACCTCTTTGGCCGATGATTCGGGGCTATTCGTCGACGCGTTAGATGGCGAACCGGGGGTGTACACGGCCCGTTACGCAGGGCCGCAGTGCAGTCCCGACGACAACATCAACAAAATGCTGCGTGAACTCGACGGGGTCGACACATCCGAGCGGACAGCGACGTTCCGCACCGTCATAGCCGTGGTGGGTGCGGAAGGTCAGACGCTTCTGGCCGAGGGTTCGGTTGCGGGTTTAATATCGACCGAGCGGCGGGGGGCGAAAGGGTTCGGTTACGACCCGATCTTTGTGCCGGACGAGGCCGATGGGTTGACGTTCGCCGAAATGACGCCAGAAGCTAAACGCCAGATTAGTCATCGGGCCCGAGCGTTAGACGCCATGTTGAGCCAACTTATGTCAGCCGATTTTTGATCAACCGTTGCGGATGGTTCGGGCTTCGATGCTGTTTCTGGACGCCGGGTACGCTATGGTCTAGGCGATGTTGAGTCCTGGAGATGTAGTCGCAGATTTCGAGTTGCCGGACGAGAATAACGTCAACGTCCGACTTTCGGAGTTGTTGGTTGACGGCCCTGTGGTGGTCTATTTCTATATTCGAGCTAAGACTCCTGGTTGAACGCTTGAAAGTGCTCATTTCCGTGATTTGTCAGCTGAGTTCAACGCAGCTGGCGCCACGATCGTGGGAATTAGCGCCGATCCGGTGGATCGGCAGAACGAGTTTTCGAAGGCTAACGAGTTGACGTTCCCGTTACTCAGCGACAAAGGTAAATCAGTTGCTAAGTCATTTGGGGTCAAACGGGCAGGCCCGTTACCAGTCAAACGTGCAACCTTTGTGATCGATCAGGACCGAACGGTTCGAGCCGCGATTAGCAGCGAGCGTGATATGAACGCTCACGCCGACGAAGCGCTAGAGGCGCTCCGCTCGATGGGTTAGCTCCGCATGAGTGGTTACGGTTTGTCGGCTCGGATTGCCGCTATGGCCGAGGTTCGGTCAGCGACGTCCAACGCTCGGTAGATCGTGGTTAAATGCTTCTTGACGGTTTCTACAGATATGTCAAGGTCACGGGCGATGCGATCGTTGGTGCCGCCTGCAGCCAATTGTTTTAAGACTTGAAGTTGCCTGGCTGTCAGTCGGCTGGTGATCCATTCAGGCATCTTTTCGTTTGAGACGATAAGTATGTTTGCTCCAGCGCCGTCTGGGATGAGTCGAAGGTCGATAGAGGTCGCTGAGCCGCCGTCGA
>JAHDCC010000013.1:78543-106414 GCA_020630065.1 Acidimicrobiales bacterium
CCAGCGCCGTCTGGGATGAGTCGAAGGTCGATAGAGGTCGCTGAGCCGCCGTCGACAAACATCGAGATGATCTGGCGTGATTGTACTCAACACAGAGCCTGCGTGGTCGACTACCATCGCGGTCCAACGGTCCGACGATAATTTCTCAACAAACGCCGAGGTCCGTTGAGCCGATGCGTTGATCAACGCTGCCAGCGCTAACGAAATCTCGGTCGTAAGGTCTCGTTCGTCGTCGGTGAAGTCCCGGTCGGATCGGTTCAGCGTAAACCCGCGAAGAAAACCAGCTTGGGCGGGCAGCGCGAAACCTAGTTGGAAGTGAATTTCATTTGGGGCCATAAATTGTTGATATAGCTCGGTCGTTCGGAACTGTTCGATGTTGTGATCTGACCATCTAACGGCTCGCTGATGGAAGTTTCGGTTTAGTTCATCGATGATCGGGTTTTGATGCATCCACTGGTCGAAGAGTGCCAGGTGAGGTCGCCACTTTTCGAGCCGTTCAGCCGGGTATGTGAGACCTCGAACTCGGCCACCCACCATATCGAGTTCATTAAAGGCGATAGCGGATGATGGTATGAGTTGATCCATCATCTCCATTGCGCTGGTGAGTAACTCGAATGAGGAGGTCGAACGGCTCAACCTCACAAACATTTCGAGGATTGGACCGCGATGCCCTTCGAGAGTTGCCACCTGGTAATTCTACTGCGGTCGGGCTTAAGCGACCTCCCGAACGTTCTGCGGTCAGAAAGTTACCACGAATGTGGTATTGCCGTCGGATCGATTTTTATTTAGGGTGCAGATACTACTGATCGTCCCGCAAAAAATCGAAAGTACAAACACTGCTATGGCATTCATATCTCGTTTCAAGTCCCGGCTGATCGCTCGCTCTTTTTTGGCGGCTGCGCTTGTTGTCCTGTCGTCGTGCGGAAGTAGCGAGACTGATGAATCGGCCTCGGCAGATGCCGCCGACGTTGCTGATCCTGGTGCTGAATCGTCGACCGAGGACACGTTGGAAGAGTCGGCCGAAGCTGGCGCCACCGGAAACGACACTGGCACCGTCACGACGTCAGACGGGACGACCTACGAGTTTGTGATGAGTTCGTGTGATACCTCAGAGAACGGTAGAGGCACCTTCCTCATCGAGGACGCATATTCGATCTCGGGTAAGACAGCTGATGGCGCGTTCGCCGTCGACTTTATTCGTGCCGGGGCTACCGATGAAACCGTCGGCGTGGCGACTCTTGAAGGCGACTTTGACGACGAAGGCAAGAACGCCAAGATGCTTTATTCCTCTAGTTCTAGCCCGCTGCAATTGACTGTTGATGGATCTGACGTGACCGGCACTGTCACGGTCGGAGCGATAGGTCCAACCCAGCCACACGGCGATACCACAGAGTTGACAGTCAACATAACTTGCTAGATAGTGGCGGCTCGCGTCTGAACGTGTTCGGCCAGAATTAGCGCTTCAGCACTTCTTTCTCAGGGCGAAAAGTTCGTTGAGTGCTGCCCGCTGCCAGTCACCGTCCCGCCAACAAAAACAAGGAACCCTCACATAAGAACTGATATTCGTAGATTGGTAAAGTTGTTGACCAACAAGTAGCCAATGAGGTGGACATCGGGTGGCTCGATGTCACCGGCTTCGGTTATGCTTAAACCATGGTGAGTCGAGAGAGCCCGTTTACTCCAGAATTTCTGGCTATGACATCCGAAGAGAAGCAGGCGTACCTTCGCGACTGCACTTATACCAGTCTTGATGACGTTCCAGGAGAGTTCCGCTCTCGCCTCAAGTCCCTTTTGGCTCAAGCCAACATCGAACTGCCCGCACAGCAACAACCGACTTCTTGACTGAAGAAGTCCGAAGGGTGGTTCGGACTTCGGAAGCATTTCTGACCGATCTTGATCGACACTTTGGCGAGCACCGTTCGCCAACTACTCAAGAGGTGCTTCTGACCGAAGTCATTCCGTACATCTTCTCCGCCTTCGAACAATTGTGGGACGACCTTCCCCACGTGGCGCCAGGCAATAGTCGCAGTCGACTTTATTTCTTCGCTGGCGACAATATCCCGGCCGGGTTCGTCGTCGGGAATCTGGTAGAGGTAAAAGTCGAAGACCGCTACATCCTCATGGTAATCGAACTGACCAATATCCAGATTGACTTCGGTGACGCCCGGTAGCGTCACCAAAGCTGAAGGCTACCGGCTTAGATGTGACTCCAATTTTGAGAACACACCTTGTTCAACGCTGGAGTGCCATGATCGCAATGTCTCCAAGATATTGCGGCCTGCCAATGACGTGTCTGAGCCAAACGAAGCTAGGGCCCGGGCGCTAACCTTGACTCTGCGCTATTTCGGCGGCCATTTTTCAAAGTTGGCCGAACCCACGCCAAATACCTGAGGTTCAAGTAAGAACCGTCAGGTATTTTAAAAGTGCGCCAGGTGGGACTTGAACCCACACGTCCGAAGACACAAGATCCTAAATCTTGCGCGTCTGCCAATTCCGCCACTGGCGCATAACCGTGGAAACTTGCAGGTGCGCTAGCCTAGCGGATACACCCCGGATCGGTATCGGTATTACCAAAATTGTGTTGGAGTGTAAGGTTTTTCGATTCTCTATCAGCTGAATCCTTCGGTCAACGCACACTCCCGGGTAACGTGTGGGTATGACAACACACGCATTGCCGACCGCCGATGTTCCAAGTACGCCAGGTGGCTTCGATATTTACCAACAACTACTTAAAGAGCGGATTGTCTTTTTAGGTCAACAGGTAGACGACACAATAGCGAACTCGATCGCCGCCCAGATGCTGTACCTAGCAGGGCAGGATCCAGAAAAAGATATCTGGCTATACATAAATTCACCAGGTGGTTCTGTAACCGCCGGTATGGCTATCTACGACACGATGCAGTTCGTAAAGCCCGAGATCGCCACAGTCTGCTTAGGGCTCGGCGCTTCCATGGGCCAGTTCCTTCTCACCGCTGGTAGCGCCGGTAAACGATTCGCATTGCCTCACGCCCGCATTCTTATGCACCAACCAAGCGCAGGGGTCCAAGGTCAAGCTGCCGACATCGCGATTCAGGCTGAAAACCTCATAAAAATCAAACAAGAAATGGCTGAACTAATAGCGTCGCACTCTGGACGCACAGCAGAAGAGATCGTCGACGATTCCGACCGCGACAAATGGTTTACCGCTGAAGAGGCTAAAGAGTACGGGCTTCTCGACCACGTGATAACGAGAGCCGGTGACCTGCCTGGCTAGATTCCAGCGCCTTCTATAGCGTGCTGTCTATATGAGCTACAAACTGTGGCGTTGGCGAAGCTTCGCCAACGCCACAGTACTGTTAGTTCTTAGTTGCGGGCTTCGGTCGCCAACTGCCGTAGCTCGGTGACCGCCTCGCTGGACCCTCCAGGGTGACCGTAAATCCCTGAACCGGAAATAAATACGTTGGCCCCGGCCTTGCTCGCACCGGCGATTGTCTTATTGCTTATGCCCCCGTCAACTTCAATGTCAATCCATCTGTCTGCGGTGTCGAGAAGTTTCCTTGTAGCGGCGATCTTTGGTTCCATCGTTGAGATGTAGGCTTGACCGCCGAACCCCGGATTGACGGTCATGATCAGAACCATGTCAAGTAGGTCGGTCACGTTTTGAAGAAAGTCGATGGGCGTATGTGGGTTCAGGGCAACTGAAGCGGCCGCTCCGAGTTCTTTGATCTTTCCCAGCGTGCGGTGTAGATGAGTGCATGCCTCGGCATGAACAATGACAAGTTCGCATCCAGCTTCGACGATGCTCTCTAACATCCAATCCGGCTCATGAACCATGAGGTGAGCTTCGAAGATGACTGAGGAGTGTTCTCGGACTGCGGCGATTGTGTCAGCCCCGAAGGTTAGGTTTGGTACAAAGCGGCCATCCATCACGTCAAACTGGATTCGGTCGACGCCGGCTGCTTCAAGGGCAGCGCATTCTTCGCCGAGTTTGGCAAAGTCAGCAGGCAAAACCGACGGCACAATTTGAACCTCGTTGGTCGGTTCAAAGGTTGAAGTCTGTGTCATCAAAGTTCTGCTTTCGTTAGGTCGGTCGATTCCCAAATCTACCGGCGGCATCAAAATTTGAGTGTTGATGTTAGATGTTCGAAACTCCGGATCTCGACCGAAACGTGACAAACGAACGCTGAACTGTCGACGAAGCCCGATCTGGGAAATGTTTCGGCAAAGAAATCGGCCCCTTAGCTATTTGGTTCCTAGGGGTGCCTATGGTGCAACTGTTCGTTTTGCCCTGTAAACAGCGGGTTACGGATATACCTGAGTTAACGGGTAGGTCGATTGGTAACTCTGTACTCTCACTAATAGGTAGCGCCAACGATTTGTGATAAATTGCTTAGCAGTACCGGCTCAAAGGCTATTTCTCGGCGAGAGAGCACATTTAGATTACGAATCCGGTACAACTGTATGTTACGTAGGTGCTTGGTGGCGGAGGCTTAAGTCAAGTGAAGAAATCGAAAAGATCACAAAAAAAGCGAAAAAGGCTTTCCGGCGGCGCGCAAAAAGGGCAGCGGCGACCGAGACCGGTCTTGTCTGAGGAAGACTATCCACAACAACCCGAGTTCGACCCGACTGCAGGAGCTGTTCGACGCCCTCAGCCGAGCCGTGGTGGACCTTCACAGCAGCCTCGACGGAATGCGGCTGCTCCCGGCCAGCGCCGTGCGCAACGCAACCAGCAGCCAAACCAGCGGCGTCCTCAAGGGCCACAAGGTCAAGCAAACCCAGCCCGCCGACGACCGCGACCCGATTCGCAGCCTCAGGAAAGTATTGATGGCCGGGTGGGACGCCCTCAGCGTCCATCAGGGCAACAACATCAAGTGAACCCCTCAGGTCGCCAGCCCCAGGTTGATCCAGGTGCTACTTCGCAACAGGACTCAGCCTACGAACATCCACAATCCAGCAACCGGCCTCAGCAGGCACCCGGCGCCAGCCCGTTTCGGGCTATGAGTCGAACTGGTGCAGGAAAGCGCCGAACGGGCGGCTCCCGGCCGTCGTCGCTCAACACCAGCAACCCTGTAACCCCACGCTCAGCGGGAGCCACGGGGCCTTCTGCAACGCCGCCTAATGCCACACCGGCAAGTTCGACTCCGACGCCTGGGCAGGCAAACCTGTCACCATCGTCTGTTGGCGAGCACACACAGGCCTTTCAACGAGTCAATCCTCTCGCTGAACAGCCAGACGTTCCAGACAACGGTCCGAATAGTCGACCACCCACACGCCCAGCGACGTTACCAGGTGCACCATCTGAACCGACCTCGGTAAATGCTCTTTCAATAGGTCAAACCGCTGCTCACACGAGTGGATCGAACCCTATTCCGCCCGCACCTGGCGTCGCCGGCAGACCTAGCGGACGGCAACCAAACCTTGGTCAGCCTCCTGCTAAGCCAATCAGGCAACCCGAACCTGGTTCGAGTAGTGTCGCCGGAACGAAACAACAGCCGTCACTGGCCGCGAAACCAATGAACTCGGCTGCCGCCCGCCGGACGCAACAAGAAGCTAGCCGACTAGTTGCAGAAGCAGCGGCCCCTACAGCTGCAGCTAACGTCGCGAAACCGGTAGGGATTCCCGACGCTCCTACCCAAAGTGCTATTTCGGTGCCTGACTCGTCCGGTTCCGACGGTGGTCCTCCGACAGAAGCCTTCGACGTCACTTCGTTGAGCCCAAGTGGTCAAGTCGACGCCACAAAGGCTGGTGAAGCGACAACGTTTTCTCCGGAGGTCGCGAAACCGATGGAGCCAGCGATTGAACCAATGGCTGCTCGACGGCCTACACCAGATGCCAGCGGTGCTCGACGGCCAAAGATCGAAACACCCGAAGGTAAAGGGCGTGGCAAAAAAACCAAGAAGCCGCTTCCACAATCTGGACGTAAAGCACCAAAGAAGCCATCAGAACCAACCAAGACACTGTTAGCTGTAGCGCTGTCTGGCATCGTTTTGGTCGGGCTTGGTGTGGCTACCTTCATGTTTCTCCGTAACGGTGGCCATGACACCGAGGCGGCTTCAGGTGATGAACAAGTCGCAGCCAACGAACAAGATTCCACCACAGATGAAGAACCAGTGGCCTCAGAGACCACGGCTCCAGCTGAAGATGTCGCTGCGTTAGATGGCGCTCCGTTTGTGAACGTTGCCAACGACGCTGCCGCTCTCGGCCCATTGCAGGCTGGCACCGAATACGAGATGTTGGTTGAAGGCGCCAGCCCAGAGGCTTCGTTCCGTTATTTGGTTGACGGCCAACCGGTCGGCGAGTCGTTTACTGATGCTGCGCCTGCACTCAGCCTGGATCCTGGCCGCCAAGTAATCGCACTTGAGCAAACACTGAACGGTGAAGTGACAGTCGGTAGTGGAGTGGCCGTCTATGTTTTAGGCGAAACCCCGCCTCGAAGCTATCGGGCAAACCTGAAGTCCGTGAACGTCGAAACTGAGGGTTGGGCTGAAGCAGTTAAACAGTTCGACCTGCTAAGTGAGACTCACCCTGAGCTCAAATTGACGCCAAGCGATCCTTACCCAAGTTTGACTCCCGGCTACTGGAATCTGTACATCGACGGATTCGATACAAGCGAGGCCGCTAACGCGTACTGTGAGAGTAAAGGCTTAGCCATTCCGGACTCTTGTTTCTCAAAATTGTTTGATCCATCAGCACCTGCTGAATAACAGGCTGTTCGAATTTGGTGTGAGTGAGCTTGTGACGCGCGTTCGGAAACGGTTCGCACAACGCTAGATTCGGAACCCATGAGCAGTGTTATTTCAGCGGTCGGACTTGGACGATCCTTTGGGGAAGTCGAAGCTGTTAAGGGTGTCGACTGCGAGGTTAAACAGGGCGAGATCTATGGTTTCCTAGGCCCTAACGGTGCGGGAAAGTCGACTGTGGTCAAAATGTTGACCACATTGCTGCGCCCCAGCTTCGGTTCCGCCGAAATATTTGGCCTTGACTTGCTGAAACAATCTGACGAAATCCGATTGAGGATTGGTGTCGCCCTTCAAGATGCTTCGCTAGACGAAAAACAGACGGGTCGTGAAATCCTGAGGCTTCAAGGACGTCTCTACGGTCTAACCAGATCCGAGGCTGATAGACGTATCGACGAACTTTCGTCCGTAATCGAGGTCGATGCCATCGATCGGCGAGTTGGCACCTATTCAGGCGGTATGGAGCGAAGGCTTGATCTAGCGGCTTCTCTGATGCACAACCCAGACTTGCTGTTTCTCGACGAGCCGACAACTGGGCTGGATCCACAAAGTCGAGCCTATGTCTGGCAAGAAGTGAAACGTCTGAATTCGGCGTTCGGAACTACGATCTTTCTTACCACCCAGTACCTCGAAGAAGCAGATGTGCTCGCCAATCGGGTTGGGATTATCAACGAAGGCCGGATAGTGGCCCAGGGAACACCAGAAGAACTCAAACGTTCAGTTGGCTCGGACGTGGTCGAGGTTCGGCTTCTTTCGAACCCAGACGACGTCCGCTCCAGTATCGAAGCATTGAGTGTCGTGGACCATGTTGAGACCGGAACTGATCGGTTACTTATTTCGGTTCGAGACGGCGCCGCTTCGGTAAGCCCGATTGCGGTAGCGTTGGACAAAAGTGGGGCCCAAGTCGATGAGCTGACATTACGTACGCCCTCGCTAGACGACGTATTCTTCGAAATTACTGGTGGGCGCATTGAAATTTAGTCAAGTCGTGAACCGAGGAACCACAGATGTCAACTACTAGCTCGACAGTTCAGGATGCCGGTATCCAACCTATTAAGGCGAGGCCTTCTGGATTCTTCAAAGATCTCGCAACCATCGCCGGTCGTGCAGTTCGTTCTATTCCACGAGAACCTGAAGTGTTTTTACCCGCACTGTTCATTCCGGCATTCTTTTTTGTGGTTAATGTTGGGGCATTGCAGGACTTAGCTGAGAATGCTCCCGGTGTCACCCTGAATTATCGAGAGTTTCAGTTACCGACCGCCATTATCTTTGCTGTCACCGGGATTTCTCGGGCGCCTAGTTTGGTAACCGATATCACCACCGGCTATTTCGATCGATTGCTGCTGACACCAACAAAACGCCTGCCGTTGCTGCTCGGTTTGATGGTGTCGGATTTCTTGTTGGTGATCGGTCTGTGTATCCCGGTCCTGATCTTAGGGTTTGCGTTTGGTGTGAGTTTCGGTACGGGCCCGTTGGGCTTGCTGGCCTTTCTTCTGCTCGGCGGTTTGTGGGGGCTAGCGTTCACCGGATTTCCGTACGCTATTGCTCTGAAAACGGGAAACGCGGCCGCAGTCGCGTCGAGTTTTTTGCTGTTCTTTCCCTTTGCTTTCCTTACCTCATCGACTGTGCCGTTCGACCAACTTACGGGATGGTTACGTGCCGTAGCTAGGTTCAACCCGTTGACCTATATTCTTGAAGGGATGCGATCTCTCTTAGGTGATTCTTGGGATTTCGCTGCACTAGGAAAGGCTTTGGGATGCATATTGATAGTCGGTGTGATATCTCAAACGTTGTCGTTGATGTCACTGCGTGGCCGAATCAAGCAGAAATAGGGGATTCTTCAACGTTGAGTTCGGTTCAAAGTAGGGGAGACAACTAGGCCCGTATGTCTTCGTCCACGTTACGGCTGCGTCCATGGCAGCGTCGCGCCCTCGATATCTACCAAACCTCCAATTCGCCGGATTTCCTTGCGGTGGCAACTCCTGGAGCTGGTAAAACCACTTTTGCTTTGACGGTAGCTCGGTTGACGCTGCCACGATTGAACGGTCGACTTGTTGTAGTGGCTCCGACTCGGCACCTCAAACAACAATGGGCCGACGCAGCTCAACGTTTTGGGCTTCATTTGGTGACCAATTGGTCGAGTTCGGATGGTCTTCCTCCCGATATCCACGGCGTGGTAACCACCTACCAACAGGTAGGCGGTTCGCCCGAGCCGTTCTTCCGGCTGTCTCATGGCGGCTTTGTGATCATGGACGAGGTCCACCATGCTGGCCAGGAGCTGTCGTGGGGAGACGGCGTTACACAAGCGTTTGCCGGTGCGTCCAGACGGCTAGCACTCTCAGGTACACCGTTTCGTAGTGATACACAAGTGATCCCGTTTGTGCGTTACGAAGCAGGTCAAGTGGTTCCGGATGTCGAGTACGGTTACGGTGAGGCCTTGGCCGACGGCAGGGTTGTGCGTCCGGTCTACTTCCCACGTTTTGGTGGACATATGGAATGGACCACCCCGGACGGAAATCAGGTAGAGGCGTCGTTTGACGACCCGTTGGCGCGGACCCAAGCGAACCAGCGGCTTCGGGTTGCGCTGAGTCTCGACGGCGAGTGGCTCACGACTGTCCTAGGGCACGCACACAAACAGTTGAAGAAGATCCGAGAGGTTCATACCGACGCCGGTGGGTTGGTCATTGCCAAAGACCAAGAACACGCTCAAGGGATCGCTCGCCTTATGCGTGATCGGTTCAACGTGAACCCAGACATAGCTGTCAGCGACGATGCCGATGCGTCGGACCGGATAGCGAAGTTCGCTGGATCGTCAAAGCCGTGGATCATCGCGGTGCGTATGATTTCTGAGGGCGTCGATATACCGAGACTTCGCGTTGGTGTCTATGCGACTACGACTACAACGGAGCTGTTTTTTCGCCAGGCGGTAGGTCGAATCGTTCGGTTTACTCCGGGACAGCGGTCTCAGCGGGCGTACATGTTTTTACCGGATGATCCTCGTCTGCGGCATTGGGGAACCACTATTGCCCAAAGTCGACGTCACTCATTGAAGAAGTCAGATGCCGAAGATGATGACTCATACGGCAATTCCGACGAGAATCAAGGGCTTGACGAACTCGTTGATGATTCGAAGCAGATGTCGTTGTTTGCTGTGCTGTCAGCTACCGCTTCTGAGCCTGCAGAAAGCCTCAGTATCTTCGATGAGGACGAAGCACCAGAACCTGAACCCGAGCCGGCTGCCGTTGACGTCGGGGCGGACGAGCTTGTGATCGATCTGGCAGCTCTGCCGCCTGCTATCGCTGGGGTGTCTGGAATCGGTGTGGATCGAGTTGAGCGCGATCGGTTGCGGCGTCAGAATGCCGATTTAGCTCGGCAGCTGGTCGAAATAACTAATAAGCCTCACTCGGCAGTGAACTTTGAATTGAATCGGCTTTCCGGAGTGTCGAAAGTGTCTGAGGCGTCAAGTAGTCAACTGATTCGACGGGTACAGGCGGCCGAGGAATGGATCAGGCGGGAACAGCGCCGCCAGCGGATGGCTAAATTCGTTTAACGAGCCTGGAGAGGGCCCACACGGGTGTCTGTTAGCGTCGGAAGACTCGTGAGAGGATTCGAAGAGCGGCGCCTCCAGCGAGCATCATCTCTGTGGTGGAAAGACTTTGAGATACCCCAAGACTGTTTGTTCCAGTCAGTCCACGTCTTTGAGCGATCTTTGTTGCAGCGGATCCCACTAACACCAAGTCTGCTAGTAGACCAATTTTCGGAAACCGCTTGTAGAAGCGGTTGGTAATGAATTTCATAGAGTTAACTTTACTGACTAGATTCTATGAAACTGCCGTCGCTTGTCGAGCAATCGTTCTAGAGTTGGGTTGTCCAACGGCCGGAAGGAACGATAATCATGGCATCTGGAGATGAACGGGGAGCGACACCAGAGATGATCACAGGTGTCGGTTTGCGTGTCGGTCTTGTCTCAGCTCGTTGGAATGTTGAGATAGTTTCGCGGTTGATAACCGGCGCAAAAGGTTCGCTCGATGCGCTAGGCATTCGGCAACTGACCGAAGTTGAAGTTCCCGGATGCTACGAGATCCCGCTAGCTTGTTCGGCGATGGCAAGAAGCGGCCGGGTAGACACAATCGTTTGTGTTGGAGCAGTTATTCGAGGAGAAACAACCCACTATGAGCTAGTAGCCGGTGAGTGCGGGGCTGGAGTGCAGCGCGTCCAACTAGACACTGGTGTTCCAATCGGTTTTGGTGTCCTAACCGTTGAGAACCTGGATCAGGCGATGAAGAGAAGCCAAATTCCTGAAGGGCACAACGTCGGGGCGGAGGCCGCTGAGGCTGCTATAGAGATGGCTCGCGTCGTTCAAGCTTGGCGTCCGGCGTAATCAGCGCACAGAAACGGATTCAGGTTTGCCAGTCATCCAGGTCAGAGATATCGTCTGGGATGACGAAGTCATCCGAAAAGTCGCCGTCGATATTCGACGCGGGTTCTTCTTTTCGTAGCTTAGACAGGGAGTACGTGGCAATGGCTCCAGCAATCAAACCTGCAAGGTGGCCTTCCCAGGAAATATCTTCCTGAGGTACGAGCCCAACAAAGATAGTTCCATAAAAGAACACGGCGATTACTGCTGGAGCTATGTATGCGAGCTTGCGTTCGAACACGGCGGCGCCGATGAGGGCCCCTAGGTAACCGAAGACAACCCCGCTGGAGCCAATATGGTTTCCTGATCGGGCGAAGACCCAAGTAAGAAGACCTCCGACAAAGACTGATACAGCAGTTACCAGTAGCCAGTGAGAGCGTCCACGTAACGCAACGAGGCTTCCGAGGATAGCGAACGGAGCGGTGTTGCTAATCAGATGGCCGAAACCTCCGTGCAGGAACGGAGACCAAAGAATACCGTCGATGCTGCCTAGGACACGTGGTCGGATTCCTTGGGCTTGTAGCCGATCACCAAGCAGTACGGTGTCGCTGATCTCGAGTATCCAGATGAGCGCGATCCAGATTGCGATGTAGGCGAAGCCGGTTTGCGAGAACTTCTGCCAAAGTGATGTGTTGTCTTGGTCGGGAGTCGTGACCGCCATCATTATGCCTTCGTTGTTAGGTAGGTCAGCGTCGGTTGCTAGTTGTCGGTGGTGACAAGAACCCGGTCAGCGGTACGGGCGTCGACTTCTACCATCGACCCGTCAACGTCGAGCTTCATTGTTCCGTCGGATAAGACGCTTTTGATGGTTGCGACCGTTCCGGGCCGGATGCTGTGTGTTTCAAGGAACTCAAGCATCCCCGGGACGAACTCTAGCTCTTCAGGAATTCGGGTGATTGTGACGGCTGAGCCCGGCTGGATGGTTGACAGTGCCTCGGTTGCTGGTTCGACATAGCCGGAGCCGGGGATTGGGTTACCGTGCGGGCAGGTGGTTGGCTCGCCGAGTAGTTCAGTCATGGAGGCTTCCACGCTGTCGCTAATAACGTGTTCCCACTTGCCCGCCTCATGGTGTGCTTCCGACCAAGAAAGCTTAAGTACGTCGGTCAGAAATCTTTCGGCCAGACGATGTCGTCGAACTACTCGATTGGCGACCTCTTTGCCTGATGCGGTGAGTTTTAGTTGGCCTTGGGTTTTTTCGATGTATCCCTCGCGGCTGAGTCGTCTAACCATTTCAGACACAGCTGGTCGGGATATTTCCATCCGTTCAGCGATACGGGCTTGGATAACTTTGAGGCCATCTTCTTCCAGTTCAAAAATGGTTTCGCAGTACTCTTCGAATGCCGGATGGTGTTCGGTGGATGTGTGCGGAGCCATTGTTTTATTCTAACCTCGAGTTCGGTGTAGAGAAAGCCAGCCCGTATGTGGGCCGTAATCGTATGTAAACGAAGCCGGTTATTGTTTCGCAGTTGCTAGGTTTCGACCACGATGGGTGTATGTCCATCGTTAAAGGACACGGTGACGTTGGCGCCAACATCGATGTGTTCGAGGTGGCTCATTTCTGCTCGAACTGTTCTTCCGGACGCTAGTTGAACCGTGAACGTTTGGGTCGCTCCCCGAAACTCACAATCGATCAATGTGGACGATCCGGCTTCGTCTTGTTTGATGTGGAGGTCATCTGGACGAACCATCATTAGTGGCTTCGAAGTAGGGTTTGAAATTCTCGCTGAGCCTAGCTCACAGGTAGCTTCTTTATCGGACACAACAACGGGCAAGAAATCCGCTTCGCCCATAAATTCGGCGACGAATTGGGTAGTGGGTTCGTGGAACACTTGATGAGCGGTTCCCGATTGTACGATCCGGCCATTGTTCATAACGATCAGGCGATCACCGATCGATAGCGCTTCGGACTGCTCATGGGTGACCAATATGGTGGGGATTTCCGTTTGACGCACGATGTTGACGACATCTCGACGAATTTGGGCCCGTAGGTTAGTGTCGAGGCTAGCGAAGGGCTCATCTAGAAGCAGAAGTGACGGTTTAGGAGCTAACGCACGAGCAACAGCAACTCGTTGTTGCTCACCTCCAGAAAGTTCGTGTGGGTATCGGTCTTTGTAGTCTGCTAGGCCGACAAGCTCCAGCATCTCATTAACACGTACCGAGTCTCTACCTCGAAGACGTTTTTCCAGGCCGAAGCCGACGTTTTCGTGGACCGTTAAGTGAGGGAAAAGCGCGTGATCTTGAAATACGAGCCCGACGTTCCGTTTCTCGGGAGGAACCGCTGTGTGGCCATCGTCGACGTTATTGTCGTAGAGCCGGATCAAACCACTGTCCAGAGTGGTGAGCCCGCCGATGAGACGGAGAAGGGTCGACTTTCCGCAGCCGCTCGGGCCGACGAGAACTAGAAGTTCGTTGCTCGAAATTGTTAACGAGAGGTCGTTTACGGCAGCCGTTTGATCGAACGTTTTGATTGCGTTCGAAATTTCAACCACCGGGACGGCGGTTGAGGAAGTGTCAGTTTTGGTTAGAGAAGAAACGGTCATATCAGTTCGCCGGACGCACTAAACGTCGAGATAGGAGGATCACGGGTAATGCGGCTAGTAAGACTATTACTAGCGCTGGTAGAGCTGCTTGGGTAAATCGGGACTCGGAACTTAGGTTCCATACCCAAACCGACAGAGTGTCGAAACCAAAGGGTCGTAGCAGAAGGACTATCGGCAGTTCCTTGATCGTGTCAACCGAAACAAGAACGACCGCGGTTAACACGCTTGATTTGGATAACGGCAGATGAACCCGACGCGCTATAGCTAAAGGTCCCGCTCCTAAGGATCTGGCGGAGTCTGTAAGGTTCGAACCGACCTGGCTCAATCCACTTTCGATTGTCGTCAGGCCTGGCCCTAAGTATCGGACTGAACATCCGTAGATCAAGCTTGCGACGGAGCCGGTCAGAAGGAGCGATTGGGGGAGTAGGCCGGTGCGATCAACCGCAACCAACACCATCAGCACTCCTATAGCGATGATCGACCCGGGTAACGAATAACCGATCGTGGCGGCGCGTACTGCTAAGCGGGCTAGCGGGCCTGGGCATAGTCTGGCAGTGTTGGTTAGCAACACTGCCACTATCACACATACCGTTGCTGTCGAAGCAGCGAGTAACATGCTGTTTGATGCAAACTCGACGAAGCGTTCTGTTAGGGGAGTGCCTCGATCGATCTGGCTTTCGGCTCTCATCCAGGCGAGTAGTTGGGCAACGGGTGCGGCGAACGCAATGGTGAGAACCGCCAGACATGCGCCGGTGGCGCCGCAGGCTTTCAGACCTGAGAGTTGTCGAGGAGTGAAACCTTCGGTGTCAGATCCGGCTTTGGAAAAAGACGCTCGTCCTCGGAGCATTCGTTCTGCGAAGATCACAAACATGGCGAAGGCAAACACTGCAAGTGATAGCTGGTTGGCGGCTTCTCGGTCTCCTCGCGCTACTAGAAGTTTGTAAACTCCGACTGAAACCGTGTCGACTCCGAAAGCTTCGACGGTGGCAAAGTCGGTCAGTGTTTCCATCATGACGATGGCTAACGATGCTGCGAGCGCTGGTCGTAGCATCGGGAACACGACCCGTCTTGCTGCTTCGATCGGTCGAACTCCGAGCGAGCGGGCAGCGTGATATGCCGCCCCGGCCTGGTCTTTGAGCGCTGCTCTAGTAAGTAGAAAGACGTAGGGGTACAAGACTAAACCCAGCACCACGATTACGCCGAAGGTTGATCTGACCTCGGGAAACCAGGCATCTTGGCCGAACCATGACCGCCATGTTTGCTGGACCGGCCCGGTGAACCCGAACACGGCGAGCGTAACAAAACCTAGGATGTATCCGGGCATTGCGAGAGGAACCGCTAACAGCCAAGAGAACAGAGTTGAGCCCGGGAAACGGTATGCGGTGACAAGCCATGCGAGGGAGCTGCCGATCAGCAACGCCAATGAACCTACGCCGAACATAACTGCGACCGTTCCGAAAAGTTGAGCGGGTAACCGCGATGCGATTTGTTGACGCCAAAGGTCAAAATCGGGTGATAGAGCGGTCACGAACAGCGCTAGTACGGGCGCAATGACGAGTATGAGCGTGAGCAAAGAAAGACTGGTCCAGCCTCGCTGACTAGACCAGTCTCGAACCGTTCGGACCGTTGAGGTCGTAACGGCTGGTTGAGCCACGGCTAGCGGTAACCTACTTCGTCCATGATGGCGAGCGCCTCAGAGTTGAGGTCGCCAAACTCTTGAGCGTTGAGTTGGTCGCGGTTGAAGTCACTCCCAAAGTTCTCTTCGACGAGTTCTACAACCGGGATTTCTTCGTTAGCCGGGAATTCGTGGTTACCGTCGACGAAAAGGTTTTGCCCGTCGGTGGCTAGGTATTCCAGAAGCTGTTGAGCCGCCTCAGGGTTATCGGCGTTTTTCGTGACACCGGCTCCAGAAATGTTTATGTGTGTTCCTGTACCTTCAGGTTCTGCCCAAACGAGTTTGACACCGAAGTCTGGATTTTCTTCGATCTTTCGTGCCAGGTAGTAGTGGTTTGTGATGCCGACATCACATTTGCCTTGGTCGATCGATTCGAGGATCTTGATGTCATTGTCCAGGATTTCGGCGTTATCGGTCCAACCTTGGACGATTTCGACTGCCCGGTCCCGGCCTTCGTTGGCGATAAGGCTTGCGATGAGGGATTGGGTGTAGGTGCTAGTTGACTGTCGTAGGCAAACTCGACCGTCCCATTCTGGTTCAGCGAGTTCGGCGTACGAGCTTGGTGCTTCTTCAGGGGTTAGGGCTTCGCCGTTGTAGACAATTGTGCGTGCTCGGAGACTGAGCCCGAACCAGCTGTTGTCGGCGTTGCGGTACTGCTCAGGGATGGCAGTCGTTAAGGTCTCCGATTCGAGGGGCTGGAACATGTCTTCTTTGGCCGCAAGCGCCAGATTGGCGGCGTCGACGGTCATGAAGATGTCGGCCTCAGTGTTGTCGCCTTCCGTTTCGAGCTTTTCTCTGAGTTCAGCGTCGGTGCCGGTTAGGTATTCGATTTCGATGCCGGTGTCTTCGGTGAATTGGGAGAAGGCCTGTTCGAGGTCGTAATGTCGGCCGGTGTAGATTTTGATCGTGGTGTCGTCGGATGAGCCCGACCCAGACGATGAACTGGCCCCGCAAGCAGAAGCAGTCAGCGCAAGTGCTGCCACGCTGACTGCCATTTTTCTGATATCCATGGACTAATGTTAGCCATGCTTTACATTTTAGCCACCTATGTCTCTTGTCATAGAAAAAGTTGTGGTTCTAGTACCATTTCCCCTTTGCGAAACCACCAAATCCGACCAATCCGACCAGGGTGATGATGATGCCTATCCAGTTGAATCCGTCGATTATTGGGGAAACTAGTAGCAGGCCGAACCCAGTTATGATTGCTCCGAGCCCGATTCCGGCAACCTTCATATCTCTCATGTCAGTCCTTTCGCACCCGGTCGGGTTCGGAGTCCACCGATATGTCGACCCTCCCGACCAGGTCACATGTACTACTAATGCTAGTAGGTCGAACGGACCGTGTCGATATGCAATTAGGGCGGTCGGCTACGGGTTGGTTAGTGCAGCTTCGCCGAATCCGACGCTGAAACGTTCACACCATATTTCTACAGTGCTGAAGTCGTCGAGGTCTGTGTCGGCCGGGATCTCATAGTTCTGATCTCCGATGTTGCCCTTGAGGTTTCCGAGATTAACGAATTCGCCTGACTCTGATCGGAGGTAGACCTTGAGGTCAGGGCCGTTGGATGAGTTGAAGTCTTCGCCTAAAGCCAAGAAGCGCTGGTTTCCGTCGGTTAGCACAGAAACTTCCCCGGAAACGGAGTAGTTTTTGAGGCTAGTGAAGCTGCCTTGTTTCTCGGTTTCAACGCTTGCTGGTTCTTGGGCTGGCTCTTCGTTTTCGGTGTTGGTTTCTTCGTCCGCTTCGCTGGGTTCGTTGGAATCGTCGGCTGGGGCTGCGGTTGCGCCTGAATCGAATTGAGGTCCACCTTCGCTGACTTCGTTGTCGATGAAGGCGGTGTGTACCCCAAACACTCCAAACGCTAGGAATAGGGCAACGGCTAGAAATCCTAACCCACCGACCGATAATAGTGCTTTCTTATTCATTGTTCGTTCTCTTCCCACTAAGGCTATGTGCTACCTCTACAACGCAGTGTGTAGTTGAAAGCTTCGTTGTGTGCTCTGTTGTAATGACCTGTTAATAAGTCTCCGGTGTGATGCTTGGGTTGCAGCAGAGCTGATCGTCGGAGTTTAGCAAGACACCGCTCCAGGGTTGTTTCATGGTTGGGGAATGATGGAAGACACACGACAACTCTTGTGAATCGATTCACAATATGGTAACTTTGTTTGTGAATCGATTCACAAACAAAGGGGTTTGTTGGATGTCAATCTCTCCAGACAAGAAATCTAAAGACAGGGTAGTGATCC
Source organism: Acidimicrobiales bacterium (assembly GCA_020630065.1). Taxonomy (GTDB): domain Bacteria; phylum Actinomycetota; class Acidimicrobiia; order Acidimicrobiales; family SZUA-35; genus JAHDCC01. The sequence continues at coordinate 96,136 of JAHDCC010000013.1, forward strand.
TCGGTGCTGGTTTTGGGGGACTCGCCGCAGCCCAAAAGCTAAAATCTGCCGACGTGGAAGTCGTTGTAATCGATCAACGAAACCACCATACGTTTCAACCGCTGCTGTACCAGGTAGCAAGCGCAGGCCTCGACGTAGGAGACGTTTGCTACGCCACTCGCGGCATATTCCACGACCAACCAAACGCTCGTGCGATGCAAGGGCGCATGATTGGTTTAGACATACCCCAGAAACGAGTCGAACTCGCAAACGGTGCCGCCGTCCACTACGACTTCCTGGTTTTAGCCTTAGGGGCAGTGACAGCCGACTACGGTGTACCCGGCGTCGCCAAGTACGGGTTCGGTCTAAAGAGCGGCGCAGACGCTCAACGTCTTCGAAGCCACATCGTCGCCCAGTTCGAGATTGCAGAAAGCTCTCCAACAAAAGAACGTGTCGCACAGACCACAATCGTTGTCGCTGGCGGAGGCCCCACTGGGGTAGAGATGGCTGGCGGATTCAGTGAATTGATCGATCACGTGTTCAGATACGACTACCCAGACATAGACGTCGACCAAGCAAGGGTGATTCTTGTCGAAGGGGCAGACCGGTTGCTTCCTAGCTTCCGCCCGCGGCAAAGTCGAAAAGCGCAACGCAAATTAGAACGCATGGGAGTCGAAGTCTTGCTTTCAACCCAAGTCAGCGCCGTCACCGGCGGTGGCGTTGTGCTCGACTCCGGAGAAGAGATCGAAACGAACACGTTGGTATGGGCCGCTGGCGTAAAAGCAAACCCACTTCTCGACTCGTTAGGATTCGCAACCGGTCGCGGCGGTCGAGCCGTAGTCGACGAATTCCTTCAGGTGGAAGGCCACGACGACATTTACATCATCGGAGATCTGGCCGCAACCCAACTTGGCGATGGCTCCTTAGCGCCCCAGGTAGCCCCCGTCGCCATACAAGGCGGGCAATACGTGGCTGCTCGGATCAAGCAGCAAGTGCTGGCGGGAAAACAGGACAGGTCAGCTTCAAAAAAGCTCGCCAAACTCGGAGCATTCGCCTACAAAGATAAAGGCTCAATGGCCACGATCGGCCGTAATTTCGCTGTCGTGGAGTTGCCAATCGGTCCCGCCATCACCGGATTCATAGGCTGGCTTGCCTGGCTCTTACTTCATTTGGTCATGCTGATGGGGTTCCGTAACCGAATCCGAGTTCTGATCACATGGGCCCATAACTACCTGACTTACGACCGAGGTAACCGGGTCGTTATCGACTCCGGAGAACCGAGTTAGCTTTACCGATTGGCTAGAACGTTCGAAGTTCGAGCGCTAAGGTCACCTCGATGCTTAACAAACGCTGGTTCAAGCCAAGTACCGCAATTACAATCATGATGGTCATAGCAGTGAGCTGTTCGGCGTCTGTAGAGGACCAAACCCCACCCACCACAACCTTTGCGGAGGCTCGGGCCGTGAATGGTTCACCCACGGCTCCAAACACGACGGTCGTTAAGCCTGACTACTTCGAAACCGTCGCTCCCGGAGCGCCGTTGCCGACAGGTGAACAATGCCAAGGGCTTGTCCGACCTGCGGAAGAAGTTGTCCCCGAAAACACGCCATACAACCAAACGACAGGCAAAACGGTGGCCGGCAAAACCTACCTCAGTTCTAATATTGACGCCGCAGATCTCGAAGCCCGCATAGACGGTCAATTCACCGGCACAACTGACGAGATCATTCAATGGGGTGCCTGTAAGTGGGGATTCGATGAAAACCTTGTTAGGGCGCAGGCCTACGTCGAAAGTACTTGGTTTGCTGGCAAGCTCGGTGACTGTGGCGAACAAGCTCAAGAGGAAACCGGTGGCGAAGGGGGGTGTGGAAGCGTCGGTATTATGCAGGTTCGGGCCGCAAATCTCGACCCTGTATTTCCCGGAGTCTGGCCTGAAGCGTGGAAGAGCACAGCGTTTAATCTCGACTACGCATTGGCAGTGAAACGTGCCTGTTTTGAAGGTCGAGAAGTATGGCTTCAAAACCAACCGGACGCTAGAGGAGACTATGAAGCTGGAGATGAATGGGGATGTATGGGGCGGTGGGTGTCCGGGACTTGGTATAACGATTTAGCCAATGACTATCTCGAAAGTGTTCAGAAAAGGCTCGATGAGCAAGCATGGAAGGTCTACGTTGGTTGTCCAGATTGGGAAACAAACTTTTATTGCACCGACCTAGATCGAGAAATAACGGCCGAATGATCTGGGGCTTTATTTCATCTATAGCTACGACTATGATCACGCTATGGCCGGAAAATATAACCTCAAAAAGTCCAAGAATGGGAAATTTTCATTCAACCTAGTTGCTGGAAACGGGCAAGTGGTCCTGACGAGCGAAACGTACAATACGAAAGCGTCGGCTACGAACGGGATCAAATCCATTCGAAAAAACTGTCAAGATGACTCGTGTTTCGATCGGAAAGTGGCCAAAAATGGTAAGCCATATTTTACGCTTAAGTCGACCAACGGGCAGATCATAGGGAAGAGCCAAATGTACAGCTCGAACTCTTCTATGGAGAAAGGGATTCGTTCGGTAGTCACGAATGGCCCCGACAGCGTAGTTGACGACCAGACCAAAGGTTGACGTAGTGGTCGGTGGTTTACCGGAGCTACCTTGGCAATCATGACAAAGCCTGCGATTGCCGCCCACCTTCACCCACAACACGCCACGTATGAACAGGTTCGAGACGCAGTGGTTCGGGCTGAGCAGGCAGGCGTCGATCGTGTCTATAACTGGGACCACTTCTATCCGTTATATGGCGACCCAGATGGGTCACATTTCGAGGCGTGGACCATGCTCGCCTCATGGGCTGAGGTGACGACGACCGTCGAAATCGGTTGCCTTGTCAGCTGTAATTCGTATCGCAACCCGAACCTGCTCGCCGATATGGCCCGTACCGTTGACAACATCTCCGATGGACGGCTAATTCTGGGGATTGGGTCTGGCTGGTTCGAACGAGACTACACCGAATACGGCTACGAGTTTGGGTCCGCTGGTTGGCGGCTCGATAACCTCTCAGAGGCTTTACCAGTCATACAAGAAAGACTGACGAAACTCAATCCAGCGCCGCGACGATCAATACCGTTGCTGATCGGCGGCGGAGGCGTAAAGAAGACTCTTCAATACACCGCCAAATATGCTGACATGTGGCACTACTGGTGGAACCCCCAAGACTCATCCGACTGGGAATTTAAGAACACGGTTTTGCGGGAATGGTGTGAGAAAGTAAACCGGGATGAGTCGGAGATATCGCGATCGGTGGGTATCGACTACGCCGAGATCGACGACTTTGGGCCTGTATTCGAAAAACTCCAACAATCCGCAGAATCAGGCAATCCGATTCACGAAATAACCCTTGGTACCAGTGGGCCCGAGTATCCTCTCGACGCGATAGAAACCTTTGTTACTTGGCGGAACTCACTGTAGTCGTCGCCAGGCGATTACAATATGCGCGTTCTGACCGGTATCTTGAATTCCGGAGTTCTGTGGAGGTCATGGTTATATGCACGGCGAGAATTGGAACGATTTCGAAGATGCTTGGGATGTGCTCGATAACCCTGTAATCGATGAAGATACAGTCCACGATCACGACTCCCACGGCCACGGACACGTGCACTCCCATCAACTTCCAGGGAGTTGGGAAACGTGGCTTCAGCATTCCGTGTTGCGTATTATCCTCGGCGTGCTGGCCTTGGCGGCGGTCGTTTCGGTCGTTGCCATGTTTATGTTGTGGCCTGACGGCTCTGGACGCGAACTGGCCGAAGAACAGGCCGCCGATGCAAACCTCGACTTTCAACAGATCGATGCCACCGTCGTGTCGGTAGCAGACGAGACGTGCCCTGACTTCGAGGGCAACATGGTTCTGACCTGTAGAAATGTGACGTTCATTCCTGAGTCGGGTCCAGACGCTGGAACCGTTACCTCGTTGCCTGAACACGTGATAGGTCAAGCTGGTTTTCCTCCTCCTGTTTCGGCTGGGGATGAAGTTGTGATCGCCTACTATGAGCGGCTAGACCTGTACGACTATCTAGATAAGCAGCGAAGCACGCCATTGGTTCTTCTCCTGGCCGTGTTCGCCGTCGTAGTAATTGCGTTAGGCCGCAGCCGAGGTGCCTTTGCCTTGCTGTCTATGGCGGTGACCGTGGCGGTACTGTTTTGGTTTGTTGTCCCATCGGTCCTGGATGGGAATAATCCGATTCTCGTCAGTGTGGTTGGGGCTTCGGTGGTCGCCTATCTGAGCCTGTTCTTAACCCATGGCTGGAATCCGACCACCACGGTTGCATTGGCGGGCACATTAGCCGCCTTGGTTCTAACCCTGGGCGTTTCGTGGATCTTTTTTGGTTGGTCCGACTTCTCCGGAAACTCGGGCGAGTACGGACTAGTGCTGCCGTTGCTGAATGAGAACATAAACATTCCGGCGCTTTTGTTGGGTGGAGCCATAATCGGTGCATTGGGAGCCCTAGACGATGTGACGGTGACCCAGGTGGCCACGGTGGCTGAACTTAAGCGAGCCGACCCGTCGATGGGTTTGACGAAGCTGGTCGCAGCCGGTATTCGGGTGGGACGAGAACATATAGCGTCGACCGTTAACACACTTCTGCTCGCCTACGCCGGTGCAAGTATGCCGCTTCTATTGTCGGCATCGGTGTTGAGTCCATCGTTTTCTGCTACCGCCAACTCTGAAGAAGTGGCAGTCGAAATCGTACGAACGCTTTGTGGCTCGGTGGGTCTGGTAGCGGCTGTTCCTCTGACCACGTTCTTGGCGGCGGTATTGGTGGTGCATAGCCCTAAAGCGATGGCGTCTATCGAATAATTCCTCGTCTTGGGACAACCCAGTCTGGACGGTATACTGTCACATAGCCAATATTTGGCTCTTGAGTAGGTCGGCGGTTTGAGGTATCAGATCGTGCTTAGGTGACCTTCAGACGTCTCCGGGGGTATCTGGCAGATGGGTTCGCAGGAAAACGACGCCGGCGACCGGCAGCACACGATATGGCGCTCAGCAGTAGCTTGTCTCATGGCGCTACTGCTGCTTGTTGTTGGCCTAAATGTCTACAAATATTGGCCGTCGGGTGAACGTTCAGTAGCCGAAACCATAGAACCGGAAGAAGTCACACTCAACACCAGGCCAACCCCAACGAGCACCTCGGAACCCGGCCCAGCGTCACCCCAAACACTGTCGATCGTTTTGACGGACAATCGCATCACCATCAACGGCTCTGCTCCAAACCCGGAAATAGCAGAACAGATGTCGTCGTTCCCAGTCGGACTCTACAAGGACGCAGCATCGGCAAGTTTTCGACTAGGGGTAGCCGAACTGCCAGCATGGCTCGGCAGCTACCCGGACGTCATACGCCAGCTGGGAACGTTCAGCGACGCCAAGTTGGAGATCGACGAGAACGGAACTCGATTGACGGGTGAGGTTCCAAACCAGCGGGACCTCGACCGGATGGAACGGATACTGTCCGGAACAAACGGCTTCCCTTCACTCGAAACCACAGTCCAAATATCGGGCCGTCAGACAGCCGAGGTCGATGTGCTACCTACCGCACAACAAGTCAACGTTGGGGGAGTAGTGCCATCGCAGGCAACCAAAGACCTTCTAGTCAACTCGGTCGAGTCGGCGTACGAAGTCGAAGTGGTCGACACCATCACCATCAACCCAAACGTGGCCAATCAGCTCAACCTAGTGAGATTCGCTGATGATATTGTTTCGTTGTCGGCGTTCAAAAACCAGCGAATTTCGTTTGACCTTGGTCAAACCTATTCATTCATCTCCCGAGAGCTCAACTTCGCTCCAGGAGAAAGCCAGCTCACACCTGAATCATCAGCAGCACTGACCGATCTGCCCGCCTTCTTAACTCGAACCGGTCTCGATGTGAGGATTATTGGGCACACCGACGACGTTGGGGACAAACAGGTAAACACGTTGCTGAGCATCGACCGGGCTAAGTCAGTCGCAGCTCTATTACTCGAAGCAGATGTCGAGAGCGACCAAATTATTGTAATTGGGCGAGGCGAACGAGGGTCGACCGACGGTGCCACAACGGACGAGGAACGAGCCGGCGATCGCAGCGTAGATATTCAGATTGGGACGGTCATCTACTGATGTTGGGATTGAACCGAAGCAGAAACCTGCACCAGCGAAGCGCCCGATCTTTATGGCGGTATATGGGTCTCGCCTTTATTGCCGCCTGTACCGGCACTCAAACCACTCCGGCAACAGACACCACGGTGGCGGCGGTAGAACAAGAAATAGTCGAAACCGAGGTGGGAGGCGTTCAAGTAGACAACGAATCAGATCTCGTCCTAGGACTATCAGTCCAGAACCTTGAACGGACGTTCTTTCAGGGCCTCGACCAAGGGGTAACTCGACAAGCCGAAGAATTAGGAGTTGAACTAATTGTCTTCGAAGCAGGTGACGACGCGTCAAAACAGTTGGCTGATGTCGAAACGCTACTCGACCAGCAAGTCGACGGAATTCTTCTATCGCCAGTCGATTCAGTTGAGGCCGTAGACCTGGCTGACAAGGCACAACAGGCAGGTGTTCCGCTGCTAGCGGTCGCCAACCAAATCGGTTCAGTTGAAGACTTCGGCGAGCAACACGTGTACGAGGGGACCGTAGCGTTAGTAACCAATGATGACATCGATATGGGAAGCAAAGCCGCTGAGTTGGTTGCCGCAGAAGTGGGCAGCGAGTCGGTCCAGATAGCTATTGTTGAAGGCGCCGCTGGAGCGTCAAATTCAAGTCTGCGAGAAACAGGTTTCTCCCGCACCCTCGACGAATTGGGTGTCAACTATGAAGTCGTAGCATCCGAACCGGGCAACTGGAACCCTGAAGATGGTGGCCAGGCCTGCCAGCGCATTCTTAACGCTTCAACCACAATAGATATTTTGTTTTCGATGTCGGATGCGATGACTGCTGGATGTGTGGACGCTCTTAGCCCGGCGCAACTGGCTGAAATCGACGTCGTGAGTATCGGCGGAAACCAACAGGGAATCGATTTGGTCAAAGGGGGGCAAATCCTCGGAACCGTTTGCCAGAAACCGGCCACTATGGGAAGCCTGGCCTTAGAAACACTCGTAATCGCGATTCGAACTGGTCAAGTTGACCAAGGCCTAACCTTTTATCAAACCCCAAAAATAACGGCCGACTCAACAGCCGACTGTGAACCTCAATGGTGAACGCCTAACGTTTTGTCTCCGGATCTGCTATCGGTTCGAGAACGACGACAGCGGTCTCATTGGGGCGGAGGGAAGCGTATTCGTCCAAGTTTTTGTCGAGATGGGCCCAACGTCGCCAAAGAACTTCGCGTTCTTCACCAACAGCGGCACGACCAGAGAATCTCTGTCGACCTTCAACTAGGTCTACCCACACTTCCGGTTCGGCTTGCATGTTAAGCCACCACGCAGGCTCAGCGGCTCCCCAGCCGTTCATGGCCATCGTAACGAGGTTGTCTCCGTCTTCGAAGAAGCCAAGCATCACGTTTCGTTCTAGCCCGCTTCGTCGACCTATGGTGGTCACCCACATCAACCCGTAAGTGTCAGGTTTCGATGTGCGGAGACCAAACCGGCCAAAGCTTAGACGATAAAGAGCACGGTGAATTTTCCAGGCCAGCCTGATGACCCAACGGGGCGGAAGAAAGGGTTTCTTGGACATGTCTTCAACAGTAACCGTTAGGTTGTTTGTCAGCCATTGGGGGTTTCCCTGAAAGAACCCTTAGATAGGTGCGTTAACACTACAAAACGGTTGAAACGTCGAACCTTGCGATTCGACGTTTCGACTACGAGATTATTGTACGCCCCCCGGGACTTGAACCCGGAACCTGCGGATTAAGAGTCCGATGCTCTGCCAATTGAGCTAGAGGCGCCTAACAGCTGTATAACTCTATCGGAGATGTTCGGAGCTAAACCGAAAACCATATGCCAATAGAGTTTCAAGCTAGTGGGGTGACCGAGGGGATTCGAACCCCCGACATCCAGGATCACAACCTGGCGCTCTAACCAACTGAGCTACGGCCACCAAGACTGCTGTAATCGTAGCCGGTTTCTAACCGTTCGTGTTCTTGTTTTCTTGACAGTTCAGAAAACATGTAAACAAGGATCAATAACAGCCACCGATCTGGGGTGGATCGGGCCTACTATGACATTCGCTGCTCCCGTAGCTCAGCTGGATAGAGCATCGGACTTCTAATCCGACGGTCGTAGGTTCGAATCCTACCGGGGGCGCACTTTTAAGCCCAATTTGACGTATCTCTACGTCGCACAACCGTTTGTCCAGTATTTGTCTTCGCTGACAGGAGCAACAGCTTCTCAGGTTCGAAGATAGGTATCCCGTTTGGGTAATTTGCGGTAGGTTCTGTCTTTGAGCTGTTTGCTTGGGTCGGCTAGTGTGATTGTGTGTCGATTGATCCATTTAGTATCGCTCTTGAAATCGCTTTTGGTAAGGCTGCGGAGTATCCGGTTCAAGCAGTTTCGAAAAACTTCAAGAACAAAAAGACCCGAAAGAAGATTGTCGCCGAGGTTGCTCATCTGGTCGGGTTTAGTGACCAACAGTTCAAGACACTTTCGTATGTAACTGATGATTCAGAGTTTGTTCGGGTGTTTCACAAGGGTGATTTCAGGAGTGTGGGTCGCATTGCGGAGCGCCATGGTCTTCTTCTTGGTGACATCACGGCAGAACGACTAGGGCAAGCGTTTAAGGATGCTTACCGGAACGTCGTGATTGAAGAGGCAGATCAAGCTCAGGCCCTTCTTCTGCAAGACGCCGTCGAAATAAAGCAAGATACTGCCGAGATCAAAGAGGCTGTGCTAGAGCTCTCAACACCGGCTCCGTCTACTACCGAACCTAAGTTTCCGCAGTTTGTTGGTGTGCCTGATCGTGATCGGCTTTTTGTCGGTCGTTCTGAGGAGCTGGGTGAGCTTTCTGAGGTGTTGAGTGGTGGTGGTTCTGGGGTGGTGGTTTCTCAGGTTGCTTCTGGTTTGGGTGGTGTTGGTAAAACGTCGCTTGTGGCTGAGTTGTGTCACCGGTATCGGGGTGAGTTTGGGGTGGTGCGTTGGTTGGTGGCTGATGATCGTCAGGGGTTGGTTGAGTCGTTTCTTTCGGTTGCTCCGGCTGTTGGTGTTTCGGTTGATGGGTTGGATGTTGGGGATGCGGTTGCTCGTGTTCGTGGTTGGTTTGAACGGACGGAGCGTCGTTGGTTGTTGGTGTTTGATAATGCTGAAGATCCGGCTGTGTTGGAGGGGTTGGTTCCGGGGTTTGGGAATGGGTCGGTGGTGATTACGTCGAGGCGTCGTGATTGGAGTTCGTTCGGGTTGGAGCCGTTGGAGTTAGGGGTGTTGGATCGGGAGTCGGCGGTTGAATTGTTGGTGAAACGTTCTGGTGTTTCGTCTGATGTTGGTGCTGGCGTGTTGGTGGATTATTTGGGGTGTTTGGCGTTAGCTGTTACCCAAGCAGCTGCGTACTGTAAACAGCAGGGCTGGTTGTTCACTCGGTATTTGGAGATGTTGGAGCAGCGTCCTGAGCGTCTGTTTGCGGTGAATGCGGCGGAATTGAAGGCTGCGGATGAGTCTGACAAGGTGATGTTGACGGTTTGGGATGCATCGATCGAACAGGCGGTAGATGCGTCCTCGAAGGCTCGTGACGTGTTGAATGTGGCCAGTTTTTTCGCTGCTGATGCTATTCCTGATGACTTGGTTACGTCTGAAGGGTCGGTTGAGGTGTTGGGTTTGGATGTGTTGGATGTTGCTGAAGCGTTGGGGGCTTTGCGGCAGTATTCGTTGCTTGATCGGTCGGCGGCTGGGTTGTGGTCGATGCACCGGTTAACTCAGAGCGTCACTCACGCCTCTCTAGATGAACAGGGGAGGGCTGAGTGTTTTGGTGAGGCAGTGGCGTGTCTTGAAGCTGTGCATCCAAGGGAGTTAACAACGCCGGAGACTTGGGAAACGGCGGCACCGTACGGGGTTCATGTCTTGTCGGTGGTTTCTCATAGCGAAAAGTTGGAGACAGGCAGGGCCGCAGTTGGCGTGTTGCTTGACCGGCACGCGACCAGTATCCAAAACCAGGGTGAACCGCTGCGGGCTGTGCCATTGTTTGAACAAGCGAAAGATCTGACAGTTGCAGAGTTAGACGACGAGCATCCTTCAACGTTGAGGGCGTGGGCGAATTTGGCGTTGAGTTATTGGTCGGCTGGGCGTACTTCGGAGGCGATTGAGATTTTGGAGCGGGTGGCTGAGCGGTCTGAGGAGTTGTTGGGGGCTGA
>JAHDCC010000051.1 GCA_020630065.1 Acidimicrobiales bacterium
CAGCAGCCGGGTCAGCCGGGTTGGCAACAGCAAGGTTTCTCAGGGCAGAGCTTTCAGAGCAACGCCAAAAAGTCCCCTGTAGGTAGAGTCTTCCTAGGTGTCGCCCTGTTTCTCGTTGTAGGTATTGGTGGAGTCGTGGTCTTCAACGTGCTGAGAGGCAGCAGCGGAGGCGCAGCCAGCCCCCAAGAGGCAGTCGACAACATGGTCACGGCATTCGACAACGAAGACTTCCTGACAATCGGTGAAAGCCTCGCTCCAAACGAACGCGAAGCCATGTTCGAACCGACCATCGACCTTTTAGTCGAGCTCGAGCGACTTGATGTTCTGGAAGACGGTGCCTCCGGCGAAGATATTTCAGGAATCGACATCACGGTCACCGACGTCGTTCCCCGCATCGAACCCGTAAACGACAGAATTAGCTGGGTAACCATCGACTCAGGAACAATCACCACCGTCACCAATCCGGCTGAACTCCCAGTAGGAGACCTGGTACGTGACGAAGTTGTTAACGAACCAGCTGAGACAGAAGTGACCAACCTAGCTGTAGACCCAATCAACTTTGCTGTTGTTGAACAAGACGGCCGTTGGTACGCCAGTTTCTACTACTCAATAGCCGAACAAGCTCGGCGTGATGAGGGACTACCAGCCCCGAATCTTGCAGCAGCCCCAACTCCAGTAGGAGCGGCTTCACCTGAGGAACTAGTCGGAGATATGGTCGATCAAATGTCGGCTCTCAACGCCGAAGGCGTTCTAGCCCTTATGGACCCTGAAGAGTTCCAGGCGGCATACGACTACAGCTCGCTTTACATCCCAGACATTCAAGCCGAACTTGAAACCGTTCGGGCCGACGCTCAAGCCTCCAACGCGTCATGGAACGTAGAGCAAGTGACAACTCGAACCGAGGAACGTAACGGCGACACAGTTGTGATCATCTCAAATATCACCCTTACCGCCGTGTCTGAAGGGGAGTCGGCAACCGTTGTATGGGACGGTAATTGTTTCAGCGTAACTAGCGCTGGTGAACCGTTCTCGTACTGTCGCCAAGACCTGTTAAACGAACTGGAACCCGACGACCCCGTTCGTGGACTGATCGAAGTTGATTATGGCTTCCGGGTAGTTGAACGAGACGGTCGCTGGTACATGTCCGGCTACCCAACACTAGTTGGCGGCTATTCGGATGGATTACGCACGCTTACCCCAGCCCAACTAGAGATGTTGTTTGGGGAAGATGCTGATGATGTTGGTGGAGTCGAGGGTCTCTTCGAACAACTCGACGAGATAACCATCTAACCCCTAACTGCCGAGATTGTGACGTACGACCCACCTCTATGAGGTGGGTCGTTTCAGTTGAGGGAAGTTGTAGCGAACAACAACGGCCCCCAGGGAGAGAAAAGCTGGTATTAGCTCGAACGGCGTTATTCTTAATGTTTCACCTCAGGGCTAGTCAAGCGACCGCCCTCACTACGAAATTAGAAAGTTCAGGAAACGTCGAAATCGGCGCATCCATCTGTCGCTTTCTATAGGAGATCTGTGGCTGAGATAGACATTGGTATGGGGAAAACAGGCCGACGGGCATATGGGCTTGACGAGCTGCTTCTGCTCCCTGGTCGTCGAACCCGAGACGACGCTCTAGTTGACCTCTCTTGGCAGATTGACGCCTTCTCGATGGACCTTCCATTCATGTCCGCTGGGATGGATAGCGTGACCAGTCCAGCGACGGCGGTAACCATCAGTGAGCTAGGTGGTCTGCCAACCTTAAACCTTGAAGGTTTGTGGGCTCGCCATGAAAACGCTGAAGATCTGTTGGCGCAACTCGCAGAACTCCCTGGAGATAAAGGGGTCGCCCGTCTTCGAGAACTCTATGAGGCGCCGCTCGATCCTGACCTTTTAGTATCCGTGATCCACGACCTTAAAGAAAAAGGCGTAACGATAGCGGGCGCCGTCTCTCCCAAACACACCGTCGCAATGTCGGATATTTTGTCAAAAGTTGAACTCGACTTGCTGGTTATTCGCGGCTCAGTTATTTCTGCAGAGCACGTTACAGCCAACAACGACGCTCTTAACTTAAAGAGCTTTGTACGTGAACTCGAAACTCCAGTTATTGTGGGCGGTTGTGCAAGCTACCAAGCTGGCCTTCACCTGATGCGAACAGGAGCCGCGGGCGTTCTTGTAGGGGTCGACAGTGGTTCGACAGCTACCACTGGGCAGGTGACCGGACTTGGTTCCAAAACCGCTACCGCGTTGGCGGATGTGCGAGCGGCCAGAATGCGTCACCTAGACGAGACAGGCGTCTACGTGCATGTGATTGCCGATGGCGGGCTTCGCACAGGTGGTCAGATCGCTAAAGCCGTCGCCTGTGGAGCCGACGCCGTTGTTTTAGGTCGTCCTTTGGCGGCCGCAACAGATGCGCCCGGACATGGTTGGCATTGGGATAACGCTGCAGTTCATCCGGAACTTCCACAAGGTCGACGGATACCGGTAGATCAGAAAGCGTCCTTGCAGGAGCTTTTGTTGGGGCCTTCCGAGCTGGCCGACGGCACGGTAAATATCTTTGGAGCGTTGCGCCACTCGATGGCGACCCTAGGATATGAAACCGTAAAAGAGCTGCAGAAGGCCGAGATCCTCGTTACTAGCGGCTCAACCGAATCTGTCGCCGCCAACAGAAACGATACATAATGAATTCGGTCGCAAAACCAACCCAGCGAGTTTTAGTCGTTGATTTTGGTGCCCAATACGCCCAACTGATCGCCCGACGAGTACGTGAACTGAACGTATACTCCGAGATTGTTCCTCGCGATATCACCGCCGCCCAACTTGAACAGGAACGTCCATCGGCGTTGATCCTGTCTGGCGGTCCCAAAAGCGTTCACGTCGAAGGCGCTCCGATACTAGACCCAGCGATATACGATCTGGGAATTCCGATTCTTGGTATTTGTTACGGCTCTCAGCTGATCGCCCAACAACTTGGGGGAGTCGTTAGCAGCAACGAACGTGGAGAATACGGCGGCACAGAACTTTCGTGTAAACCAAATACGTCAGAACTGTTAGCGAACACTCCCGACACCCAAACCGTTTGGATGAGCCACTTTGACGCTATTTCTGAACCTCCCGCTGGTTTTGAGATAACGGCGTCCACCGTCGATGCTCCTGTAGCGGTTATGGAAAACCCTGGCCTCAAAATCTATGGGGTTCAGTACCATCCCGAGGTTGGGCATACCGACAATGGTCAAGAGGTTCTGAAACAATTTCTGCTGAAAGTAGCGGGCTGTTCTCCGACCTGGACCATGGGTTCAGTCATCGATGAGACCGTAAGTGCCATTCGTGCTCAAGTCGGTGATGGTCGAGCTGTTTGTGGTTTATCTGGTGGTGTTGATTCAGCGGTGGCCGCAGCCCTAGTTCATAAAGCGATCGGTTCTAAGCTCACCTGTGTTTATGTTGATACTGGTTTGATGCGACTGGGTGAATCCGATCAGGTTGTCGAGACGTTTAATAAACACCAAGGAATCGAACTGATTCACGTCGATGCTGGCGAACGATTCCTAGACGGTTTGGCCGGCGTAACCGATCCAGAAGAGAAGCGTAAAGTAATCGGTGAACTATTTATCCGAGTCTTTGAAGAAGCGTCCGACCAGATCGAAGACGCCAACTTCTTAGTTCAAGGAACGCTCTACCCGGACGTGATCGAATCGGGCACCGCCGACGCGGCGAAGATCAAGAGTCACCACAACGTGGGCGGGCTGCCGGACGATCTTGAGTTCGAATTAGTTGAACCGCTTCGGAATCTTTTTAAAGACGAAGTTCGTTCTGTCGGAACTGAACTAGGTTTGCCCGACGAGATCGTTTGGCGTCAACCGTTTCCGGGCCCCGGCCTTGGTGTCCGAATTATTGGTGAAGTAACCCACGAAACGGTCGGAATCCTCCAAAACGCAGACGCTATCGTTCGACAAGAAATCAAACTGGCAGGTCTCGAACGAGAGATCTGGCAGTCATTCGCCGTCCTAGCCGACATTCGTTCGGTTGGTGTGATGGGCGACGAACGAACCTACGCTCGTCCCATCATCATCCGAGCTGTAACCAGTGACGACGCAATGACAGCTGATTGGGCTCGTCTACCCGGCGACTTATTAGCCAAAATGTCGAATCGTATAATCAACGAGGTCGATGGCGTGAA
>JAHDCC010000052.1 GCA_020630065.1 Acidimicrobiales bacterium
ATTCCACGCACCAACAGCCAAATCCCACAACCCAGTAGCGGCGTTAACCACATGACACGACAAGCTATACCAAGAACAACCCGACTGCTCCACACCAACCGCAGACGCCATCGCATCACCACGCTCACGAACCGCTGGCTCAGGCGACGTCCCATCCGAAACAACCGTCCCAACCTCACCAATCGTCAGCCCACGCTCATCAGACCAATTACCAGTCGTAACAAACGAACCGGACGCAACAACACCCCTCTCCTCAGCCGTCAACTCCGACGAATCCCTAACTAACTCCCACTCAAACTCAAACACCAACCGAGCCTTAACCTGCTGTTGCTCGACCTCAGACGTATGCTCCCACTCTCGGAAACACGCCTCGCTAGCATCGGCACCCTCAGACCACGCCAACCCCTGCTTCTCACAAGAACGAACCCCATCAGTAAACCAATACTCGACCCGCAACGGCGAACCGGTTACCTTCATCGTCTCAACGGCGAACTCTTCCTCAATCGAAATATCGGCCCACGACTCATCATCAACCCGAAACCACGAATCCAACCCAACAACCTGGATTTGATCAAACCCAGGCCAAACGTCAAACCCAGGACGCTTAACCCCCTGAAACGCCAACTCCTTCACCCGATCCAACATCTCCACCTGGACAGGATCCAACCCAGCTTCGCCCGAACCAACATCGTCAGCGGCCGCCAACGGCAACCAACGGACACCACCCAAATCGGTCGAACCGTCCAAACCACGAATCGCCGCCAACGACGACAACCCACCAACCGGCTCCGCAGCGTCGACGCGCCCAGCGGGCGCGACAAACGCAACACCTGTCACCACCAACAACCAAACCACTAAACCAGTCGACCAGCCCCGCCAACTAGACCACACAAATTTCGCTGTACTAACCATTTCAGCAACCCCCCTCTGACGGCGACACATTAACGACCTCACCAACCAAACCTTCACGAACAATCACGTCCAGACCAACGGCAACCGAACCACCCGACCCGATCGAATCATCAACAACCTCGTCTGATTCGACCGAACGAACGACCTTGCCCTCTGGATATACCACACAACCCACGACCCGTACGACTGGGCCCTCCTGCGAAGCGAACAAAAAGTTCAGCCCCTCAGCCACTACCGAAATTTCTGCCGGAGAATCGGAGTACACGTTCAGTGCGGCCAGATCCGAACGGCCTTGTTCCAGCGCAACTTTCATATCTTCGGACATCGCTTCCACCATGTCTTCGGATAGTGGTTTAGAAGCGTCACGCTCGAACTCGACGGCGCCTCGTTGAAAAACCATGCCGACTCGTTCCGCTTCCTCTGAAACGTCAGCAGGAACACAGCCAAACTCGTCGACAGACGTCCACCCGTCCTGGATAACGACAACGTCAGAGATACGCCATCCGTCGTCGCCGTTGGAAAATATTATTTCCCGATCGGTGTACATCTCGAAAACTTCTCCCAAACGGAGACGAACTTTATGAGTCGCACAGTCCCGCAAAACCACTTCGTCTGGACTCTTCTGAATCGACACAAGCCCGGACTGGCTCGATACTTCCTGGACACCGTCGAGTTCTTTGCCGTCGACCTTTGTCTTGTTTTCGGCTGCCTCATCATCGAGCGCTTCGACAACGACATCGTCGGCGATGTCATCAAGCCCATCCGCAGAACCAGCCGTCATCGCGTCATCACGGGCAGACAAATACTGCTGCCACAATTCGCCAAACCGACCCGTGTCTTCACCGTCGACGGTCAACACGCCGGAATCCTCCGACAAGAACTCTTCCGCCGAAGCGGCCGAAGAATCTTTAGAACACCCAGATGCCAACAAAGCGACTACCGCCATAATCGACACCCACCTACCAATACCAAACTGTCGCATGCTCAACGCCTCTCTTATAACTCATGGGGAAGTAAAATGTTCCACCCGGGGACCAGCGAAATTCCTTCAACCAAAACCACATCGCTCGAAACTGTTCGCCCTATGTTCAAATTCTGAATAACGTTCCATCTGCTACCGTCACCCCACAGCCGCTCTGCCAACGACCAGTAGGTGTCACCACGTTTCACGACATACTCGACCGCTGATTCGGGAGTGTCTGAGATTTCGATAGGAAGCTTCGTAATGGTGGACGCTGGAGCAGTCCGGGGCTCCGGCGCTGCGGCAACTAGATTCGCTGACGAAGTTCTATTTAGGCGAGGTGCAAGAGGCCGAACTTTTTGTGTCTCGGTAGCTGCGACAACTATCGGGGTGTTGCTGACCGAAGGGGCATCATTAGTTAATGGAGCTTCACCTTCGCGGAGATCAGCAAGCGACGTGTTGGGGTTCGAACGAGTCCATCCCTTTAACGAACCGGAACCCCAAAGGCTTCGTTCAACAACACGGTCAAAACGCCACAGCACCGTTTTCCGTTTAAAGACATAGGCCGCCGATCGTTTTGTCAGACGCCAAATAAGCAACAGACAAAACCCAAGGCTGACTGTTGTGGCCACAGCGCCAGCTAAGACGCCGAGCCGAAGAAACGCTACAGCCGCAACCGCGACCGGTATAGCGAACCAGAGAATAACAAATAGATTGGCCGATAACGTGGCCCGCTTGAGACTACTCGTCATCGGCAAA
This sequence comes from Acidimicrobiales bacterium, assembly GCA_020630065.1. GTDB lineage: Bacteria > Actinomycetota > Acidimicrobiia > Acidimicrobiales > SZUA-35 > JAHDCC01. Next base: position 2,633 of record JAHDCC010000052.1, read on the forward strand.
CACCTCGACCCGGGCAATAGATTCTTCTTCGACGGTGACCGAATCCAGACCCACAATGGTCAGAAAAACCATGTCAACGTCTTGGGTGACCGTAACTTTCACCTTTGTCTTTGATCCATTGAATGAAACACCAACAGCGTCGTATCCCTCCGCAGCAGCAAAACTCGCCGCTGTCGCTCCAGCAGACGGCGCCAACTCGGGATTACCTGCATATAGTGACTCTTCGGTAATATCGGCCGCTCCAGAACGTGCCGCAGCGCTGGCAGCATTTAACGCTTCCCGTTTGGCGACAAAAATGCTGCCGCCATCGTAAGCCAAACCCACCGCAGCTATAAGCACCGGCATAAGCAGCAGAATGAACGGCAACGTGTCGCCGGTGTCATCGCCCCATCTACCTCGAAATTCTCGGATTTTGTTCACTGTCACTCCACCACCCTGTACGGGTCAATCGGTTCAGCCGCTGAGCTGGTAATGGTCTGGCTGCCGGGGACAGACAGGGTTGAAAGATCGCTGAGAGCAACCGTGCACGTCACCTCAACAACGACTTTGCCTCCTGGTTCGAAACCGGACGTATCGACCGAAACCGACGGTGATCCGCAACTAAAGTCTGAATCCGATAACGAAGCCATCGCTGAAGCTTGCGCTCTTCCGGTCGCCGAACCAGGACCTGCCGAAAGGCTCGCTTCTCGAGCACCCTGACGAGCGGCGGTTTGAATTTAACCTCGAGCGCCAGCCATCCGACCTCCGAATACCGCCAGTTCTGCTATGAGAATAAGAAGAGGGATGACGACAAGCATTGTCGCCGACGCCGCCCCGCTGCTGCCTCGAAACGAAACCACTCGACCCTTACCAGAAGAAATTTTTGATAAGGCTTTTTGTGGATGAAATGATAGATTCATTTGCGTTTCGATTCCGAAAGGTACTGCTCTACTGGGCCCTCAACGGTGACATTTACATCACTAGCAAATGGCAACAACGTCGTTTTTACCGTTCCGGTGACATTGACGGTCACGGTGTCAGCACCTGGAGAGACACTGATGTTTGTGTCCTCCAACGTTCCGGACAGAGCTAGAACTTCTTCACCTGCGGCGACTCCAGCTCCGGGGTCACCTTCATAAAGCTGCGCAGCGTATAACGCTTCCTGGGCAGCACTCGACGCCACCTGCCGCCCGTGGTAAACAAGCGACGCGTGAATGATCAAGAAAACGACTTGAACGAAGACAACCATCATTATCAACGTCGAGCCGATCTCAGCACGGTCAGAATGCAACCGACGAGCGGCGTGGAATCGAGGCTTTCTAGACATAAGTGTGAGCTAGCCGCCGCTAGTTGTAATTTCGGTCGCCTTTTGTTCAAACCAGCC
>JAHDCC010000014.1:0-46436 GCA_020630065.1 Acidimicrobiales bacterium
GACAACATGAAACTGATTCTGAATAGGTTTCACATGTTGTAGACACCACAACATGCTAGTGCCCGGGATGGGACTTGAACCCATACGAAGTTTTACCTTCCGAGGGGTTTAAGCCCTCTGCGTCTGCCAATTCCGCCACCCGGGCAGGTTACGACTATGATAATCGGCTGCTATGAACCTAGCGGGAATATTAGCTCTCTGAAACGAATTTCCGATACAACGGCTCACCAATCATACGAGCGTAAAGAGCAAGCGTCCCCAACTGAACGAAAAACCCCAAAAATTTGGAGGCAGGGAAAAAGCCACCAGGCTGAATCTCATCAAGCGTTGTAGAAAAACTCTGACGCTCACCATCCTCAGATGGCCCGTACGAACAGTTCGCCGTCACCCGATCAAACACACCCGACTTGCTGACCTGTTCAACCCGTTCAAGCGGATGATCAAGATCAAACCCATACGATGCACATGCCTCACGAACAGCCAACGCATCGATAGGGGCCACAAAAACCCTACGAACAACAAAAACCGCTATAAGCCCGCCAACAACAACCATCGCCAACTTCAGCCAAAACGTCGCATCACGGCCGCTGAACTCTGCCTGAATTTTTTCGCCAATAGTCGCAGTCATCGCAGAACCAACAGTAGCGCCTCAACCTCGCCAGCAGGGTCAGGGTTTCGAAAATTCAATCAACCAGAAACCATCCCAAACCGTTCCAAACAAAACCGTTCAAGCGGCAACTGGGCTGACAGTCATCGAAACCAACCCGCCAGCGGAACGGGCAACGCCCTGATCTCCACCAGACGTCGTCTCGCTATCGCCGAGTAGATCAGCGGGAGCAGACAACGAAACAACCTCGGACGAAATTGCCGACCATAACTCGTCACGAACTTGAGATGCGTCACCAAACTCGAGATTGTTCGCAACCACTACCCCATCGATCATGTCGGCCAACACTGCCAACCGGTTCCGGCCCCTAACAACAACCGACACCGTCACCGAACCGTCCCTGTTACGGCGAAGAGACCGCAACATACCGGGAAGTTCCGGCGGGCTTCGAAACAGAGGACAATCCAAACCCCGCCTCTGTGCAGCCAGCGTCAACTGGCGGGCCGCCGACGCGAAACCAAGCGCAGTTAACCCTGCGGGGTTTGCGGGTTGGGTTGGGAGCGGTGCCCCAGGAACTTCCTGAGGCACCTTCGTTGTCAGGCGAGTAGAACGTTGCATGCCGGTATTTCCGCCGGGTCGATGATGGTTCCGTGCGGATCGTTGCTGTTTGTGCTGCGTTTGTTGACTACCCATGACACCTTCTCTGCTCCACGTAAACAAGTATGTTCTGCTGCTGTGACAGCGAATAAGGACCCTTCGCCTGTGGTAACCTGAATCGGCTGATCACCGACCGTGCGAGCAACCCGAAGCGAAGAAACCCCGTTGACCCAAGACCTGACCACAACTCCGTTAAACCCAGCACAACGAGAGATTCAGGAAACACTAGGCGCCTCGGCTGAACAACGCCCAACGTTCAGAGACGACCTGCGGGATGATTTACGCAGCCAGCTCGAACACAGTTTCTTCGAACTACTCCACGACGAAATCCAGTTACCTATCTTCCTATCCAAACACGGCCTGAACCTGCTCCACGGCTGCGAAGCCCGTTTTATGGCTGAACAAGACGACGAGTTCGAATGGTCTATCCCAATGGCCCGAGGAACCGTCACCCATAAAGCCATCGAGCTTCACATCGGGAGACGAGGAAACCACACACCAATCGACCTAGTGGAAGACGCCATCAGCCGACTAGAAAACGAAGAACGATCTATCTCCGGTTTCTTGCGGGAACTTGTCGAATCGGACCGGGCGCAACTCGTCGCCGATTCTAACGAAGTAGTCGCCGCGTTTTTTGAAACGTTCCCACCGATCAAACGACGGTGGGTGCCGGTATGTGAATCACGGGTACGCGCCGACTTCTGCGACGACAACATAACACTCGCCGGAAAGATCGACCTGACATTAGGCCAAGCTAAAGGCATGACAGCGGGCAAAGTCATCTTTGACCTCAAAACCGGTCGATCCCACCCGAGCCACACCGACGACCTCCGATTCTATGCCTTAGTCGAAACCCTCAAAGTCGGCACACCACCTCGACTGCTCGTCAACTATTACCTAGAATCGGGGACTCCCCGCTACGAAGCTGTCACCGAAGACCTGCTGTTCATCACCGCTCGACGGGTCATCGACGGGGTCCGCAAATATATTGAACTCAACCAAACTAACCCTCGACCAGCCGAATTCACTCCCGGCATGAACTGTCGATGGTGTCCGATAAACGAAAGCTGCGAAGCGGGACAACGAGAACTCAACCGCCAAGCCGAAGAATACGACGAACTCTAACGAACTTCCGACCGGTTACCGTCGTTAACTAGCGGGGCGTTGGACCGGTTGATGAACTGCGTCGACTTCCAACATGTCGTCCTCATAGCCGAGCAAAACCACGGTGTCACCCAAGTTCAGAACCGTCTCAGCATCGGGATGTAACACAGTCGAACCATTAGCAGAACGCAAACCGATCACCAAATATCCATGAGCGCCCCGAACCGCCATTTCAGCTAACGTCCGACCCACCAACCCGCACGTATCATCGATTTTCACCTGGTCGAACTCCAACCCGAACCGCAACACGTCGATGCCGTCACTCTCGCCGGCGCTTAGCTGAGCCAAAAGCTCATCTGCCGTCGGACGCAAAATCAGCTGCGACATTTTGAACGCCCCGATCGAAGCGGGGAACACGACCTGGTCGGCCCCGCAGCTGAGAAGCTTCTGTTCGGTACGAGGGTTTTCACCCCTCGCCAGAATAGTCAACTGTGAACTCATACCTCGGGCGGTCAAGGTCACAAACACGTTCGAAGCATCCTCCGGCAATACAGTGGCCAGCACAGCTGCCCGAGCAATTCCCGCCTGGCTGAGAACACTCTCGTCAGAAGCATCACCGATCAACGCCAAATATCCTAAGGCTTCGGTTTGGGCCAGAATTTCCTCGTCGTGGTCGACCACCACAAACGAACGGCCCGAATCGACCAGTGATTTGGCTAGCTGGCGCCCCATTCGGCCAAACCCGCAGATAATTGTGTGGCCGTTAAGTTGGTCGATCTCTTTGGTCATTTTGCGTGCTCCTAACGCCCGATTTAGTTCGCCGTCAACCACCCACTGGATGAACCCACCAACCGTGTAAATAACCGCACCGTATCCGACGACGATCACGGCGATAGTTAAACCACGAAGCGGCCAAGTATCAACCGGCTGTACCTCACCGTAGCCCACCCCGAAGATGGTGATAATAACCATGTAAACCGAGTCGGCCAACGACCAACCCGCGCTCATGTACCCCAAAATTGCGACCAAAACGAGCAGCAAGAAAACTAATAAACCGACCCGAATTTTTCGAAACGCAGCAGCCACAGGCGCGTCGAAGTCGCCGTCTCCGCTAGTCACGCCGCTGGTCTGCCGGTCCGAGATCGTCACAACAGAATCGATACTAGTCGAGCTTCAACCAGAGTGAGGTCGACGGTCAAAGCTCGACGCGTTCGATAGCCTATTTTCCGGAGGCTTCCGGATCGAGGACGGTGAGTTTCGTCCACGCCCCAACAAAAATTGTTGACCCAACTTTTATCGGGGTTTTCTTTCCTTGGATCAGCAACTCTTCTTCGATCGAGCCGGCAGTTGTTCCATTTGTTGAACCCAGATCGGTGATCGAATACGTTCCGTCCCGATCGATTTCGATCATGGCGTGACGCCCCGAAACCGCTTCGTCTCCGGTTAGTTCGAGAATATCGAGATCGGGATGGATCGCTCTGCTCTCGCTTGTCCGGCCAATGTGAAACTCGGTTCCGGCCAGTTCCAAAACCTGCCGAGCGGGAACCGGGTCGGGAAACGTCACCTCACCTTCCTGAACCACTTTGTCGAACTGAGAACGATCAACTTCGACTGCGATATGCAACTTGACCTGTTCAAACGAGTCCTCGCCGGACGAACCGGGGTTGGCGGTCTCAGCTGTCGCCAGTTCAGATATCTCGGCCTGGGACGGATCAGGCGATTCGGTTGCTTCAGCCGCTTCAGTTGTTTCGGCTGATGGAGAGGCTGCGACTTCCGACTCAGGCAGCGAACCACCTAGAAAATCGAATCCACAGTTCTCGCAGAAGACATCGTCGGCGCCTCTCGGCTCGCCGCAATTTTCACATGTTAAGTCTGACATCTTCAATTAACCCTTTTTAACTCGAACTGTTTTGGTCGAACGTACGTCTAGCGCCATCTCATCGGAGCGTTCGACTTGGGCTTTGAGCCGAACCGTTCCGCTAGGGGCGTCGTCTACATCAACAACTTTTTGGAGAAGGCGTACCGTATCTGAGTTACCGGCCTCATGCGCTATCTGCACTGCCCGACCTAGCTTCACGGTCGCCGTTTTCTGGTCGCCGGAGTCCCGGGCAGCCAGACCTTCAGCGATCGCGTCGGCCAGTTCAGCCTGGCCCGTATAGTGAGCTACCTCACGGTTGATGCGGGTGGACAGACGGTCGTCGTCAGTCCACACTGCTCGAACTAACGCGGCTGGCTGTTCGGTTCCGTCCACGACGAGCATAATTCGTGACGCCAGACGTTCATCGCCAACGTTGCCGACAGGGACACGCACCCGCACGTGATAGTCACGGTCCTCTTCGTCCGCCCACGCTCCAAGCGGATAGTCGTTAGTTAACGGGTTGACCGCACGCGCTGACCCAGTCAAGTCACGAAGTTCGGGCGAAACCTGTTTGATAAAGTCGACGATCGAACCTTTCGGAGCCCACAATCGCAGGGCCACGTCACCGACTTGTTTACCCATCGATTTTTCCATGAGGCTAGTAAATTCGGCCACCATGTCATCGGGGCTAGGGATGATGTCTGCGGTACCCAACAATGCTGACGACACTTTACGCAGCTCGTCGACTTCCCACGCGGCACCTAAACCTCGGGCGTCGCATTGCATCAGGCCGACACAAGAACTGATTGCGTTCTCAAAATCCAACGGAGTTTCGTGCTCGTTACGGCCATCGGTCAAAAGCAACGTGTGGCAGATCGCCGACGGATCGAGACGGGCCAAGCTGGCCGCAGCCGCCAACCAGGACCCCATAGCGGTTCCTCCATCCGCCCGGACACCGTTTACCGAAGCAGACGCCTGCTGACGAGATTCGGGCGTTGAGACAGCCAACCCCTGAGGCGGATAAATCGGATAGGCCTGATGGTTGCCACCCACGACAGCGAACTTAACCCCGTCACGAATCGTGGAGATAGCGGCCTGGGTCGCTACCTTCGCCGAATGCATTTTTCGGCCGCTTTCTTCTTGCATCGACCCGGACGTGTCGATGACAATAATCTGAATAGCGTTACTGGCCGTCGGAACCGCGCCACCAGCGGCTGAACGCACCGTCACGACGGCATCTACTGTGTCTGCTCCAGCGGGCAGGTACTCGTTTTGGAATACCTCTGCGTTAAACGTTGTCATCTTCTTGCTCCGTTGTGTTGGTTGGAGGTGACCAAAGCGCCACGGATATATTGTCGTGGCCTCCTCCAGCGTTTGCAAAATCTACCAGGGCTGAAGCCAACGCCAAGCCAGCGTTGCCCTCTGAAACCAAGCTGTCGACCGTCGATTTCATGTCGCCGGCACTGTCGGCGTAACGCCAAAGGCCATCGCTACAAACCAGCAGTGTCCCTTCGTCTTCGACAAGTAGCTGCGAAATGTCTGGTTTCACATCGCCACTGTCGGCACCCAACCACCGGGTTAGGCTGCCTTGAATTTCGTGGTCGTCGCTTAACTGGCGAGGTTCCTCCCCCAGCCAATAGCCCCGGCTGTCTCCTAACCAGGCGGTTGAAAGTCGTACTTCGTCGGTTAAGGGTTGCGCTACCACGGCAACAAAAGTGGACGATGGCGGACCATCACCGGTGTGGGGTGCGCTGTGTTGTTCTGTTGTGGCTTCTGCAGCGGATGCTTCTGCTTGAGCGACGGCGGCGGCCTCAACCAGAGCTGCCGCTACTTGTTCTTCCGACGAGGTTCCATTGACTTGCTGTAGTAACAGGTCTCGTGCTGCTTCGGCTGCGCCAAGCGACGCTTCGGCTGAACCCGCCGTCGACGAAACACCGTCGCATACAACTAACACAACCGAACCTTCCCCTTCGCCGATGGCTACCGCATCTTCGTTGTGCCGGTGGCGTTTCCCCCGGTCGGTGACAGCGACAACGGCTCCGGTCTCGAACTTCATGTGGTCCCGTTCGGCCGGTTGTTTATGGCCGCACGATTCGCAATACCCTTCGTCGCCGACCGCCCGCTCACCACAGGCAACACATTCCGGTTTTGGCTTCACACTTAAGTCGTGGCCGCAGGCTTCACAGAACTTGTCGTCGACTGAAGCGCTCTCTCCGCAGCTAGGGCATTCTCGAACCGAAGGCTCGGTGTTGGTTTTGGATTCTTCCATACTCACAATCGGGTTTAGATAAAGGTCCGCGGTCGGATCTCGTTGGCAGCGTCGATCAATCGGATCCGCTCGTCGTCGTCGTTAGTTAACCGAGCCTGCTCACGGTAGGTTTCGGACAGGCTCTGCCGGAGAGATTGCGGGTCAAGCTGGGCATCTAGTAGCGTTCGCTGACCTGAATGAATTCGGCCGGATTGGATGCCTGATAATGCCCGCTTGTAAATGTCGGCGGCCAGGTTTGCTCGTTGAGCGGCGTCAAGTTTTAGCCGTTGCATAATGACAGACGCCGATTCGAGTTCTTCGATACTCGGGTCACCGCTTGGACCGCCGTAAATCTGGGCTTGAGCGGCCGCTATTTGGGCGTCGTAGTAGGCGGCTGAACTGCTTGGAACCCGCTCTAAGGCTCCGACGATGTCGGCTGGGCGGCCAAGTTCCCAATAACAGCGGGCCAACCCAAACGATGCCGACACAAACGACGAATCTGTTCGGGTCACGAGGTCGTAGAGTTCGGCGGCTCGAGCATAATCTTGGGCTTGTTCAGCGGCGGCCGCCAACGCTACCTTCGGCGCGGTTTCTCCGGGCAGTTCGGTCCATACTTCGCTGAAGCCTTCCGCCGCTTTGACCGGGTCGCCGTCGCGTAACGCTAAGACGGCGCGATACCAGTCGACCCGCCAATCCCACGGATTATCGGCTTCTAGTTTCGCCAACAAAAGTTCGGGGAATTCGGCGATTCGGCGTTTACTGACCAGTACTTGTTTACCGACGTTTAATTCCAAAAGATCTTGTTCGGGTTGTGGGTGGTGATTTGTCTGGGCTGTGTCGGGAATATGAATCGCTTCTCGTACCAGATGGAGCAGGACTTCTTGGTTGGCTGGGATTTGCTCGCTCTCCAACGCTCCCTGGATTGCCGTTATCGCCCGTCTTGCGTCAGCTTCAGGGAGTCCGTCCAGGAACGGGGCGGTCGGGTCATCTGCGTTGACCCTGCTACTTGGAAGTACCCGCCAGTCGGCTTCTCTCGGGTCGATATCGTCAACTCCTGAGACTAGCAGGTCGGCCAGCTGGTCTACTTCGAAGTTCGACGACGTGTACTGTCGTGGAACGCCGTCGTTTATCGATGCGATTTCTCGCAGAATCCCCATGAGCTGTTCGGCCATCTCGTCCGCTGTCTGAAACCGGTCATCCGGATGTTGGGCGGTCGCTCGGAGGAGAAAACGGTACAGCGATTCGTGTTGAGCGAACAGTGGTTCTTCATGCGGGGTCGGAATCGAATACAGGTACTGGCCGGTGTGATACACAAACCGGATGATCATTACCGCTAAGGTTCGACCGACAGTGTAAAGATCGGATGATGCCGATGGCCCCATTGTTGCCATTTCGGGGGCTTGGAACCCTTGGGTACCAAATATGGCGGCCTCCGGGTCGTCCATGTGCATCACGGCGCCTAGATCAATGAGTTTGACTTCGTCACCAACCGCCATAATGTTGGCCGGTTTAAGGTCGTTATACACCAACCGTTCGCTGTGCAGATAGGCCAAAGCGGGAAGTATTCCCAGAATGTAGGCGATGGCTTCGGCTGGTGGGAGTGGATCTTCGATGCCGTTGTTGGCGGCTCGACGGTCTTTCAATTTGCTGGTTAGTGATTCCCCGCCGATCATTTCCATAACGATGTAGCCCGCGTTTTTGTGGGTCACAAAGTTGTAGATGTTGACGATATTAGCGTGGTTTAGTTGGGCGAGGAATTGCCGTTCAGCGACGGCGGCTGCGACCGCGTCCGCGTCGTCTTCGTTCAACAGGCCTTTTAGTACGACCCACCGGTTTGATACCGCCCGGTCTCGTCCAAGGTAGATCCAACCTAACCCACCGTGCGCCATCGGCCCTAGTATTTCGTATTGTCCTGCGACGAGTTCGCCTTCAGCCAAGTTCGGCTCGTTCGTGACGAAGTCGAACGCTGTTCTACATTCTCCGCAGAAACCTTTGACTCGCCCTAGTTTGTCGCCGCTGGGTTGTCCAACTAGTTTTCCGCAACTCGTGCAGTGACGTTCTTCTGGTGGAACGATCCCTAACGCAGCCTGCACTTTGGCTGGACTCATTATCGCCGCCGATGGATCACCCTCGGGGGTCGGCGTTATGGTCACTAGCCCTGCGCCGACGCCTTGTGAGACGCGAGATGTTCGGGTGGATTGGCCGACTGACCGGCTGGCCGCGGTGGCGGTGCCTGCGCCAGCGACGCTACGTGAAGTGGTCGGGGCGACGGCCATACCGAAGGTTGAGACTGGTCCCGACGAGCCAGATATTGGGCCAGATGATGGCGCCGTGTTGGTTGAGGCGGCCATTCCGCATGTGTCGCAGTAACCGTCAGCGGAAACGGTGCCCCCACATCCCGGTTGAGCACACGTTGACCCTGCCAAGCTGGCAGGGCTCGAACCGGAAGAGCTTGAACTGGCAACGTTTGGACTGGCGACGCTTGAACCAGCAACGCTTGGACTCGCCGAAGCGCCACCCTGTTTTGATCCGCATGTGTCGCAGTAACCGTCAGCTAAAACGGTGCCTCCACACCCTGGCTGGTTACAAACGATACCTGAGGTAACACTCCCGACGCTTGGCGTGTTTGCAACAGCTGAGCTTTTTGTTCCGCACGTATCGCAGTAACCGTCTGCCAATACGGTGCCCCCGCAACCCGATTCTGAACAGTTCATGTACGTAACCTCGCAGCCAGTTCCTGTAGCGAGACCTCAGCAACACTAAGGTCTGTTGGAGAAGTGTATAACACTGAACGGGCGTCTTCGAAGCGGCCCATCAGCTCTAAATCCTCAGCGTGGCCCATTCCAGCCGCTTTAGCTTGATATGCCTGCAACCGACCCCGCAGTTCGTCACGTTTCTCGAGCGGGCCTTTGTTAGCGGCTTCAGCGCGTTCGAGTTGTTCGTTGAGTTTAGTTGCGGTTCGCAGCCACATATCGAGGACACTGCGCCGCTGAATCCATTCTTGATCGTCCCCGGTCCCGTTAATCTTTTCGAGGCGACTAGCGAGCCCTTCGGGTCCATCGATTATCTGGCCAGAGGGCACACGGATAAGCCCAGACGGTTCCACTATTTTTTCTAACGTCGTTTCTCGAGCCGACTCTGCTCGCGATCGCAGAACTCGAAGATTCGCTACCAGTTGTGCAGCCCGAACCAGATCTTTGGCTAAGTTGTCATGGCCCGACCGAGCCGTCGCCACCTGAGTAATGGCGTCGTTGACTTTCACGTCGAGCGCTGGGCCATCGGCCGCGGTCACGCTCAACGGGTCGCTGGTGAGCCGGTCGGCAAGGTCGAGAGCCAACGCTCTGGTTCGTCCGATCAACGGCTCGACGATGCCGAGACGGTCCGCCGCGACCTGAAGCTCCTCTACTGTTTCGGTCGCCGCTTTAACCCTCGGGAGAAGAGCCGCCCATAGGGCATCGATCTCGTCAATCCCGGCTTGGACCCCGCTAAACAACACGTGAATTCGGTCGAGAGCCTCGGGAACCGTGATCGAAATTGGCCGAGAGCTAGCCCCCAGAACCACCCCAAACCGTTCTTGCAGCATTTCGACGATTTTGTGTCCGTGTTTTCCTTTGCTGCCATACTCTTCGATATAGGCTCGTGCCGCTTCGACTTGGTAGCCGGCTCCGTTCGTTAGCGGCCACAGATCGTTGGCTTCTTTAGCCGCTTTCCCGTACCGTCGGGCGGTCTCTCCCCCAGGGTTGGCGTCGGTTAACATCAGGTAAGACGGCGAAAGTTCGAGTTCGGTGAGCGATGTCCGAATATGCGCGATCGAAGACTCGAAAAACAGCAACGATTCAGAAACGTTGTGGGCGCTTAACGTAAACGTGTGCGTAGGCTTTGGCCAGTTTGCCGTCATTAGTCGTCAGCCTACTTGACGTGGAACGGAAGTTGATATGCGTCTCAGACTTCGACTGCCAAACTTGGTCGCCGCCAGGTGAACATGCCCCACGCACCGATTCCGGCGATGATTGGAAACCAAAGCGAAGCCACGCGGTATGCCATCGTTGCGAGCGTAGCGTCTTGAAGACTGATGCCGGACAGCACCAAAATACTTGTCAGCCCGACTTCGACGAATCCGAACCCGCCCGGGGTTACCGGAATCATCGATAACACCGCTGCACCAGCGTAGGCCAACAGCACGAGACTAAATCTGGGTTCTGCCCCAACCCCGTAGAGGGCGGCGATTAGGGTGAGGTAGTCGAATGCCCATTTCCCGGCGACGGCGAACAGAACCCGGGGCCAGCGTGGACCGACGACTGACACCAGCCGGTCTCGTTCTTCGACTAGACGTTCAGCGTCTACTCGCCAATCTCGTTTAACAACTCGACCGGCATGACCCGACACCCAGTTCAGGCCTTCCCCACAGGACCGTAGGGGCTGGGTAAACATAATGCTGATCGTCCCGCCGACTAGGAAAATCAGAAACAGTGCACCACCGGCAAACGCTGCTGGTAGCAGCGATTCCGGGATCGGGGCCCCGGCTAACGCCAATAAACCAGCGGACGCGGGAATTGCGAAGATGGCTGCGGTAGTAAGGATGGACGTGGCCGCTAAGGCTCCTCCGGCCTGCGCGCGGTCGACGCCGCTGACGGCGAGCATTCGGTAGAGGGTCGCACCACCGATGGCGGCGCCTCCTGGTACTACCCGGCTAACTGCGTTGGATGCTAGTTGGCTGGTGATGGCAACAAACCACGACACTTTTGGGAGCACGATTTTCGTCAACGCCCAGGTGCAGGCGAAACTGATGGTTTGGGCCAAAGCCATCACAGCAAACCAACTTGGTTTGATGGTTTGAAGACGTTCGGCGGCTAAGAGAACATCCCGCAGTTGTTCTTGCATGATGTAGATGGCTACGACACCTACTACTACGAATAGGCCGCGGCGCAGCACGGCTTTGATATAGACCGCGCCGACTGGCGAGTCTTTGATTTCGTCGATGAGGTTACGGCTGCGCGACGGGCTGACGGCTTGAGAGTCTCGGGTCATCGACCAACCCGCCAATCATATATCGACCGTCCGAGGGCTTGAAGTGATCGTTCCACGACGTGGGTTGGAAGTCCCACGACGTTGTGATGCGATCCGTCGATTTGTTCAACAAATACCGACGCTATGCCTTGAATACCGTATGCCCCGGCTTTGCCTTTGTAATCGCCGGTGTCGAGGTAGTTGACGATCTCCGGTTCCTTTAAGGATCGAAATGTGACGGCAGTAACGGCGTGGTCGACGATGGTTGCCCCGCCGAACGCGACCGCTACCCCCGTGATCACGTTGTGGGTGCCGCCCGAAAGACTCAGAAGCATTTCGTGGCCTTCATCACGCGATTGGGGTTTACCCAAAATGAGACCACCGTTTTCAACCACCGTGTCGGCTGCGATCACGACAGCCGAACCAGAAGACTCTGAGCTGGACAAACGCGCTGTCACGGTTTCACATTTGGTTTCGGCCAGCCGTGTGGTTAGCTCGACGGGGCGTTCGTGTTCAAGCGGTTGTTCGTCAATATCGGCCGCCATCGATTCTACTTCGATACCGCAGCTTTCTAAGATGGCTCTCCGGTTAGGGGACGCCGACGCCAAAACGAGGCGTGGGACTAGTGAACCAACGGGACGCATACCTATATAAGGGTAGATTGAAATCCTCAAGATTTGCATGCAGGAAGCTACCTGACGCAAAAGATCCTTCTGATCAGAGCCGTACCTAAGATATAGACGATTTCATATCCAGGCGTCGAGAAGTTCTTCGCGACGTTCGTACCACTCTTCTGACGTCATTGCGTATCGAACGTGATCTTCCCAAACGCCGTTTATCTCGAGGTACCGTTGCGCCGTACCTTCTTCGCGAATCCCTAGCTTCTCGACAACACGCCTCGATGCTTTGTTTCGAGGCACGATTGATATTTGGATCCGGTGAAGGATCAAAACCTCAAAAGCGTACCGGGCGAGCAAGACTAACGATTCGGGCACGTACCCGTTACCGGCGTGTCGCTGATCTACCCAATATCCGACATAACAGCTTTGGAACGGGCCGCGCTGAATACTTGAAAGGTTAATTTCGCCGATGAAAAGTCCGTTGACAAACAGGCCAAAACCGTAGCCGATACCGGCTTGCCACTCTCGGTCTCGGGCCTGACACCGCAACGAGAATGCGGTGATGTCACCGTAGACGTCTGGGGCGTTGGGTGAACGCGACGGTTCCCACTTGGTCAACCAATCCAGGTTGTCTTCTCTCACGGAACGCCACTGGTTAAAGTCATCTCGGCGTAGCGGCCGAAGAAGCACCCTGCGGCCTAGCAGTGACGGTTGGTTCATGACTCAACCGGGTCGGCAGATCCCCGAGCTATACGAAGTTCTTCGGCCCCTAACTGGCGTAGCGTTTCAACCAAAACACACATCGTTCCGACGAAGTCCGGCGCTCGTTCTTCGGGTAGCCCTGGGTTATGAACCAGGTCTGTTAGAGGCTCGGCGGTTACGGTCCGAAATAGATCTTCGATGTCTTTTGTTTGGACAACCGTTCCGTTAGACACTTCTTCGGATTCGATTCCGGCTTCAACCGCCGCGATCAAAAGGGCGTCTCCTGTTGCTACAACCCGCATCGAGTCCAAAACGGCTCCGATGCCGTCGACTTCACGCAAAACGTCGGTGACATGCAGTTCGACGATAGACAACGCAGCCGACAGTTCGGCAGCCGTTGGCGGGTCTGACACTAGATACGCCGATTCGAGTGCTGACCCGGTTAGGTCGGCTTCCCAGACGTCGTTGGCGTCCCCCTCGCTGCCCAGTACGAACAGAGTTGACGTTGCCCCCAAATCGACAATGAGTGATGGTCCTGACAGCGCAAGTTCGGTGCTGACGCGGCCGTAGTGGTCGAACCCGGCGTGTTTGTTAGCTGCCCCCGCTGGTTGGTAGTCGTCGCCGGTTTCTTTAAGGCGTTCATGGACCCATCGCCCTACCGGGTCTTGTGCACCGACAAGATAGTTGGCGTAGTGAGCGTGGAGGCATTTTACGCCGACACGAGTGCCGCCAACTCCGCCGGTTGGGGTGGGGCCTTCGTAGTCTGGCGGCAGGAGCGCGTCCCGCTCTTTGTTGTGTTGGTCGTGGCAGGCTCGAAGTTCGTCGGGGTCGACGGCTGCTTCGGCTTGGTTGACCCCACCGGTAGATTCGATCCGTCCGATTGCTTTAACCAGATCTTTGTCGACTAGCCAGTATCGGGTTGGCATTGGTCGACCATCGTCTAAAAGTGGATAGTTGACCAGCACCATCGGTGTTCCGTCGGCGGTGCGCAACGCAACTTCAAACTGCCCTTGCGGTTTTCGGCCTAGGAGGGCTTCGACTTCGGAAATTTCTTGCTGACTGGCCACTGTTTGAGACTAGCGGATGAACGAATACTCTCCCGCACTCCGGAGCAATCGAGGCGCCTATGATCGAAGAATGTTCGACGACATAAAGTTCTTCGCGACTTTTAGTGTCGTTTCGTCGTCATAGTAGGCATGGAGCACTCTGAGGAAAACGAATCTGCCGCCGCATCTGACAAACTCATACCGGAATGGAGCCGAAACGCTGACGATCAAGTAGTACTCGCCGGTATAGCAGTCGCAGCCCTATTCTTCGGAATTCTTGGCTGGAATACCTTTATAGGTGGAGACGATGAGGACCTAGCGGACTCGGTGGCGACGACTACGGGTACCGAAAACGTTGAACTGGTCGACCAACAAGCCGAAATTGACGTTTCAGCACAAATAGAAGACGTCGATTTGACAGGCGACCTGCAGGCAGCGGTCAGCCCTCTAGCCGGTACGGTAACCGGGGTCGGAACAGGTTCAGTGGCGGTTCTTGAAGGGTTTGTCGCCAACGACCAAGAGCGGGCTGAAGCTGAAACGGCGGCGCTCGGGGTTGCCGGGATCGAATCGGTTGACAACAAGCTTGAACTTCTCGAACCTTCAGTCATATCGGCCCTAGAAGCCGAAGGGGTTGATTCTCCGTCTGCGAACGGGGTAGGCACAGTTATTACGGTGGGCGGGATCGTTGAGTCTGAAGCGAAACGGGCCGAAGTGCTCGATGCTGCCGGAAACGTGGCTGGTGTTACCGAAGTGGTTGACCAGTTAACGATTCCAGTTCAGTCTGAGCCTGAAATTGAGCCGGAACCAGAGGTAGTCGAAGAACAGGTAGCGGATATAGCCGACCAGCTGAACGTATTGCCACAAGTTCAGTTTGGCTACAACTCTACGGTGATCGACCCTGGCAGCTTTAGCGAACTAGACAAAGCGGTTGCGTTGTTGAGCGAGGTTGATGAAAGCTACGACGGCACTATTGAAGTGCAGGGCTATACCGACACTACAGGTGATGCAGCTACGAACCAGAAACTTAGCGAAGGGCGTGCCCAAGCGGTCACGAACTATCTGATCGAAAAGGGTGTTCCCGAGTCGTTGTTGGTTTACAAAGGTTATGGCCCAACTACCGAATTCGGTCCGAACCTTGAAGACAATCGGTTGGTGCGTTTCGAACCTGCCGGATAGTCACCCGGTCTCACGTTACTTTCTCATAGTTAACTACCTCACTGGTCATGTGGAACGATTCGACATGACCAGTTTGGTGTATAGCCACTGGTTTCCACCGATGGTGAAGCCAAGCCCAACTCGATCAGCTTCCAGGCGACACAGTTTCGCTGTTGGCTAATGGGGCTCTACTTGACTATCCGCCAACGCGACGGTTCCACCCGCCGGTCGAGACCGGACAGAGTGGAACCGCTTCGGAGGCGAGCCGACCCAACAGACAGTAAGGGGCCGAAGCGGTCAAAATTCACGTTCCCACTAGGCCCCTTACTTCTATTCGCTGATTTTCTTGTGTGTCTAGTTGGCTACGACCGGGGCTCCGCAAAGCGTACGATCAGTCGACGACCCATCAGGCTTCACCGCAGCAACCAAATACTGATGCGACTTACCAGCCCGAAGAACCGAATCAAACGACGAAACACCAGCAACAACCCGACCCTGCCAAAACTCAGAACCACCATCAACACTGCGATAAACCCGATACCCATCAGCACCATCAACCGAATCCCACGAAACCGTAGCATCCACACCAACCACAGAAACAGAACACGAAGCAGGCGCAACAACACCAACGACAGGACTGTCAGTCACCGGGGCTCCGCAAAGCGTACGATCAGTCGACGACCCATCAGGCTTCACCGCAGCAACCAAATACTGATGCGACTTACCAGCCCGAAGAACCGAATCAAACGACGAAACACCAGCAACAACCCGACCCTGCCAAAACTCAGAACCACCATCAACACTGCGATAAACCCGATACCCATCAGCACCATCAACCGAATCCCACGAAACCGTAGCATCCACACCAACCACAGAAACAGAACACGAAGCAGGCGCTTCGACGACTGCTAATTCGGGGGCGATCCCGCCGTCACATAGCCGTACAAGGTCTCGACCTGGTTTGGTCTGTTCGACGCCGGGTTGTCCTACTTGACTGAAGTCTCCGGTCATCCAAAGACAACCATCGCCTGAATCGAGCACACCCCAACCTCCGGAGGTGCCCGCCATGTATGGGTCGAAGTTTGAGTCAACGTTTCCTGTATTGGCGTCAAATGCGATAACACCAGAAACCGGTTTCACGTAGCCGTCAGCAATGATCGGAGTATTGGCCCAACCCGTTGTCGGTATATACAGGTCGGTTGGGTCTGTACTGCTGAAGACACCACCGAAGCAATGACACGTTGCGTAGACACGGTCCCCAACAGTGTAAAGATCTTGTCCGTCCCCACCGCCGCTGCGACATTCTGGAATACCTTGACGCTCAGCAGCGTTAAGTCCCCAGCAGACTGGGCCACGAACCGTAAAGTGGGCGTTCTTTATTTGCCCGGTCACTTCGCTTATCTGATATGTCGCATGCTCAATACCGGTGATCCATACGTACCCCTGCGGAGTTGCTTCGACATCATACATGCGGCTGCAGTACTCGGGTCCTAGACGGTCTGGACACGAAATCAGTTGACGGTTCAAGGACTCTATGGGACGGTTAAACGCGATTGTTCCGTTATCGTCGAGACCCACAAATCCAGGGGTGTCGGCCGAGCCGTTTACGGTGGTGAACCCACCTGAAATGTAGGTAACTGCTGAAGTTTTGGAACGGCTTACGCCATCGACCGGGCCGTTTAGCTGAGGAAGCCAGTTCGTGTCGATGACTCCTGAAGTTGGGTTGAAACGAACAACATTGTCGACCGCTACGGTGTTTCCGTTGAGACCTGCCGTTGTGAACGTCCCTGATGCATAGACCCAACCATCGGATTCTACTTTGATATCTCTGACCGAGGAAGTTCCGCCGTAAATTCGGGTTTCAAACCCTGGCCAGCGTGCGCCGGTAGCGGGATCGATTTTAGCCAACGCTCCGATACTTTGGCCGTTCCAAGATTTCAAGTCACCACCGACGAATAATCCACCGTCTGGGGAAGGAGCCAGGGCGTAGATGGCTCCACCGATAGTTGGGCGAAACGACGGGTCGAATTCGCCGGTACTAGTTTCGAAGCGGGCGAGGTACGGTTGAGACTCGGTTCGGGCACCGTTGGTAACTTCCAAGAAGTTACCACCAGCATAAATATGGTCGCCGGTTTGAGCGAGTGCCCAGCCCAATGCATCCCAGTTACCGAGAGATGAAATTTCACCTTTTGTTTTGAGCCCCCACGGAGCAAGCTGCGGGGTCTCAAACTCCGCTGCAGACGGACTTGGGACGGCAAATACCGAAACAAGACCTAAGAAAACCGCCACTAATACGTTTCTAGCCGCATGAAAACCAGAAGACATCAAATCGCCCATATTTAATCCACCTTTGCTATATCACAAAATTATAACTAGCTGGCGGATTACCTACAGGACACAAATCATCAGATTCGTGGGCTGAAGTGCCCGGTTATAGGCGATTTCACCGTGACCGTTTTAACGTGTCCTGTTAGATATCAAAGACCCAGTGTTAGCCGTAGGGACTTTTCGATTGGCACAGGCTTGAGCCCTAACACGTTGGTGGCCGCCGAAGAATCGACAACAAATGGACGGTCGAACTGATACAACACTTCTTTTAGTTCACGCATTATCGGCTGAAACCAGCCCATTACCGTTACCAATGCGTCTGGGGCTGGACGTATTTTTGGTGGATCGGCTTCCACGAGTTCAGCCAGCCGTTGGATGATTTCTCGCTGGGTTAACGGTTCGGCTGTTGGAACGTGCCACGCTTTGCCCCATGCTTTTTCGTTGGAACCTAATTCGACTAAGGTTGCGGCGACATCGTTTATGGAGGTCCAGCTGTGGTCCACGTCGGGGTTTCCTAGGATATTGACCGTTTTTCCTGCCCTGATGGGGTCGGTTATGCGAGTTCCGGTGTGATACCTTTTGTCGAGTTCTGCACCTATAAAATCTGAGGCTCGCGCTTCGGTTACAACAACATCGCCATTTCGGTGGGCGGCGAGGGCATCGTGCCACATTTTGGCTCGAACCTGACCCTTGACACTGGTGGCGTTTAATGGGTCGGTTTCTACCATCGGACGGGTCGGAGGGGCGTATCCGTACAGGTTGCTTAGTGTCACGAGCACCGCCCCGGATGTTTTGGCGGCATTGAGGATGGAGTTGGCCAGGGGTGGCCAGTCGGTCACCCATTTCGTGTAGATCGGATTGGCGCAGTTATAAATTACGGCCGCATTGTGGGCGGCCTGCTGCATGGCGGCTTGGTCACTGGCGTTAACGGCTTGTCGTTGCACACCTTGGATGTTTTCGCCCCGGCCGGAGCGGTTCAGCAGTATGACTTCTTCGCCTCGGCTGGCAAGCAATTTGGCTGTGGTTTGACCCGTCGGACCTGATCCGACGATTACGTGTGCGGTTCCCATTGTGTAGCTCCTCATATTAGCGATCATTGATTACAAACGAGATCAGTGATCTCGCTGATACAGTTTTACCAGAGAACCAGAGAAAAACCAAGATCACTGATCTCTTTTTAGACTGATGCTCTTGATATTCGCGCAAAATACAGGCATCCTAGAACCAATGGGCAGCAAAAGAACAGCCGAAAAACCAGCCAAACCTGTGGGAATCCGGGCCATCGCCCGAGCCCAAATGAATCAAGAGATCAAACGCATTGCATGGGATCAACTCCAAAAAGACGGAGCCAACAACCTCTCACTCCGGGCAATCTCACGAGAGATGGGCATGACCTCATCAGCCCTCTACCGCTATTTCAACAACCGAGACGCCCTACTCACCGCACTGATCATCGACGCGTACAACGACGTCGGAGAGCGAGTCGAACACAACAACAGTCAAATCCCAGCCGAAAACTACCGCCAAAGGTTTATCTCAATCGGCCAGACGATCATGGCATGGGGAAAAGAAAACCCACATCGTTTCGCTCTTGTATACGGGCCGGCAATACCCGGGTACGCGGCCCCCGAAGACACCGTCGACCCCGGCACACGCTCTCAACTTGTGCTCTACCGTCTAATGAGCGAATGGAGCGACACCCAAGACATCGACCACACGATCGACGCTCCCCCAGTTCCACCCAAACTTGGCGACCCGCTGCAAGCCGCCGCCGCCGAAGTCGGCATGCACGCTCCCACCCACCAGATCATGGCAGGACTAGCACTGTGGTCAGAACTGATGGGGGTAATATACTCCCACTTCTTCAACCACTTCGGACGAGAGCTAACCGATGAAGGCAACATAGGCAGCTGGCTAATCGAACGTATGGCCACCCGAATATTCGGCCCAGAGCAATAAGCGGCTAACGCCAAAGATAAGCAACAGTAATTCCACCGTCGACAATCAAATGCCGTTCAGTCGGTTCCACCGGCCACCTGACCGCCAACTGTTCATGAGCGACGATAACGGCACCTTCTGCACGCTGAGCCAAAAGAGCGGGCAGAAGTTCTGACGACGCTTCAGGCGGCAGAAACAAAAAGATAACCGACGCATCAGCAACGTCAACTTCTCGAGCGTCACCGTGAACAACTTCAACCAGGTCACCTACACCGGCCTGAGCTATTCTCCGGCGACTCTGCTCAACCAACTCTCCGCTTTGTTCCACCCCGACACCTCGACACCCAAAATGGCGAGCGGCTTCGACCAGAACCCGGCCATCACCACTCCCAATGTCGAGCAAAACATCATCCTGTGTAACATTTACTCGGTCAAGAATCTCGGACACCAGAGCCGACGGGGTACCAACAAAAACCCCAAGATCAGCGTCATCGGATACCGAACTCACCTGAGGTGACACGATGGGCGAATCAGGCTGCCACCGAACAATGGCTCGTGTCGCATGAGCATCTTCAGCCACAAACACCGCCAACCCAACCTTCGACACCGCAGCCAACCACTCATGTTCGATATAAGAAAGCTGCGGACGAAACCCGATACGTTCGAAAGCAATCGGAACCTTACGCAACATCTCCACCGACACGGCATCGGTCAACGTAATCGTGAATGTGTGATGAACAGATCGTTTCGGCACCGGTTGGGCAATAGCGTCAACCCCAGCTTCTACTAAAACCTTCATCGCCGAATCTTGAGACCCACGAGAGGACTCGGCAATTTTTGTTGTCTCCCGGACTGCTTTGTTCACAAGCTCAGCCTCGGAGCCACCATCGGTCTCGGACGCTTCGAGACGGCTCAACACACGAAGGAAATCTCCTCGGTGTAACGCTCCCATCAACTTCGAAGTTACCGACTCAGCAGACACCTCGCCAATGAAGTGTCCAGCCAGAGCTTCAACATGAGGTTCAGCCAACATCGACAGATGGCCGCCTGCAACGTCGATAAGTTTCACACCCGCGTCTGCAACCATCTCCCAGCCAAAGGCCCCATCTCGACGCGAAGCCGTAAACGAATCGTCGGCCTTAAATACCAAAATCGGTACCGCTAGAGGTTTGAACTCGTAGTTGATTTGAGAACGCACATTGTCTTCAACGAACCGTCGAATCTCAAGCTTGTTCGACAGTCCAATCCCTAACCGTTTACGGGTTTGGATCGAAACCATTTCGCTGCGGCGACGTAGTCTCTTTGCCGTCATCTTCGAACGATCCAACAAGTACTTGGGTGGGTTCTTACCCATCTCTTTGCTGTGCGCGACAACCTTGTTTGCGAGTCGTTTCGACCCACTCAACGAATCTGTATCAGACCCGGGCAGCTGCATAGGTCCAGCAGCATCGAACAAAACCAATCTCTCCACTTCGCGACCGGAGCGACGTAATTGTGTCGCCAATTCGTAGGCCACCACACTCCCTAACGAAACCGCAGCCAATATGACCGGGCCAGCCGATGTGATCGATTCAAGCTCCCGCCGATATTCGGCTGCTATCTCGGCTACGTCCGACGGTCGTGTCGTGTCTAGATCGGCGACTGGCTGACCTACCCCAAACATCGGCTGATCTGAACCGAGACGGGCCGCAAGTGGCCGATAGAACTCGGAATTTATGCCCAGAACGTGAACTCCGATTATCGGGGTTTTCGAACCTTCTGGCTGTATCGGCACCAGATATGTGGTCGACGAGGCTTTATCTGAGGTAGTCGACGTATCGGCGCCCGATACACCGGCACCTAGGTTCGTCCCGGTCGACGCTGAAATAATCCGGGCAACTTCGGTAGCAGATGAGTTTCGGTAAAGGTCAGAAATTGGCAGCTCGACTCGGAATTGGTCGGCAACTCGGTCAACGAGCTCGACCGCCAGAAGCGAGTGTCCGCCAATGTCGAAAAACGAGTCATCGACGTCAAAATCGGTGTGCCCAATCAGATGAGCGAAAATCTTCTCGACCTCGTTGGTGAGCTTTCCTGCAGGCTCCAGAACAGCATCTCTACCCAAGCCAATGTTCACCAAGCCGGCGTCGCTTGTGCCGGTGCTACTGGATTGTGAGCCGACCGATAATTGAGCGACCGCCACCCTATCAATCTTGCCATTAGGCAATCTTGGAATTCGCCGTTGAGTGATAAACCGTTGAGGGACCACGTTCTTAGCCAGCGAGTTAGCGACATCACGGCGAACAGCAGCACTATCCAGTTCAGCTCCTTCGGACAACTCTATGTGGGCAACCAGAACCGGCCGAGAGGTTTCCGACAACGCGAGTAGGCGTTGGCGCAATGTTGCGGTCGGGTGGTCGTCAACCGCGGCTTTGGCCATAACTTCTCGAACAATATGATCCGACGCCTCGGCCAACAGCTCGTCCACGGTCCTAGGGTCGACGACACTCACCGCAGACGCTTCAATCCCATCTAGGTTGTTCAAGGCCGATTCGATTTCACCTGGTTCAACTCGAACCCCGTTGACACTTAACTGATCGTCGACTCGCCCAAGAAAATGGATCGCCCCGTCACGCAATACCGCCAAATCCCCGGTGATGAACGCAGTTTCAGCCCACGGCAACGACACAAAAGAATCGGCTGATTCGGCATGTAAATAACCGTCAACGACCCCCGCTCCACCAACGACCAGCTGACCTTCAACCCCTTCCGGAACCGGACACAAATGGTGGTCAACCACCGCCAAAGACGCGCCCGCTATCGGTGTACCTATTGGCACCGACGTGTCGGCCTGGCCTGCGTTTTCATCTGGCCGACCCGGATTGTGAACTACTGCCCCCGACGCCCAAACAGTCGCCTCGGTAGGCCCATATTCGTTGATGAGCGAACTGAAGCCGACCTTCGATTTATGGTTTAAAACCACTCGCTGTGAACAGGACTCCCCAGCCACAATCACATGGTCAACCCAGCTATCAAACGAAGACCGGCGACCAAGCACACGTTCATACAAGGCAGGAACAGTCAACGCATGTGATATCGCCGACTGGGTGAAAATGTCGGTCAACGCGTCAACGTTGTGCACCTCGTCATCGGTCGGCATAACTATGGTTCCACCAGCTGAAGCGGTCCAGAAAATCCCGGCGATACTGCTATCAAAAGAGATACTTGAAAGCATCAAGAACCGTGTCGGTTTTTCTGCACCATTCGGTCGACTTATCCGCTGATAAAAATCGAACCGGGCAGCCGTGCTAGCAGCTAGGCACCGATTAGTCACCGGGACACCCTTCGGCTCTCCGGTCGAACCAGAAGTAAAAATGAGGTACGCAACATGGTTTGGATCGAACGCTACTTCGTGCCAACTGTTCAGATGCAGCCCCGGCGAAACCTTATCGATCGTTCTCACATCGAGATCGTGAGGTGTCAGCGGGTTACCGGATGCGGTTTCGTCGATCAAGGCAGCCAACGCATCGGACTGTTGAGCCAGCAACATTTTTCGGTTCTCAGGGTACGTCGGGTCGAGGGGCACGTACGTTGCGCCCAACCGGGCAATGGCCACAATCGCTGGAAGAATCATCGCCGACCGCCGCAGCGCAACAACGACTCGATCCCCTGGGCCGACCCCAACCCGATCGAGTTGACCGGCGATACCGGCAGATAGGTGTTCTACTTCAGCCCACGTTAACGACTCGCCGCCGCATTCGATCGCCGACTTCGCCGGTGAGCTAATCATGTGGTCTGAAATAGTTGACCACACACTTGTCAGTGAGCGTTGCTCTGGGCCGATCAGAAGGCTCTGAGATATCGCTGCCCCAGAACTAACCGGCACATCGTGGCTCTCCGTGGCTAGCAAAGCTAACGAAGTATCAAACTCCAGCAGCATACGCTCAGCGTCCTCGGCCATCATCGCGGCGCCCGAGAACTCGACCGCTAGTTCGACCGTCTCGGCTCCCACCTCAACAAACAATGACGCGGTTCCGACCGCAGTTCCGTTGTGAAGAATCTGCTGGGTAGCGTTTATGGTGTTCCCATCTTTGTCTGGTATCGAAACCGATCCGAGCCGATCGTATGCGACCAAAACATCGAACGGTTTGACTGGCGCTGAAACAGATCGACGATCTTGCAGCATCCGGGCGTACGGGTATCGACGATGTGAAAGCGCCTGGCCCAGCTTGGTTCGAACCTCGTCGAGGATTGAACCTATCGACGAGTCAGGGGCGACATCGAACTGGAGCGGCAACGTGTTGAGAAAATAGCCGGCCAAGCCTTGAGCTTGTCTACTGTTGCGTACCGATGCCAGGAAACCGAGACCCACCGGTTTGTCGCTGTTGTTGGTGTAACGAGCGAGCGTCAACGCAGCAGCTGCGGCGGTTAGAACCGACCCTGAACCACTTGGGTTCGAGGTCAGGTCAGCGACCGAAACCGTCGCCGTCCGCCGTATGAGCCCATCTGCCCCTGCGATAGAAGGTTGTGTGATAGCGAGCGGGGCTGCAGGTTTGTTAGCTGTTTCCAACCAGAACTCTCTGTCAACGTCGCTGGACTCGTACCCGCTTTGAAGTTCCGCCATTTCTGTGGAATAGCTACTGGTCAAGGCGGGTAGCCCCCGACCCGTCATCTCTGATTCGATCTCATCCCACAGCAACGCGAACGTCTCAGAATCAGCAGACACGTGGTGGGTAGAGAGAACAACGACCGTCGATGATTGTTTCGACGTGACCCAACATCGCAAAAGCGGCCCAGCAGTCAAGTCGAACGGTGTTCGGTGAAACTCGGCGATGTTTTGGTCCGTTACATCAACGTCGTCTGGGTCGTTCGAGGAGGAAACAGTGACTTCTACGGCCTCGGACGCGCTAAGCCTTCGGCGAGGCTTACTGTAGGTCCAATGTAGTGGCTGGTGACGCTCGGCCACTCGCTGCAACGCCTCTTCGAGAGCCCCAATGTCGATGACGCCGGAGAAGTCGTATCGACGCCCCAGATTGTATTTGGCACTTTCTGGTTCGAGCGCCATCTCGTACAAGATGCCTTGTTCAGACTCGGACAACGCAGGCTCGCCGTCGAGGTCCAGAGCTTCGACGCTTTTGACGTCGGCCCCGCCAAGTTCAGGCACGCCCGGTTGGGGGCCGACAGGCTGTGGCGCAGTTGTATCCACGGCGATAGCTAGCTGACGCGGGGTCGGATGCATAAAGACTGCGGCATCATCTATGCGATACCCCACTTCTTCTTCCAAAATCGCTGCGGTCTCCAACGCCGCCAACGAGTCACCACCGAGCGCAAAAAAGTCGTCGTCTAGGCCTACCGGCTGTAGACGAAGAACACGTTCCCAAACGGCAACAACCTTACGTTCCAGGTCGTTTTCCGGCGACACGTACATAGCTGGGCCAGCTCTATGTAGCCGTTCGGGGGCGTCAAGAGCGTCGGTGTCCAGCTTGCCGTTTGTGGTGAACGGCAACGCCGGTCCAGCAACAAACGCCGACGGGATAGCGTGGATGGGAAGACGAGTCGAAAGGTAACTGTTGAGCTCAGCCGGGATGAGTTTGGTGTCGTCATCAACTTCGATCCATGCCGTCAGGATCGAACGATCTCGCGGTTCGTAACCGATCGTGGACAACATGGACGAAACCTCTTCGAGGTCTAACCCGTCGTCGAGTTCTTCCATCGCCTCAGACCGGGTTTTGTGTCCAAGTCGAACATCCCATGCGTAAGGTTCGGCGTAGTTGTGGTAGCCCTGTTCTTGCTGATGGGTGAAGATCCCGGCGGCGTTTACCAGACAGTTAGTTGAACGGCCAGTGTCGGACGGACGGACCCATGGGGCTTGTGAGCTGAGGTAGGTCAACATGTCTTCTAACTCAACGTCGAGGTATCGGTAAATGTCGATGTACTCGACTTGTTCGAACACGTCGTCGGTTTCGAAAACCGAGGTGTCAAGAAGTCGGTTTATTTTGTCGTCGGATCGGTGATAGTTTTTGCGGGCCGCCAATACCGCCCGGTCGATCGCCTCAGGGTCGAATCGTTGCTCATCAAACTGTTGAGGGATCAGCCTTGTTTCAAAAAGCTGGCCTCGGGAGAGTCCGGTAACGATCATGGGAATGCCGAGTTCGACCGCCCGCTGGGTGGCCATCGAATAGATCGTTTTATAGCACCCGTGGCACACGTTTGAGAACTGGGCCAGACTTTCGCGAAAGACGGCGTTCATGCTGTCGTTGGTGACGAACTCGTGGTCGATACCTAAGTCTTCGACCGAACGCCGGACATTGTCTTTCGCCCCTTCTGAGATAAATCCGTTGTCTAACGTCAACGCATACGGGGTGAACCCAAGTTCAACCAGTTTGTAGAGGGCAAATGTGGAATCCTTGCCGCCGCTTAGAAGAAGCAGCGAATCGTATGGTCCGCTTCTTCGATGTTCAGCGCTGTTCCGACGTTCGATCAAGTCGGCGGGGGTTCGAAACCACGATTCCGCTATAGGGGCGACCCGGTCATACTCGTGGCAGGTCGAACAAATCCCGTTGGAATCAAAACTCACACCCGGAACGTTGGACGGCAGGCCGCAACGCTGGCAGTGCACGTCGACGGCTTCAGGTTTTGGTTGCCACAGCCGAACGGCGGCTCGACGAATATCGGGGTGGGTTTCTAACGCCGCTTCTACTTCAGTCGGTTCGAGCCGGATTCCTCCTACTTTGATCTGTTCGTCAATTCGGCCCAGATAGGTCGCAGTCGTGGCGTTGACCAAACGCACCAAGTCGCCCGAACGGTAAAACCGTTTACCGTCGAGTTCGACGAACGGGTCGTGTGCTGAGCTGTCGGCTCCAGCGGATTGGAGATATCCGGTGGTGAGACCCGGATGGCTGATGAGAAGCTCGCCAGGAGAACCGATCGGGACGCGACTCAAACCGTCGTCGACGATCCGCAGCGTCACTCCAGGAGCCGGAATACCGATCGGGATTTCTGGGGTGTTTTGAGCATCGTTTTCGGTTGCCCGGTGAATCATGCATCCAACGACGGCTTCGGTGGGCCCGTACTCGTTGAAGATCGAAGCCGTTGGATTGTGTTCAAATATTCGTCGCGCTAACGACGAACCGAACGCTTCACCTCCGACGACGTAGGTTTGAAGCCGGTGCTGTGTCGGAAGCAGCCGTAGCAGAACTTCTAGATGTGATGGTGTGGCCTTGCACCATGAAATTTCGGGTGAAGCGGCAATGGTTTGTAGTGCTTCTGAACCGTCCGCTTCGATGACGACGAGTTTGCCTCCGGCAACGAGTGGCAGATAGAGGCTGGTCACTGTCAGATCAAAAGTCAACGAGCTGAAGAACGGAACGATGAGAGGATCGTCGTTGCAGTACCTGGATCTGGCGAATGAGATGTACCGGCTCAACCCGTCGCGGGTTATCGGGACCCCTTTAGGTTCACCGGTCGATCCGGATGTGAACAGCACGTAAGCTTCGCTCTGCCCATTAACGTCGCGGTCTAGCCAATCGGCGCCACCCGGATCTTTGTGGTTCGTCGATGCTAGAGGTTCGGTGAGCACGACCGAACACTCGGCTCGTCGAAGTAGATCTTGTCGACGTTGAGCGGGCTGTTTCGGGTCGATGGGAACATAGGCGGCACCGAGTAACAAGACCGACAGAATCGCCTGAACCGTTTGGGCTGTTCTCGGCATTTCGATTGCGACCCGATCACCGGCACCAACTCCGCGTTTTCGAAGCTCGGTTGCCCCAGCCTGGGCGCTACGCCAAAGTTCGTCGCCTGTCCAGCTTTTTGAGCCGTCTTCGAGAGCTATCTTGTTTGAACCTTCAAGCCCTGACCGTAGCTGGGTCACGATGTCGAGTACCGGCTCTTCCGGTTCGGTTTCCCAATCAGAAATAGTCGCCAGTTCGTCCGACGACACGATCGACAAATCTTTGACAGCAGCCTCTGGGGCATCGATCATCAATTGCAGGATCGAGGAGAAGTGTTCCCAGAACCGGTCACGGTGGTCAGAGTCAGCCACAGCATGGTTCACATCGGCTTGAAGCGTGATACCTGATTGAGTTTCGCTGTAACGGGTTAACTGCAGACGAACCATATGTTCTGAATCGATCGCCTGAGAATCCACCCAGGTAGTTCGTAGAGGCGCCCCGTTGAAGGTGTCGATACCGGCTCGAGAAATAACGTTAACGACCGTTTCGTAGTCGGCTTTGGGGGCGCTCCCGGGAACAGCGTTAGCCAATGTCTTCATTATCGACTTGCCCACTCGTCGATGCAGCGTTGTAAACGTGTCGTTGGTTTCGACTTCGACATCGACTGGGAACACTTCCATAACAGGACCTACCAACGACTTCGACGCGTCGTCGCTTCGGTTATGCACGGGCAGGCCGATCGAGAACTCTCCAGTTCGGGTCACTTTGTATAAATATGTGGCGAGTGCCGTCATCAAAACCGTCGTCCAACTCAACTCTTCGTTAAGCGACTTGTACGGTCCTGCCAAACTGGATTCGATCTTGGCTACCAGATCGTCGTCGTAACACGCCAACCGGCTAGACCGCGAACGATCATCCATAGACCCGTCGGCGACAAACGAACCAACCGATGGACGGGCGGTATAGAGCCGACCTATTCGGGGAGCCGGTTTCCGGTTCTGCCAATACTCACGGGCACGGAGGGATTTCTTGTCAGAAACTTCGACATTTTCCGACCAGTCATAATAGGAGGGAATGTTAATCGAAGCTCCGCTGTACGCAGCCGCCGTCGATGCAACCACCAACGCCGACGAAGTTGCGTCGGTAACGGTGTGGTGCAGGTTCAAATACCACGATACCGATTGGTCTTCGTGGGTCAAGATCACACTGTCGTAGCAGCAGGTAGCAGTGTCGAGAACGGTTTTTACTCGCTGCTCGGCCCAATCCGACAAGTCTTCTTTTCGTAGATCAAGTCGCTCACTTGGTGGACTGTCTTGTCTGATTGAGACTTCGTGGCCCGATTCGCCTTCAACAATTTGGCTGCGTAACACATCGGAGGCTTCAACAACGGCGGCAAACGACTGAGCCAAACGTTCAGCCTCGATTGGCGCCATGAACTGAGAAATCAACGCCATATTCTGCAACGGGGCAAACGGATGTAACTGTTGAGACACGAACAGTGGCCGTTGCATTAGCGATAGTTGGCGTCTGTTCGAAGATCCTATTGTTACTGGGGTTGTTGTCATCCGCCGTGCCTGCTGAGTTCTATCGCCGAGTCTGTTTATGCTTACTACGGAAACGCGACTAATTTGGATGCGTACAAGAGCGGATTAATAGATATTTCACTAGTAATGTTTAGAAATCGCATCTTGAATCGAATCACAGACGAACTAGCTAGAAACATACAAAAACCCGGTGGAAAGAGCTACGAGTGAAGCAAGCCAAACCTACGCCCCGACACGGCCAAAGGCAAATTAATCAACAAATGATCTCCAAAGCCCAGCCGGTATTTGCACATAGTACACCTTCGATACCGTCGATAACCAAATTTCTCACCATGGTTCTGGCGCTTTGTGCGATCGTGCTGGCAACTGCCCAACCGGCGTCGGCTCACACCGGTGTTCAGTCTTACATCTATCTCGATGTCACAGAAACCTCGCTGGCTGGCAGGATCGAAGCTCCAATACCGGACCTTCGAGACACACTCGAGTTAGACCTCAGCGGTTCGGATGAACAAATCATCGAAGAGATAAACGACGAGTTGGATACGATCACCGACTATTTCTCGGATCACTTTGTTTTCCAGGTTGACGGAGAGACCTTACCCGTCAGCTACGACACCGCTTCGCTGTTCTTTAGTGACGCTGACGAAATCGACGACAATTATGTGGTGTTCCCATTCGAAGTCGAAACAGATGGCCCCGTTGCCCGAGAATTCGACCTTCAGGCCGACTTCTTTATCGAAGAAATCGACGACCGGGAGAACTGGCTGCTCATCGGTAATGACTGGCAGACCGGCGTCATCGAAAACGGCTTCGAAGAAATCAGTCGCTTCACCGAACCAGGGGCCACCGAGTCAATCGACCTGGGAGAACCAAACAGATTCAAGAATTTCATTTCAAGCGTAAAACTTGGCGTCAACCATATTCAAACCGGCCCAGACCACATCCTGTTTGTTCTGGTACTTCTACTTCCTTCGGTTCTGGTTTTTAGCGGTTCGTGGAAACCGTCCGCCAGTTTCGGGTCAGCTCTGTGGCGTGTGCTTAAGATCGCAACGATGTTCACGGTTGCCCACTCGATAACGTTCACGCTCGCCGGGCTCGACATTTTGCCGCTACCTTCGAGCAAAATCGTCGAATCAATCATCGCTCTGTCGATAGCGGTAGCAGCGCTTCATAATTTGAGGCCGATCGCCGCCAACCGGGAATGGTTAATCTCGTTCGTATTCGGACTGTTCCACGGAATGGGTTTCGCTTCTCTTATTTCGGGGCTAGAGATTAGCCGGTCAACTCAGCTGGTATCTCTGCTAGGGCGAAATGTAGGCATCGAAATTGGTCAGTCGATCGTTATCTTACTTCTGTTCCCGGCGTTGTTCTTGTTACGCAGAACCACGTTCTATCGACCGTTCTTCGTGGCCGGCTCTCTGCTTCTGGCCGTTGTCAGCCTCGGCTGGATGATCGAACGGCTATTCGAAACCGACTTAGGCATGAGCGCTGTAGTCGACCCAGTGTTCGCTTGGCCAAGAGTACTCATCTGGGTAGCTATCTTGACTATCGCCGCCGCTGTCGTATGGAAAAAAGGCGACCAAGACGATTCGCTGCTACCAGTGGTGGAACCTGCAGAAACAGTCGCAGCATAGCTACAGCCATCACGGCAATATGGGTGCTGTCCGGACTACAGCGTTCGCAGAACTGCAGGCAGCACCGGGCCTGCACCCTGTGAACGCAACAGGACCGAACACACCGTTAAGGTCCAACGGGAACTGACTTCGTCATCGAGTAGAAGTACCGGGCCAGATAGATGTTCTGCTGGCGCCATATTCGATTGATCAACATCGAATCTGCCCCAGATATTTCCAACCTGGTGTGCGCTGTTTGACTGATCGGCTTGCCAACCGCCTTCGTCGATGCGTCGTAGGCTGTGATAGACCGGGATTTTCCCGAGTTCACCAACGCTGTCAGCCAAGGCTGCAAGCAGCCCGGGACGACGGCGAGACGGTACCGGGCAGATCCAACGAGGGCGAGCTGGCCAATCCCAACGTTTCAGCACTCCTGCAAACGACCGAACCAGGTCGTCCGGGATTTCTAACGATTCGTTTTGGTCGGCCTGAGCGAACAGCTGCTCGATAATCGAATCCCATCCCCCGTCACCGCGACGAGCGAGGGATCGACCCGGTTCGGCTCGAAGCTCGGGCGATATTTTGCCTCGTGGCTCCCCCAAACCGGTCGGCCACTGTCGTCGAGGTTCAATGAGAACGTCTCCGCCTTGGAGAAGAACCTGAGCGGCTGCAACCAGCGTTTCGTCTAGCTCGTGATTTGGTTGGTGCGAGCCACGACAACAATCACAACGTCGGCAATCGTCGGCGTCTGGGTCGTCTAACGCTTCTCGAAGAAAACGCAGGCGGCAAGATTTGAGCTGCCGGAACGCCACCATCTGCTCCGATTCGTCACGACGAAGCGCACGTAACCGGGCCGCTTTCTCACGGTTGTACTCCCAGCCGGACTCACAGACGATATAGCCGCCCTTGATCTGGCGGACTGCGCCTTCCACTTCCAATATTTTCAACAAGGTACCTAGCCGCGACCGGCCGAGGTTAACGCTTGTTTCCAACGAAGCAATCGATACTGGTAGGGTCGAATCTAGTTGGGCCAGAACCGACTGGCAGAGTTCTTCGGGAGGAAGACTGACTTGATCAAACCAGCGCCAAACGGCGGCGTCTTCGGCCGGACGGGGCAACGCAATTACTTGGGCCGTATCGATAGCGCGACCGGCACGGCCGATCTGCTGATAATAGGCGACCGGAGTAGGAGGAAGACCAAGGTGGACACAAAACGCCATGTCGCCTTTGTCGAAACCCATACCCAACGCTGAGGTCGCCACCAGCGCCTTCAACTCGTTACGGCGCAGACTGTCTTCCAAGTACTGCCGACGTTCGTTCTCGGTGGCGCCGGTATAGGCGGCCACTTTCACACCACGTTCAAGCAGCCACTGAGCCGTCTGTTCAGCCTGGTTTTGGGTTAGACAATACACGATGCCGCTACCCGACCACTGCGGCATTTCACGAGCCAACCACGCTAACCTTTGGGCGTCATTTTCAAGGTCGACCGATGAAAGGTGCAACGACTCTCGATCTAAAGACGTGCGTAACACCAGAGTGCCCGAACCTAGTTGTGAAGCCACATCGTCGGTAACTCGCTGGTTTGCGGTCGCCGTTGTGGCCAGGACCGGCGTCCACGGCGGCAAATCGGCCAACAGTTGCCGCAGGCGGAGATAGTCAGGGCGGAAGTCATGACCCCAATCGGAAATACAATGCGCTTCGTCGCAAACCAAGGCAAACGGCTGAGCGAGCAACATAGCGAACACTCGCTGCCGGAAACCTGCGTTCGCCAACCGTTCCGGCGAGATCAGGAGGAGGTCTACTTCGTTTAGATTAATCGCTTCTTCGACAGATGCCCAGGCCTCTAAGTTCGACGAGTTAATCGTCTCTGCGCGCAGGCCTAACGCCGCCGCAGACGCCACCTGGTCTCGCATCAACGCCAGCAGTGGTGAAACCACAACCGTTGGCCCCCACCCTCGATCTCGAAGCATACGGGTCGCCGAAAAGTAGACGGCTGATTTACCAAACCCGGTTCGGGCTACCAGTAATGTTCGACGGCCATCGGCGACGACGGCAGAAACCGCTTCAATCTGTTCGGGCCTTGGTTCTGCTTCCGGTCCAGCAAGCTGCTGGGTATGGCGTCGCAGCTCTGTATCAACTTCGACCCGTGTAGGCCGGGGTGGTTGGTCAAAATTGCCGTTGTTCGTTGTCACGAGATGCTGCACTCCGATGCCGTCGTTGAAGACTAGCAGGCATCTCGGAGTCTCGACAGGTGTGAGGCTAGTCGGTGACTTTCGTTTGGATGAACGCCAACATACGTTGGACGGTCTGGAAGTTCGCGAGGGTTACTTCCAAAGGGTCGACGTCCAAACCGTATTCGTCTTCCATCCATTGGGTTATTCGCATGACACCAATCGAATCGACTGCGCCGGTGAGCAACAGGTCGGTTTCGACATCAACGGTTTCGGACGCTACCTCCGTATTGATATAGGTCAAAAGCCGTTCGTCAATACTGTTACCTGGGTTATCTACGTTGTCCGCCTGCATATCTGCTGTACCTTAACGTGGTTATTCGTCGACGACTTGCTGGATTGATTTTCTGACCGTTCGACGATCTATTTTGCCGCTAGAAGTAAGCGGGAACGTCGATACACTGTAAAAAGCGGTAGGGATAGCGTAGCCGGGGAGCACGTCGACCAACAGTTGACGCCACGTATCTGTGATTTCGGAGGCCGTCAGGTTTTCGGGGCTGGCTGATCCTAGTTCGGGTTCGCCGGCGGGTTGATAGAAGGCGGTGAGCTGGGTGTCTCCAGAGGCCAAATGCTGAGGGCCGACGACGGCCTGTGCTATCCCTGGCAGTCCACAAACCGCGTCTTCTACCGTTTCAAGCTCGACTCTATGGCCCCGTACTTTGGTTTGATTATCTCGACGTCCAAAGAATACGAGTTGCCCGTCTGCTCGGGCTGCGACAACATCTCCGGTCCGGTACCAACGGGTTCGATGACCTGATTCATCCATCAGTTCGACAAAAGCTTCGGCATCTAGCTTTGGCCGTTTCCAGTAGCGCTGCATCATAGTTGACGTTGAGACCAGTAACAGTCCCTGTGCACCGTCGGAAACCGTCTGATCATTCTCGTCGACTATTTTGAATGCCGTGTTTTGCCAGGGCTTTCCGATAGGCAGCGGACTCCCAACCGGAATCGCTTCTTCGGTGTCAAAGGTAAAGTAGCTGCATTGGTTGACTTCGGCTGGACCGTAAATATTTGAGAACCGGGCGTGAGGCCACAGCCTGAAGAGACTGCGTAGCGGTTCGACTGGGAACACTTCACCGGCATGGAGAACCCAACGCAACGCCGAGAAATCTCGTTCCTGTAAACCTCCGCGGTGAAGCAGCTGCTGAAACAGTGATGGCACTGCGTAGAGAGTTGTGCATCGTTCATCCGCCAACAGCTGACTTAGGCTTGCGGGTAGTTTCAAATACGGTTCGGGGACGATCACGATTGTGGCACCAACTAAAACGCCGGTGAAGAACTCGAGCAGCGACATATCGAAATGAAGCGGGGACAAGCTCGCCATACAGTCGTCTGGTCCGAAGCCGTATAGTTCTGCTGCGTTAGTGGCGTACGCTAGTCCACTTCTATGAGTGTGCACGATCCCTTTTGGGGTTCCCGTCGACCCTGAGGTGTACATGATGTATGCGATACCATCGGGTTTGATCTCCTGGGCAGGGATCGGCGAGTATTCACCCACTTCGGCCCACGTGATGGTGGCCATCTCGAAAGCACCAGGCATGCTTGTTTCACCCAGTTCAGACCGAGCGGCTCCGATGACGAGCAGTTCAGCAGATCTACGGAGCGAGAAATCCACCACTTCAAAGACGCTGCTTAGACGACGGGCGGCGGGCGCAGCTGTGATCACCACCGATATTTCACAATCTTCAAGTATCGCAGCGGTGATACTGGCCGGTGCTAGCGGATCGAGTGGGACATAGGCTGCCCCAGATCGCAGCACACCGTGAACCGCTATGAGTGATTCGATCGACTTGTGAAGATAGATCCCTACCCGATCCTGATGTTCTATGCCGTTAACACGAAGGACTTCTGCTAACTGAGCCGTCCGCTGATCGAGTTCAGCCCAAGACAGTGTCTCATCACCACAGACGGCTACTAAACCGCCGCCAGCCCCTTGCTGAGACCTGGCATAGGGAATGAGGTCAGCTAGGCTCTCTAGACCATATGAATTGTCGGAATTTTCAGTCATATCTATAGGTGAGCACAGCCGGTTGAACCAATCTTTCAACAGAAACCGAACGAACGGTCACATCTACTTTCCGCCCAAATAGTGCCCATAGATGCATCTAATCAACAAAGGTGTTTTTGATACCCGATCACCACAACGGCACCGTACAGTGGAGTTTCTGGTGGAGGGATCTCAGTGACTACACAGAAAAACAAGAATTCACAGGAATCTGATGATGAGAAAGGCGTCTTCGACGCTGACGCTGCGGTATCGGCGCTGACCGACCTGCATCATCCAACCAAAATAGCGATCGCCCAGTGGGCGAAGACAGAACTTCATAACCCGAATATTGCAGACGATGACGTTGCTTGCCGGTTCTGGGCTGACGGTTGGGGTAAAGCAGCCAACCAAGGCTTGACGCAGCTGATGGTTTCACCAGAGCTGGGGGGAACCGGTGATTCGATCATCGATGCGCTTTTGGCGTTTGAGGGGTTGGCTTACGGCTGCAACGATGCCGGTTTGGTCTATGGCCTCACTACCCAGGTCTGGACGCTTCAGCCTGTGCTCGAAAAATTTGGGTCCGATGCCCTAAAGAGGCAGTATTTGCCTGGGCTTTGTGACGGCTCCAAAATCGGGTCGTTTAGCATTACTGAACGAGACGCTGGTTCGGATATCTTCTCGCTTAAAACAACGGCGAAAGAAACCGACGGCGGTTACGTTCTGAACGGTTCAAAGGCCTACTGCACGCTTGCTCCCGTAGCGGACCTTATAGTTGTATTTGCCACGTCCGACCCTGCTCTCGGTTCTTGGGGCATTTCAGCATTTGTGGTTGAAACCACGAATCCGGGCCTCGTCGTAGGACCGAATCA
The DNA here is from genome assembly GCA_020630065.1 of Acidimicrobiales bacterium. Lineage (GTDB taxonomy): Bacteria > Actinomycetota > Acidimicrobiia > Acidimicrobiales > SZUA-35 > JAHDCC01. Next base: position 35,161 of record JAHDCC010000014.1, read on the forward strand.
ACCAAAGATGGGGCTTCGAACTACCCCCATCGCAGATCTTGAGCTGACCGACTGTTTTATCGACGAGTCAAACCGGCTTGGACCTGTTGGGGCCGGAGCCGCCATCTTCTCGGCAGCGATGGAAATCGAGCGGGCGTTCATGCTGGTTTCACAGCTCGGAACTATGGAACGGATGCTCGACGAGACAGCCGAGTTCTGTGCGGAACGTGAACAGTTCGGCCAATCGATCAATAACTTTCAGGCGGTGTCGCATCGTCTAGCTGACATGAAACTGGCTCACGATAATTCTCGCCTGCAGTTGTACCGGTCAGCGATTTTACATACCCAAGGTAAACCCTCGATGCTGGCTGCGGCGTTAGCGAAACTTCAGACATCTGAGGCTGCGTTGGCTATGGCATCAGCCGCAATGTTGAATCACGGCGCCAAGGGTTTCATCACCCAATACGGTGTCGAACAATACCTTCGCAACGTCGCTGGTGGAGTCATCTACGGTGGAACGTCAGACGTTCAACGCAACGTTATCGCCCAGATGTTGTAGCCGCTACTTCATCAGCTGGCTGAACGATGTACTGTTCTTCGCCAGGGTAGACATAGCCGTAGTCTTCCCGAGCCCGTCGCTCAACTTCGGCCGGTGTCTCTAACAACTCGTTTTGCTCCTCGAGGAGTTCATTTTGAGATTCGACTAACTCGAGTTCGGCTTCGAGGCGTTCAGCCTCCTGACGCTGGTTCATCCACGTGCGGAACGGGAGCACTGCTAGCGCAACAAGCACCACTACAAGCGCCAAGCCCGCCACAACTGCCGATGGGATTTGAAAGCCCCACACGGTGAAGCTGCGACGGGCAGACGTTGACAATTTACTCGCCGCTTCCTACGTTTAGAGCGTTCAAACCTGGGTAACGGGCCGCAGACCCAAGGTCGTCTTCGATACGCAAAAGCTGATTGTATTTAGCCACTCGGTCACTCCTGGCAGGTGCCCCTGTCTTAATTTGACCACAATTTGTGGCCACTGCCAAGTCACTGATAGTTGTGTCTTCAGTTTCACCTGACCGGTGAGACATGACTGAGGTGTAGCTGCTCGCGGTAGCCATGCTAACCGCTTCAAGCGTTTCGGTCAGGGAACCGATCTGGTTTACCTTGATAAGAATCGAGTTAGCGACACCATCGTTGATGCCCCGCGATAGTCGTTCGGTGTTGGTTACAAAGAGGTCGTCTCCAACAAGCTGAACCTTTGATCCAGAAAGTTGGGTGTGGATAGCCCAACCATCCCAGTCCTCTTCGTCCATGCCGTCTTCGATCGACACGATCGGGTATTTGTCGGTCATTTCGGCCAACAACTCTGCCATGCCTTGAGATGAAAGTTCTCGGCCTTCGCCTGCGAGCTTGTAAACGCCGTCTTTGTAGAACTCTGAAGATGCAACGTCCATAGTCAACGAAATTTCGTCGCCAGGGGTACGTCCCGCTTTTTCGATAGCTTCGATGAGAAGTTGTAGCGCTTCTTCGTTCGAACCGAGGTTAGGAGCGAAACCGCCTTCGTCACCGATTGCAGTTGAAAGACCTCGAGCAGACAGAACGCCTTTGAGGCTGTGGTATGTTTCCACACCCCAACGCAACGCTTCTGAGAACGACGAAGCTCCGACCGGCATGATCATGAACTCTTGAAAATCGATGTTGTTGTCGGCGTGCTCGCCTCCGTTGAGAACGTTCATCATCGGAACTGGGAGTTGGTGAGCGTTTGCGCCACCGACATAGCGGTAGAGAGGAAGGTTGGCGTCTTCGGCTGCTGCGGCCGCGGTCGCGAGGCTTACACCGAGAATCGAGTTGGCACCGATTTTGGCTTTGTTAGGGGTTCCGTCTAGTTCGATCAGTGTTTCGTCTACGATTCGCTGGTCTGAAGCGTCGACACCGATGAGAACTTCTTTGACAGACGTGTTGATGTGACCGACTGCGGTGAGAACACCCTTACCTAGATAGCGATCACCGCCGTCACGTAGTTCTACCGCTTCGAACTGTCCAGTTGAAGCACCGGAAGGGACCAACGCTCGCCCCATAGCGCCCGATTCGAGAACAACCTCAACTTCGACAGTTGGATTACCGCGTGAATCAAGGACTTCCCGGCCAAAAATGTTTGCAATGCTAGTCACGTATTCGTCTTTCTTGAAGGCTATCTACTCGATCTGAGCCTAGCAGCACCGGTTCATCTACCCGTTTGTGTAAAACAATGTTCATTTTCCACTCATGCGCGCTTCGTAGCCTCGTTACTCTCGGTACTGTATAAGCACTGTGTTTGAACTCGCGGGATATGAAACTCTAGATCTCATTGGTGGTGGGGGCTTTGGGGAGGTTTGGTTAGCTGCCCAGAACTCGACGGGACGCAATGTTGCGGTAAAAGTAGCGCATGCCCCGATTCTGGACGAAACACTCCAAATCCGGTTCGAGCGGGAATACAAAGCTTTAGGGCGTCTCTCAGGCCATCCGAACATTGTCGATATCGTCACTGCTGGAACCCTTGCTGACGGCCGGGCGTATCTGGTGCTCGAATTTATTGAGGGCGGTACACTTTGGGACCGTTCTCAACGCGAAAGCGTCGAAGAGGATGACCTCATCGATATCGGTATCGAACTAGCGAAGGCGCTCAAAGCCGCTCATAACGCTGGGGTTCTACACCGCGATGTTAAACCCGAGAATGTGCTACTTCGAGACACAGACGAAGCAGTGCTAAGCGACTTTGGTCTAGCTCATTTAACCGATGGTGCTACTACGTCGCCGAATGCGGTTGTAGCCAGTGTCGCGTATGCCGCCCCAGAAATTTTACGCGGTGAAGGTGCCAGCACATCAACCGACATTTATGGGCTTGGTGTATGTTTGTTAACCGCCGCCATTAGGTCGGTGCCGTTTGTTGAACTCCACGACAAGTCAATCCAGACCGTGATCCAGCGTGTTTTGGCAGACCCCCCACAGGATGTATCCAAACTTGGATACTCCGATCTGTTTAATTCGTTGCTGTCCGACTTGATGGCCAAAGACGCCAACGATCGTCCAGCTACCGCCGATGACGCGTTACGACGGCTCGAAGAGTTGCCACAGTTACGGGGAGATCAAGATTTCTCTTGGTCGGATCTGCTGGGTGCTCCAGAGACAGTGGTCGAAGCTGCCAACTCGGTAACCGCCCAATTCGACGCAATTCAGGTTGATGAGTCAACAGATGATCCCTCTAGCAATGACTTGTGGTGGGCACCCGACTCCCCCGAAGACAGCGAACGTTCCGATGTGGAAGAAACGACAGAAGAGGTTGACTCGCCTAACGGCGTCACCGTCTCGGCTGAACTAGACGACAAAGATACGTCCAGCCCGCTAACAGATGTTACAGACGACGGCGACTCCACTCTGGACAACTCAAACATCGAGGCAACCGAAGCCGACGTTGATCGCGCCGAGGACAAACCCGCAATAGAAGAAGCCACCGCAGACAACGTTGACCGCGCCGAGGACGAACCCGCAATAGAAGAAACTACTGCGACCTCGACGACCGAAGATCCGGACGACAGCGAAGAGCTAGACGATATAGACAAACTCATTTTCGAGTTAACAACCTCGGAACAGATGAGACAGGACACCATCGACGCGGCCCAGCAAGCCGATATCGAACCGGAAGACGCCAACTCAGCCGCCGTCGACGCTGAACCGACTCCTCTAACCTCCGATGACCGAACAGAAGAATCTTCGTCTAGCAACTCGGCCGACAGAACTCGAAACGTCGACCGAGAAAACAACCCGTCCGACGAAAAAAGAGTCGAACCACTAACGAACACCACCGACCCAGAAGACCCAGTCGACAACCAAACTTCGTCAGCCTACTTGGCAACCGTGCCCGTCGACTCATTCCTAGCCGATCCGGCTCGAAGCTCTGAAAGTGTTGAAACCACAGACCGCCAAGGTTCTTCTGACAGGGCAGATAACACCACTATTGATCCTGACGAATCGCCGACAACCAATTCCGAAACGCCAGCCAAAACGGACAGCCGAGACACCACATCGTACACCAGTGTCACAGCGACAGATCAGTCGAATCAAACCACTCCTGATTCGACTATGGAAATGCCAGCTATCACCATCGGCCAGCCGGGGCTACCGATACCTAACCCTGTAGCGTCTTCCAGCGAAGTAGACTCGTCAGACAAAAAACAGCAACGAACGAGTCGAGTTACCAAAGCCTCAGCCGTTAATGCCGGAGTTCAGAATGAACCCTCGAGCACTGACGCTAACTTCCTCGACCGGCTGATCGACCCAAAGACGACTGACGAGCCAAGCCGAACAGACGTCACCGACTCTAACACCGACACCAGCTCCAAGACTGACTCGGACCAGACCGATTCGAGCGATTCAAACGATTCGCCAGCAGCCGATATCCAACCGCTAACGGCCACCCCAGAGAACGACGAAACAAGCCCGTTCAGACGACTTCTTGTAGGACTAGCAGTACTAGCTGGGCTGAGTTTAGCGACCGGACTGTTCTTCAAAGCAGTGTTGCCCTCCGAAAGCACCGGGGCGACCCCAACACCGGAAGCTTCGGGCGAGGCGACACCTTTAGTACTTCCTCTTTCTATCGATACCGACGATTTTCCGGCTGGAACTATCGAGGCTACGACGCCGTCGTTAGGGCCGACCAGTCCGCTCTTCTGCCAAAAATCTCTCGACGCTTCCGGCATGACTAACTGGAAGGGTTCACAGTTTTTCACCCCCGAACGCACAGCCTCAGTTGAACAGCTGGTTGTCGGTTTCGACAGCGTCAGCTCGGCCGAACGCTACGTTGCGACTATCGAAGAGTCTTTAAGCTGCGATTCATGGAACCAGACACTCAACGGTCTCGGCTACTCGGTAGCGGCAACCCAAGTAACCCCAGCTTCGTCTGGGGACACGACAGCCCGGTTCGATCTAACCGCAAGTTCGACCGATGGCTCAAAAATCCTAGGAAAAACCGTCGTAGTACAGGCTGGAACCAAGGTGGCCGTTATCGGAGTTCAAAGTCAGGACGAGGACTCGTTCGAAACGTTGACGGCCTTAGCCGAACAGGCCAGCACATCCTTTAGTGAAGGCGCCGACAGCTAACTACTTTCGGAACAAGCCGTCAAACCATTCAGAGCGTGGCGGCTGGCCACCATCTTCGATTTGGCGTCCTGTCTCTGCCAGCGATGTAACAACTTCTCGGAGCGCTAGCTCTGGGTCAACCTTGGCATTCGAAGCAGCCAATACCACGCCCAGAAGAACCCGCCCGATTTGTTGATGAGTAGCGTTTTCGTCGATATTCGAGACACCAGCCAAAAGTCCACCAATCGATTCTTGTTCCACCGCAAACCCGGCCCGTTTACCACGCTTGATCACTTTGTCCGCTCGACTTAACGACGGAAGAGCAAGCGGAATATCATCGAACGCCGACGTCCGCTTTTTCTCTTGCTGTTTAAGCTGCTCCCACGTTTCAACGGTCGGCATCTTGGCAGCACTATCTGAGGTGGCCTGTTCAAAAACATGCGGATGGCGTTCAACCATTTTGGCGTAGAGGGTTCTAGCCACATCGGCGATACTGAAGTACCCCTCTTCTTGGGCCAACAACGCGTGAAACAGAACCTGAAACCAGAGGTCCCCTAGTTCTTCTTCAAGCTCGTCATACAGCTCAAACGCGTCGACCTCTTCGGGGCTATTGTCGTCATCGTCTGACGACGCCTCAACGGCTGCGAACCGATCGAGCACGTCGGCCACTTCATAGGCTTCTTCGATCAGATACTTACGCAAAGAGCCGTGTGTTTGTTTAGCGTCCCACGGGCAGTCACGGCGGAGACGTTCCATCAGCTGCACGCTTTGTATCAGTTCGTGACCGACCGGTGCAGCTAACTGGGGTATGTACAACGAGGTGAGATGGTCTGGTTCGATCACGCGATCCAGATCAGACCAAACAATCTCTTCAATATGTTCGTCGTCGGTACCCAAACGTTGCAGAACGACCACGGTATGGGAGTCGTCAACGTCGACCGACAACTTGATGTCGGAGAGAACCCAGTTTGCGTGGGTGTGGGCGACCAGCAACGGCCCTGAGTGGCCGGCCGCCGCTGAGGCGAATTGATGCCCGTCAATGAGCGTCACTGTTTCTTCGACTGGGTCGAGTTGGAGCCGCGCCCATACTTCATCAAGAAAAGAAATAGCAGGCAACAATTCCAGCTCCACCCCCTCGCTGGGAGCCGCTTGCCGAAGGTTCCGCACGGATTGTTCCAACACCAGAGGCGAACCTGGAACAGCGTAGAGAATTTCGCCGTGTTTGTTCGCTTCCTCAAGCAGTTCAACAGCTATTTTCTGGTAAACCTCAGCGAATGAATCCGCTTTCTCGTACAGGTGGTCAAACGACGCAGAGGCGTTTACTCGATCTGCCGTTGGGTGGACGCAGGTCCGAAGGTATCTGTGTTCAATGGAGTCGAACGAGGCTGTGGTGGCTTCGGTAAGCTGGTTAGCTCCACCTGGACCTAACCCACAAACAACGATCTTGGGCGTCATGAACCGGCGGGAACCAACTGTGCTGTTTCATTGTCCCATCGACCGATCTTGGCGTTGATTTCAATCGTAGAATCGGTAACTCTGCCATCGACAGACTGCTGAAACTGACGCTCAGCCAACGCAGCAGGTTCAATATCTTCGACCACAAATTCTGTGACCAGCAAGACGTGCCAACCCAACTGTGTTTGGACTGGCCCAGTCGCTTTGTTAAGTTCGGCTGCTTTCACAGCATCGACAAAGGCGGGATCAACAAAGTCGTCAGGGGCCGCACATCCCAACACGCCATCGTTTGCTTTGCTGGTTTCGTCGGTCGATCTTTCCTGGACGAGTTGGTTGAAGTCTGCGCCTGCTTCGAGTTCAGCGAGAATATCAGCTGCCTGTTGTTCCTCGGCAACCAGAATGTGGCTTACACATGGAACTTCACCCGGTGTTGCAGTCGATTCGAAATGACTAACCAAAGCATTCTGTTTAGCTCGGGCTTCCAGAATGAGAGATAAATGAGGGACCTCTTCAAAGAGTTTCTCGGCGACGTCGGTACGGTCACCTTCGGGGTCTCCGGCCTGTTGACTGAGCAGACCTGACACTTCGGTCACCAACATTTCTTTGGCGTCGGTCCGGTCTGTTTCCGATACTTCAACACCCTGCTCGGCCAGTTCTGCGTCCATCGTCCGAGAGAAAATCAGCAAGTTAAGGATTTGGGTATCAAACGTCGGTGCAACATCTCCCAGCACGCGATATTGAGCGCTAGCCAGACTCGGCTGTACGACCTCGTCAATTTCACCGAAGGTAATTTCGATTGGTTGACCGTCACCGAAGTCAAGGCTGGCGGCCACTTCCTCAGCAGCCCCCTTGCTCGGGATCTCTACCGCTGGCGCCAACGCCGTCGGGGGCGGACCGTTTTGTGCTGTTACCGGCTGGCCTGTTGCCGGGTCAACCTGAGCATCGGTGTTTTGGGCGGCCGACTCGCCTTGAATCGAAACTGCCTCAGACCGGGTATAACCACACGAGGCAAACAACAAAGCTGTGACTACGAACAAAATACACGAGCGAAACATGGTTAGAGACTAACTGGCTTGAACAAAATCAGTACGCTGGCGCCACAAACCACATCAATTGTTCACCATTGGTGACCAACCAGACTTATAAACCCGACTTGTCCCGACTTGTCGTTTCCGCCCGACGATGAACCGCTGTTAGTTCCCCCAAGTTCGCGAAGAACAGCACAACGCTGGCCAGAACAAGCAAAACCCCGAGGGCATAGCGGCTTACGCTAATCACACTCACGAAGGCAACAAACGACGCCAGCGCAGCATAGATGACAAGCAGACGGAACGCTGCCTGGAAGTTTCTGCGAGCCAGCTGCTCCAGTAACGACGCCACCGCTGCGAGTGCAATTATGATTCCACCGATACGCAGCCCGCCAACCAGGTTGGCGAACGGGCTATCTGCTAACAAGTTCGACACCTGGAGGCTGCCAAACAAAGCCAGCGTGGCTGCGGCGAGCAGAAGCAACGGCACGCTCGATGCTGCCCAGACCGCCAATATCCAACCACTTTCTTTAGGTGGTGCTAAAGAAACCGCCGGATGGTGAAGATGGTCTCGATATCCGACGACGGATTCCGCCCCCAGGTCTACTTGTTGTCGCAAGTCGACCAGTTCGGCTCGTTGACGCATCAGATGGGTGAGACGCTCCGACTCGTTCTTAGCTGCCTCATCCGTAGCGGCCTGACCTCGAAGCTGAGAAATTCTCATCAAACGGTTAATTTCGCTGTCAAGTTCTGACAGAGACAGATCTATTTCGTCGAGACGTGCCGTCGAATCTTGAGCAGAAGGTGGACTCGTCCCATGCATTTCGGCAAATCCGACCGGGTCGGCCCACGACGAACGGATTTCACCATTTCGAGTAAATTTGGGACCGCTAGGACCGCGTTCCCCACCGGTAGGATCACCCGTGTCGAGCCCCCACAGGCCTCTGTATGTACCGAAACACGCCCTTTCAGTATCCAATGGACGGATATCCCAATCCTCTACCACTACCCCATCACCGGTAGCGGCGTCAACAAACGGCATACCCAAAGCGGGACCCAACCCACGTTCGGCGGCCTGGTCGGTGATACGTAGCATTCGACGGGTCCAACGCTGAAACCGAAGCAGCCAACTAAAGCCCGGAATTTCGACCCTAGTTACGTAGTCGCCGGGCCGGTGATACAGGGCGTGTGAACCTGCACCGGTATAGAGCACGGGCCGGTCGTTGATCCGTTCACACATCGGGTCGTTCCAGTGCCGTCTAAGATCTCCACCGGTGTATTCGTGGCTTGAAGCAACGATCCAAACCGGTTCAAGGTCGGCTCGGTCACAAAAAACCCAGGCTTGTTCCCAATCACCTTCATGATCGTTTAAGCCGTGATACCCGCTACGCCAGTCGTTCATCACATAAAAATACGAATAGTGAAGAACCAGCCAATCACCGACTTCGACCACCCGAGCATAAACTACCGGCTTCTGTTGTAGGCCTAGGCGTTCGACCTTAAGCGCAGCTGCCACTGTTGTCAGGCGAGGTGTGGTTGGCCGCACTAGGATACTGAGCTGAAAAAACGCATCGAGAATTCGCCCAAAGAAGCCGACGCGACCCAATCGAGGTCCAAAAAGTTTGCGGGCTAGCCGTTTTACTTCCTCAGAAACTACTTCAAGACGATCTTGGTCTGAGACGAACTGCAAATACGTTCCCGCAGTTACATGGTCGCCGAGGCTTTCTGCGTTCACGGTCCCCGCAGGTAAAATTTCGGTTCCTTCCAGTAACAAGCTCGAAGATTCGATAAAACCTTCTACCGAGACCGGAAAAAACAGCTCCCGACTGTCGAACTGGAGAATCGGGGCATACCGACGTAGCAGTTCGGCCTCTTCTGAAGTTGACCATTCATCTGCCGCATCGGACGTCATAGAAGTACTCCATCGGCCAGTTCTACATATTTAGCAGCTCTTGTCATAAACCTTTGGCTGTGTGTTCTCAAAGGTCTTTCTGACGTTCAGAAAGACGGCTGAACACGCCGAATACCGCCAGGCAGTCACATCCTCGACGTAAGTATACAGAGACCGTATTGGCTCACTAGGTAGCCGAAAATTGAACTAATTGGAAACGGATCATGAGCTTGAACTACAACAAATTAAATAATTGTGGCAGTATTGGATGATGATGACGGAGACATTGTTACTAGGCTCTTATTTCTCGAGCGTCATGTTCGTACCGGATATGGTCGCCGTCGGGGCCTACAGAAGTTATCATCTAGGAATATACGGCCTACTAGGAGCACGGAATGACCGACTTTGACACCAAAGCTGGACTAATCCATAGAGGATTAGGCGTAGTTGCGCGCTGGCCTCAGGTGTTACTCGTAATCCCAAGCGACTCAAGCCATGATGTCGCCGTCGACGAAATGTTTGATCACCTTGGCTCGCAACCCAACGCAGACCAGGTGTACGACGCAGTCACCAAACGGCTACGAGAGCCCCAAGTTCTACGATCGGTCGCTATGTTGATCGACCGTCCTGCCGGGATTGAAGCCCTCCTCTACGGAGCGGTCGAAGTGGTGGTTGACGGAGCGATTGTCGCCAACGGCAGTCGAGGCATTTCTAATAGCTCACTACCTAAAGACGTCGCTCGTATCACCGTTCGAACCTCGAACCTCTCAAAGGCCGCTGACCCGGTCGCCCCATTTGATCTCCGACAGGGAATCGCTCCCGGAGGTGGCCTGACACTTGTGACCGTCGCCGGTGGACACATGGGCGCACCAGCTGCGGGAGGTTCTGCCTCTCAGAACCCGTTCGAGGAACAACGACCTGCTCAACCCGAACCGTCTCCTGCCCTTTCAGGAACGAGCGGTCCGCAACAGTTCGGCCAGCCAGAACCAGCCAACGCTGCGTTGCTAGGCACACAACGAGTCCCGAACAACTCCATGGAACGTCCAGGAGAATCTAAGCCTGCGCTTAGTGTCTTCCCTGAAGGCCCAGGAGCAGGACCAGGAACAAACGATCCCGCCCCGCCGAACCCAAGCCAGATGGTTCCCGGCCCCGGAGCTCCCCCTAACGGGATGCCAAACGCTCCCGCCGGCTACCTCGTGTTTGACGACAACACAAACTTCACGGTCGATCGGTCATACATCGTTGGCCGTGACCCGTCGGTTCAACCCGGTCGAAATCTCGAGCCGTTGAAGGTTGAGACCGACGCCAAAACTCTTTCTCGAAACCACGCCGAGATAAAACTGGTCGACAATACGGTGCAAATCATCGACCTTGAGTCGACCAACGGAACGTTCATGTGGGACAAAACATTTGAACGTTGGAATCAGCTCGCACCTCACCAAGCCGTAAATATCCGGCCAGGAGATTCGATCGCTCTAGGTCGAAGGACCTTCGTGTTCGAGGCGACGCTTCCTAGCTAACCCTGGCACAGAGACTACAACAACTCATCTTTAGAGGACGATTCCTCACTCAAGATGCCCGCATTTCTCATGTTTCTGTTTCGGTTCACCCTTCACACTTGAGGGCCAGCACCGTAATGTCTAGGAGCGTGTATGAATCTAAGTCGCAAAATCGTCGCGACCGTAGTTGTTCTAGTTGGGATCCTTTCATGGGCCACACCTAGTGGAGCAGAAGTAAACTCCTTCGGCGAGAAAACATGGGGCGTGTATGGGCTCGCCACCGGTACACAAACCGACACCATCGATAGCCAGGTTTG
>JAHDCC010000014.1:46536-75605 GCA_020630065.1 Acidimicrobiales bacterium
TGCGGGCGGTCGTTTTAACCGACTGGGTGGCGGTCCCCGACCGACACACAACACCAGCGGAGCTGGCAGGCTTTCGCTTTCAACCGGTGCAGCTGACCAGTCATTCACGGTGAGTGCTACCGGTGGCGGTGTCTGGGGAATCGCGGTCGCCCCCGACTCTTCGAAGGTTTATCTAGCTGGACGCCACACGGCGGTTAACGGCAACACACGAGGCGGCTACTACTCGGTGTTGTCCGGAACAACAGGCGTACTAATTCCGTCGCTCAGCAACTATGTTCCCAACAACGCTAATCGCCAATACGGACAAGATGTCGTAGCGGTCGGGAACCTCGTCTTCTGGGGCGGAAGTGAACACCTCATCAACGCATACAATGCCACCACCGGTCAGCTGGTTAAACAACACTCAACAGACCGTGGCGGCGACTTCCAAGACCTCGAAGTCGTAGGCGACCGGGTTTACGCATCTTGCCACTGCTATACCAACCACTGGGCTGACTACAACTGGTGGCAATTTGGACGACCTACCGCCGCAAACGCTCCGGCTGGCGTTCAAGTTACCCCGATCAAGTATGTGGCTGCGTATTCGGCCCTAAACGGCAACTACATCAGCTCGTTCCAACTTGACGTCAGCGCCAAACAAGCCGGTGTATGGGCTATCCATGGTTCACCGGATGGATGCCTCTGGCTAGGCGGCGACCTTACACGAGTGACGTTGGAGGCCGGAAATAATCGGTCACTTGGCGGCTTCGCCAAATTCTGTGACGGGCGAGGTGACAACCAGGCACCAACCGCACCATCCGATGTGACACAGACCAGGCAAGAACGGGCCAAGATCGTGATTCGATGGGGAGCGTCGACCGACAACGTTGGCGTAGTCAACTACCAGATACGCCGCAATGGTCAGCTCGTGGGAACCAAGAACGCGGGACAAGCCGCAAACTACTGGTTCACCGATAAGAACCTGGCTCCTGCGACTGGCTACAACTATCAGATCGTGGCCGTTGACGCCGCAGGTAACCGAAGCCCAGCGGCGACAATTTCAGCTTCGACTTCAGGCAACGCAGTGATCGCGGCTCCAACCGGGCTTCGTTCAACGCTTCAAAGTCGGGACCGAATCGTACTCAACTGGAACAAGGTCAACGGTGCCTCGTCCTACGTGGTTGAACGAAGTTCTGGCGGCGCTTTTGTACCTATCGAGACCCGAACAGGCCGATGGTTCACCGACCGGTCCGTCGTCCCAGGAACAACCTACCAGTACCGGGTTAGGGCAATGGACGGTGCTGGTGTTCAGTCCTCCCCAAGTACTGTTCTTAGCGTGTCCACTCTCCCATAGCGATTAGGGGCTGGCTGAGTAGTACACAACGAACCTCGGTGGTGATGGGTTGCCCATCACCACCGGGGTTTAGTTAGTTTGGGCTCACAATATGTAAAGGAGTAGACCCGGCTAGAAATAGTTCAACATCTTTTGCGACGATTCGGGCCGCCTTTTCGGCAGTGCCTCTACTAGCGCCACCGATATGTGGTGTGCAGATAATGTTGTTCGTTTTGAGAAGTCGGTCTTGCGCGGGGACAGGTTCGTCTGGAAACACATCAAGTCCCGCTCCAGCTAGCGCTCCCGAATCGAGTGCATCACAAAGTGCGTCGTAGTCCATCAACCCGGCGCGGGCGCAGTTGACGAGTACCGCTCCTTCAGGAAGCAGCCCGATCTGGTCGGCGGAAATCATTTGTTCGGTATCGGCAGACAACCGGGCGTGAAGAGACACTATCGATGATGAAGCTAGCAAGGTGTCGAGGTCTACCGATTCGGCATCTACAACTTCGTTGGCGTCCACAAACGGGTCATGGACCAGGACTCTCGCTCCGAAGGCGGCAACAATAGCGGCGACCCTTTTCCCGACCGCACCGTAGCCGATGAGACCAACTGTGTTTCCGTCAAGTTGCATACCAACCGATTCGTAGGTGTAGTAGTCGCCCCTCCACTCGCCCCGTCGTAGCTCGTTGTGGGTCGGGACGATACTTCTTAACACTGCGAGTAGTAGCCCGATAGTGTGCTCGGCGGTAGCAGCAGCGTTACGTCCGGGGGCAGACGTGACGGTCACCCCGTGACGGGCTGCTGCACGAACATCGACGTTGACGGGTCCGCCCCTTGCTACACAGAACAGTTCAAGGTCAGGTGATGCTTGAAGAACACGTTCGGTTAGAGGAGCCATCTGGGTAACACACACACCGACTCCGTCTAACGCTTCAATCATTTCGTCTTCTGTCCCAGACGCCTCGTAAACATTACCAACCGGGCCAAACGGTTCTAGAGGCCATAGAAGTGTCCGGTCAACGATGTCGGGTTCTGGACCTAAAACGTCAAGCAGCGCCGAACGAAGAAGTGAAGGCGTGATGAAACGGTCACCGGCTGCAAGGATTCGGGTCATTTTGTTCTCGCATCTGTCGGGGCATTAAACCGCAGCAGGGAAACCGACCCGGCATCGATGCTAAGTTCGGTTAGTGCACAATTCATAACAACAGGGAAGAGCCGTCTATATTCTGACGGGGGCAGACCCAGGAATTTACAGAGCCCGAGACGAAGAATCGTTGAATGGCAAACTATGAGAAGTCGAGAGACACTAGACGTCTCGGCTGCCGAAAAAACGCCGTCACAAAACCGTTCGATCGCATCTTCTGGGTGTTCTCCATCCGGTAGATGATTCTGAACCGGATCTCGCCGAAACGCTTCAAACACTCCGGGCCAACGTTCAACGATCTCATCTGCGGTCAAACCCTCGGCAGCCCCAAAATCGAGTTCGACTAGTCGCTGGTCGGATCGCGGGGTAATCCCGCTCGCACGGGCACAAACATCAGCGGTGTCCCTGGCTCGAGAAGCCGTCGACGACCAGATGGCGTCAAGCTTAGCGCCACTCGCCCACGTGGCTAGTTGGGCAGCCTGCGATTTTCCGACTTCAGAAAGGGGCACATCGGTGCTTCCAGAATATCGGTGCTCGATATTTTGGACTGTTTCACCATGCCGGACGAGAAAAACCCGAGTCACTTTCGGCTCCGAACTTTTGTTGAGGGGGTTGTGTACTCAAGCCAGCCTCGTTGTCTGAGCTGGTCGATAAAGGACTGATACAGTTCGTCGTAGTTTTCGCGTGGCCGATCTGGTTCGACGTTTTCACCGACACGAACCATTGTTGATGCGGCGTCGACGAGCGTCAGTTCTTGGCTTGCGGCTAAAACGGCGGCGCCCACAGCCGGTTGCGTAACCGCCGGGAGTGATAGTTCTCGACCCAACATATTGGCCCGCAGCTGGTTCAGGAAACGACTACGCGTGCCTCCTCCGCTGAGCACTATTCGACCGTCAGTCGATGCTCCAAGCCTTTCGACGTGTTCGAACGCTAGTCGTTCGATCGCTGCTAAACCCATCAACGCGGCAACGAACTGTTCGACTTCTGACAAGTCGTTGGAGACGGGGCCTCCCATCGTGAAGCTATGTGCGTCTGGGGCGACGAACGGGAACCGTTCTCCTCTGCTGTTGAGGGGGAACGTTACCGTACCCAATGCCACTTCGTCGACACTGTGGGCCTTAGTGTTCAGGGTTTCCATGTCGGTGGTCGGAAAGGTTTGTGTGAGATACCCGGCTCCCGTGTTCGAAGCCCCGCCAGGTAGCCATTGCCCGGTTGGGCTGATGTGCGAATAGACGGCTCCGGTGGGGTCGTCGAGCAGTGTTTCACTTACACCTTTGAGGACGAGTGTGGTACCTAAAACGGAGTTCCAGTTTCCGACGGTCACAACCCCTGCACCTAATTGGGCAGCACATCCGTCGGTCATCGAAGCGAACACTGGTGTGTGTTGTGGGAGGCCGGTAGCTCGAGCGGCTTGAGCCGAGATTTTCCCAAGAACGCTACCCGATCGAACCAGTTTCGGGAAGATGGTCGGGTCGAGACCAAGCTGGTCCAAGACATCGTCCGGCCATTGTTTGGTGATCAGGTCGACTCCAGATTTCAAACCTGACGAAAAGTCGGTCGCTACGTTGTGGCCCACTAACCGACGGTTGAGAAAGTCGCTTTGGTGAGCCACATTTACCGAGTCGCTATCGGTATTGTTTAGTAGCCACATGATTTTCGGGAGCGCCCACGAGGCTTTCATACGTCGATAACCTGATCGTTCCCAAACTCGTTGACCGACATCGTTTATTCGGGGGAGATACTGGGCTGCCCGGAGATCATCGTACATTAGGCCGGCAGACAGCGGGGCCCCCTCAGCGTCTACTAGCAGCACTGTTCCAGATGTGGCCGCCAACGCTATGCCTCGAATACGATCCCGATCAATATTGGACACACATTTGCTACAAGCCAGGGCGACAGCGTCCCACCAATGTGCTGGGTCCTGGGTATGTCGCACACCAACTCGTGTACTCTGCAAGGGGGCGGACCCACTCGCAGCTAAACCCCCTTCAGCGTCTACGGCGACGACTCGAACGCCTTGGGTGCCGACATCGACGCCAACCCAAATATCTGCCAACCGGTTTTTAGTCATCGAAGCCCCCGACTGCTTCCCGAAACTCGGCTATTTGTGCGCCGTTTTGTTGCATCAAGACACAAAGATCGGCGCGGGGCTGGCATAAGTTTTTGTAGAGGTCTACCCGGTTCTGGTTTGGGTGGATCAGGTCGGTGTGGACGACATGCTGTTCTGCGCCTTCGACGAATGAGCTCACCTTCCCAGTCGCAACAAGTCCCGCTAAGAATGCTCCACGGGCCCCCGACTGACGGTCAACGTTAGCGAGGATGCTACGTCCGGTTATGTCCGAGATCAGTTGCAACCAAATTGGGGATGCGCCTCCCCCAGCAACGTGTAATGTCGTGGTTGTGTTTTCTAAGGCTTGCAGACAGTCGCTGACTACGTAGCTGAGACCTTCGAGCACCGATCGTGCCATGTCAGCCTGGGTATGTTCAAGAGAAAGCCCGATAAACCCACCCCATGCGTAGGGGTTCACGAACGGAGCGCGTTCTCCTGCTGGTGAAAGGTGAGGCAAGAACAACAGGCCTTTTGCCCCAGGAGGGGAATGTGACGCTAGTTCCAACAGTTCTGAGACCGTTCCTAGTCCTACAAGTTTCGTAATAAGGGTTGCGACATCGCCGCCAGCCGATGTCGGTAACACTCGGAGGTAGAGGTCGTCGATCCCTGACACTAACGTCGTCCCGATTGGTGCGCCGTCAAATGTTGGATGGTCAACGCCGACTTGTGTACAAATCGAGGTGCCTAGTATGACGTTCGCTTGGCCACTTGCTGTCACACCGCATCCGGCTGCGGTGGCGGCTACATCGTAGGGAGCCATCACAACCGTTGTGGCTGGAGCCAACCCAAGGCTTTCGGCTGCCGTTGGGGACAGCGTCCCGGTACGATCGTCCAGTAATGGAGGCAGTAACCGTCGGGCCCAGCCGAGGCCATAGAGAGCTACCAATTCATCTGACCATTCACCGTTCACCATGTCCAGGAACGGGTTCGAAGCGTCTGAACAGTCGATCGCTATCTGACCGGTCATTCGGGAGAACAGCCACCCGTTACAGCTGAGCGCCGCGGCAGCGTCGTCGATTCGGCTAGGTTTATTCTGCTTCAGCCAGGTCAACAGGGCTGCCGCTGACCCTGAGAATGGAGCTGATCCGTTCAGTCGGAACGCTTCTTCCGAAACAGCAGTACCCCACTTGGTCACGACACTTCGAGCCCTTGCGTCGTTCCACAAGATCGCTGGTCCGACGGGTTGACCATCGCTGTCGACGAGCCACAAGCCGTCACCTTGACTGGTGGTGGCAATAAAATCGACGCTTGCACCGATCACGTCAGTTAGTTGACGAACAGCTTTAACTACCGCCGCCCAAACTGTGTTCATGTCTTGTTCAGCCCAGCCTGGTTTTGGGCGGGCGATGCCGACACGAATTTCAGCAACCATAGTCTCTTTACCCGAGTCGCTGTAGGCAACAGCTTTGACTACAGAGGTACCAGCGTCGACGCAGATTACGGCCATTGACGATACCTCACTACGGTGCGCTCGTAGATCTCACCTTGCTTTTGCGTTTCACCATAGTTGGCGACCAGGTGAGATCCGTTTCGTGTAGACATCGTGTTAGATCTCGATGCCGTTGGGCAAGACAACGATGTCCCGTATAGTCACGCCTGGGCTACGGGTGAGCATAAACAGAACACACTCCGCCACTTCGACCGGGTCCATGATGCTGTTGTTTCTGCGGGCTTCAGCCAACTTCTCTTCAGGCCAGTCGGCCAACAATGAGGTGAACACGGGTCCAGGTTGTACTGCTCCGACGCGGACACCGTGCTGGGCGACCTGTTGACGAACCGTATGCACAAAAGCCTGAACAGCATGTTTTGAAGCAGTGTAAATCGGCTCCCAACGTACCGGAGTAATGCCGGCGACAGAACTGGTCACGATGATGTCTCCCGCTCCTTGGGCCACCATATGTGGGAGTACTGCATGCACCGACCGGAACACCGAGTTGATGTTGAGGTTTAGCATCCGATCCCATTCGTCTGGGTCACCGTCGACGACATCACCACCTATGTACGAGCCGGCGTTGGCATGAAAAATGTCGAGCCTTCCCACTTTTTCTACTATCTGTGGAAGCATCCGTTCAACGCTGTGTGAATCGACAAGGTCGGTGACTACTGGGATAGCGTCTGGGCCTAGGTCAGCGCATATGTCATACACTCGCTCTTTCAGCCGGTCGACCAGAACCACTTTGACGCCCTGACCAAGTAGAGTTTTTGCGCATTCAAGACCAATACCGGAAGCCGCTCCGGTGATAGCAGCGACTTTCCCTTCTAGGACCTGACTCATAGTTCTTCTCCTATTTATCAAACGACTGCCACCAACTCCGGGACTCGGTTAAGCACCAAAGCTCAATCGTCTAGATATCAGTATGACAGGCCCCTGCTGACCCGTCCTTTATCGACGAAAGAAAACGTTCGCTTTACAACCTGATAGCTTGTGATTGTGAGCAATCAAACATCTCAGCCTGGTAGATCACCCGTCGAACCTACAACGTTGTCTGCACGACGTCGTCGCAAAACTATACGGCAAAGTGTTGAGAATGAGGGGTTTGTTTCCATCGATGACCTGGCCAACTCTCTTGACGTGAGTGCCATGACAATCCATCGAGATCTCGATGCGTTACAAGAAGAGGGCTGGCTACGTAAGGTCCGGGGCGGAGCGACAGCCAAACCTTCTGCCCACCACCACGGCGATATCTACCATCGGTCGATTACGCGCCAGACCGAGAAACGAGCGATCGCTGCTACAGCCAAGACGCTTGTACAGCCAGAGATGTCGGTAATTCTTGATGACAGCACCACGGCACTAGCTTTGGGACAGCTCCTAGGAGATGTCGAACCCTTAACTGTGGTAACCAATTTCTTAGCCACAGCTAACGTCGTTGCCAAGAACTCCAGCAATGATCTGATCCTGCTTGGCGGCCAGTACTACCCCGCCTATGACGCATTCTTAGGCCAGCGTGTCATCGAAGCCAGCAGTTCACTCCGGGCCGACATCGTCTTTATGTCGACCACTGCGATTACTGACGGTTCCTGCTATCACCAATCTCATGAAACCGTAGCCGTTAAACAAGCCCTTCTGGACAGTGCCGACAAACGGGTACTCCTTGTCGATCATTCAAAGTTCGAACGTAACGGGCTACATCTTCTAACGACTCTGGATAGTTTTGACACTCTGATCATCGATGCAGAAACACCAAAAACGACGCTGGACGAGCTGGCGGAGCTCGACGTTGAAATACTGATAGCGACAAGTTAACGGCCTCCCACACCAGACCCTTGTTAAACTTTTGGCGTGAAGGTGGCGAACATGTTGTTGCTACTTCTTTGCTGCCGCTTGCAGCTTACTGAAGATCTCGAACTTATGCGCATGTAGTTGTTCCAGCTCGCCACGTACTGGTTCGTAAACTTCGCTGAATGTCGACATGTTCGTCATTGCTGAGGCAACGCTGTCATAAGCTCCAGATACGACAGCCCCCAGCATCGCTGATCCAAGCAAAACTGGTTCTTCGGATCCTGGTATAGCTACCGAGACGCCGGTTGTGTCGGCAAGGATTTGACGAACCAACGGCCCTTTACCAGCTCCGCCGCTAATCACGATCGTGTCAGTATCTATTCCAGAACGGCGCTGCGCTTCGATAATCTGACGTAAGCCATAGCCGAGGCCGGAGACACCCGCTAAATACAGGTTGACTAGGCTTTCAATATTACGTTCGAATCCAAGGCCAGAGATAATCGCCAGCGCGTCAGGGTCGGCGAAAGGAGCCCGATTTCCGAGAAATTCTGGGACGACAACTAATTGGCCCACAGAGGCCGCTACTTGTGATAGGTCTTGGTTTCTGTTCTGCGCTTGACGCATCAGCCAATCCGGCAATGACAAGCCATGTTGAACTGCGAGTTCGGTGGCTTCATCGTGTGCAGGGTGCATCGTAAGCAAATGTGCGATAGCGGCACCGGCGACCGACTGCCCGCCTTCGTGAAGCCATAGCCCCGGTATCATCGCCGAATAATATGGGCCCCACACCCCCGACACGAATGCCTCTTCGGTTGTTGAACTCATCGTGCATGCGGAGGTTCCGAACACGTAAGCCAGTCGGGTTTCGGCGGTACCTACAGCGCCACGTGCCCCTACAGTGCCCACACCACCAGCGTGAGCATCGATCAAACCGGCTGCAACCTTTGTCCCGGGTTGTAAACCCAAATCGTTCGCCGCTTGTTGGGTGAGACCCTCCCCTAGTGAAGAGCCCACATCGACAACAGAGGCCCCGATTCGTTCGAAGCCGTTTTGGACCAAATCCCCGAGACCGATTTCTTCAAAGTAGCTCGCATCCCAACTACGCTCGTGAGCCATATACGTCCATTTACAGGTGACGGTACAAATTGATCTGCTCTTGTCACCGGTCGAACGCCATGTCAGATAGTCAGTTAAGTCAAAAAAGTCTGAAGCTTCGACGTAAACCTCTGGTTTGTTTTCTTTGAGCCACAGCAACTTCGGTGTTTCCATCTCAAGAGAAACTTTGCCACCTACATAGTTCAACACTCGATGGTTCGACTTGTTGATTCGCTCTGCCTGTTCGGCGGCTCGATGGTCCATCCAGACGATGATGTTACGCTCGTTGTCCGAAGATGGGCCGACCGAAAGCGGTCGACCATCTTTGACAACAACCAGGGAACAGGTTGCGTCGAACCCCAACCCGACAATGTCTGCAGGAGACACCTCGGCTTGGTCGACGGCGGCTCGAACCGAGGAACAGACGGCAGCCCAAATATCGTTACTCGACTGCTCGACGATATTTCCCGCTTCTTCAAACAATACGATGTCGTGTTTGGCAGATCCTAAACAGTTGCCATCTTGGTCAAAGACTCCTGCCCGGGCGCTGCCTGTACCTACATCTACACCAACAAATTTCTGAGCCATGTCATACCTTCCTATGATGCGGTTCGGTAGACACGTGGCTCTCCACGCAGTCGAGACTTCCGAGATTCGCGCCATGCGGGAAGTGCTACTCCGAGAAGGAGGAACGACCCGACGATAAGCGTCTGAAATTTGGCGGGAACGCCGATGAGGATCAAGGAGCCACCGACGATAGTTATGAGAGCAACCCCCAACACGGTTCCAAGAACACTGCCGCGTCCTCCCGTTATCGAAGCCCCTCCGAGAACGACCGCCGCGATAACAGTGAGCTCGTCGCCGACGAGGCTGAACGGATCGGCTTCACGGATCAGAGCGGCGGACAGCAATCCGGCTCCGCCAGCTAGACCACCAACTGCGGCGTACACGAACGTTTCGGCGGGCTTCACGGGAAGACCGATTCGGACTGCGGCCTCTCGGTTACTTCCAATTGCGATAATGGTTCGTCCGAGAACACTCCATTTCAGAAATGCCCAGACGGCGACACAGGCAGCCAAGAGGGCGAAGATTGTTACATGGATTCCGATAACACCGCCATTTTCTAGTGTCACTTCTCCAACGGTGGCCCGGGAGAGGTCTTTCATCGATTGAGGCAGCTCGTTACGGATACGTTTGGTCCCGACAAAGAAAAGGAGGCATCCTCTGACCAGGCTCAGCATGCCTAACGTGGCTAGTAACGTTGGGATGCGGAGTCCGACAATCAAGAAAGCGTTAACCAGGCCAAAGGCGACACCCACCAGGACCGAAGCCAATATCAACACCACGATTCCTGGGTCGGACTCCAACGATTGGAACAGTGTCACCGTGATATACATCGAGGCTACGGCTACGGCCGTGAACGATACGTCGATTCCCCCTTGGAGAAGAACGATCAACACTCCCAGGGCCAAGAATCCGACAATGATCGCCGAACGGGAAATCGATACGAAATGACCGACGCTGAGAACCGTTGGGTTTAACGCTCCGAAGAAGACCAGTACTGCGACAATCACTGCCAGCAATACTCGTTCGGTGCTTTCGGTAATGCTACTTACGATACTTTTCATGCTGTTTTTCCTGCCACTAGTGAGCGAAGATCAGTCGTTTCAAAGTCTTCAAAACTCACTTGTTCGATTATTCGACCACTGTTCATGACCACGGCGCGGTCACAAAGATTTTCCAATTCATCAAGTTCGTCGGTTACCAGCAATATGGCAACACCTTCGGCCGCTAGCTGAGCGACAAGTTTGTAAATGCCTTCTTTAGATCCGACGTCGACGCCTACGGTTGGTCGGTCAAGAATCAGTATTCGAGGTTTTGTTTGTAACCATTTGCCGAGCACAACCCGCTGTTGGTTGCCCCCTGAAAGGGTCGTGATCAGGTTCTGATGGTTCGATGTTTTTATCTCTAGGCTTTTGATACTTTCTTTGGAACGCTCAGCGGTTGCTGAATGATCTAATAGCCGCCCATCGTGATGTCCGATTGATGCTGCAGAGAGGTTGTCTCCAATCGATCTCGACATAAACAGGCCTTCTGTCCTTCGATCTTCGGGCACAAGAGCAATTCCTGCTCGTTGGGCTTCAACCGAGTTACGGGGTTTAAACTCTTGCCCGTCGATGAGGATGGATCCCTGTTCTAACGGTAAGAGACCAAATAGGCTCAGGGCCAAAGATCGCCGTCCTGACCCGAGCGGTCCGCCTACGCCAAGTACCTCTCCTGCTCGTAGTTCAAGGCTGACACCTTCAAAACCGCCTTTGACCGAAGCGTTCTGAAACTCGACTACTGGTTTCGATCCATCCGCGGTTGTGGTTCTGGTCCGGGCGGCGGCCGAAATATCGCGGCCACTCATTTGGCGAGCCAGCTCGGCGATGTCGTAGTCGGCACACGGTCCTGCGGCCACCACTTTGCCGTCCCGAATAATCGTGACGTCGTCGGCCAGAGAAGTCACTTCTTCGAGTTTGTGACTGATGAAGACGAAAGATATTCCGTCGTTGGTTGCCAGGTTCCGCACGACACCGATCAGCTGAGTGATTTCGGCTGGAGTTAGCGCCGCTGTCGGCTCGTCCATAATGATCACTTTTGCGTTGGTTGACAACGCGCGTGCAATCGCTACCAGTTGCTTTTGAGCGACTGGTAGGTCGGCGACTAGTTCTTCTAGCGGAATTTCGACATCGAGTGTGTCGATACTTTCCCGGGCCAGTCGATTCGCTTCGCCCCACTTCATTTTCTTTGATGGCAAAGCCCGATCTGCGGCCAAGTAAATATTCTCGGCGACTGTCAGATGGGGGAACAGAGCCAGGTCCTGGTAGATGACTTCGAGCCCGGCGGTCGAGGATGCCTTAGGGGTAACCCGGTTTAGCACCTTGCCTGCTATTTCCACTGTGCCGGTATCTGCGGTGTGTACACCGGATGCCACCTTCGTCAAGGTCGATTTTCCTGAGCCGTTTTCGCCCATCAAGGCGTGGATGGTGCCCGTTCGAACTGTGAGACTGGCGTCGGTTAAGGCGGCGACCGCTCCGAAAGATTTAGAGACGTTGGAAACTCGAAGAGCGATACCTTCGGAAGGTTCTAGTGTTTCTGTCGTGGATGGTGTCTCGGTGGCTGAAACGTTGGCGGTTGGGGTGCTGGTGCGGCTTCGACGTGAAACCACCGACCGTATGGCTGGCGCAGCCAAGGTGACTAACAGCAGTAGCCCCCATGAGGCTTCTTTAAGAAAGTTACTGCCGCTCTGTTCTGAAAATACCGTGTTGATTCCCGTTGACAGAAGCTGAACGGCTACCAGACCGAGGAGCACTACGAGTAGTCTCCCCTCGCCTCCGTACGGGTTGATACCGCCGAGCACTGCGACCAAAATAGCGAGGAGGACAAATGAACCGCCGAAGTCTACGTTGGCGGCATCGGTGCGGCCAAGAACAATAAGGCCTGACATGGCAGCCAACGCTCCACTGAGCAGATAGCTGGCCAAAATGGTTCGGCGGACTGGGATGGCCGAAAAGCTGGCGGCTATCGGATTTGATCCGCTTAGATACAGGCGGAAACCAAGCCGACTGCTCCTAAGTACAAATGTGAGAACGAGGCCAGCAAGAAAAACGACGACAAGGGGTACTGGAACGACCCATATAGTTTCCGAACCCAACCAGCTATACGCTCCTTGCCCAAACACAGTCGACGCGTTTGTTACCGCGGTGGCAAAACCCAACACAATCGTGGATGAGGCCAGCGTCGCCAGAATCGGGTGAATATTTATGTGGGCGACGAGCACTCCGTTGATAAGCCCAACAACAAGTCCGGTTGCGATGGCGGCGACGATGGATAGTACCAAGACTCCCGGCGGTGTCCCGTCAGCGGCGTGTGCTGTGACAATAGAACCGGCGACAATTCCGGCCAGGTTTCCAGTCGCAACGACGGAGAGGTCAATGCCGCCACCGATCATGGTGACCGCAATAGCTAACGCCAGAAGACCTATTTCTGACATCTGGAATGCCATGGACTCAAAGTTGGGACCGGTTGGGAATGTCCCTGGTTCAAGTATCGAGAAGATCGCTATCAAAGCGACGACAACTGCGAACAGACCAAAACTGCGATCCGCCAAGAAGTCCTTTCTCAGTTGCTGAATCATGTTCTTTCTTTCTTTGTGGTGTAGCCACACCAACTCTGAGGTTGGGAATCGGCCGTTGGAATTACGTCTGCCCGGCCTCGGCTGCTCATATCTGGAGCCTGGCCTGACATGTACGGTTGGGGCCTATCGAGATAGGCCCCAACCGCTGGTTTATTTTGGGGAGATTACGTAACCTGGACGTTGACCGTTCTAGTTACTTAGAACGGATAGTCGTCCACGTTCTCGGTTGTCACGTCAATCCACGCTGAACCTGAGATAACTGAACCTTCAACCACAATGTTGTCGTAGCCTTCCAGCCCAAGATCCATTCCGCTTTCAGGTGTTTCACCTTCGACGACCATCTTGGCGACACTGTTCATTGCGTAACCGGCAAGCGCAGGGTCCCAGAATGAAATCAGGTCGATGGCTCCGGTTTCTAGCAGGTCGGTTGAAATCGAAGGAACGCTTGTACCTACAACAGCGATGTTGTCTTGGAGTCCAGCTTCGTCGATCGCTTGGCCTACACCTACAACATCCAATGATGATGATCCTTGAATTCCTTTAAGGTTCGGGAACGCTGCCAGAAGTTCTTGGGTTCGGGTGTACGCAACGTCGGCATCATCGGTACTTTCTACTTTGTCTCCTACCCAAGTCATGTCTGGGTAGGTTTCTTTCTGATGCTCAATCGCTGAGTCAACCCAGATGTTGTGGGTTTCAGAGGTAAGGCTTCCAACGAAGACGGCATACTCTCCTGTTTCGCCCATCTCTTTAGCCAGCTCGTCCATAAGGTGACGGCCATACGCTGCGTTGTCGAAGGCTTCGATGTCATAGTCAACGTTTTCGAGGCTTGCACCCTCGTGCCCGATAACAACGATGCCTGCGTCTCGCGCTTTCTTAAGAACAGGTTCCACCGTGTCTGGCTGGAACGGAACAACGTTGATAACGTCAACGTCTCGAGCGATAAGATCTTCGATTACTTGGACCTGAAGAGCCGCATCAGATTCGGCCGGACCTTGCTGAAAGGTAGAGATACCTTCGTTGTCTTCACCGAAGTCGTTTACACCTTCTTCCATTCGGTCAAACCATGCGACACCAGTCAATTTTACGACTGTGGCGAATTCAAGATCTTCTCCTGAGGCTTCACCTTCTGCCTTGGTGGTTTCACTATCCGAATCGTTCGCTTCGGTTGTGTCTGTTCCACCGCTGCTGCCGCACGATGCTGCCACTAACATGAACGCTACCAACACCCCGAAAATTGCTGCGGGACGCCGGAGTAGCGAGTTATCCTTCATACGTTTCATTTCCTTCTCCTCGTTAATCTCTGCCTGGATGGACAAGAGACTTCTGGTTTCCATCAGTGATGGAAGACTTGTTTGGTTGATGACCGGAAACAACAACTCGGGTTCCTAGTTGTTCGAATCCAAGCCGGTGGGCTTGACCGATGTTGTCGTCGGTGACAATCACATCGATCTCGGATGAATCACAGATCCTGGCGAAGTTGACTTCACCAAACTTGGTTGAATCGACCAGCACCGTGGTCCGTTTGGCGTTACGCATCAGTGACCGCTTCATTTGTGCTGACTCGACGGAAAAATCTGTGAGACCTTCTTCGACGTCGATCCCGCTCGCACCTAAAAACGCGTGGTCCACTCGCATCTCGTCGAGGGCGGCCAGCGCTAGGGCACCGTGCATCAGGGTTTCTCTTGGGCTGATCACTCCGCCTGTTGTTATAAGTTGAACATCGTTTCGGCCATCAAAGTGATCGAGTACCGCTGCTGCTACCCGCACGCTGGTAGCCACGATTGTGAGGTCTGCTTTTCTGGTTAGAGGTTTGATGGTGGCGATAACCGTTGTGCCAACATCGAGTGCCACGGAGTCGCCGTCTTTGACTTCGTTGGCGGCCGCTTCTGCAATATCACTCTTCGGACCGACCTGGGTCACAACTCGAGTGCTGAATGGTGGATGAACGGCTCGGCCTTGTTTTCGTATGGCCCCACTATTGATTCTGGCTAGTCGTCCTTGCGATTCAAGCTGTTCAAGGTCTCTACGGATAGTCATTTCGCTGACGCCGAACCGTTCACTTAGAAATGAGACGGTTGCGTGCCCATCTTGTTCGACTGCCCGCATGAGGCCCTCTTGTCGGCGCACCTTCGGAGGCAGTTCCGTATCGCCAGATTTTTCAGACGACTCTATTGACATGACTTCCCCCTTCCGCTTGAACCCTTCCGCCGAAGACCTCTAAAAGTTATGGTAGTCACATTGATGTTAGGTTTCAACCTCATCATGTTTGATTTGAAACACTTATGGCCTTGAAAGCCCGAATTACAGGTTTAAAATGTCACATTACTGGCCAGAATGTTACAAACATAACCACATGAACCATGAACCGGTGGCTGATTCCGGGCGCGACAAATGCCCCGTGGCGAGAAACCCACCAAACGGGTTTAAGGTAACGATCCACTCGCAGCAACAACTACCAACGAGAAGATCAAATGCAAAGAAACGCCCTAAATCATCTCACGTTTACGGAGAACATTGGCAGCCAGACGAGTCAAACTGCTCGGGGCAACAGAAGCAACCGAACTATAAACCTGATTGTGCCTACCGGGAACAACAATCGGCTTGTTCTTCTGCAAACCTTTCAGACCAGCCTCAACGACCGGTCCGACTTCTTGCCACATGAAATCAGAAAGATGAGACGTATCGTACTTGGCTCGCTCCTGGAACTCGGTACGGGTCAACCCAGGACAAAGCGCAGTAACATGAACGCCCAAAGGTCCAAGTTCCAGATGCAGCCCCTGCGAGAAACTCGTGACGTAGGCTTTCGAAGCACCATAGGTCGCCCAACCAGGAGCTGGCGCCAACCCAGCCACAGAAGACACATTGAGTATGCTTCCCCGACCACGCTCAGCCATAGTGGAACCTGCCGCGTGTGCTAGCCGTTGCAACGCCACCACATTCAACATCACGACGTCAGTCTCGGCGTCGATGTCGGTGGCAACAAAATCGCCAACGACACCAAACCCCGCATTATTCACCAACAGATCGATAGGTCGTTCATTATCTCGGAGGCGATCCTCCACCACCGCTAACTGCTCCCGATCTAACAGGTCGGCCACGATGACTTCCGATTCGACCGAAAGTTCAGCGGCCAAAGCTTCGAGTTTCTCGCCGCTACGAGCCACTAAAACCAGGTCGGTGCCTTCCTTAGCTAGTCTGCGAGCAAAACCCTCACCAATCCCAGAAGAAGCCCCGGTAATGAGAGCCCGATTCCAATTGTTTAGCGCCACTATTCCTCCTCGGGAAACATCGTGTTGAAAAATGTTACTAGATCCTCGGCCACGTTCTTCTTTTTCATAAGGCCCACCTGAAGCTGGCCGCCGGATTCACCGTACTCAGCCGGTTTCCACACTCCATGCCGGAACAGTCGGGTAAACCGGACTTCCTGGCTGACCTTCATCTTTAGCGGACCGAGTTTGGCCACAAATTCTGGCCCACCAAAACCTGAACCCTTAGTCACTATCAGCTCGGTAACACCGGTCCGGACACAATGGGCTCGAATGCCTGCGACCTCTAACAAACGCACAGCGGCGTCAGGAACTGGACCGTATCGGTCCTTCCATTCCGCCTCTATATCGGACACTTCTTCAGCAGTCGTAACACTAGCTAGGCGCCTATACGCCGCCAAACGCTGCTGCTCACTCGGGATGTAGTCGTCGGCCAAGTTCGCGGCAACCGGCAAATCGATCTTAATTTCAGCAGCCGAAGATTCCGAGTCTGCAGAGTCGCCGTTTAGTTCAGACACCGCCTCGGAAACCATCTGACAGTACAGGTCATAACCAACGGAGGCGATATGGCCGGACTGTCCAGTGCCGAGCAGGTTGCCGGCGCCTCTAATCTCGAGGTCTCGCATTGCTATTTTGAAGCCGGAACCGAGTTCGGTTGTTTCTCCAATAGTTTTTAGCCGTTCGTAGGCATCCTCTGACAATCGAGCGTCTGGACGAGTGAACAAGTACGCGTATGCTCGTTGCCCCGACCGGCCAACTCGACCTCGCAGCTGGTGTAACTGTCCTAACCCCATCAGCTCGGCTCGATCGACAACTAACGTATTGACGGTAGGCATATCGATGCCGGACTCGATAATCGTGGTACAAACCAGCACATCGTAGTCGCCCTGCCAAAAGTCGTAGACGACTTTCTCGAGGCTACCTTCATCCATTTGGCCATGGGCGATCGCCACTCTGGCCTCCGGAACAAGGTTGCGAATATCGTTTGCCACTTTGTCGATACTGCGCACCCGGTTATGAACAAAAAATACTTGCCCCTCCCGGAGAAGTTCCCGGCGGATAGCTTCGGCGACAGGCCGCTCGTCGTATTCACCGACGTAGGTCATGATGGGTTGACGATCCGCTGGCGGGGTGTTGAGAAGCGACAGGTCCCGAATTCCGGTGAGGCTCATCTCCAATGTTCGAGGGATCGGGGTCGCAGTCAATGTCAAGACGTCAACCCCGGCGCTGAACTCTTTGATCGTCTCCTTATGGCTGACCCCAAATCGTTGTTCCTCATCGACAACCAGCAGGCCTAGATCAGAAAACTTTGTGTCTTGTGACAAGATCCGATGCGTTCCGATAACAACATCAACGTCGCCGGTGCCGATGGCGTCAACAATCTTTTTAGCTTGACCTGCCGTCAGAAACCGGCTTAGGACTTCAACTCGAATCGGGTATGGGGCAAACCGTTCGGTAAAGGTCTGATAGTGCTGATGAGCAAGCAACGTCGTTGGGGCCAACAGCGCAGCCTGTTTACCTCCCTGCACTGCTTTAAAGATAGCCCGCAGCGCTATTTCGGTTTTCCCAAACCCAACATCGCCGACAACTAAGCGATCCATCGGACGCGCTGTCTCCATGTCTTGTTTGATCGCTATCACCGTCTCGGCTTGATCCGGCGTTAAGTCGTATGGGAACGCTGCTTCGACTTCTGCCTGCCATGGAGTGTCGGGGGCGAAGGCGTGACCTTCGGTAGCGAGACGGCGCTGATATAGAACCACCAGCTCCTGAGCGATCTCGGCAACAGCCGAACGTACTTTCGCCTTGGCCTTGCCGAATTCGGCACCGCCGAGCCGATGAAGCGACGGTGAGTCCCCACCGGTGAAAGGGCGGATCAGATCAATCTGGTCAGACGGCAGGTAGAGCTTGTCGTCACCTCGATATTCGAGCAGGAGGTAGTCTCGTTCATGGCCCCCCATCGCCCGTTTAACCATGCCAGCGTATTTTCCAACGCCGTGGGTGTAGTGAACCACATGTTGGCCAGGTTTGAGGTCAGCAAAGAACCCTTCACTTGTCCGTTTCCGAGGCTTGCGTGGCCGCTTTGTGCGGCGGCGACCGGTAACGTCAGACTCGGACAATACCGCGATCTTCGAGTCCGGTAAAACAAACCCTCGCTCTAACGGCTCAACAACGACGTGAAGCCCTTTGCCCGATGGCTCATCACCGGGATTCGACTGCTGATGGAGCGTTGGGTTAAGCCCCCACTCACCTAACTGTTCGGAAAGTCTTGTGGCGGTACCAGCCCCGTTCGCAGCCACCAAAACCCGACAACCATCATCGACCAAATTACGGATTCTGTCGACGAGTTGATCATTCGACTGATCCCAACCAGAGGCAACAATGGTGGCAACGTCTGGACTGTCAGGCACGGCATTAATCGTGATCGCCCGAGCGGAGGTTCGAGCCAAAAGCTGTTCAAACGGCAAATGTAATTGCGGGAAGTTGACACTCGAATCGTCATCAACGGCATTCCACGTGCGGGCCAAGCTTTTTGCAAGATCAGCCTCCTCGTCCATAATGTCGGCGGCCCGAGATTTCATACGGGTGGGGTCAACCAAAACGACCAACGCATCGTCGTGAAGAATGTCGGGCAACATCCGCTGCTCAGGGCATAACCATGGGAGCCACGATTCCATACCGTCGAATAACTCGCCGTCAGATAACCGTTGCCACTGTTCCGCGCCCCAAGGTTCAGAAGCCCGCAACACGTCGGCGCGTTCGCGAATCTCTTCAGTCGGCATCAGTTCTCGACAAGGGAACAGTTCTATCTCAGACAGGTTCGCTAGCGACCGTTGATCGCTGACAGCAAACTCGCAAAGACGTTCTACTTCATCACCCCAAAGGTCGATACGGACCGGGGCGTCGGCGGTCGAGCCAAATACATCGACGATCGAACCACGAACCGCCAGTTCACCGCGATGTTCAACCTGGGTTTCTCGTCGGTAACCAAAGTTGACCAGCTTGGCTACTAGCTCGTGCTGGTCGACTTGGTCGCCAACCCCCACAATCACCGGTTCGAAATCTTCGACGTGAGGGCTCAAGCGTTGAACCAACGCCTGGACTGGGGCAACCAGAATCTTGGCCCCATTGTCGGGGTCCTGTAATTGCCATAGGGTTCGAAGGCGGTTCCCCATCACTTCCACCGACGGACTCACTCGTTCGAACGGCAACGTTTGCCACGCCCCAAACTCGTCCACCTCGTCGGCTCCGACGAAGGCCCGCAAATCGTGAGCTAACCGAGACGCTTCGGCCACGGAAGGTACAGCCACAAGTAGTGGACGTCGTTGAGAAGCCTCAGCCAGCGCTGCGATTGCTATGGCTTGAGCAGGTTCTGGAATCGCCAAGACGGATGTGGTCCGGCCGATGACCTGATCAAAAGCTGGATCTTTGGCAACTAGGGGGACTAAAGAACTAAAGCTCACCGCTCCAGGCTAGAGCAATCTAGCGGGTTTGATCCGGTTCGCTTAAACCTCGATTACCCAATGAAACGATTGCATCGGCGACCAACGCTCTCGTCGAACGTTAGCTATCGCGTGGCTTGCGACGATTTACAATTGACATGGTCGCTTCGGGACCATCAACGACCAGTCGTTCGATAGCGTCGGCGGCTTCTGAAACAGCCACTTGAAGTACTTCACGATCAGCTTTCCCGGGAACCCGCAAAACATAGTTCGATCCGGATTGTGAACCCGGAGGTCGACCGATGCCAACCCGCAGGCGAAGATAGTCGGTTGTTCCAAGATGCTGGGTGATCGAACGAAGACCGTTGTGCCCAGCGAGGCCACCACCTGACTTTAGACGCAGCCGCCCCGGGTCAAGGTCTAACTCGTCATGGATGACCACGATATGTTGAGGTTCTAGAACCCCGTAGCTTCGAGCGAGCGAACGAACCGCCTCACCCGAATTGTTCATGAATGTTTGAGGGAAGGCTACAACTACACGTTTTCCATGTAGAACAATTCCGGCGGCCAGGGCCCGAGACTTTGTTTTTCGTAGACGCGACCCATGCCGTTCAACCAGCTCTTCGATGACTTCGGCCCCAACGTTGTGCCGAGTCCCGACAAACTCAGACCCAGGATTGCCTAAACCAATCACCAACAGATCGGTCGGTTCCCCTTTAAACCTCGTTTTGCCTAGACCTCGCAGGAACTTGGACATAGGCCCTCGCTTTGGGATGTAGGACGGATGCGATCAGCCGGACTAGCTGTCGGCTGAATCCTCAGAAGACGACTCGTCGCCACCCTCTGCGGCTTCGCCCTCTGCACCCTCTTCGCCTTCGGCAGCGGCAGCTTCTTCTTCGTCCATCATTGAAGCTCGGGTGATAACCGCAGACGCAATCGATTGTTCGTCTTCGGCTAGTGTCGTAACACCTTCAGGCAGTTCCAGATCACCAACGGTGAGAGGCCGAGAAAGTGTCATGACCGACTGATCGGCTTCGAACACAGTCGGGATATTAAGAGGTGAAGCTTCAACTTCGAGTTCGAACATTTTCTGTTCAACCATGCCGCCGTCGGCTGCGACCTGAGCTGCTTCGCCAACAAGCTGAACCGGTACACGAACAGTGATCTTCTTGGTGGTGTCGATGCGAAGAAAGTCGGCGTGGAGAACATGTCGACTGATTGGATCACGCTCGATGCTTCGCACGAGGACAGTCTCTTTGGTGCCTTCTACATCAAGCTGAAAAACAGTGTTGAGACCGGCGTCAGTCTTAAGCGCCTCGCGAAGCTCTTTGTATGAAACCGCAACCGCTACCGGATCGCCACCAAGCCCATATACGACACCAGGCAGTTGACCTTCGGCCCGCAAACGACGAGACGGGCGACTACCAGCAGTTCGACCTGTTGATGCTGTAACGACTGTCTGGCTCATTGGGGATTCCTTGCGATGTTGCAGATTTTGGATGTGTTGCGAAAATTGTTAAAACCAAGCGATGACACCTTCGGAGATGCCAGCTGTTGATGATACCTCAGCATCAACGACACAACACCTCCGACTTATTGCGCTTAGGCAATATTTTTGGTATTTACATGACCGTTTGTCACAGTCCGGTAACGACCGGACTGTGACAAACCAGCAGATTAGGTCTGATTCTCACCATTAAAGATGGTGCTGACCGACGTGTCTTTAAAGACTGCTTGAATAGCATTGGCCAAAATCTGGGCTACAGACAGGACCTCAAGCCGATCAAAGTGTTTCTCTGGAGGAATCGGAAGCGAATTCGTTACCACGACCTTGTCGATGACGGAGTTCTTCAACCGGTCAATTGCAGGCCCCGAAAATACGCCATGTGTTGCGACCGCAACGACGCTGCTTGCACCTTTTTCTCGCAGAAGCTCAGCTGCCTGGCAAATAGTTCCAGCAGTATCGATCATGTCGTCAACCAGTACGCACTGGCGTCCATTCACATCGCCGATGACTTCTTTGGCCACCACACTATTTATCTGGCCCTTTATGCGACGTTTATGAACGATCGCTAGGTCGGCGTGGAGGTGTTGAGCGTAGCGTTCAGCTACTTTTACTCGACCTGCGTCTGGGGACACGATGACCAGGTTCGGGTCGTCCTCTTTCAAATAGTCAACGAGAACCGGCATTGCGGTCAGATGATCGACAGGGCCTTGAAAGAAGCCTTGGATCTGACCGCTGTGAAGGTCGAGCGAAACCAAACGGGAAGCTCCCGCAGCCCGCATCGTGTCAGCAATCAGACGAGCCGTGATCGGTTCACGACCTTCCGATTTGCGATCTTGACGAGAGTAACCGTAGAACGGCATTACAGCCGTAATGCGTTTCGCAGACGCCCGCTTAGCCGCATCAACCATTATCAATTGTTCCATGATGGCATCGTTGATGGATCGGCCTTCAAGTTCACCGTGCCCCTGAAGAATAAACACGTCAGAACCACGGACGGACTCGGAGAACTTGCAATGCAACTCACCGCTGGCAAACTTGCTAATACTGGCGTCAGTGACCGGAACTCCCAAACTCGCAGCAACTTGTGCAGCTAGTTCAGTGTGGTTCTGACCCGTGAAAAGGTGAAGCTTCTTTGTCGTTACGACTTCCATTATTCTCCCGAAAGAACTTGAGAAGAAAAAGACGAGTGATCGCCCCTTCCAGCAAACAGCTATGGAGGATTAGCGACCACGCTGCCAACCATCTAAGCATAGTCAGCCTGGCGGATATCTGGACGCGCACCTCTACAAGCACTCGTTTTGTCACTCAAGGTCAATCGACCGGCGAGTTGAAGCCAAAAACCGGCAAGGGCTGGTAGCAGAAGCCACCAGCCCTCACAGCATCGGGGAGATAACTATCTATCGGAACGTCTCCCCGAGATGTGATGACTTACGGCAAAAAATATTGTTCGGGCATCAAAAGCTCGCGGGGCAGGGCTTGAACCTGCGACCCCCAGATTCAAAGTCTGGTGTTCTACCAACTGAACTACCCGCGAAGGTGTACGTAACAGTAGCGACAATACTACTCGGAACAATCCACTCACGCCGACTTTAATCGGATTACATTTCGAGATATCTGACTCACCAAACAATCTTCAAGACATCATCCGGATCACGTTTACCGGGCGTGATTGACAAATTTGTATCGGACTTGGGCGTAATGGTGTCGACGGCAGGCATTGAGGCTAGGGTTCAAAGTCCGATGGGATCCTTGATTAAGAAGCGCCGTAAGCGCATGCGTAAAAAGAAACACCGTAAGCTTCTAAAGCGTACGAGAATTCAACGTCGTAACAAGAAGAAGAAATAGCAGCAGTAGGGTTCCACGTCTGTTGTATTGGCGGACCAAGGCTCTCGTGCATTCTTCTTTGTTTACCACAGAGAGTTAATAGCAGAAATAACAACAGCTTAAGCTGTTGTTATTTTGTGTTATGCCAATAGTTGGGTTTCAACGTCGACGCTACGAACGACGTTCCGGCCCTCGCCGGGGAAACTTCCGTAAACGAACCAGGTAGACCCGCTGCCAGCCAGATGAGGCTGCTGTCCGGTGCTTTGAGCCAAAGCGTCACGAACCTCACCCAGCTCGGGGCTTACAGCCAATGCTGCCTGTTCCAGGTCGTTCAAATTTGGCCCTTTAGGTCCGCCGAGTTGATCCCACATTTGATAGACGGCGGGAGTTGGGCAGTCAATCGGTGGCGTCACCAACGTTAAGGTGATGTCTTTAAACGGCAGAGCCTCAATCTTTTCGCCAATTCCAGTAACTCGGGCTCGTCCACCCCGGGCACAGAACGGGACATCTGCGCCTAGCTCAGCCGCTTCAGCGAGCTTGGAGTGTCCGGCCCAACGAAGAACGGCACCTGCGTCAGCTGAACCTCCTCCCAAACCGGCTTTTGTCGGAATGCGTTTTGTTAGTTCAACATGGGCTCGACGTCCAACGAAATCCAGGGCTCTATTCACCAGATTATCTGGGCTATCGATGACGTCTGGGCCTGCCCCTTTTATGGAAAGCCCGGCATCGCCTTCGGTGATCAGTAACGTGTCAAACAAGTCAACCGTGATCATCTCAGCGTCGATGGTGTGCAGACCGTCGGGGCGAACACCTGTGACCCGCAATGACAGAGTTACTTTCGCTGGCGCCTGGACGACCACTGGACCGGTGTTGTTGGCGACGTCGCTGCTACCCATTATCTTGTTTGTTCCCTGCTAGTTGCGCCAATGCAACCCACTGTGTTAGGTCGAGCTGTTCTGCCCGTTGGGTTGGAGCGATATCAGCCGATTCGATCTCGGTTGGTGTTACCAGAGCGGCCAGCGACCGACGTATCATTTTACGTCGTTGCCCAAACCCCGCTTTGACGACGTTTTGCAGGTCCTTAAAGTCACAGTCTGGGATTGTGTCAGGTCGTCTGGTTAATTCGACTAGAACAGATTCGACCTTAGGTTTGGGGTAGAACAACTCGGCCTTCACCGAACCAACAATGCGACCAGTCGCCCAATAGCTGGCGAGAACCGACGGTATTCCATAGGTCTTCGAACCAGGTTCGGCCACTAGCCGCTCTCCTGCTTCACGCTGGACCATCACTAAGAAGTTCATACATTCGGGTCGGTCAGCTAAGAAGTCCAGAATGAGCGGGGTTGCGATGTTGTAGGGAAGGTTGGCGACTACTGACCAGGCGAAGTCCCCAAGGATCGGTTCCCAGTCGACCTCACGCACGTCTTTGTTGTAGAGCGTGAATTTGTCTGATGATTGGTGTTGGCCAATCGTCTCTTCCAAGGCGGGGACAAGATATTTGTCGATCTCGATAGCGCACACTGTCGCTCCGGCATCAAGTAAACCAACGGTCAACGATCCTAGGCCTGGACCGATCTCGAGGACGTGGTCGCCTTCGGTTACTCCAGAAAGCCGAACGATTTTGTCGACCATTTGACCGTCGCACAGAAAATTTTGCCCCAACGCTCGGCTTGGACCTAGCCCATGTCGATCCAATAGATCATGGACCACTTTCCTTGTCAGCCGGTTAGCCACCGGCAGGCGCTGGCAGTTCAATGCCGTAAAGGTCGTGGGCGTTTCTGGTTGTATGTTCGGCTAGTTGTTCGACGGAGATTCCGATATGTTCGGCCAGGAACTGGCCAACGACGCTTACCAGCGCTGGTTTGTTCGCTTTGCCTCGGTGCGGAACGGGAGCCAGATACGGCGAGTCGGTTTCCACCAAGATTCGGTTGAGTGGCGCCACCTTAGCTGCGGCTTGTAGCTCTTTGGCTGAGGGGAAGGTCACGATTCCGCTGAACGATAGATAGATGTTGCGCTCGGCTGCGGCCTCGGCTTCAGCCGGTGTTCCGGTGAAACAATGAAACACGGTGCGTTCTGGGACGCCACATTCGTCTAAGACGTTGAAGGTGTCCTCCCACGCGTCTCGGCTATGGATTACAAGCGCCAATTCGTATTTGTGAGCCAGCGCGATCTGTTGGGCAAAGACTTCAGCCTGAGCTTCTCGAGGCGAATGTTCGTAAAAGTAGTCGAGACCACACTCCCCAACTGCGACAACTCCCTCACTGGTGAGTAACGTTTCCAGCCCTTCGATCCCGTTGGCTGCTTCGTGTGGGTGTACGCCTGCAGTCGCCCAAACATTGTCGAACCGGGATGCTATTTCGATGGCGTTTGCGGAGTCGGCGACACTACAGCCAACGGTCAGAAGTTTTGTAACTCCTTCGCTAGCGGCGACCGAAACTATTTCTGCCGGGTCGTCTTTGATCGTTGTCAGGTGGCAGTGATTATCAAACCACATCGACTATTCCCTAGGTTTGAGTCTTGGGAACAGTGGGTCCCCTTTGCGAACATCGAGACCTGCTGGATATCCGCCCCAACCGGCTGCCGCAGGCAATCGTTGGTCAGCCACCTCGCCGTCGAGGCCGATAGCTGACCAAATTTTTTGGCTTGAACTGGTCAGCCCTGGGCTGGTCAACACGGCGGCGATTCTCAACACTTCTAACGCGTCGCCCATCACTTGGTGAACCTCGGCGCTGCCTTCCTCCATTTTCCAGGGTTCGTGTTGTTCAAGGTATGCGTTGGTTTGTCGAATGAGTTTCCACGTCGCTTCAAGAGCGATCGATGGCGTAATATTTTCCCACCCTTGTGCCGTGGCCGTGTACGACTCGGCGGCCGCTTCTGCCAGTGGACTGTCAGGGTTGGGTGCGGTTCCGACTCCGCCACATTTCTTGTGCACGACGGTGGCGACCCGGGAAAGCAGATTCCCCAGCGTGTTGGCTAGGTCCGTGTTATATCGGGAGATCATGCCTTCGTAGCTAAAGTCGCTGTCTGGGCCAAAGGAGACGTCACGCAATAAGTGGTAGCGGAGGCCGTCGACCCCGAATTCTTCGGTGAGGTCGGCTGGCGCTATCTGAGTCAGACCGGTTTTCGAAAGTTTTTTGCCGCCGAGTAACAGAAACCCATGAACGTGCACGTTCTTAGGTGGTTCCATACCGGCAGCGATCAACATCGCTGGCCAGTAGACGCAGTGGAACCGAAGAATGTCTTTTCCGACAATGTGATGGGACTCTGGCCACCATCTTTGGAGTTCATCGTTTTCGGAGCCGAAGCCGATGGCGGTCAGATAGTTGATAAGGGCGTCATACCAAACGTAGAAAACATGGTCGTCGTCCCAGGGAACGCGCACTCCCCAATCGATCGAGGTCCGACTGATAGAGACGTCCTCAAGACCGGTTTCGATTATTCCAAGAGCTTCGCTGCGCTTTCCTTCTGGAATTACGCTGCCGGTGTCAAGCCAAGCCCGAAGAGCGTCTTCCATCTTCGATAGAGCGAAGAAGTAGTTGTCTTCCTCTAACCATTCGACTGGGCGTTCATGGGTAGGACAGTTGCCGTCTACGAGGTCATCTTCGTTGTAGTACGCTTCGCACCCAACACAGTAGTGCCCGGCGTAGGAATCTTTGTAAATGTAGCCGTTGTCTTTTATTTGGGTCAGCAGTTTTTGAGTCGCTGTGTGATGTCGAGGCTCGGTGGTTCGGATGAACTGGTCTGGGGTGACATCGAGGGACGCCCAGGTCTCACGAAACCGTTGGCTGGTTACGTCGGCTTGTTCTTGTGGTGTAACGCCGTTAGCTTCAGCCGATCGTTGAATTTTCAGCCCGTGTTCATCGGTCCCGGTCAGGAACATGGTCTCGTCGCCTAACAACCGGTGCCATCGGGCGACAGCATCAGCTGTGATGGTTGTATAGGCGTGCCCGATATGGGGCACGTCATTGACGTAATAGATTGGAGTTGTGATGTAGAAGCTTCCCACGAAAGCCAATCCTACCGACCAGCTACCAAAGAAGCGGGAGTTTACGCGCTCTTTAACACTCCGATGGGCTGGGTTGGCCCCGTTGTTGGTTCGGGTTCGGGAGTTTCAAGCAATTTCTGATCTTCGTCGCCTTCCCGGAAACCTTCCAACTTTTGTAGGTAGCGTTCGAACTCGCGTGTGCGAGGGCCAGACAGTTCGTCGAACGCTTTCTGTGCGGCATCAAGGTTGCGTTTCATTTTGGCCATTGGATCGCCCCAACGATCCCATTGAGCTCTGAGCCCGGTCAACGCGGTAAGGATTTCGTCGCTGCGTCGTTCAACCAAGAAGTTGTCGACCGCTTGACGAATGACGGCTAGCACCGCAAACAACGAAGTCGGTGAACAAAGAACGACCCGTTGCCGGAGTGTGTGGTCGACCAGCTCTGGGTCATGTTCGTGTAGAAACCCATACACGCTTTCGTTGGGAACGAATAGCAGCATGTAGTCGACCGTCGTTTCGGGGTCGATGTAGTTTCTGGTCGAAAGCTCCTTAACCCGTTGACGTACATCTTTACGAAACGCCTTTGCGAACGCAGTCCGATCGGTTTCCACCTCGGCCTCTAACCACCGCAGGTAGTTATCAATCGGGAACTTGACATCCATATGAACTAGGTGATTGTTAGGTAGATCAAACGAGTAGTCGGGGATGCCGCCACCAGCTGCCTTAGTTTGTTTCCGATAGTTGATTCCCTCGATAAACCCCGCGGCCTGAAGAACGTCCTCGGCCATACGTTCACCCCACTGCCCTCTTGACTTAGGGGAAGCTAAGGCTTGTTGCAGCGATTGGGTCGTATCGTTGAGGGTTGCCGTGATCTGAGAAGCATGGGCCAAACGCTCTTGCAACTGGCCGGATTGAACGGCGCGATCTTTCTGCAGCGCCGTCACAAGATCGCCCACCCGCCGCAGTTCGCCCTGCACATGGTCAACTTGGCTCGCCAACGTATGACGTTCTCGATCGATTACTTCTTTACCGACTGCTAGTTGATCTCCCAATTTATGAGACGCCACGTTCAAAACAGCGTCGATACTGGACTGCATCATCTCTGACCGTTCGGACCGGAGAAGCTCAACCGCTTCGGTCAACGTCGATGCAACATCATCGGAGTGGGCATCGACAGATTGCTGACTTCTTCGGGCGATATACCAGCCAAGAAGTAGTCCAAAAATGAGAACAAGAACGGCGGGAATCAATTCTTCAAACGTCATATCTAGACCATAACAATGGGCTGTGACAGTGAGTCGTGCGAACGAGCTGGGGCGAAAAAGCCGATAGTCTCTCCGCAATGTGCGGAGAGACTATCGGGACAGATCTTTGTCGAGCTAGCGAAACCGCCTACTGCTCAATGAACTCGATTCGACGGTTGATTGCTTTGTTTGCCTCAGAGTCATTCTCGACCTTAGGCGACGCTTCACCCTTACCATCGGTGGTCATACGATCAGCAGCGATGCCTTTAGCTTCGAGAGAAGCTTTCACCGATTCTGCTCGTCGCTGGCTTAGGCGAACGTTGTCGTCTTCGGCGCCGTCAGAGTCGGTGTGACCGACGATTTGAACGTTGGTGTCTGCATTCTCTTCGAGATAGGCAGCCCATTTCGCTACAACCGCTTCGCCTTCAGCCGTTAGCTGAGCCGAGTTGTAGTTGAAGGTGATGTCACCAAGGTCATCTAGTGGAGCCGCAGCATCAGCGTCTGTGTCGGCGTCAGCGTCAGCGTCTGCTTCGGTAACAGTCAGTTCATTAACAACTGAACCAACACCCTCAACACCTTCAGCCGCAGCAACCGCAGCATCAGCATCAGCCTGAGACGCAACATCACCAGTCAAGGTAACAACATCACCATCGATAGAAGCCGAAACACCATCAGGCAACTCAGCATCAACCAAGCCCTGCAAATCAGCAGACGCATCAGCGTCTGCGTCGGCATCAGC
>JAHDCC010000014.1:75705-89888 GCA_020630065.1 Acidimicrobiales bacterium
GCTTCGGTAACAGTCAGTTCATTAACAACTGAACCAACACCCTCAACACCTTCAGCCGCAGCAACCGCAGCATCAGCATCAGCCTGAGACGCAACATCACCAGTCAAGGTAACAACATCACCATCGATAGAAGCCGAAACACCATCAGGCAACTCAGCATCAACCAAGCCCTGCAAATCAGCAGACGCATCAGCGTCGACGGCGCTATCGGCGTCGGTTTCAGTTTCTTCATCAGATGAAGAACACTGGGAAGCCAGAAGCGCAAGAACAGCGACCAAGGCAAGTAGACCTAGTGCATATCCGATCCAACCAAGTCCGCCCTTTGAGTTGCCAGATGATGCAGCCACCTTGGTTGACTTGGTGGTAGCGCCCACTCGGTCGGTTGCAGCCGCAGCCCGACCCTTTGCTGCGCCAGCTTGTTTCTTAGTTGTAGCGGCACCCTTGGCGGAAGCGGCTTTAGCCTTACCTTTAGCAGACGAAGCTTGGCCTTTGACGGCCTCGGCCGCCTTACCTTTAGCTTTGCCTGAAGCTTTAGCAGCTTGACCTTTAACATCAGCTGCCTTATCTGCGGCTTTACCCGAAGCTTTAGCTGCCTGGTCCTTGGCGTCGCCAGCTTTGTCCTTGGCCGCTGAAGCTTGATCTTTCATAGCTTCAGCTTTGCCCTTTGCCTTATCCTTCATCGATTCCGCCTTACCTTTCACAGATTCACTAGATTGCGAACGAACTTTTTTCGAAGATTTACCAGCGGAACCAACGGCTTTTGCCGCCGCCGCTCCCGCAGCTGCAACACCTGTAGCTGCGATCGAGCCGGACAGAAACCCATCCTTTTCCAGGTCCGCTGTCTCGTTTGTGAGCAGCGTTACGATGCCTTCGTCATCGAGATCTCCATCAGCTTTTTGCCCACCGACGACGCTCAGAACGACCGGAGCCAGCAGCGGAAGAACCTTACCGATGATTCCCTCAGAAAGACCCGTCTTGTTCACCAGGCCTTGAAGAAGAGAAGAACGATCAGCCCCAAAGATCTGGTCGAGCATAGCGGTACCTTCGTCCGACTTTTTGTTGGCGAAGAAGCCACCCAAATCGTCGAGAACCGAACGATCGTTATCGTCGATCAGAGCATTAACCGCTTTAACGCCACCCCGGTCTTGGGCCTTGGCCGCCAGACCGCCAACGATTTCAGGAGCAGAAGCCCCAACCGCAAGCTCCGCTTTGTCTTTGTCTACACCGACCGCTTTGCCGAGCTTCTCGAAGTTACCGCCCCGGCCTAGCAGCGAATTGACAGAATTAGTTATGGAAGGCATACAGGCTTGCCGACCTTTCTAGAGTAAACAACGTTCCGAGTCCTTCCCGGAAACCCAACGCGAGAACTTCTTAGAAGCAACCGCTGCGGATCCCGCCCCAGCAGCGCCTTAAAT
The DNA here is from genome assembly GCA_020630065.1 of Acidimicrobiales bacterium. GTDB lineage: Bacteria > Actinomycetota > Acidimicrobiia > Acidimicrobiales > SZUA-35 > JAHDCC01. The sequence goes on from JAHDCC010000014.1 coordinate 77,121, forward strand.
GATAACCAACAGGCCCGCCATACTTCGAAAAGTTGACCGTAACGAACATCATTTCTTATGTTTGTCGTCGAAAAGTTACGAAGGAAGACCGTTTCTTAGCCGAACTATCAGGTTTTCCGATCACAAACCATCAGTAAATTTTCCTAAGGGGCCTAGCGGACAGGTAGATTCTGTCCCGCTTTGATCCCTACTGCTGTTGGGTCGGGTCGCCTCCTAAACGGTGACCAGCCAATCGCTATCGATTCCCAATACCTCGTAGCCGATCAAGCCGTCTACGCTCTCGTTTAGTTGGCCGGCCCTCCCCAGGTCGCCGAGCGCCCCCTGGTGGTGGAACTTCTCTGACCGGCCGAACACGAGGCTCTGAATGGTCAACGAAACATTCCGATGCCAAGGCCGCAGAAACACGTTTCTCCAAGATTGCATCAACTTGATAGATGATGGTGTGGTCTCGTTTTCGAGCTACAACTACATCACCCACCTTTACCTTTGAGGCCGGTTTCGCCACCTCGCCGCCGATCGAAACTCGCCCACTGACACACGCCGACTTAGCGGCATTTCGGGTTTTGTATACCCTGACCGCCCAAAGCCATTTATCGACCCGAACCGTCGATGCCGAATCGCGAGAAGAACCCATCAGAATGTCACCGTCAACGCCAAATCATACACTCGACGTTTTACACAGCCCGATGAGTGAACAACATCGGCAACCGCGTCTCGACGACTCATCCCTTTCTCCGCACAACGCATCAATCTCCGCAAAAGTTCATCGTCGTCCACGACGGCCGGTGGCACACCAGCTAACACAAACACGAATTCTCCACGAGGACTCGTAGCCGCAAAAAGGTCTTGCAACTCGGCGAGCGAGCCATGGATGACCTCTTCGTAGAGTTTGGTTAGCTCTCGACCAACACAGGCCAAATTTTCTCCCCCACGTACCGCTATTAGATCGGCCAGCGTCTTCTCAACCCGATGCGGGGCTTCATACAACACGACTGTTCGTTGCTCAGAAGCAAGCTCTTCCAACCGTCGACGGCGTTCAACACCCTTCCTGGGTAAGAAACCTTCAAACACGAAACGATCAGCTGGAAATCCGCTAACCGCTAATGTCGCTGTCACCGCGGTCGGACCAGGCACCACGCCAACCGACATGCCGGCGGCCGCAACCGCCGCTACCAGGCGGTGTCCTGGATCTGAAATGGTGGGCATACCGGCGTCCGAAACCAAAACCACGTGTTTGCCGCCCGCTATCGAATCAACGATCCGCTCGATCTGATCCGTCTCGGTGTGATCGTTCACCACGATCATTTTCGTTTTCCCCACGCCAAGGTGAGATACTAGTTGGCCGGTCCGGCGAGAATCCTCACAAGCCAAAAGATCAGCTGAACGTAACGCCTCAAGTCCTCTCGCACTCAGGTCAGACAGGTTCCCGATAGGGGTCCCAACCACTAACAACTGCCCCACAGAGAGAGCCTCTTCACTATTCACAAGGCCTGATATCCATTATGTCGCCGATCTTCAAATCCCAGGTTCCAAACGTGCCCCTCTTGGCCCGCAAGACCGAACGAGCCGAAAAAGCTGGCATAGCGACCCGATTTCGTTTCAATCTCAGAGTCCGAACAACAATGTTCTCAGAGTCCAGAAGCGCCACATCTAGCGGGTCGCTGCTACGAACACTCTGCGCCCAAAATGCGGGACGCACCAGCACTGGTCCGCTAGCTCCATCCGGCACCCACGCACCGGCGGCAGCCGATTTCCATCCCGAAACAACCATGATCGTCGCTAGGACTTCTTCTTCCCTAACCAGCCAAGCCGTAGTTGTTTGTTCGGACATTGAAGAACCTCGCTACGTTTGATCAAACGTTAAAACGCACATCGAGCACATCGCCATCTTCGACAATGTAATCTTTGCCTTCTTGGCGAACTTTACCAACATCACGAGCCGCAGCCCAGGACCCACATTCAAGCAGTTCATCCCAGTGAATAGTGTCGGCACAAATAAACCCGCGTTCTAAATCAGAGTGGATAATGCCGGCACATTCAGGCGCAGTCGATCCCACCCGATAGGTCCAAGCTCTCGACTCCTGTTCACCGGTGGTCAGATATGTCCGAAGCCCAAGAGTGTGGTAAGCGGTTTGAATAAACCTTGGCATCGCTCCTTCACCAAGACCTAACCCCTCTAAAAGCTCGGCGCGGTCATCGCCTTCGAGCTGGGCCGCCTCAGCTTCGAGCTGGATACATGCACCAAAAACTGGGGCTATATCACCAAGCTCTTGCTGAACAGGCGCAACGATTGAATCAATATCGTCTAGTTGATCTTCCCCGATGTTCACGATCGCCAATACCGGCTTGTTTGTTAACAAGAAATACGGCTTCAACGTCTCGGCAGCATCCGCCGAGATATCACTTCGATACAGAGGGGTTCCCGCTTCGAGCGGAACTAGCGCCGCCTCCAATGCTTCAACCTCAGCCCGGAGACTCGGATCTCCCTTAGCTGCCTTTCGCCTTTTGTCGACTTGCTTCTCAACGGTCTCGAGATCCGCATATGTTAGTTCGAGTTCCACGATGGCTAAATGTTCGAGCGGATCTTGAGGACCTGGCACATCATCGTCGGTAAACGCCCGAAGGACATAGACGATGGCGTCCACCTCACGGATACCGCCCAAAAACTTGTTACCGAGACCCTCGCCTTTACTCGCCCCCTCCACCAGACCACCAATATCGGTGAACTGGACACTCGCGTTCACCGTCTTTTTAGACGAACTCATCTCGGCCAGAGCATCGAGCCTCTTATCAAAAACCTTTGCCACCCCAATGTTGGGATCCGTGGTTGCGAACGCGTACGGGGCAGCTAACGCGCTACCTCCGGTCAATGCGTTGTAGAGCGACGATTTACCTGCGTTGGGCAACCCAACAAATCCAAATTTCTCCATACGTCGTTCAGACTAGTAGCGATACGACTTGCTTCAGCGAAGTTACACCGCAAAGACCTTATTACGAAACCCCGAATTGGGCTCCAAAGCCTGTAGAGTACCAAGCTATGTCTTCTAAGCGCAGAAATAAGAAACGGCTCAAAGCTCGCCGCAAGAAAGCTAACCACGGTCGTAAGCCAAACGCTGGCCGCAACTAGGCGAGACGCCTGCACAATTGCAGAGGTCTTGACGAATCCATCTATTCGTAGGTGGATTTTCTATGTGAGTCGGCGTTCCCCGTGAATGTCGGCTTATTTGGCGTTTTGTGCCTGTTCGGCAACCGGCCGTACGGTTCAAGCCTTTAACCTTCGCTGGCAACAACATCAGCCGACGACTCGACCGAGGAGCCCTCTTCTTCTTCATCGATGCGCCGGTTTTCCACCTGCTGGTAGTGCCACAGGGCCCACCAACCCACGACTATTAAGAACGTCTCAGAAATGTAGGTCGCTACAACCGCGCCTCTCCAGTCGTAGCGGCTGATCAAAGGAAGGTACAGGGCTAAACTCACCGCCGCAGATATTGCGAAAATGTAGGCTCGTTCTTTCGCCCGACCCAAACCGATCATCCCATTTAGCGGAGTACCACTTAAAGCCATAACAGGGATGAGTCCCAGCAGCCACGGCAAGATGTCGGCTGCGTCGCGAGTGTTACCTCGGAACAGTAGGAATTCCAGAATCGGCATCGCCAGGAACATGAAGATCGCCAGAACCAGACCAGACCCAAACATCAGCCAGGTGAACCGGTTCGCCTTTCGCATATGGAAATCCTTCTGCCCTTCACCTTTAGGCAGGAACCGTTGGAAGGCTGCGGACTCAAGCGCCATCAACGGGGCGTTTGCAACCTGCATACCTCGATACGCAATGCCGTAGGATGCAGCCTCAGTTTCGAACCCGAACGATGGAAGTAAATACTTGTCGCCGTCGGTTTGAACTTTGCCAGCTGCCATTGGGGAAGAGAAGGTCAAACCGCTTGTGATTTGCATCTTGGTTGGGGTCACGAACTTGTATCCAAGACCATGATGAGGCAAATATACTTTCAAAATCCAGGCAGCGTAGACGATAAACCCAGCGAGAAAACCGAACGCCAGGTTCCGAACATTTAGTCCACCAAAAAGAAACAGCGACGTCGTGATCGTAAATCGAATAGCGATTACTCCCATACGGAGACGAGCTGCCGCAGGAAAACCTAATATCCCTTGAATCGAGGAAGTGACAACAACTACGATTCCTATAACGACCAGTTCGGCCGCAGCTAACGCCAAGATTTCAACTATTCCGAGCTGCTTGAGACGAAGCCCAGCGGCGATAAGCGTCAGGATTACTGCCGCAATTGAAAGGATCAACGCCCACGACACATAAGAATCAATAGTTCGCCTCGGGTCGTCGCGTTCGCCGAGAATACGCTGCAACGCCGCCATCCCAACGCCGGAATGAACAAACGCTCCTAGTACCCCAATAACACCAAAAATACCGAAATAATTACCAAGAACTTCTTTTTCGAACGTGAGCTGCAAGAATTGAGCAGACGCATAGGCGTTTACCATAAGCAAAATATCTTTGGCCGCCGACCAAATCGTGTCGTTGGCCAAACCGTCAAATGCGGTCCATACTTTGGCGATTACATTTTTGGGGGAAATCAACGTACTTCGCACTTCCGTAGATACTGCGGCGATAGGCCTGAGGGGCTCGGGCGGATTCCCTTCATCAGCCCGTAGAGGAAGCATGCCACCTACCGCTACTTGACTAACCATCGTTCAAACGTCAAGTATCTGGCGAACAGCTTCATATACGAGCCGTTCTTGATCCTACAGCCCCCACGTTCGATGGCTACCGTGCTACTCAATCAAGTGAGTGATATATGAAACTTCACCTATTCTCCAACAGTTCCGACCCGCTAGATCTCGTCGACCAATCGACGCTCGTTGTGGGCGTTTGTTCCACCCAACTGACTCGGGATGCGCTTACTCAAGCAGCATTATCTGACCAAGTCCTAGACGTCATCGGCTGGGTTGATATCTCGTCACCCAACTTGGTTGACTTACTCGACGATCTCATCAACGGTCCGGGAGGGGCGAAACTGAGTGCCTTGAAAGTCGACGTCGACGACGACGATATCCAACGAATCCCGACCCAACGAGGGCTGGCAACCATCGCCGAAGCGGGCATCGAAATCAGATATGTACCGGAATTGACTGACCCCGGTACCGCTGCATATCTTGGCTCGATCGGGGCGCTACCGCTCCCCAACCATGCACCAGAATAAACTTCGAAGTTTGTCGATTTCACGACGAATCCCCATTACCGAAGTGAGACTACTAGTATCCGGTTGGTGCTAGACCACGTATTTATGGATGCGATTGGGGCTCTTAGAGTCGCCTTAGAGTCGGCGATGCTTGAACGCCAAGCGTTGGAAGAACGGTTCCAAACTGATGTTCTCCTCGGCGACATTACGTGGGAGACCTCCTATGGTTTACCGGGAGAGGGACTTCCCCCTCGGGTACAAGTTGAGCTTCGATTGGAATGGCCAACCTGGGCTCAAACCGCATACCGGCGCTGGTATTTGGAAAAAAGCTATGATGAGGATCCTCAAATCGGCTTAGAGATTGTTTTGCGGGTCCAGCGTCTCATGCATCCTGCTAACCCAACCGTGATCATGAACGCCATCGGCGGCAAACGCCTCCTGGTCGGCAGTGAAGACGTGGTTTCACTTGGACCTATTGTCGAAACCATCTACGACCCAGATTTAGCTGTTGTGTCACATGCTGCGGAGGTTTCGTTCTCGGGTTCGTATGATCTCGACGAAAAGAAACTCGAAAATGGCGACGCCTTAGACGAAGATTTCGCCACGATAGGTGGCTGGATCACTTCGGCGCTTGTCCGTTTAGGTGACCTACCGTTGAACTATGTTGAGGCCGATACCGAATGAGGAACTGTCCGCCATCGAATTCTTGGATAGCCTAGTACTGTGGATTTGACCGATCAAAGATCTGGCTTACCGACAGCGAAACCTACTCTTTTTTTACTTGGTTCTGATTCCAGACCGGTAATTACCGAACTCAATGAGCTGATCGCCAATGACGCCAAGGCCATCGATGTCCGATCGGATGTCCTCTGGGTCGAAGTGGCCGACGGGCGTTCAATGCTTCGAAAACTCATCGAACACGGTCCTGCCGATCTCAGCAAGGTGCGGATCGCGTTCGCTCCGGTCGCTACTGGATTAGAAGATTTGGCATCCAAAGCGCTGTTAGCGCCAACGCTAGACGTGGTGGCCGAACAATTAGACCGCGCTGATCTTGCTAGCGAACCGTTGGACTACGAGATCCGGTTCCAACCTATTGTGCGTCTCAGCAACCAGTCGATCGTCGGGTTCGAGGCACTGCTTCGTGCCCGACTCGGATCAGATGTGATCACTGCCGACGAGCTAATCGCCCGAGCGACTAAGGGCGGATGGCTGGACGAGCTCGACCAACTTGCCCGACAGCTCGCCATCAGAGGTATCGGCCAGTGGCTGGGTGCTGGCTTATTGTTCCTCAATATCATGGCACCTGACGGGACATTCGACCTGTCAGCTGCTCGCAGGACGATACGACATGCTGAAGATATCGGCTTGGAGCCTGACCAGCTTGTTTTTGAAGCCGCCGAACGCAACCGTTACATCAATATCGACTTGGCTGCTGCCCAGCTCTCTAAGTTACGCAACTCTGGAGTTCGAATAGCGATCGATGATGTAGGCGACGGATATTCAAGCCTCCGTGTCGCTACTAGTTTCAAACCAGACGTATACAAATTGGCTGGAGAGCTAGTCACCTCGTTACCCGGCACCGAAACGATTGCAATCGTTCGCGCCGTGGTTGATTTGGCGCACCAAACGGGAGCGTGGGTTGTCGCCGAACATGTCGAGACCGAAGAACAGGCCGACATATTACGCTCGCTCGACGTCGACTGGGGCCAAGGCAATCTGTTCGGTGCTCCGAAGGTTATGCCAATCGACTAGCCGGTTTCGGCCACAAACTCAGCTAGTGAGACGTTTGGCCTTGCCCCAAAGTGGGTCACGGCTTCCCCGCCGGCCAGTGAACCTAACCGAGCTGAGCGAACAGCAGTGAACCCTTGAGTCAGACCGTAGAGAACACCCGCCGCATATTGGTCACCAGCACCGGTGGTGTCTACAACGTCGCCATCGGCAAACGGGCGGACGGCTATTTCGCTACGTCGGCCTTCTTCGAACACGACGGAGCCGTTGGCGCCTCGAGTCACAAAGGTGAGAGGCACTTCGGACCCAAGTCGTGTACTCGCTTTGTCGAAGTCCGTTTCGTACAGGGAGGTAGCTTCGGATTCGTTTCCAAACACAATGTCGACCGAGTCGAGTAAGAAGTTCTGAAACGCTTCCCGGTGGCGGTCAACACAGAACGGGTCTGATAGTGAAAGAGCGACTCGTCCACCGGCATTCTTAATGGTGGCAACGGCGGACCGTACCGCTTCGATAGCTGATGGACTATCCCACAAATATCCTTCGATGAATAAGATCTGGGATGCCGCTACTGCGCTTACATCTATGTCTTCGTTATATATCTGTCCCGCCACACCAAGGTAGGTATTCATGGTGCGTTGGGCATCAGGTGTGACCAGCACGATCGACTGCGCGGTTGGCAGCGAGTCGGCAATCGGTTCAGCCAAGAAATCGACATCGATCGACGTCAGCTCGCTCATGAACGCTTGGCCCAGCTCGTCGTCGGCCACTTTACCGACAAAGGCCCCTGACCCGCCGAACGAGGCGATTCCGGCCATGGTATTAGATGTGGATCCTCCAGCGGCAATGATCGGGTCTGGTAACCCGGATGATAGAACCGTCGTCTGGTCGGCGTCGATCAACGCCATCGAACCTTTAACGAGTTCGTGTTTAGCTAGAAAATCGTCGTCAACTGAGGCTAAGACATCTACGATTGCGTTACCTATACCAACAACATCGTATTCGTGGCGGGCGTTCATCAATCTTCCAATCTCGGGGATGGGCGGCGCTGACTGCTGCCGCTAACGTTCGGCTTCAGTAGACCCTACAGCAAACACGACTAAACGGCCCCCTAAAGCCGGCACGGCCGCTGTGATTGTCAGGAGAAGGCTGCGCAGCAAACGTGTTCGTTCACTGCGACTGACGCCCTTCTACCTATACGCCTAAAGTGACGAAGACCAACTTGGTTTAACAGGTCGAGGTTCGAGTTCGGCGTTGATGAGCTTTGCACACCCGCCATCAAGTTGAATTTCTCCCCCAAGGGCTCCCCAAGGTAGACCCTGCCATACTGTTAACCCAGTCGTTGTCGGTCTTCGTCACACAATGCCCCACACAGGGCTACCTCATCCTACGGGTAGGTCTCTGTGGATCAAAAGAGGATTACCCTGTGAATTAAGTGGGGACAATGTGAAAATCATGGGGATAATCACTTCAGGTGGACTTGATCACACGCATAGTGCGAATAACCGTCTACTGTGCTATTGATGATCAGTCTTTATCCTGATGCCGGACCGGTCAACCCGGTTGTCGATGTAGCTGCAGAGTCCCGAGACCATGGTGATGGTCGACCTTGGGTATTTACTAATATGGTCGCGAGCCTTGACGGCGCTACCGCCGTTGGCGATGTTTCGGGTGGACTTGGAACCCCGGCCGACAAACTTCAGTTTGTTGCGCTTCGTTCGGTTGCAGATGCCATCATCGTCGGAGCGGCGACTGTTCAGGCAGAAAATTATCGTCCTCCCCAACTAACAGATCAGATCCGAACCGACCGAGTGAAGCGAGGCCAGTCCGAACTTCCGCTTCTAGTTGTCGTAACTTCAAAACTCAGCTTCGATCTGAACCTTCCACTATTTTCCGATTCCGATTATCGACCACTTGTCGCAACATCGACCCAGGCTCCACCCGACAAACTCAGCACACTCGAAGCGTTGGCCGATGTCATAGTGTCTGAAACCCCCCAGGTAGATCTTCTGAGTCTCATCGACCAGCTAGGGCTGCGAGGCCACAAGACAATCTTGTCGGAGGGCGGCCCAACCCTGAACAATCAACTCATTGAGAATCGTCTGATCGACGAGTGGAATTTGTCGATCAGCCCGCTCCTAATTGGAGGACCCTCGACGCGGACCGCACAAGGACCTGCCGCAATTGACACACCTACCGACATGACTCTCGCCCGGATCTGGCAAGGAGATGACATGCTCTTCGGCCGATGGGTCAGAAGCTAAGGATGAACACCGGCTGGTAACGTCAGCTCTTGGCCGACCGATATAGCGGCTGAACCGTTTAGCTCAATCAACTGATCAACCACCGGTCGAGGGTCTTCATTAGGGGCTATCTCTGTAGCTAAACCCCAAAGTGTGTCGCCTGGCTGAACTACGTAGCTAGAACTGGATGAATCATCAGAAGCAGCTTCGGACGATTCTTCAGGAAGACTTTCAGTCGCTGAACCTTGAGCAACCCGCACCGTTAGAACCAGCGCAAACACTAATGCACCTGCCACCAACAGATAGTTGATCCGCCTCCCCAACCCGAAAGTCAGCTGAGAACCGACCGGGTGGTCGATACGTTCCGGGCGAACATATCGGGAACCAGTTAGAGAAATATCGTTATTCAGTAATGCAACCATAAACACTACTTTCGGGTTGAGGTGTGACAGTTAACGGCTCCAGCTGCTCTTTGGCGAGTCACAACCGGAGGTCTCAACTGAACATAGCGAACAGGTGTTCGACATGCAAGTAAATTTCGAACATTTGTTCGATTGCCAATTTCCCCTCAAAACCGCAGACACCAGGCAGAACGCCCAGAAACTCCGAGAAACACAGGCCGTAAACGCAGATTTTCTCCCAATATTGAACCATCGAACACTTGTACGGTCTAGGATGACACGAACAAACATTTGTTCGACCAGAGAATTTCTGAATCGACTTACACATTTTGCGCACCGGCCAGACAACTGCGAGGGTACGTATGGGAAACCATCAACTAACCGACCGCCAACGATCAATACTCGAATTCATTGTTCAGCAGATGAACGAGCGAGGGTTTCCCCCCTCGGTACGTGAGATCGGAGCCGAGGTGGGCCTCACCTCCCCGTCGACGGTCCATTCCCACTTAGCGACCCTTCAACGAAATGGCTACCTAGAACGAGACCCGACAAAGCCTCGCGCCATTAAGGTGAGTTGGGACGCCGTCAGCGGAACTTCCGATGTTGAACGTCGCCCCTTCCGTCACGTCCCACTAGTCGGCAACGTTGCTGCTGGCACCGACGTCCTCGCCGAGGAACACATCGAGGAAACGTTACCGGTACCCGCCGACTTCACCGGCGAAGGTGACCTCTTCATGCTCAAGGTAAGGGGCGAATCCATGATCGACGCCGGAATCCTCGATGGCGACTATGTCGTTGCTCGGGTGCAGAACACCGCATCTAACGGAGACACCGTGGTGGCCGGCATTCCCGGCGAAGAGGCAACGATCAAGATCTACCAGAAAAAGCCCAGCAAGATAGTCCTTCTACCCGCAAACGAAGCGTTAGAGCCAATGGAATTCAGGCCGGACGAAGTTCAGCTCTTCGGCAAGGTAGTCACGGTCCTGCGCAGGCTCTAAGAAGGTGCGGCGACAAGCGCACCGACCCATTACAGCCAGGGGCCGGAGTCGGTTAAATTGGGCCTGCAGACTCGGCCCCTAAGCCTAAAACCACCGAGTGGCCCAGAATAGTTCTGGGCCACTCGGCAGTTTGGTCCCCCCAAACTTGGTGAGACGCTTGTCTCAGCGTCTCGATTCTTTACATCTTAGAGACAGGGAGATCAAATCACATCCAAACTTGTTCGGTATCTCATTTATATGTCTTACTGAGATTCAATAAGAGAACTCAACGACGTATAGACGCGATCTAGTGAATCACGTTCGACATATTCGTCTCGCGTATGTGCAATGGTCGCGTCACCTGGCCCGAAATTTGCGGCTGGAACGCCAAGAGCCGCAAACCGAGCAACGTCGGTCCACCCAAGCTTTGCGTCTACAGGCAGTTCGTTTGCTGAAATCAGCTCCTGGAGAAGCGGATGCGACAACGAAGGCGGACACGCTGGGGATAGATCAACCACTTCAAACTCATCTCCGTCTTCTAAAAACGGTGCCGCCAACTCCCGCATGAACGCCTCTGCTTCTTCGGGGGTTCGATCTGGAGCGAACCGATGATGTACTAGCAATACGGCTTGATCAGGTACGACGTTTCCAGCCACACCGCCTTCAACCGAAACGGCCTGGACGGACTCCCGGTATGTACAGCCATCAATCGTGGGGGTTCGGGCCTCATAGGACGCCAACGCGCCCAGCAGAGCCGACAAGCGATGGATCGCGTTGCGACCCATCCACGGGCGAGCGGTATGCGCTCTGGCACCTGCCAAAGAAATTTTTACCCTCATCGCTCCTTGACAACCGGCTTCAATACCTGCCGAGGTGGGTTCACCCAGAATCGCGCAGTCGCCTTCCAAAAGGTCGGGACGTTCTCGAGTCACTTCAATCAACCCGTTGTGTTGTTGAGCTACTTCCTCGCGAGCATAAAACACATACGTCAGATCTATCCCCGGCTCGGTGATAGTTCGTGCCAGTTCCAGAAATACTGCCAACCCGCTTTTCATGTCGGTTGATCCAAGGCCCCAAAGCCGATCACCTTCGATTCTCGCTGTTGCGTTTTCGTTCACAGGTACCGTGTCGGTGTGGCCCACCAGCAAAAGCCGCTGAGGCCGACCGAGTTGCGTTCTGGCAATTACGTTGTCGCCAACTCGGACCGTTTCTAAATGATCGAGCTCTCGTAGCTCTGCTTCGAGCCAATCAACAAACGGGCCTTCCTCAAAAGACACTGATGGACGGTTCACCAAGTCGGCGGTCAACGCAAGTAGATCTGTCATTTAGACGGTCGCGCCATGATCTCGAAGAATATCGTTCAGAGCACTCTTGTTGTGACGCTCCCCTTCGGACAGGCGTTTGATGACCAGCACTGCTGGAAGACCAAAATCGCCTCCTGGAAAAGATCGAGGCCGAGTACCGCTAACGGCCACCGACCACGGCGGAACTTCACCTCGTGCGATCTCTTCGCCGGTAGCAACGTCGATAACGGGGATCGACTTGGTGAGGATACAGCCGGCGCCTAACACGGTGCCTTGGCCGACTCGTGCACCTTCGGCGACGATACTACGGCTGCCCAGCAGGCAGTCATCTCCGATAATTACTGGTTCTGCCTGTGGCGGTTCGAGAACGCCGCCTATACCAACACCGCCGGAAAGGTGAACGTTTTTGCCAATCTGGGCGCATGATCCAACAGTGGCCCAGGTGTCAACCATCGTGTTCTCGTCAACGTATGCACCGATGTTGATGTAGCTTGGCATCATAACTACACCAGGGGCCTGGTAGGAACCCCACCGGGCAGACGCTCCAGGGATTACACGGACTTTGGAGTCCATGTAGTTACTCTTGAGCGGGATTTTGTCCGCGAATTCAAACGGGCCCATCTCAATAGTTTCCATTTTCGAGAGCCGGAACAGTAACAAAACAGCTAGTTTGAGCCACTGATGGACCTGAACCGAGCCATCGTCGAGAACCTCGGCCACCCGTGCCTGACCTGTGTCGAGTAAGGTAATCGCTTCGTGTACGGATGTAACGGCATCGGTATCGTCAGCGGAAAGTGTGTCTCGTTTTTCCCATAGGTCTTCGATTGTCTTTTGCAGCACTGCTATTTCGGTCATAGCTATGAGGGTAGCGAGTCCAATGCCCAGCGATGACCACTACATCGTGACTA
>JAHDCC010000014.1:89988-98934 GCA_020630065.1 Acidimicrobiales bacterium
ATAGCTATGAGGGTAGCGAGTCCAATGCCCAGCGATGACCACTACATCGTGACTATGGCACTTGATCCCACTACAAGAACCACTCTTTTAGCCGCTGTTGGTGACCTGGTAGACAACCAATTTGGTGGTGCCGTCGACCGACCGTTCCTGACCGCGGTTTACGCTGCTCGACGAGTTTGACGTTCGAACAAACTATGTGGTTTCTGTCAGCCCAAACCTAAACGTGACGCCGCAAGCTCTAAACGATCTTCCGGCTGAACCACAGCTACCCGAATATGTGAAACTCCTGCTGGCCCATAAAACTCTCCGGGGCTAACAACGACGCCGGCCTCTACCGCCAACCGATGAGCAAACGCCCACGCGTCACCGTCGGGGGCCTCGGCCCAAAGATAAAATCCGCCCTCCGGCAGTTCGACTTTGGCGCCAAGCTCAACCAGCATCTTCTGCACATCGGTCAGACGAGCGTGATATCGCGAGCGTTGCTGGATTACACCATCAGTGTCGTTAAACGCTGCGACTGCTGCTGCCTGTGTCGGCCCGGGCGGCATGAACCCTGCGTGTTTACGCACTTCGCTCAGGTAATGTATCCAGTCGGCGTCGCCCGCATAGAAACCGGCACGCGCCCCTGCGAAGTTGGACCGTTTCGACAGCGAGTGCACGGCCAACAGTCCAGCAAACCTATCAACCGTCGTTTCGGTGGAGGTCAAGATCGAACGGGGTGAACCGTTCCAGGTAAATTCGATGTAGCACTCGTCGGAAACTACGAGCACGTCGTGCTTGCGGCCCCATTCAGCGACCTGCGCTAAGTCATCCAAGGCGCCGGTTGGGTTCGACGGTGTGTTAACCCACAGACACAGTGCCCGCTCTGCATCTTCTGGTGACACAGTCGATAGGTCGATCCGCCAATTCGAATCGACTTCCACCGGTACTGCTCGACAGCCGGCGAGCGTCGCTCCCATAGCGTAACTAGGGTAGCTGATAGCCGGATATAGAACGGTGTCCTTTGATGGTCGACGAAGATGTAGCCAGTGAGGAAGTCCGGCGACAAATTCTTTCGAGCCGATCGTCGCTCTAACGTCGTCTGCGACGAGGAGCGGAGATTTTGCCTCCGACCCCACGAGCCGAGAGAGCCACGCCGCGGCGGCTTCACGAAATTCGACAGTGCCGATCGAGGCCGGGTAGCTTCGCTCGCTTCCTGAGGTAGCTAACGCTTCGATCACCGACGACGGAGGCGGGTCGCAAGGAGCACCAACCGAAAGGTTAACAGCCCCACCAACGTGACTTGCCGCTATTTGTTGTATGTCTTTGAGCCGGTCATACGGATATGGAGGAGGCTCAAAACCGGAACTATCTTTATCTTCGTTCATGAATATTTCTTATCGTACTGTTCCCGTTGCCTACCTGCCGCCTTTACCGAAAGCTGTAAAAGACGTCACTGGCCCTCAAATCACCTAAGCTGAAAGGGAGGCAAACTATGAGGAGAATAAAATGACATATGGTTCCCCGAATGATGGGTGGCAAAATCCGGGGCCAGGCGCAGCAGCAGCCAATCCGTACGGACAGCAATATAGCCAGAGCAGCAACGCAACAACTGCGTTAATCGTTGCTATTGTTTCATGGTTAGTGTGCTGTTGTATTCCGTCTCCGGTCGCCTTGTATCTTGGCAAGAAGGAGCTTGCGGCAATCGATCAAGGCCTTGTTGACCCAGCTGAGCGAGGAAAAGCGAAAGCAGCCTACATCATTGGCATCATCGGCACTGTCCTCCTTGTGCTCGGGATACTGTTCTACGGAATCGCCTTTATTGTGAGTCTGGGCAGCAGCTAGAGAACGAAGCTTCTTTCCGTCCCGAATGGTCGAGATTCTGACCAGTCGGGGCGGTTTGTTGTTTTTGCTAGTGTTGCTCGACTTCGATTACAAATTCTTCGAGTCGAGAGAGTGAATCCGGTTCTAAGCGGGCATTGAACCGCATACCTGACTCTTCGCTGCTTTCAGATAACACTTCGCCTTCGCGGTGGATTGAAGCCGCTATGTCGCCTCGGTTGTACGGCACGAATAATTCGCACAGGACCGAACCGGCTCGTAATTGTTCACCAATGGCCACTATGAGATCGTCGATGCCATGACCGGTGACCGCTGATACTCCAACAGAGCCCGGATTCGCCTCTACTAGCTGTTTGACCTCAGGCGACAGGTCGAACTTGTTAAACACCAATAGTTGAGGAATATCGGTGGCGCCAATTTCTCGTAGGACTTCGCGAACGGCAGTGATGTGGGCTTCGGGTTCTGGACCTGAACCGTCGACGACGTGTATCAAAAGATCGGCGTGTACCGAGACCTCCAAGGTCGACTTGAACGCCTCTACTAATTGGTGAGGAAGTTTCTTTACGAAACCAACGGTGTCGGTCATCAGGATCTGTTCGCCGCCCGGCAGCTGATATTTGCGCGTTGTCGGGTCCAAGGTTGCGAACAGCCGGTCTTCAATCAGGACCTCAGCCCCTGTCATCTTTCGTAACAAAGATGACTTTCCGGCGTTGGTATAGCCGACAATACTGACCCGGCTAAACGGTGAACGATGGCTTGCTTTGCGTTGGTTAGCTCTCCGATCGGAGATCGAACGAAGCTCTTTTTCTAGTTTGTGGATCTTTCGAACTAACCGTCTACGGTCGACTTCTAGCTGAGTTTCACCGGGACCTCTTGTTCCGATACCGCCCGCTTGCTGACTGAAGTTCTTTTTACCTCGTAGGCGTGGAAGCCGGTAGCGGAGTTGGGCAAGTTCGACTTGGGTTTTACCTTCGGCAGACGTGGCGTGTTGAGCGAAGATGTCCAGAATTACTGCTGTACGGTCTAGAGCGGACCGTTTAAAGATTCGTTCTAAGTTAAATTGTTGAGCCGGTGAAAGCTCATTGTCGAATACGACGGTATCGGCGTCATGGGCTAGGGCAGATTCGAGAACTTCTTGGGCTTTGCCTTTGCCGATAAAGGTTGACGCATCTGGCGCTTGTCGTGTCTGGATAATCCGGTCTGCAACATCGGCTCCGGCAGTGTCTATTAGGAGCGCCATTTCGTCGAGCGACGTTTCGGTTTCTTGTCGGGTAGCACCGTCAACGGCTACCCCGACCAAAATTATGCGTTCACGAAATGCTCGATCTAAAAACCCGGTCTCGGCTCCACCGAACTCGCCAAACGCTCCTCGGTGATCACTGATAATTTCTTGAGGGTCCGTCATTGACTCGCTACTATTCGACGGAGAAAACAGGTCGACTTCTACCATTTCATCGACCGTTTCATCGAGTTCTGACGTATTTTCAAGGTTGGATTCCGAAGCTGTCATCGAGACAGTTCCACCCGAGCGATAAAAGTCGCTGGGCCTTGCAAGAAAATCGTGTCAGCTAGTGCTACATGGGCGGAGCCACCGGGCATGGTGACGTCGACGCTTGTCCCGACACGACCCCATTGGTTCAGTTGGTAGACGGAGGCGCAGGCGCCGGATCCGCAAGCCTGAGTCAAACCGGCACCTCGTTCCCAGGTGTGTACCCGTACGGCGTTGTCGGCGGTGACGGCGACGAAATGTATGTTGACACCTTCGGTGTAGTCAGCTTCGATCACGGGCCCTACTGCTGCGATGTCGATTGCTGCCGGTTCGGCTACTTCGACGATCAAGTGGGGGTTACCGATATCGACGCCCGCTTGTTGGATGACGTTCACTCCGACGCTCTTCCATTGTTTCGAGATTTGGGGACCCGGCTTGGCTGGACCCATATCGACTTTCGCTTGGATGGTGTCTGATCGGCGGTCGCCACTGAGTTCAAGAGTGCGAAGTCCGCCGTCGGTACGAACGCTCAACGTGTGCGTGTTGCTGCCGCTGAGATCGACTCCGAGGTGTTGTCCAAGAGCTTGACCAAGACAACGAATACCGTTGCCGGATATTTCTGCTCTACTCCCATCGGCGTTGTACAACAACATGGACCAGATGTTGTCAGCTAAGGGTTCTGTGATGATCAACCCATCTGCTCCGACTCCGGTTCTGCGGTCACACCACGATACGGCGTCGACGGGCGACAGGTCGGTCCCGGGTTCAACCGCGATCAAAAAATCGTTGCCGAGACCGTGGTGTTTCGTTAGGTGAATCGTCTGAGATAAAGTCATGCACTCTCTAGTGTCGCAATTTTGTGGCTGTTTTGCTGCCAATTAATACGGCAATTCTACAACACATGTTGAGACCAGGTCTGCTCGGCTTGTTCCACCAGGTCTTCGGAGACGGCGTCTAGCCACGTAATGCGTGGGTCTCGGCGAAACCATCGTTGTTGCCGACGAGCGAACTTGCGGGTTCGACGAGTCGCTTCGGCGATTGCTTGTTCCAACGTCAACTCTCCATCGAGGTGTTGGCGCAGCTCGCTGTATCCGAGGGCCCTTTGAGCGGTCCGAGACAGTGTCACCGAGCGGAGACTTTCGACTTCGGCAAGCCATCCATCGTCGAGTTGTCGCCGAAATCGGGCGTCGATTCGTTCGTCTAAAATTTCACGGGTTAGTTCCATGCCGATGAGGACAAAACCTGTCGGAGGGTATGCGTCAACTCCCGGACCGTACGACGAGAACGGCTTTTTTGACCCGATGGTCACTTCGAGCGCCCGTATTATGCGACGCCGGTTAGTTGGTTGCATTTTCCGGGAAGCGGCGGGGTCGACGGCAACCAGTTGCTCCCAAAGCGCAGCTGTATCTTCTTCAGCTTCGTACCGTGCCCGGAGTTCCGGGAACTGGTCAGGGACGGCGAAGTTGTCGACGACGGCCTGCACATACAGGCCGGTTCCTCCCACAACTATTGCGTTGTTACCTCGGTCTTTGATCGCCGCTAAGACGTCGTGGACTTCGGCTTGGAACCGAGCCATGGTGTAGTCGTCTTCTGGGTCGACCATGTCGACCAGATGGTGCGGAACCTTTTTCCGCTCCTCATCTGTCGGTTTTGCGGTACCGATATCGAGACGACGGTAAACGGCCATGGCGTCGGCCGAGACTATTTCGGTTCTCCCAAGTTTGGTGGCCAAGTTCATCGCTAAACTCGACTTCCCTGAGGCGGTTGGGCCGACGATTACCAGCGGTGAACGCAACGGCGAGTTCGGTGTCATGCCAGCAAGAAACTCGCGAGAAAGAAGTTGTCGACCGCTAGCAGGCTTTCACCTGGGCCATACGAGTCGTAGTAACTGAAAACCGCTTCATCCCCGTAGGTTTCACGGACGCCACGGTGTAGCCATGCTAGATCAGCGTTGCGTTCGGCTACCCCAAACGTCGGTCCAGCTATTATCCCCGTCAGCTCGTCGCCGCTGAAGTAGAAATCATCGACGGTGGGCGCTCCGTGGGCGACAACGAGGTCTTCGACTGGAGGGCGTCCGCTGATGAACATCTCCTTGAGTTCACGTACGGTGTAGCGGCAGTACGGGTCTGGGAGTTGTTCTGGGTCGATTAGTTGTTGGGAGGCCGCTCGATCGATATCGGCGGCGTAGTCTTCCCACCGCCGTCGAAATGGGCAACGCTCCACGTCCAGCGAGTGAACGAGTTTCAACGCTTTTGCTAGACGAGACGCCAGGTGCCCAGGTTCGGCGTGACGTTCTGGGTCGGCGGCGCTCTCCCCTTTAGGCCGTTCGGTTACTAGCCATTGCCCTTGTTGAACCACAACTTCGGGGGCTGGCAAGTACTCGTGAAGCCAGTTCAAACGATCATATGCGTTTTGGGCCTGTTCGCTGGTGTGGTAGTCGAACAGCAAGTGTTGGTCGGCAACCATACGACTACTGGTCGAAGACTGCGAAACCAGCGCGGCCTGATCGGTACCGACGATGTCGCGGAGATCTGTTGGCACCGGAATAGAATCAACCATCACGAACACGCTACCTAATTAGGTGCATGATCGGCGATGTTGAGGCACAATACGTCTATGACATTGGCCAGCAACCGGCTGGGCTGGCTCTGTGAGCTAAGGGGAAAGTTTTGAGTTCTGACGACCTACGAACAAATCTGGACTATTTATCTGAGCCGTTTGGCTCCGTGTTTGGTGAGCACGTTACGGTAGCCCCATTTGTGGACGGACAGTATTCTTATAGCGGGTCTGCCGAGCCGCTAGCCACATTCGCTATTCATCCCGGCGCTCACGCTCTGCACTATGCGAGTTCGGTTTTTGAGGGGATGAAGGCCCACCGCCAGGTAGACGGGTCGGTCGCCATCTTCCGGCTTGATGATCATGTCCGACGACTTCAGAACAGTACAGCGCAGCTTTGTTTGCCGGTACCTGAGTTTGATGTGGCCCGCCAAATGATCGTCGATGCGGTTAGCGCCAACCTAGACGTCGTACCGGACAGTCCGGGTTCGCTCTATGTGCGTCCAGTCGTTTTTGGCACCTTCGCAAATGTTGGGGCGGCGGCCACGCCCAGCCAGACCGGATTATTTTATGTGCTTAACTGCCCGGTTGGGGACTATTTCGCTGGCGGCATTCGACCGTTGACGGTAGTCGTTGAGACAGAGTCTCCCCGCACGACCCCCCAGTTCGGGATGGTGAAATCTGGGGCGAACTACGCTATGGCGCTGAAGACCACGTTGGAGGCCAAGGAAACCCACGGGGCGGATCAGATTCTGTTCGCTCCTGGCGGGACGATTACCGAGACCGGCGCTTCAAACTTTTTCTTGGTAGATGATGAACGGGTAATCACCCCGGCGTTGTCTTCTGAGTTCTTGCACGGCGTGACCCGATCGTCGTTGGTGGCTTTGGCTAACGATTTGGGGTATGCGGTGGAGGAACGAGTTCTCGATGTTGATGAACTCAAAACCTGGGCGGCATCGGGCGAAGCGTTTCTTTCAGGGACCGCAGCTATCGCCGCTCCTGTTGGCACATTTATTCACGGTGGAGAGACCATTACGTTGGGTGATGGTCAACCTGGCCCGAACACGCTTCGACTTCGTCAGGCGTTAGTTGAGATGCAAATCGGCAAGTCTGAAGATATTCACGGCTGGCGCGTCACCGTTTCTTAGCGAGGACTTTAGACGTAGCTTGAACGAACTTGGGGTCAATTCGGGGTAGGAATATCGTCGATGTTGAACCAAACCGGCTTATTGAGTTGCCGAGTTGTTTCGACCATAAGATCGGCACCCGATGAAGCACCCCCAATACGAAGGCAGCCATCACACTTTCGAAGAAGTCTCTCGGCCAACGGGTGTTGAATCTCATCATAAATTTGATCGCCGACTTCTTTTGAACCGGCTGCATCAATCAGAGGAAGACTAAGCCATTCACCCACTAATGGCATGTGGCCTCGATGGTAGAGGCGCAGCGCTTCTGTTGTCATTGTTTCGATATTTTTTTCAATCAGTTCTGCGCTGTCCATAGTTCCACCTCGAACGGGTCCTGCGATAAGAATCAGCAACATCAGGCCACCTCTTGTTGTTGTCTCTGACGCTCGGCCCATTGCAACAGCACCACGGTCTTACCATCTTTTATAGTTCCATCTGACACAAGCTCTAAGGCCCGGTCGAGGTCAAGTTCAAGTACCTCGATCTCTTCACCTTCTACTTCGACTCCGCCGCCGCTCGAGCGTCTATCGGCTGGTGTGTAGTCGGCAGCAAAGAATACTACACGCTCGGTTACTGAGCCAGGACTCATAAATAGCTCGAATAGCTTATGGACCAAGCTGACTCGATAACCCGTTTCCTCTTCCACTTCACGTTTGATAGCTGTTTCGGCGTCGTCGGCATCAAGAAGACCGGCTGGAGCTTCGATTAGCATTCCATCAAGGTCCCCGTTGAGATATGCAGGCATTCGGAACTGACGAGTAAGAATGACGGTAGAGCGTTCCCAATCTACGAGCAGGATCACGGCCCCGTCCCCACGATCGTAGGCTTCTCGCTGTTGCGCCTTCCACTGGCCGTCGTTATTTCGATAGTCGAAATGTATTCGCCTAAGTGTGTACCAAGCATCGGAGAGAACATCCACTTGACTGATACGCACATCGGGGTTGGTTGCTGGCGTCGTAAATGTCATGTAACCAACTTATCACTCAATGCACGAAATACAATAGTAAACATGCACTATAATGCAGTTTCATGCACGAAATGTTTGAACTAGTCGAAGACCGTCAAGAGTGGCTACTCACAGAATTAAGCAAACACCGGCGGATAGCCACTAAACAAGCGGCAGGTGAACTCGGCGTCTCGGTCGATACCATCCGTCGAGATTTGCGACTACTTAACCAAAAAGGTCTGCTCAAACGAGTACACGGCGGCGCGCTCCCCGTTTCACAAATAGCGTCATCGTTCAGCGAGCGAGAGGCCACCCTGTCCCACGAGCGCAACCTACTCGCCAAGGCGGTCACCCAACGGCTCTCCCCCGGTCAAGTCATTGGACTAGACGGGGGCACCACCGCCACCGAAATAGCGGCGAATATAGCGCAATGGCTCGATATCACCATCGTCACCAATAACCCGGCCGCCACCCTGGCGTTCGCCGACCACCAATCAGTTCAAGTGGTTATGGTCGGCGGAAACGTTGATCTCACTTGGATGACCACTACCGGACCACAGGCGGTCGACATGATCCGTGGTTTCCACCTCGACCTGGCAATCATAGGCACATGCGCGTTCGATCCACTGGCTGGAGCGTCAACACAATCCCGTCACGAAATCCCAACCAAACAGGCGTTTCTTACGTCTGCGGCCGAGACCTTACTTCCGGTCGAGACCGCCAAGCTGGATTCGGTCGCGCCGTTTCATATCGCCGACTGCAATGAGGTTGAGGTCATGATTGTCGAAGAAATGGTAACGAGCGACCATCGAGAACGACTTCAGAATTCCGATACTACCATCACCTGGACATAGCGAAGTTGCCTTGCCAACCAGATCAACGAAAACCCGCTGGAGGCCCCAAGCGTTAACTTGGGGCCTCCAGTTATTGGGGGGAACGTGCAATTG
>JAHDCC010000015.1 GCA_020630065.1 Acidimicrobiales bacterium
TAGAGCACCTCCATGACGTGGAGGGGGTCACAGGTTCGAGTCCTGTATCGCCCACAACAACCCTCGGTAGCATGGCCAGGTGTTCTATCCAGTTGGCTGACGCAGTGTTTGTGCCTCGTGGTCGGTCAGGCGCCTAAATAGCGAAATGGTGTTGTCAGTGCGATTCGATATTTCCATGGCTGATCTTAAGGAAGCGCTAGCTCGCAGGGTGTCGTCGGACGTTCCGGCGTCGAGTGAAGTATTGGAGCAATTGGGCGAGCAGCTTGGCTACGAGCGTTCGGTCGTTAATTCGATAGTTGAGCTGTGGTTTGCGAACGAGTGGATTAGCGTTTCTTACGGCAACGATTTCCAAGGCATAACTGTATTCCCAGGAGAAGTTCTGATAGCCACGGCCGTTGGCCTTCCATCTATTTTGGAATTTTCTCCTAAACGAGTTCGTGACGAAGTCATCGAACTTCTCAGTGACCTGATGCTCCAAGTAGACCAAGCTGCCAGCGATGGTAAGGTCGATGAAAGCGCAAGCTTGCATGAAGCGTTAGAACTGACGCTCAAGATAAAGTCTGGACCAGAAGAGAGGGAAGCTTTAGTTCATTGGCTAAACGATAAAGGCATCGCCAGAATCGATGTTGATCCTGACGGCTCCGGAGGGTTCGCTGCCTTCAGGATCAGATCAATCACCGATGATGGGCGTCGAATACTACGAGAAATTTCTGGCAGGACCAAGAAGTTCGAAGATTTTGCTAACGAGTATTTGGCCGTTCATTTCGCTGGAGGTAAGGAGCTTCCAGAGGGTTTGCAGCGATACCGAATCAAGGTTGAGGATGCTGGCACTCGTGAAGTCGACCTGCCAGGTCTCGCATCTATGGTCGAACACAGAAATTCAATCCTGTTAGGACCTCCGGGGTCTGGCAAGACTACGACCCTTTGGATGTGCGCTCAATATTGGTCCACTTTGATTTCGAATGGAATCTCAGCCCCAGTTCCGTTACTTGTCCGGGCTTCGGATCTGATCAACGCTGCATCTCAGGAACGTCGACCCAATCTAGATAGCCCGAGTTCTTTGCGCCTTCTTCTGGACAGGGTTTATCAGTACCCAGAGGGCTTCTGGCCATTTGTTGAAGAGCTCGGTCTTTCTGTGACTATTTTGGTGGATGGTCTGGATGAAGTTAGGAGTGAGTTCGATCGCAGTGCTCTTGGTCGAATCCTGCATTTGATCAGTAGTGAGTTCTCAACATTGGTTATTAGTAGAACCGAGGCATACGATAATTTACTAGATTCCATCAATCCGCTAGTCCTAGAAATCCTAGGTCGGGCTCTCGGGGAACAGCAGAATACAGGTTTGTCGGGACCTGTCAGCTCCGTTCGGGAACTTGTTGATATAGAGCGCGATCGGGGGCCATCTGATGAAGAAATCCGAGACGTCCAGCGTTCCGTTGAAGAACTAGTTCGACAAGCTAACAATTGCCTTGAAGATCGAGCATGGGAAAATTGTCCCGATATCGAGATTGATGTAGAGCGGTCGCTTCGGTCAATTAGCGAAGAGCTTTACCCGTCCGTCGACCGAACGCCGAACACAGCCACCGTTCAGACTTATGCGTCGCGACTTAGCCAGTACCTCCTAGACCTTGAACAAGTCGGCGACAATGAAGAGATCAATGTAGATTTCGTAGATGAGCTAACACAATTCAGTTCGATTCTTGCTCAGGCTGAAGACCCAACCGATATTGATGCCTCACTGGATGCCGTGGATTGGATGGCTGACCATCTGGATTTGCCGGAGAAACCCCCGGAATCCTTCGGAGATACGGACGGCAGCTGGGAAGTCGTTAGGCAAGAAGCCCTTGCAGCGCCGCATCAAGTCGTGGCTAGCTCAACTGGTTGGATAGATGCTGCGAACAAATATTCCACTTTGCTGGTCAACGGTGGAGCCCTTGGTAGCTGGATTGGGGCGACTATAGCATTTGGTCTTAGACCAAGTACAGCCTTTGTTGTTGGTGGCCCGATTGTCGGCATGATAGCTGTAGTTATTGCGGCGATTCTCGCCTTAATTAGAGCAAATACAAAACGGAAAGGTCCCGGCTAAGCAGACAGCGGCCTTTATCCCATTCCTACCGGGGGAATGGTGGAAACCAACTTGAGCTTGTGGCGGTAGGTTTGCTAGATCATTCGGACGCTCTTGCTAGCCCATTCTGCGACCTGGGTTGAGTTCTGGTCAGCCTCGTTTTGTTGTGAGGAGCCGGTATGAGTCGGGGACCGTTTTGAGATTTAGCGGAGCTGATTCGGGTGACGTATTTGAAACGAACGACGTGATCATTTAGCAACTTAGCAATATCTATCTTTTTTCTCAATACTGTCCAGATCAGAAATCGCTATTTCGAGAGAGGCATAAATTACTGGCCTTTTTGCCGTTTACAAATTCCTAACATGGACTGATTGAGCTGTGGCCTAACAGTTCAGGAGAAAACCGATCGTGCGGACTTTACGTGAGTGTCGTCGAGTGCTGAGAGAATGCGAGTCTCGGGGTTGGTGAACGCTAAAACCAGCTCGTCGCTGCTCATGCTGGCCAAACCGGAGAAGTGGTTCGACTCAATGTTGGTTGCGTCAGCATCGGCCAGTTGTGAGATCACGCTTTCGCGGCCTTCTGATGAATAGGCGAAGACCGGTTTCTTCGATTGGGCGTAGCTAATCGAGAACTGGGGTGAGCGGATAGTGAACAGGCGGCCGTCGGCGATCACGTCCGGCATTGCCTCGGCGAAGATCCCTAGCAGGAGTGCCTTTGCGTGGACTCCGTCGGCGTTGGCGTCGGTAAGAAGGATCACCCGATCGAACGTCACGTAGTCGGCTTCTGAGCCATTCGAGGTTCGCATCACACGGCGGAACAAGCCGTTCACCCGATCGTTGGCTCGCATAGCTTTTTCGGAGGCCCGGAAGACGTTCATGGGTTTGCCCTGGATCGCATGAACATGCTGTGTGTCGTGATCGCAGACCGCACGGATTGCGTCGGAGGCGGAGTCTCCCTCGACTACGAATAGTTCTTGATAGCCGGGTTCTTTCGACGTGTCGCTGCGAGGCACTCTAGGTGCTTTCTTTGCCAGGGCGGCTACCCGCTCAGTTAGTTCCGTCACCGAATCAGGCATGTGCCGATCGGATGCGTTGACGTTCCCGACTTTCGAATTGTTGCAGGTTTCGTGGTCTTCTTCTTTGGCCAAAGTGGTTGGTCTTTTCGGTACGCGGGTTTCTTCAACGGCGACTGCCAGATCCACGTTATCGGTTCGGAACTGACTGGGGCAGCGAGACAAACACGACGAGCTTGGGTGATTATCGGGCGTCAGAGGTAGTTGTGTTGTTAGACTCCGCTTTGTTGAAGAACATCGCGTGGTTCGTATCAACAAAACTCAACCAAGAAAGAATGGCTTATGAGCAGCGACCTTAAAATCGAACGTACCTTCGAGGCGTCAATTGACCTTGTTTGGTCAATGTGGACTGAAGCTGAACATTTCGCCAACTGGTATGGGCCGATAGGGGCGACCATCCCGAAAGCTAAGATGGATGTACAGGTCGGAGGGGGTCGCTTTATCGCTATGGAGATGCAAGCCCCGAACGGGTTAATGAAGATGCATTTTGTTGGTGAATACACCGAGGTCACGCCAAAAACTCGACTCGTCTACAGCGAAGCTATGGCCGACGCCGACGGTAACCCTATGACGGCTGAACAGATGGGAATGCCTCCGGGTGCCCCGATGGACACATCAGTCGTGGTCGAGCTTGAAGATATCAACGGTTCAACCCAGATGGTCATGACTCATGTCGGTGTGCCCGCGGATTCTCCCGGAGGTCAGGGTTGGCAGATGGCGATCGACAAATTGGCTGACCGAATCGTGTCCCACTCGGGATGATCTATTCTGGGAAGTAGGGCATCGATCAGGTCAGCTCGGCTCGGTATGAGCTGATCAAAGTCTGTGGGAAAAGGATCGTTTCGCTCGTGCTAACGTATCAAGCATAGGTTTCGTAGCTTGGGCGCACCGATGGTTGAAGAACCTTCCTCAAGCCTAATATGGCGGAATGAAATCTGAATCGGACTGGTATCACCTGAGAATAGGGCAAATGCTTGGCTTCAATGATCATGAGGTCGGTGATCCAGTTAGGGTCGCCGCTGCCCAGGAGTCTGTGTGGCTGAAGGCCTTATATGAGTCGAATCGAGAGTTGATTCATGGGGATATCGACCGTAGTTGGCGAGTGCTTCAAATATTCGTCCCTGTTGCTTTGGCACCTTTCGCTGGTGTTGCGACAGTCGACAGAATAACGGTGCCACGGGTAGTTCTTTTAGCTGCTATCTCGTGCCTGGCTCTTTCATCTGCCAACCTCTTTGTCGATCGAATTAAGCGCCATGAAAAAAGATCATGGTTCCTGATCCGGGCGATCGAGGCTGAGATTGGACTTTCCGATTTGGGGACTGGGTGGCGGCTCGGTCCTCCTATTAGAGGTGGGCTTCGTTTTCGAGTAATTCGCTGGAGCCTGCAACTGTCAGTGCTTATGGTCTGGTTGATTCTGGTAATCGCCGTGGGCCTGTCTGGATAGTCCAGTCAACAGGTTACAAAAAGAGTGCGTTAATAGCTTTTTGTCACCGTTGGGCAAAAGGGGAGTAGATTAACTACTTCGTGAGTAGTAATTGTTTGACGGGTGCGGGTCTCAGTGGTCGAGATGTATCCGAGTTTTACGGCGTAAGTTTGTAGCAGCTCTTAAACGGCTGACTGTTTTTGGTTCTTGGCGTATTGATTTGGTGCTTTTGGAGGCTTGATGTTTTCTGATCCTGGCCAGACCAGCATGGATCTCGAGTTCTCTCTTTTTGGGTTTCCGGTTCGAATCCATCCAACGTTTTGGGTGATCGCAATAGTTTTTGGCCTGTCGGCGGGAACCCCGTTGTTTATCACGGTGTGGGTCGCTGTGGTTCTTGTTTCTCTTCTTGTGCACGAACTCGGCCATGCTTTCACTATCCGGAAGTTTGGTGAACCGTCTGAGATCGTGTTGTATTGGGGTGGCGGGCTCACCATCTCTTATGCGGATCGTCGTACGTCGGCCCAAAATATTTTGGTGTCGTTAGCTGGGCCTGGTGCCGGGTTTGCTCTCGCCGCGATTTTGTTCGGCTCCGTTTGGTCGGCTGGGGGTGTTGTTTCGTTCGACCTTCTATTCGGGGTTATCCCTTCGGCTGAGGCGGTTCTGCCTGACGCCGGAGCGGTTGTAAATTTTGCGTTGAACGCGTTGTTGTGGGTGAATATTTTCTGGGGTTTGCTGAATTTGATTCCCGTGTGGCCTCTTGACGGTGGGCAGGCGTTCATGCAGTTGTTCCTTATAGCCGACCCGGAGAATGGGTCCCGCGACGCGTTTTTGTTGTCTATTGTCTCAGGTGTTCTAGCTGCCAGCGCTGGACTGGTCTTCTTAGAGTCAACCTACATCTCGTTCATGTTTGGGTACCTGGCGTTTCAAAGCTTTCAATATTTCCGTGTCACCTGATCACTACAGACAGAAGATGCGCGTAGAACGTAGCATTTGAAAAACACGTTGTTGTCTCCTCAGCTTCAACACGACCGTGTTCGATTACGTTTCTGGATCGGCTCGAAGTCGACTACGAAGACGAGTACGATCTCGAAAACAAATTGCGAGCGTCCGCCAACAACTGGGCGCAGGCATGGGTTGACGCTATGAACGACACCAACCGAAAGCGGCATGATCGTGCGGTTGACGAAGCCGACTCGGCGCTGGAATGGCTGCCCGGTTTCTCTGATGCTCCGGTCACTGAACTGACAATAATTACGACGGTTCCGCACGGCACCGATTTCGCCGAGACAGGCAGCCTGTACAGCAACACGGCGTCGTAGCTATGTCGTCTGAACAGCTTTCGTCAGCGGTCCCAGCCGATCTGCAAGAGTTCGTTGATGATGTTGACGGAATGCGCACCCGTTTTATCGAAGCGTTGGACACCGCGCAGACAAACTGGAACGCCACCCGGACGCCGACAACAAGTTTGGGGTAGCCGATGCCCTGGTCAGGGTGATGTGGTCACGGTTACTGCGACACGGACTGTGGTTATAACTCTGTTATATCGGGTGTGTTTCTCGGCGAGGCCGCTGCTCTGGAGCCTTCACCAGATGAGCCTCCACCTGCTGACGGGACTATTTGTTCTTATCGTCCACTCGATTTTGGGATGTCGGTTTCGATTGAGCCGGGCTATGAAACTGGTGCTGTTGAAACCCAGGTATTACAGCGTCGAGTGAATGGTGGCGCATGGCTTGACCGAGA
Organism: Acidimicrobiales bacterium; assembly: GCA_020630065.1. Lineage (GTDB taxonomy): Bacteria > Actinomycetota > Acidimicrobiia > Acidimicrobiales > SZUA-35 > JAHDCC01. Next base: position 6,298 of record JAHDCC010000015.1, read on the forward strand.
AACGGTCAGCGCAGCTTCTACTGGAGCGTTGGATTCTTCGCTTGTGGGGAACGAAACATCGGTCGAGTATCGGATCGATGCGCGAAGCGCCGCTGGAGTGTCATTGATATCGACAGATTGCGACTTGCATTCTTTTGGCGATGATTTCGTTTGGCCAAATATTGACGTTGATTTCCGTCGCTGCTTCCGATCTCGTCAACTATCCAGAAGTGGGTTTACCTGCAAATCCTTGCCTTTTAACCTATAGTCCTGATGAGCCGGGTCTACTTCCTCCATCGTTTAAAGATGTTCCTGGGCAAGGTCCAATCGACTGGGCAGTGGTCGGCGAAACGACCTATGAAGTGATTCTCTTCGGCGGGTCTTTCATACCGGGTTTCGATTGCTTAGATGCGATCGTAAACGGCTTCGCTATAGCGAACTCAAGTTTTTGCCTGGCTGATATTTTCTCTGGTGGTTTGGCGAGCAGTATTCCAGACGCGTATAAGTTGGCAACTAGAACTGATGAGGTTGTTGCCTTGGTTCGTGGCCGTAATGGGGATGAGGTTCTCCGTCTGAGAACCAGGGCAACTAAGACGATTTCGTGTGCGTTGAATAGTTTCCCGACTGGAACGCAGGTCAGGATGGCTGACGGAACTTTGCGGCCAATCGAAATGATTGAGCCGGGAGACAGCGTCTTGACCGCAAACCCGGAGACAGGGGAATGGTCGAATCAGCGTGTCCTTGATCAGTGGTCTCATCTTGACGATGGTGATATGACTACAGCGACGTTCGACGACGGTAGTGAAATCACAGCAACCGATCATCATCTGTTCTGGGTCGATAACCAAGGGGCATGGGTTCGGTTGGAGGACGTCCAGTCCGGTGACAGCTTGTTGACTCCAGAAGGTGTGACCACCGTCGATCATGTAGTAACTGCTGGCGCAACTTCGACTCTGGTTTGGGAACTAGATACCCAAACAACCGATACGTTTACTGTCAACACTGGAACTGCCGATGTGGTTGTTCACAACGCTGACGAGGTAGCACGTAACTGGGTTATGGTCGACAGCAATTGGCTCAAAGATCTTGGGATAGACGCCCATCAGCTGAAAGACGATGTGGGCAGAGACGCCCAGTTTGATATCTTTAGGGACAAGAACACTGGTGCATTGGGTGTGGGGAGGAAAGGTCTCCCGCCAGGTAGCGAAGTGGAGCTGCTGAATATGAGGGTTGTGAACGGAGTTGTCGAGTATGTCCGATGCTAAAAGCAGGATACGCATAGTCGCCACCTCCGAGCAGTTGGATGTGGATCAGGTGACCGCTCATGTTCGCGAAGAACGTCATTATGGTCATAGTAAGGGTGGCCCGATGTGTCCGATGGGGCCACATGATCGGAGTCATATGATCGCCCCGTTAACTGTTGCTTCGTGGAGCCGCTACTTCAATGGCGACGGTAGCGAAGTTTTGACTGACATGATTAGGGGTTTTACCGACGACTGGGACCTATTGAAACAACAGGCATCTGAAACGGATATTCGATGGAAGTTGGCTATTGTCTTTCATCTGTCGGCGAAGGGGGATTGTGTTGTCTTTGATGTCGAGACGACAAAACACTTTGCTGATCTCAACGGGACTATAGACGTATCAACCTCAACGTGACCATAGAACGCATCGATGTCAACATGATGCGTCATTTGGTCAGGCTTAGTTTCTGAAACTAAGGGTCTAACGGCATGATTCGAACTTTTCGACGACTAGCCCATAGCCGAATCTGTAGCCAGCTGCTTCGAGGCCGGGCTGTTCGGGGTTGTGCACGATCGAACATCCGATGACGATGCTTATTTAATGTCGCTGGTTAAGGTGCGCCACATGCCGATGATCGACAGCCCGACAGTCCAGGCCAGAATGATGCCAGCGGTAGCCCAAACCCCGTAGCTGATGGCACCTATTTCTGTGTTGTCGAGTGCGTCATCGATAAGCAGTGCTTGGATCGCTTGAATTGGCATTATCGATGTGAGTCGTAAGTCGACGAGTGCGAGCGGTAAAACGATGAAGCCTTCGATAGCGAACATCCACGCTGCGAGTAAACCGACGCCAATAATCTGGTTGCGGAATATCGACCCGACCGCCAAACCTATAGCCGTATACGCCGAGGTTGCCAAGGCAACACCGAACAAGATTCTCGAAGGTGTCGACCCCCACGGGACTTCACCGACCCGGATAAGCGCCCAAGTCAGCACAGTGACCAGCAGAGCGCTGAGTAAAATGCCGGCAAACAGTAACCCGAATAGAAGGTACGCTCCGAGACGGGCCGAGGCCTGAGGCCACCGTGTTGGGGTGACAAGATGGTTCAAATATTCGGTACGGTGCCGAATTTCGCTGGTCGCTCCGATGGCGCCAATGAACATGGCGAGAGGAATAGCGGCGGCTGCCCCAGATAACAAACCGGCGACTTGGCCTTCGGAAAGCGTCGGATCGCCGTCTTGATATTCGATCCAACCGATCTGAATGACAGCTGCGACCAGTGCGACAACGGCGGCAACTCCTAAAAGGACGCGTGGAGTGCGTACCGTCCACAATTTCAGTAGTTCAGCTTGGAACAGTCTCATCGTTGCTCCTGATTTGGTTGCGTCGGTACAGGAGCCGAAGCTAGGTCGACACCTCGTGGAGCGGGTTGGGGGTCGGACACTAACTGGAAGTAAAGCGATTCAAGTCGGCTCTCTAGAGGGGACAGTTCATGCAGGGTTATCCCTGCTTGCCCTAATTTTTCGCCGACTGTTGTGCTGGTGGCGGCTACGTCGAAACATGTGGGGTCATCCGCGTTGTTGGATATCGATAACCCTTCGGCGACCAATAGTTGCTGCGCCTGTTCAGCTTGTGGGGTTCGAACTCTAACTCCGGATGCGACCCTATTCATCAGTTCGTCCATTGATGCCGCAGCGCGTAGTTTTCCTCGACTGATGATGACGATGTCGTCGGCGATTTGTTCGGTTTCTGCCAATACGTGGCTAGATAGTAGAACGGTTCGTCCTTCGTCGGCTAGTTTGCGTAGCGTCCGGCGGAGCCATTGAATTCCTTCTGGGTCGAGGCCGTTTAATGGTTCGTCGAGGATTAACACTGGCGGGTCGGTGAGCATGGCGGCCGCCAAACCGAGCCGCTGTTTCATGCCGGTCGAGAATTTCCCTACTCTTCGTTTGGCCGCGTACCCTATTTCGCTGAATTCTAGGGCGGCGTCGATCCGGGTTTCGTCGACTCCTGCTGCGATCGCCAGTATTTGAAGATGGTCTTTGGCTCGTCGTCCGGGGTGGAAACCGCCGTCGAGTAGTACCCCGACGGTGTGGAATGGTTGCGGTAGTTCTTGGTATCGTTTTTCGCCGATGAGTGCGCTGCCTGACGTTGGGTCGGTCAGGCCAACAAGTATCCGTAGAGTCGTTGTTTTTCCCGACCCGTTTGGCCCTAGAAAGGCGGTGACTCGCCCGGGTTTGGCGGTGAACGAAACATCGCTTACCGCCTCGGTTGTTCCGAACCGTTTAGTCAGTCCGTCGATCGTGAGAGTGGCCATCTGAAAATACTAGTAGTTGTTGGCTCGTAAACGAGGTCGCTATATCTTTGCTGATTGTCGGCTGTTGGCGTTAGGTCCAATCGAAGGTCAAAAGCGCAATTTTTGAGGCCGGGTCGTAGAAGAGAAGATTGGTGCACGGGTTCGCGCCGAATTCGTTTCCTTCGAGCGATCCCACGTAGGTGAATGTTCGGTTATCTGTTGTGAGCGGAAAGAACGCGGAAGTGTGAATATCATCGGTGGAGCCCGGTTTGGCCGGCGCTCCCCAGCGTGAAACGTAGTCGTCGTTTGAGACTATGATTTGTTGTTCTTCGAGGGGAACCTCGGAACAGACTCGCCAGTTTGCGTCGGCCGGATAGCTGCCTAGGAACATCTGGTTTTCGAGTTGGTCGTGGGGGAGTTTGCCCTGGTGGTAGCTTTGTTTCGCTTGGTTGTATCGGTCTCGTATGTCGGCTGTGTGGGCAGCGAGTTCGTCGCCGATTTCTGTTTCGTAGGATGGGTTTTTGGGAAACGCTCCCCGTAGTGCTGTTGGATCGTCTGCCAGTAGTTTCTGAAGGAAGAAACGTTCGTCGGCTCGAAAGCGGTAGCGGTTGTCAACGACGTCGAAGGCAACCCAGTTCGGTCGGCAAAAGTCGGTGTGGAATGTTTTGGTGTATTCCCCAATTATCCCGTCGCATGGTTCTATCGGGCTGATGAAATGAAGTGTGGTGTGAGGTTCGAGTCCGGCTTGTGTGGCGTTGACTGTGGCCAGTGGAAGGAAATGGTCTTTATGCATGGCTGTGTCGCCGGCAAAAACGGTTTCGGGTTCGGGAAAGAACGTGGTCATGATCGTTGTAGTTCGTCGATTTCTTTTTGGGCTGCGGCGGCTAGTTCGGTTCGGTCGATGTTCATATCTTTGATTCGACTTCTCGATTTTTTGCGTCGCAGCATGATGACTAGTCGTTCCTTTCAGGTTTGTTGATTCGTTTGGCGTAACGCTTGTGTACTGCCTGTTTGGTGACGCCTAGGGCGGCTGCAATTTGCGACCATGTCCAACCCTGGTTAATCGCACGTTGTACCGAAGCAGCTTCTAACTGGTCTGCGGTGCGTCGAAGTGCTACTACCGCTGCTAGTGCCGACTCGGTGTCTTCTGGCGGTGGTAGTTGGTTGAACTCAAAGCCCATGTTCGTCAACCTTAGTTGACGAACATGGGCTTGTCAACTAAAGTTGACGACTGGTATGTGGTTGAAGTTTCGTGAAAGGCTACTCGGTGGTTGTGTCTGGGGTCGGTGATTCTTGATCCAGAAACTCCGCAAGCGAGGTTCCAAGTGCCTTTGGCTGATCTTCTTGTATGTAGTGGCCAGATCCATCGAGGGTCACCACTGTTGTGTTGGGGAATGTTTGTTCCGCAAACGCAGTTTGGGTGACGAGTTCCCCGTCGTTGTCTGGTACTTGAACGTTGCTCAACAGGCCTGGGTTGGCGGCCACTACCAGTTTTGGAATCTCGGTTTCGGTGAGATAGTCGGTTGTTCGTTGTACGAAGGCGGCGGCTTCGGGGTTCTCATCTAGGGTCGGAAAGGCAAGGGGTCCTGAGTTGAGCATGACGGCTGCTGTTTCTTTAGGGTTGTCCCAGCCGAAGTTGTAAACCTCGAGATCGGATTCGTCTAGACCGTTCGCCACCGACTGGGGGAGAAGGTTAAGAAACGCTCGGTCTTCGCCAACTATTTTCTCGCCTAGCTCGGGGTTGCGTGCTCCTGTCAGGAATTCCGCGAATGGTCCCGGAAGTGAATCTAAGGATGGGACTGGGGTCCAGAGGGTTTCAAGCATGGTAACACTAGCTACCTTTTCTGGGTTTTGTGAAGCCCAACCTAGGCCAGCTATGCCGCCAAGGTCGTGGGTGACGAGGTTGACGTCTTCGAGGTCGAGTTCTTCGACAAACCCGTCAATGTAGTTGACATGGTCCTCGGGGGTGTATTCGATCGAGTCTGGCCTGTACGATCGTCCGTATCCAATTAGGTCAAGGGCGAATACTCGTTTGTCTTCTAATTCCGGTATGACGTTCCGCCATAGGTATGTCTGAGTGGGTATTCCGTGGAGTAGAAGTACGACTTGGCCGTCTTCGGGTCCGGTCTCGATGTAGTGCATTCGGTCGTCGTTGACTTCGACGAATTTGGAACCTCCGGCTGATTCAATGAAGTCTTGGTATGGCTGCGGCCAGTCGCTGAGTTGGACGCCGTTTGACGGTTCGGTGATTTCTTCTGGTTGTTCTTCTTCTGATTCCTCGATTTCTGTGGTTGTTTCGACGGTTGCTGGCGTTGTTTGTTCGGTTTGTCCGGTGGCTTCTTCAGCGTCGCTGCCGCAGGCGGCCAGCAGTAGGGAGCTGGCTGCGATCAGTGCAGCGGCGGTTCGAGGTGTTGGGCGTCGTTTGGGTTTTTGACGTTTGCGTCGCAGTGTGTGTGGCAACATTTCGTTTGGTATCTCCCTGTTTTGGTCCTCGACACCGTCGCCGAGGAAACATCGTTATGAAAGGTAACGTTGTTACCTAGAGGTCTTATTCCCACTACGAACAATTTGTTCCACTAATTTTCCGAACCAGGTTGCTACCTTCAGAGGAGGCAATCATGTACCTGTAGGAAAGATGCCAACATGCCAAAGCGGTTCGACTACAACGAAGAACGACAACAACAGAACAAAAGTTTGAGGACCGCCATCTTGGATGCAGCAGCTCAACGTTTACACGATGGCGGACCAAAGAACATGTCGGTGCGTGCCATCGCCTCAGACGTAGGAGCGTCGACCAAAGTAATTTACGGCAACTTTGGAAACAAGGCCGGCATCATCAAAGCACTGTACGACGATGGGTTCGAACAGCAGGTAAAGGTCTTGCTCGAAGCGGTCAAACTATACGACGACCCGATCGATAAACTCTTCGCCCTAACCACAGCGTGGCTAGAATTCGCCGACCAAAACCGACGCCTCTACGAACTAATGTACGGGCCGCAAATACGCGACCTTCTACCAGACGAGTCAGATCGAGAAATGGGAATCCCCCTGTACACAGCCTTCGTTGAACTGATAGACGAAGTGCTACAGGCAACCCAGACAACAGAATACGACATTCGTTCCTACGTGCGATCGCTTTGGGTTATCCTCCACGGCTCCGCATCATTGGAAATCACAATGTGGATGACCACAGAAGAAGCATCGCTTCGCGCTAACCATCTGGTGAGTTCACTCTTCGAAGTCGAACCTAACTAAAACGAAACCACAACCGCCGTTAGCTCACCGGCACAGATGGGCAAACGCCGTTGCGTTCTCGTTCGCGCTGTAAAACAGCTTCAGCATCAACATCAGATAACGGATCATCCCACGACGGAGAGATTTCGCCCTCGGCAATCAAGGTCATGTAACGGCCGCAGCAGACTCGCAGAAACGACGTGAAGTTAGCAATGTCATGTCCGGCATCCAACGCTTCGACATACAACTTCTCTAACAGTTGAGCTATCGACATGCCATCACGAAAGGCGATATCTTCCAAACTTCGCCAGAAGAAATTCTCCAAGCGGACGCTGGTGACCGCCCCCTCAATACGAAGCGATTTGGTTCGGCTTTCCCAAAGACGCTCGTCAGCACCTATAAACAACCGGCACATCACAGCCTCCAATCCGAGAATGTAGCAACCCAATACTACCACCGATGTGTCATCCGTCGCTAATGTCGAAACTAGGTCGGACAGCGCTAAAGCAGCGTCCTGAACCTCAAAACCAAACGGAAAAAGGGACCATCATGACCATCGAACCAGAAACCACAGCCATCGTTCTCATCGAATACCAGAACGACTTCACATCGCCCGGAGGTGTCCTGCACGAAGCAGTCGCCCCAGTAATGGAACAAACTTCGATGCTTGAAAACACCGTCAATGTAGTCGACGCGTTGCGCAAAGCTGGCGCAACGATCATGCACGCCCCCATAACGTTCGCTCCCGGCTACAACGAACTCTCCGACCACCCATACGGCATCTTGAAAGGTGTCGTCGACGGCAACGCATTTGTCAAAGGGCAATGGGGCTCCGAAATAGTCGACGCTCTGACACCTCACGACGGAGACATCATCATCGAAGGCAAACGCGGGCTCGACACCTTTGCCAGCACCAACATTGACTTCATCCTTCGATCCAAAGGGATCAAGACCGTGGTCCTCGGCGGATTCCTAACGAACTGTTGTGTCGAATCGACGATGAGAACTGCATACGAAAACGGCTACGACGTAATCACCTTGACCGACTGTGCAGCTGGAGTTTCAGCCGAAGAGCACGACAATGCAATCAAGTTCGACTTTCCGATGTTTTCGAAACCGATGACAAGCCTCGACCTTCTCGCGACCGTTTAACTCAATGACAATTAACACATTCTGGGTGTGACAGATAGATTATTCGCGACTTTCTTGCCCTCATGAGCGTATCTTAGGCAATATACGAAACTCAGAGACGGATGTTTTTCTCTGTTTGAGGTCTTGGCGGCGGATCTACATGGGCGATAGTCAATTACCAACGCAAAACGGCGGCGTGAATGGGGCACAACGCAAGGCCCAGATTGTTGCCGTCATGGCAATACTCCTGGGTGGAATATATCTGGTCTGGAGAGCCGTAGCCACCATCAATGATGCATCTCCGGTACTGAGCTGGTACTTCTATTTCCTAGAAGCGTGGGGGTTCTTCGGGCTGCTGCTTCTAGTACATTCGACATGGAATGTCAGTAGCGTGGCCGAGCCGCCGACGGTGACGAGTGCTAACCAGAAGTTAGCTTTGTTGATCCCCACATACAATGAACCTCCAGAAGTATTGTTGCCGACTGTTGCAGCTGCCGTCGCTGTCGATCTCCCACACGAAACCTGGGTTCTCGATGACGGCAATCGTGCATGGGTAGCGTTTTTGGCCCATGACCTCGGCGCGCAATATGTGTCTCGGACCGACGGCAAACACGCAAAGGCCGGAAACCTCAACAATGCGCTCCAGCTCGTCGATGCTGAGTTGGTCGGAATTGTCGACGCTGACCATGTTCCCAGCAAGAATTTCTTCTCCTCGACCGTTGGCTATTTCGACCGTGACGATGCGCTAGCGTTGGTCCAGACGCCTCAGGATTTCTACAACACCGACTCTTTTGAACATATGGAAGAGTTCGAGGAAGAAGCTTTCTTTTACCGGGTTATTCAACCAGGCAAGAACCTTTGGAACGCCGCATTCTGGTGCGGAACGGGTGCAATCGTTCGAACTGAAGCACTTAGAGCTGTTGGCGGTGTTGCGACCGATTCGGTCAGCGAAGACTTACTAACCACGCTTCGCCTTCATTCAAAAGGTTGGAAAACTCTTTTTCATAATCATGTGATCGCTCGCGGTTTGGCACCTAGCCAATACCAAGAGTACCGCCTCCAGCGGGATAGATGGGGAAGCGGCTCGATGGAAGTATTGCGAAGCGAAAACCCGTTCATCAAACGAGGGCTGACACTTTCACAACGCGTCAGTTACTTGTTCAGTTTGTCGGGTTGGTTTGATTCGTGGCGGTTGTTGGGGTTTATTTTGCTGCCACTGATCGTTCTGCTGAGTGGCCAGCTCCCGATACAAGCTGATCCAGTAACCTACATTGCGTTGTTTGCACCTACATATTTCGTTCAGATGTATGCTCAACGGTTACTTGGCCGAGACAAATTTAAAGTCATCCCCGTCCTCATATTCGACCTTATTCGTATGCCGATCAGTATCGTCGCCACACTAAGACTTCTTTGGCCCGACGCTGGTGGTTTCAAAGTAACGCCCAAAGGGCGTAGCGGAGATCAACGAAATAGAAGCGGTTGGCCGCCCTGTCAGTCAGGTCTAACTGTCTTATCAATTGCGGCTCTGGTTTGGTTCGGTGCGAGCCTCGCAGGGCTGACACCGGTGACGTATACATCGTTGCTTGCGGTATGGATATCGGCTCTGGTAGTAGTATTTAACATCTCCCTACTCATGGTGGCAATAAGGCGCATTCGAAAGATCGATTTTGCGTCTGAGCGTCGGGCTGCATGGCGGTTTAAGAACTCCTTCGCTGCTTCTCTCAATGGCTTCCCATGTGACGTGGAATCTATCAGTCTAGCCGGGTGTAAATTACGGATCAGTAAACAAGCTTTTACAGAAGCGGGCGCCAATAAAGAACTTTGGGTTGATAGTCAAACCAAACTGATCCTCGAGCCGGCACGATTCGATTTCGCCTCTGATGACGAAATGATTGTTTCTTTTGGTTACGGCCCAGGTCAATGGCATGCGCGAGGACAGCTGGCCAGAGCCCTCTTTCAGCAACAAGCTGATGCATCCCGACCGAACTACAATCTTTCCAATCAACAAGACCATGTGTCGGTCGCTACGATTGATATTGACCGTTGGGAGTCGGCAAACGCACCGGCGACTGCGAGCGGGGTCGCTGTCTTCGGTAACAACGAGTTGCGCTCTAAGCCAGCGGAACCAGTCTAAGTTTGTTGACGTCGGTACGTTGCACAAGAAGTCTTCTAGCTGCGGGATCTTCGTTTGCGGCTGGTAAACGTTGTAGCGATACCAGCTAGGACCAGAACTAAACCAAAACCGATCATCGAATAGCTTTCGATACCGGTTTGTGCGAGCCCCCGTAACGTCCCGGCTACCCCTTGGCCACCTGAGCCTTCAGAGTCGGTTTCGGTTCCAGCTCTGTTAGCTAGCAAAGATATATCGAACGTGTTTGTTATACGTAACGCGACTGCCGGTTCAGCTGAACTGGTAGTCGTATTCGTGATGAGGGCGCTTTCGCGATGACCCAGAACAACCACACCACCTTCATGAGAATAAGAATCGGTAAAGCCTGAGCCGGGTGTTTCGGAGACCGTACAGCTAGAACCGGTCGGTATTCCTGTCACCGCAACCGATTGGCTCTGTCCGACTTCGTCCGCAAGAAGCAGCGACCCGTCAGCGAAATCACCTTCACATTCGACCGAAACCGGGAAGGTTTGGTCGTTAAACGAGTCCGGGGCATCTACCAGGATCTTCTCAATATTGAGGGTGACGGTCTGTCGCTCGTTCACAAAACCTAGTTCAGTGACGGCACCAGTTTCTAGTTCGCCGGTTGCGACGCCGCTACCCACAATATCCCAGCCCGGCGTTTCACGTTCCGTCACAGCACAGGTAACTCCATCTCCGATTAGTGGAATATCTGGATACGTCGTGTAGCCGAGACCGCCGTCTGAAGTGGCTTCGGCGACCACGACCTCAACAACCGTTTCCAGCCCGTTGTCGCAACTCAACTCAAATTCGAACACACCGTTGGGGGCGGTCATCAACGACGAATCGATGACGACGGATTTGGTGATCGCCAGAGTCGATGTCCGGTTGATAATTTCAAGTTGGCCACCGTCCGAGTCGATTTCGACCGAAGCCTCTGACGGTAAGTAGCTTGCTGTAAACCGTAGGTCCTCAGCTTCGTTGACCTCGCAGATCGCCGACGTTGGAACACCATCTATGGTCAACGCGTCGTTAACCGACACCTCGCCAGTCAACTCAACCGCGCCATCTTCGAAGCTTCCAACACAGGTGACGGTCACATCAAAACGTTCGTCATCCAGATCGGTTCCCTCAGGTACTCCTTCAAGCGATTTTGTAATCGAGAGCGTCTCGGTATCCCGAAGGTTCTCGAACGTCGCCGTCATTACCCCGGCTTCCAAAGTGATATCGACGGCGTCTTCTCCGGTGACGGACCATCCGGTCGGAACATCAACTTCACTGACAACACAAGTAGTTCCGGTCGGATGTAACCCAACTTCGCTCCACGGTATGGTCGCCCCAAAGTGAGAGACCATGCCAGGCGGCGGTGGGCCGACAGGGGACTCGAGAATCGAGTCGACCGTTACGTCGTGGGTAAGTGAGGTTCCATTGTCACAAACGGTCGAGAACGAGAAATCTCCGGTCACATCAACCGGCAAATCCGACAGAGCCGACGTTATCTTATGAATCTCAATCGTCCCAGTCGAATTGACTATCTCAATCTGCTGAGGCTCACCAGCGATGGTGGCCGACGCAGTCTCCGGCTGGTACGTGGTCGCAAACCGGGCGTCGTCGTCCTCGGTCGCTAAACAAGTAGAACCGGTCGGTAAATCGTCGATCGTGACCGGTCCTATCGCTGATACCGTAACTTCTTCAACTAACTCGCCACCGGTGAAACTGCCGACACAGACAAGTTCGACCGGAAATAGTTCGCTCGTCAGATCAATATCGTCTGGCACCCCGACCAACGTTTTGGTAACGGTCAGTGAACCCACATCTCGTTCGTTGACAAACGCTGCGCCCGCAACCGAATCAGATGCCGTCGTGATCGACTGGGGGTTGGCAGAAGAAAGTGTCCACCCGGTGGCTGAGTGTTCAGTGACTTCACATTCTGTTCCTGGTACTACCAGTGGCGTGTCGGGGGCGACCCATTGGGCTGCCCCATCGACTGTCGTGAGTGTGACTTCGTCATCGAAGACGGTGCTGTCATCGGGGGCTATGCAAACGACATCCCAGGTAAACGTGTCGTCCAGATCGAGGGGATGGGTGTCTGGCCCGACCGTCGTTTTGTCAATAGTCAACGTCGACGTTGTATTGGTTACGGTAAGAGCTTCACCATCTATGTCAACGACGACATCGTCGGAGTAGGCAACCGCAAACCGAGGATCAGGGTCTTCGACAACACTACACGTCGACCCGGTCGGTAACTGATCGACCAACCCTGACGTGTCGACCGAAATTATGACATCCTCGATCGTGTGAGATCCTGTCGTGAAATCACCGGTACAGGTCATGTCGACTACAAACTCTTCGCTGTCTAAGTCAACTGCCGACGGTACACCCGCTAGTTCTTTAACCACGGTTACCGGACCAGTGTCGCGCCTGTTGGTGAACGTCGCCGTCGGTACGTCATCGCCGGTCAAGGAAGAATCGACGACTACTTCAACCGACGGCGGGCTAGTGAGAGTCCAACCAGTTGGAGGGGTAGCTTCTTGCACCGTGCATACCGTCCCGTTCGGCAACGTCGGAAGGTCGTCGTAGCGGAGCTGCCCGGTTGTCGAAGTTGGGCTCAAAACCGATGAAGTAGTTATCGAATGGGTGGCCGTGTAGGTTGCGCCGCAAGAAACGTTGAACACGAAAGTGTCGACCAGGTCGACCGGGTGCCCGGTTTCAGTTTCGGCGACCTTGACGATCATGATCTCACCAGTCGAGTTGACGATCGCTCCCGACACCCCTCCTTCAACCACCGTTACTTGACCACTTGCGCCGTCGGTGGCCGCTGGTGAGTAGGTAGCGGCGAACCGAGGGTCGGCGTCCTCAACAAAATCACACGTAGACCCAATCGGAAGTTCAGGAATCGTGATCGGCGTAGCGGTAGTAACCGGAAGGTCCGTGAAAACTAGGGGAGAGGAGTCGAAGTCACCTTCGCACGAAACGTCGACAGTGAACGTCAGATCGTCAGGATCAAGACCACTCGGGGCTCCAAGAACAGATTTGGTGATGGTCAGATCAGATGTGATACGACGATTGGTGAAGGTGATTGTTGGAGACTCGGTAAAGGTAATGATGGTCTCTTGTGACGCGTCACCAACAATAGTCCACCCATCTGGAGGTGTTCGTTCGGAAATAGTGCACGCTGCACCGTCGGCCACTAACGGCACATCAGGGTATGCCAACGGTGTAACGACACCGTCGACACTGTTGATCGTCAACACGAACGAGGCGCCGTTAGTGCACAGCACATCGAATTCGAATGTTGCGGTTAAGTCGACTGGTTGTGAACTGTCGACCAGGATTGTTTTGTCGAGCACAAACGTTCCCGTGACGTTATCGATTCCAAGTGATGATCCGCCAGGTTCGATAACGACGGTTGCATCGTCTGGGTCATACACGGCCGCAAATCTCGTGTCGGTCGTCTCGGCGGCCTCACACGATGCTCCAGTCGGTAGGTTCTCGATGACGATTGGTTCGTCGACCGACAAGGCCAACGGGCCGACTACATGAGTGCCGGTTGTAAAATCGCCGGTGCAAGTAACGGTCACGGGGAAGCTCAGGTCGTCCAAGTTGACGCCGTCAGGTAAACCGACGATAGCTTTAGTGATGGTTAAATCGGCGACGTCTCGAACGTTTGAGAAAGACGCGGTTACGGCTTCGACTTCAGAGGTTGTAACTTCAAGATCGACCTCACCTACCGCGCTCCAGCCCGTGTTTGTTTGTTCAGAAACTGAACACGTGGTTCCTGGTGGCAATAGTGGAGAATCGGGGCTGGCCCACTGCCCGGTTCCCGTCGAAGTAGCGATCGAAATTGTGTTGGCGTAGATCACAGAACTATCTGGATGTACACATTCAATATCGAAGGTAAACGTATCGTCGGCGATGATGGGATGGGTCTGTTCAGCCGTTGTCGACTTAACAATGCTGAACGTGGAAGTTGAGTTCGTGACGGTGATCGTCTCCCCATCACTGTCGATAACCACGGGCGCCTCTGGGCTATAGCTAGTGTTGAACCGAAGGTCAGGTTCTTCAACCACCGAACAAGTGGCCCCAACAGGCAAATCTTCGATGACGAGTTCAGCATTTGCGGTGATGATTTGATCTTGCAGCACATAGGGAGAAACGGTGAAGCCGTCGGTGCAGCTGATATCGACCACAAACTCCTCGTTCCCAAGGTCAACTTCGGACGGCACCCCAACCAGATTCTTAGAAACGGTGAGATCATTGGTTTGGCGGGTGTTAGTGAATGACGCGGTTTGAGGGTCTCCGGTTGCCGAGATAGTGACCTCGACCGAACTGTTGTTCACCGACCATCCATCAGGAACCACCTCGGTAATGGTGCAGGTCGTGCCCGACGGAATGATAGGAAGTTCGGTGTACGTTAGTCCTCCGATGCCTTCCTCTCCGGCGATATCTTCGACGTTGAGGGTGTAGGTTCCGTCCGCCGAAGTACCACAGTCGAGTTCGTAGTCGAAGTCGCGTAGCAGGTCGACCGGGTGGTCGGAATCGACGACCGTCGATTTGCGTATGATTAGAGCACCGCCAGCGTTAGTGATGCCGGCGGCTGTTCCATCGTCGTCGATAGTCACTTGGCTGGCGGTGCCGTCGCCGATATCGGGTGAATAGAGTGTCTGGAACCGGCTGTCAAAATCTTCTGAAATAGTACAAACCGCTCCGGTTGGTAGATCCTCGATAACGAGCGGAACATTCTTTGACAACGGCTGATCGTTAAGAACCAGAGGGTCAGGGTCGAGGCCTCCGGTGCAGGAAACGTCGACCAAGAAAACCTCGTCGTCGAAGTCGAGCCCATCCGGTATTCCGATCAGAGTTTTTGTGATCGTCAGATCAGCGACCGACCGGGCGTTCTCGAATGTTGCTTCAACCGTTTCGGAGGCGTCTGTTGTGACCGTAATCGGCGATTCGGATACTAGGCTCCAACCTGGCGGTGGGGCGAGTTCGGATACGTCACAAGTGGCGCCAACCGGTAGTAGTGGGGTTGCCGGAGATTCCCACGTTCCGGTGCCGTCTACGGTGGTGATAGAAAAAGTGTCCGAATAGATGTCGTCACCTGAAGGGTTTTGACACTCGATGGAGAAGCTGAATGTGGCGTCATCTTCGATTCCGGCAGCTGTTGTTGTGTCTTTAACGACCGAAACAGTGGTGGTGGTGTTTACGATATCGACCTGGTTTTCTCCAGGTTCGGGACTGTCGACGATCGCAACGGTTTGGTTTGGTGCGTAGGAGGTAGTAAACCGATCATCGGCGGTTTCGGTGACCGTGCAATTGGCTCCTTCAGGTAGATCGGTGATGACAGCGGGAGAGCTTTCGCTGACATTTAACGGACCGAACGAGACAGTTCCGGCTGTGAACGGGCCGGAGCACACCACGTTTACGGTGAACATATCGTCAGCCACTCCGGCAGCGGTTCCATCATCGATCGGTATACCGGCCACGTCTTTGGTGATCGTCAACGTGTCCAAGTTTCGATCGTTGGTGAACCCAACCGGGTTGCCGCCTGCGACAGTAGTTAGAACAACTCCATCGTCTCCGTCGAGTGTTCCACCGCTGCGTTCACTAATCGACCAGCCGTTGGGAGGTCCTTGTTCACGTATCGTGCAAACCGCACCGGGGGCAACCAGAGGAAGGTCGAGTGTTGCCGCTGCCCCTGTCCCTCCCGAAGTCGTTATTGATGCGGTGCCGTCGAAAACGGTGTCGCCCCCAACATCGCATACAACTGTGAAACTAAACGTGTCGTCGATGACAAGATCGAGGCTGCTGGTCGACACGGTCGTTTTGGTGATGGCCACCGTGCTGGTTGTGTTGGTGATAGAGATCGTTTCACCATCGTCGTCGACGGTTACCGGAGTCGTCGGCGAATACGATGCAACAAATCGACTATCAGCGTTTTCGTCAACTTCACAGGTGGAGCCAGTGGGAACCCCGTCTACCACGAGATCGTCAGCGGCGGTAACCGTCTGGCTGGCCAGCACGACGGGTGATGGGTCAAAGTCGCCGGAACAGGTCACGGTGACGGTAAATTCTTCATCGTCTAGGTCCCATTCGGCGGGCGCTCCGTCAATAGTTTTCGTCACTGTCAGGGAAGCGACGTCTCTTCGGTTGGTGAATTCGGCTGTTGGTTCCGGGTTTGTCGGAGTTACCGTCAAATCAATCGTTGCGCCGTCGGCAGGCGATACAAGTGTCCAGCCGGTTGTCGGTAATTCGGTCACCGAACAGTCAGAACCGTTCGGAATCAACGGCAAGTCGCCCCATGAGATACCACCGATTGTTCCGGTCGCCGTCGGGGTGTCTGTGGTCAACGAATGGGTGTTGTCATAGACCGTCGAGGTTCCTTGAACACACGTTATTTGATAGTCGAATGTGTCGACCAGATCGACCGGTAGGTCGGATACAACTTCGGTTTCTTTCTGAACGATCAGTGACCCGGTGCTGTTGGTGATATCGACTGTTGATCCACCTTCAACAATAGTTACCGTTTGGTTTGGTGTATACGACGTGACAAAACCTCCGACCACTGCTTCGGTTACCGTGCATGCTGCACCCACTGGGAGGTCTTCAACGACTAGCGGAGCAGCGGTAGAAACGGTAAGCGATCCGGGAATCGTGAACGGGTCGGGGTCGAAACCGCCGGTGCATTCGACTGACACGTTGAAGGTGAACTCGTCGGGGTCAGCGCCACTTGGCAGGCCTAGAATGGTTTTGTTGATGGTGAGGTCGCTGTATTGTCGACTGTTGCGAAATTCTGCAGTTACCGGTCCGTCGGATGAGATTTCAACCGTTACTGGGTCGGCGGCGAGATTAGTCCAGCCATTGGGCGGAGTTTCGGTCACCGTACAACTAGCGCCGTCAGGAAGCAGATCGATGTCGGGGTACGAAAGCGAACCTGATCCACCTGAAGTCGTGATGTTGTAGGAGTCGTTAAACCCGTTGTCGCAGACCACTGCGAAGGTGAATGTGTCGTCGTCAGTGAGTGGGTAGTCTGACGTTACCGACGTGCGTTTGGTTATTGTCAAGACCCCAGTCTGGTTCGAAAACCGGACCCCTTCACTTCCTGGAGCTTCGTCGATAACAACCGTCGCTTCGTTTAGACCGGTGGTGCCGTCGCTGCTCGCAGGCCCAGCGGCGTACGATGCCGGAACGGTTTCGGTCGTGACGCACGTGGCGTCGGCTGGCAAGTTTTCAATCCGCACAGTTTCGCCGTCAGCAATCGAGAACGTGCCAGCGCCTGCTCCTGGCCAAGAGCTGCCAGTAATTGCATCGACAATGTCGGTCGAGTCGATCGTGATGGTAGGACCGTCGGCCGCAGTGCAAACCACGTTCATAGTGAACGAGTCGGTGTCTGGACCGTCGGGGTGGCCGTCGACGGATTTACTCACCGTAAATTCGCCTGTGACCTGAATCGTTGTCGGGTCTCTCGGTTCGCTGCCGTCACCTGGATCATCACTTAACAAATCAATTTCGCCGTCCTGGTTATAGTCCAAGGTGGCCTGGTTTTCGTACTCGCCGGGCAACGTATCGGCCGGGATTTGCACGTCGAACGTGATGACAACAGGATCTTCTCCCGGAGTGTCTGGGTCGGTCCACAAACTCGAAGGAACCTCGACTTCTAAACAGAAGTCGCCGTCGCCCGCCGTCCCGCCACTGGACAATGATGCTGACGGGTGACTCGACGACCAAGTGCCGGTGTAGGTGAAGGCGCCGGGTAGCACGTCACAAAGGTCGGTTGTTAAACCCATTGTTGGGAGGCCATTGTTTAGTAACGTGTAGGCATACGTCACGACATCGCCCGGGCCGTATGTTCGATCGTCAAGGACTACCGGTTCGCCAGCGCCATCAACGACGTCTTTCTTGATGTCGATTTGGGATACACACGAAGTGCCGTCGGTGCCTCCATCGGCGCCGACTTCGCCAACTTCGCTCCAAATAGTTGGATCGTTAATGTCGACCCGGAAAATGTCGCCAGGGTTGTTTCGGAACACGTAGAGGAACCCGGCAGCATCAAACCATGATGAACCAAATCCTCCGTTAGGGAACGTTCCCGGTAGCGAAGTGGTAGTGACCGCTCCGCTGTTTGGGTTGACCTTGTACAGAACCCGGTTGACGATGTGATATACAAAACCGTCGAGCGGGTTATATGAAAGGTCGGCCAGGTTACGAGAGGTGGAACCGATATGGGTGGCAGCTCCGGTGGCTGGGTCTATCGACCAGATGTTGTACCGGGCTCCCGCATACCATCCGGTTACTCCATCGTTGGAACCAACCGAATGGATGATGTAGCGACCGTCGCCTAGGACGGTTCCGGCATATTGTCCGGCGGCTGCCGGATAGGGTGCTTGGATCGGGGTGTCAAATACGGTGTCGCCGTTGGCGTCATAGGCACGCACGACTGGGGTACCATCGACTTTGGTGACCCCATATACGTAGTCGGTGGTTGGGTCATAGGCGGTCGAGTTCGCTAGACCACTGGTGTCGGGAAACGGGTCAACCGTCAGCTGTCCAGGCGCGGACGGATCAGGCACGATCCAATAGAACTCGCCGCCTCTCATCAGAATAGGAGTGCCGTTACACTCCCACTTCGGATGGTCGCCTCCGTGGTCGGCAAGGGCTGGGGGAGCGGCCGATAATGTTGCAATCAACACGATGAGTGCAGAAACTATCCGAAGAAAAGTGCTGCGTCGTTCAACGACTATGCCTTGGTTTGGCGAATTTGTTCGCTCGAATACTCGAGCGTTGATGACGCGAAGCGGATAGAACATAGCGACCTGGTCGGCAGTTCGGTTACGGAGTTGAGACCTAGCTTCGGTCAATCGTTCGGCGAGTCGAACGTTTACCCATCTACGCCAGGGTTTTGACCGTGTTTACGCACGTGCGGTAGGGTCTGATAGCCATCGGTGCGCCGTTGGTTTCTGCCGGCTCGAAAGGGAATCATGTTCATAGTGACCGTCTTCTTGACGATGTTGTTGGCCTCTATTTGTGTTGCTTCTGCTGCAAGTAAGTTCACGAAACAGGCGGTTGTCGTGTCGAACCTGACAAAGATCGGTGTTCCAAGTAGCTGGTTTCCGTTTCTTGCCGGCGCCGAGATGGCGGGCGCGGTAGGACTCCTGTTTGGTCTAGTCGCCATCCCACCGTTGGGAATAGCAGCTGGAATTGGTTTGATCCTATATTTTGCCGGTGCCGTTGTGAGTCATCTGCGAGTCGGCGACAAAGATATTGCTGGCGCCGCGGTACTGTTTTTACTTGCCGTGGCGACCACCCTTGTACGTTCGTACACGTTTTAGGTTTGGTTCGACCTAGCCGCGCAACGTATCGTAAACCTTGTCGAGATAAGACGGCCGACTAGGGTTTTGGAGTTGGCGCTGGACGTAGATGATGGTGGCGACGGTATCGCCAACACAGTTTGGGAAACCGCTGAAGCCGCAGCCTTCCTCCAAGGTAGATAACACAACACCGGCAGTCTACTTTTGACGGGTGGTAGCGGCAAGAGAACGCCGCCACCACCCGGGCAACCCGACATAGGTCGGATTGAGGGGGGAGGGGTCAAGCATCGTCAGTATTGCGACGATACAACACGAATGTACTACTCATTCGCGAGGCAACAGTCGATGGTCGCCAATCAAGCGAGGCTTCAACACGACATCGAACGTCGGGAGGCTGACCGCCAGATTGAAGAATTAGAGGAACGGGTCGAACGTCTTGCCCTGGCCTGCGAAGCAATGTGGGATCTACTTCGACGAGACCAGAACAAAACCGACGACGACTTACTTCACTGGGTCCGTCACTTCGACGCCGCCGACGGGCAAGTCGATGGAAGAATTCAGCGCCAACCCAGGAAATGTTCCTGCGGGGCGATGGTCAACTATCGTTCCCACAGCTGTGTCTACTGTGGGGCAGAAGTCGGCAGAGTTTCTCCGTTTGCGTAACGAATAGACCATTTCAGGAACTAGGCATTGACCAAGTCTAGAGTCCTGCGTTTGGCTGCCCTCCAAGCCGGTACAGCAGCGGCAGCAACACTTGCGGCCGAAGCCAACACAACAAGTATGACTATCTGGGCAACAGGTATCTGGACAGAGTTAACGATGGAAGCCGGGATGGCGACCACCGAGCCAACACCAAACGCGATGCCCAACACAACGCCGACGAGCGAACCGAACAACGAAATAAGAAACGCCTCGTAGCGCAACGCTTTTCGAAGCTGTTTACGTCTCATTCCGACTGCCCGAAGCAGCCCCATCTCGGTGGTCCGTTCCGAGATAGACAGCGCCAACGTGTTAGTGATACCGAGAAACGAAATCAAGATCGCAAGAAACATCATGGCATTGATCGTCTGCAACGACGTGTTGATCGAACGTTCAGTCGACGCTATGAAGTCGTCGATAGTTTCCACGTTCACTTGAGCGTTCGCCTGTTCGAAGCGTTCCATCGCCGTCTCAAACTGTGATTCGGTTACGGTAGCCGCCGACTGTATCGCCACGATGTCAACCGTTGTTTGTTTGGTCTGTTCAAACCAGGTGGACCGGTCGATGTAATAACTGCTGCCTCCAGCAGCGTTATTTCGGTTGATCCCGACAACGGTAAGCTCAACGGTTGTGCCGTTATAGAACCGGGTCTCAAGTTCGTCTCCCAACTTGATTCCCTTTTCGTTTGCCTCACGTTCGGTGACGATCACGGGATGGGTCACACCTTCGAGCATGTCGCTTCGTTCACTAACATCGAAGTCGATAAGGTCTGAAGCTGTTTGCTGGTCGGCGACTGTCAGATATTGCACTTCACCGTCGATCTCGGCTAGGTCGATCGAGATTGCGACCGTTTGCTCGACTTCTGGTAACGCTTCTAATTTTTCGGCGACCGCAATCGGGTATTTGTAGTCCCACTGGTTGTAGAGAATGTTGTCGGACTTGTATGCCGACTCAGCACCAGTCGAAGCCGTCGCCTTAAAAGACTCGCCAACCACGAGTACCAGCGAAACTAGAGCCAACCCGATCATCAACGACGCCGCGGTTGACGCGCTTCGGGTACGGTTTCTGCCGATATTGTCGCGAGCTAACCGGCCAGGAACATTTGTCAATCTAGCCAATGGTGCTCCTAACACCTGTGAACACCTGGCGATCCAAAGCGAGTTCAGCAGAGCGACTCCGAAGAATACGAAAATCGACCCGACCCCAAGTAGTAAGACAGTTGACCGGGTAGTCGCATCGGCGGTTAACCCAACAGTTATTGAGACAATTCCGGCAACGGCTAAAAGCGAACCGATGATAAAGCGAACCGTCGGCGTTTTCTTCGTATCCGGTTGTACACCACGCACAGCGTTGACAACTGGAACCCTGCAGGCTTTCCTCGCCGGAGCCGTGACTGCCAACAAGGTTGCCAAGGTGCCCACAAGCAAGCTAAGCGCAACAGCTGTGGGAGTTAACGCCAGATCAGGGCGAGGGAACCCGGCCGCTGAATGGAACATCTCAGAGATGCCATAACTGATGCCTAAAC
Organism: Acidimicrobiales bacterium; assembly: GCA_020630065.1. Classification (GTDB taxonomy): domain Bacteria; phylum Actinomycetota; class Acidimicrobiia; order Acidimicrobiales; family SZUA-35; genus JAHDCC01. The sequence continues at coordinate 27,846 of JAHDCC010000015.1, forward strand.
CGACCGCAATCCCAACGATTGAACATCCAAGACCAAGAACAATAGCTTCAATCTGTATTGAGGTTCGAATCTGTCGAGGGCTGGCACCGACCGCCCGCAATAGACCCAATTCTCGTGTCCGCTGTTGCATCAGAACCGAGAACGTGTTGTAGATGATGAAGCAAGCGACAAACAACGAAAGAGCGCTGAACCCGAGTAGACCACCAGAGAAACCTTGGGCATATGGGGCGACAAGCTCCCGAAGGTTCGAGCGAGCTTCTTGTTGAGTTAGAACTACCAGCCCTTCGGGCAACGCCTGTTGGAGAGCGGCTTCGACACTGGAACGGTCGGAACCTTTTTCGATGTTGATATGAATATTGACATAGCCGGGTTGACCGAGTTCGGTTTGTAGCTCGTCCATCGAAATAGTTTGAACAACTTGCCCAGCAGTGGTTCCATTCGGGTCCCGAAATTGGGTAGTCGCCGCTAACCTCATCGCCCGAGTTTCCGTCGGCGTGGTCATATCGTAGGTTTCACCAACGATGTATCCGTTCGCTTCCGCAGTGTCGATATCGAGGGTAAATTCGTTCGATCGAGGCGGGGAGCCGTCGACGATTTCGAAATTCGAGCCCTCAACCCAGCCGAACGTCGAAACAGTAAACTTGTCGTCCACCAGTTCACCATCAGGTTTAGTCGGGCGGAACAAGAAATTGCTCCACAACGTTGGTCGGGCATCCGCCACCCCGTCGACGGATCGGACCAACTCGACTGTGTCGTCGCTGACCCTGGCCGGGCTGACCTCAAAGTTCTTCGGAGCAAAAGGTGATTCGGGTTCGACCACAAGGTCTAGTCCGGCGGCCTGTGTCTCGCCCCATCCGAAAATCACGTCGCTGATGCCGGTGCTGAGAGTCAGCGAGGCAGAAACGAACGCGACAGAAATGACGATAGCGAACGAGGTGAGAGCAAGGCGGACTTTGTTGGAAAGTAGTTGTCTAAAACTGTGTCGTACCAGTTTGGTATCCATCTCTATTCCTCCGTTATCCGTCTAGACGGTTCATAGCCGCCAGAACATGGTCTACTTGCGGATTGAGCAGTTCATCTTCGATTCGTCCATCTTTAAGAAACACCACCCGATCGGCGTAGGTTGCAGCAACCGGATCGTGGGTGACCATCACGGTGGTTTGACCAAACGTGGCGACGGCCTCTTGAAGGAAAGAAAGAATGGCTTTACCGGTTCGGGAGTCTAGATTTCCGGTTGGTTCATCTGCGAAGATGACGTCCGGTTTGCTTACTAACGCCCGGGCTACCGCCACCCGCTGCTGTTGGCCTCCCGAGAGTTCGTTGGGGCGATGCCGAAGCCGATCTGCGAGCCCGACTGAGTCGACCACGGTCTCGAACCATTCTTGGTCTGGTTTCTGGCCAGCAAGGTCGAGAGGTAAAATAATGTTCTCTCTAGTCGTCATCGTCGGAATGAGATTAAACGACTGGAACACAAACCCCAGACGATCTCGACGAAGGTCGGTTAGCTGTTGCTGGTTGAGTGTCGACAGGTCGGTATCACCAAACCAAATATGGCCTGTTGATAGCTGATCTAAACCCGCTAGACAATGCAGCAACGTTGACTTGCCCGAACCAGAGGGCCCCATAATGGATGTGAACTGCCCGGCGTTGAATTCGATGTTGACGTTGTCCAACGCACGTACGAGCGTTTCTGCGTCCCCGTAGCATTTCGATGCGTCCAGCGCCTGGACGGCTACGTCATTTGTTGTGACCTCAAGGTCTGAATCGTTAGTAAGAGTTGTCATGTTCTCACTATCGTTTAGTGTCAGAGCTACGGCATCGACCAGAATGGCAAAGTTAGGTGGCCGAATAGCTGAATGACTGCTCATACTTTTGGTCGATACGCCAGCTTTGGATGTTCTCTAGAATGTGGTAATGCTCAGAAACTCGTTTATCTCACTATGGAATGAGCCGCGGGTTGTCGACGCCCCACGTCGGGTATGGCGAGACTGGGTGCTTTTGGTCGTAGCGGTGACAGCGGTTTTGGTTGAAGGCATCGTAAGAGACCCGCTTGATTGGCGTGTGTTGTCGACCGTCGTCTGTATCGTTCCGGCCGTGTCGTTGCTTTGGCGTCGTACCCATCCACTTTGGATGGTCTCTGTCGGTTTCGGCGCCGTTGCCGTAATCGATGTTGCCACGCTCGCCGGTTTGATAGACATCACACTGTTCTATTCGTTGGTTTATATCATCGTGTTAGCGTACGCGTTGTTTCGCTGGGGCTCGGGTTACGAGGCGGCGATTGGTTTTGTCGTAATTTTGTCGACGAATGTTCTGAGCGAACTTGCGTATTACAGCGGTCTGACCGACAGCATCTTGTCGTTTGGGTTTGCTCTTCTTCCGGCTGCTGTTGGGGCATCAGTCCGGTTTAGGGTGAATTCTCAAACGGCGCAACTACATCAGCTGCGGTTGCGAGAACGCGAACAATTAGCGAGAGAGCTGCACGACACGGTCGCCCATCATGTTTCGGCTATTGCTGTTCAAGCCCAGGCTGGTCAGGCGTTGGCGGCGTCTCAACCAGAAATAGCGGTCGAAGTTTTGGGTGTGGTAGAAGATGCCGCATCTCGTGCGTTGGAAGAGATGAGGCTTATGGTCGGCGCGTTACGCGACGGCGAAGATCCCGCACTGGCACCTCAACGAGGTATCGAAGATATTCCCAGACTGGTCGAAAATACGGAGTCTGCGTTGCCTATCGACATACAGATGTCTGGAAACCTTCAAGACCTTCAACCAGTTGTTGGTGCCGCGATCTATCGATTGGCTCAAGAGTCAATCACTAACGCGTTGCGACATGCTCAAGACGCCAGCTATGTTCGAGTTTCCGTGGTCGGAGACAACGATACAGTTCGGCTTGCGGTCAGGGATGACGGCGACGTTTCGGGAGTTAGTCGATCGATGACGGGATTCGGATTGGTTGGTATGACAGAACGGGCAGCGCTATTAGGCGGGACGTTTGAGGCTGGTCCCGACGTAGACCGAGGGTGGACGGTTACCGCGTCGGTTCCAAAGTCAGGTGTCTTGGCGTGACGATCAGTGTTGTGGTGGCCGACGATCAAGACCTGGTGCGTACTGGTTTGTCCATGATCATCAATTCGCGTCCAGATCTTGAAGTGGTAGGCGAAGCATCGGATGGTCGTCGGGCGGTTCAGTTGGCGCAACGTTTACGTCCAGATGTTTGTTTGTTCGATATACGTATGCCGGAACTTGACGGTATCGAAGCGACTCGTCTTCTGGCTGGGCCTCATGTTGTTGACCCTATGGCCGTTGTCGTTATCACGACGTTTGACCTCGACGACTATGTGCATAAGGCGCTTAAAGCCGGAGCGCGTGGTTTCTTGTTGAAAGACGCTGGCCCGGATTTGTTAGTCCAAGCGATTGAGGCTGCTGCCGCCGGTGACGCGTTGATCGCGCCGAGTATCACTGTTCGACTGCTTGAAACATTTTCGAACCAGTTCAACGACTCACCTGCTGTCCAGCCGGTGGTGCCTTTGACCAGTCGTGAAGAAGAGGTGCTTTTGACGGTTGCCGCCGGGCGCACGAATGCCGAAATCGCCGACGAGTTGCATGTCAGCTTGAGCACGGTCAAGACTCATTTGGCTAGTCTGATGAACAAACTTGGAGCCAGAAACCGGGTTGAGATTGCGATGTGGGCCTACGAAACAGGTCGTGCTAACAGTGGGTAGGCGTTGACAAAAAAGCTAGGAGCGTTTGTCGATTGTTTGCTGCGCCCATTCGACCCAGGCGTCTGAAAGTTTGGCCACGTCGAGCAGAGAAACTGCTGCGTCGCGATCTGAGTTGTATATTCGTGCGATTTCTGCGACTGTGATTGTTGGTTCAGAGGTGGGTGTACATTCGATGGTTTGCTCGACGCAGACTTCACCTTCGGTGATGATGCGGAGGTAAGCGCCAGGCCGGTTGGCCTTCGCGAACGCCTGCTGGAATCGACCGTCTTGCATTCGGATCCCTAGTTTGAAACACGGAATCCGTGGTTCACTCACTTCGAGTACGGCCGCTCCGATATTCCATCGGTCTCCGACTTTCGCGTTCGAAATGTCAATTCCGCTGGTTGTAAGGTTCTCGCCGAATGTTCCGGGAGGTAACTCGCGGTCGAGGTTCTTTTCCCACCAATCGTAGTCCTCACTGGCGTAGGCGTAGACGGCTTTGTGGGGACCCCCATGGTTTTTAAGATCAGCTTGTTGGTCCTCGCCAACGTAGTTGTTGGCTAATCGTTGAGGGTCTGACGTGGGGGACTTGTAGATGGCGGTCTTGACTGGAACGCCGTTGTGCTCAAGCTCACGTATTCGGCCAACGTTGAGAGATGTTAGTTTACCGGTCATCGGTTTACCCCTAAAGTGGTCGCCGGACATAGTGATCGTTTGAAACTGGACTTGACTTATGATCCCAGAGTCCGGCCATTCGGCTCTGATTCGTTGATGCTAAGTGTAGGTTTGGTTGGCAGCTGATGCTTGCTGTTGCCAGTTACCTTGCAGGTAATTGTCTTGAGACACTGTTGGTGGTCCAATGCATCTTGGCAAGTTAATGAGGACCAAGATGGAATCGTTTCGTTTGATGATGGAAGCCGGCGACTTTATCCCCGGGCATGTGAAGCCGTGGCTCTACTGGTTACAGCTGGTTTTGTTTCTAGGGCCGGTACTTTTCTTAAAATACGTCCCGGCCCGCTATTTGTTTGTCGCACAGATTTTCAACTCGATAACTGCATACGTTGTGTTTGTGGTCGAGGGCAACACCGTGTCGAAATTATTTGGTGTGGGTCACTTTTTCTGGCTCGTGCCGCTGTGGTTTCTTGCCAATGATATTCGTTCAGATAAATGGGTTGTCTATCGAGGCTTTGCTTTGGTGGCGACTATTACCATGGTTGTCAGTCTTGTTCTTGACGTTCGCGATACGGCGCTATGGATCTCGGGTGATCGGGCGTCAGTGTTGGTCGATGTGCCGGACGATCACCCACTGGCCGACTAGGTCAGTTTTGTGATTGTCGAAGTTGGCGGCGGATTTCTGAGGACCGTATTGGTTTGTCGGTGATAAGAACATCTACAGAATCGTCAGCAAGGTACTTCCTGATTCTGTCCTCATCATTGACCGTCCATACCAGTATCTTTCTGTCCGTCAACCGACAGAAGAGTTTAAGTCCTCGAGTCAGGAGCCGCTGGTTGACGGCTACGGCGTTCGCGTCCGAACGGGTAATTCGATAAAACGGAAATAGTTCGCCGAGCCGAACCTGAAAGGTTCGGAATCTGGATTTTCCTTCCATATCCCGCCCAAGTGAAAGAGCGACTGTCAAGTTCTTGTCGATATTTCGTATCGTTTTGACCGACGTCTCTTCGAGACTGGTGAACCAAGCTGATTTGATAGGGTCGTCCAGCTCGGTAAATGCTAGATCTACGATTTGGTCTTCTGAACCGGTTTGTTTGAGGTCTATATGGCAGATCGAGGTGCCGTTAGCCAGCCTCAGAAGATCTCGATACGTCGGGATGTGGGGGTAGCGGTCTGAAATTTCGGACCAGGTCAAATCTGCCAGTCTGACGCCGGTGTCATCAAATTCGTCGTGTGTACAGAACAAAACTCCGTCGCTCGACTGCCATACATCAAATTCCACCAGTTCGGCGTTTTGTTCAATGGCGGCGGAATAGGCTTCGTATGTGCCTTCGTCGTGGGTTTCGTTTCCACCTCGATGGTAGGAAATCAACGGTCGTTCGGTTTTCATTGTTTGGCGGGATCAGTCTGGTTGTCTGTGAACGTGCAGGTCGTGGGTTTACGATACCTGCCTGAGGTAACTGAAACCTCGAGACTAACTATTCCGAGACAGAAGTCAAGCCAGATCTTTTGACAGTTGGTCAGAGTTGTTGATCGGCTCGTCTTTTTGCTACAGAGACATCATCGTTGTACCGTGTACATGGATGGTCCGGATTTGCTTCAAAGTGGACTAAGAGACGGTGAAGCTCAGCTAGGTGGTCTGGATTTTTTTGCTCGGAACTTCTGGAGGGTTTAGAAGGTTTCGTAGAGGCGTGATGAAGGCGTATGGCGTGAGTGTAAGTAATGTTTAGTAAAGAGTCGCAAGGCCGGACTTGGGCCGCGGTCGCAGTGGTCCTCACTATTGTTCTGGCCGGAGTTGTTGGTCTCAACATTGTTAAATACACGTCCGCCGACGCCGCTGATGCGGCTGACCGGACCGAGTCGACTGCAGCCGTGCCAGAGCTGGAGCCTGACCCTGTGCCGACGACACGAGATGTTGTAGCCGACGACTCGCCTCATGTGCTCGATATTGTTGTGTCAAGTGAGGACATAACGGTCTCCGGCACAGCGCCTAGTTCTGAGACCGGTGAGGCCATGCGCAGTGTGGTAACCGATCTCTACGGCGTTGACGCTGCCGCCAGTTTTACGGTGGGCGAGTCAATATTTCCCGACTGGTATGATTCATATCCAACGGTGATCAGACAAATCGGGTTCCTTAGCGAAGCTCGACTTGAGGTGCGTTCGAACCAGACGATCCTGACTGGTAAGGCACCTCGGCAACGTGATGTTGACGCACTTCTTAAGACGCTTTCAGGTGTCCGAGGTTTCCCGCCTCTTGAGTTGCGGGTTACAGTCACGAACCAAGACACAGCGCAAGTCGTTGTGGCCCGATCTGATAGTCAAATCAGTGTCGCCGGAGAGGTTTCCTCGCCCAAAGCTAAACGGATCTTGATTGAGACGATCCAACAGGGATATGAAGACGTTCAGGTAGTTGACGCGTTGTCGATCAATACCAGTATCGGGTTTGAGTTAAATCTGAATGCGTTCGCTCAGTACGTTGTCGCTTTGAACTCGTTCAATAAACATTCGACGTCTTACAACCGGGGTCACACGTATGCTTTTGTTTCGGGCGAGTTGTCTTTCGCTCCAGGCGAAAATGAACTCACCGCAGAGTCGACCGAGATTGTGGCGTCGTTGCCCGAGTTTCTTATCAAGTCTGATCTTTCGGTTCGAATCATCGGGCGCACCGATGATGTCGGCGATGACAGGGTAAACACGATTCTTAGCATTGCTCGGGCAAAAGCGGTGGCCGACCAGCTTCTGGAAGCTGGTGTTAACGCCGAACGGGTGATCGTTGTCGGTCGGGGTGAACGGGGGGCTTCTGGGCCAGATGCATCTGAAGAGGAGCGAGCAAATGAACGTGGCGTCGACATCGAAATCGGAACCGTGATTTGATGCGGTCAGTATTTCGATATCGATTAGTTCGTCCCGCGATCGTTCTGTTGGCCTTTGTGTGTTTGACGGCCGCGTGTTCTAGCGGCGGTGATGAACCGCCATCGACCTCTGAAGCTGCGCCGACCTCTGACCCGGAATCTTCAGACTTCGGTGGTGTGCAGATCGACCTCGACAAAGATCTGGTCATCGGGGTTTCAATCCGAAACCTTGAGCAGAGCTTCTATCAAGGCATCGAGTCGGGAATTAGGCAGCGGGCAGAAGAGCTTGGTGTTGACGTTGTCATTATCGGAGCCGGGGACGACTCCGACAAGCAGGCTGTCACGTTCGCCGATTTGATATCTCAGGGTGTCGACGGGATTCTTTTGACTCCGGTCGATTCGGCTGCCGCCGTCGACATGGCTACTAGAGCGGAGGCTTCGGGCGTCCCCGTCCTAGCTGTGGCGAACCAGATCGGCTCTGTCGAGGAATTCGGTGATCAACACATTTACGCCGGGACGGTGGGTTTCGTAACCGCTGACGACGTCGACATGGGGAGACAGGCAGCGAATATTGTCGCCGACGAGGTAGGTGACGGTGACGTAGCGATCGGTATTTTGGAAGGGTCCCCGGAAGATAGCAGAACCACTCTGCGAAATAGCGGCTTCGAAGAACAGTTAGCTGAGCGGGGTGTCAACTACGAGATAGCGGCGACCGTCAACGGCAATTGGAATGCGGCCGACGGAGCCGAAGCATGCACCCGGCTATTGGGGGCTGCCCCCACAATCGATGTGCTATTTTCGATGTCGGACGAAATGACGTCTGGGTGTCTCGGCGAGCTCCCGGAATTCCAGTTAGCAAACACCGACATTGTGAGTATTGGGGGCACGGCGACTGGTCTTGAGCTGTTGGTCGAGAATAAGATAGTCGGCACTGTTTGTGAAAAGCCAGCGACGATGGGGGCGCTGGCTTTGGAATCATTGATTATTGCGATTCGAACCGGGCAGCTAGACCAAGGGCTGCTGTTTTATCAGACGCCTAAAGCCACGGTCGCTGATGCAGATGTATGCAACCCTCAATGGTGAATGTCTAGTAGAGCAGCTTCACGATGAGTGACAACATGGCAAACACTAGTACGCCCAGCACGATTCGTTCGAAGATGGCCATTGGTAGACGTTGGCGCAGACGTATTCCGATGGGTTGAATCGCTAAGGTAAACGGCACCAGTAGAACAGCGGTGGTAAACAGTTTTGGTGTGAAGGTGCCCTGGACACCGAAGACGGCGATCTGGGCTAGGCCGCTGAGGGCGTAGACGGTGGTGGTGGCAAATACGTAGGCGTTTCGGTCCAGTTTGAGGCTTAGGAACCATGGGGCCACAATCGGTCCAGAAATTCCACCGGCGCCTTGGAAAACTCCGGCGATACCTCCAGCAATCGGGGTTAGGACAGGTTCTCGGTTTGGCGGAATCTTCCATTCGGGGGAGCGGTACCGGTTGATTAAAAACATCGCCACGATTGTGATTAAGAGTAGTCGTATGGCGGCGTCCGGCAAGGATGGAAGGGCGACAGCTCCGATAACGCCTCCGACTATAGAGGTGGCGACAAAAACGGTTAGAAGTCGAGATTTTCTTCGATGCTGGCGAGCCGACCACGCCAACGCCACATTAAGAATGAAGTTGGAGATCGATACGAACACGATGGCGTCGGCCGTCGGTACGAATATCGCCGCGACAGGAACGAGAACTATCGGGTAGCCCATGCCGGTGATGCTCTTCAGGAACGCGGCGGCAATAGCAACGGCAACGATGGTTACCAGTTCGATATCGCTCAACTATCCCCGCCTTGTAATGGTCGGCAGCTTTGGACGGGTTTTCTCAGACCATCCGGTCGCCGTATTCCTCCAGGTAATCATCCATTGAGGCTTGAATTACGTCCCGGGCGTGTTGCGCCCCGTAGGTGCCAATGACCTCGATGGCGTTTGGTTTGACACCGGTGATGTCCATTTTGTAGGTGCCGAAATAGTGGACTATGCGGTTGATGACAGCGACGGGAAGCTGGGTTAGCTCTTTTGCATAGTCAAAGACTGTGTCGCTAACGAGAACGGCGACGATCTTGTCGTCAGCTTCGCCCCCGTCGAGAACCTGGAGACCTCCGAGGACTCTTGCTGGCACAACGAGTTCTGCTCTCGAGATTCGTTGCTGGCTTAGAACACAGATATCGAGAGGGTCATGGTCTCCCATATCGGCTTGTGGCGTTAGTGCGGCAACGCGAGGTCCACAATATGTTTGTGGGATGAATCCGTAAAGAGTCGGTGGCAGGGCAGACGAGCCTTGCGGGCGGTCGACCCGAAGATACCCAGTCTTTTTGTCGATCTCGTACTTGACCTCGTCGAACGGGGTCATTTCGATGTAGGCGTCGACTTCGTCGGGGGCTGAATCCCCGATGGGGAGTCCATGCCAAGGGTGGGGCCGATATCGATTAAATAGAGTCACGTATCACCAATCGGTAGTTTCCGCCCAAAACGTAGACGGACAACAGCTGACCCGCGACCATAACCTGAAATGTGGCTAGAAGACAACGCTAGACAGAGTGACTTATTGCGGCTGCTTCCAGGTCTGACAGGAAGCCTTGGAAACCTGTCGAGAGTTGTTTATCTAACATGGGTCCCATTAGTCGCCCGATGGGGCCGAACTTGGTTGTGTACTTGTACTCAACGGCCACTGTTGTCTGGTTGTCGGATTCGGTGACGAGGTCGAACGTCACCTCGCCGTTCTTGATGGGTAATTTGCTGGTCGAGTCGATCGTGATCACCATTTGAGATTCCGGCGTCCACCCAACAATCGTCTCTTCAAGGCTTCCGACGGGGGCAAGATCGCAGTGTCGTCGGGCGCCGAGGCCTTCGGTGCTGTTGCTGGTGGACAGGCTGGTCTTTACACCGCTGTTCCAGTCAGAGATATTGGGGAAGTCAGCCAACACGTTCCAGACCGCTGTTCGGCTAGTTGGTACTTGGCGTTTGACGGTGACGGTTCGCATGTGTGCTTCGTTTCGTAGGAGGCGGATGTGGTCGCCTAATTGATGTCGACCTTTAAACGAAGTTGTGGTGTGGGTTTAATCGATTTCGGCGTTGATTTGATCGGATTGTCATGAAATGCGAGTCGCCGGGGCTTTCATGTCAATTGTTGCGCTAGATCTTCAGCGAGCCAAGCAGCATCTTGTCTGATTGTTGGCTGGATTTCAGTGAGCGTTGACGCTACGAGGGGGATTGATGTTGGTGGTAGGGCTAGGCGGGGGCGATGGCGGAGTATTCGTTCTAAACGAACCGCGACCAGTTCTGGGTCGCCGTGTTCGGTTGGTTGAGGTTGTTCCGATAGTCGAGTCAAGGTGGTGGTCCATCGGTCGGCGTCTGTTTTGTTCACCATGGTGGCTAAGTCGTGTAGTACCGACGGGATGTGTTTAAACGCTTGGTGGGTGTCTGTCCGAACCGAATGCTGTTCGAGTAGGGCGCCGTCGAGTAACAGTTCGGGGCCGACGTGGGCGCATGCCCGGGCGGGGCCTCGTTTGACTCCTTTGTCGAGGAGGTTCTGCATGGTTTCGCTCATGATTTTTCGGAACCAGCTGTGGCTATGGAATACCGAGTCGGTGCGATGGTGTAGGTCTATGCCCTGTGCGAGGTCTTCTGATTCGGACCGGTTTTGTAGCTTTACCTGAGCGATGTTGCAGATGTCGGGCAGGGCGGAGCCTAACAAGATGGTTGTCCTGGTAGTGGTGTTTTGGGTTGCCCCGATGGGGTGGAGGATGGCTGAGACGGCGATGTGGCCTGCGATGTTCATCTTGGGTTGAGTCTATATGTTCTCGGATTTCTTCACCGGAAAAGAAACTATACGTACGAACGTATGTATAGTTGGAGGTATGGCATCCAAACCAACTACAGACGGACGTAGAGAGCGTGGGCAGAAAAGCCGAAAAAAGGTGCTCGAAGCCGCGGTCCAGCTGGCATCCACCGACGGGCTAACAGGCTTACGTTTCGGAGTGTTAGCCTTGCTCATAGACGTACCCAAAAGCAGCATTTCAGCGCTATTCAAAACCAAAGAACAACTTCAGCTGGCGACAATCGACTATGCGGCCGACCTCGTCAACGAACAAGTCATGATGCGGGCCCAAACGGCGACAACCCCCCTAGGGCAACTCGAACTGCTCGGAACTGCCTGGTTTGACTACCTTGAAGGAAACACGTTCGAAGGTGGCTGCTTTTTTGTTGCCGCCGCAGCCGAAATGGACGGCCAGGTCGGCGCTGTACGTGACGCGATAGCAGAAGCTAACGGTCGATGGCTCGCCTACCTAGCGTTGTGTGTTGACAACGTAGGAATCAGAACCGTTGATGGGGCAGAGGTAGCGTTCCGCCTCAATTCCGCCGGGCTGGGAGCCAACTTCGGCAAACAACTACTCGACGATGCCGCCTCAATTGAACGCGGCCGCCGACTGTGGGCCGACGAAGTGCAACGGCTCCGTGATAGCCAGTAGAACCGTCGCTCCAGCGAACCCCCTGAACGCTCCGCCACGACTCAATTTTATTCACAAACAACGATAAGGAAACCCTATGTCAGTGCAGTCTGAACCAGCGAATCCCCGCGTCCGCGATATTCTTCTCGAACGAAATCGCCAGTCCCTCGACGGATTCAGCCCTATACCTCTCCAGCTAAATCTGCCAGCAATTGTCCTAACCTGTATGGACCCCCGAGTCCACCCGGCAGACGCGCTGGGCATCGGGCGAGGTGACGCCGTCGTCATACGAAACGCTGGAGGCCGAGTAACCCCAGAGTTCGTTCGTGATATCGCCATTCTAGGCGTAGTCGCCCGCACCGAAAGCCTAGAAAGCGGGGACAACTTCGATAACGAATTTGAGTTAGTCATCATGCAGCACACCGACTGTGGCATAACAAGACTAGCCAATCCGAACTTTGCCGGGCTTGCCGCCAGCTATCTCGAAGTCGAACCGGAACAGCTAGAAAACGAGCATCTCACCGACCCATTCCAGGCCGTTGTTACCGACATCAAAAAGCTGCGATCCAACCCGATGATTCCTGACACCCTTTCAATTTCAGGCGTCGTGTTTGATGTCGAGACAGGAAACGCCATACCGGTCGAAGTTGACTAGGTTAACCAGCCCGCCCAATCGGTACACGCATCCCGATTGGGCGGCTAGGCTCAATGGGTGCCATCTACCTCCGACCAGCTTCGCCTAGTTACCGAACATCTCGCCGGTGGAGGCGAACAGCGCGAAGGTCAAATCGAAATGGCCGAACTCGTCGCCGAAGCCATCGAGGAAGCTACCACTCTCTTTGTAGAAGCGGGAACCGGTACCGGCAAGTCATTGGCCTACCTGACGCCAATCATTGCAGCAGGTAAACAGGCGGTCGTAGCCACTGCCACTATTGCCTTGCAAGGCCAACTCGTCGACCAAGACGTCGCTGCGGTCTCAGCCGGGTTAGGTCGAGAAGTTTCGGTTGCCCTGTTGAAAGGCCGCTCGAATTACCTTTGCCAGCAACGCTTCGACGAATTTCAACGATCGAGCAGACAAGAACAGCTTCAGATCTTGCGTGGTCGTAGCGAAACCGAACACGTTGACGCCATCGTCGACTGGGCAGAGTCAACGACGACCGGCGACCGCGAAGAGTTAGACCCAGCGCCCCCAGCCGACACGTGGCGAGCGGTGAGCGTCGGTGCCGACGAATGCCCTGGCGCCGCTCGATGCCCATCCGGTTCGGCTTGTTTCTCGGAGAAGGCTCGAGAGCAGGCCATCAAAGCCGACATCATCGTAACCAACCATCATTACTACGGGCTGAATATCAACTCTGATGACGTTTTGCTGCCTGAACACGATGTGGTCGTATTCGACGAAGCCCACCACATTCCCGAAGTTGTTAGTGTCACGAACGGAACCGAACTAGGTGGGAGTCGATTTAGAGGAGTCGCCCGCCAAGTACGAGCCATATCGACCGACGAAGCGCTGTTCGCAAAACTTGACCGTACCGCCGAAGATATCGAAGACTATTTACGCCCCTTGGTCGGTGAACGGCTCGAACCAACACTCGACCTCACCCAAATGTTGGCGATCGGTCGAGAACGAGTCAACGAAGTTATCAACGTTTTGCGTAAAGCCGACCCCGAAGAGGGCAGCGACGCCGCCGCTCGACTCGAACGAGTTCGGTTGGCCGCGAGTCGCCTGGTGGCAGATATCGATGGGGCAATAGCGGCCGACGATTCCGACGTCATGTGGGTCGACGGGTCCGACAAGGCTCCGGTTCTTAAGCTAACCCCTCTCGATGTTGGTGCGATTCTGATCGACCGTTTGTGGGGTAGACGAAGCGTTATCTTGACCAGCGCCACAATGCCAGACGGGATCGTTTCAGCTGTTGGTTTGGATCCGGCAGAATCTGAAATTCGGCGCGTTGGGTCTCCCTTCGACTACCCGAAGCAGGGCATACTGTACTGTCCTGCCCATTTACCGGAACCACGCAGCGCCCGATTTCGTGACGAAGCGGTAGAAGAAATGGCGCAACTTATCGACGCCGCCGGTGGACGAACACTTTGTCTTTTCACCAGTTATTCGGCCATGAACGAAACGGCCGAACTTTTGTACGGAAAGATCGCCCAGCCGCTTGTCTGCCAGGGTGATGCATCAAGGCAGGTCCTTCTCGAACGTTTCCGAAACGAACCAGAACTGGTTTTGTTGGCGACCCTATCGTTCTGGCAGGGTGTTGATATCCCGGGGCCGAGCTTGACGCTTGTAACAATCGATCGGCTTCCGTTTCCTCGACCTGACGAACCGGTAAACCAGGCACGACGAGATCAGGCCGGTCGCGATGCGTTCCGGCAAGTTGACTTGCCTCGGGCTCAAGTCCTTTTGGCCCAAGGGGCCGGGCGGCTGATACGTCGTGGCGGTGACCGAGGAGTCGTAGCGGTGCTAGATTCGCGCCTGGCGAACAAGAAGGCGTACCGTTGGGAGCTCATCAACGCTCTGCCTGATTTCCGGCGGACCCGTTCCCTCGACGACGCGATTGCGTTCTTGTCGGAACTCGACGCTACACATTCAGATGAAGAAGAATAAGCCGATATAGTGCTGGGGAGCGAGTAGCGAGTTCGGCTGTTCTCTCACTTATTCACCGTCGCAACAAGCTTGGCTGTTAGGATTCGGCCTATGTCAACTCTTGAGTCTGCGCCGTCGAGCGCCGTAGTCGATTCAGGCCTTACTCCCAATCGGTTACCCGTGTTGGGTCCGTGGATCTTGGTTGGGTTACTGTCCGCTGCTTTTGTGCTCCGTGGAAGGCTGGGTTGGTTCGAAAACGATGAACTCCGTTTGTGGTCAACCTTGTTCGTCTCTATCTGTATCCAAGCTCTTCCTTTCCTGGTTTTAGGTGTTGTTATCAGTGGCCTTATAGGGGCGTTTGTATCTCCGGAGCTTGTCCAACGGTTTGTCCCCAAGCGTCCGATTCTGGCGGTGCCATCGGCTGGTTTAGCCGGATTGGCGTTGCCCGGGTGTGAATGTGGTTCCGTCCCAATCGCTGGCCGGCTGGTAGCGGCTGGCACCCCTTCGGCGGCCGCTTTGACATTCCTTCTTGCCGCTCCTGCGATCAACCCGGTAGTTCTCGTTTCGACGGCGGTAGCGTTCCCGGGAAACACGAACCTGATCTTGGCCAGATTCTTGGCCTCGCTGTCTGCTGCGATGCTCGTCGGCGCATGGTGGTCTCGTCGATCTGGAGATTCGCTTCTCGAACAGCTCCGACATTCTCATGCTCCTAAGAACGGTCGGTGGAGAACCTTTGTCGACATAGCGTCACGAGATCTGATTCACGCCGGTGGCTATCTTGTTGTCGGGGCTCTCGCAGCGGCGACGCTGCAGCTAGTGGTGCCTCGTTCTGTCCTCAACTCGGTGGCCGACAATGAGTTGTTGTCGATTCTGGTGTTCGCGATTCTCGCCGTGATCCTGTCGATCTGTTCAGAGGCGGATGCGTTCGTGGCTGCCGGATTGCCGCAGTTCTCGTTGACCTCTCGGTTGGTATTTCTTGTCGTCGGACCGGTTATCGATTTGAAACTTGTTGCGATGCATGCTGGTGTATTTGGACGAAAGTTTGCGATGGTTTTTGCGCCGGTAACGCTCGCTACAGCGGTTGTTAGCGCGGTTGTGATGGGATGGGTGTTGCTATGAATAGGCTTGCGCGTTCAATACTTCTCTTCAGTATCGGGTTAGTGATGGCCCGTCTGCTTTGGACGGGTGGTTTCGGCTGGTTTGTTCAACAACGTATGCGATTTCCGTTGCTTGCGGCGGCCGTTGTGCTTATCTTGTTTGGGTTGTACGAAATAGTGTCGAGTCTGCGAGAGGAAGGACGCGACCCGGACTCTTCTAAACGGGCGGCCGGACCATTTGTCGGCTGGCTTCTTTCATTACCTCTACTGGTTTTGGCGTCGGTGGCTCCTACCGGCCTGGGGGCAGCGGCCGCGAACCGGGTTGACAGTTACTCGTCGGTTGAAATCGACACCGGCTACGAGCCGCTTGCACCAAGTTCGACGCCTATTCCAATGCAGGTATCGGAATTCCAGGGCCGAGCGATTTGGGAAGAGGCTCAGAGTATGGATGGGGTTCCCGTCTTGTTGGAGGGGCTCGTCGTGAACGATGAGACCGTTCCAGACGGATTCAAACTTACGCGGTTTCTTGTGAGTTGTTGCGCCGCCGATGGAATTCCCGTTCAGGTAGTTTTGCGGGACGTTGGCCAGCAGTTCGAAGATGATATGTGGGTTCGAGCAGAGGTTGTGTGGCGTCCTCCTGAAGTGCCGTATCAGGATCAGGAAGGGGAGTGGGAGGTTGAGGCCGATGTGGTTCGCATCGAAGTGGAGCCTAACCCTCCGAACGACGCGTACGAATCGCCGTACTGATCGGTGGTAATGATCTGCCGGACTCCTAGTGGTTGTATTCTTGTAGATTCTTGATCTGGATGAACTGTTTTGGGGCGACACCCAGCTCTGAACGAAACGCTGCGATAAACGAGCTGGCAGAGGAATAGCCGACACGATAGGCCGTGGAGGTGACGTTATCGTCTTCGGTAAGTAGCGCTACCGAAGCGAGGATGCGGGCTCTGCGACGCCAACGGCCCAGGCTTAACTGGGTCTCGGTCTTGAATCTTCGCTCGAGCGTCCGCCGACTTGTCGCTGCGGATCGAAGGTGTTCGTTGAGGTCGCGCTCTGGCCGGTCCATCACCGATGTAGCGAACTCTCGAGCCTGATTGTCAACCGGAAACGGAAGATATAACGGGGCATCTTGTAGCTGCGCGATCCGGTCCGCTAGCAAGG
The DNA here is from genome assembly GCA_020630065.1 of Acidimicrobiales bacterium. Classification (GTDB taxonomy): domain Bacteria; phylum Actinomycetota; class Acidimicrobiia; order Acidimicrobiales; family SZUA-35; genus JAHDCC01. The sequence goes on from JAHDCC010000015.1 coordinate 44,411, forward strand.
TAACGAGAGCAACGTCGATTTCTCTGCTCAGATCCATTGGAGCGGATCGAATAGCGTGGTAGATGAGTTCACTCACGAGGGGCTTGAGGTTCATAACTCGTAGTCGATCGCCGAGTAACGTTAACGACGACTCAGCGTAGAGGCAGCGTATGGCAACATGTCTAGAGGTCTCGATCGATACGCGGGACCCGTCTGGGATACAGATTGCGCGGTATTCGGGAACCGTCCATACCCGATCCCGGGCATGTGCGGTGAATAGTCCAGAATGAGCTAATACGAGCTGGTCCCACCCCGGTTGGGTGGGTAACAGCACCCGGCCGGGAGGATGGGTAGCCGAGTAGCCGCGTACTCGTGAAGGGGGTTGGCGAGATTTCGACACTATTAGTCAATGTATAGCTTTGTTCCTGACGTCAGGCGTGCCAGGATGGGTCATATGAAACCACGATTAACGCATTTTGCTATTAACACCGACGACGTGGAAGCCACACAACTGTTCTACGGCTCCGTCTTTGGGTGGGAGTTTCGGGACTATGGGCCGCCAGGGTTTGTGCAGATAATCGATGACACAACCCAGCAGCCGATGGGGTCGATTCAGCAGCGTCGCCAGTTGTTAGATGACGCTCCGACTTTAGGGTTTGAATGCACGTTCGGGGTCGACGATATCGAGATGGCTAAATCGCAGATCGTTGCCGCTGGGGGCAAGATCTTGATGGATACCTTCACGATTACTAACGTCGGGCACCTCCTCGCATTCGAAGATCCTGGAGGTAACCCTGCCTTGATCATGGAGTACGACTCCTCCGTTGACTAGCCCGTCTTAGACGAAGGTTTACCTGTGTCGAGATGCTGAGGTTGGTTCGAGTTATTTGTCGGGCTGGGGAGATTTGAACTCCCGGCCTCTTGACCCCCAGTCAAGCGCGCTAACCAAGCTGCGCCACAGCCCGTGGATCGACGATGATAGCCAAAAAACAATCCGACCCACACCCGAAAAACGTATCGATTTTTGTTCTCCAACGGCACGACTATTTTTGTGTAGCCGGGATTTGCAGTTAGTGTCGGGTTTTGGTGTGGTCGGGGCAGTCAACCCGTAGGTCGGCTGGTTGGAGCTGCTCGTTGAGTAGTTCACAATGGGCTGCCGATGTCTTGTCGGGTGGCCGGTAATGCTGGCATGTTAAGCAGCTTCTGTTGATAGTGATGACCCCGTTTTGTTGGAGACGTCCTATTTCTTCGAGGGTCACGCGTAGCGCAGTAGCTTGGTCTTCGTCGGACGAGTCTCGGTTGTCGGTGAGTAGGGGGGCGAGGTCGGCGGTAATTGTTTCGGCCAGTTTCTGCCCAGAGGTGGTTAGGGCAAGAACCGAGGCGCGGCGGTCGGTTTCGTCGGGGTGTCTTTCGACGAAACCTTTCTTTATCAGGACACTGAGGGCATCACTGGCGGTGGGTTGGGTGACGTCGATTTCGTTAGCTAGTTCTCCGACTCGTCGGGGTGTTCCGTCCGCAAGTCGTTCCAGTAGTTGAAGCTGGAGAAGGGATATTTTGTGGTTCGTTGCCACCGCCTGTCTGGCGACGCGCAGCGCTCGACCTAGCCGCTCTACAGCGGCAATGAATTTGCGGTCGAGTTCACTGCGAGTCGTCATAGTGTCGGTTTCCTTAGAGCTCGGGTTCGCTCCAGCTGGATTTCAAATGTTACTGCTTTATTGTGCCAGGGAGACTTAGGTCGCCGGAAGCTACATCGAAGACGTTCTCGACACAAAGCAACGGGTCGTGTGGGCTGGTTGAGACTCGCAGCCCGGCGGTTACGCCATCGAAGTTGAACGAGGTTGTCCCGATCTGAGATGTTGGAATGCGTAGTCGGATTGAATCTTGGTCGAATTCTGGTTTGTAGTCTGGGCTGTCAATCAGGATTGGAAGTTCGGGCCATGTGTCAGGTAGCGTTGGTGTTTCTCCCTCAGGTATATCTTTGACTGCTAGGTCGCCGCTGCAGTCTTCGCTGGGTGTCAAGACGACCCAATGTGCATGCCAGTCGGCCCCATCATTATTAGGGTCGTTGTCGCCGTTTTCGTCGTAGAGGGGGGTGTCATCGAAGTCGGGGTGTGACGTTGCTGCGAGGGCCAGAATGCCTTGGTCGGCTTCGAATCCGACGACTTTTGAGTTGAGCGATGTTGGCCAGACATAGGACCAGACTGGAGCTTGATCGAGGTCTCCGACTGCTTCGGGTTTCGACGTGCCTGCTTGTTGTACAACGCTTGAGGTGAATACCACGTTGTTGCCTTCGATCGTGACCTTGGTTGTTATGAGATCGAACTGTGGGTCGATTTCTTCTGATTGTGGTGAAGAAATATCGCTGTGGTCGTCGTGTTTGTCTTCTTCTGTGGTCGTAGTTGGTGTCGGGTTTGGTGTTGTTTCGGTAGTCGTTGAGGCTTCATTGCTGGTGCCGCAAGAGCTAGCCAACAGCGCAGCGAGGCAACTGATTACTAGTAGACGTGTGGTGCTCATAGTTTCTCCTTTTGTCGATTCTCCACGCGAGAATCTAATACATAGGAATCCTATGAGGTTTTGTTTCTAATTGCATAGGATTCCTATTTAATTTTCTTAGGAGGTTCTACTCACCTGTTCCCAAATCGCTTCTCCGACCGAGCCTTCGCTTTGCGTCGCTCCACCTCCCGGTCCTTAGGTGTAGCCGTCGTCACCAGCTGCGAAAGAAGCTTGCCGGTTGCTTCAGCCACCTCAGCGACCGCCGCATCAAACGCAGCTTGATTCGCCTGAGAGGGAACTCGGGAACCACTCACCTTCCGTACGTACTGCAACGCGGCGGCGCCCACCTCCTCCGAGGTTGCTGGAGGTTCAAAGTTATGAAGGGTCCGAATGTTGCGACACATGCCATGAACTTTATTACTCGAAGGCAGCCGTTTCTACTCCCAAGTCGACCCGACAAGTGACCGCTAAGCGCACAAATGGCCCCGTACAACGGAAAGAACACCTCTTGGCCGGTCAGCACTAGGGAGTTAGACCTGAAAGCTGCGAGAATTGAGAAATGTCGACACAAATCACAAAATTGTTGGTCGCAAACCGAGGCGAAATCGCCATCAGGGTCTTTCGAGCCGCCTACGAGGTAGGAATCGAAACCGTCGCCATCTACACCTGGGACGACCGGCATTCTCTCCACCGAATGAAAGCCGACGAATCGTATCAGATCGGTGAACCTGGCCACCCACTCCAGCCGTATCTTGACATCGAGGAAATCATCGACGTAGCCCTAAAAGCCGGGGTCGACGCTATACACCCCGGCTACGGGTTCTTGTCCGAAAATCCAGATCTCGCAGACGCGTGCGAAGAAGCAGGCATCTTATTTGTGGGGCCACCGGCCTCGGTGCTGCGTCTGTGTGGAAACAAAATGAGCGCCCGTCAATCAGGGCTCGAAGCCGGTGTGCCGGTTCTTGCCCAATCAGCTCCAGTAACAGTCGAAACCGCACTTGAACAAGCCGAACCAATCGGATTCCCCCTATTCGTAAAAGCAGCATCCGGTGGCGGCGGTCGAGGGCTCCGACGGATCGCCAACCCCGCTGATCTGCCGGCAGCAGTAAAAGCAGCTCAACGTGAAGGGCAATCAGCGTTTGGTGATCCAACCGTTTTCCTCGAACAGGCAGTAACTAATCCCAGACACATCGAAGTCCAACTGCTCGGTGACGGAGAAAACATTGTGCACCTGTTCGAACGAGACTGTTCAGTGCAACGCCGCCACCAAAAAGTGGTCGAAATCGCACCCGCCCCAAACCTAGACCCCGAACTTCGAGACCTTATGTGCGCCACCGCCGTCAAGTTCGGCCAGCACATCAACTACATCAACGCAGGAACCGTCGAATTCCTCGTAGGTGAAGACGGAAACTTTGTTTTCATCGAAATGAACCCCCGTGTGCAAGTCGAACACACCGTCACCGAGGAAACAACGGACGTCGATATCGTCCGGGCTCAACTGCAACTAGCGCAGGGCACAAAACTTGCAGATATGGGGCTGGTGCAAGACGCAATCAAGCAGCACGGATCTGCGTTGCAATGTCGGATTACGACAGAGGACCCCTCCAACGACTTTCGCCCAGACACTGGACGAATACTGGCATACCGTTCACCGGGTGGCGCAGGCGTGAGGCTCGACTCAGCTGGCGCGTACCAAGGGGCAGAGATCCTCCCATACTTCGACTCGATGCTAGCCAAGTTGACATGCCGCGGACACGACTTTCAAGGCGCCTTAGCCAGAGCAAAACGAGGCCTAGCCGAGTTCCGGATACGAGGACCGGTCACCAACATAGGTTTTCTTCAGGCCGTTCTCGCCGACCCTGCATTCGTCGAAGGAGCGGTGACAACCTCATTCATAGACGAACGACCTCACCTGACTCAAAGTGTCCAAAGCTCAGATCGGGCCACCAGACTATTGCGCTGGATCGGCGAACAGTCGGTTAACAAACCACACGGCGCCGCGCCAACAGCCCTAGACCCAAGACTGAAAATACCTGCGAACACAAACGAATCTCCACCCGACGGGAGTAAACAACTTCTCGACAGCTTGGGGCCCAAAGCCTTCGCCGCTAAGCTCCGAAATGAAAAATCGCTACACGTCACCGACACGACCCTAAGAGACGCCCACCAATCTATTCTGGCGACCCGGGTTCGAACCACAGACCTTGAAGCAGGCGCGTACCAGACAGCAAGACTGACCCCCGAACTCATGAGCCTAGAGTGCTGGGGAGGAGCAACCTACGACGTCGCCCTTCGATTCCTGCACGAAGACCCATGGGAACGGCTAGAAAAAATCCGTCAAGCTGCGCCCAACATCTGCCTACAAATGCTGCTTCGAGGACGAAACACCGTCGGCTATACCGCATACCCTGACGCCGTCGCCGAACGATTCGTACGCGAAGCCCACCGATCCGGAATCGATATCTTCCGGGTGTTTGATGCCCTAAATAACATCGAACAAATGATTCCAGCCATAGACGCCGCTCTTTCAGTCGGAGCAATGGTCGAAGGAACAATCTGCTACTCGGGCGATGTTAATGACCCGGCAGAAAACCTGTACACGCTCGACTACTACCTTGGTGTCGCCGAGTCGCTGGTAAACCAGGGAGTCCACGTGCTATGCATCAAAGACATGGCCGGATTATTGAGAGCTCCGGCAGCAACCACGCTAGTTTCGGCGCTCAGAGAACGCTTCGACCAACCTGTGCATCTGCACACTCACGACACCTCAGGTGGACAACTCGGAACCTACGTGGCGGCCGCCGAAGCTGGGGTAGACATCGTCGACGCCTCAGCCGCACCCCTATCAGGAATGACGGCACAGCCATCTCTGCCTGCAGTTGTCGCCGCCTTTCAATTCTCCTCACGAGACACCAAAATCGACTTGGACGGGCTCACATCGATGGAGCCATACTGGAACGCCGTTCGCGAGTTGTACAAACCGTTCGAAGCCGGACTTCGAAGCCCAACCGGAGCGGTCTATCACCACGAGATACCGGGAGGCCAACTGTCAAACCTCCGTCAACAGGCAATCGCCGTCGGGCTAGCAGATCGTTTCGAAGACGTCGAGAAACTATACGCATCCGTTGACCGACTACTAGGTCGAATCATCAAAGTAACCCCAACTTCGAAGGTCGTAGGCGACCTAGCGTTGCAACTAGCAGCCTCGGAGATATCTCCCGAAACCCTGCTAGAAGACCCCGGAAGTGTCGATCTTCCCGATTCGGTAATCGGTTTCCTTCGAGGTGAACTGGGGCGGCCCGCAGCTGGCTTCCCGGAACCATTCCGAACAGCAGCACTCGTTGGAAGACGACCGGGTAATACCGGGCTCGCTCAACTATCGGATGAAGACAACCACGACCTAGAAAACGGGCCAATTCGTGAGGTGCTCACTCGTTTGCTCTTCCCGAAGCCTTCGGCCGCATTCCGGCAGCATCGGGAAACATATGGTGATCTGTCAGTGCTGCCAACCAAACTATTTTGGTACGGGCTTGAACCCGGCGAAAAAGACACCCGAGTCGTCTTAGAGCCAGGTGTTGAGTTACATATCCGGTTGGAAACGGTCGGCGAACCTAATTCTCGCGGTGTACGTCGAGTGCAGTTTAGGCTAAACGGTCAGACTCGGGTCATCGATGTTATTGACCTTTCGGTCGAATCGGATGTTGTTCAGGTCGAACGCGCTGACCCTGAAAACGCCGGCCACGTCGCAGCTCCATTCAACGGAGTAGTGACCCTTCAGGTCGACGTAGGTGACCGTGTCCAAGCCAACCAGCCGGTAGCCGCCCTCGAAGCGATGAAGATGGAGTCAGTTATCTCGGCTCAAATTCCTGGGATCGTAGAACGAATCGTGTCGCCTAGAGTCGGCTCGGTGGAGCCCGGTGACCTTATTCTCGTAATCAGACCCGAATAACAGGGCGACTGAAGCGTGTAGAAGTTTGTTCGAATACGCGATACCTGGCTATCGCCGTTTTATGAACGATTTTAGTGTCAATTACACGACGGAAATCTTCGTCGGGTCAACACTGTAAAGTCCCGGATATTCCTGTGGGAGCGACCATGGAACTACACCGGACTACTCTGGAGGTGACTCCGACGGGAACTTCAGTTCGAAGCAAACTCGTGTATCTGGATCCAGCAGTATCTGCCGAGGCGATAACGACTGTAAGAGAGCAGATCCTTGACCAGGGTGGCGCGGTTGCGGGGGAAGAGTCTGAATTTGGGTTCAACTACGAGATCGATTCCGAAGGGGAGAATCAGCTCAATTCTCTCACCGCCTACGACGAAAGCCCAGGTACCCGAGTTGGCGTTTCGTTTCAGGCCCAATTCTCGGGTCCAGAGTCGGGCGACTATGAACGATTTTCATCGTGGGTTTCGGAGCTTGGTGTTCCGTTACCTGAAGGCGCGGTCTATCAAGGCGGCGGGTTAGGTGAACACATCGTGCCGGAAGGAGCTTCGACGACTGGTTGGGATGGCGAGCACCTAGACGCAATTTACCTTTTCCCGAACAAGGACAACGATACTGTTTGGGTGGAGATCCAACAGATCGGGAAAAATACGGGCTTTGTTGTCCCTTCCAGTGGAGAGAAACGGCTCATAAACGAGGAATACGAGATCAGCTACGAATTCACTGTTAGCGGCCTAGAGGTATCTCTGAACTTCCGGGAAAGTCGAAGGGGTGCAAGTAGCTAGCTACTCTCCGGCAAAGGCGTCAAAAAATTGGACGTATGTTGTCATACGGTCAGCGACCACGGCACCTCGGCCGGGTGGCATCGGTAGCCCAGGTCGCCAGTTCGGGGCGGCGCTAGTCATCTCCTGAATATTGCGAGGATCAGACGGGCGAAGCATCACGAACGTTCGAGCCTTTTTCATATCAGCGATTAGAGGGTTGGACGAATAGCCGCGGAAACTAGTGATCGAGGCAACCCAACGCACTTTTTTGATTACGCCTTCAATGGCTTTGTCCACGCTTCGGCCCTCGAACATGTCAACGTCATCGAAAATTAGCATCGGCGCCGATTTCCGATCTCCAGCTGCGACCTCGGCTGCCAGCTCTTCCAGCAGCTCGGCGATGCCGTCGTCTGCCCCGAAAGACGACTTCTCAAAGCAATCTAACTTTGCCAATGGTGAACTATCCGGCCCAACTGCCCAAACAGAACCTCCACCACTTGCCACCTGTTTCGCTATTGCGGCCAAGGTGGTGGAACGACCTGAGCGTGGATCACCGAAGATAGTGACGTTATTGTAAGTCAGGTCCAGCACATAGTCTGCGTTGGTCATATCTTCCATACCGACGATCGGCTTTGATTCGGAGGCCCCATGATTGGGTACAGGTAGTTGTGCGCCTAAAGCCTGGGTGGCTACTCGAGAGTCGACTGTACCAACCAGCCCTTCGGCGAAACCGACCATAGGAGGGTTCTCATTTGCTGAAGGATCTTGGTCGGCATTGGTTTCGTTGGCGAGCACGGCAGCTTGGAAAATGTTTGGTGAGTTGAGAAACCCTTGCCCTGGGCTAAGTTCAAGATCTTGAACATCTGCTGGTTTGATACCGACTTCGACGTAGGTACTCGGATCGGTTTGGCGTAGAAACAATCGATTCGAGATAGCGGACATCACATTGCTTCGAATGCCGTTTCGGCGAGCGGTAGCGATAACAGAGTGAATGCCGACCTGTCGGCCTTCGACAATGATGTTATTGATTTTCTCGGTCCACCCGTTGAATAAACGAGCAGTCGGTCCAGTTTCTAACGCTTGCAGCAGGTTTTCGTAGCTATCGATCAAAAACAATATTCGAGAGAAAGTAGGTTTCGCTTCAGCGCGTTCAGCAGCCTGTGAGAGAAGTGAACGTCGACGCTCTAGCTCGTTTTCTAACGTGGCCACGATTCTGGTGACCGTCTCGAAGTTATCGCTAAGTCCGATTCCCCCGCACTGAGGTAGACGATTCAATGTCGCTAACTCTCGCGAAGCGAAATCGAGACCGAAAATAGTCAGATTGCCTCCGCCTTTTGAGTGATCGTCGGCGGCGGCCGAAGCAGCGACCGTTTGAAGGAATGTTGTTTTGCCGGAACCGCCGGTGCCGAAGACGGTCAAACCGCCACTAGCTTCGAGGTTTAGTACCGCCGGATACTGATCTTGAGTCTCGGGGCTATCGATCATACCGATAACCACGTCGCGGCCGGGTTCCCTGTCTGTCTGTAGCCGTTTGTCGTCTAATAGTCCGAGGAGGGGGATCAGTTTCGGCAGTTCGTCTTTCCAAGGAGTACGGCCTCGCTCGTATCCGAGCCGTCTCGATGCTTCTGCTACCGCTTCGAGAACGCTACCGACGTGGGTTACTTCGTCTTGCTCGGCGGGTTCGGAGTGTTCCTGCGCCGGTTCGGGTTCACCCGATTGAACAGAAACTGTAGGGACGTTGAGCGTGGTGAAACTGCTAACGGTTACGGGTGCTGGCCCAGTTGCGCGTGCTTTGGGTGCCCCCGACCAGGCTGACTGGAACGCAATAAGTTCGCCCGGTCCGACTCGAGCAAACCCTCTACCTTTTAAGGGTCCGGGTATGTTTGCTGCATCATTTGTGCCGATAACGGCCTGAGATTCTGAACTATCTAACATGCGAAGCGAGATACGTAGGTTCGTATTGGCTTTAATGTTTTCGTTGATCGCACCGGAAGGCCGCTGGGTCGCGAGAATCAGATGGATGCCGAGGCTACGTCCCCGTTGAGCGATGTCAACCATGCCAGCGATGAAATCGGGTATCTCTTTGACAAGAGTGGCGAATTCGTCGATGACAATCACAAGGGATGGCGGAGCCTCCTCCGGATACTTTTCGATCATCTCTGCGATGTCTTTGGCTTTGCCTTTCATGAGGTCCATGCGTCGGTCGAGCTCAGCCCCAAGAGATGTTAAGGCTCGTAGCGAAAGTAGACCATCGAGGTTGGTTACATAGCCGACCGTGTGCGGAACGTCTTTGAAAAGGTCAGATGAGGCGCCGCCTTTGTAGTCGATAAAAAGAAAGTTGATTTTGCTTGGCGGATTGTGGGAGATCATGCCAGCGACTAGAGACATCAGAAGTTCACTTTTACCGGCTCCCGATGTGCCGCCGATCAGTGCGTGCGGGCCTTGTTCAACCAGGTCGAGAGTCATCTGCCCGGTTTCGGTCATGCCGACAGGCCCCTGGAGCGAGTACCCACGGTCTGTGTTCCACTGATCGACAACCCATTCAGGGGTGACGTCATCAACTCCGAACGACGTAAAAAGTGGGACGATCTTGGGGATAGCGGTGGCTGCATTGGCCGAAGAAGCGTCACGTAGAGGCGCAAGGGAGCGGCCGATTTGTGATGCTGTGGCCGGTTCAAGCTGTTCGAGATGGAGGGGTTGGTCTGCTCTAGCCGGGTCGGTGAACGCGACAACAGACATCTGTCCGGTAACTAACGGTTGGCAGGTGACGCTTGCTTGGGCTTGACGAGGAACCCGGTCCGCACTGTCGGTCATCCAAACGACCGTTATTCCCGCTTGGGGGCAAACGTCTAAGAGGCGAGACAGCACGGCTGGGTCGGGGTCGGATGATTTGTCTAGAAAGAACAGCAGCCAGGGGAAGAGGGCAGATCGGTCTTGTCTGTTCGCTTGTAGTCGAGCGGCCGCAACGGCGGAAAGGTCCCGCATCAGCGCATCGGTTTCGGCTTTGGACGAAATCAGATGGTTGGACCCGATAGGGGAACTCGCGGACCGGCAGTGGGGGACCCATTTCAACCATTCGTTTAGCTGTCGGTTGGGGTGACTGGACGAAAAAATGACGAGGTCTTCAGGACTATGTAAGCATGCGGCTTGAGCTGCGATTGATGCGGCAAGCCCGGTCGTTTCACGGTCGGGTCCGACCAGGGCTACAACCCCCAACGACGACAAGCTGATGCTGACCGGTACATCTCGGTGGGTCTTAGTGTCACCGACGACGTTATCCATTTCGTCCAGAAAGTTTTGGTCGCCTGAATTTTCTGGTTTGACGTCGACTTGAGTTGCGGTATCGCCGGTGCCGATTCTGACGGTTAGATAGTCGTATGCGTCGCGGTCGCGCACCCAAAGGTTGACGCTGCGATTTTTCGAGCGACTTGCTAGATCGGCTACGTCGGGTGCTTCGCCGAATCTACGGACGCGTTCCTTCCATAGTTTTTCATGTATGTCGGCGGCCCGCTTTGTCAATTCTTCCCGGAAACGTGCCACATCCGCTTTGAATTTCTTTCCCGTTCGTCGCCGTTGGTCAAAGAAATTACCAAGTCCGATGATGGGTGACATGAGAACGAAGAGTAAGAACCGGGGATTGTTATACACGAAATAGAACATCGCCCCCATCAGCAGAGGGGCGAGCATCATCATGTACGTGAACCGGTTTGGTTCAGGCTTTTTGGGCACTGACCCCAAAGGTTTGATGGCAACTGGTTCGACTGGAGCAGGAAAATATGGGGTTCGATGGAACGGGACTGCGCCAAATACGTCTCGAGTCGTGGTCGTCATCTGGTCGACGGTTCGTAGCCGCCCACTGGTCGTTCCGATCCGAACGACGTCCGCTTCGGTGAGTTGTGTAGGTTCGGTAAGCGGAGCGCCGTTAAGCCTCACCTCATTACTCAATCCAGGAGCGGGGGTGATAGTGACGACACGGTTTGCGCCGACATCTAGTTGAAGATGGTCAGTGGCTACCGCGGAAACATGAGGGTCATTGAGTTGTAGATCTGCGAACTCGGAACGACTTATGCTGTAGGTCCCCGGTTGTAAACGAAGCGAAGCCCCGGAGTCTGGGCCCGCGGTTATTACAAAGGTGAGTTCCCCAGCTTCCACCTCTGGTTCTGCGTGGAACGGAACGTTTTCGCCGAGGATATGAACCGTTTCGCCCGAGACAATGCCGGCTTCAGCGATCGTCGTAAACGGGAGTAGAGCTTCACCGTTTGATCGATACGCGACAAGACCGACGCCGTTAGCCAATCCGAAAAATTTGGCGAGTGCGTCGGTCAAGTCTTCAACCGTATGTGATGGTTCTGCGTCGACTCCTACATCAAAAGAGGGGCCGGTGCTTTGTGCCCGTAGAAAGAACTCCATTATTCAACATAGGGTACACGGGGTCTCGGTCGAGCCCGTGAACTACGCTCCTGCGCTGCTGATTTCTTTGTCAGTTTCTTTGATGTTGTTGAGCACAGCAAAGAGAGAGTTGCAAGTATTTGCCAGCGAAGCTGATGCAACTGATTGCAGGTCGCCGTCTTCGACTTGAGCCCATGGCGTAACCTGGCCCCCTTCGTGGAAGGCCGTGTCTTCAGCCCATACAGGGGCAGCGCCTTCGCCAATCATTTTGTTGATTACTTGAACGACAGCGTTACGGCTTTCGCCCTGCCATTCTTCTTCTGAAATAGCGGTAAGTTCGTCCTTGATATTGCTGCATGCAGTAGCGATTTTGGAGTGGGCATCTTTGATTTCTTGAGCGGCAGCCCGAAACATTTCTTCATCTACCTGGACCACGTCACCATCTTCAAGTTTGCCCCCATCGAGAGTGAACTGTACCTTCGTGGGAGGCGTAACTGAATCCGCAGATCCGCCGCCCGCAGCCATGATTGCATTAACAACCTCGCTCACTGCGGTAGCCCCTTTGGTGAGAACCGTAGTTGCAGTGTCTCCAAGGGCGTTTAGCTGTTCGAACGTGTTGGTGCGGATGATGCCTAAGTTTGGGGCTTGGGCTTGCAGCTGAGAAACCGCTGCGTTTGCTGCGGTCACGCCTGAGCTGATTTCTGTTAGGCCTGGGTTGAAGCTGTCTTCTACCCAGTTCTTGACGACGATTGGGTTTGCTGCAATTCTTGCCATATCTATTGCCATCCTTCTCTAGAACGTTATTGCTTTTGGCAGGCGTCTGCCTGCTAAGGCCAGCAATACGTCTGGCCCGCCAAGCATGATCATAGAGCGGTTTACCTAAGAATCGTAGGTCATCGTCGGGTATTTTCTGGAAATAGCAGAGATTAGAGGGTGTGGGAGTTGATTGACGGTAACTGTTAGGCCGAGATTGGGTTCCCGCTTGGATGGTTTGAAGTCAATGTTGTTTGTTGTGATACCCAGAGCGCCATTGTTAGGGTAAGCGGCGAGGCGGAGGTTGAAATGTATCGGTTGTTTGGGTTGCTACTGGGAGCGGTCGTGGCGGTTTCGGCGTGTTCATCGTCGGGTTCAGTAGCGTCGCCCACGATTGATGTCGACGGTGCCACACCGGGGGTTTCGAGTGTTGACACGACTGTCGACGTTGCGACAACAGAACGACCCGAAGACGAACGAGCTGAACGCTTGGGTGTTGAGTCGCCGTCGACGACGATAAGCACGGACCCCGATGAGCAAGCGGCCGCCGACGTCGTCTACTACGACTACTGGTTCAACCGTGAATGTCGGGTGATGCTGTCGATCTGTGATCTTTCAGGTTATGACCTGACAAGGACTAAACAGAACTCAGAAGCCAGAAAAGAGAACTACCGTCAAGCGCGAGAACTTGGTTTTTCAGTTGAAGCTGGGGAGCTACCACCTGAATTCACCATCGTGAGGGTCCGGCCTTCGGAGTCCAACAGTCAAGTTATAGGTGTGTTGGCGTGTCAACGTAACTATGGTGTCGAATACGATCCCGACGGGAATGTGACTGACGACAGCAGTCCGGCTTCTCTTTCTCTCTATCGGGTGGTTCGCGGCGACGACGGTGAGTGGTTACTTGATGAACGGATAACGGTCACTAAATACCAGCCAGTAACAGTAGGGGAGGACGCATGTTCAAGGTACGCAGATTCGGAATTTCCCGACGAGCTAGCCGCCGAATTCTTGGTGTAGTACTTTTTGGCGCTGCAGCGTTTCTGGTTGCGGCGCCATCGGCGAGCGCTGATGATCAGGAGTCGGATTTTACGGTTGGGAATTTTCGCCCAGAGGTTTCTCAGGACAGGGATCCAGGTGATGGGCCGACCGGCTGCACGGTAACCACTAGTGAAGGGTACGTTACGAGAGTGACCGGCGACTTCTTGGGGGTTCGGACACAATCTACGGTCATTACCGAACATACAAACGAAGAATTTATCGGGCCGCCAGCTCCGACCGCGGTAGATACCGACATCACCCCGGCCACGGGGACACCCGGATCAGACATTTCGTACCAAGAGATCGAGGACGGCGAAATCGAGCTCGACGGCGTTCCGTACAACGTCTACGAAGTGACCGGTTGTGACGGCTACGCAGACGGCCAGACCGAAATAGTGTTCGCTCCGCCGACCGCAGCTGCGTATCTTCCCGCAGTTGACCAAGTTTTGCGGACCGTACTTCCCGTTCCCGAGTTGACGTTGAAACCATTTGACGAAGAAAACGACTGGACTTACGTGCAGGCTCCGATCGATTTTCGTACCGATGCTGCGTCGTTGGCTCCCGTCTCATTTGTTTTAGACTCCGGTGGTCCAGATTTTGTAGGAGGCGTCCGGATTCGTAGATGGATCGCAGTCGAAGCCGTTCCAAGCCTGGTCATCTTTGAATCGGGCGACCCTCTAGCAGAAGAGACTAGGGTCGAATGTTCCCCCGAAGAAGCTCTACAGCCTTACGTCGTTGAAACGCCAGGGGCATGCTCATACCAATTCCGAAATAGCTCGTCGGTCACCGACAGCAACCTGTTTGATGCTGAACTGCGGGTCGAATGGAATGTTACGTTCACCCGCAACGACGGGCCTCCGGGAACCATCGACGTCGACCCGACTATCAACGAAGAAGAGATAGCGGTTGCGGAAGTCAAAGCCGTCAACGTTTACAACGAATAGCGAATTAACTGCTCGAGGCGCTATCTGGCGGCACAATAGATGAGATTTCACATATCAACCTGGTAGAAGGATGGCCATTAGGCTTTCAGGTCGGTAGGATTACCCATGATTGTGGAGTAGTGGGAAAGACAAGAGCGTAACTAAGAGGTGTCGTATTGAACGGCGCCGACAGGCGCGAGTGGCAGTCGAGTGTGGCGACTGGACATAGGTATTGCAGAAGGCGGAGTAATGGTTGCAACGGCAGAACGTGCTAGTCAGGTAGTCCAAGGACCAGAAGAGTTCGAACAGCTTATTTCTCGGCGGCGTCGACGGCCCGGTTGGATCCTTGCCGGTATCGCAATGGTTGTTCTATCAATGCTTATTGGAGTTCTACTATTTACCTGGACCGCTACTACACAGAAAATGTTGGCGGTTAACGAAGAGATCGTGGCCGGTCACATAATGACCAGCGAAGATCTGCGAGTTGTTGACGTCAACCCGGATTCGTCTTTTGCGTGGATACGGGCTGATCAACAAGACAAAATTATTGGCCTGGCAGCTAAAGGAAATATGCCAGAAGGAACCCTGATATCTGAAGGGTTATTCACTGAACCATCTCTTGCTTTGATTGAGGGCAAAGTGAACATCCCATATGCGGTAGAGGAGTCACAACTGCCGTTCACCCTCGATGATGGTTCGCCGGTACGCATGTACTCGGTCGTTGGTGATTCAAACGACGGACAGCAAGGCGGCGCAGCTCTCTTAGGGACCGCCCGGGTAGTAAGTATCGCCCGTGTTGAAGGAACACCTCGGCGTCTTGTTTCGCTCTTGGTTGATGCCGACGCCGAAGCTCAAGTTTTGCAAGCAATCGCAGACAATAAACTCCGACTCGTCCTTATAGGTAACTGACATGCTGGTAGCTGTATCGTCCATTTCGGGCTCGCCCGGTGTAAGCAGTTGGTCCCTACTTTTTAGTGCTGCTTGGCCCGGCGATGACCGACGAAACCGTGTTCTGGTTGAGACCGACAGTACCGGTGGAGTGCTTGCGGTACGGTATGGCTTGTCGCCAACCCCAGGCATTGTCGAACTAATTTCGAATGTACGGCAAGGTGTCGGACTGCGAGAAACCTTGGGTGCAAGCGCCCACCGTTTAGATGAGCAGCTGTGGGCTGTGCCTGCTCCCAGTAGCGCCGATGCTGCGTGGCCTATTCTGGTTCGTATGGGTGATCTCGGTCCAGTGCTATCTGGAGGAGACGACATATGGTTTGTGGACTGTGGACGATGGTGGCCTTCAAGCCCATGCGTAGGAATAACCTCGTCTGCTGATTTGAATCTTATCTTGGTCGACGCCGACGACAGTTCGCTTCTTTCGGTCCGAAGTCGGGTTCATCATTTCCGCCAGTTCGGCAAAGTCGGCGTTGTCGTTGTCGGGTCAACGCAGCGCAGTCTTGAAGAGCTCGAAATGAACTTTGGAGCCGACAAGGTTTGGAATATACCACATATTAAGCAGCTCGATATTTTGGCGGGTCAGGCAGCAACTACGGGCCAGTCGAAACGGTCGAAGTCTCGTCGTTCTAAGGCCTGGCGTCAGGCACTCAAAATGTCTGGCGAGTTGCGTCACCTGCTCGACTCCGCCGCCGTTGCACGACCAGCTACTGACATGTCACAAGGGGCGGCAACCTCGGCTAGCCAGGTTCCGCAAACCTGGCCACAACCATCCGTCGACTCGGTGCCTAACGAGCCTTCGCAACAGGTTCAGCCAGTAGTCGATTTCTCAGCCCCACCCGCAATCTCTATGCCGTCTGCTGAGTCCGGGGTGATGGATCAGTCTCTGCCTCCTGCTCCTGGTGTTGTGTCACCGACAGTTTCTGTGCCGTCTGGTGTGATTGAGCAGTCTGTGGCACCTCCTGCCCCTGAGGTCGCGGTTCCGCCATTACCCGATATGCCAGCAGCTATTTCGCCAGCGAATAGTCCCCAAACTGAGCAGACCGAAATAACGTCAACCCCAATATCGAGCGTCCCATCTAGCTTTACCAAACCAGCCGCCGAGGCAAGACCGGCCGTCAGCTCAGAACAATATGACCCGTCGTTTACCGCTCCGAATGTTCCCCCAACGTCGACTGGGCCTTCAACAACCAAACCAGTCAACGAATCGGTAGTTGCAGCTGATTTTGGGCAACCAGCTCCATCGTTCCCAGACCAAGCATCCCCGCCAATGTCGCCTGTCGAAAAGGTTGTTCCGGCCGACCCTGCTATGCCTCCGGCTGAAACGGCGGTGCCTGGTCAACCTGCTATGCCTCCAGCTGAAACGGCGGTGCCTGGTCAACCTGCTATGCCTCCAGCTGAAACGGCGGTGTCGGGTCAACCTGCTATGCCTCCGGCTGAAACGGCGGTGCCGGGTCAACCTGTGATGCCTCCGCTCGATGCGATGACCACTCTTTCTACGGCACAACTATCCGATCGAGAGTTCGAGATAGGTCAACCATCTACCCCAAAGAAACCCCCGGCCACCCACGAACAATTTCCCGCCGAACTAAAACCACATACCAACAAATCGTTACAAGAAATAGCGGCAACCACAGCAAACGTCCCCGGAGTTACACGGGTTATTAACGCCTCGACGTTGGACGAAACCACCCATAGCGGGAACACCCCTGCAGAAGCTGCCCATAAAAAACCGAGTATGCCCCCAATCCACCATGCTGCTTATGCACAGATCCCGGTTAAAGAAGATATAGCTCCAACAGAAACGGGCGGCGTTTCGTCAGCCGCCGACGGATCTGAACAGAACTCGAACTACTTCTACGACGCCCCAACCCTGCTTCCTACCAAAAAAAGCACCGTTTCTACGCCGGAAGAAGCAGCCCCCACCAACGGCTCTAACGGAAACAGTACTGGGGACAATAGGACGTGAGCTCGATCCAAGAAGTCGAGAGTCGACTGCTGGCCGTAGCCCGGAACGGTTTATCGACAGAAACCCAGCGTCGATCTCTTGACGGTGAAGCAATGCTGTCTGACCGGGCAAAAGAAACCCTTGTTGTAGGTCTGATTCAACGAGAACTCGCAGTTATTGACGGCGAGTTGGTCGCACAAGGCAAAGACCAAATTCCGTTAGAAGTCCAAGCCCAGCTGTCAAGAAACATTATGGCGTCGACCACAGGTCTTGGACCAGTTGACGGATTCCTCAGAGACCCACAAGTCGAAGAGATCTTGGGATACTGGGATCGCTTAACTATTTACCGGTCAGGCCGAAAAAGAGAAGTTGTTCAAGGCGACGACACTCCGTGGTCATCCCAGGAAGAACTCGTCGACTGGCTGGCTTTTGTAGCTCGGAACCGTGGTACAACCGAACGTTCCTTCAACGCCGGTAACCCTCTACTAGTACTTCGGTTAGGTACCGGACTTCGACTAGCCGCCCAAATGGAAGTTGGGGAACGGGTCTCGTTTGCCCTTCGTCGAAACACCATGGGTCGAGTCACGCTCAACGATCTGAGTCTGGCTGGCATGTTCCCTCCGCATGTTCGAGACTTTTTGGCCGCAGCGGTACGTCTGCGAGAAGGTGGAGTGATCTTCGCCGGAACAACCGGTGCGGGTAAAACCACAATCCTGCGGGCATGCCTCGACCTGCGGGACCGAGACGACCATCTTGTCGTCGTCGAAGATACCCGAGAACTCGACTTATTCGACCCGGTTCATCACCCAATGGTCAGCAGCTGGGAAGTTCGTCTACCCAACGCGGAAGGCGCCGGCGGAGTGTCGATGGGTGACCTGGTCCGCCACGGGCTGCGAATGCGGCCAGACATGATGGCCGTCGGCGAAGTTCGCGATGGCGAAGCAGCGGAACAGATGCTGGCTGCCATGACCTTTGGGGCTTCTTCATGGTCGACCGTGCACGCAAAATCGGCGGTCGGAGCGTTAGACAAATTGCAGCTCTATCTCGGAATGTCAGGAATGCCCTCAACGGTCGCCCAACAACAAATCTCAAGCGCCGTAGACTTCGTAGTGCACGTCAGAGTACACGCAAAAACCGGAAAACGAGAGATCTCAGAGATCGTCGAAGTGGCAGGTTTCGACGGGACACAGTGCATCACTAACAAGGTGTACGACAGTGCAACTGGCTCCAAAAACATTTTTACCGAAGAAACCAAATCCGATCTGGCCTCGGTGGGTTTCGACTCTAAAGTATTCGCTCAGGTTCGAGGTGTCGCATGAACCTGCTACTCGCAGCATTGCTAGGTGCCTTCCTTAGCGGCGGTCTGCTGCTCATTTGGCGAGCCTGGATCGGATGGGGAGACGCACCGAAGAAAAAAAGGGCAGGTATCCGAGACAGGGCAGACGCCGGCAACATTTGGGGATGGCTACTACTAGGGCTTGGCCTTTTCTTGTTGACCTTGCTGCTTACGGGATGGATTACATTCAGCATTGGTGTAGGTTCCGGAGCGGCTATCATCCGCCAATCTGTGTTGGTTAACCGGCGAGCCAGAATCTCGATAGAAACCGGCCACGCCCTTGCCTCCTGGGTTGAAGCGTTAGCGGCCGTTATGCGAACCCACTCGGGGTTAAGCGAATCGATCTCATCAACCGCCGAATATGCATCACCCCTGATCGCAAATGATGTTCGTATTCTCGCCGCCGACGCTCAAAGCCGGTCGCTCCCAGAAGCATTAGCAGATTTCGCGATCAGGGTAGATCACGGAGCATCTGACCGGATTGCGATGGCGTTGATCGTCGCCGATTCTCGACAGACAACCGATCTTTCTGGTCTGCTTTCTGAGATGGCGGACCTGACCCAACAGCGGGCCGAATTTGTATCCGAAATTGCTGCCAGTCGATCCCGAATCTTTACCGAAGCAAAAGCAATTGTCGGATTTACTCTTTTTATGACCGTGATCGGTATTCTGCTTGGCAAGCAATGGCTCAAACCATTCGATGAACCGTTAGGCGAAATAGTTTTGGCGTTCATCGTGATGCTATATATAGCAGCTAGCTATCTGCTCGTTCAATTGGGCAAACCTTCGGAACAGCCAAGATTTCTAACGTTTAGTCGATTGGCGGGCAGACGATGAACGCAGCGATAGCGGCACTGCTTTGTGGCACATTTGCATCGGGTGTAATAGCCGTCATTTTTGGGCTTCGGCGACCTATGCAGCCGCTCAACACTCTCGGTGGTTCCGACCAGGTCGTAACCGAAGTAGCTGGGTACTCCGGTTTCTTTGGATGGTTTGACGAAATCATTTCATCCCAATCTGGCACTAGCCTGGCCTCTGACCTTGCAGTCATGAATATTGACCGGCGGACATACGAAACGCGTCGACTGTCGGCAGCTGCACTAATAGCAGGCGTCCCGTATGCGTTTCTTCTGGTGATTGCGGCCGCGACTAGTTCGGTTTTCTTGATGATCACAGCAACCGTGATCGGCGTAATACTTTTCGTAGTAGCGATCTTTGGATATTGGTGGGCATTCCACGGAAAGGCTCAGAAAGAGCGAGACGTCATGCGCCATGGGCTGTCGGTATTCTTAGATTTGGCTGTTCTGCAACTCGCTGGTGGGGCCGGGGTTGCAGCGTCGCTTGATGCCGCAGCGGAACGGGGGAGCGGCACTGCGTTTCGGAGAATTCGAACAGCCCTGCAAGTAGCGTCTTCTCAGGGGCAGAGTCTGTCCCCCTACGAGTCGCTCCGTCAGCTAGGCGAAGAACTAGCGTTGCCTGACCTGATTGATCTCGGTAACGCAATGGACAGAGCAGAATCGACTGGTGGTGAAGTCAAATCGGCACTACGTCGTCAGGCTCATCGGGTAAGGACCCGGTTAGGGCAAGACGAGAAGGCGGCCGCCGGTAGCCGTTCGGTGACGATGACATTACCGCAGACGCTAATGCTTGCCGGATTCATGGTTTTCTTGTTGTATCCCTTTATTGCGGCACTATTTAGCGGATAACCACACGTAAGTTGAAGTTTGTCGAAGAAAAAGACCTAAGGTAAATAGTGGTAACTTGCAGGGACAGAGTTACCTGGGTGGAAGTTGTCCTGAAGCAGATATCTAGATCGTAAGTGAAAAGCGGAGGTCACAATGACTAGTAAACTAAACAGCGCGGCTGAACGCTGTCAGCAAACTTGGAATCAGGTTCGCTCTGCGGTAACAAGGTTTCGCGAAGATGAACGAGGCGGCATCGAAAAAGTTGTCGCAATCGCGGTCGTGGTTTTGATAACAACATCAGCCCTAGCAGCGATCACGGTCGTTGTGCAGAACTGGGTTGACGATGTGCCAGAACCGGGCGATGCTGGCGATTTCACCGTTTCGTAGTCCACGTAGACGAGTCCTGCTGTGGTCACCAGACGACTAAAGAACCATTTTTGGGTGTGGCGGCGCGGTGAACGCGGCGACGGCGCGCTTGGTTCTGTGATTTCGATGGGCATGTTTATCACACTGCTCGTCTTGTTTGTCTGGATGATTTTGACCTACTACTCGTTTAGAGTGCTGGCCAGCGCTGCTAATGAAGGTGCAGCCGTAGCCGCCCAGTACGACGTAGCCTCCGACGGCAATCAGGAAGTCAGTCGACAACAAGGCGAAATTTATGCCGAGCAGCTAATAGCTAATGCCGGTGCTCGAGCCTTGGTCGAAAATGTTGATGCTGAAGCAGAGATAGTCGGCGACCGGGCTCAAGTAGTCGTTACCGGTCGGGCGATCACTCCGCTGTTTGCCATGAACCTGTCGGCCACCGGCTCCGCTCCGATCGAGCAGTTCCGACCTCAAGGCGACGAACTGCCATGATAAAGCGTTGGCGTCAAGAACGAGGTTCTGTATCGACGGCAATCGGCGTAATGATTTTCCTGCCTATTTTGGCTTTTGCGATGGCCGCTATGCGAATAGTCCAAATGAACGGCGATGTTGGTTCTGCTGCGAGAGCGGGTGCCCGAGCAGCCTCATTGACTTACACGCCAGGCGACGCCACAGAACAAACCGAAGACGTGGTCACAGATGTACTGGCAGACCGAGGCGTCAACTGTCAGAGCCTGGTCACTACAATCGTGAGAATCGAAACGGGAGCCAACGGATTCATAGTCCCTGGATCCACCATCTTGATCGAAGTGACCTGCGACGTTGATCTTTCACAATCCATAATCGCTGGGTTTCCAGGGACACGTACTATCACGGTTCAAGCGGTCTCCCAAGTCGACAACCTTCGAGGCGGCGGCGTATTTGAGGGGGCGCCGTGATTAGGTATCTTCACAAACTTCGAGCCGACAACAACGGTAATACCGGGATCGCCGTGATCGTGGCATCTCCGGCTCTTATCGCGATGATGCTGATGTTGGTCTCCGCCCAACAATATTGGGATGCCAATCGTCAAGCCCAAGCAATAGCGGCCGAAGCAGCTCGTATCGGTGCTCAGTCCGATTCGGATAACGTTCGCGCCGATAGCTTCCAGATTGGTGTTTGGACCATGAGTCCGAATTCGCAAACGAACGCCGAGAACTTTATCGCAACCGTAGACGGGGCGTCTGGTTCTGTTCAACAGGGTGCGGCCCCTTTGACGGTTGAATCAGAAGTTGAACTAGAAGTTGAATACATTTTTCCGATCAACCTTCTGCCTGAGCGGGCCGAAGGCACATCGGTTGCAGTAGTAATACGTGGAGTCGAAGACGGGATCACACCATGAAGAATTCAAGAGCTAAACGGACGCTCAACTCGGCTCTCTACATTTTGATAACCGCAGTAGTCGTGATCGGTATGCCGATCGTGCTGCTACGAATCGCCGGATGGCCACTTCCGACGAAAGTCCCGAATTTCACGAACGTTTCAACCGCAATTCAGCAGCAGAACATTCCTTCTGAAGTGATCATCAAAGCACTCGCAGTCATTCTGTGGCTTGTCTGGATGCAGCTTGTTTGGTCCTTGATTTGGGAGATCATCTACGTTGGTCCCAAACTGGCAAAAGGGCTTCAGGCGAGATCGGCTCCGATGTCGTCGTCCCCCATGCAGCATTTAGCCGCCCGCCTTGTGGGTGGAATCATGTCGGTCGGGCTGATAACCACCAGTTTTGCTTCGAACTCGGCGCTGCCGACAGACTTTGTGCCCACCTTGTCGGTCGCCCCCGACGACGTCGAAAGCGAAGCAATAGATGAACCAGCTCAGGTAGAGATCGCCGTAGCGGCCAAAGTCTGGAGAGTGATGCCAGGTGATTCTCTCTGGAGTATTTCAAACGGCAACGAAGCGGTGATGAACGCCATTTTCGAAGCAAACCCTAATGTGAACACTGCACTAGACGTCGAACCGGGTATCGACTTGGTCGTACCTGACGAACTAGACGTCCCACAAGACAGGCTGGTCGAACACGTCGCCGAAACAAACGTGACGATTGAGAAAGGCGACCATCTTTGGGGGATCGCTGAAGAACGTTTAGAACAAGCGCTTCCTACCGACCCGAGTAACGCAGAAATCGCTGACTATGTCAGTGAAATAGTGGAACAGAACCCTTCGGTTGCCTCAAACCCGAACCTGATACACCCCAACGATCAGTACATATTCCCTGAAACAGGAGCCCCAGCGTTCCCAGAGACAATACCGGTAGCCGAAAATGGGCGAGCTGAAGAAGCGAACCCTGAACGCTCCGCATCGTCAACGGATTCAGGGGCAACTGAACAACGTCAACTAGCGGAAAACGACCAAGGAATAATTGGGTCTGTCGGTTCGCTCATCACGTCACCTCGTGGAATCATCCTCGGAGCAGGCCTATTTGGTCTGTTTCTATCGCTGCAGCAACGCCAACTGGTTCAAGGCGCGACAATACCCCTTCGGCGACGTCGAGGTGAAGGTCACCCAGACGATCTTATGAAAGCATCGAAACTTCCACTGGTCGAATGGGCGGGTAAAGAACTATCGAAACTTGTTGAAGAGCTGAGAGCCCAGGCCGCTGGTGACGCAGCGAGCTATCCTCGCCTGTTAGAAGTTCGCCTTGGAGATGGCATCGAAGTTATTTGGCAGACCCCGCAGCTGAAAGAGGTCAAACCTTGGGAGGTTTCAGAAGGTGGCCGACGGTGGAAGCTGCCGTATCGGGCTAACGCAAAAGTTGTTCGCGGCCCAGTTCCGGCCGCGTTCGGAGCGTTGGTTACTCTCGGATCTCGGACGATGGCGGGTGAACCGATCGAGCAAAGACGGCTGCGTAAACAAACTGAGGCCGAACCATACAGCCAGTCGGTGTTGGTAAATCTAACCGACTATGGCACGATGTCACTTGTCGGTCCGCCCGAACACATTATGTCGACGGCACGGTCATTGGTACTTGAACTCGGAACTTCTGAGAATATAGCGAACGCCAAGGTTCTGGTCGTCGGAATGGAAATCGACGGAACAGAACACATGCATCGCGTCAAAGAGGGCACAGCTCAAGAGGCTCTTGCGTTACTTCGAAGCGCAGCTGTCACCAAAGACTCCCCGAATCAGACGGCTTCGGTGATTGTTATTCCGAGCGACTCGCCTTCTGTTCAGACTCTTCTCGCAGCTTCGCCAGCCGGGTCTGGAACAGCTGTAGTGGTAGTAGGAGCGGCAGAAAATACGCAACGTCACTTCGTTGTGCAGCCCAACGGTACCGACGCGTTCTTCCTAGACAACCAGGCTGACGTGATTGAACCAGCAGCCGTAACCGCTAGCCAGGCGGCAGAAATCGGTCGAGCGTTCGACGCTGCGGTCGAGATCAACGAAGTCGACTGGGACATTGACCTTGACGACGGAACAGCGCAAGCCAAAGCAGCCTCGATTGTTCTGCAACTGGGTTCAACCCCTAATGCCGGAGGGGTAGGCGCCGTGCCGGTCACCCTTAATGTCTTGGGTGAACCGTCGATCTCAGGCATCGACCCAAATCATGCGGCGTTGGCCGCTATCTCGCTTGTTCTTTCCACCCCAACCCGGTCGATGAAAGATAACGACGTAATCGACACCGTTTGGGGAAGTGGGACCATAACGACCGAAGAGTTCTGGGAAGAAATCGAGAAACTGCGAAGCAAACTCAGTAGCGACGCTATCTCCCGATCGTCCTCTAACGAACTAATCGTCAGCCCATCGGTTCGCACTGATCTAGAAATCTTTGCGTCCTACGTCAGTCAGTCGGTTGGTTTGGGTAGCCACGACGAACTTATTCTGCTGCTAGAGGCGCTGAAACTTGTCGGCGGTGTTCCTTTTACTGGCTCGCCGTTATGTCACTGGGCGTATCGTTCTGCTACGCCGCTGGCGTTACAGGCAATCGACTTGATCGAAGCGACAGCGTTACGGGCAGCCACACTAGGTATCGAGAGTCAAGACTACGTGTTGGCGGATCGAGCTATATCACAAGGACTGTCCGGCACAGGACCAAACGAGCCGTTGATGCGGATGCAGATGCGGATAGAGGCGGCCAAAGGAAACATCGAAGGAGTCGAAGCGGTCTTTCATGACTTCTC
Organism: Acidimicrobiales bacterium; assembly: GCA_020630065.1. GTDB lineage: Bacteria > Actinomycetota > Acidimicrobiia > Acidimicrobiales > SZUA-35 > JAHDCC01. Next base: position 69,127 of record JAHDCC010000015.1, read on the forward strand.
GAACACGCTGTCGAACTCTCCATGGAAAAAGCCGGTTGCGCCGTCAACGGAAACTACCAGCCTGCATAACCAACTCGTTTCTCCTAGCAGGTAGTGGGAGGCTATCGACCGCCGATACTGTTTCTCGCCGGTCTGTCGATGGCATGTATTGCCAATAGCTGGCGCCAAGACCGTGGGACTGAGCTGGTTGTCCTCGGCACCGTTGCTGCTTTAGGCGTCTTTAGTATCACCGACCTTGAGACTCGAACAATCCCAAACAAGCTAGTGCTTCCTTTTGTCGGACTGGCGTGGATGTGGGTTTCGGGCCTAGCAGTAATTTCGGGCAACGGTACGCGGTGGATACAGGCCGTCGGCATAACGGTTCTCTATACCGTCGTGTTTTTAGTGTTGTGGTTTCTGGGGCATTTGGGGGCGGGGGACGTCAAAATAGTGTTGGGAGTACTTCTCGTTGCCGGTTGGTTAGGGCCAATTTCTGCAATGATTTGGATCGTTATTTCATGGGTGCCGACCGTTATCCACGGTTTAGTTATCAAACCGAAACAGCGATTGTCCAGAGGGATTCCCCAAGCCCCCTATTTCACTGTGGGTTTCGTTATTACTGTCTTATTGTCACAGTATCTTGAACAGCTTTGATATTTCGGACCGGCGACGGTCGCTGTACCCTCAACATATATGAGGTTGAGTATTCGTCGGTGACATGTTGCACGTGAGGCCCACTTATGTGGGTTCTCCTTCCCAATAACCAACAAAGTGCTTATTTCTGCAGTAGTATGACGGATTGATTGGCCGTTTTTCGGCCACTAGGTGTGATTCTAAGGAGCTGGCTATGGCTAAACAGCGTTCGAGTTTTGCCAAGTTGCAGCGGGATAAAGCCAAGAAGGAACGAGCCGCTGAAAAGCGCGCCGCCCGTCTGGCAAAAAATAATCCTGCGAGTGCAACAGTAGAAGAAGAAGTAGAAGAAGTATCAACTGATGATCAGTTGGTTCCGGCTGGGGGAGAACTCTCTGCCGCTGAACTGATGTCGTTAGTTGAGACGCTTCATAAGAAGCGTGCTACTGGTGCGATTTCTGAGGAAGAGTTTGAGGACGCAAAGATAGAACTTCTCGTTCGTCTTCCTTCGTAACTTATGATTCGGCTATAGCTTTCCGAAGCTGTTGCCGGATTTTCTTAGCTGAAACACGTTGGTTGGTTCCAGCTGTAACTTGTGAAAACACAGATGCTCGAAGCTCTTCGGTCGACCAGATCAGAGCTTCGAGCTTTTCTGTTTTACCGTGTTGGGCTATTGCCTGCGCTACCTGGTTTTCTACATCTCGACATAGGTTCATATTGTCTCTATCGCGTCCAGATGCGGCGGCCATATTCTGTAAACGATGACGCATCGCCGTTAGATATCGAACAGCGTCATCAATCCGTCCGTACCCTAAACCAGCTAGGGAACCTGGATAAAATAGTCGATCCCGGTGTTCGATAAGGTCGGTGCGGGCGTCTGAAGGTGGGAGATTTTCTAATTCCCGGTTTAAAGAAGATAGTTCAACCACAAACCAGCTAGCCGTAGACGCTGCAGTTTTTAACATTGAGCCGAATCGGTTCTCCGTGTCGGCCCATAACCGGTCGAACCCTGCGGCACTTCGCGGCAGCGGATAGTGGTTTGATACACACTCATCTAGGACACAGTCGATAGTGTCGTTATACCATTCAACCTTCGACTGGATTGGGGGAGCCGATAACCAGAGCTTCGCTTCACTCGTCATCAGCCCGTCAAGTTGACGAACTGGTGAACCGAGACGTATACGCAACAAACGTCTAAGCCCTTCCCACATGGCATCGAATTGTTCGGTTTGGGTGGCGAAAAGGCGAACTCCGACTGTGCGCCCTTCGTCAAAAAGTGCGGGATAGGTCTGGGCGTTGTGTCCATCTACGGTCACGATTGCTGACTCAGGTAAGTCTCCGAAGTCCCATTGGGTAGAACCTGTTCGTTCCAGCGAATCAGCGTTGAGCCGATCCGAGCTGAGTCGAGCCAGAGCTTGTTGGGTGTGAGAAGCGAGTTCTGATTTGATGCGATCTAGGTCTTTACCTTCCAGAATCGCTTCGTGTTTATGGTTCACGACTCTAAAAGTTGGACGTAAATACGACGGCACTCGATCGATGTTGAAGTCCGAGACAGCTACATCTGAACCGGACCGAGTCGACAGTTTCTGGGCGATCTGTTCGAGCATCGAATGATCCGAAGGTTCGAGATTATTCTGAATCCATTCGGTCGTCTCACTCATCGGGAGTAGCCGTTTGCGAATGCCTTTGGGTAGAGATCGAAGAATGTGGGCGACAAGTTCGTTTCGGAAACCGGGAACACTCCATTCGAATGGTTCAGCTCGAAGCTCGGCCAATAACTCGACGGGAACGTGAACACTGACCCCATCGACGTTACTTGACGGGTCAAATTCGTAGGCGAGTTCCAGTTCGTGGTTATGGTGGGGCCAAACAGTAGGGAATGACTGGTCGTCTATCTGTACGTCATTGCCAAGCAGGGTTTCTACCGTCAACAAAAGAATGTCAGGGTTAGTGTGCTTAGTTTTTGACCACCAGCCGTTAAAGTCGCCGACGTTCGAAATGCCCGACGGGATACGTTCGTCGAAGAACCGGAAAAGAAGATCTGGTCGTTCAGCTACGTTAGCGGAACGCTGCCGAGCCAGAAGCTCGTCGGCCTCAGCGAGAACCTCTGCGTTAGCGGCCACAAACTCATACGCCTGTTTTGGCCATTCGTTTAAGACCAGCGCATGGTGAATGAACATTTCTCGAGCTTCGGATTCGCTCCAACGACGCAGCATTGTCCGTCGATTAGCTACGAGGGTCAGCCCATATAGGGTGACTCGTTCGGTGGTCATAGCGACACCCCGGTCGATATCCCACCAAGGTTCACCAAACGAGTGTTTAGTCATGTGGGCGGCTGCGTCACAAACCCACTCAGGGTCGACTCCACAAACCGTACGGGCCCAGACTTGCGAAGTTTCGACCAGCTCGGCTGCCATCACCCATTGCGGCCCGGTTTTGGCTAATACCGAACCAGGGTTGATTGAGAATTTGACGTTACGAGCCCCGACATAGTTCGACGCTTTTCTACGTTTTCGAAGTTCTGAAGACCGTTTCTTCTTTTCTTTCGGAACTTCTTTCATGCCGACTTGTGCGAGTAGACCGGTCAGAAGAGCTTGGTGGATGGCGTCTGGTTTCGCTGGCGTGCTAGACGCCGAAAGTTTGAGGTCTTTGCAAAGTTGTTTGAGTTGTTTATGGGTGGCTTGCCATTCCCGGATTCGCAGAAAGTTTAAGAACTCGCGTCGGCACTGTTTCCGAAATTGGTTGCTCGACTTATTCCGACGTTCGGTTTGTAAGTAGTCCCACAGGTTGAGGTAGGTCAAAAAGTCTGATGTGGGGTCGGCGTGGACGGCATGGGCTTCTCGGGCCGCCTGTTGTTTATCGGCAGGGCGTTCCCTCGGGTCTGCAACCGCCAACGCCGCCACGATGATCAGAACTTCCCGAAGGCTGCCGTTACCGTCGGCCTCCAACAACATACGAGCCAGACGTGGTTCGATTGGGATTTTAGCCAGCGTTCTGCCGATAGGGGTAAGTTTGCCTTCACGTTTAGTCGGGTCGACAGCATCTAACTCTTCGAGAATGCGAAGCCCGTCTGTGATCGCTTGTGAGTCTGGAGGGTCGACAAATGGGAAGTCTTTGACCTGTCCCAATTTGAGCGAGAACATTTGCAGAATAACTGCGGCTAAGTTGGTTCGCTGGATTTCAGGCTCAGTAAACTCGTCCCGGTTAATGAAATCCTCTTCGCTGAACAGCCGGATGCAAATACCCGGGCCGAGACGACCACACCTGCCGGCTCGTTGATTCGCTGACGCTTGTGAGATCGCTTCGATGGGTAGCCGTTGAACTTTGGTTCGGGCGCTGTAGCGAGAAATCCGAGCTGTTCCGGCATCGACGACCGAACGAATCCCTGGAACGGTGACAGAAGTTTCGGCCACGTTTGTCGAGACCACCACGCGTCGTTTTTTGTGTGACTTGAAGACCCGCTGCTGTTCAGCTGCCGATAAACGGGCGTATAAGGGGAGTGTCTCGGTGTTGGGTAGACCAAGATCATCGATCTGTTCGATGGCGTCCCGTATCTCTTGTTCCCCAGAACAGAAAACCAAAACGTCGTCGTCGGTTTCTATCCAGAGGTCTTTCACCGCATCGGCGATAGCTTCCGACTGCTCAGTTCCCTGCGAGCGTCGATGTGGTTTCTCGGCGGCACGCCGATTGTGATTTCGGTTCGGTTCCTTTGTGTCTTGGGCTGCGGTGATTGGTTGATATCTGATTTCGACGGGGTACGTTCGGCCCGAAACTTCGATGATAGGTGCGTCTTCGAAATGCTGAGAGAATCTGTCGGTATCGATAGTGGCCGACGTGACAATAACTTTTAGGTCGGGTCTCTTTGGCAGTATCCGTTTGAGGTAACCCAGGATGAAGTCGATATTGAGGCTACGTTCGTGGGCCTCATCGATGATGATGACGTCATATTTTTTTAGGAGTCGGTCTCGTTGCGTCTCGGCTAACAAAACGCCGTCGGTCATCAATTTGATCTGCGTCGAGGGTTTGACCCGATCATCGAAACGAACCTTGTAGCCGACTACGGTGCCGACTTCGGTTTCTAGTTCGTTAGCTACCCGCTCGGCGATTGTCCGAGCCGCTAGCCTCCGTGGTTGCGTATGGCCAATAAATTTTCCGTCTGAGCCGAGGCCCAACTCTAGACAGAGCTTAGGTAGCTGTGTCGACTTTCCCGACCCTGTTTCGCCCGCAACGATCAAGACCTGATGTTTACTGATGGCCTGCAGGAGGTCGTCCCGACGTTGCGTGATGGGCAGATCAGGCGGGTACTTGATGTCGATCGGACTAGTTATTAGAGGTCCTTGAGCCATAAGGGAGCGTGGTCTAGTAGAAACTCGCTAACTGCGTAGCAACGGTCCAATATATCGCACAAATTATCTTGGTGTCGATAGATGTCGTCGAGCCCCATCTCGATTCGGGCCGTAATTGACAGGGTGCGTTCGGCCGCGTCGGTGACCTCAACGGTGGAATCGACACACGATACTTTGAGCGGTAATTGGGAACCGCCGACACCGGCTAGGTCGGTGGCCAGAACTAAAAGGTCGGGAGGCTCTGATAGCGGCGGCATCACCCAGGTAAATACGATTGGGAAATAGAAACCAGTCGGAGGGTCTTCTAATTCGAGCTGATCCAGAACCTGGTCTTCGAACTGCAGAATCGTGCGTGGTTCGACCTCTAGCGAGAGATGGAGATCTAACGGTCCACCACAGGCTCGTTCAGGGTGAAGGTCAACTTCCCACGATTGGCGCATCGAGTAGGTCTCAATGAAATGCCGTTCATCATGAATATGAAATTTGTGTTCGCCGGCGTGTTCCTTGAGTTCGGTAACAAATCCGGGAACGTCTAGTATTGCCACGTCGTTCTCCTAACGTACAGTTTGCCACGGTCCGTGGCCGACGCGTCGCCTGGTTGGGTGAACTGCAGCAGAAAATTTCTAGGTAAGTCGTTCAGCGAGCAGCCGGTGGCAGACTGCATCGGCTTCCCGGGGAACGCCGCCCGATTCGGAGAAAATATAGTCAAGATCGGTTTCAGAGAACGTGAACACTGGTTGACCATTCTGGGCTGACGAGAAATCTAGCCGTCTCTGCACTACCCGGCTGAAGGTCTCTTTGTTCATAGGTTCTAGATGGTGAGTGGTTACCGTCGTGAATCCCGCTTTTCTAGCAATAGGTTCAAGATCTTTGTGGGTTCCGATGATCAACGTGGCGTTGAGCTTTGAGAGTCTTTGAAACCATCGAAGACGTAGCGGTTTCGGCATCCGGTCGATTTCGTCACCGTAGGTGACTGCCTCTACTGGTGGTTGAACCCATCGCTGACGGTAAGGCCTTTTCGGGATGTAATGATACGGGCCGTCCTGTAAAGATCTCCAGTAATGAATATGAGTCGACTTGCCATAGCCTTGTTCACCGATCACTTGTATTAGCGTGTTTTCGCCGCTGGTCGGCGGATCTGGAAGCCCTCGGGATACAAACGTTTCTGACGGCGGCCCTGTCATTGGGGCAGCGATAAAGGGGTTACTTTTAAGCCCAGCCTGCAAATAGCGATCGTTCATAACTCGTTTTAACGCAGCGGATGGGGGTACTCATAGACACCCCAACCGTTTACGGGCAGAATCATTACCGGGACGGTCGAATGGTAGTCACGGCGGCGAGCCAGGTCGACGGTGGCTCTCACTTCCCAACGGAGCCGTATCAGTCGCCCGTCATAGGAGATAGGCCCGTCGGGGGGAACCGGAATATGGAACCGTTCTGTTGCGTTTCCAAACGAGTCGACATCTACCGGGATGACCCAAACATCGTTGGAGTTCGTATCGCCTCGCCCTTCGGTGAAGTAGCGCAGAACAACACGAAGCCCTCGAACCGTATCGGCCTTGTCTGGGTTGGCGGAGTAGGTCAACTGCCCAACGAACTGTCCGCCGACTTCGGCTGCGTAACTTTCTAGCTGTAGGTCTAGTTGGCCGCTCATCAATACCTGTCCCCGTCTTGAGGGGAGTCTCTATTTGGTGGTGGAGCGTCTTGTATTTCAGGCTTGGCTAATACAGGGCCGACAACGAGAGGGAATGTGGCATTCTGGGTCGGTAATTTTCCTGCCGGGTCCGGTTGGACTTTCATTCGCCATTCGACTCGGTTGTTTGATAGTTGCAGTGTTGGTCCACCAACGTTGGATGGTACGTGAACCGGGATCGGTGCCTCGAAACCGTTTGGTGTGCCCCGTCCACTACTATGAAACGCCTGCTGAAACACGGTCGCTGTTTCGGTACGGGTATCTGTCCCAACGCGGTAACGCGCCGTTTCTACACATTCCAAGGTGAGCTGAACTTGGGTTTCGGCGATGTCAGATATTTTACGTGGACGTCGGCGATAGGTGACTGTTTGGGTGGCTCCGAGAGTAAACGCATTTGCAGGAATAACAAGCTCAGCCGGATGCCATTTGAAGAAAGCCAAAGCATTCGGAATCAACCAAAATGCGGAGCCGCCCCCGACCAGCAGAAAAGCCATGGACCAGAAGAACGAACCCGCAACTAACAACGCGGTTCCAGCCAAAACGATGGCCACCCAAAGGCCACTGAAAATGGGAATTGCCTTAGCCTTGGAATCGGTTAAGGTAACCGAGTTCGGATCATAGGGTGTGGGGCTTGAAGAGTACATTCACGCCTGATTATATAGGAAGCCTATGGTCGGTGGGTGGCACTCTTCACGTCGATAGTTGGTGATAAGGAAGAATAAACCCTTGCCAGTATCGAACATATGTTCGATACTGGTTGGATGGTCAAAACCGGTCTGGGCGTAACCGATCCAACGTCTGAAACGAAACAAGAGGCACTTCGTCGGCTTAGGCGAGAGCTTGAACCGGGCTCTCTCGCTGTCGACAATGTCGTTGCCGTACCCGACGCTTTTGCTCCGCTGTTTCCTCTACCCGGTTTACAGCGCGGCCGATTAGTTGGCGTGACCGGCAACGGAGGATGGTCAGTCGGGTACGCTCTTGCTGGCGCAGCCGCTGGTACCTCGGGGTGGGTAGCGATGATAGAAGTCGGCAACGCTGGGTTTTCAGCCGCTCAAGAACTGGGTGTGCCGTTAGAACGTCTCTTAGTTCTTCAGTCGATTCCAGTATCTAAGTGGGCTTCGGTTGTAGCGGCACTAGTCGAGGTGGTAGATGTAGTGGTCGTCAACCCTCGTCGCCCGATCAATGTGCGAGACGCCCGACGGCTACGGGCCCGTATTCAAGAACAACAGGCACTGCTGATATCGGTAGATGGTGGCAGGCACTGGCCTGACAAACTCGACGTCGAACTCGAAGCTAAGGTGAACCAGTGGACGGGTCTTGGATGCGGTTACGGGTTTTTGCAGCACCGAGAGTTCGAAATTATTGCGACCGGTAGACGCTCGTTGTCAGGTCGCCAGCGAAAGGTTTGTGTGAAACGCGGAAATGGCCGGTTCGTTGCCGCCACGGGCAAGTCAGACTATCGAGATGCTGTAGTTGGCCCTTCGTTCTCTTTGGTCAATTGATATGGAACTACAAGTAACTCGAATGGTGGTTGTCCGCTGCGTGGACTGGCCAGTGATGGCCGCCGGGATGCCGTTAGGTGACCCGGTAGCCGTGATGGATAATCACCGTGTGGCTGCATGTTCCCCAGCGGCTCAACAAGAGGGTGTCCGTGTTGGGCAGCGAAAACGAGAAGCGCAACGGCGGTGCCCTGCGGTGCAGTTGATCCCGTTCGATTCTCAACAGTGCCGCCTCATGTTTGAACCTGTTTTAACGGCGTTGGAAGAAATAACGCCAAGGGTAGAACTTCACGAAGCAGGTTTGGTGGGGTTCCCAACTCGTGGCCCATCAAGGTTCCATGGTGGAGACCGGCAACTAGCAGAACTCGTAAGACAACGAGTGGGTGAGGTGTTGGCTGGTATGAGTAAAGAGTACGGCTCATCGGTCCAAGTCGGCGTGGCCGACGGAATGTTCGCGGCGCGTTTAGCAGCCGCGGCTAACCCGCCTCCATCTACTCACATAGTGGAACCGGGTGCCTCCGCCCAGTTTTTGGCGCCAGAACCGGTTACCCATATCGATAACAAACCTTTAGTTGACCTGCTGATTCGGTTGGGTTTACCTACGTTAGGAGCATGGGCGAAAATCCCAGAAGCAGACGTAACCGGCCGGTTCGGGTATGAGGGTGTGAAAGCCCATCGTCTAGCAAACGGTCTCGATGAGCATCCTCCGAACCTTCGACGTCCAGCTCCGGAATTGACGACGAGCACCCGTTTCGAACCGCCAGCAGAGTCGGTCCCTCAATGCGAATATGTGGCAGCATCGCTGGCCACTCGACTTTTGTCATCGATGAGGTCGAACGGGTTGACCTGCACCAGGCTAGGAATCGAGGCTGAGACAGAGAATGGTGAAACACTAGTTAGATGGTGGCGATACCATGGCGCTGCTTTGTCGGCCGACCTGATCGCTGAACGGGTACGACAACAACTCGACGGATGGTTACGGCAAGACCAGGCGAATCGTCCACGGTCAGGGATTTTACGTATATCGCTGATTCCTGACGAGGTCGTTCCCGCTGGCGGTGACCAGATGACAATTTGGGATACCGACGACGGACAAATCGATGAGGTGAGTCGTTTAATTTCTCGTCTTCAAACCATGGTTGGCACAGGCACGGTGTGGGTTCCCGAAGTGGCTGGCGGTATCGGCCCAAGTGAACAAATTGAGCTGGTCCCCGCCGATTCGATCAACTTAGAGCGTGAGGCCTACAGTTTTCGGTTGAGCCCAGAACCATGGCCCGGCCATGTACCGGCACCCGCGCCTGCCCGAGTTTTTGTTTCTCCTGCCAGGGCAGACCTTCTAGATCGTCAAGGTGCACAAGTTACAGTTAACGGGCGAGGCGAACTCTGGAATGACCCGACAGTTCTGGTTTTAGGCGAGGAACAATTCGACATTAAATCGTGGGCCGGTCCTTGGCTTGACGATCGATGGTGGTGGGACACCACTCGGCATCGCCGCCGAGCCAGAATGCAGGTGCTTACCAACACAACCCAAGCGTTTCTACTTATGAGCGAACGTCAACAATGGTGGCTGGAGGCAGCCTACGACTAGAGTCTCGGTAGAGGTTCAGCTGATTAGCTGGTACGTGGGGGAGGCAAAGTAATGACACGAGAACAGCATCGGAGTCTAAGTAGCGCCGAACAAGAAGAGGTCGAGTTCTGGTTTGTTCGTCGTGGCTTGCCGAACTTGATCGACGACTACAACCTTTCTACTGACGTGTTTAACCGTGCCGTCCCGTTTCTTGCTGTGCTTTGGGCGTTTGATATTCTCGGAGCATACGGTGACCGTTTCAAAGGTTGGTCTCAGGCATTTGCCGCCATTGGGGCCGCCGCTATCTTGGCTTGTGTAGCCATTCTCATCAACATCGTTCGTGGACGTCCAGCACTTCGAGTCCCAGAGCGTGTCGGTCTCATCGAGCTAGCGGTTTTCGTTTTGACCCCAGCGGTGTTACCGCTCATTCTCCAAACCGGAGGAGCCAAAGCTTTTGCTGTTGGACTCGCCATCGGGGTTGTTGAACTGTTGCTTGTGTGGTTCATGTACGGGTTTGGACTCGGATCGATTCTTCGATGGGCTGTCGTGCACCTGTTTCGTCAACTGCGAAGCGTGCTTGCGTTGATGATCAGGTCGTTGCCGTTACTGCTGGTTTTTACTATGTTTTTGTTTTTGAACGCTGAACTGTGGCAAGTCGCCAGCGATTTCACGACGCCACTGTTTTGGGTTGCCACCGGCGGCCTAGTAGCGGTGGCTTTAGGGTTTGTGATCTTCCGTATTCCTTCTGAACTGGAAGAACTTTGTGGCTTTAGCTCGCCCGAAGAGGCTAATGGTTTGCTGGAACAGTCGGACGCTCCGATATCTGGGCGTATCAAAGACCCCGATCTGGTCCCAGATTTATCGACCGTTGACCGGGGCAATGTGGCTATGTTGGCCATTTTTTCGATTGGTGTTCAGATTGGTTTGGTGATGGCCATTGTCGGACTGTTTTATTTGTTGTTTGGTTTGGTGACGGTCCGCCCGGCCACGATTACACAGTGGACGACATCAGGAGTGGACGAATTCTATCCGCTCGAATTGTTTGGTTCCGAAATCCCGCTAACCACCGAATTGTTGAAGGTGACCGGTTTCTTGATGGCGTTTACCGCCCTGCAGTTCACGGTTTCGGCGTTAACAGATGCCACATATCGGAAAGAATTTCTAGACGATCTCACCGGCGACATCAGCGAAGCGTTGGCGGTGCGGGCCTTGTACCTTGAACGGCTGGGCGCCCAGCCTGTTTCGGGTACCAAGTAGCTGGTTTCTGTCCAAACCGTTTACTGCGGCTGGTTAAAGTTAGGTAAGGAGGGCAAGGTTTTCAGTGGTTGGATTGTTGGAGAGCCCGTAATGGGCGATCGAGGATGTAGCCCCGTTCGGTCGACAACAACAACCACACGGGAATTCGTGCGGCAATCTCGGAGGAAGCCAACGTGTCGGGCCAAGGCTGTACTGTCGGCGACTGTTTTAGGTGTTGAAGTAGCTCGTATTGCCACCACTCAACCGGATCTAAACACACCTGGAAATTGCGGCGGCACACAACCACATACTTCTCACACGATTCGGGGAAACTGGGGTTTTGTCGGTTCGACATAGCGTGCAAAAACGGGACGATGTTTGACCGTAACTTAAGCAGCCGAAGGTTCGGGGCGAGATAAACCGAAGACGGAATGATCGAACCCCAATGGGCAAAAGCTAGGTAGTCAATGTTCTCAGTTCCTTGACCCCGGCTCGTTTCGCTGATGGCACGTTCGAGTCGTGCCAAGTCGACGATGAACTGTCCGGCCGTGTCATCCGCCGTCAGCGATGTTGCCGACAACTCTTCTTGTAAAAAAGCCGGGAACCGTGAACCTAGTGTGGTCAACGACGGTTCGGTAGGTGGGTAACGAGAAAGGTATTGTTGGGCGACGTGATCGAACCATTCGGTCGAGAAAGCTTGACGGAGAGTAGGGAACTCGGCTGCTAGGCATCCGAGGAGCCTTGCCATATAGCCGTTGCCGTATATGGCGGTGCCGTGTTGAGCGTTCAACGGACCTGAATCGTCGAGTATGTCATCTATCTCCCAGCCAGAGAATTCCCTTTGGCCAGAACGATCCGGCAGACGTGTATTTATATGTTGAAACCAGGTTTGTATCTCCGCCAGCGTTGGGCTGGTCATCGGCGGGACGTCATTAGGAACTCGAGCGGAGTCGAGAGCGAATCATTGCGAATGTCAACAAACTCACCAGGTCGCCCCTCCATCGTTGTAGGCCACGTTAAGGGTTCGCAGAAGTTCTCGATAGCAAGCGATGCTTTGTTGACTTCGGCTAGGAGGTCTGAGAACGCGGGAATGTTGGCGTCCCACTCTAGAAGGGTTGAAACCGGCCCAGTCGATCGGCAAAGGTAAGCGTAGAGCTGCCATACATCGTCACACACCGCCGAGTCATGGGTGTCTATACAATGGGCCCCATTGTCGGTATGCCCAGCGACGTGTACTTGAACGATCCGGTCAGATGGAACTCCGTCGATGAAATCGGTCGGGTCGAACCCGTGATTTCGGGCCGAAACGTAGACGTTGTTGACGTCCAGCAGTAACAGACATTCGGTTCGCTCGGTAAGAGCGGTCAAGAACTCCCATTCGGTCATGTCTTTCGATTTGAACTGGACATAGGAACTCGGGTTCTCAAGAACCAGCGGACGTTCGAGATGGTCTTGTACCTGACAAACCCGGGCTGCGACATGGTCGAGACACTCTTCGGTAAACGGCAAAGGAAGCAAATCGTGGCTGTTCCGGCCAAGAGTCCCGGTCCAACATAAATGATCCGAGACCCATCGAGGAGAAACTTCGTTGGCCAGTTTCTTGACACCGTCCAAGTATGAACGGTTTAGCGGGTCGCTGCTCCCGATCGACAGCGAGACGCCGTGAAACACGACAGGGTACCGTTCCGAAACGTTATGCAGGACGTGACGTGACCAGCCGTAGTCCTCCATGAAGTTCTCGGTGATCACTTCAAACCAGTCGACTGCAGGTTGTTCAGCTAAGACGTGATTGAAATGTTGTGGCCTAAGCCCGACTCCTAAACCCAGGTCGGGCAGCGGTTTATGCTGCCCGACCTTTGGTGTTGTGTGCCTCATCAAAACTGGTTAGGACGGTGGAAGGATAAGCCGAATATCTGATGGTTTGAGATCCGTTTTCTTAACGTCAGGGTTCTTCTCGAAGAAGAGCTCCCGAGCGTGGTCCCAAACTGGTTTACCGTTCAGATCCCCGTATTTGTCCGGCCCGTACTGTTCAGTGAATATTTGCGCTACTGGAATGGGTGCTCCACATCCGCCTAAGTTCGCGCAAGTGTTTTCGGCTGGGATGTAGTTCTTTGGGGAACCCTGAACAGCGTAGTTATTTGGTGGGCCGGAATTGACGATGGCGTAACCACACCCGCCTTGAGTGGCACACGAGTTTGTGCCCGCACAAGTGTGTTGAATCGCTGTCGAACAGGTGGATTGGCCGGGAGCGTATCCGTTCTCTTCGGCGACGTTAAGTCCTTGACAGGAATGTAACTGCTGGCCGGAAGGTTGAGGGGCCGCTGAAGGGTCGAATTGTGGAACACCGCCTGCCGCCCAAACCGCGGTCACCCGGCTTGAGATGGCGTTCATAGCGGCGTATGGAAAACCTGTTCCCTCTTTGGCGGTTCCGTCCCAGAAGGTGGTGAGGGTGGCGAGAAAACGGCCGAACGTGGCGTCGAGAATTTCGTTGAGCTGTCCGGCTATCTCCGGGTCGTTCCACGCGGTTGCACGTTGAGCGGCCAGGTCTTGTTCTGCCTGGGTTACCGCCAATGGGTCCGCTACCAGGTCCTGCCATTTCCACGGGTTAGTTCCAGCTTCTGCCCGCCACTGCGGCCAAGTCTGTACGTTGGGAAGGATTTCGTTGACTCGTTGGAATCGCGCCCAATGGCTGAACGCACCCCAAAGCCCATCTACTGGTAAGTCATCTACGTCAGGACGGTAGTTGGGTGATACGAAGTTATTGTTTGTCTTTGAGCTGCCCTCACCTTCGCTGACTATGGCATTGATCATGTCGTTTACCTGTGAAAGCGCATCGCTGGGACTCGCTCCTTGATCGACACTAAGTTTGAGATGCGAATATTTTTGGTTACCTACAAAAGCGTTGACCTGAGGGATCTGCTTGGTCGGCTGGTTTGCTTGTGCATTGGTGAGCGCTTCGGCGTAACAAAGTTCGAAGAGGGTCTTCCCCGGTTGGTCAGCGTAGGTATATGAGAAATACGTTTGGATGATGTGATAGAGCTTGCCGATACCTCCAAAGGTTAGACCAGCCACGTCTTCGGGGGCGCAGGTGAGAGGAATCGTCGGTGGCTCAACGATCGAGTCTTCATCAGGTAACTCGATAGCCAGGAAGAGGTTTAACGCATTCTGGTCGAGAGGGCCGAGATGGACATTGATGTCAGCGAATTCAGGGTATGCGGTCGGGTTTAGGTTAGCTAACTCTCCAAGGCAGGGAATCCAGTTGGGGTCGCTTGGTTTAGGGGGAAATACCGGAGCTTGAAGGGATGGTTTAGCCCCAAGTATGTTGCCAACGTTGAGGGCTAGCTGAAGGTGAAGCATCTCCTGTATGTAGATGGAGAACACGATGTTGTATGCTTGCTGGGCGTCAGCCCCCTGATATGTGTAACTTTCGGTCGGTCCGATGAATGGAAATACGGTGCGATCGGTCAAGGCTTTTCGGCCGGTGATTGAATACAGCGAACTCATGTAGAGCGGAATCGTAAACAGCTCAACGTCAGCTGCCAGACGGATGAGGGCATGAAGAACATCTCGGTCTTCTTGCCATGTGCGAGTTGTAGGGGTCGACGAAGTCACGGGCAATCTCTCCTCAGAATTTGGACGATGAGATGAGAGTACTTCATGGCATTCTCTGATAGTTCGATGCCCGCAATGATTACGCACAAGGCGTAAAACGAGCACATTCCCCGAAGTTTCCGGTCGTTTGAGCTGACTAGAAACCTCGAGGAATGTTAGAAAACGCTGGTGCTGGTTTGGACCTTAGCTGGCGTTACCGGGCGAGTAACGTTTTGGGTCGTTCCAACAGTTGGACGAGCCGCCCGCGAAGCCCAGCTTTAACCACAGGGTTAAATGTGCTGACCGGCAACTGGTAAATAATTTCTTTCGCCAATGTTGGTTTGGCTCCACGACCTACTAGCCGGTATTGGGTGGCCTGAGTCGGCCCGTATACAAGATGGCGCCACAGCTTTGGATTGGTGAAAAAATATTTTGTGAGCGGAGGTTTGCAGCCAAGCACGTCGGCGGTGCCGTCCATGTACCGGTAGTAGTCGACCAGGGAGCGGATACGTTCGGCGTTGTTCTCAAACTGATCTAGATTGGCTTTGAGATCTTCAGCGATCGAGGTTTGCATCGTCTTTTGATCGACGAGTGGCATCTTGCCGCTAGCAACCTGAGCGAACAACCTGGATTGCATTTCCATAAGCGGGAACTGGCTGCCGAAGTTAGGTCGTGCTCGGCCTATCCAAGCGATTTTGTCTCCGAATTTGGGATGAATCGAATGTTTAAACATCGACCGTGGATCGATGTTGTGGTATTTCTCTGGAAGGAACTCATCAGAGGAAGAGTGGTATCCGGTTGAAAAGACGACAGCGTCAACGTCGGTTAGAACCTCACCAGAAGCGGTGACAAGTTTTCGTCCACCGTCGTGAACCTCGGCGATCTCGGTGACGACTTTGCAGTCATGGTTGGCAACCGCGGTCGGCAACGCATACGACTTCGTGCCGTAGGTGCCCCAAATCCCGTTTTTAGCGGCTACTTTCCGGTTGAGTTTTTCGGCTTCCAAGTTGACGGGGTTCTCAGTGGATCGGTCATGTTTGCGGAGTTGTCGGCCTAGACGCTCACCGTATTCTCGGGGCAGCCCCCATACACCGCGATGGGTTGAGACATCGGTAGCCATGCCACGTCGTACCCGAGGTACGATCCACCCGGCAGAGGTTCGAAGACTCACCCACGAGTTGGCGGCAACCTTTGAGATTTCATAGGCCACGTCGGAACCGGATTCGCCTCCGCCGACCATGAGGACATTCTTGTTTTCGAAACCTTCGTTGTTGCGGTAAGTTTCGACATGGCTATAAGGGATGTCAGTTAGCTCTTTGGCCCATTCCGGGTAAGAGGGGCGACGGTTCGTGCCTGTAGCGACGGCGATACGTTCTGTTTCGAGAACCTCGCCTGTTTCGAGGGTGACTTCCCAGCCATCTTCGGTTTCAGTAACCTGATCGACCCCACTGTTGAACTTCAACCGGTCGGTAATGTTGTAGTGGTTAGCGTAGTCAGTCCAGTACTGAACAGCTTCGGCTTTACGCCAAAAGTGTCGGCCACCGTTGGCGACGTCCTGGTGGCGGATATCGCCGCTCCAGAAGTCGGAGAAGACCGAATAGTAGACCGAAGAGGTCAGAATCAGATTGTCATATGTGTTGATAAAGACTCCGCCTAAAGCGGGGGCTCTATCGACGCAGACCACATCTTCCAAGCCGTTTTCTACTAGTTCCTTAGTACAAGCGAGGCCCGCCGGCCCTGCTCCAATCACAACACAATTTAACATTTTCGCTTCCTAGTTTTGGTATTCATCAATCTGCGGCTCAGTTCCGCAGATCTGATTCTTTCGTGCACCCGACGTGCAGCTTTACAACCTTTCGGTATTACGCCAGACTTTCGGGGAACGATTCGGTGATCAGCATGATGCACTTGTTGTCTGAATAGACGCGGTAGGTGCGGCTGATAAGTAGATCGGTTTCGGCTATATCAAAACTTTCGGCTAAGTCGCCTGCGGGCTGCCGTTCGTAACGCAGCATCTCTTTAAAAAGTTCCATTTTGTGGTCGTCCCATAACCTACCGATAGGGGTTTGGGTGCTTTGTAGAGATTTTCGGAACTCGGGGCAGATCTTATCGAGGGCTACGAGGGTGGTTGCATGAAGGTATGCCCGCTGGGTTTGGGTGCCTCGCAGCAGAATAACTCGTTCCATTGCATTGTCCCCGGCCCGTAGTTTAAGGTCGGGATGGTCTTCGGTGAAAACCACTTCTTCTTCCGATAGTTTGTCGGCTCGTTGACGTTCACCGAAGAAGGCTTCAAGTAGAAGTGTGATAGATCCGTTTGTGCTCAGAAGGCACTTGAGGATCGGTGTCCGCTCGTTTGTCGGCGGGGGATCGTTAGGGATGCTAGGTTGACTGTCAGTGAGTAACGAATTCAGGGGTGACAACTGAAGGCTCCAAGTGCAAGTAGATATACGTACTTAGGCTTAAGAGCGCATGGGCCTCTCGACTATAGAACTAGCCCCTAGCCGACTAGTTCTTTAAACAAGGTTCCACCAACGCCTGTATTGCAGCACAAGCGTATCACGGGTTGTTGTGCCCTCGTCAAGATAAGACGCCCTGTTGGCAGGAATTATAGGTTTTTTTGCTTTTTGGGCCGGTCATCCGTCCCACAGTTGTTCCGAATGGGAACGGCAACGTTACATTAGTTAGATTTTTAACTTTCCGGGGATGGCCTGAATCGAACGTATGTTCGTATTTGGAAAGGGTGTCTATACACTTAACTAATGGGTTGGCAGAATCCTCCGGTGCCGTGGCGACAACTTGAACGAGTCATGTCTGACCGTCAACCCGAAGCTAAAACACAAGACGATATACCTGAAGGCAATGGTGGTGACAGTCCGGCTTGGTCCCGTAAACGGGTTGGCTATGTGCCCCCTAACATCCAACGAGTTCGCTCCAACACCTCTTACGCCGAATTGCATACTCACTCGTGTTTTTCATTTCTAGACGGAGCCTCAGCTCCAGAACGACTAGTTGAAGAAGCGGTTCGCTCAGACCTGACAGCGTTAGCGATAACCGATCACAACGGCTTCTACGGTGTGGTTCGGTTCGCCGAAGCGGCCCGTAAATTTGGGATGCCTACCGTTTTTGGAGCCGAACTGACCCTGGACAAGCTCGACGTTTCTCATCAACGCATCAACCCTGCACCAGACCCCGATGGGACACATCTAGTAGTCCTGGCTCGAGACCCGATCGGTTACGCTGCGCTAGCTCGGGTCATAAGTGAAGCCCAGTTGAGCGGTGAGAAAGGGGCACCGCTACTTTCCATGAGTGATTTCGATCGATGGTTGAAGCCGGGGGAGTCGAACCATTGGAAAGTTCTGACCGGTTGCCGGAAAGGGGCGGTTCCCCGAACGTTAGAACGGCAAGGAACCCAGGCCGCCACCGACGAGCTGCGTCGACTGGTTGAACAATTCGGGCGAGACAACGTAGCCGTTGAACTGTGGGACCACGCGATGCCAGCAGATAGCGAACGAAACGAACGACTGTTTTCTATCGCTAAAACTGTTGGGGTTGAAACGGTAGCGACTAACAACGTGCACTACGCCACGGTTAGCGACCGGCGACTAGCCACCGCTATGGCTGCGGTGCGGGCCCGTCGTTCGCTAGATGAAATGGTGAGCTGGATGCCTTCAGCAGGCACCGCCCATATTCGTTCAGGTGACGAACAGGCCCGAAGATTCCGACGGTTCCCCGGGGTGGTGGAAACGGCGGCCCGGTTCGGACAAGAGTTCGCCTTCGACCTGTCGCTGGTCGCTCCGAACTTGCCTCCCTTTACCACCCCAAACCAAACAAGCGAAATGGAATATCTGCGGCAGTTGGTAACCGAGGGGGCAACCAAACGATACGGCACCCGATCTGCGCCCCGACTACCAGGAGCTTGGGCTCAGCTTGACTACGAACTCGACCTCATCGAAAAGCTCGACTTTCCTGGCTACTTTCTGGTGGTTTGGGACATTGTCGAGTTTTGTCGTCGTAGCAACATTTTCTGTCAAGGTCGGGGATCGGCCGCCAACTCGGCTGTTTGCTACGTGCTTGGGGTAACTAAAGCCGACGCAGTTGAACTCGGCTTGTTGTTCGAACGTTTTCTTTCACCAGAACGGGACGGCCCGCCCGATATTGATTTGGATATCGAGTCCGACCGGCGAGAAGAAGTCATTCAATACGTGTACGACAAACACGGTCGCCGCCACGCGGCACAAGTCGCAAACGTAATAACGTATCGACCTAAATCCGCGGTTCGAGACGCGGCCAAAGCACTGGGGTACTCGGTCGGACAACAAGACGCCTTCAGTAAGTCGCTTGATCGTTGGGCCAGTTTGCGCCCTAAATCTGACTCTTCAGATGAGGCTAGTAACGGTGCCGCCCGGGCGGCTAGACAAGCTAACGAAAATGTGGTTTCGGAGTTGCCGCTAGACGTCATAGAACTAGCGATGCAGTTTGATCGTCTTCCTCGACATCTTGGTATCCATTCCGGGGGAATGGTGATGTGCGATCGTCCAGTGACCGAGGTTTGCCCGGTCGAACCGGCGAGAATGGCGAACCGTACCGTCTTGCAGTGGGACAAAGAAGACTGCGCTGCCGTTGGTTTAGTGAAATTTGATCTGCTCGGGTTAGGGATGCTGTCGGCCCTTCACTACACGGTTGACATTGTCGCCAACGTTCACGGAACAGTCATTGACTTAGCCGAGATCGAACAAGAAGAAGCGGTCTACAACATGTTGGGTCGGGCCGACACTATTGGAGTATTCCAAGTTGAGTCTCGTGCCCAGATGGCTACGTTGCCGCGACTAAAACCTCGAACGTTTTATGACCTTGTAGTCGAGGTGGCTTTGATCCGACCCGGACCTATCCAAGGAGGTTCGGTACATCCCTACATAAAGCGTCGAAATGGGCAAGAGCCGATCACCTATCTGCACCCCTCATTAGAACCGGCGTTAAAGAAGACGTTGGGGGTTCCCATATTTCAGGAACAGATGATGCAGATCGCTATCGACGTGGCAGGGTTCAGTGCAGCTGACGCCGACCAGCTCCGCCAAGCTATGGCGTCGAAACGTAGTGCGGAACGGATGGACGAACTCAAAGAGCGGTTCTTCGCCGGTATGCAAACCCGCGGTGTCGAAACCGACGTCCAACCCAAAATCTGGGACAAATTGTCGGCATTCGCCAACTTCGGTTTCCCGGAAAGCCATTCGATCAGTTTTGCTTACCTGGTGTATTCGTCATCTTGGTTGAAGCTGCATTACCCCGCGGCCTACTGTGCCGGACTGTTGCAGGCCCAACCCATGGGGTTTTACTCGCCCCATTCGTTGGTGCAAGACGCCCGTCGACATGGAGTGCCGACCTATACCCCCGACATAAACCTTTCCGAGGTGGAAGCTTCGGTTGAAGCGATACCTGACGGTGTCGCCGAACCCCCGATCGACATTGCGGGGGCGGAAGAAATCTTTGACGAACGATACGACCATGGTTGGGCAGTCCGAATGGGGATAGGGTCGGTCCGATACGTCGGATCCGAACTAGCTGGCCGAATTGTCGAGGAGCGGTCTGCCGGAGGCGATTTCAAGTCGATCGAAGATGTCGCCCGGCGGATACCTGTTCCCGTGAACGCGTTAGAGGCATTGGCTACTGCTGGCGCTTTCGACCAATTCGATACAGGTATCAAGAGGAAAGGTAACGACGGCCGACGGCAGGCGTTATGGCAGGCCGGTGCTATAGCGGCCGCCGGTGCCGGAAGCGGCGACAAACTAGAGGGTATCGTTACTGGAGTTTCCGCTCCTCAGCTGCCAGGCATGAGTGACCACGAAGAGTCTGTGGCCGACATGTGGGCTACAGGGGTGGCAGCAAACGGGCATCCAACAAAGTTTTTTCGTCGCCAGTTAGAAGTCAAAGGGGTAGTGCCAGCTAACCGGCTAAACACGATAGCTGACGGCGACAAAGTGGTCGTAGCTGGAGTGGTAACACATCGACAACGTCCGGCTACCGCTTCCGGGGTGACGTTTCTAAATCTCGAAGATGAAACCGGTCTCATAAATATTGTGGTTTCAGTCGGCTGTTGGGCACGTTATGAATATGAGGTTCGTAACGCCTCCGCGATGCTGGTAAAGGGTCGGTTGGAATGCCACGAGTCGGTGATCAACATTTCCGCCGAAAAGTTTGAGGTCCTAGCTATCGGCCCGGTCCCGGCGAGCAGAGATTTCAGATAAGAAATTTTGGTTGACGGACAAACCGAAATTGTAAAGGGCCCTGATCTTTCGCCGCTAGGGTCGATGCGGAGAACCGCTTGTAGCAGAATGGAATGCACCGATGATCGACGTCGTTGACGGACAGTCCACCAAACCTCGAATCCTGCTTGACTGCGACCCCGGAATAGACGACGCCGTAGCGTTAGCGGTAGCGGCCGCTCACACCGAAATCGTCGGAATCAGCACCGTAGGCGGGAACGTCGAATTAGAGTCGACGACGGCAAACGCGTTAGCGCTGTGCGCCTTGCTCGACCTTGAAGACACACAAATCCACGCCGGTCACGACATGCCCTTAAACGGTTCGCTGAAACATCGGGCGGCGCAGTTTCACGGTCCACGGGGCACAGGCGACATCGAGCTGTCAAGTCCCGACCGTCAGCCGACGTCTACCGACGCTGTGCAATGGATAATCGATACTGTGCGCACCGAAGAAGGCCTTTGGTTAGTGCCGACCGGGCCGTTAACAAACGTGGCCGACGCGTTTAGGAAAGCCCCAGACATCGTCGACCGGATCGAGGGAATCTCTTGGATGGGGGGCAGCAGCACCATCGGCAACATGACGGCTACCGCCGAATTTAACTGCTGGGTCGACCCTGAAGCAGCCGACATCGTCTTTCGTTCCGGGCATCCCAAAATCATCATGTCAGGACTCAACATCACAACCCAAGTGGTGTTCCCTCGAAGCAAAATCGATGAACTAGGCCAAGCGGCAGGGGACGAGACCGCATCAATATTCGCTGACCTTCTCAACTATTACGCAACTCAACAGCAGAGCACGACCGGCCGAACCGGAGCGGTCATCCACGACATCTTCGCCGTTCTCGCGGTAACCCACCCTCATCTCCTTACCGGCGTTGACCGCCACGTCGAAGTAGTACTTCACGAAGGGCCGACCAGAGCAATGACAGTCGTTGACCAGAGACTCCGACAAAATCCGGGTCCAACCAACGTCACCGTAATTGAACAAGCCGACGTCGCAGCCATAACGGCTCTACTTTTCGAAACACTGCACCCATAACGAATCGAATTGTTCAACGAATAGCAGGCCAACTAGCATCAGGGTATGTCTCCGCCACTGGTATCTGCAGAAGCACTGTGTCAAGACGCTGAACAGCAAAGCGGTTTAGACAACTGGGGCGACCGACGATTTATTGAACCCTTACAGATTTATTTGGACTCTCTGGCCGCTTCTGCTCAGCTGCATGACCGGGGTCGGAAGGTAGCGGCCGCCAACATAACTCGGCTCCTTAAAAACCGTCTATATATTCAGCGAGAGCTACACAAGGGTCTGCTGCACCGATAGGTGACATCTGATATTGCCAGTTGAGAGGCTGGTTTGAAAGGATGTTGAAATGCCTAAACGTTTCCCGCAAGAGTTCCGAGATGATGTGATTCGGGTTGCCCGGAGCCGTGACCCGGAGGTGACTATCGGCCAGATTGCTGCTGATTTTGGTATTTCCGAATCGTGTTTGCATCAGTGGCTCAAAGTTGCTGACGTGGATGACGGCCGCAAGCCTGGAGTCACGACGAGCGAACAGACCGAGAACCGTGAGTTGCGCCGTCGGGTGAAACTGTTGGAACAAGAAAACGAGGTGTTACGGCGAGCCGCTGCGTACCTCAGTCAATCCAACCTCCCAAAAGGATGATGTACCCTATCATCAGCGAGCTCGCGGCTGACGGGGTTCCTGTCGCTGTGTCGTGTCGGGTACTCAACATTGCTCGCCAACCCTATTACCGGTGGCTTTCTAACCCGGTAGGCCCAGTCGAAGACCGACGCCGTAAATTAACTAAAGCAATAGGTCTGGCTCATGTTGATGACCCGGAGTTCGGGTACCGGTTCTTAGCTGACGAAGTCCGCTCTGCTGGCCACAGTGTGTGTGACCGGACGGTATGGCGGATCTGTTCAACCAACGGCTGGTGGGCTAGCTTTACCAGAAAAAACAAGAACCGGAAACACCGCCAGTCGACGGCGGCGGCTCATGATGACCTTGTTCGACGAGATTTCACAGCCAAAGAGCCGAACACGGTGTGGCTGTCTGACATCACCGAACACCGAACCGCTGAAGGGAAAATCTATTTGTGTGCGGTCAAAGATCTATGGTCGAACCGGATTGTTGGTTACTCAATCAGCGATCGGATGAAAGCCCGTCTAGCGGTCGCTGCGGTTGAAACAGCGGTCGCTCGCCGGAGCCAGAACGTGGCCGGTTGTATCCTGCATACCGACCGCGGTAGCCAATTTCGAGCCAGGAAATTCCGACGCTGCCTGGACCGTCACGGCCTGGTCGGGTCGATGGGCAACGTCGGGTCTGCCGGTGATAACGCTGCGATGGAATCGTTCTTCTCACTGCTTCAAAAGAACGTTCTCAACACCAAACGATGGACGACCCGAAACGAGCTACGAATAGCGATCGTGACCTGGATCGAACGGACCTACCACCAACGCCGACGACAAACCCGGCTCAACAAGTTGACACCCATAGAATACGAAACAATCATGAAACCCACAGCCCTCAAAGCTGCCTAACAAACCTGTCACCTAACCGTGCAGCAGACCCCAACGACCCAACGATCAGCCAA
Source organism: Acidimicrobiales bacterium (assembly GCA_020630065.1). Classification (GTDB taxonomy): domain Bacteria; phylum Actinomycetota; class Acidimicrobiia; order Acidimicrobiales; family SZUA-35; genus JAHDCC01. The sequence goes on from JAHDCC010000015.1 coordinate 92,526, forward strand.
CGGTAACTGTCCGACCTGCTAGTTATCGTCGGGATGCCTCGAACCGGTTCGACTTTGCTTCAAAACTTGTTGGCCTGTGACCCCGCAGCCCGCTCGCTGCGTTACTACGAGAGTTACACCCCAGTGAAGGTCAAGGCAGAAACTCTCGAAGATCCTCGAATCAGAACAGCGGAGCTTCAGCTACGGGTAATGAACCGTCTAGCCCCAGGTTTAACTAAAATTCATGCGATCCATCCCACCGGGCCGGAAGAATGTTCGAGGCTGATGGAACACTCCTTTGTCGACACCCTTTTTGAAATCCGAAACTGGGTGCCCGAATATTCCGAATGGTTACACGCCAACGAATCGCGTCGTCACTACTACGAAGAGTACCGAACGCTACTTCAGCTGCTCGACATGGAAGACCACCAAACCCACTGGATGTGTAAATCACCTCGACACCTAACAAGCCTTGAAAACCTTGTCGCCGTATTCCCAAACGTGAAACTCGTCTGGACCCATCGAGACCCTGCCTGCGCCGTCCCATCGGTGGCGAGCCTGTCAGCTGAAGCATCCGCAATCGGGTCCAAACACGTCGACAAAACCCGGCTAGGAAACTTCTGGCTGGACCGGACCAGCAAGGCGGTTCACCGTGGCCTTGCCTATCGACAAACCGACGACTCAAACCGGTACGTCGACGTCGAGTACGAAGATCTAGTCGAAGCCCCGATCCGAACCGTTCAACAAATCTACGCTCAGCATCGATACACCTACAGCGACGAATTCGAATTGAACATGAAGTCGTGGCTAGCCGAACACCCCAAAAATCAGCATGGCCGCCACTACTACTCACCGGAAGAGTATGGTTTAACTCCAGAACAGATCCGGCAGCGATTCCCTGACATTCATTGACCACCGCCGAATCCGTTGAAAGGTCCACATGGCTACGCGCCGACTGCCTGTCACCCCAGAAAACTTCATTCAAGCCGAAACGGCTCGAATGTTCGACAGCATTTTGTTGAAAGCGAGAGAGGTGAACCGTTGGACACATCGACGCAAACTCACAAGTTCAACCAACCAGAATGTGATCCGCATGAACCGAGACACCCTCTACAGCGGTGCCGTCGTCGACGCCAGTTGCGGGTTTGGTATCTACATGCCTGACCCAGCCGACCGATACATGTCGGCGGCGGTAATCAACGAAGACCACTACGTTGAACACGTCCTACATGGTCCCGGTGTTCACAACTTCTCACCAGGCGACTGTGGAACCCAGCACGTAGCCATAATTTTGAGGACTTTTATTGACCCGTCAGATTCTACAGACGCGAGGAAAGCCCACGTTCTGCAAGACAAATCCAAGATTGAGGCGACATCTCGTCGGCCGTTTAAACACGCCACGTTCGACCGGGCTACCAGGCAAAGACTGGCGAACCAGCTACAACAAGAAGCCAACAATTTGCTCAACACAAACCGTATGTTTGGGACCAAAACCGAAGTCGACCCTCATCGTCATCTTGTTGGCACCGCAACAGGTTGGGGCGGGTTGCCGGTCGCGGAAGCCCACTATGTTTTTGATACCAAACCCCGCCCTTTGGGTCGATACACGGTCGAACTGGGAAACGTTCCCGTGAACGGGTTTTGGTCATTCACCGTATACAACAGCGCCGGGTATTTGGAAGAAACAGTTGAGGGGACAGCCCACAAAAACAGTGTGACCGTTCAGCCGCCACACAAGCTGATCCTCACCCCCGAAGTCGAAAACGGCTCGAACCATATTCAAGTGATGGAAGGATGGAACTACGTGATTCGGCTGTATCAGCCCAGCCCAGAGATCCTAGACGGCACCTGGGTCGCTCCGACCCCGCAGCCAGCTTGAGACCCTCAACCTGGGGCTCGAACCAGGCTAGCTAGTTGGTTGGTGACCGGTAGCGGAGCGTTAAACCGCTGCCACTTCATAGCTGGCGAGCGGCCAGCCAGATGCTGCGTCGTCGAAGATACGTCGTATCTTGTCGTCCGAACGTGCAGTTCCGGCAACCACCATAAGTGGAAGCAAATGTTCTTCTCTAGGGTGTGAAGCCCGACCTCCAGGGGCGGACCCCCACCGGTTCAGGCGGGCGTCTCGTTCGTCGGTTGGCAAAAGCATAGTTTCTTGTAGCCACCGGTCGAACGAAGCAGCTTCCTCAGCCGACACCGTAAAGCTGAGGTCATGGATACTCATCCCTGATCCAACAACAGCGACGTTCTCATCCCTGATGTGGGATAACGCATTGCCGAACTGAACATGTTCGGCCGGGTCGAGGCCGATGCGTAACGACACCGCTACTAGAGGAACGTCGGCTTCGGGGAACGAAACCGACATTGGCACAAAGACACCATGATCCAAGCCGTAGGTATCGTCGGCTTCCAACGTGACGCCATGTTCGGCCGCTAGTTCACAGAGCCTCGACGCTACGGCGGGATGGCCAGGCGCCGGATAGTTCACGTCATAGGTGCTTTCAGGGAAACCGTAGTAGTCGTAAATGAGTTCGGGTGACTGGCCTGATGCGACCGTGAACTCTGCGGCTTCCCAATGTGCGGTCACGACAACAACGGCGTCAGGCGGCTGCGGAAAATAGGTTGGCAATGTCGCTAGCCAGTGGCCCAGATTTGTCCAACGGTTCTGCGGGTCGGGCATATAAGGCCAGGGGCCGCCTCCGTGAGGAAGATAGATAGCAGGCTGTCTGGTGGTCGTTCCCATAGGTCAACGATAACCGGGCTGCCTATCTGTCATCTAACCCTGCTGTATCGTTTTCGGTGCAGCATAGAAGGCCCGAAACCTCACACTAATTTCTGCGACTGTCCACCGTCGTCCTGGACGCCGCTCGACGAACAACCGACACGTTCAGTTCAAGGTTTTCTACATGGGTGCGAGCCGCCGCCGACCGCCGAAATTCCTGCATTTTCCATCTGATCGGATTCGCGGAATCGGGTTGATCTGTGGAACGAACCATCGTGGTCATGCGTCGTATCTCGTCGGACGACGAGTTCGGCAACAACGGTTCAGAGTCGGCGCCTAACCGATTCGTGTTCTGCACCAACATGTTGTTGCGGCGTTTGATTTGAAGCGACGAAATAACGCCACCTGCTTCCTCATAGGGGCGACCTAGACAGATATCTTCCACATACGTCAGTTTCGCGTCGTCATCCAAAACGATCGACGTCGAAGTCCGGAACCGGCTACCGGCCACCGACACGATGGGCTGGGCCTGCCAATCCAAAGTGGCGCCTTTGCCGACCGCCGCGGTGATAGTCAGATGCGACGGCAATTCGAACGGGTCGGCTGGTGTTAAGAAACCACCCACACCCCGCAACGCCAACGTGGCCCCAGGGTCGATCGAAATGTTGATCCACAAATCGTCGCCGCTTTGAGGCGCGACGTCCATATAAACCACATCTTCGACGCTCTGCAAATGAAGCGAGTTGCCGTCACGCAGCGTCGTGATTCGGCTAGCGCCGTCGGGACTAGACTCAGCTCGAATGTGGGCGGCAGCATCCATGCGTAACAACCTCGGGAACTCGGGAACATCACAAACGTAGCTCAATCCTCGTTGAAGATAGTGGACGCTAAACAAATCGAGACGTCAGCAGCCGGTACATTGTTGAGGGTGTAAGCCGCTAGTTGAGTCTTGGCCGGTCAGAGACCTGCTGACGGTTGAAGGATTCACAACTCCGAGGTTCCGATCACCGGTTCGAGTACCGTCGAACCGGTGAAACCAGAACTGATTCTAGACATATTCGATGAAGTGGTCGCAGAAGTAGCCGAAGAACTTTCGGCGTTGCAAGACTGGGGCCATTCCGGCAACAGAGCCGACCAGTACAACCACGACGTAGTCGCCGACGGCGTAGTTGTTTCACGGCTGCTCGGCGAAGGTTTCCGAGTTCTCACCGAAGAGTCAGGGATCACCGACCCGCCCAGCTCCGACTCGGGCAACGACGAAATCACCATCGTGGTTGACCCTGTCGACGGATCAACCAACGCGTCGAGAGGTTTGCCGTGGTATGCGATCAGTCTCTGCGCCGTCGACCAAGACGGGCCGGTGGCCGCCCACGTCTCCAACCTGGCGATCGGAGACCGGTTCCGGGCGATCCGCGGTAGCGGCGTCGAATCGAACCGGGCAGCTGTTGAACCATCAGGCTGCGACCAACTATCTGACGCGTTGCTAGCGTTTTCGGGCTGGCCACCAGAACACGGCGGATGGCGACAATACCGAACGTATGGCGCCGCCGCGCTCGACATATGTGCGGTCGCGGCCGGAGTGTTCGACGGATACATGGACGTTGGCTCCTACCACGGGGTGTGGGACTACTTAGGAGCCGGTCTGGTTTGCGCCGAAGTGGGGGTCGAACTGGTGGACGGCGACGGGAAAAACCCGATCGTTCTCGACCACACCCAACGCCGGGCCCCAGTTGTCGCCGCCACACCTGAACTGTTAGAACAGATGCTCAAAATGCGTCGCAACTGGGTCGACGTCGACTAGTTGACCGGCGGGGGAGGCCCACCCCAACCAGAGTCGCCTGGAGGTGGTCCACCCCATTGGGGTCCACCCGGCGCAGGTCCAGACTGAGGAGGCCCGTTAGGGGGAGGTCCGCTTTGTGGGGGACCGCCAAACGGGTTAGATGGGGGCGCCATCGAAGGGTTGGGGTGCGGGCCGACGCCGGGGGCTGCGGCCACTGTTTTGTTAGGCCACTTAATGACCAGGGCGACAATGCCGGCCAGGACCGCCAAGATAGCGAGCATCCCCAAAACCAGAATGACTGTTCCAGGCCCGGTGCTGGTGACAGCCGGGGTGGTTTCGTCGTCGAACGGAAGGTCGCCGATAGCTTCGTCAGACGCTGGTTCGGTGTCGTCTGTGCTGTCAGGTTCCGGCGCTGCTGTCGTGTCCGTCTCGGCCCGGTCGGCTTCGGTCGGTGGGGTAGAAGGTGCTGTTGTGGATGTGGTTGATTCGGCTTGTTCGTCGGTGCCTCCGGACGCGGGCACCGTTTCGGCGGTCAACGGCTCGAGCGAAGCGTACGGATCGATTTCCCACTCGAACCGGGTTTTACCGTCGCTTGAACTGGCCGAGTCGGCGTTGTGGTCACCGGCCTCGCCGGGGAGTTCAATGTTGTAGCGGATCTCTAACGTTTCTTGGATGACGCGGAACTGTTCGGCTTCTTCCGAGCCGTCGTCGGGAGCGGTTTCGAGCCCGTCGAGTTCACTACCTTCAAGCGACAGGTAGAAGCTCCACTGGTCGTCGGCGGTTTTGGTGATCTCGAAATCTTGTAGGTCGTTGCTGGCCTCGGAACCGTCGTCGGCGGCTTCACGCAACGCTTCACCGAAATCGTCGCTGGCCGGAATGTCTACAGTGACACGGATTCCGCAGTACCCGTCTTCGTCGTACTCTTCGACGGTGGCGTTCTCGGGGATGTCGGTTTGATCGGCGGTAGCTTCGGCGCAGAACTCGTCGCGGTCGGACGCTCCAGATTCGTCTAACGTGGCGAACGCTTCATAGTTGAAGGCTAATACGTAGCCGAGTTGACCGGAGCCGTCGTTTTCTACGGTGAGGTTGGTATCTATCCGATAGCAGCTGGTGAGAAACAACAGGGCTGCGGCGACGAGGCCCAACCCTAACCGTGATTGTAGTGTTGAGGGCTTTGGCTGTTTTCGTGTTTGCAACGTGTGTTCCGATCCCACAGAGTTTGGTTATGGGAGGGGATCGACCATCTGCGGCGGCGACTTTAGTTTCGACCGGAGGTGGGTTTGTGACAGGGGCGTGTCGGTTGGCTTGCCCGTCGGCACGGTTTTGTGGGTTTCGCAGATTTGGGTGGGATTTCGAGAGCGGAGTTGGGTAAAGCTCGCTACACTCGGATTTCGGTTATTCCGGGCGTTTAGCTCAGCTGGCTAGAGCACCTCCCTTACAAGGAGGGGGTCGGGGGTTCAAGTCCCTCAACGCCCACTAC
>JAHDCC010000016.1:0-2872 GCA_020630065.1 Acidimicrobiales bacterium
TCGTCTGCCTTCGCCATGGTCAAGCACTTTCTCGTGAGCCTTCTGCCATTCGGTGTTGTCAACCTGGTCGTCTTCATCAACACCATCGTTAAGAGACGTCTTTTCGACACCGATTGCGTCGAGGTCATTTTCGTCGTACATGATCGTGGCGTGTCGGGCCATTATGTCATCAACGCCTCCCGCTACCCCGGGGTCGCTGAAAGGCTCGGGGTCTTCGCCCGCCTCAAACAAAATGATTCGGGCAGCGTCATCATCCGCACCGGCGATATTTAGAAACGTTGTGATTGGGTATTTGTTATCGTCAGCCGGTGGGTACTTAAACTTCTCAGATGTCGGCAGGTAGGGAATGTCTGGAGAAAGGAGAAGATCAACCTCGCCAGACTCGTCAAGCGCAGTTACGACTGCTGCGGCTGTCTCGGGACTTTCGCTCACGCGGTCCAACATGATGTTCCGCGGATCCTCTTTGATAAGGTGATCATCGGTCGAGCCAGTGCGGTGATCCTTTGGTTCGTCTCCTTGGCGCAGGGACTCTGTGGTTGCATCAACCAGAAATTCTTGATCGAAGTCGCCGGTGATAAACAGATCCTCTGGTTGGCCCAAAATCAACGGTAGGCCGTCTCGGCCAGTATCGACAGAAATCACTTTGTCGCCAGTGAATTTCAGTCGACGGTTGCCGTCTTGATCACGCTGTTTTGAAGCTTCGCCAAGCCCGACACTGAAATTTTCAAGTGTACGGTGGTATCGTTCTTGGTCACCTTTGCCTGGGATACCTGGGAATGGATAGGCCTGCGCAGGTAGCCCGGCGGTGCCTTCGGGGCCGAGTTCGTTAAAAAACGTGACGGCAGTGTCGGGTTCGTCGGAGACTTGTTCACTGACGAACTCCATATCGTCGGCGTAGTCGTCATCATGAGCCTCAGCATTCGGACTTTGCTCAACGATCCATTGGGCGTATTGTTGCCCTTCCCATTCTCGATCCCCGGAAACATCGGCCACGGCTGCGACGGCCCCAACCTCAGATAGCTCGCCGTTTTTGTCTGCGCCCAAACCCTGACGCAACTCTTCGCGTTCCGCGCGTTTTTCAGCCAGTTGAGAGTCGATCTCGACCAAAGCATCGTCGTCATTGTCCCAAGGGTTGATCTGCCAGTTATGGGCAGCCTCGCGTTCGGTTTCGAGTTCCGCAATCTCACGTTCAAGGTCTTTCATCTCCGTGTACGACGGGGGAAAGAACTCGGCAAATTCCGTGTCTTCGGGATGCGTACCTTCTGCCATCGCTGCAGCAACCTCGTCGCTGAACATGCTCCGGTCTAATGATGTACCGGGCTCGTCGTCGGCGACACCTTCGACGGCCAACAGATGATGGGCTGATTCAAGGCCCATTCTGGTGTCAGGGTCTTCAACCTGGTCTATCAACGTGTCCAAGATTTCGTTTAGCTTTTGGTTATTCAGATCAGCTAATTCACCAGTTGAGGCATTCTCAATCTTAGATGCCAGATCTTTCAACAATTTGACCTCTTCAGACTGAAGCCGATTAAACTCCGCTTCGCCCGCCGATTGCTGATCGCTAAAGTTGGAATCTCCATCGCCAGGGCCTACCGTCTCTGCCCGTATTTGTCCGAGCCCTCCGGGATTGTCGATTTCGGATTCAAGGCTGCGTAAACCGTCGGCACAAGACTTAAATCCAAGATGAAGGTCGATGAAGCCAGCGACAAGGCTTGCCAATGCATCGACTATCATGTAGCCCTCGTTTACTATCGTTTTGATGTTTGGCCCTTTGTGCGATGCCGCGTAGGCATCGAACAAGTCCCGCATTTCCGTTATCGCTACGAAATACTCGGACCATCGTTGATCATAGGCATCAGCCACACCATCAAAATCAGCTGGGTCCGAACGGATAGGCGACCCAGAAAGCCAGTCTCCGCTCAAGAGTCTGTACCCGTTTCGCCAGTTTGCCCAGCAATCGCATTCTTTTCGTCGGTCTCGACAATGAGTTTACGCTGTCCGACCATGACTTTATGTAGCAGCATGCCCAAATCCAGGTTGTCGTCAAACATGCCACTAACGTCTTTGACGAACGCATCAAGCTCAGGCTGCACATGCTCCGCTGCAGGTCCCCCGGACAGCACGATTTCGGGCGGACGCCGATCTTCTATGTATGTCTTGAGATACTTTTCCCATTCGCTGTTCTGCACATAGGCGACCGTCGTCACCATAGACACTACTTCATCCTCCGCCACGAAATCATCCCACTTCCTGCACACCAGCGACGATCAAAAAAACCCGACAGCAATCAAGCGCATCGCGCCGAGCAGGGGGTAATGTTATACAACACAAAGAACCATCAACAACCTGCAACATCAACACACAGTTCTAATATGTCGGTTTCGATTCCTAACGCGTCGACTGTGGTCCACCATTAGGACAAACGAACATTTTATTACTGTTGGTGCCGGTTTGTGTTTGTTTAGTTGGAGAGGTAGGCTCGTTGCTGAAACGACTACGGGGGTGTTGTTTCCACTTACAGCATGTCGAGTATTTGACGCTTGCTGGCTGACTTTATGCCTGGTGGGTTATCTTTTTGGCTACGTCGGTTAGAGAAAATTAGGAGTGGTTATGGGTGTCATAAAGCGGCTAGCGGTGTTAGCTGTGATCGGATTTATAGCTGCGAGTTGCACAAGCGGGAGCAGTGCGCAAGATACTGTCGCCGCTGCGGAGACCACTGAGGAGGTGGTCGAAGAATCGACGACCACAACCGATGATGAGCCGGACGCCATCCCTGAAATCGCTGACGCTGTTCGACCTACACTCGAAATTCCGGACTCAGATTCGTACAATAACCCGGTCGCAGAAGTCATCGCCCGCTACACGCTATACC
>JAHDCC010000016.1:2972-72341 GCA_020630065.1 Acidimicrobiales bacterium
TCAGATTCGTACAATAACCCGGTCGCAGAAGTCATCGCCCGCTACACGCTATACCGCCAGGCACGCTACTTTGCTGCTGGGCCGCCGGCCGTTGACCCTAACTATGAACCGATAGATGACCTGATGACAGGGAAAGTTGAGGAGCAATTTCGGGACCTCCTCACAAAGTGGAGCGATGGAAATGTGGTCCAGATTATCGAAGAGTCAGACTCTGTGACGTATTCGCCGGAGGTGCTCTCACCGGTGATCAACAAGGTCGAGGGGTCAACTGTGATCGTTCAAGACTGCGTTGTCGACGATACTTATTTACAGAATCGGACTACGGGAGAAATAGTGGACGAAGGCTTGAGGACACGCCAAGTGACGGTGGAGTTGGTTTATCTAGAAGGTCGGTGGCAGGTGCGGGAATCCAACATAAACCACAAATATGAGGGGGAAAGCTCTTGTCCAGAACGAGCATAAGAAAGACAGCTGCGACCGTGGCGATACTTACTCTCCTACTAACATGCACGTCCACCGTTTCTTCAGCCCAGAACAACGACGTAAGCTTGGATGATTCCGACTCGTCGGAAGAGACGACAACGGATTTGGATTCTGGGTCGGCGTTTATTGGGGTTGAGGAAGGGCCTAATGGGGATCGGGTGATTGTTGGTGTTGATGAAGTTAGGACGGGCGGCAGGAATAGTCGAAGCGTGCCGTCTGATCTTGATTGTGTTTCTACCACGGCAATAGAGAACGATTTGGTTCAACCGGCGTACGGCCGACTAGGCGACTACGCCCTCGACGAAACAACCAACACCGTACGAGAAAACATCCCACTGTACGGCAACGCCCCAGAAGTTGGGGTGGACAGCAAAGGGCGTATCGATGCTGAGACTGTGCTGGATGTTTTAGCGGTCCGCCCGTCAGATGAACGCCTTTACTCACCAACCGGGCAATGGAACTACCTGTCGTGTGTGCGCGACGACGGGACGTTGGTGTTTGATCTTTTACCAGTGGGCGGCCCGGCAGTCAGCCTCTACGATTTACTGTTGCAAGGTTTAACGGCGATCGACCCGCCGATTCACGACTTCACTGTCAACCCGGTCGGGAAACAAGCCGTCCAGTTCCGGTCCCTGTTTTGGGTTGATCAGCAATATTGGAACACCGACCGTTCCACCACTGTCGGCAACGGAAACGTGTCGCTATCTGTCGCCCTGGTCCCGTATGAATCTGAATGGGATCCCGGTGACGGCTCCGACCCGATCATATGTGACGGCCCGGGCGAAGTATGGGAACGAGGAATGAAAGGCGAAACGTTCGACTGTAAACACACCTACCGGACAGTTAAAGGTCAGCCGTTCACGTTCACGTCAACGATCCGTTTCGAAATTCAGTGGAGCTCCAACTCTTCTGAAGTGTTAGGGCCGTTCTCGCCGTTAACCCGAGTTGACACGACAGAAGTCGGAGTTCGCGAGATTCAGATAGTTGAGAGCAATGCGTAGCTGGTACAAACCTGCCGGTGTGGCAGGATGGTGGGAAAAGGTTACATCGGAAGACGGCGGATATATGTCGGTAGTTGCCGCCATGTTCGTAATAACGTTCATTGGATGTGTCGCCGTGGTAATCAACCAACACCAACATTTAGACGCGTTGGCGTTGGCGAGAGAAACCTCGTTTAACGCCGCCCGAGCCGGCGGGCAACAAATCGATGAAGGGTCGCTCGGCGCTGAAAACATTCCAGCGTTAGACCCGGAAGCGGCCGAACAAGCAGCCGAAGAAATAGTGGCCGCCGTCCCCGAAGTCAGTATTCAGGCGTTAGATGTAGACGAAACCGAAATAGTAGTCGTAGTCGAAATAACCGCCAACGGGATCTTGACTTCTAAAACGTTTAAAGCCACCGGACGAGCGACCGCTATCGACCCAAACCGGTAACCAGCCAACCTCGCCACACTGGTTTACGTGCCGTTAACCATCAGTTGGCACGCAAAACCTGCGATGAGAAGCAACGGCCAACCAGACTGGGTTACACAATTTGACCACGACCCTTGAGAGTGAATGCAAATTCTACTTTTTTGTCCATATTTGTTCGTTGGGTTTCCAACGTTTAATATCCTCGTCGTTCAATAATGGGTTTAGCAGGTTAGCCGCCACGTCCATGGCTGCCTCCAGTGTTTGCTGTACCAATTGTGGAACTTTAGCTGCCTCTCGGGCATACCCGGTTTCCCAAGAGACATCAGGTGCAACTACTGCTGTTGGTTTGGCAAGTTTGCGATGAACATATTCGCTGAACAGCGCCGCTTGCAGTTCACTCGCCTCTAAAGAATGGTTGGTTGCTAATAGAACTAGATCGACAAGGTCTCGATACCGGCTGCTCGGTCGCTTTTCCAAACCATATGTGTCAATCATCGCAGCGTGCTTGTCAGCGATATGGTCAACAACTGAATAGACAACGTAGTCTGCGCTCGGGAGTCCAGGGATTGACACTGGCCTCAGTCCAGTCACAATGTCTGGTTCTTTGGTCATATTTGATGAAATTACTACGTCGATGTTAAATCGTTGGAACTCTTTGTTGCCGATGAAGGCAACCACGTCAAGGTTGACTCCAGTCGCTGCGTTGGTGAACTGTCTTCCGTTGGTCAAGATATCGAAGGTAAAGAAGTCCCCGAAGGTATCATCGGCAGCAAGATCCTGAATTTCGGCGACTGCTTCGCTCAGCTCACCATCGTAGAACAAGTCAATATCCATACTGTGTCTCGCTTGATCTGGAATGCGAGCAAGTAACCCTCCACCACCCTTTAGTATCCACTGGTTGGGGCGGGAGGCAAACACTCGAACCAGTAGACGATCGTAGGCAAATTGGCGGCGAAGTTCAGCCATGCTATAGGTGCCTTTATTTGCCTGATCACGAAGACGATCTTTCAGTGCCGCATCAAACGAAGGGGGCGATTCATAGGGAAACTCTAACTCTTCACTCATTTCGAAGTTCCAAAGTCGACCGACATATCGACAAGAGCGGCGAATTCGCTAGTGGATACCCCAACGACGGAAGACACCTGTTCAAGACTTGTTACCCCTGCTTGTGTAGCGTCGTTAATGAACCGACCCAGATGCCCTCCATCGACCCCAGCTGCATAAAGATCCGCCGCAGTTCTGTTCACATTAGTGACAGCGAAACCATCGACAACTGTCCAATCGGATCGAGGTATCCCGTCTGAGCGGCGGTAGACCTTCACTCCTGACGATGGTTGGAGTCGTAGTGAGCTGGTGAAGGTGGGCGTGTCGGCTAGAAATACTCCTAACCCATGGACCGAAGCGGCCGATTCATGCGACACCCAAATACTAGGACGGAGTACACGTTGGCGTGGTGATAGCTCTGGACGTAGCCGTAGCCACGCAACTCGGAGATCGCTAAGGTGATCTTCTGGCGCACCTGCTACTCGGTAAACGCCGTGCCCGACCCGATGAATAAAGCCTTTAGATGCCGAACGGGTGAGGTCATAGTCAGCGATTCCTGTCTGCGACGCTTGAGCACGAGTAAAATAGCCTCGTTGGGCTTCCGGGATGTCTTCGAGTTGTTCAACGACGTTAACTGCCATACTGCAAACCTTGCTACTGGTGCAACCTTTAAAGCACTATGCATCTCCTGGCTTCGAACCATACTGTAAAACTTGCCCTATGTGCAAGTTTTACAGTATGCAACCATCCCAGCGTTAGACCGGAAGCGGCCGAAGAAATAGTGGCCGCCGCCCCCGACCCTGTCACCGGACGAGCGACCGCTATCGACCCAAACCGGTAACCAGCCAACCTCGCCACACTGGTTTACGTGCCGTTAACCATCAGCTGGTATACAGAACCTGCGATGACAAACGACAAGATGATGCTGGCGAGAAAAGCGGCGGCCGAGTTCACGGGAACAGGCTTTCTATTGGCGGCCGTGGTGGGGTCTGGAATAGCGGCTGAAACATTAAGCGAAGATGTTGGCCTTCAACTATTTCAAAACGCCTTCGCTACCGCAGGTGTTTTAGCGGCGCTCATTTTGACCTTCGGTGTCGTATCGGGCGCCCATTTCAACCCGGTGGTTACCCTGGCCGAACGAGTCTTTGGAACAATCGACACCCAGACTGCGGTAGCGTACGTGATCGCTCAAACCAGCGGCGGCATCATCGGAGTGATCGTCGCCAACCTCATGTTTGACCTTCCCGCCGTTGACTGGTCGACCAAAGACCGGTCCGCCGGACATCTCGTGTTCGCTGAAGTAATCGCCACCCTCGGACTCCTACTCGTCATTTTCGGGGTGGTGCGTTCAGGAAAATCTTCCGTCGTTGCGTTCTCGGTCGCCGGCTACATCGGTGGCGCCTACTACTTCACCTCCTCAACAAGTTTCGCCAACCCAGCGGTCACCATCGCACGAACCTTTTCCGACACCTTCGCCGGAATCGAGCCCGCTTCAGCGCCCGGTTTCATAGCCGCCCAACTAGCAGGAACCGTCATCGGGCTGGCCGTCATCTCGTTCATATGGCCTGAGAAATAGAACAGCGAAGAACCCTCGATCAGTTAGGGTCGAAGAGTGAAACCCGAACCACCGATCCTCCAATTCGATTCGTCCCAAACCGCAGTCGTAAACCCAACCGACTGGCACCAACCCATCGACGGCATAGCGCCACGAGCCGTCATCACCTGGATGAAAGACGTGCACGACATGGTGATCGACAAATACGACACCGTCGAACGGCACCGACTATCGGTCGAAAGCGCCGACAGCATCATCTACGAACTCGAAATCGACAACACACCCGTCATCCTGGCGGCAGCCCAAGTCGGGGCACCGATCTCGACTATCCTGCTCGAAACGTTAATAGCTATTGGCTGCGACACCTTCATCTCGGTCGGCTCATCCGGTGGGCTAACGTCCCAGCATCCACCTTCGACCGTCGTCGTTCCCACCACCACAATCCGAGACGAAGGCACCTCCTATCACTATCTGCCTGCGAATACCGAAGCGTCACCGGACACCGCCATCCAAAACCTGCTTTGGGCGTCCCTCAACGACGAAGGTTTCACCACCACACGAGGCGCGGTGTGGACAACTGACGGGTTGTTCAGAGAAACACGCGCCCGAGTAGACCAACGCATCTCGCAAGGGGCGTTAGCGGTCGACATGGAAGCAGCTGCCCTTGCCGCCGCCGCAACGTTTAGAGGAGTCCAACTTGGGCAGATCGTTTACGTGGCAGACACGTTGATAGAAGGTTCATGGGACCCAGAAGCTTTAGTGAACCCTGATACCGATTTTCGATACCGACTTCTACTGTCGACTCTACGCTGCTGCTGCGCCATACCAGCCAGCCACTAGACGCCCGGCCCTGACCTCACACCCTCGACGCGCAGATGATACCGTTTGAAGTGATGAGCAACGTGTCCGACATCGACACCCGCAGCGGGATCACCAAACCTATCGTGATCTTCGATGGCGTATGTGGCCTATGTAATCACTCGGTTGACTTCATTATAAAACGGGACAAAAAGAAGCGATTTGTTTTCGCCCCGAACCAGAGTTCAGCCGCCCAAAGCCTCCTCGAAACCGGTAATATTTCGGCCTTCGACGTAGACACCATATACCTGTACGACAACGGCGAATTCTATGACAAGTCGACTGCCGTGCTGCGTATCGCCTCTGAACTTCCATGGCCGTGGAAAGCGGCATCGATCGGGCGCTTCCTTCCCCGTGCAGTCCGAGACGGCTTGTACGGTTTCGTAGCGACGAACAGATATCGATGGTTCGGCAAACACGAAACGTGTCGAATCCCGACCCCGGAAGAACGATCAAGGTTCTTGCCGTAGTAGGTAGTTTCACTGCAGCGATGAACTTCGACTCACAGGCCCTAGGTTATTCAGCCCGTCCGGGCACACGCTATGCCCAACTATTCAGAGTCAAGACACCTAAAGCGACATCCGTCGCTACCTTGCGGTAACCCGGCCACTCTAAAATAGGTTCACGGGCGGACATAACTAACTCATGCAGCACTGGGTGTTCTTATTAACGCGCGTACTATGCCGTGAAAAACATGTAGAGGCGAGCAGATCACACCATGACAATCGAGATCGGCGATACACCCGAACCGGAACCAAATATGGTCACCCCAGATTCGTTTTCCTATACGCCAACTGAAGCTCTGCAAATCATTGCCGGCTCCCCTGACCAGCCGCTGATTCTTGACCTCGACTTGACCCTCGTTTTTGGTCCGACAACAGAGGCGTTCCTCGATTCAGCCCGCCCGTCTAGTTACGCCTACGTTCTGCTGTCTGTGTTAGACAAAGTTTCGCCTTGGCGGTTTCTTCCGGGCGGCCAGGATAATCGCCACTGGATGCGAGTCCTGTTCCTTCTTTTGTTGATGCCATGGTCGTATTTCCGGTGGCGGACAGAAGCAGAAAAGTGGACCAAAGTAAATGCCAACCGACAGCTGGTTGACGCAGCCAGAAACCATAATGGCAGGGTCGTTGTAGTCACCAGAGGATTCGCTGCGATCGTCAACCCGGTAGTTGATGCGCTGCGTCTATCTAACGACGAAAAAGTTCTGACCATCGCGTGTAAAGTATCGCGGTGGAGAGGTTTGCGGCAGTTCTCCAAAACTGAGCACGTCGAACAAAGCCCCCACCTTGCGACAGCGTCAGACGCGATAATGGTCAGTGGTTCGATCCAGGATTACGACCTGTTTATGGCCTGCGAAACGCCGGTTCTGACCGAATGGAAAGACGCCTATTGGATACAGCCCCATGAGAACGCCTATGTCCCGCTCCGATATGTCCAACTAACCAAAACCCCGTTCAATGGTTTCGTTCAAGCCGCGTGGATCAAAGATGACCTCTACATAGTGTTGTTGGCGCTTAGTTTGACGGTGTGGGCGCTTCCTATTCACGCCATCGGCATCGGCATGTTGTCTTTTGCGTTATGGATCACCTACGAAACCGGTTACTACGAAAATGATGTTCTCGGCTCGACCCGTGAAACTGATCCGGTACTCCCCACCAATTTCGACGAGGTTCGAGGGTCGGTTCCCAGATTCGCTCCGTGGGTGTGGGCGCTGGCGGCCACAGTTGCCGGGGCACCGTTCATAGCGGTTGGAAGCGGTAGGTCTCTTACCGATAGCGGCGTGATCGTTCTAGGTTGGATGGCTGTGCTGGCTTTTATTCGGCTGGTTTTTGCGTTCTTCAATCGGGTCCCGAAAGTGCATCGAGTTGTTCCTCATCTGCTTCTTCAGATTGGAAAATATTTTGGATTTCTGGCGGTCACCGCAGTTACCCCTCTCGGTGTTGCTCTGCTGGCCACCCAAGTTGCGTACCGTTGGGTGCCGTATGTGAGGTACCGGTGGTCGAAGGCGGCGACGTTCGCTGCCCGGCCGCTTCATCGAACCAGGCTGTCGGTTTTTGTGGTTCTCGCCGTCCCGAGCCTGGTTTTTATCGACCGTTCGATAGGCCAGCTGATTCTGTTTAGTTTGGCGGTTGTGCTGTTCGGCAGGCGGGTTCTGAAAGAGAAATCTGCTGAGCGGGGAGCCCCGCATCGCCCGATGGCCAGTCAGCCATCTCACGCGTAAGACAGTTAGCGAATGAACTCGTCGAAAACGGTGTCTTCGACTTCGGTGCCCTCGAACGTGGAGCAGCTATCGTCGCCGTCGGTCGGTGACTGAAAGATATCGATCCCGATGCTGCTGTCGACTCGCCATTGTCGATCTTCGCCTCTGACGACTCGAAGCAACGCCAACGCGGTCTGGCTGGAGTCATCCAGCACTTCGCCTTGTTGGTCGACCGTTACGTAGTAGTTTCGTTGACATTCCAACACTCCAATAACGTCATTGTTGGAAGCTGATTTCCGTGACCACAAGATGGCGTGTTCTGATGGGAGTGGATTAGCGGCCGAACGAATCCCTTCTTCTTTGTACTGGGCGAAGCGGTCTGCGAGTGAAGCTAGGCTTTCGCCCGAGTCGGTGGCTGAAAAGTCGTCTTCGGTACAGAATTGTCGAGCCGAATCATCCTCGGAAGAGTCTCCAGAGACTTGGGTATAGGAGAGGCATCGGTCAAAGTTCACGAATGACCAGTGGGCGGCAAACGCGGCCGATTGCTCGTCGACGTCGGCGCTGATAGTGGTAGTCGGGGCGTCGCTTTGAGGACGGGTGTCCTCGGGTGCGGGAGCGGTGCTTGCCGTTTGTTCGGTCACTTCAGCGGAGATAGTCGGCGCTTGTGTGTTCGCAGCGTCGCTCGAACAGGCCGCACCTATACATGCCATTCCGGCTACAGCTAACATTGCGCGCCGCAACTTTCTACTCCTACATATTTGACCTGCTGTTCAAAACTGTAACACCTCAATGAGGTGTACAAATGATCTGGGATAGTTAGCTAACGGGTTGTCATCTCGAATTACGGGGCGAACTGGGTCGACTGAATCACCTGTTCGGACCTCGAGAACTGCGCGGAGACTACGACAAAGCTGGAATCTCAAACTCGGAACGAACGGGTAGCCGCCCTTGACCGACACCTTCACAGACGTACAGATCGCCACCGATCTCCGGATCCGGATCGTCGGTTACCGGGTCTTTACCCGCAGTTGAGATGTAAAGATCCTGCAGGTTTGGTCCACCGAAACAGCAGGATGACACATACGGGGCCGACACTTCGATGATCGACAGTGTTTCGCCTTCGGGGGACAGGTGGTGAACTGCGCCTGCGTCCCAAAGCGCTACCCACAAGTTGCCTGACGCGTCGAGAGTCATTCCGTCGGGGTGTCCAAGCTCGTTGTCAAATTCAGTGACGGTGCGCGCTTGCCCTAACGGGCCATCCGGATTGTAGGGGTAGGCCAATACCCGCTGGCTTCGAGTGTCGATGTAGTACATGGTCGATCGGTCTAAAGACCAGTCGATTCCGTTACTGATCGTGACTGATTCGATGAGGGTTTCGATCGACCCATCAGAGCGAACCCGGTAGAGAGAGCCTTTACCGGCGACCGCTGTTTCATGCATCGTTCCACAGACCAGTTGCCCCCACGGGTCTACGGCTGCGTCGTTGCTTCGGATCGTTGAGTCGGTCTGAAATGAAAGATGGTGGGTCCAGGTTTGTGGTTGAACCTGGTAACGGTACAGGCCTTGTCGCGCTGGAACCCACAGGTCTCCGTTGGCGCCAAGCATGATGGCCGCAGGATTTTGCGGGGCCGACACTTCGTTGAGTGTTCTCGTTTGGGGGTTCCACGTCAGAAGGCGGTTGCCGAGGATGTCGACAAACCACACGATTTGGCGGATGTCGTCCCAAATTGGGCCTTCGCCAAGGTGGCATGTTGACGGCGCGGAAAGGTCTGCTTTGGTGAGTTGCATAACGTGTGAGCGAAGCCTAGCTAACGGGCTTCGTCTCGTAACCTCCGGTAAAGATGTTCGTTGGAGACCTCGATAAGTTCAGCCATGACGGCTACTGCTTTGGTCGAGTCTTTGTCTAGTATCGCGTCGCGAACCCGGCCGTGCAGCTCAAGGGTTGAGCCTGGACCTTCTTCGACTTGGACAGTAACTTGACGGACGCCTTCGAGCGCGGCGCGAACGGTACCTAACATTTGGTTCAGTAGCGGGTTTGATCCGGCTTCGAGGATGGTTCCGTGGAAATCAAGGTCGGCGGCGATGTAGGCCGGGTAGTTATCGACCGAATCTGTCATTCGTTGAAACGAATCGTTCAAGGTTGCGACGTGTGCTTCGGTTCGGCGTTTAGCAGCAAGACCGGCTGCTGCGGGTTCGACCACTAGACGCACTTCGGCGACATGCGCTAGTGTCTCGCTCTGCCGGGCGACGAGCAGCCATCGGAGGACGTCGGCGTCTGCGAGGTTCCAGTCTTGTTGTTCGGCGACCGTGGTGCCGATCTTTGGGCGGGACTTCAACAATCCTTTGTCGGACAGGAGCCGAACCGCTTCTCGAATAACTGTTCGGGAGACCCCGAGTTCTTCGGCGAGTTCGTCTTGTGTTGCCAGTCGTTGACCTGGCTGGTAACTTCCGTCGATCACACCGGTACCGATGCGTTCTACAGTCTGGTCGTGGAGACCTCCACGGGATGGACCTGACGCAAGTTTAGCCATAAGTAATATTATATCACGAATATGACGGATTGGAGACAGGCAATGACTGCAATCCCGCTCTAATCATAGGGATTCAGCAAGGGAAGACAACGAGCAGCTTTGGCCTGAGAGCTTTTAGTACTATCATAGTATTATATGACTCCACGTGATGCCTCCGTCCGGTCTAAGACCACACCCTCAACACTCACCCAACTAGCACCCAAACGTCTGCTAGTTATCTGCCGCGGACTGACAGACACCCAAGTCGAGACCATTACCCACGCTGCCGCATCTAGAAAAGTCGCAATAGAAATCGCCCTCAGATCAGCCGACGACATCAACCAACTCACATTCGCCAAACAGTTAAAAACTGACTGCGTAATAGGAGCGGGCACAGTCACCAACACTTCCTTAGCGAAAGCGGCAATCGATGCCGGAGCCGACTTTATCCTCAGCCCAAACCTCGACATCGAGACCATTAACTACTGCGTACAACACGACGCGCCGATTATCGCCGGAGCGATGACGCCAACCGAAGTACTCAACGCATGGAACGCCGGGGCGACCGCCGTCAAAGTATTCCCCGCGTCGCCACTCGGACCCTCATACATCAAACAACTCCTAGGACCCCTCGCCACAATCCCGTTAGTTGCCGTGGGCGGCATGGGCAGCACCAACAGCCGGACATTCATCGACGCCGGATGCGCCGCAGTCGGTGTGGGCGGCGCAATCGCCAACGCAGTCAACCCGACAACCGAACTCGACCAGATCCTCACCAATTTAGCCGCCGAAGATCGGGAACCCCCAACCTCTAGCGGACCGACAACGTGAGCCCGCTCGTCGTCACCATAGGAGAACCGGTAGTAGCGTTCGTGGCCGAAGACGTCGGTTCATTCGGAACCGGAGGCCGATGGCGCAGCGTTGTGACCGGCGCGGAAGTAAACGTATCGATCGGGTTATCCAGACTCGGAATAACAAGTACGTTCATCGGCCCCGTCGGCAACGACGACCTTGGCGGGTTAGTACGCGACGGCCTTCGAGCAGAAGGCGTCGACACGACCTGCCTTCAGACCGTCGAAAGCAAACCTACAGCCGCCCTCGTACGTTCTCGACGGCTAAACGGAGCCGGAAGTGTCAACTATTTACGATCCGATTCGGCCGGAAGCCTGCTCGCCCTCGACCAGCACCACATCCAACGAATCAAACAAGCCGACGTCGTTCACGTTTCAGGCATTACTCCTGCACTTTCTGAACAAGCACAACACACAATCACTCAAGCCATGTCGACGACAGATTCACTCGTCACCTTAGACGTCAACTATCGTTCTCGTTTGTGGACCGAATCCGAAGCTAAAACCGCCTTGACTCCGCTGGCGGCAGTGAGCGACGTTGTTTTTGCCGACATAGGCGAAGCCCAAGTATTGACCGGCAGTCTCGAATCGGACCCACGCAAGCTGGCGGTATCTGTCTGCGCCTTAGGGCCGTCTCATTGTGTGATGAAGCTAGGCCCAACCGGGGCAGCCGTCTACGACAAATCAGAAGACAGATGGCACAGGTACGAGGGAACACCAGCCAGTCTCGTTATCGACCCCATCGGGGCTGGTGACGCGTTCGTCGCCGGGTTCATAGCCGCCACGGTCAACGAGACCCAACTTTCAGACGCCCTCCGATGGGGCCACATTTGTGGTTCGATGTGTGTTGGCGCCCTAGGCGATACCGCAGGCGCACCTAAGCGGATCGAACTCGACCGAGCCCTTACGAGTAGCGACGCCGACATTACCCGATAGCCGCTAACCCTCGACCACACTCATCTACAGATGAGAAGGCTCGTCTCCAAGGGATCTGGGGACCGATCCCTTGGAGAGATTCCGCTTACCGAGCCGGGCCGTTTCCGCCGGGGCGTCCATCTCCTTGTTCGCCAGCCACAGTCTGACCAACAAGACAAGGAAGGACATCATTTTTTTCTACGCTGTTTGCGTGGTAGTGGTAACCCTCGTCCTCAGTTGAGTGACCATTACATTCGTCAAGCTCGACCCCCTCGGTTGCGCTATGGATTGCATACCCATCCATGGCGTACCCGACAACAGCAGATTCGTCTTCCGAGGCAACGTCACGTTCAGAACATCCTGTTAGTCCATGCATGTGATACCCCTCTGTGGGGTTGAAATGTCCACCACAATCATCAAACGCCGCAATCGTGTACGCACCAAGAATTGCGTCCACGGGAGCCGACTCTGCAATCACTACTCCATCGAGAGTTACCCCTCGGGTTCCCCGAGTCTCCGATGGGTTGTCGGCGGCCACCGGTTCGGTGGGAATCAAAACCGTGGATGTAACCGGTTGACCATTTTCAAGCCATTCGAGTCGACCCTCAACACAATGGTTCTGGTATTCCTCTGCAACGTCAGGTCGAGCTGCTGCTTCGAACCCGTCGGCAGAGTCGATTACATAAACATTGCCGTCGTCATCGTGAAGGCGCCACTCTCCATCGCCGTAGATTTCGGCCAAGCTAGCAATGAAATCACCGTCGACGTCGTAAACCTGTTCACCGTCAAACCAGATGCCACCGGCTTCTGCGTCGTCGGTAAGAGAAGACGGACAAAACGGACCAACCTCACGATTGGCCGGATACCCGGCGACCGTAACTCGATAGCAGGTGTGCTCGACACCGCCACTTAGTGTGCAATCTTCGGTTGTCACATCTTCTGCAAAGGCACCGTCAAAAAACAAATCTACATCAAGGCCATCACTAGCCACATCAGTCGCTGCATCCGATGACTCTTCTTCGGTGACAGTTTCGGCATCTCCAGACGACTCGTCGGTATCTAACGCTCCGGTAGATGAGCTACAAGCAGTGAGCAGTACCAGGAAGACACCTAAGAACCCGGTAGAGCGTAGTCGGATATTCATGACTGCTCTCCAACTACGGTTCGAAGCAGCACCGTGTTGTCGATTTCAAGGTCGGTTCCCCATATGAGTTCAGCTGAGCCGTCCCAAGAAATATCGTCATACCCCATTTTAGGGTCGACATCGGTGGCGGACCATTCGGTGGCCTCTGCCCAAGCACTGTCGTCAAACGTTGAACCTGTCCATCCGTCCGGTGTGTCAAGAATTTCAGACTCGCAAGTTTCGTCCGGGTTTTCGTCAGCTTCGCACGTTTTGTCCAGAGGGGCACGATGCACAACAAACGATCTCCAAGACGAGTCTGTAGCAACCACAACATCGCCACTAGCGGTGTCGGTGATTTGAGCGATGATCCCACCGTCTCCCATCTGCTGATTGTCTTCACCGATGTACTCGAGGCCCGAGTCTGTCTCTTTATAGTCTTTGGCTTCGATAGCGAGTGTGAACGGGTAGGCGGCATCAAAGGTGAACGTCTCTGAGTTGAACGACCGTTCGGTCGTGATAGGCACCGAGTCTTCACCGACGAGTTCGCCGTCGACGTAGACGGCCATCCAGTTATCCGCCCAGACCTCGATCTGGAATGTGGAACTTTCGCCAATGTCGACTTCGCCTAATCCAACGCCGTCGACCGACTCCGTTTCGTCGGCGGTCGAAACATCCGAGTCATCGACGGTGGCGTTCTCCGACGTAGTTCCGCAAGCAGCCAAAATCGTTGCGCTGGCAAGCATTAGGCTCGCGGTTCGTTTAGGTCGTGTGTTGAAGCTGATCATAGGCCGAACGATAGATTCAGTTTGTTAGGGCAACATGATGGCACTATGACAACATCATGACGCAGCCTAGCCATAACGGCAGCCCAGACTCATGATCATTACACAACCTTTGACACGGAGAGCCTTGGCCTGGGAGACTGTTGAGACCCGGTGGGACAAAACACCTAAAGAGAACTATGCTATTTTCGCATTCGCAAAAAAGAAATGGAGATCCGCAACCATACAACGCTGAACGAACTACGCAGATGCGGGTAGTACCCGACCGGTGAGGTTCACGCCTCGCCACTACTGAAGTCGAAGAGCTGGCGCCGCCGCCCTTGAAGCCATCATTCCCGCTCAGCGTCGCGAACACACCCTTGGCAGAACAAGTCTTACCCTCGGAGCTTGGAACCCAACAACCGTGTTCATTCGCCACACCCACCTAAAGGCGGGTATGGATTGCCCTCAAGTCCATGAGGGCAGAGGCAACAGTCGAATCTTCGACCAGCCCATCACGACACTACGGCCGAGCGTGCTAGTCACACTCCTCGGCGACGAAGGGAACCTTCATGACTGCTACAACACAACCGGCCGACTCCCAGAATGGCGACACAGCTAGTATCCATCATCGCCATCGCGATCTGTTCACAAACGCGGCGGCACTTGCGTTGTTGTGGGCGGCCTACTCGGCGATTCGAGGAATCACCGCCGACCAGTTCTCAACGGCCATGTTGCACGCCTCAGAACTACTTAATTTTCAGGCCGCTATCGGCCTTCCCCACGAAGCCGACCTTCAACGGATCCTCATAAAACAAGACCACATCATCAAGGCCGCCAACCTGTACTACGTGGCGATGCACTTTCCGGTGACCCTCGGCTTCCTGGCCTGGGTCTGGTACAAACACAGAAGTGCGCTTGGTCGAATACGAAACACGCTCGTCACCATCACAATCGCCGGTCTAGTTATCCACGTAGCGTTTCCTTTGGCACCACCTCGAATGCTAAGCGGCTTTGTTAATACGGCTCAAACTATCGGCCCGGACCCGTACGATATTCCGTTGTCAGGGGCGGCCAACCAGATCGCCGCCATGCCATCGCTGCATGTGGGTTGGGCCCTGTTGGTAGCGCTTGGCGTGATCTGGATTTGTTCTTCTCGCTGGCGATACGTAGCGCTTGCCCACCCTCTTATCACCGCCGCAGTTGTTGTTGTCACCGGCAACCATTACTTGACTGACATAGTGGTGGCGGTATGCCTAGTTGGAGTCACCTGGATCGCATGGCGACACCCTTCAAGCTCAGTCAGACACAATCAGCCCGAAGACACTCGCCAATACGCCGCCTAGACACGGCCAGCTCAGTCAGACTTACGCTGCAGCACTGTCTGGATCGTAACGACAACCAAGAGGAACAGCCCAGAGACGAGCTGCTGCCAGAACGCGTTTAAACCCATTCGGTTGATCATGGTCTGAATAACGACCAGCAACAGCGTTCCAAACATGGAGCCCACAACTGTTCCCCGGCCCCCGGTAAGCAACGTGCCGCCAACAACAACAGCACCGATGGCTTGCAGCTCATAGGCGTCGGCGGCAAACGGGCGGCCGATTGTCAGCTTGAACGCTAGAAGGCCACCGGCCAGCGCCGCTAAGGCGCCGGAGGTAGCGTAAGCCTGGAGCTTGACCCGATCAACTTTTACCCCGAGCAGACAGGCAGAACGTTCGTCGTCTCCGATAGCAAACACAGAACGACCAAACGAGGTTCGACGGAGAACCCAAGCCCCGACGGCGAAAGTCACCAACATAATCAAGGTTGGAACCGTGATCTCGTATCCACCAACAGAGAGCAATGTTGCGCTCCCAATAGACTTTGCTAGTCCGTCGTTCGGTAGAGGAATATTCTGTTCGTCCGAGATCAATAACGCCAAACCGCGGACTGAAAGCAGACCAGCCAAAGTCACGATGAACGGTTCTAGCTTTCCCCGAACTACCGCTATGCCTTGAATCAGGCCGATAATCGCGCCGATAGCTATCGAAAGGCCAAGTGCCGCAAAGGGGTGGATTCCGCTCTCAACAAACCGGGCCACCGTGACACCACTCAACGCCGCTACCGAACCGACTGCCAGATCGATGCCACCCGAAATAATCAAATACGTCATTCCGACCGCGATAATTCCCACAAACGCCGACCGTTCAGCAACGCTCGAAAGATTCGCTCCGCCAAGGAAGTTATCGAACGAAATTCCAGCAACCAGTATGAGTAAAACCAGCGTCGCCGGCGGGCCGAAAGTTTGACCGAGATCGGCGGCAGAACGACTTTGAGACGTTCTTGTAAATGAAGACATTGATAGGGACATTACGACTCCCGTGAAGAGGTTGAGAGACGACTTGCTAGCAGCACAGCCGACAAGATGAGCAGACCAGTAATGAGCTGAGTGAGAGCGGTATCGACGTTGTTGCGAAGCAAAGTTGACTCGGCGAGGAGAACGAAGTGAGCACCAGCCACCGTCCTCGAAGCCGAAAATTCGCCACCGCGAAGCGTTGTGCCGCCCACGACCACCGCAGCGATGGCGTCTAGTTCAACGAGGTTTCCGACTTGGGTCGCGTCACTTGCACTTTGAAGAGAAGTAACGAACACGCCAGCTAAACCGGCGAGCACACCACACATCACATAGACCGACAAGATCGTTGACTTGGTTCGATAACCACTCAGTCGGGCCGCTATTTCATTTGCGCCCACCGCCCGAACTTTGAAACCAAGAGGAGTACTGCGCATCATCCAAGCAATGAACATCGCCACCGCCACCCAAACGAACGCCGACAAAGGGACGCTCGCCCCGAAGGGCAGTGTGTAGAACTTACGCCCGAATAGCGCAAAGGCGTCGTTGTCTAGTGTGCGGAACTCGCCGTCCACGAGGACCGACGCTAAACCACGACCGCCGACAAGAAACGCCAGCGTGGCCACGATGGGCTGAATACGAAGATACGCCACGAGCGCCCCGTTGAGGGCTCCACATAACCCGGCCGCTAACAGCGCCAACACTATCGCGAACGGCCATCCGACCGTTGTGATGGTCAACCCCACCACGACAGAGGCTATTGCCATTACCGCACCGACCGAAATGTCGATGCCTTTAGTGGTCACAACTAACGCCATACCCAAAGCTGCAAACACTAACGGAGTCGCTTGTTGAAGTTGGAGCCGAAGCGTCGTCCACGCCAAAAAGTTGGGGGTGATAATAATGTTTAAGAGCACCAAGGCAGCGACGCCGATAAAGACTCCGTTGCGTCGGGCGACATCGGCTATCGATGTGCGGTTTGAACGCTGATGTTTTTCCGATCCGTCAGACACCAGACTTAGACTGTCGAGGAGGCTCACTGCGTGCTCGATTCGGGGCCAGCCATCATATCGATGAGGCGGTTTTCGGTTAACGAGTCGCCGGTAAGCTCCGCCACAGAGCGGCGTTCGTGCATAACTACGGTCCTTTCGGTACCTTCTAAAAGTTCCTCTAATTCGGAGGAGATCAACAAAACGGCCATACCGTCGTCGGCTAGGTCGCTGATACGGGACTGGATCTCGAACTTGGCGCCAACGTCAATACCACGGGTTGGTTCGTCAGCTATCAAAATTTTCGGATCGAGGCTTAAACATCGAGCCAAGATCACTTTCTGTTGATTGCCGCCTGAGAGTGTTTCGATCGGCTGGTCAACGCTTGAGAGTTTGATGCCAAGCTCTTTCACGAATTTTTCGACGATCCGGTCGACCTCGGCTTTGTCAACGACGCCTCGTTTTGTCAGCGTCGGCATGATGGCTGCTACGAGGTTGTCTCGTACCGATTGGCCCGGAAGTATCCCCTGCTCTCGTCGGTCTTCTGGCACGAGTGCCATACCTTGGGCGAGCGCTTCGGTCGGCGACTTTGGAAGAGCCTCTTGGCCTTCGAGGGCGCCGTCGCCTCTGGTTCCTTTAGTTAAACCAAATAGTGCTTCGGCGAATTCGGTGCGGCCTGACCCAAGAAGGCCAGCGAGACCGACGATTTCACCCGCACCCACTTGAATCGTTCCAGATTCCAGGTCACTGCTTTGCAGGTTGTCGACTTTGAGGAGCGGTTCATCACCCATGCTGGGTCGTTTACGGAAACCGGTCGCCTGCTCGTCAACGTTTGCGCTGTCACGACCCACCATGGTCGCTACTAGTTCGTTTTTGCTCATGGGATGGAGATCGCCGTCGTAGACAAGCTTTCCGTCCCTAAGGATCGTGCAGGTGGTACAAACCTCGTAGAGTTCATCGAGCCGATGGCTGACGAACAAGACGGATCTTCCTTCACGTAACAGTTGTCGAGAGATAGAAAATAGTTGCTCGACTTCGGCTGCTTCGAGCGACGAGGTTGGCTCGTCCATAATGACTAGCTGTGCGTCTTGTGAAACAGCACGGATGATGGCAACCATTTGCCGCAACGCGATGCTTAGCCGGTGGAGCGGCATCTTCGGGTCGATGTGATCCAGTCCGTATTGCATCAGGAGGTTGCTGGCTTCGGAGACTACGTGTTTTTGTCGAATGAATGGTCCGAGTTTTGGTTCTCGGGCCAAGAAGAGGTTTTCGGCCACCGACCTATTTGGGATGAGGTTGACTTCTTGATGGATGGTGCTGATCCCGAGGTCGACTGCATGCGACGGCGAACGTACGTCGACCTCTTGGCCTAACACCCGGATGCTTCCGGCATCTTTCTTGTGGACTCCGGCGATGACTTTGATTAGCGTCGATTTGCCGCAGCCGTTTTGCCCGATGAGGCTACGAGCCTCACCGGGCATGATACGCATATCCACACCATCGAGTGCGAGGACTCCCGGGAACCGTTTCTGGATCGAGGCGATCTCGAGAATAGGCGTCACGCCAGGATTGGAATTGGTCATTTCTGGTATGTCCTCACAATTCGATAATGAGTGTTTTCTTTGAGGGGGCTTTAGCTGGGCTTAGTATCCGAGGTCGTAGAACTCGTCAACGTTGCTTGAGTCGAAGACACGATCCTCGATAACGATGCGGTCTGGGAGCGATCGGTCGAGTGTCAGTTCTTGAAGTGCATCGAATGCCATTGGCCCAAAGCGTGGGTTCGATTCAACGGTGAGAAGCATCTTGCCTTCTTTGATGGCGTCGAATGCGTCTTTGGTTCCGTCGATCGATACTACGGTTACATCAACGCCTGGCTGACGTCCGATCGCTTCGAGTGCGGTGATGGCTCCGATGGCCATCTCGTCATTGTGAGCGTAGATCGCCGTTACATCTGGGTTGGATTGCAGCAACTGACTGGTCAGCTGTTGACCTTCAGCCCGGTTGAAGTTCGCGGTCTGTGATGCGACAACTTCCATGTCGGGGTTTGCTTCGATCACTTCGTCGAAACCGGTTTTGCGGTCGACGGCTACGTCAGAACCGGACGTTCCTTCGAGCTGGATGATTTTCGCTTTGCCGTCGGTCGCTTCAGCCAGACGTTCACCAGCTATTCGGCCTTGCTCAACGAAGTCGGATGAGATGAACGATTCGAACGATTCGCAAGCTTCACCTTCGTGCGAGCGATCGATAAAGAGCACTGGGATACCGGCATCTTGAGCGGCTGAGAGTCCGCTATCCAAGCCATCCGATGTGAGTGGCGCCAGCAGAATAACATCGACACCTTGGTTTACGAGGTCTTCGATGTCGGTGTTCTGTCTCGCCAAGTCACCTTGAGCGTTAGTTACTACTACTTCGGCTACCCGGTCGAGCTGGGCTTCCATAGATTCAGTTTCGGCGATGCGCCACGCACCTTCAGAGTCGATTTGGCTGAAACCGACTTTGAGTTCTTCCATTTCTTTGTCGCCCAAGTCGCTAACACAGAGGTTCTCTGACGTTCGGAGCACACCGGATAGTTCCGCTCCTTGTGGAGCTTCGTCGCCGGAGTCAGCGGCTGCGGTTGTTTCTCCGCCGTTTCCACTGTCGGTGGTTGTGTCACCTCCAGATGCTGTGCTTCCACCGCTAGAGCAAGCTGCGGCGCCGAGCGCCAACGCAAACAAGACCGCGGCAAACCGCGCCGATGTATTCGTATTCATGATTAGTACCTTCCCTTTTCCCCTAGATGTACTAGGTTTAATCATATCATATTATGATAGCACCAACAAGCAGCAGCTGATCCTCTGGAAACGTCTCCGGCCGACAATCCGTCGACATTCACAAACAAAACAGGGCAGCTCACCGGCCATTCAGACCCTGCAAGCGACAATCGAAATTCAGCTTCAGGAGCGGGCAAACTCGCAATGGACATCCATCCGAGCCCACCATCGACAAAAACACATCAAACTCAAAGAGAGCACTGACGAAATTAGTACTGAATACCTAACTAGCCGTGGATATAACGGCGGTTTACCCCGCTACCTCTACCCAGCTATCACATCAACCAAGAAACTCGGCAACGGCCGTTCATGAAAGAACCGCAACCGATTTGTCGAACGAGTGCAGGCCACATAAAACCCAGCAGGACTCCGATCGAATATCTCAGCCGGTTCAACCACAACAACCGAATCGAACTCCAACCCCTTCGACTCATCAGGCGACAACACAACAAGGCCCGAACCCGAGCGGGCTAAAACAGAATCAAGCCGAGAACGCAGCCGGGTATCAAAACCAACCACAGCAACCGTGCCTTCACCCACCGCCGACAACTCAAGCTCAACCAGATCGACGATGCTCATCTGAGACGAAGAAACCGCGTCAGGCTGAAACCCAGACGACCTAATGGACTCAGCGGGTGACAGTCCAGGAGCGACCTCAGCCAAAACGGCCGCCGCTATGTCGTTAATCTCCGACGGCGAACGATAGTTGATCGATAGCCCAGCCTCAACGTAGTCCCCCATCGTGTCACCCAACAATTCAGCCCACGGCTGAACCGGACCAGACGACCGCTGCGCCACATCACCAACAATCGTTATCGAGCCACCCTGGGTCCGCCGTTTTATCATCCGCCATTGCATCGGCGAAAGTTCCTGCGCTTCATCAACAATCACGTGACCAAACCGCCAGAATTGTTGATCGCCCGCCAAATCAACAACGGTCGCACCCTCTTCGGTTAACTGGTCGACCCGTTGCAGACCGAGTTCTGATTCATCGGTAACATCCTCACCACCTCGAGAAACACCGGTGTGCGACGTACCCATCTGGGCCGATTCCAAGTTATCTTCACCAAGATGAGCCAGCCGATCATCTGAAGTATCTTCAGCCACTCTCAGCCTCCCGTTTCTTCGCTAACATCGCCTGGAACTTAGGGTGAGGGGAAGGAGTCGGGTCAACGGATTCGTCCCATTCTTGTTCAGCTTGGTCATAGATAGTTTCAGACACACCTAGCTGCTCAGGAGTGACCACCTCAAACCCTTCAAGGTCGTCGTCAGAGACAAACTCACCCAAGTCCACACCTTCGTCTGAGCTGCTCGCAGTTTCGAACTCCGAAGCAGCATCTCGCTCAACCAGACGCTCGCTGTCGCCATCTTCACCCACCGATCCGACCAACAGGCTGAATGCCTCATCCAGCAACGGCACATCGACAACCGACCATCGCCGACGATCCAGCTCGACCTCACCTGTTCTATCGCGAAACAGTAGCTCGGACTCACCCTCCGACAGTCCAGACTGACTCGCAGCTGCCCGCAACAAACTCTTGAACCCGTACAGGTCATTCAAAAACTGTTCAGGGGTGAGCGGCGGCCAATGAC
This sequence comes from Acidimicrobiales bacterium, assembly GCA_020630065.1. Lineage (GTDB taxonomy): Bacteria > Actinomycetota > Acidimicrobiia > Acidimicrobiales > SZUA-35 > JAHDCC01. The sequence goes on from JAHDCC010000016.1 coordinate 24,410, forward strand.
GAAGCAAAAACGAACGCACGGTAGAAGAAGACGTAAAAGAATCTGTCGCATCGTCCCGATTATCAAACGAAGGATGATAAACCTCCCCCAACAATTGCTCGTAGACAAGGTCAGCAAACACGCGGGCACCCGCATTGTGCGAACGGGCCCGCTGAGCCAACTCGAAAATCTGCACCAACCGTTGCACCGCCACCGTCACCCTCGTCGAACCATACCAAACCTCTAAATCAGCAGATGGGCGACGCTGCCTCGTCCGAACGGCAGCCGCCAAAAACCCTGCCATCCGAAGGTCACCCTTGAGCGCTTGCACCTCGGTGGAATCAACATAGCCTCGACGCACCCCAGGAAACAGCTCTGCTGGAGTTACCGACACCACGCCCGTCTCCCCCAACGACGGCAATACACCCTTTATATAGCTCAAGAAATGGGTGCTGGGCCCAATGAGCAGAACACCGGTATCTTCAAGTTCGGTGCGGTCGTTGTAGAGAAGATACGCCGCACGATGCAACGCCACCACCGTCTTACCGGTGCCTGGACCGCCCTGCACGATCAACGGACGCTTCGACGACGACCGAATAATTTTGTCTTGCTCGGCCTGGATCGTGGCTACCACCGAACGCATATGCCCCTGAGTAGGACCCGTAAGCGCCGCCATTAGGGCAGCCTCGCCTCGAAGCGTTTGCGCCTCGCCAGCTGACAACTCATTCGAAGCTAACAACTCGTCGGAATAGTCTTCCAACTTGTTACGAACCTCATCGGGGCCTTCATCGACATAGTGGAAGTGCCGGCGACGGGTGACCCCCATCCGGTCACCCGGAGTCGCCCGATAGAACGGCACAGCCACGTCTGCCCGCCAATCCACCAACAAAACATCGTCACCGTCGATTACACTCTGACGACCGATATACCATCGTTCGTCAGAATCATTGGTTGTGTGGCCAAACGCCAACGCGTCACCACGCTGCTCCAACTCGCGAACCCGTTTAGCGGCGTGCATCACACGCGCCGACAGCTGCCGCACCATAGCGGCCGCAATAGCTGCATCGGCCTCTGCGTCCTCGTCGACGAGATCCCTGATACCTTCCTCGGTGGCCTCTGCCGCCTCAGCCGCCAACCGTTCAGCCTGCTTCCGGGCCCGAGCTAGATGCCGCGCGTGGGCGGCCTCGATAGCGCGCAGCTTCGACGTCTCATACCCAAAGTCGGTTGTTTCTACTGTTTCGTCGTCCGGTGGACTGCTGCTGAGATGTTCGATACTTACAGCATCTCAGATCGTTGACCAACTTGCGATATGCGCAGGAAGAAAGACATCGCTAGAATCGATTCCAGCCCACAGGTATAAACCTTGTCACCTGTACCCAAAATCGTTGGCGGCGCCTTTAACCTCGCTGGTCTGGTCGCCCCCCAAAAAGCGGGACAGATCCTCGCCTCTATCTTCTTAACTCCCATTCCACGGATGCCAGCTTCGGAATGGCCAGCCGAACTACTCGCCGAGTCAAACACAACCATCATTGAGGTCGCCGGACATTCGGTACAAACTTGGAAATTTGGTGACAGCAAACACAAGGTCGTATTTTGTCACGGATGGGGAGGCTGCGGCGCAAATTCGCTAGCCATCCTGCCCAAACTGCTCGACGCTGGTTTCGAAGTCCACGCCTTTGATGGTCCAGCTCACGGGGACGGCAAACGACGCCCCACAAACCTCTTAGAGTTCGGCGAAGTTCTCACCAAACTCGTAGCTCAACACGGTCGATTTGACGCCGCTATCGGTCACTCATTTGGTGGAGGCGCAATCGCATTAGCTCTGGGCCTAGGTTTCGACGTCGACCGAGCGGTTCTGATCGCCCCCATGATCGACTCAAAAGAAGCCACAGACTATTTCAACGACATGCTCGGCCTGAGCGAACGGCTTCGACCCCACGTTCACGAGGCTCTTCATCAGAGGTTCGCTGACAACATCGACGCCTGGGATTTGGCGAACTGGTCCAAACGGCATACCACCCCGGCCAGGATTTTCCATGACCCGAACGATCATCGGGTTCCCTACGACGCAGCCGTCCGTACCGCCGAGAATTGGGAGAATTGCACCATAACCCCGGTCGCCGACGTCGGTCACCACAAGATTTTGAAAGACCCAGCAGTTATCGACGACATTATCGACTTCGTAGCCACCGCTACGTCTCAACGATAAGTTCCTATCTCGTTGACGGGCTAACGTAGCAACCTTTACACAAGTTATCCACAGAGCTGTTGCTCCAGTATCGCCGTATTAGCTCCGACAATAACGGTGATGGCTGTACGGGACTTCTTAGAAACCAAAAAGATTCGGCTCCCCCATGACAGCCAAGACGACGAGCCGCCAAACCTCCGATCGGCCGCCCGTTCTTGGCTCTTCTTGCCAGAACCACTAGATCGCCGCGAACGACCTCCCGCTTTGCGGCGGGCTCGGCTACTCACGTGGATTCTGATCGCGGTGATATTCGCCGGGCTTCCATCACTTGGACCGGAACGTTTCCTCGGCTCACTTAGTTGTCTATTTGTGTTTCTGCCAATGTCGCTTCTAATAGAACGTTTTGCCCCCTATCAGGCGGTAGACCGATGGCACGCGTTCGTTGCTTTACTCGCCAGCACAACCTTCGTTGTCCTATTACCTCCGACCCTGGCCCCTGCCGCCACCGCTAGCGCGTCTCGCTTGTGGTGAACTCCCGACACTTCGGCCGATTGAGATATCTACTCGTCGCCGTCGTCGCTGGTTCTTTCGCCGCTATCGGTTCGATCCACGGCACGCCACATTGGGAACTGATAGCAGCCGGGGTGATGATAGTTCCGATTTCGGGAATCCAACTCGTCAGCTGGTACTCCCGACAGATCGAATCTATCGCCAGCCGGATTCAACTAATCGCCACCTCATCCAACGCAGTGTTATGGGAATACAACCAGGAAACGATGCGATACGAAAATTTTGAGGGAGACGTTCAAAATCTGTTCGGTTGCTCGCCAAACAATCTAGGTACCATCTTCAACAACTCGTCAGATCTCTTTGACCTCATAGCAAGAACAAAGGTCGAAGAGAGCGAAACAGCGGTCATAAAACTCGGATGTCCTGGCAACCCACCTAGCTGGTTCCGATTTACCACCCTCGGCAAAGTAGCAGCGAACGGCGAACGTTTCATCCAAGGATTTGCATTGGACGTCACCGAACTCGAAGGTTCCCGTCAGTCCCTACGGAAACGAACCGAGCGTGACAGCCTCACCGGGCTCCATAACCGGGACGGCCTCGTAAGTTTCTTGGAGAAGTACGAGCCAGCCTACGATTCCGACGAAGCCCACCGATCAACAATTAGCACTGCCATCTTCATGATCGACGTGGACCGATTCAAAGACATCAACGACACGCTGGGCCACCTGGTTGGCGACAAAGTAATCGTGGCCCTTGGCAACAGATTCTCTCGCCTAGCAAACGAGACCTTATGTGTCGCCCGACTAGGTGGCGACGAATTCGCAATCGCCCTCCTAGCCGACGAAGCTTCGATCGAATCGAAAGCCTCATTGTTAGCTCAAAACCTTCTAGACCTCAGCCGAACCAACCTTGCTATCGACGAACTAGAACTTGCGACCTCGGTTTCGGTCGGCTACTCGATGAGCACAAAACTCGGGTGGGAAGAACTATTGAAACAAGCCGACATCGCCATGTATGAGGCGAAAAGATCGGGCCAAGGTATCGGCGCTTTTTCCGAAACCAACCGGCTACTTAGCGGGACGCGGCTCGGTTTACAGGCTGAACTCGCCAACTGTCTAGAAGACCAAATCGAGTTGTGGTTTCAACCCATCATCGACGCCCAAACTCTCGAAGTTGCCAGCATTGAAGGACTCGCCCGCTGGGTCCGACCGGCAAACGAAATCGTGTTCCCTAACGAATTTCTCAACTTGATTGAGTCTGCTGGGCTGACTACAAGATTTGATCGTCACGTTCTTAACGCTGCCGCTCATGCCGCAGCCCAGCTCGACATTTTACAACAGCCGATTTCGGTGTCGGCCAATATTTCGGCCCGAAGTTTGTGGTCAACCGACTTATCGAGACAGCTCCAATCATTAGCGGCCGTTGAGCGGTCGCATCTCACCATTGAGATAACCGAACAAGGGCTTCTGGACGACCATGTCCGCATTGCACCCACGCTTACGACCTTCCGATTTCTTGGCTTTAAGCTCTCACTCGACGATTACGGAACCGGCGCGTCGTCACTTATTCGTCTACGAAACCTGCCCTTCACGCAGATCAAGATCGACCAGTCGTTCGTGAAAGGCATCTCTGAGGATGGGGCGGACCGAAGCATCGTACGTTCGTCCTTGGCACTGGCACGAGAACTCGGGCTTCAGACCGTCGCTGAGGGAGTCGAAACCGCCCAACAGGCCGAACTGCTTATCGAATGGGGATGCGACCGACTGCAAGGTTTCTTCTTTGCCGAGGCGGTTCCCTTTGACGAACTTGACTTACAACGCCGCAGTCTTGACCCTCTCGTTTCTGGCGAAACCGGCCAGCCATCTAGCCTACTTAAGCCTCAGCATCGGCCTTGATATAGCTGAGGGTTGCGTCAATCAGACCGGTCAGTTCTTGCAATCGTTTTGGATTCTTACCCGGCACCGAATTTTTGTCGAGCAATATGGGGGCGTCGACGTGTTCGATCAATTTGGTTGACGCTCCTCGGGTTTCTAGCTCGTAGGTCCAAACGGCGTCGAACTTTGAGTCATCTCCACCGACCCCGAACTGAAAACGTTTCTCCGGTTCGTGAACTAGAACTTCGCAGTCCACTTCCCATTGAAAGAACCCGTTGTGGTTTGTGCCCCGAAACTTGGCGCCCCTTGCTGGGCCTGAAGCCCCATCAAGCCACTCGGTTTTCATTGTCTCCGGGCTAAATCGACCCATGTTTTCGATCGACCCGACCAGGTTCCACACCACAGAACGTGACGCCTCTATCATTACCGATCCTGATGTTTTGGTTTGTTTTGCGTCCATTGGTATCTCCCAACTAGTTCATAACGTCTTGGAGCTACGTCGAATGGAATATCGAGTTTTCGACCGTCTGAAACTAAATTGTCGGAAAGTAGATACCCGCTAACCATTTTGTTGAATGGCCAAGCGACGGACTGCATATGTGGGGCAACCCTAAGTGCGCTAGCCTTTACCAATATGAAGGTACGGTCACCGGAGCTAGTCGAAGCGGCGCAACTTTTGCGCCGCACTTCGATGCGTGTCGACCACTCGGCGGTCGAAGAACTCGCTGGACGCTCACGCGACGACATGCTCGACCAGGTATTAGTTCCATTTATCGACACTGAGCCTGTGCCAGAATCTGACGAAGCCGAAGAGGCCCTAATCTGGTGGGCCCGCAAAATGGTGGGCCCACAAAGCGGTATCCACGAACGGATGACCTTTTTCTGGCACAACATTTTGACGAGCCACCGGTACGCCACCGGCAATCAGGCACTGGTTGCCCGCCAGCTCCAAACCCTACGTTCTAACGCTCTCGGCAACTTTCGTGACCTTCTTTTCTCGTTTGTGACCGACGCGAACCTTCTTATTTACTTGAACGCCGACGCTTCCACGGCAGAGACCCCAAACGAAAACCTGTCCAGGGAAATTATGGAGCTTTTCAGTCTTGGTGTCGGCAACTACACCGAGGCCGACGTTAAAGCCGGGGCTTTAGCTATGGCGGGCTGGACGGTCGACCGGGACAACAATTGGACTGTCGAGTTTGTACGCGAACGAGCCCATAACGGCCCCGTCACCTACCTAGGTGAGGAACGGGTTTGGGACATGGACCAGGTAGTTGACCGCCTCGCCTACGATCCAATATCGGCGACCCGAATCGCAGGCAAGATCTGGGACTACTTCATTGGGGTCGACCAAACCCCCGAACAACGCCGCGAACTCGGCACCTGGTGGATAACCCAAGATCTCGAAATCTTGCCGTTGCTCGAACGTGTTCTGCGTGACCCCGCTATGACCGGTCTCGAATATGCCCGTCCTCGTTCCGGGTTCGAGGCCTACGCCGCATTTGCGTCGGCAACGAACCTAACCCCAGACACCACTTGGCGTCCACGCCAGATGGGCCAAGCGTTATACGAGCCGCCTAATGTCGCCGGTTGGCCAAACGATCTTTGGCTGTCACCCGACTCGATGCTGCGGCGGCTTAACAACATTGGCTCCATCGACTATTCGAACGTCGACGGTGCGTTAGAAGCATCGGCCGACGACATCTTGGATCGATGCGGAATTTACGCTGCAGAACAAACAACTTTTGATGCGATTGAAAGCCCTCAACTAACCGACGATTTCAGCGACGAAGACATCGCAAATATTCGATGGCGAGTCGCTCTCGCATGTCCGGAGTTTCAACTCGTATGAATACACCCGACAATCGCCCCAACAGCCAAGAACCCCCTGACGGTAGCGAAGGCCACGAAGGCTGCTCTTGTCCTGCCCCTCAGCCAAATTCAGGCATCGACCCGTGGGCTCAGACCGCTCCTCCACCCGATCATCGAACTCGAACACCTACTGTTGCGCCCCCTGGCGCTGCGCCCACTCAGCCAAGTCCCAGGGTGCCGCCTCCACCAGCGAACGGGCCTGCGCGACGACCGGGGCTACCCAGCGAACCTCCACCCTCATCGGCCCTGGCGGCCGGTGATGTTGCGCCACCCAACCCGGGACAACGGTCGCTTCCCGACCTGCTCGGAAAAGTAGAACCCATCACCAGACGCCGCTTCGTTCAAGGGCTTCTCATTACTGGAGTGGCTGGAGCCGGTATTGTTCTGGCTTCTAGCCCAACTGCGCGAGACGAAGCCTCAGGCGACCCTGAACCTGACGCAACCGGCCCTCGACAACAGAGTGGCCTAGCGGGCAAGGGACTTGAAGCGGCACCAGCCGATCAACGCATACTTGTTGTGTTAGAACTCGAAGGCGGCAACGACGGATTATCGACGGTGGTTCCCCGAAATATTGGGTCCTATTACGATCTGCGTCCTGGGCTTGCTATTCCCGAAGAAGAACTCCTCGAGTTCGACACCGACCTTGGATTAAACCCGAACCTCGTTCAGTTATCGAAACAACGCCTCACGTTGGTCGAAGGTGTTGGACCCGTGAACGGAAACTTGAGCCACTTTGAAATGGTTCGACGATGGGAAGAGGGCGATGCGAGCGGCACCGGTAGTATTCGGTCCGGGTTTTTGGCTCGCCTGGTCGATGCGTTGGCTGACGGCTCACCGATGACTGGCCTGTCGGTTTCGGGGCACACTCCAAGATTCACGGCGGCTCAAGGTTCTGTCTTGTCGCTCGAAAGTGCCAATCAGCTCGACAGCCTTACGAACAACGACTGGATCTACCCGAGCTTCCGCAACGGTTTGCGGACGTTTGGGGGCGCGCCGCTAAACACCGAAGTAGCAGATTCGTTCTCACAGCTGTTCGCCATTGGAGACAACCTCGATATCGACCTCGCCGAACTGAACGAAGAAGACCCAATGATCAAAGAGGGCGGCGATCTCGGACGGCAGCTACAAACAGCAGCCAACCTTATTAAAGCCGACACCGGAGTGAAAGTTGTTCACGTTCAACTAACCGGTTTCGACACCCATCAAGATCACAAGTACCGGCATGGGGAGTTGATGAAACAACTCGACGCAGCTGTCGCCGGATTCATAAACGAAATGGAACTTGCTGGTTTGGCTGACCGTGTGTTGGTGGCAACCACTAGCGAATTCGGGCGGCGAGTCAAGGAAAACAACAACGGACTCGACCATGGTTCGGCTTCGACCATGCTGCTTTCGGGTCCGATCAAGACTGGCCGCCTCGGTGAACCTTCACCACTAGATAGTTTGGACGATGACGGCAACTTAAAGACGACGGTTTCGTTCGACCGTTACCTCGCCACTTTGGCCCAAACCTGGTTTGGCATCGAGGCTGCCGCTGTTCTCCCAAACAGCCCTGAACCGTTCGAGCTGTTTTAGAGATCAGCCTGACTTGTCGGTCGCCTCGATAGATCGGACATGAAAAACAACCATCGACCGGGACGATAGGTTCTCCCCACGGCTGAAACTAGGCTGTTGTTTATGAGTCTCGAACTACAACCGCATCCATCGTTTTCTCCTCGTACCGGTCCGGTGCTTGTTGTCGTCGCTGACGGAGTTGGCGTGGCCCCTGAAGGCCCTTCTAATGCTGTCACCGAAGCAAATACTCCTACTCTTGACGCTCTGGCTAAGTCTGCGCTGTCAACAGAACTCGCCGCTCACGGGCCGGCGGTCGGATTACCTACCGACGACGATATGGGCAACTCTGAGGTTGGTCACAACGCTCTAGGAGCTGGACGAATTTTCGCTCAGGGAGCGAAACTGGTAAACGCTGCTCTGTCAAGCGGATCGCTGTTTGAGTCTGACGTGTGGGCTAAAGCAATCGAACATGGTAAACAAAACACGCTTCATCTTCTTGGGCTGCACTCCGACGGCAACGTTCACTCTCATACCTCTCACCTGTATCAGCTGCTGGAACAGGCGGCTGCTGAAGGGGTGACTCAAGCCTGTGTTCACATCTTGCATGACGGCCGCGACGTCGCTCCCCGGTCGGCTCTCACCTACATCGCCGAGACAGAAGCGGTCTTAACGAAGATTAACGAAAGCCACGAAGGCGCCCACTTCCGTATCGCTTCTGGTGGTGGACGTATGACGATCACTATGGACCGTTACGAAGCCGACTGGGACATGGTTGAGCGAGGCTACAACTGCCATACCCACGGTATTGGCCGGGCGTTCAAGTCTGCTACCGAGGCGGTGGAAACCGTCTACGCTGAATCAGACCAGGGCGACCAGTACCTCGACGCCTTTGTGGTCGTCGACGACGCCGATCAACCCGTCGGCAAAATCACTGATGGCGATGCGGTTGTCATGTTCAACTTCCGTGGAGATCGCGCCATCGAGATTTCACAAGCGTTCGAACAAGACAACTTTGACGGGTTTGATCGAGGCGACAACCCGAACGTTTACTACGCCGGAATGCTGCAATACGATGGTGACGCTCTGATCCCCAAGAATTTCTTAGTTGCCCCTCCCGCCATCGACCGAACTATGGGCGAGTTCCTTTGCGCTTCGGGCAAAAGGTCGTTTGCGATTAGTGAGACTCAAAAGTTTGGGCACGTTACTTATTTCTGGAACGGTAACCGCTCGGGCTATATCGATGAAAGCCTCGAGACGTACGTCGAAATTCCATCCGACAATGTCGAGTTCAATACGACGCCTGGCATGAAACTGAATGAAATTACTGACAAGACCATTGAGTTTCTTCGATCTGGCAACTTCGATGGAGGCCGTATCAACTTCCCGAATGGAGACATGGTCGGCCACACGGGTGATCTTCCTGCCACTATCGAGGCCATGAAAATTTTGGACGGTTGCATGAAACGGTTGATCGACGTTATCGACGAAGTTGGCGGCGTTTTGATCTACACCGCAGATCATGGCAACGCTGACGTCATGTATACGGAGAAGAACGGTGAACGGACACCAAAGACATCTCACACGTTGAGTCCGGTACCGTTCTCGATCCATGACTCGGGTTTTGACGGCGAATACACCCTAGAACCGCCAACCGACGCTGGTTTGTCTCACGTTGCGTCGACGGTTCTTAATTTGATGGGTTTTGTAGCTCCCGACGACTACCAGCCGAGCCTCATCAAGTTCACCTGAGCGATACCAGCTCCGATGTGACTATACAGAACTCGTTGCCTTCGGGGTCTTGCATCACGATGTGGGTTTCGTTTGGTGTTTGGTGCTGAGCTAGCACAACCCCGCCTGATTCGACTAGTGCTGCGACTAGGTCAGCATCGCCGGTTGGTCTGATGTCGAGATGCAACCGGTTTTTGGCAGTTTTTGCCTCGGGGACTGGCACGAAGCTGACCGATGCTTGTTGGCCTGTTGGGTCGGTGATCATTTCTATCACGCCTCCAGGCTGACTATTGGTGTCAGCTGCCTCAGGTTGGTAGACGTAGCCGAGAGCGATGGCCCAGAAGTGGGCTAATCGTCGGGGGTCTTTGGCGTCGAACGTGAGACTAATCGAATGTGACATTAGTCCCAACGGTAGACAAAAGATCGGTCCGGAACCAATTTTCCACCAGATCCGTTTCTTAGACGGATTCGGGTGGAACTTGGGCCGGACCTCAACTTCGCTTTGTTACTGGTATTCCTCGTCCCGGTCCAGGCTTTCATAATCCTGGCTCCGATGACGTTCTAACAATTCCTGTGCATTTTCGTCCGCCCGTCTTCGTAGATCCCGTTGAGCGGGCCCAACGGCCCGATACAGCGAGATATACACCATCACGAAGATAAACACAGCGCACAACACTACGAAAGTGTCCATGCTGCACCACCTCCAAGGATTTGGACGTGCCACGTAGTCGTTGCCGCAACTACATGACAGTAATCGACAGGTGAGCTGGGGCTCAATTATTCAATCGCCTCGCCATTGAGATGACCTTCTAAGCCTGGCTCAAACAATTGAATTCATAAGCAAAACCATCCTTTAGTGTCGTATCGGTTACACCACCTGCAGTATGTTGAAGTATGCGATGATGCATGCATTACAGTAGCACACCCGTTGAGATATGTGAAATCTCCGTCGACTAGAGAGTCAAAGTAGGCCATACTACATATGTGAAGGCCAACACCGCTTCCAATCACACCACCGACTAAAGAAGTACCGTAAGAGGCACATGACCATGGCACAAAAGCTCGTAGCCCTTGGAGAACTACTCTTCAACGCGCGCACCAAAGCCGACCTTACAGCCCGACAGGTCGCCGAAGCGGCCGATATCAGCCCCGCCTACTTACGAACTATTGAAACTGGCCGGAACCCAAAGACCAAAAAGCCCTCCAAACCACGCGCCGAAGTCTTAGCCAAAATCGCAGCCAAACTAAACCTCGACCGCAAAGAACTGTTAGAACTCGCAGACTACAACCCCAACCTTTTTGAGGGCAAAGCAGCCGTCGCCATCGAGCATTCCGCTGAACAACAACTCCGAGCAATGATTGACGACAGCAAGAACCTCGGCGGCCTACATCCATTCCTACGAGAACGAACCCTCGACCGGCTCAACGAGTTCGCCGCCGACTTCAAAGCGATGAGTAGCGGCATCTACCGGGCATCACCCGACCACGAACCCCACATGATGCGCAACGCATTAGAAAGCTGCCAACAAACAATGCGCTCGGTCAGCTTCCGAAACGACGCCTGGGGCACGTCGCGTCGCGGTCGACGATATCTTGACGCCCACCAGCTTCTCGTGGAACGAGGCGTCGACATGACCCGCATTTTTGTTGTCGATGAACAGACCGAAGAACAACTTCAACCCACCCTTGAACGACATCAAGAACTCGGCATCAAGTACTGCCTTGTTCACATCGAAGACCTCGAAGACAGATACGCATCAGATTTCGTAATCTACGATGACAGCCTACTTCGAACAACCGTCAACCTCGTTGGCCGTTCCGGCAAAACTCAATCAGCCGAGTACACCCAAGACCCGGCCCAAGTCCAACAAGCAATCGTGGACTTTGAATCGCTAGCTCGGTTGGCTTACGAAAGCTAACAACCCCCGTACTAGGCGCTGACAGCTCCGTTTCGAACTCGAGCGAACTTAAGCCAAATGGTCCGTTCGACCCACAGAATCGACCGTCGCTAGGTGCATCCTCTCTTCGCTACCTCCACTACAAACAAGTACGTTGGAGCAGTAGCAAGGAGTTGCACTTGAGGGAACTGGCGGAACAACTGTCCAAACGATTTATTCGAGGATTTCTGATCCTTTTCCCGGTCGCTGTCTTTGTCGGGTTCGGGCTAGCCACTGACGGAACAACTTCCACAGCCGAACCTCAAGATGACGCCGTCGCTTTTGTACTTAATCAATCCCCCGAAAAGCTAGAGCGCCAGCCCGACGCCGAAATTTCGACTACACCTACCATCACGGCAGCTCCCGAAACCACAACATCGGCACCCAACCCTCCCGCTCCAGCTGATCCCCCAACCGATGCCCCGGCAACTCAAGCACCGGCAACCGCCAGCCCAACGGCGCCACCTCAAGCTCAAACCCCCGACCAACGAGGCCAGGCAGCCCTAGCCAAAATCACCTACCCATGGGCTGAACGGCTACCAGGATGGCGAATCTCGTTCCATCCAGAACGAAGCGGCGTCTACGGGTACACTCTCGTCCACGAAAAACGCATCGAAGTGTACGTACGCTCTGGACAATCCGACGAACTGCTGGCTCATGTAGTAGCCCACGAAATCGGGCACGCGGTCGACGTGACACACAATAACGGCGACGAACGTGACCGCTGGTTAGCGGCCCGAGGAATCCAAGGCACCACGTGGTGGCCCAACGACGGCGCTTCGGACTTCTCAACCGGGGCTGGCGACTTCGCTGAAAGCTTCGCTGCGTGGCAAGTTGGATCAGAATCGTTCCGCTCCAAACTAGGCCCATCTCCATCCACGGCACAATTAGACGTATTACGCCAATTAGCGCTAGGCTAACTAGCTCTACGCTGTTGAGACGTGTCAACGCCGGGATATCTTCGCTACTACAGCGCTGTCTACATCAACGATGTGAACTGGAAGACGATGGCCGATTTTCGTATTGTGAGTTACGCCCAAAATTGCGAAGACGTGATGCTGTGGCGCGCGTTTAAAGACGTGACGAGTGGGTTCTATGTTGACGTTGGCGCCAACTCCCCAACAATCGACTCGGTGACCCAGCTCTTTTACGACAACGGCTGGCACGGAATCAATATTGAGCCGCTTTCGCCCTGGATTGAACAACTCAGCTCACGCAGGTCAAGAGACATTAATCTGGCTGTGTGTGCGTCAGACAAAGAGTCCGATATCGAGCTTCTTGACGTCCGCGAAACTGGTCTTTCCACCGGCGATCTCGATCTGAAAGAGTTCTACGAAGACCGTTTCGAAGTAGCCGTCGTACCATCGACGACAACCACGTTGACCGCCATTTTGTCTGAACACGCCGGTACCGACATCCATTTTATGAAGGTAGATGTTGAAGGCATGGAATACGAGGTCTTGAACGGTTGTGACTTCACCAAGTTCCGTCCACGCATCGTGCTCGTCGAAAGCATCGACCCAGTGAGCCAAGAACCCAACCATCACGGATGGGAACCCCTGCTAACAAAAGCTGGTTATACGTTTCTGTATTTTGATGGCTTAAACCGGTTCTATGGCGCCGACGAGCATCTGCCATCGTTGACACCTCATTTTGAAGAACCTCCAAATATCTTCGACAATTTCGTTCGTCAATCAGATGAAGAGAACGCAGTGGCACTTCAACAGAGCTTGGACACGTTGCATGCGAAACAAACCGAGCTCGAAACCGTGCACCTCCGTCTACAAGAACTTCTCGCTCAACGCGCCGATCTTGAAGTGGAGTTAAACGCAGCCGAAGATGATGTCTTGTCGCTCCAGGCCGAAGTGTCCGAACTGCAGAACACACTTTCGTGGCGGGTGACAACACCGTTGCGTTGGGTTCGCCGCCTCACCGCCGACGGACCAGCAGACGCCGCCTTTAAGCTGCTGCGCAAGCGACTGTAACTTAACGGCTGAAACCTTTGACAAGTCTTACAGCCCAGACCACTGCTATAGAGGGTTCGTGAGGATCGACCTTAGGCACTTCCGCTACTTTGTCGCTGTGGCCGAAGAGCTACACTTCGGACGGGCCGCTCAACGGCTCCACATTTCACAACCTCCGTTGAGCCAACAGATCCTGGCGATGGAACGTGAACTTGGCGTCCAGCTCTTTACCCGAACTAAGCGGCAGGTTGCGCTAACAAAGGCCGGCGAACTTTTACTCCCCAAGCCCGCATGTTAATCGAAGACGCCGACCGTGTGATCCAATCGACGATACGTGCCGATCAAGGATTTGTTGGTTCTCTTCAGGTCGGCTTCACCGGTTCGTTCGTATGATTCCGAAACTCTCAACCACCCACGTCAGCACTAGCCTCCTGAAAACTGAGACCCTGATCGCAGCGATCCCGATCGGACACAAGCTAGCTTCTACCGATGAACTGACAATGGAACTGCTCGCCAACGAGCCGTTCATTATGTATGAGCCAGAAGCAGGAGCGGGAATTTATAATCAGATCGTTGGCATGTGCCAAACAGCAGGTTTCACTCCCCACATTTCCCAGCACGCCCGACACATGCCCACTATTGTCAGCTTGGTGGCAGCCGGTATGGGGGTCTCGTTGGTTTCACCCGCCATGAAACGTATGAACCTGGGTCGAGTCTGTTACAGAGAACTAGCTACCCATAGCGCATCGACAGCGATTACGACCGAAACCAGAACCGACCTTTTACTCGCCCACAGGACCAATGAGATATCGATGCTCATTCAGAACTTCATCGATGCCGCCAACGAGTCAACGGCCAGGTGATAGTCGAGCCGTTAGACTACCTGACCGGCTATGTAGGTTCCGATTTCTATCGAGGCGGTCGCCGCGGGCGACGGAGCATTACCTACGTGAATGCCGTGTGCGGTTTTGACGATGTGGAAGTCGTCTTCCAAGGTTCCGTCCCGTCGGAGCGCTTGGGCCCGTACCCCCGCTGGAGCAGAGATGAGGTCGTCTTCTTCGACAGAAGGAATGAGTTCTCGTAGACTGTTGGTAAAGGCCCGTTTGCTGATCGACCGGACGATTTCTCGGCCTCCTTCGCGCCAATGTTTCGCCGCCAGTTTCCAAAACCCGGGATAGCTAACCGTGTCAGCCATATCTCGCACGCTGAAATCGTTTTTGTTGTAGCCTTCTCGTTTCGTGGCGAGCACTGCGTTAGGACCTGCTTCGATACGGCCATCAATCGTTCGGGTGAAATGAACACCAAGGAAATTAAACTCGGGGTTTGGGACCGGGTAGATAAGGTTCTTCACTACATGTGTCTTGTTCGGTTTGAGCTGGTAGTACTCTCCTCGGAACGGGACGATTCGGATATCGTGATCGGCGGTTGGGGTTGGCTGGTCCGGGTCTAATTTGGTGACCCGGTCGCTGTGGAGGCCTGCACAGTTGATGAATGTCCGACACTTTAGATCAGTGGTTTCGGTTGTGAGCACGCTGGGAGACCCCGACGTCACCCCTATCACCCGTTGGCCTGTTTTCAGTTCGGCCCCAAGGCGTTCCAGTTTGGAAACCATCGCTATGCAAACTTTCCCGTAGTCGACGATTCCCGCCGATGGAACACCAATGGCCGCTATCCCCGCACAGTAAGGTTCTTGTTCTCGTAGTTCGTCGGCGGTGAGTTTGTTCACCTCGAGACCGTTGCTGCGCCCCCGTTCGTAGAGTGCTTCTAGCTGCCCGAGTTGACTGGAACGGGTAGCCACAATCACTTTTCCGCAGACCTCATGTTCAATATTGTTCGTTCGACAAAACTCGACCATCGATTGCGAGCCAGCACGTGCAAACAGCGCCTTCCGAGTGCCCGGTTTGTAGTAGATTCCGGAATGGATTACACCACTGTTCCGGCCGGTCTGATGCCTCGCCCACTGATCTTCTTTTTCTATCACCACAACCCGTGCGTGAGGCTGTTTTGTGAGCAACGCAATGGCGGTGGACAGACCAACGATACCTCCCCCGATGATGGCGACGTCGTACACGTCTTTACGCTGATTCATCAGTCAACGAACCGACCGCGTTGGCGCAGAAGCTCTCGATGTAGGTTCGGTTCAGGTTTGAACGCGGCTCGTCCGTGTAGCCAGAAACGGTTGTTGATCAAGATCAGGTCACCTACTGAAAGGTCGAGTGTGATGGTTGAGGCACATGTTTCGAGTGAGTCGCTCAGCTTCCAAAGATACTCGGCCTGTTGACGTGTTTCGGGTTGTATGAATTGATCGATGTAGTTTATCTCCCATCCGTCTTGGTGTTCTGTGAAGAGCTTCCGTCGAACCGGGTGTGCGACGTTTTTACTTGGAGGGGATTGGAAGAGAAACTCTTGAGCGGATACCGGGTGCTGCGCGAAATAGTCAAGGTCTGACCAGTCATCGAGGTGGGTTATACGGGATTGTCCTCCGATTATGTGGTCGTTTTTAAGTTTCATCATCAACACCCACTCGGTCTGGTCGTTGGTGTAGGCGCCGTCGGTGTGTAACGTCAACGGCCTGTATGCCTGCCGGAGGTAGGAGTCGCTATCGTCGGTGTGTTTCACCGTGAACCGAGCGTAGAAGGTGCCCGACATTTGGTCGTAGTTCGCTACCCCAATCAAGTGACTTATCGCAGTTGCGAACTTGATGAAGTGGTCCGGGTCGGCGTCGAAGCTGTCAGAGCGCACCACGACCGCTCCGCATCTACGGGAACGAAGCGCGGTTTGCAGGTCGACGCGTAACCCATCGCCTGTTAGTTCGGACAGTAGCGCGGCCAGCCGGAACCGTTGAAACGGCACATACTCAGACTCTTGGACACTACATGTCGAGCTGGCGGATTGGAATTCCTGTTGGCACTGGGCCGAGAAGGTGACGCGGGTTAGCCGATGGTGTGCGGGGTCCTGTTTGATCGTGTAGCTGGACATACCCAAAACGGTAGATCACGAGAATAAATATGTGAAATACATAATTCGACCCCTAGTAATATCTTTTCGATATTAAGCAGGGTTAGCCGAAGTTCTCCCAGTATCGGGAGGGCCGTGGACCTTTCTGCCCCTGATATTTGGATCCGAGAACACCGGCCCCGTACGGGTTATCGGCCTCAGTACTCATCCGCATGAAACTTATCTGACCGATTTTCATTCCCGGATACAGGGTGATTGGCAGACTGGCGACGTTTGAGAACTCCAACGTCAATTGGCCATCCCAGCCAGCGTCAACAAATCCTGCCGTCGTGTGAATCAGTAACCCCAAGCGACCAAGACTCGACTTACCTTCGATTCGACCAACCAGATCGGCCGGTATTGCGATCCGTTCAGCGGTCGACCCGAGTACAAAGTCACCAGGATGGAGAATAAACGGCTTGTCGTCGGATGCTTCAACTTCCGTCGTCAACGCTTCAAGATTTGATTTAACGTCGATATGGCTAAATGTGTGGTTCTCAAAGACCACAAACCGGTGATCTAGTCGTAAATCGACCGATGACGGCTGGATGGCCGACTCTTCAAACGGTTCGATGATTATCCGGCCTGCGGCAAGTTCATTCTTAATACTTCGATCTGAAAGAATCACCATTCGAACACTAGCGCGATAAACACTTTCAGAGGCAGCCCAGCACGATGTGTACTTCAGTTGCAGCTAGATGAACCCGAAGATCTAGGACGTGAGAGCAACGAACCTAAGACGAGCGATAGGGGTCGCTTCGTTCGTCGCGTTCACGTTGACGAGCTCAGCATGTCAGACTGCTGATCAGACTGCTGATCTGACTCGGGAAGTGTCGAAGCCCCGGATCCAGTCAGCACCAACTACCCCTACGATCGAGACTACCCCGACGACGATCGCCCCAACTACGACGGTTCCCGCTCCTATCATTCCCGACGACTACTACGTCACCGACGGTTTCGCCATCCAACCACCGCCGGGTTGGAAACTGATCGACCAGCAATCCATTGCTGATGGAACAATCTCTGCGGGCATTCCCGTCGAGTCGGTCGAAACAATCGTGCAAGAGGTAGACAACGTGTTTGCTAACGGAGCGCTCGTTGCGTTTTACCGATTCGACGACTCAACCCAATACACCCCGAGTATTACTCTGTCACGCCAGGAGCCGCAGGCGGAAGCCGACGCTTCGAGCCAGGCGGCAAACACGGTCACCGACTTACAGGAACAGGGTTTCGTCGATGTGTCATCAACGGTTGGTTCGGCGCCTGCTGGGACAAGTGTCGGTGTCAGCTACACGGCCCCAGCGTCTCGTACCGGTTTTGGAGGCGACTTGTTTGCGAGCTCGTACGTCGTGTTTGGGGCGGACGCTACGTGGACGTTTACCGGGCTGACGTCGGACAGTCCTCAACTCATCGATGACACGGTCTCATCGCTGGCGAATTCACTCATCGAAACCTAACTTCTGCCAAAATCCTTAAGGCCGTCCGACAATGCGGACGGCCATAGATCTGTTGGATAGGTCAAATTTGTTCTTTGGTCTTATGGAGTTTCAACTTCCCCTTTTCGAATCTGTTCGTAGGCAGCTGCCTTAGCTGCTCGATTCAGATTCCTTCGTTTCCAAGACTTAGTTTTCCATACTTTGAACTTGCGGCTACGAACCGTTCGTTCAGGACGGTCACTTGGGTCAGTCTTTTCGCTAGTGTGCACCGGTCGGGGTAGGGCGTAGTCATCATGTTCGGTCAACTGGGAAAGCTCTACCTGGGTTGCTCTTCGAACTCTTCGATGCTCTACACGACGGTCGTACCTGGCTGGCCTGTGTACGGCTGCTGCGCCTGGATTCTTGCTGCGACTGATCCGAGTTCTTGTTGACATTACACTTCTCTTTCTCACAGCGATCTGACTCGCTGCGGATAGACGGGTGGGTAACTTGTTCATCCACTGTGGCACAAATGTAACAATCGTGCCAATACCGTAAGAATTATATATGACCAATGCCACATCACGCAAACGGAGCAAGTGAACCTTTTTGCTTCTATTTACTTTTTATGCCGTCTATCAGGGCCAAGCGGAACCAAAAAATATTGGAGAAATATTTCGAAACAGTTCGACAATAACAAACCGACATCCAACCAATCACCCATCATGGAAATGAACTGGCGTTGGCTGTGCCCTATCCATCGGCACGATCCTCTACCAACATGAGCCAACAAGCATCCCGGTTTAGCAAAAGCCGCCCCACCAGGCGAGACGACCCATCTTTGGGGCAAGGATTTTCTTGTGGAAGCGACCTTCGTTGCGGTCAAAGAGTCGCCCCCACAAGAGAACGACGCCACACGCCACACGAAGTGACGCTGGCGATAGCGGGCAGGCCATCGGCGGAAGGGACCTGCCCGCTGACTACTTTTATAATTAAGATTTACGGCTCTTTCAACTCCAAAAGCAGGGGAATAGTGCCTTGCTTCTACAACAAAATAGAAGAAAAGTTCTCCACCTATTAGCTGCTATAACAGGCCACAAATTTGGCGAATAGTTCCTTATCAACTACCCCATTGAAGCACCCCTAAGGCGTCCACCAGGGCAAACACGAGCACCGACGTCGCCTCCAGCAGTCGGCACACCCCGAAACCCGGTGTGTGCTATCCGACAAATCCCACTTCGATATGGTTTTCAATCCGGACATCCGCTTCGTCAACGAGCACAATAACAACCTGACTTTGTTGCCCAGCAGCTGTGGTATGCGCCGCAAACACACTATAAGGCACCCCACCCTGATGGATGAACGGAGGCCGAGGGTCGCTGACGACACCGCTCAGAACAGACACCTGCGTTGTTGGCGTATCGGTGGTGAACGTTACGTCGGTGGCAGCCAAGTTGGCTCCGCCAGCATGTTCAAGCCACGCCTGCCACACGTCAGGCGTTCGTTGATAGACCCTTAGCAGTGGAGTGGTCGCGGTTGTCGCCGACGACGCAACACTTAGCGAATCAACATTTGAGACGTTGGATACGACTTCGTTTAAGTCACACTCGACCGAAAACGAGGCTACCGAAGGTGTCAACGCCATATCGGTAGTGCACAACTCAATACGGAACTGAATCGTCGACGCACCATCAGCCAAATACGGCATAATGTCACCGTCTGAAAACGATGTAGCCGTGGTGCCATCGACCCCATAAAAGGCGGACCCGTCGGTGGATACCTGATAGGTAGCCGACGTCCCGGCGGGTAACGAAGCGTCGATCATGACCAAACCAAACACGCCCGAAGAGGCCATCGGAGCCGAAAGCCACGTGCCGCACTGAGGCGGCAGCATCTCGACCGGATCGGCAGCCCATTTATGTTCCTCTACATACGGGATGGCGCCCTTTGCTCCAAAAATATTGGTTTCGTCTCTTGAGGTCAGACCCTCGAAATAGACAAATACCGGATGGTCGCTTTCGATTAACGTTCCCGCTGGGTGGTTTCCAAAACCTCCATAGAAATGGCCGACACCTACTCCGTTACAGGTTCCGGCAGCGACGCCATTGACTGTTATGGATGTGCCGACGACAGGGCAAGCAATCGTGTAGTACCGGGCATTGATTGGCAACCGGTAGGTTTCTGAAAGCAGCCGTTGTGGCAGAAACGACGTTGTTTCTGTCGCGTCATTGTCCGCCTGTTGAGCGGCATGATAGTACGTCCCGTTTCCGGTAATTGCGTAGGACCGGCCGTTTCCGTAAGCCCCGTTTCCCCCAACCACGGTCATAGCGTTCTGCGAAATGGCCTGCGCAGGCTGAGTGACACCGTCGTTACGGACCCAAGAAACCGTGGTGTTGGTCAACGCTGCCATATTGAGGTTGTTGGACGCTACACCATAGAGCATGTCATTAAACCAAGGGATACCAATCATCGAATCTTGATCATTGGTGCCACTATGAACAGCCAAAAATTTCGTGCCGTCAGTTGACCGGAGCGACACAAATTGCGTGCCAACCCCGGGGGCGACAAGCTCCACCGAACCCGAGCCGGGACCGACCGGAATCGACGCTATAACGGCTCCATTCGCTACCGCCTCGACCGTCGTGTTCCCATGTGGTGAACGAATCCAGAATCGTTCCACATACCTACGGGTCGGAAACGAAAACTGTGTGTCAGCGAAACTTTCCGGAACAAGAGCTTCCCGACTCGGCCGGTCATACGATGCCGAGATAGGACCGGTAGCGGTAATGACAGAGTCCTTATCTAAACCAGAAAACGTTGCCGTGCCGCCAACGCCGAGAACCATCGGAGCTGAACCATCGGCGGTCACCGAATTATTGGCGCTATAAGAACGAACAGTAACTCTACTATCGTCGTCTGCACCGTCGTAGATGTCGAACATCGTGTAGTACTTAATGGCCTGACCGGTCGTATAGGTGAAGGTTCCAACCTCATCCGAAACGTTCGGCGCAGAAGAATTTTCGAAGTAAACACAGTAGCTCGAAACCCCGGCCGGTAGCGGCTCTGCTTGGGCCCACACAACCGAAGCGGCGTCGGGAAACAACCCTTCCGAATACGACGTCAACAGTGTGTTCGTGGCTGCTTCAACAACGCGAATATCATCGCCGTCAGAAGTCGTACCCGAAGTGTCGACCTCAAATCGAAGTGGGTACTCGGCCACCGCGTCAGAGGACTTGACGTCGAAGCACTGACGTTTCGACCATGCAGTATCCCACCAATCACCACTCGGACCACCAAGTTCGAGCGACCCAGCATTGTTGACGGTTCCCGAGTGGGTTCCGGTAGAAAAGTCGGCGACGTGTTGTTGACCAGAACCGTACGGGTAAATGGAAACGCCCGTGTCATTTCCCGTCCACTCCGCCACCATCCGGTTTTGAATCTCAACGTCAGCGAGGGCGGGCCCCGCGACGAGCAGGACTGACAACCCCACTGAACACCAGATAGCGACAAGCCGTCGAAACCAACTCGAAGATAAACGATACGCCGGTTTCGGGATGCGTTGACGCATCTACACGTAGCCTTGATCGAGTTGGGACGGGTATGAGCTGTGCACCCGGCGACGCCGCAGCAGACTTCCATGAACAACCCTAGAACCAACAACAAAACCTATCAGGCCTACCGCCATCAAACCCCAGGCCAAATTGACTGCACCAATATCGAAGCCGGTCAAATAGTAGCGAAGCAAAACAACCAGCCCGATAAGGAAAATATCTACCCAAGCGAACTGTCGGCCGGCCTGGACTTGGAGCCGTTGGCCAGTCAGAAACCCAGACAAGCTGAAGATCGCCAGGAAAATAGCGGATAGAAGCATAGACCAGTACATGATCTCTTCGAACTGAATTCGATTAGCTCGAAATACCAGGTACGGGAAGATGCCGCCCCAGCGACGACTTTCCACCGGCACGTTCCATTGCAGAGCAAGCGAGATCGACACCGCAAATTGGGAAACCAGTGACAGTAGGGCGGTACCGGCTACCGAGTTAACAAACGGCCAGTAGTCTTCTTCCAACGGGGCCGGAGGACCCAAAGGCTGCAGCAATTCCTCTTCACTTTTGGCGATTCTGAGAGCCATTTCGACCTTCTTGTGGACGGTTTCGGCGTCCGATGAAACCCATGAAGGACGGCCATAGTGGCCGCCCTTCATACCCATACGCTCGGACGAATAATCCGAGATCTTAAACGAGTGGTTATGGTGCTACAGCTTGGACGGTCCAGGTTGCGCCGTCGGTTCCTGTCGCAGTAGCGCCGGTAGATACAACCATGCCGACAGGTACTTCGCTGCCTGCAGGGATAGTGACCGTACCCGTGGTGAAGTTTTGGTCAGCGGCGACCGCATCAAACACGAGAGGAGATGCATCGTAGGTGGCGTTGGTTGGGCCAGGGTAACCGGCTGCGGTAGGTGTTCCGAGCCAAACTTCGAGGTGTTTCTGTGTGAAGGCGTCGGTTTGAACACCGTTTACGAGTGACACGTCGAGAGGGCTGTCACAGTTGTTTTCGATTACGTAGACTTCTTCTGCTACCACTCGGTCACCGGTGAGACCATTGATGGTGATTTTCTCTTGTGTTAGATCGACGTTGTCGACGTTGGTGGTTCCGAGTGTGAAGTCAAACCCTTCGAAGTCGGTTGCGTCACCTGGGTCATTCGCATCATCACCGATTGTCTTGATTAGACAAGGGGGCGCTCCTGCGTCGAAATCGACTGCCATGAAGTTCTGGATCAGAACCGATGCACCAGCGACGGTGGCTACTGACATCAAGCCAGCGGCTACAACGGCAGCCCGTCTCTTCATTCTGCGGCGACGCACTTTAGGGTAGTTTGACATGGTTGACTCTCCGAGCGTTGGTTGTCCATAAATCTGGCGGCAGTCATATCTCGGAGGGACAGGTGCCCGTAATTAGGTAAATGGTTCAAGAACCCCACGTGTATAGATAATTTAGCCCAGTCGATAGCGCAGATTTCTAGTCCAAACCGATGATTTCGCATTATTCAGGGCTACTTTTCTAGTAAAGGTTTCTGGACGAAATCGGCCGTCTAACTTCGTTACCGGGAAATACGTGCGACTGCTTTATATCGATATAGATAGCTTGCGAGCCGACCATCTGGGCTGCTACGGCTATCACCTGCCAACAACTCCAAACATTGATGAACTCGCAGAAGATTGCGTGCAATTCAATAATGTGTACTCGTCTGACGTCCCTAGTCTTCCGAGCCGCACCGCAGTGTCAACGGCCATGTTTGGGATTCGTAACGGTGTCGTAAGCCATGGGGGGTTGAGCGCAGACCTTCGACCTATCGGACATGATCGTGGGGTCCGTTCCCCTATCGCCGACCAATCCTTTCCGGCGACACTTCTGAGAGAGGGAATCCGTACGGTCTCGATCTCAAGTTTCCCGTTGCGATATTCGGCACCTTGGTGGAACAACGGGTTTGCCGAAACGATTAACCATATGGGGTCACCGCTACCTGAACGGGCCCACGACACGGTCCCGCATGCGCTGGATTGGTTGGGCCGAAACGGGGCCGGAGACGATTGGATGATGTACATCTGTCTTCAGGACCCGAATCGTATCAGTGACCAATTCTCGGCTCCGAACTTGTTCGAATCTGGGGCGCTTCCAGAGTGGTACACCGAAGAAATCCGTCAACTCCACTGGCAGCTTCCAGGACCATCTTCGGCACAAGAAGTCGGCGGATTCTTCCCCGATATGGTCCACCCTTCTCATCTACGTACCAGAGATTCAGAAACCGCGCCCGTGCAGGTTCGTTCGATCGAGGATGCTAAACGGATCTTTGATAGTTACGACATGGCTGTTCGGTACGCCGACGACGCGGTTGGCCAGCTCATAAACGGGCTCGAAGATTTAGGCATCTATGAAGACACCGCTATCGTGCTCACCTCAGGCCACGGACAAGCCCTCGGCGAGTTAGGTGTCTACGCTGGGCATCAGGCAGCGGATGAAATAACCTGCAAAGTGCCGATGCTGCTGCGCTGGCCGGGCGTTGAACCATCAATCAATGAAGGCCTCCACTATCAGCTCGACGTCATCACGACGTTAGTTGATTTAGCAGGAATCGAGATTCCACGCCACTGGGATGGCGAGTCGATTCGGTACGACTTAGAATCGATGGCCGACGGTGGCCGTAACCATCTGGTGCTGTCTCAGGGGGCTTGGTCGTGTCAACGGTCTGTCCGGTGGTCTGACCTGCTCTACATTCACACGTTCCATGACGGCTTCCACTGGTGGCCTGAGGAGATGCTCTTTAACGTGGCAAACGATCCTCATGAGCAGAAAGATCTGGCACCGTTCGAACCATCGCTGATCCGGCAAGGTCGAGCTTTGCTCGATGACTGGACGTTTTTTAATATGGACTTGTCCCTCAGCCCGATCGATCCGATGGAAATCGTGTTGGCTGAAGGCGGTCCGTTCCAGGGTCGAGTAAACCTCCCGTCATACCTGTCACGGCTGCGAGAAACCGGTCGAAGCCATTGGGCAGACGAGCTAGCCAAGAGGCACCCGACCGAACTTATCGAACGAGAGCAGATGGCCAACTAGTCGTGGACGACGTTAGTTTGACCCTCGACTTAGGAACATAATATGGCCACCGAACAGATCTCAATAGGCTCAACTTTTGACATCGATGTCAACCGAGTGGCGAAGGGCGGAGCTTCGTTAGGGTCAGCGCCTGACGGTCGCACCACCTTTGTTTCCGGCGCCATCCCGGGCGAAACGGTCACAGCTGAGGTGCATGGTGTCCATAAATCTCGTCTTGAAGCTACCTGTTCGACGGTGATCAACGTTTCTGATGATCGCGTCACCCCGGCGTGTGGCCACGTAGCCGACGGCTGCGGTGGATGTGATTGGCAACATATCTCTCCTGAACGCCAGTCGACTCTTCGAGCCGACGTCGTAGCCGACTGTTTGCGACGTTTAGCCAAGATCGACAACGCCACCATAACGACTACTACACCCCTGCGCGGCGACGACTACCGGAGCACGGTGCGGGTCGCCGTCGTTAACGGTCGAGCCGCATACCGGGCGCGAAGTTCGCATGACTTAGTGATGGTCGATCACTGCACGATCGCTCATCCCCTGATCGAAGAGATTTTGGTGGACGGAACCTTTGGTGCCGCCGACGAAGTTACGATTCGGCTTGGGGTGAACACTGGGGAACGTATGGTGATTGTGTCTCCGACCGCGGCTGGCGTGAAGGTTCCCGACGACGTGATCGTAGTGGGCGTCGACGAGCTTCGGAACGGACGTAACCCTCATTTTCATGAGGAGATCGACGGCATTCGATTCCAGATTTCAGCTGAATCGTTTTTCCAGTGCCGCCCCGACGGTGCCCGTCTATTGGCACAGTTAGCGGGTGATGCGGTAGCCGATGGTGAAGGCGCACTGCTTGACGCCTACTGTGGTGTCGGACTGTTCTCGGCATTAGCGGGTATGGGGCGTTCTATAGTTGGTGTCGAATCAAATCCTTCGGCGGTCGCTGATTTTAGGATCAACGCTGGACCTCACGCTACGGTCACGGAATCCAAATTCGAACGCTGGTTTGCTACCCCGGTTGGAGTGGCGATAGCCGACCCTGCCCGAGCGGGACTTAAAGCGCCGGGGTGTGACCAGATAGCGGCTTCGGGCGCATCCCATGTAGCCCTGATCAGCTGCGACCCTGCATCGTTGGCTCGAGACGCTGTTCTTCTTCAAGAACGCGGTTACGCTCTCGACTATGTGCAAGTGGTCGATCTTTTTGGGCAGACATCTCATGTGGAAACAGTCAGCAAGTTCGTAAAGCGCTAAATCTGGCACTTACTCGAGTGGTGGCGACTTCGGCCCCTAACTGTCATGGGTCGGTGCGCGTATCGGCGCTCCTCGTTAGAGTTCCGTCTAGGATCTGTTCGATGATGATGGCGACACCGTCCTCATCATTGTTTTTGGTTTGCAGCGTGCTTTGTTCTTGAACTGAGGCAACCGCGTTTGCCATCGCTACCGAATGTCCGGCCCATTCAAGCATTTGCAGATCGTTGTGTTGATCGCCGAACGCGATTATCTGGTTTGAGTCGATTCCAAGCTGACTACTAAGCAGTTCAAGCGCGGTTCCTTTGTTGACTCCAAAGGCGGTCATCTCCACAAACGCCGCGTCAGAACCGGCGATTGTTACTACCGGCTCGACGTGTAGCAGATGATCTAGGTCTTCGATGACGGATGCTAGTAGGCGTTTCGGATCTCGGTGAGCGCCCCCTATGAGGACCTTGATAAGGTCGTCGTTGCCGGGGTTGAATCCCGGTGTCATCGACACGTGACGGCGACTAAGGAACTGACTGTGGAGATCTCGGAACTTGTCTTCGGCCCCAAACCCTTCACTTGTTAGCCAGGCAAAGGTGTAGTCGTTTGATCGACTTTTCAACTGGTCGATTGCGTGTTGTGAGATCTCGGACGAAATAGTTCGGATGGTTGTTTTCGCCGACTCTTCGGTGTTCTCTATCACCGCTCCATTTGAGGTGATGAACCACGGCAAATTTGGGATTGATTCTAAAGCTCGGATTGCGGAAATGCTGCCTCTTCCAGTTGCTGGTACAACTAGAATCCCTTCGCGTTGGGCGGCCTTTATCGCTTCTTGGGTTCTGACACTCACGTTGTTCCGGGAGGTCAGCAACGTCCCGTCGAGGTCCGACGCTATTAGCTGTATGGACGCAGATGATTCGGTTGTGGACGTAGACATTTGACCTCGACCTGCTAGTGGACCTCACCTACTTTACGGGGCAATCGCTGGTTCTTCGCAGCTATGGGGTGGATGCCACATAAGCAAACTTGGACCAACGTTGACTATCTACCGGTTGGCCTCGTAGGTGCTGATGACTTCGACTTTGCTCGCCGATGGCGACTGTTCATCGAAGACATAACCGAGCCATTCGCCGGCTAACCGTCGAGCGAGTTCAATTCCAACTACTCGCTGCCCGAAGGTCAAGATCTGACAGTTGTTCGACAGGATCGAACGTTCGACGCTGAATGAATCGTGGGCTGTCACCGCCCGAATTCCCGGTACTTTGTTGGCAGCGATGGCGACACCGAGACCGGTTCCACAGATCAGGATTGCCCGGTCGGCTTCTCCGTCTGCGATTCGTCTACCCGCCTCGATGGCAATGTCGCCGTAGGTGATGCCGGTTTCGGGGGTAAGCACCCCAAGGTCTACGACCGAGGACACGCGGCTGTCTCGTTTCAAGTCGTCGCGTATCTCGTTCTTGTAGTCGAGACCTGCGTCGTCACAACCGACTAGCAGTCTGAGTCCACTCATTATTTAGTACCGCCTGTTTCGTGTAGACATGAAGTTCTTTGTTCGTTGAGCGTTTTTGCCGCCGCCGTCAGCACCAACCCCATCGAGACTGCACCGGCATCTGGCGTGCCTATGCTTCGTTCGGCTAGTGGGCGTGCCCTTCCGACGCGTGGGGTGAGGTTGGCGGTTGCTTCGGCTGCCCGTGTCGCTGTTTCTGCTGCCTCGGTCCAGGCTTGTGTAATCGAGGCACCTTGACGAATTTGGGTTTCTAGCGTGTCGATAAAAGGCAGTAGGGAGTCGAGCATGGTTTTGTCACCGAGTTTGGCTTTCCCAACACTTTGTAGGGCGTCGGCGGCTCGACGAATTCCTTGGGTGAGAAGCTCTGGGGTGATGTTTTTTTGATCACCCAGTTCGTCACCGATTGTCGATAGAAGTATTCCCCATAAGATGCCGCTTGTACCGCCTGCTTTGTCGCTGAACGCGTCACCGGCGGTTCGCAGTGTCGAACCAATCCCTGTTTGGTCGAGATCGTTGATAGATTCTGTGGCGGCCTTAAACCCTCGAACCATCCCTACACCGTGGTCTCCATCGCCAGCGACGGCGTCGATATCGCCGAGGAGTTGTTCGTGCTCGATCACTGTCTGATTCATTGCGTTGATAACGGCAGTTGCGACCTTGGCCGCTTCGTTGGATGCGGGGGTCGCAGGTTCTTTAGAGGTGCCGTCTTCGTTGGTTTCTTGGGCCCGACTGGGGAATGGATCGAAATTGGATTCGATCGCTGTGCTTCGTCTGAAGGCTGCGGTGTCGGCTGGAGCGGTCCAGAGTTGTTCTAGTTCGTCGTCGAGCCAGGTTACCGATAGAGAACACCCGGCCATGTCGAGGCTGGTGACGTGTTCGCCGACCTCGGGCAGAATGAGCCTGACTCCTGCTTCGACTAAGTGGCTTTGGACACCACTGAATAGGACGAAGAGTTCTTCGTATTTGGTTGATCCGAGGCCGTTTACGATGACGGCTGCCCGTCCGTCGGCATGGGCGGGGCGTTCGGCCAGGACTGCCTTGGTTAGTGTTTCCGCTAGTTTGTCTGCGGGCATCGCATCGACGGTTTCGATTCCAGGTTCGCCGTGTATGCCGAGACCAAGCTCCATTTTGGTTTCTACTACTTCGAACAGTGGTTGTTGTTGGCCAGGGAAGGTGCAGCCAGCAAAGGCGACTCCGAACGAGAACGTGGATTCGTTTGTGCGACGCATGACTCGTTCGACTTCGTCCAGCGACATTCCAGCGTCGGCGGCGGCTCCCCCTACTTTGTAGACGGTGAGTGTTCCCGCTATTCCTCGACGATTGTCTTGTTCATCGGCGGGAGCGGATGCTATGTCGTCGGTGACATAGCAGATCCGGGTGTCGATGCCGTCGGCGATAAGTCGTTCTTGGGCGGCGGCGAAGTTGAGTCGATCGCCGGCGTAGTTTCCGAACGATAGGATCACGCCGGAGTCTGACGCTGCGGCTCGGGCTATCCGGTAGACCTGTTCGGCGGAGGGTGATGTAAAGATATCGCCTAGGACACAGCCGTCGGCTAGGCCGGCACCGACGATTCCGGCGTAGGAGGGGTAGTGGCCGGAGCCGCCTCCAACGACGACACTAACTTTGCCTACTCGGGGTCCGTTTTGTCGGATGAATCCTGACGCTCCACGAACTCGTTGAACGTATCGAGAGTATGCCGCTGAGAAACCGGTGATTGCGTCTTGGCGAAACTCGGCTGGTTCGTTATATATACGTGTCATCCACGCCCTCCGGTGGTGTGTGTCCGTCGTTGATTGGGGCCAACTGGGTCACCGTTTTAGTCATAAAACCCGGACCCGTATAATCTATATACTATAGGAAATATGTTTAAGTCCTCCCGTTATGGCCCCAAAGCACTACAACAATGAACCATCTCTCCTGCGTCCAACTAGGTTGAGAGAACAAACCAGAAGTCAAACAATTGGTGAAAGAAGCCCTCGTTGAACCAACAAGAACCGAACCATGTCGCCATCATCCGAGCGGCCTGGCACGCAGACCTACTAGACTGCTTCGAAACCTCGATCCAAACCAAATTAGCGAGCGAGCAAGTCGAACTTTCAACCTTCGTTGTTCCCGGAGCATTCGAAATCCCACTCCTAGCCCAAAAACTGGCAACAACCGGCACCTACGATGCCATCATTGCCTTGGCCCTGGTCGTAAACGGCGGAATCTACGAACACCGATTTGTCGGATCAGCGGTACTCGATGGACTTATGAACGTTCAACTTCAAACCCAAGTGCCGGTCCTGTCAGGTGTGCTCACTCCGCTCAACTTCCATGAAAACGACGACCACAATCGGTTTTTCTCTGAGCACCTACAACACAAAGGCAACGAACTAGCGGACTCTACACTCGCCGTTCTCCAGCTACACCAACAACACCAAAGCCCCTCCTAGGCCTCCACCGGAGACCCAACGAAGGGGCTTTAAAAGAAGATAATGATTGTCTGGTTACCCTTGGGGAACAGCCTGAATTTCAAGCTCGATTGCGACCTTGTCACTAATCAACACCCCATCGATACCCACTGGCATATTGAAATCGATGCCGTAATCTGATCGCTTGATCGAACCTTGGGCACTGAAACCGGCCCTGGTCACGCCATAACCATCGATGGCTACGCCGTGGTATTCGAGTTCAAACGTCACGGGCTTGGTTACACCATTAATAGTAAGGTCGCCGGTTAGTCCAGATCGAGTGGCTTCAGATGAAGCAAAAACCATTTGAGGGTTAGTTTCGGCGTTAAAAAAGTCTCCGCTTTGTAGATGCCCGTCACGATCGGCATTGTTGGTGTCAACTGAACCCATGTCGACCGACGCAGTAACCGATGCCGTCGACACGTCGTCGGCGATAGTCACCGAGCCTGAGAAGCTATTGAACTGCCCCTTGACTTTCGACAATCCGAGGTGGCGGACGGAGAAGTTCACTGACGAGTGGGACGGTTCAATGGTCCAGGTTCCAGCGGTTAGTTGTGGTGCGTCAGACATGATGCAGAGTTTCCTTTTTATTTAAATGTTTAAGCTTTCGATTCCCATCTTACTTAAAAGTTTAAATAAGTCAACCTCGTAGCTAAACTAGTCCCATGAGCGCTCCCCCCTGGCTAAACCAAGACGAGATGGACTTCTGGAGAAGCTACGTAGTATCGACCGCACTAGTACGCCAGCACATCGAATCAGATCTCAAATCCGAACACAATCTGACCTTCGACGACTACGAAGTCCTCGTCCATCTATCAGAAGCCGACCACAATCGACTTCGAATGTCGGACCTTTCCGAACGTCTCATCCATTCCCACAGCAGACTGACACAACGAGTAAACCGACTAGAAAAGAAAGGCCTCGTCACCCGAGAAAAGTGTTCCGAAGATGCGCGCGTAACCTACGCCGTAATCACCAAACACGGCCTAGCCGCCATCGTCGCCGCCGCACCAGACCACGTAGTCAGCGTTCGAAATCGTCTACTCGACCACCTCGAACCATCAGAAATAGATGTACTAACCAAAGCATTCGGTCGGGTCATCAGGTCCCTACGACAACCCGACCGAACTCCATAACCACGCTCACCACGGACTGTCTAGGTACGAGATGCAAGCGCAGCATGTGCAGCCGCGAGCCGGGCGACAGGGACTCGGTAGGCTGAGCAACTGACATAATCAAGATCGAGACGATGGAACAGTTCGATCGAAGCAGGATCCCCACCGTGCTCACCACACACACCGGTCTCCAACGTCTCGTTAGCTAGACGGCCACGCTCAACCGCCATCTGCACAAGCTGGCCAACCCCAGACTCATCGACAGAGGCAAACGGATTCGCCGGCAAAATGCCGTCCTTCACATAGTTACGCAAAAACGCCTGCTCGGCGTCATCACGACTAATTCCATATGTAGTTTGGGTGAGATCGTTGGTTCCGAACGACAAAAAGTCAGCATGCTCAGCTATCTCAGCTGCCGTCAACGCAGCGCGGGGAACCTCAATCATCGTTCCGACGTGATAGCGAAGATCCAACTGTGACGCGGCGATGATCTCATCGGCAACTTCGGTAACCACCGAGCGTTGAGTAACCAACTCGTTCACATGACTAACCAACGGCAACATGATCTCAGGCCTCGGATCACCACCTTGTTGTTTCACCTCAATCGCCGCCTCGATAATGGCCCGAGTCTGCATCCGTGGCAGATCCGGCATTCGAATACCGAGCCGCACACCCCGCAACCCAAGCATCGGGTTCGACTCCTCTAACGTCTCGACCCGTCGAAGCAAATCATTCACGTCATTCAAATCGGCGACAGTCTTGTCGATCTCGTCGACAGTCCCCGACGACCTCAACCGAAGCTTGAGGTCCATGGCGTTGCGTTCTAGTTCGAATTTGCTCGGTAAAAACTCATGCAGCGGCGGGTCGAGTAGTCGGATAATAACTGGAAGCCCATCCATCGCCCGAAACAGTCCGGCGAAGTCTTCTCGTTGAAGCGGCAAAAGAGCGTCGATGGCTTCGCGTTGTTCACTAACCGACGGGGCGACAATCATCTGCTGAACAAGTGCCAGCCGCTCAGGAGCAAAAAACATGTGCTCGGTTCGACACAAACCAATTCCCGTCGCCCCATGATTGCGAGCTCGTTTAGCTTCAGCCTCATCGTCGGCGTTCGCGCGCACTTCGAGTCGACGGAACTCGTCAGCCCAACCCAACAGCGTCTTCAACCATTCGTTGTCGAGGTCCGGCTCAACAGTAGGGACCCGTCCGAGATACACCTCACCGGTGTTGCCGTCTATAGAAATCCAATCGCCTTCGTCAACCTCAACACCTGATACCGTCAACTTTCTCGCCGACATATCGATCTCGATATCAACCGCACCGGTCACTGCCGGTTTACCAAACTGACGGGCCACCAACGCGGCGTGACTTGTACGACCGCCGCTCGACGTCAAAATGCCCATAGCCGCTAACATCCCGTGAACATCATCAGGTTTAGTCTCGTGCCGCACCAACACCACATTGCGCCCCTCATCAGACCAACGCTCAGCCAAATCGGGGTCGAAGGCAACAACACCAACCGCGGCACCAGGCGACACGTTAAGGCCCGAGGTAACCGCCGAACGTTCCATCAACGCTTCAGACGAAAACTGCGGATGCAAGAAAAAATCGACCTGATCGGCGCTAACTCGTTGCACCGCTTCTTCCTTCGAGATCAGGCCCTCCTCGACGAGGTCAACGGCGATGCGGACCGCAGCCTGAGCGGTTCGTTTACCAACCCGGGTCTGAAGCAACCAGAGTTTCCCGTCCTCAACCGTGAACTCCATATCTTGCATATCCCGATAATGAAGCTCAAGCTGTTTAGCAATTTCAGCTAACTGAACCGCCGGTTCCGGCATCTCGGCGGACAAATCGGCGATAGGTTTAGTCGGACGATTTCCGGCGACCACATCTTCACCTTGAGCATTGATCAAAAAATCGCCTTCAAGACGACGCTCACCAGTTGTAGCGTCGCGAGACATCGCTACCCCAGTGCCGGAATTAGCTCCGGTATTTCCAAACACCATCGCCACAACGTTAACGGCCGTACCTAAATCGTGAGGGATGGACGCAGCGTTGCGATACTCAAACGCCCGTTTCGAATTCCAGCTATCAAACACTGCACGAACCGTAAGCTCAAGCTGGACAAGCGGATCACTAGGAAGCTCCGATCCGGATTCTCTCAAAACATGCAACTTAAACGAGGCCAACACTTCTCGCAGCGCTGCTTGGGAAAGCTCAGCGTCGTTCTCTACGTTGGCTCGAGACCTGGCCAACATGAGAATACGTTCGAACGGTTCAGAATCTAACCCCAAAACAACGGTGCCAAACATTTGAACGAACCGACGGTACGAATCGAAGACAAACCTCGCGTCTCCAGTTTTGGAAACCATCGCCGCCGCCACCTCGTCATTAATACCGACGTTTAGAACGGTGTCCATCATTCCCGGCATGGAGAACTTGGCTCCAGAGCGAACGGCTACTAGAAGCGGTTCCTCGTCGTCGCCGAACTTCTTGCCAGTTGTTGTCTCCATCGCCTCTAACGCGGTGAGCGTCTGGCTCCAGATTTCACCCGAAAGCACACCACTGTTGGCGAGGTAGTTGGTGCACGCTTCAGTTGTGATAGTAAACCCGGGAGGAACCGGAACACCGAGCGAAGCCATATCGGCCAAGTTGGCGCCTTTACCTCCAAGTAAACCGCGGACCTTATCCCAATCGCTGTCGACGGCCCGACGAGCCGAGTCCAAATCAACGAAGTCGTATACCCACTTATCAACCACTCGCGTTCTCCATCTAGTAACTAAACACTTGAACTAGCCCGTTCCCCAGTTGTCCGGACCGGCTCTAGCAAACCGGTCCGGACAGATTGGGGGAAACTCAAATTGTGTGGCAATACAAAACATTGCCAGTGCGTTGGTGAGGTTAGATTTCTGACTGTTGTTTCAGATAAGAAAGTTCAGCCGTGCCGTGCCATGCCGAGACCTTTTCTCGGTACTCGCGCCATTGGCCAAGAATCGCAGCAAACTTTTCGTCACCAGCTGCTTGCTCGTCGAGAACCTTTTCGGTCTCTTCCTTGAACGCCGTCATCAATTCTGGTGAGAATTCGCGAATCTCGGCGAACTCTTGAATCTTGATGTAGTCATCAGCATTAAGAACGTCGTAGCGAGCGGTGGTACGAAGGTTCGCACTTGCAGCCGCGGTACGAACAGCATTCTGATAGACCTCAGGAAGTTCGTTCCATTCGTCCAGATTGATTTGGACTTCAAGCGTAGTACCTGGTTCCCACCAACCTGGGTGGTAGTAGTACAACGTCGAACCAAGCTCGTTCAAACCGAGGATCAAGTCATCGGTTGGGCCAACGAACTCAGCTGCATCGATACCACCGCTTTGGATCTGCTGAAGAATTTCACCACCAGGCAAACTAACTTGTTCACCACCGAGGTTCGAAAGTACGGTTCCTGCAATAACACCGGGGATACGCATCTTGAGACCTTGGAGGTCATCAACGGTGTTGATCTCTTTGGTAAACCAACCGCCCATCTGGCAGCCGGTTCCTCCACAAGGGAACGTGATGATGTTGTGCTCTTGGGCGTAGAACTCGTTCAAGAGATCAAGGCCGCCACCTTCGTAGAGCCATGCGTTGTGTTGACGCTGAGTCAGACCAAACGGTACGGCCGTTCCGAACTGCTGGACCGGAGACAAACTGGTGTAGTAGTACGAACCAGTGTGACCCGATTCGGCACCACCGTCACGGACAGCTTGAAGAACCTCGGTACCACCAACAATTTCACCAGCGGGTTTAACGTTGATCTTGAACTTACCATCGGTGATCTTCAACAGCTCTTCTGAGAACAATTCGGCTGCACCATAGAGCGTCACCAACGAGGTTGGCCAGCTGGTCGCCATGTTCCATTCGATCTCAGCATCGCCACCGCCGCTGGAACTACTATCGGAATCGCTATCGCCATCGCTATCGCCATCGTCGGCAACACTAGTTGTCGAGCATGCTGCGAGCACACCACTGGCGGCTGCGATCCCGGCGATGCCGATACCGGCACTTCCTAAGAAGGACCGTCGACTCGTAGTCTCCGGACCCTCTTCGGTCTGCGAATTTTCGTTTTCTTCTGACATATATTTCCCCTCCGATACCTAACTTTGGATATTGCTATTTACCAGGCCCAGATGAGCCCGAGAACTTGTGGGTTAAACCGTGAGCTGCTTTCGTGCCCTTGCCCCGAGGAGCGACTTGACTATCGCAAGGGTTATAAGACCGAAGGTTGCGGCTCCGATAATCGTGATGAACCATGACCCGGCCGTGTTGTACGGATCACAAAACTCAGTCGGCGCAGCCGGTTGAAAGAAACAGTACGAGAAATGCGTGATCTTAGGGAAGACGGCTAGAAGCAGCAGGGCCACTATCTGAAGTCCCATGAACGGGATCGCACCCTTGTGGATCGACGAAGTCTTCACTTCAGGCGGCGCAACCGACTGGAGATAGAAAAGCGAGAACCCGACCGGAGGTGAAATAAACGCCATGTTCAGATTCACCGCCATCAATACTGCGAACCAGACTTTGTCTTGTGGCGTGAACTGAAGCAGCTCCATCGCCGGAACAAAGATCGGGACCACGATGTAGGTGATCTCTAAGAATTCAAGGTTGATGCCGAGAATAAACACGGCGATCATCGCTACGACCACGAAGCCCCATTTGCCTCCAGGAATGTC
The DNA here is from genome assembly GCA_020630065.1 of Acidimicrobiales bacterium. Taxonomy (GTDB): domain Bacteria; phylum Actinomycetota; class Acidimicrobiia; order Acidimicrobiales; family SZUA-35; genus JAHDCC01. The sequence goes on from JAHDCC010000016.1 coordinate 60,049, forward strand.
TGACAGCCAAGCGGCGACCTGATCGGATCCACCAAGTTCTTGGAACATCAAACGGAAGAACAACGAAGCGAACAACAGCGTCATTACCAGAATCGTGATGTTGGCGGTTGAGGTAGCCGCACCCTTGAGAGCTTCCCAGTTCATGTTCCAGCGAGGGTTGACGTGTTTCGCTCCATCAGCAAAGAGCAGACGGTCGAACACATAGTTGAACGCCGAGAGCATCAAAGCCCCGAACACACCAACGGCGCCTGACTCTGACGGGGTTGCGACACCTTGAAAGATCGAAACGAGGACACCCATGATCAGAACAACAACAGGCACGATGGCTACCAGCACCTCGGCCGTGATCATTCCAAGCATTGAAATCAAACCGAACGAAATGACCATCACAACTAGCGCCGCTATGATCGCCGTTTGCAGACTCACAAGAAGCGTCGCTAAGAAGACCATAAACCCAAGCAGGACAGCTAAGATCGCTGCGGTCTTGACAGTAGGGTTGCCATCAAGTCGGCGTTGCTCTGGCGGCATCGCTGGAGCGGCGTCTCGGCGTACAAATGCAACCCCGAGAACGTAGAGAATGTAGAGCAATGCAAGAAGAAGACCGGGAAGTAACGCACCTGCGAACAGGCCGATAATCGGTGCGCCGAGCTCAGTCGATAGAAGGATCAGTACGATGCTGGGCGGCAAGAGCTGAGCCAGCGTTCCCGAGGAAATGATCGCTCCGGTAGCTAACTGATGGTCGTACTTCAACTTCAACATGGCGGGAAGCGACAGCAAGCCCATAACGATTACGGTTGCTGCGACCACGCCGGTGGCTGCGGCCAGCAACGTTCCTACGATGATGACGGCTGCTGCCACACCACCACGCAACGACCCCATCATGAGGCCGAACGCATTCAGAAGCCGTTCCGCCAAACCCGATCTTTCGAGTATGGCGCCCATTAACACGAAGAGGGGAACCGCCAATAATGTGCCGTCCCGCATGGACTTGGACCAGTTTGAAGGCATTTGCCCGGACAGCGTGCCCGGGTCGAACGTATCGACGCTGATCACATTGAGCATGTCAGCCACGAAGGCGAACCCGAGTGCGACTGAGGCGAAACAAAACGCTACGTTGTAGCCGGAAAGGATGAGCGCCATGAACACGACGAACATGAACAGGGCAAGAATTACCCCCAGGTCTAGCCCAAGTATTTGAACAGTTTGAGCTGCAAGTGTTAGATACATGTGTGTTGTTTCCTATTCGATTCGCAGCGGAACGTCGGACACTCGAACGTCGCCGAGGTCTTCACGACCTGCGAGCACATAACCTGATTTGATAATTTCTGCGACGACTTGTGCCGTCCATAGGACGAAGCCAATCAAGATAAACGCATTGATGGGACCTAGCGGTAATTCCCCTGCAGATTCAGGGCCGTTCCATGTCCGCCAGACTGCTAAACCTTCAGGCCAGCTACCGTCGTTGCGTCGACGACCGAGCGCAAATGCCGAATATGGCACGAGCATTCTCATCGCCAAAATCAGGAACGGCAAGAAGAAGAACGTGTGCATAGTGAAATCGAGCCACGCCTTTTTGCGGGTCGAGAATTCAGCCCACCAGAAGTCGATTCGCGGATTGACCTGCGCTTTAACCCCGTAGCCGACACCGATCAAGAAGATAAGCGCAAACCCGAACCGGGAGGCGCTAGCAACCTGACCAAAGAGGATGTCTTGTTCGAACCAGTCGTTGGTGTATCGGGTTACCACGTTGACAAACTGAAGGAGGAACACCGCCCAGACAAGTATTTTGGCTACGACGCCGGCGGCGTCGGATACTTTTTCGATACCCAGTCTGACGACGTGAAAAAACTTCGGTACCGCCGCACATACGATGACCAAGATGGTCAAGATCCACAAACCGATCGGCATTCGCCCGACCAGCCAGTTAGAACCGCCGATCGTGGCGACCACGGCCACCAACGCAAATCCGAGAGCCACCCATCCGAACGGGTGTAGCCGTTGGAAATACTTGTCGTAAGGCGACGGCTCAACCTCGACCGGCGCCTCGGCTTCTTTTGCTTCCCGCTCGGCTTGGGCTATCCGTTCGAGCTCAGCAGCAGCGTCGATTCCGCCGACAGCGCCAATCGCCGGGTCGGGTGTGTTCGATTGTTCTTGAGCGGCTTCGCCACCCTCAGCCACAGGCGGTGGAGTACCGCTATCTGTGTGTTCTGAATCGCTTGAGTCAGTCAATTTTTACTTCCCCCCTTGAAAAATCAACGGTAAGGCCATGACGAGCGTCACCTAACAGGCCTGCGACCCTTTGCGTTTAGATGGATCAGGTAGCGTCTACCGGAACAAAAAAAGACCGCTAAGCGGTCTTTTTTGTGGGTTAAACGGCCAGAGCCTATGGGAAGGTATTTCGAGGAGTTTAGAGGCTTTGCAACAACCTGCTGTAGCGACGACTCACGGGAAGTTCTCTTCCAGCGATCTTAACTGTGCGAGTTGAATCCACCCGACAAACTTCGGTAATGGCGTCCAACCTCACAAGATAGGAGCGATGAATACGAACAAACCCGTGGGCTGACCACGCGCTTGTCAACGTCGAAATCGACTCGCGAACCAGGAACGATTTGTCCTTTGTAACGACCTCGATGTAGTCGCCGGCAGCCTCGACGATCAACACATCGTCGCGCTCGACTCTGAAATGAACCGAGCCGAGTTTGCCCGAAAGGTACGGCAACAATCCGACGTTCTGTCCCGCCGACTCACCCGCCGAAAGCTCAACTGGAGTTGATCTTCTGGCCCCGATACGGCGAACGGCTTCGGCTAGCCGGGCCTGTTCTACCGGTTTGACGAGGTAGTCACATACGTCGTAGGAAAACGCGTCGACCGCGTAGTTGTCGTAGGCGGTGACGAGCACTACGGCCGGAGAATCTTGGTAGTTGCCAAGAACTTGCAAAACATCCATGCCAGTAAAATTTGGCATTTGAACGTCTAGAAAAACCGCGTCGAATGATTCCGGCCCATTCAGTAACCGAAGCGCTTCTGTGCCCGACGATGCGAGCAGAACTTCCGCTACATCATCGACCTGCTGAAGCAACCAAACGAGGTCATCCCGAGCGTGCTTTTCGTCGTCAACTACCAGAACTCGGAAATTAGTCATATCTAAGTCATATCAGTCAAAAGTCACACCCGCTAGTTGCAAACGTACTATTCTTCGGTTACCACTTGGCAGCATGGAAGATCCGACTGTGCCCGAAAAACGTTTGGTTCTTCACCCCGCGACAGCCGCAGCTAGACGACATGACCGTCAACGAGCGTATGGCAGCCACGTTCGCGGCCATACCGTCGATAACACCGAAGTCCTGGCTTTGATGCGCCGACATCGTCGATTAGGTTTACTGTTTGCGTTGCTCCAAATCACGACGGGCATTTCACTACTGATCGTGTTTTTGATATGGCCGGAGCTGGGCCGGTGGCAGCCAATCGGTTCGATCCCGTTCGCTTGGATCGCCCCAGGGCCGGTCGCATTGGGAAGCATCGTAGTCTCGGCTTTCATCCATGAACGGTGCGCTGTCCGCATGGACGACGTGTGGTCAAAGGCCCACCAATGATGCCAACAATCGCGGTATGTCTGGTCGCGTTGTTTACTTCCATCTTGGGTGTGACCGGTCTTCGGTTCGCCCGGACTACATCCAATTTCTATGTTGCGTCGCGGGCCGTTCATCCGGTTTGGAATGCTTTCGCCGTGTGTGGAGAAGCGCTGTCGGCCGCGAGTTTCCTCGGCGCCCCTGCACTGCTTTTAGTGTACGGCGCCGACATGTTGTGGGCGTTGTACGGCTGGGGGATTGGCTTTCTGCTCTTGTCGCTTTTTATCGCCGCCCCCGTGCGACGGTTCGGTTCGTATACCATCCCAGAGTTCATCGAAGGTCGACTTGATTCGCCGTCGATTAGGCCAGTAGCGGCAGGCGCCGTCATCGTAATCAGCTTTCTGTACCTACTCGGGCAACTGAAAGGAGCAGGCGAGGTTGTTCGAGAACTTACCGGTGCCCCGTATTGGGTAGGCGTTGTCGCCGTTGGCCTAGTCGTCGCAGTCAACTTAAGCGCCGGAGGGATGCGCGGCATTACGTTTGTTCAAGGCTTCCAATTCTTCTTTATATTTTTGGGAATCCTCGTTCCTTTCTCCGTCATTTCTGTTCTATGGACGGCGGACGATATAGACCGAATAACTACCGAAGAAAATCTTGTCTTTACAGAGAATACGACCGTCGAATATCCGGGAACAATTCGGCTTGATGTTGAACAGCCAGCTTCTGGGGTGGTCGAAGGAACGATCGACGGTGCAGAAGTTTCAGGCCCAGTCCAGTTCGAAGAAGGACTGTACGAGATCGGGGCGGACACCGTTATCGATTGGCCAGCAGGTGCCGCTGTGCCCCATGTGGAGGGCCTCCCTAACTTATCGGGCCGAGAGTGGGCCCAACCACCATCACCGGACCAAGCCGACACGGGGGCAACAACGTACCGGTCGTTTGCGATCTTCATTGCCAATCTGCTCGGCATTATGGGCCTACCCCATATCGTCATCCGGTTTTACACCAACCCGACCGGCCGGTCAGCTCGACGCACAAACCTGTGGGCCGTCGCTATGATCATGCCGTACTACGCCATGTTGCCCGCAGTCGCCGCCACAGGGCGACTACTCGGCCCCGGACTTGTCAGCAACGGAACCACCGATGCGGTCACCATCGTGGTAGGAAACAATATTCTCGACGGCCAAAACGGTGAACTGCTAGGAGCGATAGTGGCCGCAGGTGCAACCGCAGCCTTTTTGTCTACAGCCTCCGGGATCTTGATAACGATGGCTGGCGCCGTCAGCCACGACATGTTGGGGGCTGGGATACCACAGTTCAGACGAGCCGTATGGGGTGGCGCGATCGCCGCAGCCATCGCGGGAATAGCGGTCCAACCAGTAAATATCGCCGTACTTATTGGCTGGTCGACGTCGTTCTCGGCATCGTCAATATGCCCTCTACTAGTTCTCGGGATTTGGTGGCCAGGCTTAACTCGCCGAGGCGCATACGCTGCGGTCATCGTCGGAGCATTGCTCAATACCGGCGCCGTTGCGTTATCGCTATCCGGTTTGTTGACCGGCGCTTGGCCAGCCGCACTAGTTCAAGTTCCAGCCGTTTGGACGGCTCCGGCCGCTTTCTTAGCTGCCATTATCGTATCCCGTCGAGACGGCGACCGGGTAGCGTCAATTGGCTACAAATTTGCTCTCATGCACGTGCCCGACCGGCGAACACCTCTTCCAGAAAAGGAGCTAGCGTGATAGGCCGCATTCTCCCTAAAAGACACAGCACAGGCGAACGGGGAGACAATCTCGAGATTTTACAGATCATCAGCCGGGTAGCTAGAAGTATCCGCCAAGGATTTGACCAGCAGTCGGCGAATGAGATCGCCAGCGCAGCCAAAGAGGTACTTGATGCCCAAGCCGTAGTCGTCACCGAACAGGACCGGGTCCTAGCCACTGCCGGAAACTATCCCGGTCTGGCGGCGTCAGCCCATATTCAAGCGGCGGCAGTGTTAGATCGGCGCCGAACTAAAAGACCAACTCTGTATCAAGCATCGGTTGAGGGGCAACAAGTAGAGGTAGCTGTTGCGGTGTTGACCACCGACGGCGTACCTCGGGGGACTCTTCACGTAATGCCCAAAGCGGGCAGCGAAAGCCGAATCGATGAACTCAAAGAGTTCGCCATTATCGTGTCAAGCCAGTTGGAGCTGGCCGAAATCGAACAGGCCAAAGCCTACGCGGCTGAAGCCGAACTCCGATCCTTGCGGGCCCAGATTTCGCCTCACTTTGTCCATAACGCTCTGACCGCGATAGCGGGACTTATCCGAACCGACCCCGACCGGGCCCGGTCACTCATCGCAACCATGGCCGCTTTTCTACGATCGAGTTTCCGAACCCAGACCGAACTCACCTCAGTTGCCGCCGAACTTCAACTCGTCGAACAATACATTGAACTCGAACAGGCCCGGTTCGAGAACCGGTACGAGGTTCGACTCAGCATTTGCCCCGAGGGGCTACCGGTTCAAGTCCCCTATTTGACGCTTCAACCCTTGGTAGAAAACGCGTTCCGACACGGCCTCGAGAAAAGACCAGGTCGAGGCAAAATTTCGATCATTGCCGAAAACATCGGACCAGAAATTCTTATACACGTGGAAGACGATGGGGTTGGAACCGATCCCGATCAACTCCAAAAAGCCTTAGCGGGGACAAGCTCAACCCCTCACGTCGGCATTCTGGCCGTTGACACTCGACTGCGGTCACAATTTGGGCCGGAATACGGGTTAACGATTTCGACCAATCGAGATGCCGGGACCAAGGTGACTATTCGTCTTCCGAAGTAAAAGACCGACACGTTATTGAGTTTGCTGCTCCAGGTAGGAGAGCTCTGCTGTTCCGTGCCAGGCAGAAACTTTGTCACGGTACTCGCGCCATTGACCCAGGATTTCGGCGAACGTGGCGTCAGCCTTCGCCTCCTCGTCCAACACCTTCTCGGTTTCGACTTTAAACGCTTCCATCAGTTCGGGCGAGAACTCTCGAATCTCAGCGAACTCTTGAATTTTCTTAAAGTCGGCGCCGTTTAGAACGTCGTAGCGGGCCAGCGTTCGTAGATTTGCGTAACCGGCCGCGTTTTGAATTGCGTCTTGGTATTGGGTGGGCAGTTTGTTCCATTCGTCCAGATTGATTTGGATTTCTTGCATAGTGCCCGGTTCCCACCACCCCGGGTAGTAGTAATACAAGGTTGTTCCGAGCTGGTCGAGACCCAAAATAAAGTCGTCGGTTGGCCCAACAAATTCGGCGGCGTCAATTTCGCCGTCCCTGATCGATTCGAGAATTTTGCCTGCCGCGACTTCGACCTGTTCACCACCGAAGTTAGACAAAACGGTTCCCGCTATGACACCCGGGATTCTCATTCGCAGCCCATTCAGATCATCAACCGTGTTGATCTCTTTAGTAAACCAACCACCCATCTGACAGCCAGTACTACCACACGGAAACGTGATGATATTATGCTCCTCAGCATAAAAATCATTCAACAAATCCAAACCACCACCCTCATACAACCACGCCGCCTGCTGCCGCTGAGTCAACCCAAACGGCACGGAAGTTCCAAACTGCTGAACTGGTGAAAGGTCGGTGTAGTAGTACGAGTTGGTATGGCCAATTATGGGCTCGCCTTGACTGACTGCTGGAAGAATTTCGGTTCCTCCTACCAACTCCCCCGCCGGTTTAGCAGCAATTTTGAATCGACCACCCGTGATTTTGGCCAGTTGATCGGCGAATAGTTCTGCCGCACCAAACAGGGTAACCAGCGAGGTTGGCCAGCTCGTAGCCATATCCCATTCAATAGCAGGCGACCCTGTAGCTGTTTCTTCAAACGGAATACTGTCGGGAGCTGTGGACGCGTCGGGCTGTGCCGAGCTGTCATTCGAGCACGCCGATAGGACTCCTCCAGCTACCACTACCCCGGCTGCTCCTAAACCGGCGCCTATAAACGATCGACGACTTTCCAGCTCATCGGGGGCTTTATCTGGTTGAGCTGTCATTTCTACTCCGTTGTAGCTTGAGGTCAACTGCCCTTCGGCGAGTGGACGATGTTCTTTACTTTCAGACCTGGGTTTGTTGTCTTAGGTAGGAGAGCTCTGCTGTTCCATGCCAGGCAGAAACCTGATCTTTGTATTCTCGCCATTGACCCAAAATCGATGCAAACTTGGTGTTAGCGTCGGCTTCTAGTTGAAGAACCTTTTCGGTTTCGGCTTTAAACGCTTCCATTAGTTCGGGCGAGAACTCTCGAATCTCAGCGAACTCTTGAATCTTCTTGAAATTATCTCCGTTGAGGACGTCGTATCGGGCGACGGTTCGAATGTGGGCATACGCGGCTGCGCTGCGAATTGCGTCTTGGTATTGGGTGGGCAGTTTGTTCCATTCGTCCAGATTGATCTCAACTTCTTCGGTCGTGCCCGGTTCCCACCACCCCGGATAGTAGTAATACAAGGTTGTTCCGAGCTGGTCGAGACCCAAAATGAGGTCGTCGGTTGGTCCAACAAATTCGGCGGCGTCAATTTCGCCGTCCCTGATCGCTTCAAGAATTTTGCCGCCGGGCAACGCCACTTGTTCGCCCCCGAAGTTCTGGAGGACTTGTCCTGAAATGGCGCCGGGGATTCTCATTCGCAGCCCATTCAGATCATCAACCGTGTTGATCTCTTTAGTAAACCAACCACCCATCTGACAGCCAGTACTACCACACGGAAACGTGATGATATTATGCTCCTCAGCATAAAAATCATTCAACAAATCCAAACCACCACCCTCATACAACCACGCAGCCTGCTGCCGCTGAGTCAACCCAAACGGCAGGGTGGTGCTGAATTGGTGAATGGGGGAAAGCGAAGCGTAGTAGTGTCCACTCGAATGACCTATTTCAGCCAGTCCGTCTCGAACAGCGGGCAGTACTTCGTTTCCGCCTGCTATTTCACCCGCTGGCTTGACCGTGATCCTGAATCGTCCTCCGGTTACTTTCGCGACTTCTTCAGCAAATAGTTCCGCCGCACCGTAGAGCGTGACCAGAGACGAAGTCCAGCTGGTCGCCATTGTCCATTCGACGACGGGTAGATCTCCTACGGTTTCATCGAGTGGCGCGGTATCCGAAGGGGTGTCGTCGGCGGCCGCTATTGAGCCTCCGGTTGAACGTGCGGCAAAGACAGTTCCGGCAGCGGCGGCTCCTGCCATACCTAGACCAGCGCCCAGGAACGATCGACGGCTTTCGAGCCCTTCCACGATTTCGGCTGTCATTACCACTCCATCTACCTAGGGTCAACTTCACCTTCGGTACATGAACGGTTCGCCTTAAGAGCATTTATCAATAAGTATTAATCATGCTCGCCGATATCTGGCCGAGCGGTTACCGGGTGCCGTTATCTGCGGCCAGCCTTTGAGCCACCTGATCCTCGTTTGGGTCGTCCAGATGCCGAACCTCGTTTTGGGCCACCCGATCCCGCTTTCGGGTTGCGACTATTCCGTCGTGCGGATTTAGGTTTGTGTTCATTACCCGACGGGCCGACATCGATTTTGCGGGACCGTTTACCTTTTTTACGTTTTGGCCGTGGCTTGCCAGACCTTTTCGTTTTTGATGAACCTTTTTTCGATCCTCGTTCGTTGGTTTCATCATCCGAGCGGTACTTTTTCCGGTTTGGCCGGTCGGCTGCATCGTCACTGTCACTTTTTGTTTGACGCGACTCGCTTTTTTGGCTGGTGTTACCTTTGCCAGATGTGCGCTTATCGGAGGTATCTTTGCCGGACTTGGCCCCACTGGTTTTGCGACGTTTATCCGGTTGGCCACTGTACTTTTTCTTGGCTGGCCGATTTTTGCCGCCTGGTTTAGCTTTACCTCGCCCCCGTTTTCGGCCAGGGTCGATTACTAGATCTTGTTTCAGCGACGGATCGATCTTCGGTAGTTCAGGAACGTCTTCAAAGTCGGAATCGAGACCGATTCGTGCTTGCATTTTCATTGAGTCTTTTGATTGACCCGGCAAGATCATCGATACAACTAGACCGCTCGCTCCCGCTCGGGCGGTTCGACCCGAACGATGTATGTACGCCTTTTCGTCTTCTGGCGGATCATAGTGGATGACACAAGCTACACCATCAACATGGATTCCTCGGGCCGCAACGTCGGTCGCCACTAACGCTTCGATCTTTCCTTGGGTAAAGACTTCTAAGGCACGTTTACGCTGCGATTGTGTACGACCACCGTGTATTGACCCTGCTTTTACGCCTTCTCGTTTGAGTTGGCGGGCCAGACGGTCGGCGCCGTGCCGGGTTCGAGTAAATACCATGGTTGGGCCAGTGTCGGCTATGAACTCTGCGGTGAGTCTGATCCGTTGCGGCTGTTTGACCATGATGAAGCGGTGCTCCATCAACGTCATGTCTGGTTCGACTTCGCCCACTTCGTGCCGTGCAGGGTCTGTCTGAAATGCTTTTACAAGAACCTGAACGTCTCGGTCAAGTGTCGCCGAGAACAAGATTGTTTGCCGATCGTCGGAGGTGTCTCCGAGCAGTCGGCGCACGTCGGGCAGAAAGCCCATATCCGCCATGCGGTCGGCTTCGTCGACGATTGCGATATCGACGTCTCCAAGGTCAACGATTTTTTGGTTTATCAAGTCGAGGAGGCGTCCGGGGCACGCCACCAAAATGTCGACTCCCGCTTCGATCGCTTTGACTTGGGGCGTAAACCCAACGCCGCCGTACACGGGCAGAACCGATCGGTCCATCGCTTGTGCGAGTGGTTTCAATTCGCGGTGGATCTGTTCAGCAAGCTCACGAGTAGGTGACAGTATCAGTGCCCGCGGCCGGCCTTTTGTGCCTCGACCAACGTTAGCTAAGGCAGGCAGACCGAAGGCCAAGGTTTTACCCGAACCGGTTGGAGCGCGACCAAGAATGTCGCGACCGTTTAGTGCATCTGGGATGCAGGCGGCCTGAATATCGAATGGGTGTTCAATCCCCTGCTGTTTGAGAGCTGCGGCTAGCTCTTCGGGTAATCCAAGGTTGCTGAATGTCTCTGTCGACACGGTCTTTCTCCACTCCCGCCGGTCGGACCGAGCGAATAAGTCACTCTACCGCACGCAATCATGACTATCCGTGTGGTTTGGGTGAATGGTGCAACACCGTCGCCAGATCATAATACGTCGTCGATCCGGCTGTGGTTATCCGACTTGGGCAATCAAGGCTTTCAGATACCCACCTTGGTCGAATGTCACGGGGTGATCTATCGCGTGGGTTGAATGTTCAACGATCTCTAGAGATCGTCTTTGGGTTTCGGCGCCGGATCGTACAGCGGTGAAGAACTGGTCGATCGTGATTCGGCTTGAACATGACGCCTGTAGCAGGTGGCCGCCGGGTTTTACCAGAGGAATCGCTGCTTCGGTCAATCGCTGATACGAGTTGATTCCTGCTGAAATGCTGCTCTGCTTTTGGGCGAACGATGGCGGATCGACGATGACGATATCGAAGGTTTGGGTTCGTCGCAGTGCCGCCATGATGGTAAAGGCGTCTCCTTCCCTGGTGGTGTGGACGCAGGCGGCGACCGCCGGGTTTGTCTGATTGTGGGCCATGTTTGCTCGAGCGGTTGTCAACGCCGGTCCGCTTTGATCGACGCTGAGAACAGACTTCGCTCCACCTGCGGCGGCGTGAACCGAGAACCCGCCGGTGCAGCTAAAAACATCAAGCACGTCGGCTCCAGCAGACAGTTCACTTATTCGTCGCCGGTTCTCTCGCTGGTCTAAGAAATGACCCGTTTTTTGGCCTTTGATCACATCGGCTTCGAACCGTAGCCCGTACTCTTCGAACAGCACCGGCTCAGTTGGCGTATCACCTATCAACGCGTCGCCTTCGGCTAGACCAAAGGTGTCACTCTTTTGGGTTGAGCGACTTAGCCGCATAACTAACGAGTCTGGCTGATAGACGTCGTTGATTGATCGAGTGAGATCATCTAGGTGCGGTAACCAGGCTTCGGTATACAGCTTCAAGACGAAGGTTTCGTTGTAGCGGTCGAGTATGAGTCCGGGCAGACCGTCGTTTTCTCCGTTGACACACCGGTAGCCGGTTGTCGGGTAGGCCTTGTCGGCTCGAAGTGGTTCCCGAATTTGGTGAGCTTGGGAGAAGCGCTGGTTCCAAAAATCACTGTCGATCTGTTGCCGTGAGCCTTGATGAAGCACTTTGATACGTATAGGTGATGCCGGGTCGTACAGGCCAATAGCCATGAACGATCGGTCTTTGTCGAAGATGACGGCGAGGTCACCGGGTTTGCCGTCATGGCTACGTTTCGTGATGGCTTTGTCGTACACCCACGGGTGACCTCGACGAAGATGCCGGGTCGCGTCAGGAGTAATGCGTACAGCGAGTCGTTTTTCGCTAGGTCTTGGGAGAGTAGACGTGTTCACCGTTGCAGTCTGCCCAACTTCAAACCGGGTAGGTGCTGTTCAAGCCGAGTTGAGTGTCGATTGTTATCGAACCCAGATCCCGCCGGAGCTGGCTGGCAGGTGGGCGGAAACATAAGATCAGGGTAATCCCCTATTTCAAGTCGGAGCTGGTTCAGTCTACGGTTGAGATATGCGCCCAGAAGTCCCACATAGCCACCTAGCAACTCCAACCGATGTTGCGGGTTCACCCCACGAGCCGCGCAGTCCAATCAACCCAACCGATGTTGCGGGTTCACCCCACGAGCCGCGCAGTCCAATCAACCCAACCG
>JAHDCC010000016.1:72441-87764 GCA_020630065.1 Acidimicrobiales bacterium
CCAACCGATGTTGCGGGTTCACCCCACGAGCCGCGCAGTCCAATCAACCCAACCGATATTGCGGGTTCACCCCACGAGCCGCGCAGTCCAATCAACCCAACCGATATTGCGGGTTCACCCCACGAGCCGCGCAGTCCAATCAACCCAACCGAGCGGATCGTCGTAATCGATATCGTGCGTGGTTTCGCATTATTTGGCGTGCTGATGCTGAATCTGCTTTCGTTTAGTGGACCGACCTTATCGTTCGAGGCGTGGGCGGGGTCTACGACCTGGTGGGACAAGGCAGTCGAACTGGTGTTATTCGTAGGTGGTGAAGCCGCCTTCTATTCGACGTTCTCGTTCCTATTTGGGGTGGGTGTCGCGTTACAAATACATCGGGCCAGTTCCCGAAACGAACGATTTGTTTTCCATCATCTTTCCCGTATGGGCGTGCTGTTGGGGTTTGGGTTACTACACGCGTTGCTCATTTGGGACGGCGACATTCTGGTCAACTATTCGATCGCTGGCAGTTTCCTTTTCCTGTTTTCCCGGTTGGGACCCAAAGCCCTTATCTGGACTGCTGCCGGCCTCGGTGGGGTGGTGGCCTTACTGATGACGATTGGGGGTCTAGTTTCCGCCTTCGGTGATTCTGCTCCGACGACGTCTGCCGATGTTGCCGAAGATATTGAAACCTATGGAACAGGTGGCTTCTTTGAATTGGCTAGTGATCGTTTCGATGACGTCGGCTGGCTAGCCGTTGAGGGGCTACTTTCTTCGTTATGGTTCATACCGATTTTCCTAACCGGCATGGTGGGCGATTAAGACCGGCAAGGTTGCGAACTGGCGGGAACAACGGGCGTTTCTCATCCGAGTTTTACGAGTGTCGATACCGATCGCCGTCGTAGTTAAAGGCATGTACGCGGCGATGATTTTGACTGAGTCGACTTCGATGACAAGTTCACTAGGTCCTCTTTTGTCGGCCTTCATCGGCGGTCCGGCCCTTGGCGCAACCTATGTTTGTCTCCTGTTATTGTTCTTGCAGAAGCGGCCTGATGGTGGTTTCTTCCGACATTTGGCCCCTGTTGGCCGGATGGCGTTAACTAACTATCTGACCCAATCGGTTGTGGCCGTGACCGTGTTTTACGGTTTTGGTTTTGGCTTGTACGGGCAGCTGGGAATAGCGTTGTCAGTGGGATTGGGAATTATCTTTTTCGGTTTCCAGGTCGTGTTCAGCCGATGGTGGCTGGAGCGTTTCAAATTTGGTCCGTTGGAATGGTTGTGGCGAACGTTGACGTATCGCCGACGACCTGTTTCAACGTCACCTACATCGACGGCTACCGCTGCTCAAACTACGACGATCCGTTAGTTTCAAACAATGCTGAGCGCTTTTGATAACAATCGGCCACCTGGGGCCGATTGGGGTCCATGGATCACCCGGAAAGATCCACGAACACCTCTCGTGGTCTTGGCCGCCGCCCAGCCTTATTGTTATTATTTGCCGTCGTTGGCGGGTTGAGTCTTGTACTGACCTTGTCGGTTCCGTCGACCGCTTTTTCGCCCACTCCAACCGCACGCATATCGGCTAAGCCGACATCTACTACGACGGCACAGAACCTTGGGCCACCTCCACCCCAGTTTCCTCCGGCACCAACAAAACCTGTTGTATATCTGACGTTCGATGATGGACCAGACCCAACATCGACACCTGTGCTGCTGGACATGCTCGCTTCCTACGACATTGCCGCCACGTTTTTTATCCTCGGACATAACACCGTCAACTTTCCGGATGTTGCGGTGCGTACGGTGACCGACGGTCATGCGGTTGCTAACCATACATACCATCACCGTCGGATGACGCCATCCGGTTCGGTGGCACAACTTCAAAAGACCCAGGATGCTATCGAGTCGACCACGGGTGTTCTACCAACCTGTTACCGTCCCCCGTATGGGGCCACTAGCGACGGGGTCCGGGCGGCTGGCAGCCAGCTCGGGTTAACTGAATGGCTTTGGGACTTGGATACGCGGGATTGGGATGAGAAGGTCGCTAATGAACAGATTGTGGCCGCTCTAAACCAGACCGAAAGTTTTTCGTACAGCCACGGGCTCGAGGGCCCGATTATCCTGATGCATGACGCAGGGCCAGAGGGTTTACGCACGGTTGATGCATTAAGGGTTTGGCTTGACACTAACCACACTAGGTTTGACTTCAGAATTTTGGAAGGCTGCTAAACCCAGCCGAGACCGTTGACGCCTGCAGTCAACATGACTCCAGCCATTCCTACGAAACCGGAGGTCAGAACAACGTGGCCTACGATGTACTTTTTACCTTCAGGCCAGTCTTTGTGGTCGAAGATAAAGATGTCGACCAGGATTCGGGCCGTCCACCATACGCCGATGGCTAGAGCCAGTAATGAGGCGACCGGGTCTTTGTCGAGAATTTCGTCCCGAAGATACAACGTCAGGCTTCCGAACATCACGATGGTGACTCCGGTAAATAGATAGTAGACAATCAGGATTTTTTGGTTGAACCGGCTCATCCTCGGCACTTCTTCTGCCCAGTTCAATTGTTTTGGGGCTTGTACGCCAGCGAGTAGAACACCGAAGTGGGTGATTCCGGCGACCAACAAACCGAGGCTCAGTAGCTGTTCGAAGCTCATAGCATCTCCTGTAGAAGGTGTAGTAGTTGAAGCGGCACTGCATCTCTGAATGGTTGGTGGAAAACTAGGCCGACTGGGGCGAGCACAAGGATTCTGGTCCACCATGGTTTGATTCGGTCGTCGAGTCGGCGAAACCATGACATACGTTCGAGGTGCATCCCGATCCCGTGGATGACAAAGTAGATCATGGGTAGGCCCCACCCTCCACCGGCGGGGTACGACAGCGCCAGTTCATGCAGGAGTCCTGAGACGACGAGCATGAGTAGCGGCGCCCACCGTTTGCTGATTTTGCGTAACGGACGCATGAAAAGTAGGAGGTCCATTTCGACAAAGGCTAGATTCCAGCGTTTTGACCAGAACTCGTTGAGGGTTTTGGACTGTTCGGGTTTCATAAACAGTCTTGTTGTCTGAAATCCGCGTCGACGGAGCAGCCAGGATAGGACATCGGCGTAACCGAAGTGGACGAGTGTGATTAGCCCGACGACGGTTAACCATCCGGCGATTTGGTCATTTGGGCTGGTGTATGCGGTTGTGACCAAGATGGCACTTCCGAGTACGACGCCTCCGATGCCTCGCCGGAGCCATGACGGCTCTGCTCGAGTTGCCTGTTTGGTGAAACCGGTCAGCCGCATTCCCGGCCAAACGGTCCAGTACCATACCCAGCCTTCAACCGGCACTTCGGACCATAGGTGGCGTTGTTTGAGTGTGGCGGCCACTTTGAATGCCAGGTAGAGAACGATGGTGCTGAGTGCGAGCCGTGTTGCCGGGTTGGTTTGTTGTCCCCAGGTTGCCATTGATATCAGGACTAGGCCTGCTGGTAGCCATTGCCCTTTGGACAGTATGGCCGCTAGCTGACTGGTGGGTGTTGACCTACCCACGTTTATTAAGCGATCGCTCAATTCCATATTGTTAGCATATGCTAACAAGTTGCGAATTGCAAACTACTACAACACCAGGCGATCCGAACATGACCAAACGCAGCCCAAAAAGACCATCAAACGGTGGATAGTAAATCTATTCCCTAGAGCATTGACCGGATCCAGGCAACCGGCGTCCTATGACCGGAACCCACCCATCAATCTAGTGGCTAGCTAGTTCAGCCTTTTCGGTATCGTCATGCGACTTACCATGAAACTGTGAAACGATGGCGACCACAATCGCTCCGGCAATGATGCCAACCACAGCCGACAAAGCCGTGTTTGTTAACCATCCCAGGATGCCGCCGATCCCACCCACACCATTAACCGACTCTTCAAGACCGTGAACGATGTCGTACGGCAAGTCCCAACCCAAGTCGTGGGCGCCGACGATCAAGATATGTCCACCAACCCAAAGCATCGCGGCGGTGCCAATAATGGTGAGCCACTTCAACAGAACCGGCATAGCGGCCACCAACTGGCGACCCAACTTCTGGGAAGACTCAGACTCCCGACCAGCCAGCGACAGCCCAATATCATCCATCTTGACGATTAGGGCCACGATGCCATACACGAGTGCGGTGATAAAGATCGCAACGACGACCAGGGCAACCGCCCTAATCGGAAAAGGCCTATCGATGAACGACTTCAACGAGATGACCATGATTTCGGCTGAAAGAATAAAGTCGGTACGGACCGCACCGGAGATTACTTCCTTTTCAGCTTCGGGGCCTTTCATAGCCACCGGAACTTTGTCGCCGTGACTTCCACCAAAGAACTTGTGGTAGATCTTTTCGGCCCCCTCAAAACAGAGGAACGCACCACCAAACATCAAAATAATGTCGATCAGAATTGGAGCAACCGCGCTAAGGATAAGTGCTGCCGGGACGATGACCAAAAGCTTGTTTCGTATAGAACCGGTCGCGATCTTTTTGATGATCGGAAGTTCGCGGTCGGCGACAATGCCCTGCACATAGGCCGGAGTCACTGCCATGTCGTCAACGACAACACCAGCCGCTTTAGCACCTGCCTTACCCGATGCTGCCGCCACATCATCAACAGAGGCTGCCGCGACTCTCGCCAACGCCGCTATGTCATCGAGCAACCCGACTAAACCACCAGCCAATTTTCATGTCCTTCTGTGTACGTAGATCTCCACAAATGTTATCCGAACTCTCGCCTGAAACATGTTTACCCATCAAGGTGCCGCTGGCTCGACTGAGGTATTTCTGTGGTGATCAGCTCGGACAACAGAGCCGTTGAGTAAAGTTGGCGCCATGAACATGCGGTCGGCCATATGTTGGGGTTTGCTGGCGGTGAGCCTTGTGAGTTGCGGCTCCGAAGACACCGAAGCAACAACTGCCTGGGACTTCACCATCGACGACTTAGTCTGCAGTGTCGTGGCCGACGGATCACCGGTGACATCCGAAACCGACATCGAGATCACGCTTGTCAACAACTCAGACACCGAGGCAACCGCCCAGATAGTGCCTCTTGGAGCCGACCAGCCCGTTCAGGCCGAACCGACCGCTAACCCCGCGTTTTCTATTGTCGTGCCACCTGGCGAAACCGTCGTAGAAACAACCAAACTCGACTCCGGCACGTACCAACCAAGCTGCCCCGAAAACGATGCCGCCATATTCGGCAAACTCACCGTGACGCAACCGGGCTAGTCCTTCGTTGGTTGCAGACCCTGTTCAAGCGTGTCGAGAAGATGCTGGTATTGGGCGTCATGGTCGGCAGAGGTCCCCATCGCCACCTCCAGAGCACAAAATCCGTGAAGTGCGCTCCTAGTACTACGAGCCGCCAGCTTCGCCGTTTCGGCTTCAAGCCCCATCGCCGCGAACACCAACGCAAAAACTTCTACTAGATCGTCATTGGCTTTGGTGAGTTCGTCGTCGGCTGAACGAGGCGCCGTCAGGGTGGCCCTAAACTGCCCCGGCGAGTTCAGGGCAAAGGCTCGGTAGGCCTGGCCAACGGTTTGGAGGGCTTTCCCGCCACCGACTCCGATGGCGGCACGACGAATATCGTCAGTCAGGTTGCGGGTGGCGTTCACGGCTACCAGATATCTGAGACCCTCCACGCCGTTTACGTGGGTATACAACGCAGACGGGCGCACACCAAGACGACTTGCAACCGACGAGAGGCTTAACGCGTCGAGACCTTGTTTTTCGACGACGGTTATCGCAATTGTCGTGAGACCAGAAATGGTTACGCGTGTTCGAGCCATAGGTCGAGCCTACCGTCACTTGGTAGGTGGTTGTCAGTTTTGGAAAACCTATGTTATATTTACTGAAAGGCTTTCAGTAAACAGAGATTCTGTTTCTGAAACTAGAATCATCGTACTATTTATTGAAAGGTACTGCGAAATGATTGTCCACAATAACCTTTTCAGCGACCTCGAAGGCCTGTTCACGCGACTCAGCTCAACAGCCAACGCAACCGCTACTGCCACCACATCCAACAAAGCGTCCACGGTCCGATATGCCACACCACCAATAGACGCATACCGTCGAGGAACCGACGTGTGGGTTCACATAGACCTACCCGGTGTATCCAACGACAGCCTCGACATAGACGTCGAACGGTCGGTGCTTACCGTCACCGCCAAACGCGAAGTGCTTCGCCAAGACGGAGACCAAACGTTCAGGGCCGAACGCCGCAGCGGAAACTTCCGCCGCACCATCAACCTCGGCGACAACCTTGACCCAGAACAAATCGAAGCCAACTTCTCCGACGGAGTCCTAACGCTTCGCATCCCGGTGGCCGAACAGGCCAAAGCCCGCAAAGTCGACGTCAACTTCGGACGCCCAGTCGACAGTCCGGTTGACGAACCCGCCAGCTCGGATTCGGTCGATGTCCCCGTAGACAACCCAATAGACAGCGTCGAATAACCTTCGGCGAGTAATCTCAGAGATCCCACCACAACCCAAGGCGGGGCTCAGCTAGGCGCATCGAAGCGTCGGCTGAGTCCCGCTTCCCTCTTGTAGCTACCCAGCCGTCCAGCCAGCGGAGAACCAAAGCGAGGTCTACCGACGATAGACGTCGCGTCGATGTCCGACGTTGACGACAAGAATCTTTAACTCGTGGTCATGCACTTCGTACAAGACACGAAAGCTGCCAACTCTCACCCGATACGCCGCATCCTCACCAGACAATTTCACACAACCCGGTGGCCGAGGCTCATCGGCCAGTAGATCTATGGTGGCCTGGATTCTGCGTTGATCGACCCGCTCAAGACGAGTCAACGTTTTCACGACACTTTTGGAAACGTTGACCGAATATCGGCTCAATCTAATCCAAGTTCGGCTTTGACCTCGTCCCAGGGTACGACGTCGTCTTCGGCTCTCGCTTTGGCCAACGCGGCCCGATCCTCAACGTCTTCTGCTGTTGCCAGCAGCGACTCGTATGAACTCGCTGAGAGTATGACGGCGGCTCGTTTCCCGCGACGACTTAACCCAATCGGAGCACCGGTTGCACCAGCTTGGTCAATAATTTCGGCCAGGCGTTTCCGTGCTTCACTAACCGCTACATCGTTCATGTACAAATCGTACATGAACGATGCCGGTGGTGCAAATACGGGGCTATGACTGAGTAACTAGTTACTACCGTTAGCCTTCGGGCGGCGACTTGGACGTATAGATTTCGAGCAACGTTGGCAACGTCTCGATTAACCACAGAGCTGCGGCGTCAACACCAGGTAGGCCCATAAGCGCTAACGCTAGCGATGCTACGAGCGACGACCCGGCAACACCAGCCGCTTTGCCTGCGGTTCCTGCGGTTTCGAGGAGGAATTTCTCTTTAAGCTTGTTTACGAGGTCTGGGTCTTCGGCGGCGACTTTTTCTAGTTCGGGTGCGATATTGGCTGCATTGATGATCGGCTGGGCAGCTGCTTCAGGGTCGACGGCCGGGTCGAGTGTCCCGTCGGTGAACTGTTCGGAGAGGAGTTCTAGCCCTGCTTTCATTTCGTCTAGTATTTGTTCGACGATTTCGGGTGGATCGGCGTCGAGTTGTTGTAACAGGTTTTTGGCTTGTCCGCCGACGAGTTCGAGTTCGAGGAGCCGTTTTATGATCTTGCCGATGGAGCGGGTGATGTAGGCCGGGTCGGCTCCTTCGTCGAGTTTGTGTTGTCCTCGGATGACGTCGAGTTCGGTTCTCAGGAACTGTTCGTCGTGTCTGTCTAGGGGGGTTGTGTTGAGTCGTCGACGAATCGTTGGATTGGTGTTGTTACGGGCTCTAGGGCGGCGGCTGATTCACCGGTGGCTTCGGGTGTGAGTTTCTCTATCGCAAACCGGGGTTTGCCAGCCGGTTCATCTTCGGCGTTAACGTCTGGATCGATATTGTTTGGGTCGTCGGAGTTTGGGTCGTCGGGATCGGCTTCTTCTGGAACCGAAATCGCCCAGGCAACAGTGACCAATCGTGCCCATAGAACGAGCAAGTACGACGCGTATCCGACTCCAAGATCGGCTGTTTCAGAGATTCTTTTTCGCTCGGTCCTCGACAAGTCTTCTTTTGCCCACCCTGCGGCCGTCGCCACCAGGTCGGCGTCAAAAAACCCAACAAGATCACGATCAAGAACAAGAGCACGATTACGAACAAGAGCAAGATCACGAGCAAGAGCACGATCACGATCACGAGCAAGATCAAGATCAAGATCACGAGCAAGAACAAGATCACGAGCAAGATCACGCTCACGAGCCCCATCGGCCAGTTCATAGGCGGCGCGGTTTAACGCTTCGCTATCGAGACTCAACAAAGCGGCAGTGATATCTTTGGGAAGTTTACGAGCCATCGGCATCCTGTCACAACGAGTACGGCAACCGCAACAAACCGGCACCTAACCAAACTCTAGCAGTGACGCATCAAACCAAATCTAAACCAGCCGAACCGCGGCGTTGACGATGGCGGCCGCGACCGGAGTGCCGCCACGTTCACCGACGTTAGTAATCGAAATCGGAGCCAACGAACTTTCCCACAACGCCGCCTTCGATTCCTTCGCCCCCACAAAACCAACCGGCACCCCCACCACGGCGGCAGGTCGAACCAAACCGGCCTCAGCCAGACGCAACAACTCAAACAACGCCGTCGGAGCGTTACCCACCACAAACACTGCGCCGTCGGGAAACTCCTTGACCGCCAACTCGAACGCCTTCGCCGAACGGGTAGACCCCGCAGGCGCCACCGGAACCCGATCCAAAAAACAGAGCGTCTCGTATTTGGTGATCCCGGCCCGAACCATCGACGCATCAACAATAACCGGCGCGTCTTGACCCAGCGCTTCCACCAGCGCCGTCGGCGCATCGCCGCCAACCAACGCCGAGCTGGCATAGGACTCATCCGCCGTGGCGTGAATCATCCGCTCCACAAACGTTCGATGCGACTCAGGCCTGTTCGAAAGATCAACCCTCTCCGCCAAAATCTGGTAACTCTCAACCTCAATCGGATGAATAGTCGAATCACTGCTCAAATCAGGCCCCTGTCCCATAACTAACCTCGGCGATCGCGTCGACCGGGCACACCTCAATACAAAGCCCACACCCCACACATAATGGATCAACCACGGCGGGGCGTTTCGGGGCACGAACCAGCGCCTTCGTCGGGCACGTGATCAAACAGTTCCCGCACGCCGTACACGACGCATCGATACGGACCGTGTCAAACGGGGCAGAAACAACCGACACCGATCAATCCCCATATCCGCGGGGCGTAACCATACGACCGTTGATGATCTGGGTCGTAGACGACCCGACAACCACCAGCGAAAACATGTCAACCACCGACGCGTCAAACGTGTCCAACGTCGACAGGAACGTCCGCTCACCTTCACGGGTCGCGTTCACCACCACCGCCACCGGCGTAGTTCCCGGACGATGTTTCGACAGAATCGTGATCGCCTCGTCAAGCTGGGTAACCCGACGTTGACTCTTCGGGTTATAGAACGCCACCGCCATATCGGCCTCAGCCACTGCGGTCACTCGGCGAACGATATGTTCCCACGGGGTCAACAAATCAGACAGACTGATCATCGCGTGGTCATGCGCCAACGGGGCACCCAAAATGGCGGCGCTCGCCAAACTAGCCGTCACACCACCAACAACGTCGACCGGCGGGTTCCCAAACTCGGGGGCCCGTTCCAGCACCAACGTCGCCATAGCAAACACACCCGGATCACCAGAACAAACCAACGCTACCCGTTGGCCCGCCGCCGCCCGACGAAGCGCCTCAACACACCGATCAACTTCCGACCCGATCGGGCTGCGAATAACCTCATGATGAGCCGCACACAAGTCGTCTACCTGATCCACATAATAGGTGTAGCCGATAACGACATCAGCCGACCGGATAGCGGTAACCGCCTGCGGGGTACGCATCTCAACCGCACCCGGACCCAACCCGACAACCGACACCGAACCTTGCGGCACCGCCCGCCTAGCGATCGCCACCGTCGCCGCCGACGCCTTCTGTTTCTCCACTATCAGCTCGGCGCCGGGACCCGCCGCCAGCAACGCGGCCGCTTCAGCCACACTAGCTGTGCCAACCTCCGACATAACCACGTCACTCGGATTCGGAACCTCGACGGTCGCTAACTGTTCAGCCGTAAACGACACAACCGGCAAATCCAAACTGGTAACTACCGGATCGTTCGCCCGACGGTCGATCGTAGCAACCACCGAAACGCTCCGCTCACTTAACCCCGCCTGAGCCAACACTCGACGCAAAAGACGGTCGGCTTCGGTAGCTGGAGCATCCGACGAAGCGCCCACCCCAACCACCAGCGACGGCGGGTTTAACACCACTTGACCGGGGGCGGGCGGAACCTGCTGGTCGGTCACCACAATAAAGGCATCTTCGTTAGGCTCGGTGTCGGCGTCGGCGTTCCATTCAGGAACCGGCCACTCCAACGTGGAGACAACGGCTGGTCGTTGACCGTCCACGAGCCGCCGGGTGATAGCTGCGATATCGCCTGAAGCGTGAAAACCTGGCAGCGTGTCTAACGCCGTGATCCCAGCACCGTCTGTTGCCGTGGTAACCACCGCCTCGGCTCCGAGGATTCCGGCCACGTCACGAGCCAAATTGTTGCCGCCTCGATGGCCGCCGCATATCGGCACAACAAACCGTCCAGCTTCATCGACGGTAACCACCGCCGGGTCGGTCGCTTTCGAACCGAGTAACGGACCGACTAAACGAACCGCTATTCCGACTGAACAAAACAGCACAAACCCGTCGACCCGCTGCCACTCACGCCGAACCGCTTCAGCCATCTTGCAGTGAAAATGTTCGTAGGGGAGCTTGTTGCCGTTTACTTTCCCCCGCTCGGTAATCGACACACTAAGAATGGTCGGATCTGGGATGGTCAAACTACTAGTCAACCTTTTTCTCCCCAAACCACAAACACTGGATTTTCTGCCTGCAACCGTCGTTGCCCTGTCGAACCTACTTCGACCGATCGGTTAACCGATACTTGTACCATATTGCCCACCATGTCAGCCGCCTTGTACGCCGAGTCTATGACCGCGAACGTCGCGACCGCTACACCACCCGGTTTCAGCCGGTTCCACGCCGCTTCGAATACGTCGAATCCGCCGCCTCCCACAAATAGCCTGTCAGGGTCGGCCAATGCGTCGAAACAGTGGGGAGCTTCGCCTTCGATGGTTGTGACCGCAACCCGGGTGGCGTTACGCCGGATGCGTTCACAATCTTCGGCGTTACGTTCTATGGCATAGGCTCGCAATCCGGGGGTGAGTCGGGCGGCTTCGATGGCGACGCTACCGCTTCCGGCACCGACGTCCCATAACGTGGCGGAGCCTTTGAGTTCAAGTTTGCTTAACGCTACGGCCCGCACTTCGGGTTTGGTGATCATTGATTGGCGGTGCCCGAACCCGGAGATGGGTTGCCCCCAACGCAGGACGGCTTCGGGGCTTGTCGGCTGGGCGTCTGTGGCGAGCACGACTACCGACAGTGGGTCGAATGTTCCGGCCGCTAACCCAGCCAAGTCGGTTTGGGTAATCGTTTCTTCGGCGTCGCCGAGTCGGCTGCAAACCCAAACGTGGCTGTGGGGCGATCCGGCGTCGTGAAGGGCTTGGCCGATTCGTTGCGGCGGGCAGGTGACCGAAACGAGCACCGCCACTTTAGGGGCGGCGATGATTGACGGGAGCGCCCGTTCGAGGGTGCGTCCATGGCAGGAGACGACGGACGCGTCGTCCCACGGTATGCGGGCCCGGGCGAACGCTAACGCTATTGACGACGGGGCGGGGTGAACGTGTACGGCTTGGCCGAATCGGCCGACGAGGAGTCGTTCGATTCCGAAAAATCCTGGGTCTCCGCTGGCTAGCATTGTGACGCGTTGGCCGTTGACGCGTCGCTGTTCTAGTACGTCAATAACTTGGTCGAGTGGGCCGAAGAGTGGAAGTCGTTCGGCGGCTAAGTTGGGTGCTGTTTCGGCGAGAGCATCGTGGAGACGGTCGGAGCCGACTAACACGTCGGCGTTGTGTAATGCTTCGGCCGCCGCCGAGCCGAACCATTCTCCGCCGTGGAGGCCGACTATGTGTATTGGGTGTGCTGGGGGTATTGGGTTCACTGGGTTTAGTTGGCTTGTTGGGTCAGGCACGACAGATCTCGTTCTTTCCGGCGAAGTCGACCATAATCACATTGACTGTTGGACTGTGCTCGGACGGGTTGTGCACTGACGAGTCGAATGCTGCTGGGGCCTGCATTGACTGGTCGAGTGCTGACGGTTTGTACACTGACGGGTCAGATGCTGTGGCGGTGTCGACTCCGATGTGACTCCGGCAGTTTAGGACTGCTCGTTGACAGAGCAGCCGCAACGGTTCGACGTCACCGGCGAGTAGACACTGTTCTGCGAAGTGGCGGGCCGTGTTTGTTTCGGTTGCGGCAGTGACCAACGCTTCGGACGAGTTGGCCTCAACGGCTACGGCCGCTAACAGGTCGGTGTCGACTTTGGAGCGATGAAAATGGGTCATCATGACACCGGCAGCGAGTTTGGCGATTTTGCCGGCCATGCCAACAAATATGAGGTGCCCGATTTGGTGGGACCAGGCTCGACGCAAAGCGATGCCGGTGAAGTCGCCGACCTCGATGAAGCAGACCGTGTCGAAGTCGGGCCAATGTTGTTGGGCCCAGTCGTCGGATCGTGATCCGGTGCAGACTACGACTTGTTGCTGGTTTTGTGCTGCCGCGACGTCGATTTGTTGTACGACGCTGGCCCGGTAGCTGGCAGTCGAGAACGGTTTGACGATGCCGGTTGTGCCGAGGATCGAGATGCCGCCCAGTATCCCGAGTCGAGTATTCGATGTTTTTTCGGCCATTTTTTGCCCGCCGGGTACCGAGATCGTGCAGGTGACGGGCCGGTCGGTGATTTCGGTGATGGCGGCCGTAATCATGCGTCTTGGAACGGGGTTGATGGCTGGGCCGCCGACGTCTAGGCCTAGTCCGGGTTTGGTGACGGTTCCGACACCGTCCCCGCCACGTAACGTCACTGAACCTGCGTTGCCTCGGTCGGGGTTACCCGAAGCAGTGCTGGTTGTCTGGGCTGGGTGGTCCCAGTCAACTGTTGCCGTTATGTGGGCGCCGTCTGTGCAGTCAGGGTCATCCCCGGCGTCTTTGATGACGGCGGCCTGGTTTGGTTTCCCGGGCTGCACGTCGGCGGTTGAGAACGTAACGAGCTGGCCCGATGGCAGTTCAACTTCGACGGTTTCGGGCGCTGTGCCGGTGACGAGCCCGATCGTGGCGGCTTTGGCTGCAGCGGAAGCGCAGGTCCCGGTTGTCCAGCCGGGACGAAGACCTTTGGCGTTTGCCACATCAGGCGACAGTTCGGGTTCGGACGTCGACATAGCGTTATTTTAGGCTACGTCTTGATCGGGGTTTGTGCCTGGGGTTTGTTTGTTGCTGGCCCGTCCCTCGGTTGATCCTTCGGTTGAGCGGAGACGGTAAGCGGTGGTGTACGCCGGATCGTAGAGGTGGCTGCGAGCGTCGACGGGTTCTTCTGAAAGCACGTCGCCGACGAGGACGGTTAGTGTCATTGTGGCTCCCGTTGAGCGAATGGCCTCGGCGACTCCTCCGACGGTAGTGGTGACGATTTGTTGGTCAGGCCAGGTCGCTCTGACGATAACGACGGCGGGTGTGTCGGCGGTGTAGCCGCTGCCTTCGACGAGTAGGTCGTGTTGGAGTTGGTCGGGTTTTGCGCCGGAAAGCAAGATAGCCATGGTGGAGCCGTGGGTGGCGAACGCGGCGACGTCTTCACCTGGCCGCATCGAGGCGTTTGTGCGCCCGGCGAGGCGAGTGTAGGTGACGGCCTGGCCCCGTTTGGGGATGGTCAGTTCGCGGCCTATTTCGGCGGCGGCCGCCGATACGGAGGTCACTCCGGCGACGATTTCGAAGTCACGGTTTTGGGTGCGGCACCAGTCAATTTGTTCTTGGATGGCCCCGTATATGCTCGGGTCGCCTGAGTGGAGGCGAACGATTTTGGCTTGCGGGTTGTTTTGGTAGAGGGCGAGAACGTCTTCTAAGGTCATGGTGGCTGAGTCGTGAACTTCGACGTCTGCCGAGCAGTGGTTGAGGAGTTCTTGGGGGACTAGTGATGATGCCCAGATGACGATGTCGGCTTCGGCTAGTCGTTTAGCCCCTCGCAGGGTGATGAGGTCGGCGGCGCCGGGGCCAGCTCCGACGAACGAAATGTTGGGCTGCGTGATGGCCTGCGTGATGGGCTGTGTGTTGGGTTCTGCTGTGGGCTGCATCTTTGGATCTGCCGTTGACGGTGTGTTAGGAGGTGTTGTGGTCATTGGGGTTTCGTTTCGGGTTTTGGTCCTGCGCCTTTGGGTGCTTGAGCGATTACGCAGCTGAGGTAGCTGGCTGGCCGGTCGCGGACGTCTGCTACGGGCGCTACTTGTTCTCCGGCCATTCCTAGAAGTTCGCCTAGCATGGCGTTGTCGAGCCTGTCGGCGGATTCGAGTTGGTCGGCGACGGCGCTGATACGTCCGCCGCCTTTGTAGAACACGACGGTTCGTTCGGGGTTGGCTAGTTCGGCGGCGATGACGTCTTGTGGTGCGCTGGCGGGGAGGACGACGAGTGTTTGTTGTTCGTCGGTTAGCATGACGTCGCCTTTGCTGGCGAGGGTTTGAAATGCCATGATGCCGGGCACGGTTGCGGTTTTGGTGTGGGGGCGCAGCGCTAGGACGCCGTCGAAGACGGATGAGACGGTCGAGTACATGTTGGGGTCGCCTAGCGTGATGAACGCAACTTCGTCTCCGGCTTGTAGGTAGTCGTGTATTTGTTGTGACACGATTTGTAGTGCGTCGGCTCGGGCTTTGTGGTCGGGTTGCATCACGAATTTCATGCGTTCGACGACGATATCGGGGGCCGCTTGGCGGAGTATGGTTTCGGCGCGTCCGACGGCTTCGAGTGAGGTGCAGGGGGCGATTACGCGGTCGGCTCGTCGGAGGGCGTGGAGGGCTTCGATGGTGACCATTGTTGCTGGGCCGGGACCGACACCGACGCCGACGAGTCGACCGGGAATGGCGGTTTGGTCGTCGGGTTTGTGGCCGGATGATGGTTGTGTTGTTTGGCCCGCGTTGTCGGCGAGGTAGCTGGCGATGGCGTCTCGAATGAGTTGCGCTTCGGAGATACCGGCGGAGGCTACATATGACTGCATCCGCTTTTTGAGTTGTTCGGGTAGGTACACAGATGATTTCTGCATAGTTTCTATGCTACACCCCGGCACCCTACGTTGTGCCCTATGTACGTGGCCCTATGT
>JAHDCC010000016.1:87864-93822 GCA_020630065.1 Acidimicrobiales bacterium
CGTGGCCCTATGTAAGTGCCCCTGTGCGCGTGCCCATGAATGTGTGTTCGTTAGTGTCTGCTTTGTGTGAGCGTGCTGGTGTTCCTGCGTGTGGACCGATGCACGTGCCTTGCGCATTGTTTAAGCGGCTTGCGTTATCGACGTCCGGCTTTTTTGATGGTTTGACATTTGGTTTGTATGATTTGGTGTTCGATTGGGTTTAGTGCATGTTTTGGCACGATCCGAACTAGCGCGTTTTCCCAGAGTTGATAGTTTTTGCCGGTTTCGAACCACTCTGTGATGAGCTGCCAGTTGAGTTCGATAGTTTTGTTTGCCGACGTCCATTTGAGGATTTCGTCTGTCACCTGAAACGTGATGACCTCATTTTGGAATCTGGGTTTCTTGGCTAATTTCTTTGTTCTCAAGTATTGCCCTAAAGCTAGTAGCGCCCCGAAAGACGCCGCCCATAGAACCAAAATCAGTACTCGCCAGCTTGACCCGAAGATCACTATCGCTGGCATGACCGGAATGATCGCCAAAAGTATCATGCCACCTGTTGAGTTCCAACTATGTACCGCTTCTAACTCTTCAACCGTCGTGTATTCCGCCATAGAATCCTTCAATAGTAGTTAGAACTACAAAACTATCAATAAAATGCCACACTTGTAGCGGGATAAAGATGTATGTCCAGCAACACACCTTTGCCGATTTTGGCTTTGCCAGGGGCGCGGTTTGTCGACTCGGCCGTCGGGTTTCCGCCTAGGCTGCTGAGCTGGCGGGCAGGCTTGAGCGGAGGTCTCGCCATAATGACAGCGCTACCCCTGCCGCCAGTACAGCTAAGAGAACTAGCAGTGTCGTGATTGCCAGTTCGTATTCGTTGTTCCAGCCTTCGGGTGAGCGGTGTTTTGCGAGGATGCCCCAGAACGCCCAAACAAACACGAGCCCGAACGCAAGGTCACGTTGTGAGATCATCGTGAGTAAACCAATTCCGGCGGCGACAACAAGGGTGAGCACTAGCCAGACTTCTTCGGAAAACCCGGTGCCGCGCCAACCAATACTTACAAGGTAGGCCGAGATGTTGGCCACGAGGGCTACGCAGATCCACCCGAAGTAGACGCTAAACGGCGCCCGAAATAGCAAGTATCGCCCTATGCCGTTTCTGATGGTCAGATTTTGTTGGTTTAGGATTGTTGCTATTCGAGCCAACCCAACTAGCAACGCCGTCATAAGCAGAACTGAAAGCAAGATCTGATCGTAGTGCCATGAAACGATCCAGGCGCAGTTGATTACCGATGTGGCAAAGAAGGGCGCCGCTACCGCGTTTACGATCTCGTTCGATTTGAACGTTTGGTATACCGTGTAGATCGCTAGAAGGGTGTAAATCACACTCCAGATGGAGAACGTGAAACCAGCTGGGGCAAAAAGTGTTTCGTACCGGTCGGACACTTCGTCGGGGGTGACCCCGTTGATTGGAAGCAGCACAGCCAACGTGTTGACGACAACCATCGCGACAAACCCGGCCGTTGCAGCTATTCGCATTGGTTTGTTTCCATTCATGTTGACTCTCCGCCCCGTTGCCGTGTTTTCACTCTACTCGACCGACGGCCGCCGTCTAAAATCTGTTCCCGTCGTTTCGGGTTCCCCACTCCGTCGTGTTGGCGGGTCTACGGTTTGATGCAGTTGACGATCGGGTTTGCGCAGTTTAAGGCTGCGGTCGGATTGTAGTTGTATCGACCATTGCCCTTCATGCACTCGATGATGGTGGGTACTGCACAGGGGTACAAGGTTGTCTAGGTCGGTTCTTCCTCCGTCTCGCCATTCGACGATGTGGTGAAGTTGACACCACCGCAGCGGCCGTTCACATTCGGGCCATGCGCATGTGGCGTAGGTGGCTCGCAGCGCAACCCATTGGGCGTTGGTAGCGGTCCGGTATTTCCGGCCGACGTTTATTGGAACACCTCGTTCGTCGAGGGTCACTCGTTGAAGGAGAGCGTCGCAGGCGAGCCGTTCGATCGTTTGTGGTGGGACGGGATGCCCGTCACCGGTTTCCCTGATCGTTTGTTGGTGCGGGCCGGTGGTTAGTGTTTCGTGGTCGACAACGACCGTGATATGAGGAAGATTTTGGGACCGCTCTCGTGAGTTGGTCACGAGTTCGACGAGCGCGGCGACCGCCAGGTTGCTGTTTCTGACTACTCGGTCGCCTTCGGCCGCGGCGAGGGTTACTGTGTGTTGATCTATGACCGTTGTGAGGGTTTCGTATCGTTCAGGGTCGAGTTGACCTGAAAATTTTCCCATCCCGGTTTTGTGGTCGAACCAGTGTTGAAATTCGGAGGCTTGTCGTTTTTGTTGTGTGTCTTGTAGCCCGTGGTCGTGGCGGATTCGGTCGACGGCGTCTTTGACAACTCTGTCGAATCGGTCTGCGGGCATGGTTGCAGCTTTTTCAACTAGCCGGCGTTGGTCGAGTTGGCGACGCTCGACGTCGGTAAGTTTCTTCAAGCGGCTAGTCAACGAATCGATGTGGTCCGGCCCGATTTGCCCGGTGGCGGCGGCCTGATGAAGACCATTCACTTCGTTCATCATGCGGGACCGTTCGGCATCTTTTTTGGCTGTTGACGCCCGAACGTTTCCGTCTGCGGCCAGCAGTTCCTCTGCGGGAGCCGATTGGCCTCGGGCTGCCAGACGGTCAGCTTCGGCCCCTACCCGCCAGATAAGAGCGTCAATACCGGCGCGGGCGTGTCGGGCAGAAATCAGAAGGTTCTTAAGGTCTGGTTCGTCGAGCCCAACAACGTCAAGCGACCGAACAACATCAACAAACGCCAAAACTTCTTGGCATTGCGAGTCGTTGATTTCCGTATTCGAAGAGCGGCTCGTGCCCATAACAACCTCAACTGGCGCTGACAGATAATGAGGATGGCTTGCGCCTTCGAGGTTGCCGACAACCTATGTCGACCCTTCAAACGCTATCGAACATATGTTCGACTGACAACGTAGGGTTGAAGGATTTTTTTTCTTCTAGGTCTTCTCGGCATCGAGAAGCACCGAGCGAACCTGCCGGTACTCTTCGAGTCGGGCGTAGTCCTTAGCGGTAGGCTCTCCGATGCGGGAAAGGTCACTATTTTCGGTGTTGTCGGCCAGTTTCACGGAGCGCGCCAGCGGATTAGGAGCCGCTCGACGGGCCGCTTCCAGCCGTGACTCACCAGGCCGTTTCGTCAACAAATCGACCGCTTCAACCACGTCGTCAGAAAAACCCTCAGCACGAAGATCCTCCAATGTGACTGGCGTGTCCTCCACTACGTCGTGCAGCACGCCGACTATACGCTGATCGTCGGTTTCGCCTCGCAGCATGACGTTGATTGGGTGAAGAATATACGGCTGGCCAGCAAGATCAACCTGGCCAGCGTGATGTTCAGCCGCGATCGCTATAGCCCGTTCCAGAGTTGCCATACCACCCAGAATACCGGCAACTAGAACCCAGATAACGCTACGGATAACTGCCATCACCGCCACATTTCCCGGCTCGAACAGCGGATTTTTGGAAATTTGCAGATTTCTTTTGTCAAAGCTGTCGAATTTTCTGGACACCTGCGTCTAGGTGCTGAAAGGCAAAACGCATCAGCGACTACCCGGAGGAATCCAATGTCTAAACATCAACCATTAGCCATCACCGTCGAACGCACAATCGACGCCCCCGCCGACGAAGTGTTCAAGGTCGTCACCGATATCGAACAGCTAGCCAACCTCAGCCCCGAATGCACCAAAGCCGAATGGCTCAAAGGGGCAACTCAGGCCGAAGTAGGAGCCGTGTTCAAAGGACACAATAAACTAGGATCGTCCAAATGGGCGACCAAACCAGTGGTAACCGAACTCGAATCAGACCACGTTTTTGCGTTCAAAGTCCCCGGAAAATCTGGACCCACCTGGCGCTACGAACTGTTTCCAACCCCCGACGGCGGCACCCGAGTGGTCGAATCGATGAATCAGGAAAAACCAACCGGCGCCTTCATCCGCTTTCTACAACGACGCAACGGGGTAACCGACCGTGAAACCAATCTGACCGAAGGCATGGAAACAACCCTCGAACGACTAGCCGAAACCGTCAACGCGTAACAAACCTCTACATAAACCACAAAACAAACCAACAGAAAGACAGAATGAACAATGGAATACATGATCCTTCTTTACAGCGACGAATCTGGCACACCAGATTTCGAACCCGGCAGCCCGGAATTTGAAGCAATGATGGGTGAATGGATGGCATACAACCAAACGCTGGTTGACGCCGGCCAATATGTAGGTGGCGCCTCACTCGCCCCGACCCAAACGGCGACACTACTCAGCAAGAACGTCGACGGCACCGAAGACATCACCGACGGGCCCTACGCCGAGTCGAAAGAACAGCTCGGCGGGTACTACATCGTTTCAGTCGAAACCCTCGACGAAGCGATCGACCTGGCCCGGAAGATCCCGATGCCGGTTGGCCGATTCGAAATACGTCCAATAGCGTTCCGACCCGATATGGGATAACTGCGCTGAACCCCTCACCGGTAGAAGAAGCGCTGAGAGACCTGGCCCGCAACCATTCGGGCCGGGTCCTCTCGGCACTCGCAACTCGCTTCAACAACCTCGACGTCGCCGACGACGCGGTACAAGAAGCTCTCATCCAAGCCAACGACCGTTGGCCCAGCGACGGTATTCCCGACAACCCTGCTGGCTGGCTCTATCGAGTCGCGCAACGCAAAGCCATCGACGCAACCAGAAGACAGAAATCTGCCGACCGGCGACTTCGCCAAGCCGCACCCGACCTTCACCAGACAGCGGAGGTGGCGAGCGACCCTTCCCCCACGAACCGTGCCATGTATCTGACCGAACCCACAAGCGACAACGATCAAGAGCCCGAGGATGAACGGCTGCGCCTCATCTTATTGTGCTGCCACCCGGCCCTCGCTTTGGACACTCAGGTAGCGTTGACGCTGCGACTCGTCGCCGGTCTCACCACTGAAGAGATCGCGGCCGCCTACCTTATACCGGTGCCGACGTTGGCGGCTCGAATCACCCGAGCGAAGAAAAAGATTCGACGCTCCGCTATCCCGTTGTCTATACCCGACCAGTTGGCGACACGGCTCGACGCCGTGCTCCGAGTGATATATCTCGTCTTCAACGAAGGGTATTTGAGCCGGTCGGCGCGGACCGAAGTGCACCGAGTAGACCTTTGCGACGAAGCGATACGGCTTACCGACATCGTCGCCTATGTGGCTGAGGACCACGCCGAAACGTTGGGGTTGGCTGCCTTGTTGCGGTTCACGCATGCCCGACGCGACGCCCGGTTCAGCGACGACGAACTGGTTCTACTAGACAGGCAAGATCGTAGCCGGTGGCGTCTCGATGAGATACAGGCCGCTAACCGTCTACTGCACCGGGCAATGAAGTTGATGCAGCCCGGGGCGACACAAACCGAGGCGGTCATAGCGTCGTATCATGCCAACGCTCGAACCGCGGGCGATACTGATTGGGCCCGCATCACTGCACTGTACGATCAGCTGCTGGCGATGCGACCGTCGCCGGTTGTGGCTCTGAACCGGGCGATTTCGATTGCAATGTCAGACGGTCCACCTGCCGGGCTTGCTGCGCTGGCCGAGATCGACGGCCTCGACGACTATCACCTGTTTCACGCAGCTAGGGGTGAGCTGGAGTTCCGCAACGGTCAAACCCAGCAGGCTCATGGCTCGTTTGCTCGGGCCCACGAGTTGGCCCAAAATCCGGCCGAACGAACCTACCTCGCTGCCCGCCTAACCGAAACCAACCGACCTGACGCGTGAGAGTGCTACCACGAGCCGGTTAAAGATCCCGTAGCCGGGACGCATAGTAAAGCGGCCAGGTAGACACCACTCGCACTTTTACGTACATAAAAGTGTGCGATTCATACATTTTTATGTACGTAAAAGTGTATGACGCACTTGCGTGAAGGACCTCCGCTCGGGT
>JAHDCC010000053.1 GCA_020630065.1 Acidimicrobiales bacterium
GCTGCTGCTGATTTCGGAAACTAGCCAAACGTAACGCCTCAACTAACGTTGAGTTAGCTCTAGCTACATGGCCGCCACAACGTAATCGGGACCTCGTTGTGGCGGCCTGATAGCTCCATTGAAGATCCCGCCGCCGTGAAAGCACGTAAAAGGAAATAGTAAAATGACTACAACATTATCTGAGGGTGAACCCAGCACCTTAGAGCGTCGACAACGGCAAAGAAAGAAACGTGGGACCTGGCAGAAATATATTTCTCCGCTGGTGCTACTCCCAACATCGGCGGGAATAGCGATCTTCGTCTACGGGTTTATCGCATACACATTCTGGGTATCGATATCTAACTGGGGAGGCATCAAAGAAGACCTTTCCGTGCGAGAACCTGCAACAGGAAATTACTCTGATCTTTTAACGACTACGCGATTCCAGATTGACATGCGCAACACCGTTATTTTCACTGTGTTGTTCATGGTCCTTGCGATTGGAGTAGGTTTAGGTGCCGCTATTCTGCTCGAACAAAAGGTGCGTGGCCGCAAGTTCTTTCGTAACGTCATACTGTTCCCGTACGCCATATCGCTTGTTGTGACTGGGGTGGTTTGGAGGTGGCTCTTTAACCCAGAAGTCGGCATCAACCTGCTGTTCGATGTCACTGGATTCAACAGCGTTCTGACCCAAGCTGGTGGCAGTGAACTTGAACCGGGGTGGACAACAGACCCGTCAGTTTGGTTGCAAATAAACTCTTTGTTGGTTGCTATCTTTCCGTTTGCCGACGATTTGCAAGTGAAGCTCGGAATCCCAGCTGCGATCATCCCAGTGGCTATCGCAGCATCATGGCAAGTGTCGGGGTTTGTTATGGCGATGTACATCGGCGGTATGGCCAGTCTGCCCAACAGTGTCCGCGAAGCAGCTCGAATCGATGGTGCATCGGAATGGCAGGTCTATTCGAAAGTTATCATCCCCATGTTGAAGCCTGTGACAATCACGGTTGGTGTCATATTGCTTCATATCTCACTAAAGACCTTCGATCTGGTTGTTGCGATGACGGGGACAGGACCGGGGTTCGCTACTGACATGCCATCGTTATTTGTCTTCGAAACAATGTTCAAAGCAACCAGATATAACCTCGCTTCTGCAGCGTCCATAGTGATTCTGCTGTTTGCGAGCGTAGTGGTTGTTCCTTATCTCATTCGTTCGTCAAGGGAGGAATCATGACAAGTCCGACGACGGTGTCCCAAATAAAGAATCGCAACACTGGCCTTTGGCGCCGGATCAAACACGCTAACGCTTGGACTGCATGGTTCATGCTGGTTGCCATGGCGATATTCTTTCTTCTGCCGGTGTACGTTCTCGTGATGAATGGCCTAAAAGATCCGGCGTCAGCCGAATTATCACAGATGTGGCGTCCACCTTCGACCTGGTCCTGGGGCGGATTCAGCGAAGCATGGGAACGGTTGTCTCCAAGCATGATCAACAGTGTTACCTTGGTTGTTCCTGCTACTGTAATCTCGACTTTTATTGGCTCGGTAAACGGGTACTTTTTCGCCAAGTGGAAGTTCAAGGGTTCTGAATATCTCTTGATGCTGCTGTTGTTCGGATTCTTCATTCCGTACCAAGCGGTTTTGTTGCCGCTAGTTCGGTTCCTGCAATGGACTGGCCTCTACGGATCAGTATGGGGTCTAATCCTCACCCATGTCATTTATGGGCTCCCGATCACCACACTCATATTTAGAAACCATTTTTCGACACTGCCACATGGCTTGTTCGAAGCCGCCAAAGTTGACGGTGCAGGACCGTTTAGGACGTTCTGGTCTGTAATGCTACCGCTGTCGGTGCCTTCGATCGTAGTGGTGGCGATCTTCCAATTCACCAACATTTGGAACGAGTTCCTGTTCGCTGTCACAGTCGTCCCAAATCCTGAAGCTCAGCCTGTAACTGTTGCGTTGAACAACCTCTCAGGCAACTTCTCTGTTGACTGGAACGTTGTTATGGCTGGAGCGGTCACGGCTGCACTGCCAACCGCGTTGGTGTACATATTCTTGGGTCGATTTTTCGTTAAGGGCGTAACTGCCGGGGCAATTAAAGGATAACTAGAATGACGGAACAGAACGCTGGCAGAGTTAGTCTGCGTGGGGTAAGCAAGGTTTACGCCGACGGGACGAGAGCGGTTGACAAAGTCAACCTCGAAATAGAACCAGGAGAATTCGTAATCATGGTCGGCCCCTCCGGCTGTGGGAAGTCAACTAGTCTGCGGATGCTTGCGGGCTTAGAGGAAATCAGCGAAGGAGAAATTGTTCTCGATGGTGAGGTAATCAACGATCTCGGTCCGGGAGATCGAGATATAGCTATGGTCTTCCAAGATTATGCGCTTTACCCACACATGACGGTCGAACAGAACATCGGATTCGCGCTGAAATTGGCGAAAGTACCCAAAGATGAGCGTAAGAAGATGGTCCACGAAGCGGCTCGCGTGCTTGAACTCACTGACTTGTTACATCGAAAGCCAGGTCGCTTGTCAGGTGGGCAACGACAGCGGGTAGCGATGGGACGAGCGATCGTCCGTCGCCCGAAGCTTTTTCTTCTCGACGAACCTCTGTCAAACCTGGATGCAAAACTACGTGTGCAAATGCGAGGCGAGATTTCTGAAATTCAGAACCGTCTAGGTATCACCACGTTCTACGTTACACACGACCAAGTTGAGGCTATGACGATGGCTGATCGGGTTGCCGTTATCGATCGAGG
Organism: Acidimicrobiales bacterium; assembly: GCA_020630065.1. Classification (GTDB taxonomy): domain Bacteria; phylum Actinomycetota; class Acidimicrobiia; order Acidimicrobiales; family SZUA-35; genus JAHDCC01. Next base: position 2,738 of record JAHDCC010000053.1, read on the forward strand.
GGTCTTGCAGCAGTTTGCCGCACCACAAGAAATCTTCGAGCGACCGGCGAATATGTTTGTGGCTGCATTCACGGGCTCGCCGGCCATGAATCTTCTAGAAGGCAAGCTTCAGAGTAGGCATAGTAAGACGGTTCTTACCGTAGGATCTTCAGAAGTGGAACTACCTGCTGAATATCTCTCAAGAAACCCAAGAATACGCACATACTTGGAAGAAACTATTGCAGTAGGTATCAGACCCAAAGATCTGCAGCTTACCGGTCAAGCCCCCGAGCCTCATTTGCTTGGGTTCAAGGGAGAACTTGAAAGTGTTGAAATGCTCGGATTCGAAACGGTCGTCTATCTGGGTGTAGATGCTACACCCGCTCGATCGGCTGCTGCCACTCGAACTGATGAGGAAGAAATCGGCAGTCGGTTGTCATCAGGTGCGGCCGCTCGGTTAGCGGCCCGTGTCGAAGCTGACGCCAAACCAAAGGTTGGTGAGGGCGCAACACTTGCAGTCGATATTGAGAAACTGCGTTTCTTCGACTTGTCCGATGGGCTAGCAATTTACGGATAGCACCAGAAATTCTGGTCCGCTGCCTAACAGTTCTAGCCCAGTTAGGTAGCGGATCGTATCCTTGGTCGTTGACCCCAAACTTCTAAAGTCTGCATTGAAATTGCCGACCCTGACTCGGTAGAAAGTCTGACACCCATGGTCGGGCTTTTGTACGTCATCTTGTCTAAGAAGGATCTTGCGACTGTGTCATACCCCTTTAAGTCAGCGACTCGAAATACAAATGTGCGTTATTGGATGGCGTTGTTTGCGGCGTTGAGTTTGGTGGCGTCTGCGTGTGGTTCAAGCAGTTCGGATGAGGCCAGTGGTACTAGCGACACCAACGGAGACTCTCAGGAAGATAAGTCCGAGGTGGAAGTGTTTAGTTGGTGGACGTCTGGTGGTGAGGCGAAGGCGTTGTCGG
>JAHDCC010000054.1:0-1278 GCA_020630065.1 Acidimicrobiales bacterium
CTTTGGGTCTTTAGTCCGTAGGTGAAAATTAATAGGGTGACAATCGCACCGCCTAGCATGGCACTATCTGTTTTTTTCATGGTTTTAGTTTTTTAAGGAGTACCTTTGTGATACAACCAACGAAAGAATAAAAGAACCATCAACAGCAATAAAACAGGGTATGCCAATTTTAATAATTCTTCGTTAAAGGTGGGTTCCTTTTTGTCCTCTTTCGCTGAATTATACCACAAAAAGCCTGTTGTACTTGCTCCAATGATTAAGGGTATAAAAAAAGGCATTAGGAAAGGGCTTTAAGGAGTTGATTAAGGGTAATGCTTGTTTTGCCAGTGTATTTTTTTAGCATCGTTTCCGTGAGCGCTCCAAACTTCCCATCTTCCACCAAAAGCGGCGTAAAAGTAGGCGTACTTTGGCGGTGCTTGTCGTTCAAAAGTTGCTGCAATTTTCTTACCTGTGTGCCACTACTTCCTTTCTTTAAGACTATATCATTTTCTGAAAGTGTTGAAGAGTTGGTGCTGACGGTTGTTGCAGCAGGAGTAGATGGCAATTTCTTCGACTTACTGAAGAAAGTTTTTAGAACATCTCTTTTAACATAAACGATAATCAAGGCAATGACAACAAGCCCCCAAATTAGGGCTTGTTGGTTCTTTTTTAGGGTCTTTTTCATGGTCTTTATTTAGATTTAGCAAGGAGCTGCTTGTCTCCTTTCGAGACCACCAATTCCTTTGTGGTTGCTTTTTCGCTTGTAGTTGGTTTTTTGGTTGGTTTATCAGAAATAGGATCAACCGCAAGCGGTTCTTTGGGCGCTTGCTCTGTCTCTTGTTGGGCATCCATTTTTGCCGCTTTTTTATCTACTTCTTTTTTCTTGAAATAGTACGCCACACCACCACCGACGACCAAGATAAGAAGCAGGGCTAAAAATTTGAATTTGTGTTTTTTGAACATGATTTTATAAGATTATAAGGTTCTAAGATTAGATGTATTGTTGACATTTAGGCTCTTTTGTTCGCCTGTTGCTAAGTTTACGTTTACTTGTTTTAAGGTCTGTCCTTTTAGGTCTAAAATAGATAAACTAACAAGGTCGTTTTTCACAGCAAGTGAGCTGCCCATTTTATCGCCTTTTGTTTTTGGGCTTGTTGCTTTGGTTAGCTTCAATTGTTGAATCATAAAAGAACCAAAGCCTTTTTTAACTTGGATCATTGGTGCGGTGACACCATCTTCAAAAATGCCTTTGTAACGAACGCCTTGATAGTGCATATCGTACTCAAAACGCCTGTTATT
>JAHDCC010000054.1:1378-3426 GCA_020630065.1 Acidimicrobiales bacterium
TCTGAAAAATCAAAATAATAACGGGTGGTTAAACCTTTGTGCAAACGTTCTAAAAGTGGATTGGGGTCATAAGTCACGGTTTGCCCGTTCTCGTCCTTGATGTCCACTTGTACGTCTATTTCTCGCTGTTCCTTCTCTGTTCTACCTTGCAACTTTCCAAGAACAAAGACCACCATTAGCACCAAGACCAACGCACCAACACCATACAGCATCTTTTTTTTATCTGCTTTTTTCATCTGTTTTTAAAGGTTTAAAGGCGTCTTATTAATCCCTCTCGTTCTAGGGCTGCTATTGCTTCCAGTCGGGTCACTTTGTCGAAAAAATCCATTTGCGCCTTCCACTCTTTCACTAAATTGTACATTCCCCAAGCGGCAAAAACACCTTTTCCGTTGCGCTTCTCGTCTACCATCCGACGATCATCCACATTGTGACCATTCACCAACTTAAAGAAGTCTAAGCCCTCTCGATCGGCTTTGTACCACCATATCTGGTCGGCGCTGTGCAGATGAGAACTTTTGTTTCCATACATTAGATTTAATCCCACCGAACCAAACCACCACGCATTCCCGCCATGCCTTACACTTGTTAAGTTGTAGCCTTGACCATCTTTGGATAAAAAGTTTTCAATATCTGCTCTTAGTGGGTCGGCATCGGGTTCAAACTTCCCGTAAACGGGATAAGTCAAGTATTGACCACCTGTGGCACCATCTACCAAACCAAACATTTTATCAATCGCTTTATTGGCGGCCGTACTAAATGCCCTGTTCCCTACTAAGGTTCGTCCCACCTTATGCTTGGCTCGGACAAAATCAGCGTCTTTTTTATTCAATTGTATCTTTTCCATTCGATCCCGTATCAAGCGCAAACCATCGGGCGAGGTCATTAATACCGCTGAATATTCGGGCGTCTTGTCGGGGCTGTCCTTGTTGACTAGCCCACTGTGTTGCAGCTCTGCTTCTGTATACAAACTCGTGGCATCCGTTCGACCTTGCACGGGCGGAGCTGCTCCTCCTTTTCGCTGCTCGGGTACCTTGTCCTCTTCTTTTTTGGTCACCATCCAAATGGCAAAACCACCACCACCTAAAATCAAGACAATGGCAAGGAGCAACAAGGGTAATTTTAGGTTATTGGCTTTGTCCATTTTTTGAAGAGATTAAAAGGATGATGAATAAAACCACCGCTACTCCTCCACCGATCCAAACATAAGGATTTACTTTTTTTTCGGGTGGTGGTGGTGGCGTGTAGTTCGTTTCGGTCGTTGGCGTTTTTCCTGTAAACAAGGACACAAAATTCGTGATGCTATCCAAACCGCCTGCACTTGCTTCGATGATCTCTGCCGTGTCGTTGCCTTTCGTGCTTTGAGCGGCTTCTGTTCGCTTTTCACTCAAGGTGCCTGTTTTACCGCCAAACTGCCCTTGAAAGTCGGGTTTATCAAATTCAAATTTGATTTTATTTAGTCCTGTACTCATTATTTAGCGGTTTTGATAAGGTTAAAACAAAGTGCCAACAAGACCAAAACAACACTTCCTTTAAAGGCTAGGCTTATCCCTTTTTCAAGCCCGCAATACACACATTTTTTATCTTGTATCGGCGTTGTTGGTGGGGTTGTTGGTGTTTGGGTAGGATTTGCCACTAAAGTGGGTTCTTTGGGCTTGGGCGTTTCTTCTACAAGCTTTAAGGCAGGTTTTTCTGCCTTGGGAGGGCTGCTTGTGGTGGTGGCTGTTGTGCTGATAGTCGCCGTATTTCTTTTTTCTGATAAAGTGCCTAAACTCATGAGTTATTTGGTTTTTGAGGTAAAAGAATAGAGGAGTATGATTAGGACGATCGCTGCAACTACTGAACTACTAATGATAAAAATCTTAGTCCGTTGTTTGCGTTCTGCTCGATCCCTAGCGTCTTGGATGACTTCGGCTTGAGCTTGCGCTCCAAATATGTTTGCCAAATCTTTGCCGCTTAGTCCGTGGTTGCCGATCCCGCCGCTTAATAGGTCGATCCCTATGTCGCCTGTTTGTATATCGCCAACTACTCCTGTTTGTGCTAATGCCATA
>JAHDCC010000055.1 GCA_020630065.1 Acidimicrobiales bacterium
TCTGGTTAGGGGTTCCCCCGAACTGTGGCTGTTGGAAACCGGGTGTCGGGTTCTGATTGATATCGACTTGGGGTTGCTTCTGGGTGGCGTCAAAGTCGGATGCAGGTTGCGGGCTAGTAGTGTCAGCCCCGAACCCTGCAGACGGCTGCTGCTCGGCGGGCGAAATTTGGGTTGCCGCTTCGCTTGAGGAAGGCTCAGAGCTAGCCGGAGTTTCAGAAACCTTAGGCCCAGGCCCAGAATTAGGAGCCCACCAGCGGCCGTCAGAGGCCTCATACCAGTCTTCGGGTGGCGGCCACGGGTACTCTTCTCCATTCCATGCGAGATATTTCTGGCTCAAGACTTCCTCCGTGAATGCGTCAGGTTTGTTGGAACAACTATGACCCTATGGGGCAGTCGAGATCCGACAGCTCAAAGTATAACCTGCGCTCAGAGTTAACTATGGCAGCCCTAATGCATTAGGTTCACGGCATATAGTGCCGCTATTGGGTTATACCTAATCTGGCAGCCTCGTCCGGGCAGTAGATCCGAAGGCTGGCGTCTAAAACAGCCCGTATCTGCACGTCAGTCAACTGTTCAGAATTTGACGAACTGATCGAATCTTGCTGTGACGAATCTTCAAGGGCCTGGTTCCAGCTTGTCAGGTCGGTGGTTTCTGACGCCCGCTCACAAGTCGACTCGCCTAACGTCATCAGTTGCGTGTCAGTCGTTTCGGGCTTAATAGGTATGCCTTCTTCGGTCAGATATTTCCTGAACTCTGCGGTCTGCTGAGTAGGCGTCAACGCATTGAAATCCGTTGAGTTAGGTGTCGATGTGCTCTCCCGATTGACCGCCGCGAAACTCATCAACCCGACAGCGATCGCCAGAAACGTTCCGCCAGTAATCAAACCAGCCCGTTTAGCGTTTGGTTGAGACTGGTTGGTTTGGCTAGTAGAAGCGAACCCGTGGGCAGGTAGTTGAGATGGTGCGCCAGGTCCGGTGTTCGGGGCCCACCAACGCCCGTCGGATGCCTGATACCAGCCGGAAGGAGGGGACCCGGCGTACTGCTGGCCATTCCAAGCAGTGTAGTGGTCCGTCATTCTCGCTCCCTCCGAGGTCGAATTTCTATAATATCTGCATTTGGCTAACGGTTTTCGTCACAGTTCGAATAAGGTATCGAGAAACCGCACAAGAAGGTACAAGCTTATATGGGTGTCTATTTAGAGGACAATCCCCCTAAACGAAGTCAATTCCGTAAAAAGCGTCGCGCCGAGGTAACCGGTGCCATCGTTATTCATACCGCTGAGAATAAACCAGATATCAACGGGCCCGACCGTGGGGCCGAGAATGTGGCCAAATTTATTGCCGGCCGTTCAGAGTCGGGCAGCTATCATTCGGTCGTCGATTCGTCGTCGGTGTTGCATCTTGTGCGTTACGAATGGGAAGCCTTCCACGAAGGCACCGGCGGAAATCGTTGGTCGCTGGGTTTAACGTTCGCCACAAAAGCGAGCGAATGGCAGCGCCTTCCACCCAAATGGGTTGACGACATTATTTCGAACGGCGCCAAAGAGGCTCGAGCTATGGCGGACTGGGTTAAAGCGACAGTTGACGTCGACGTGCCAGCCCGCCGCATTTCAGCGAGCGAATACCGGGCCGGGGAAGCCGGGTTTGTTACACACGCCGAATTAGATCCCGGTCGCCGTTCAGACCCGGGAAGCCAGTTCCCGTGGCAAGACTTCTTAGACCAGTTCGAAGAGCTTGGCAACATCGCCGACCGTGACGCCGAAGACGTCGATGAAAAAGTAGACGACGTTGAAGAGTCCGACGAAACGGACGAACAGCTAAGCGAGGCGGTAACGGTTGTCTCGGCGACAGCTGGTAGCCAAAACGGTCAACGGACAGCGGCGCTCGAGTATCCGTTCAGTCTGGCGCTCGACGACATCGACGAACTGTACCGGGCTTACAAAGGCACACGACCCTCGTCGAAAGTGCGTCAGGAAATAGCGAAAGACCTCGCCCGACACGTGTTCGCTGACGGAAACGACAGTTACGGTTTCGTCGTAGACGTAGAAAAGCGGCTACGAACCGAAGAATAGTTTTAACACCGAACCGTTAAAGCTAGATGCTCACATCAAGTCGGGTGGCTTCGTCTGGGCAGTAAAACACTAGACGCCCGGAGATCAACGAACGCCACTGGTTGCGGGTCAGGGGAGCGTCGTTACCGGAATCGATTTGGTTCTGGAGCGAGGTTTCTACTAGCTCCTCTGAATCTTCGTCCCAGTCGGCTGGAGTCAGAGAGAAAATAGCGACCGTGCATGTTGCAACCGCCGCTGCTTCGAGCTGCTGGTCGGTCGCTTCGGACGCGTCGACATCTATTGAGATCAGGTGGGCTCGGAAACCGGCAGTTGCCACCGCGAAATCAACTTCGGTTGTTGTCGTCGGTTCAATCGTTGTGGTGGGCGCCAGCGTCGAAGGAGTAGTGGGGATAGCGATCGTTGTTGGCGTTGTCGGAACCGGAGCCGCGAACGGTTCTTCATCGTCGCCGGACAAGGCAACAAACAGTCCACCGATGAGAAGGACAAGGGCGGCAGCGCCAGCACACAAGCCAATGATCAGACCGGTGTTTCCCTTCTTCTGAGCTGGAGCGGACTGCCAGTTAGATTGACCGAACTGTTGCGGCTGGCCGAACCCTGGCTGGCGCTGACCCGGGTTGTTGAACTGTTGAGGCTGGCCGAACTGGGCTGGCTGGTTTTGAGGGTTCGCCCCGAATGGTGCCTGCTGTTGAGGTGAATTGAACGGTGTGGTCGGCTGGTTCTGAGTGGCCGGGTTTTGGTTGGCTTGAGGTTGGTTCTGCGAGTCGGGGAGAACCGCCTGGGTAGGACGTTCGCTGGCGTCTTGAGAAGCGGCGGGTTGGTTGGCCTGTTTAGGGCCCGGGCCGGAGTCTTTCGCCCACCATTTGCCGTCCGAAGCTTCGTACCAGCCCTCTGGCGGTGGCCAAGGGTACTCTTCGCCGTTCCATGCTGTGTAACTCTTACTCATGTGGTTTGCCGCCATTGATTGGTGTTTTGTTCCCCTTTCACAATAGCTTCTGTGTGGTGATACTCGCGGTCGCGAACATTTCGAGATCGGGTCGACTGACACATAAAGCGCGTAATTTCGAAGAATTTTCTGGTCGATTTTGTTATCTCCACGCTGGAGTAGCGAAGTTGCGGCTATTGTAAGTGTCCGATGCGCAGATGCCCGAGCGGCCTAAGGGAGTGGCCTGCAAAGCCATGATTCGCGGGTTCAAATCCCGCTCTGCGCTCTACGTGTGAACTTCGCTGTCTATTTGGTAGCGTAGTTCGCCCGGGGCGATTAGCTCAGTTGGCTAGAGCACCTCCATGACGTGGAGGGGGTCACAGGTTCGAGTCCTGTATCGCCCAC
>JAHDCC010000056.1 GCA_020630065.1 Acidimicrobiales bacterium
GTGATGCTGTGTATGGCATGTGGATAAACTGCGTCAGGCGAGGTTTTATTGCTCGAAGAACGTGGAGCTAACTTGACAATTGGATTGACGTGTGCCGTGTTGTTGTGAACTGCCCGGGGCGCCCGTAGTCTAGTCAGCTGGCCTGTGCCGCCCCTGTAAGGAGCGCTTCGCCCCAAACTTTTCTGCTTTGGACGATCAAGATGGCCTGAAGTAGATCATTCAATAGTTAGAGAATTCTTAGAAGAGGTGGCTTCGTGCCCACGATTCAACAATTGGTCCGCAAAGGCCGCAAGTCTAAAAACCGAAAAGGTACCACCCCAGCGCTGGTAGGTTCTCCTCAGCGACGTGGCGTATGTACAAGGGTCTACGCGGCTACGCCGAAGAAACCTAACTCGGCTCTGCGTAAAGTAGCTCGTGTCCGTCTAACCACAGGCATTGAAGTTACTGCATACATCCCAGGTGAAGGTCACAACCTCCAAGAACACTCCATCGTGTTGGTACGTGGTGGTCGTGTTAAGGACCTTCCTGGTGTTCGTTACAAGATCGTTCGTGGCACGCTCGACACCTCTGGTGTGCGCGACCGTAAGCAAGCCCGTAGCCGCTACGGCGTAAAGAAGGAAGACTAATATGCCTCGCAAGGGACCAGCACCCCGCCGAGAGCTAGAACCAGATCCGGTATACCGATCCGTTCTTGTCACTCAGATCATCAACAAAGTTCTTCAGGGTGGAAAGAAAACCACTGCCGAACGCATCGTGTACGGCGCGTTGGAAATCGTTGGTGAAAAGACTGGTGGCGATCCAGTCGCTGCGTTGAAGCGTTCTGTCGACAACGTCCGACCTCAGCTTGAGGTACGAAGCCGCCGTGTTGGTGGCGCCACCTACCAGGTCCCTGACGAAGTTCGACCTCGACGTGCTACCACCTTGGCTGTTCGTTGGATGGTTGCCAACGCTCGTGACCGACGAGAGCGCTCTATGGCCGATCGTTTGGCTAACGAAATCCTTGATGCTTCTAACGGCATCGGTGCTTCGGTCAAGCGACGAGAAGACTTGCACAAGATGGCAGAAGCCAACAAGGCGTTTGCTCACTACCGCTGGTAAGACCGCAACTAACATGATCCCCGTACCACTTCCCCTAATTCACTCAAGGAATACCAATGGCTGAGCGTCCTACGCCTCTTGAGCAGTACCGGAACATCGGTATTATGGCTCACATCGATGCTGGTAAAACCACCACTACCGAACGCATCCTTTACTACACCGGCAAGAACTACAAAATCGGTGAAGTCCACGACGGCGGCGCGACCATGGACTGGATGGAACAAGAGCAGGAGCGTGGCATCACGATCACGTCGGCTGCTACCACCTGTTTCTGGAACGACTATCGGATTAACATCATCGACACCCCCGGTCACGTTGACTTCACCGTTGAGGTAGAACGTTCACTGCGTGTTCTCGATGGCGCAGTTGCGGTCTTTGACGGCGTAGCTGGTGTAGAACCACAGACCGAAACCGTATGGCGACAAGCCGACACCTACGGCGTGCCCCGTATGTGTTTCGTGAACAAACTTGACCGTACCGGTGCAGACTTCTACTTCGTGGTCGACACGATCCTCGAACGTCTGACCCAAGATATTGCGGTCATTCAGCTCCCAATCGGTGAAGAAGCCGGTTTCCAGGGCGTTGTTGACCTGGTCAAAATGAAGGCTCTTATCTGGAACTCTGAAGACCTCGGAGCTTCATGGGACGAAGTCGATATCCCTGAAGACCTTGCTGACAAAGCGGCCGAATACCGTACACAGCTGGTCGAAGCGGTCGCATCAAGCGACGACGACTTGATGGAAAAGTACATGGAAACCGAAAACCTCTCCGAAGAGGATCTAAAGACCGGTCTCCGTGCAGCCACCATCTCTAACAAGCTGGTTCCGATCCTTTGTGGAACCGCCTTTAAGAACAAAGGTGTACAGCCTCTCCTCGATGCGGTTGTCGACTACCTACCTTCGCCTCTAGATCTGCCTCCGACTAAAGGCACAATGCGTAAAGGCGGCGAAGACGTTGAGCGTAAAGCAGACGACGGCGAGCCGTTCTCGGCTCTAGCGTTCAAAATCATGACGGCTCCAAACGTCGGTAAGCTCACGTATTTCCGTGTTTACTCCGGCCAGCTCGAAAAGGGTGGCCAAGTAATGAATGCTCGTACCGGTTCGAAAGAACGTATGGGTCGCCTGCTCGAAATGCACGCTAACAAGCAGCAAGACCGTGACTTCGCCGCAACCGGCGACATCATGGCGGCTATCGGCATCAAGAACTGCCGTACCGGTGACACACTCACCGACCCTGGCCAGGCTGTTGTTCTAGAATCGCTAGACTTCCCAGATCCAGTAATCCACGTCGCCGTTGAGCCTAAAACCAAGGCCGACCAAGACAAGATGGCTAAAGCGCTAACCGCTTTGTCTGATGAAGACCCTACCTTCAGTGTTAAGACAGACGAAGAAACCGGCCAAACAATCATTGCCGGTATGGGCGAGCTTCACTTGGAAGTTCTCGTCGATCGTATGCTTCGAGAATTCAAAGTTGATGCGACGGTCGGTAAGCCACAGGTTGCTTACCGAGAAACCATCACCCAGACAGTCGAAAAAGACACCTACACCCATAAGAAGCAGTCGGGTGGTTCTGGTCAGTTCGCAGAAGTAACCATCAAGATGGAACCTTCTGGTCCCGGTGGCGGCTACGAATTTATTGACAAGATCACCGGTGGACGTATTCCGAAAGAGTACATCCCGTCAGTTTCTCACGGCATCGAAGATGCTATGACTAACGGTGTCTTGGCTGGTTTCTCGACGGTAGACGTTCGAGTAACCCTGCTCGACGGCAAGTTCCACGACGTTGACTCTTCGGAGATGGCGTTTAAGATTGCCGGAACGATGGCGTTCAAAACCATCGCCAAAAAAGCTAAACCAGTTCTCCTCGAGCCGATCATGGCTGTCGAGGTGGTAACCCCTGAAGATTACATGGGTGACGTTATCGGCGACCTTAACTCTCGTCGCGGTAAAGTCGGCCAAATGGAGTCTCGTGGGTTGAATCAGCTAGTGACCGCCCAGGTCCCACTGTCGGAGATGTTCGCATACTCGAACGATCTTCGCTCTAAGACCCAGGGTCGAGCTACCTACACAATGCAATTCCATAGTTATCAGCAAACTCCCGGCAGCGTTCAGGAAGAAATCGTCCAGCGCATCCGGGGCGAGTGAACAAGAAAAAACCCCGAGAACTAACTCGTTCCGGATCTAAAAAGGACTAAGAAAACAATGGCTAAAGAAACATTCGTGCGTAACAAGCCTCACGTTAATGTGGGTACTATGG
>JAHDCC010000033.1 GCA_020630065.1 Acidimicrobiales bacterium
CCCCCCCATACAGTTTTCCTTCTGAAGGCAACAATGTAGTTGCTGGAAGATTCTTCTCACGACGTGACCTAACCAAACGGTTAGGTCACGTTTCGTTTTGGACTATAGAACTATCAAAGGCGCTGCCGACGTCGCCAAACATGGTGGTAGGCGCACTGGATTAGCGGTAGCGTCTTGTAAACACTCGATACACAAACGCTCTGACTCGAACCGGTGGAACTTAACGTGCAACCCTCTTCATTCAAACGACTACGAACCCGACATGTCGCTCTGGTTATAGGTTCTCTCCTGGTATTAGGAGCGTGTACCGATCAAACCGGTGACGAAACGGCCACCCCGAATACAGCCTCCGCCGACATTTCAGAGCAGCCACCCTCCACCCAAACTCAACCATCCGAGGGGGCATGGCAAACCGGCAACTACGGACTACTCCCGATAGCCGAAGTCGCAGAACCAACCGCTGCTGTTCGCCGCCCAGAAAGCCCTCAGCTTTGGGTCGCTGAACGCAACGGCATTGTTCGGGTAGTAGACCTCGAAGGGATAGAGCAGACCGAAGACCCGTCGGCGCCAATTACTATTCAAGCTCCGGACAACACAGTCCTCGATATTTCGGATCGGGTCAGCACCGAAGGCGAAGGCGGTCTGCTCAGTATTGTGTTCTCCCCTGATGGCCAACGCCTATACGTGTCGTACACCGACACCGATCAGAATTCGGTCATTGCCGAGTTCGAGATGAACGGCGACCGGGCGGGCACAAACGAGCGAATCGTTTTGCAAGTCGAGCAGCCTTTCACAAATCACAACGGCGGCGACATCACCTTCGGTCCCGACAATATGCTCTACATCGGCTTAGGTGATGGCGGCAGTGGAGGCGACCCGGAAGGTAACGGTCAGGATCTCTCTACCCTACTCGGTTCTGTTCTACGGATCGATCCGACCCCAAGCGACAATTCCCCGTTCACGATCCCTGAAGACAACCCATTCACGGCCGCAAACAACCAGACGGCTCCCGACAATGCCCGCCCGGAAGCGTGGGCTTACGGTTTACGCAACCCTTGGCGATTCTCCTTTGACGCCCAGACAGGAGATCTGTGGATCGCCGACGTCGGACAGAACCAATTCGAAGAGATCGACTATTTCGCGACAACCCCCGAAGGCGCCGGGCGTGGGGCAAACCTTGGCTGGAATTCGTTCGAAGGTGACCAGTCGTTCGAAGGGCGTTCCGAACCGGCCGATCATCACAAACCTCTTTTCACCTACGAAACCAACCAAGATCAATGCTCGGTAATCGGCGGCTACGTCTACCGCGGGCAGCTAATCGAAGCCTTGGACGGGGTGTATCTATTTTCGGATTTCTGCAGCGATTCGATCATCGGAATCGAACAGCAAGACGGCGAGATCATAACAAACTCTGCGTTAACCTTTGACCGATCAGTCGAGAACGTGGTCTCGTTCGGACAAGGCCCAGCCGGAGAGATTTATGTGCTTGAACAGGGTGGCCAGATATCCCGAATCGTTGAGCTTGAAGGCGGCGGAAACGGCGTCGCGTAACAAGCGAACGTAGGGTTTAGCCCGACACTACACGATCGGCGCCCACCATGGGTTCTTCGTTGTTATGAGTCCAGTCAGATGCAATTAAATTCGATTAGATCAAATTGCATCTACAAGGTTCCACAGAGCGTAAAGGCAGGTAACGAGTTCTAGGAGGAACCATGAAGATAAAAACATTTGCTGTACTTGCCATCGGAGCATTACTGATGCTCTTCGCTCCAACTACCGCCAGCGCTGCTGAAGGTGACGCCCGGATCCATTTGATCCACGGCATTCCCGACACCAACGTCGACGTAATCGTTGACGGCGACGTAGTAATCGAAGACTTTGCTTTCGGAGACACCAACGACCTAAGCAGCTTCTCTGGACTGACCTTGAAGGGTCTTAAAGTAAACCTAACCGGAACAGACACCACCGCCATCGACGCTGGCGATGTAGCGTTGCCTGCTAGTGGCAACTTCACCGTTGTAGCTCACCTCGATGCCGAAGGCACACCAGCCATCGCAGTATTCGAAAACGATGTTTCTAAAGTCGAAGCAGGCGAAGGACGACTCCTCGTACGTCACGCCGCAGCAGCACCAGCCGTTGATATCAAAGCCAACGGTGACGTTGCGTTCGCAAACGTCGTAAACGGCGGCGAAGGTTCAGCCGATCTTCCAACCGGAACCATTTCTGCCACCGTCGTACCTACCGGAGCTGACGAGCCAGTTGTAATCGGACCGGCAGACCTCGACATCGCTGAAGGCGAAGCTCTCATTGTGTACGCAGTAGGTTCTCTCGAAGGCAACACCCTTACTGTTCTGACCGAATCGATCACTGACCTACACTCAACGCCTACAGAGGTAAACACTGGCACAAGCCCAGTCGAAAGCTCATCCAACACGCTTCCGCTTCTACTTTCTGTAGCTACTGCGACCGTCATCGGTGGAGCCGCAATCGCTACCAAGCGACGCATGGCAACGGTTAACGCCTAACCCGCTTCGACCCTGACCTGAATCACGTAGTAACCCGATGAGGAGACCCATGAAACCGACTGTCGTAGTATCCCTGCTCGTATCGATGACAGCTCTTGTAGCCGCTTGCTCAACACCTGAGCAAACGTCGAACGAAGCAGACCGCCCTCCGACCACGACAGTTGGGGTCTCCTCTTCGGATTCCTCAGGAGAGGCATCAGAAACACTGGTCATACCGCAACTTCCGTCGGCGGTGTTTGACCCTTCAGCCAACGATGACCAACCGCAGCCGGTTTCCATCTCAATCGACTCACTCGAAATCGATGATGCCCCAATCGAGGACGTAGGTATCGAACCAAACGGAGAGATGGAAGTACCGGAACCACAGGACGTGGGATGGTATTCGTTCGGCCCGACTCCCGGCGCTGAGGGTTCGTCAGTATTGGCGGCACATATTGCCTCCGGTGGTGTCGATGGTGTCTTCCGCTACCTCGATCAAGTTGAGCCCGGCGATATCGTCACCATCGAATACGGCGACTCGCAACCAACCCAGCAGTTCAGGATCGATCGGGTCGAGCAATACAACAAGACGCAGCTTCCGTTCGAAGATATCTTCCGTCGAAGCGGTGACCCTCAGCTAGTTCTTGTCACTTGCGGAGGGGATTTCAATGAGACGGAAAGCAGCTACGAAGATAACGTAGTTGCGTACGCCACCCCGATCTCTACTGGCTGATCACGCAACCCCGAAGGGGCTTCTCGGCGCCTTACCAGGGCGCTCAACCAAAACAAACCGAGAAGTAAGGCGTTGAAACGGAACTCCGTCGTTGATTCCAACGCCTCAGTTGTGCCGACAGTTACTTGCAGGGACAACAGCTGTTAGTTGCCTCTTCGACAACAGTAACACACCTGGGTGATACATGCAGTTTCACATCCAGGTTCGGCAGGCCCGACATTATGTTTTGCCTGCACCGAGGGGGTACGATGTTCCCGGTTTAGGAATAATTACCCACGTTTGCGGTTGGCGGCATAGATCTCTGCGAAGTGTTCGATCATGGTGGCCCGAGTAAACCGACGCTCAAATATTTGTCGGCCTGCCTCCCCCATTTGTTGACGTAACTCGACGTCGTCGACTAGAAGTCTGACTGCGTTGGCCGCTTTGTCAAGGTCGCCGTTGGGAACTAACAGTCCCGAGAGGTGGTCTTCAACTTCTTCGCTGATCCCACCGACGTCGCTCGCTATAACTGGCAAACCCGCCCTCATCGCTTCGAGAATCGAGATAGGAAGCCCCTCGTGTCGAGAGAACAACACGAAAATGTCGGAATCGGCAAGCAGCTCGGGAACGTCGAGACTATCGCCAAGAAACTCGACTTGGTCACTGACTTGAAGTTCTGACGCCAACTCCACGGCTTCACTCATCAACGGGCCTGAACCAACAAACCGAAGCACACACGAATCCGGTTTGAGCCTGGCAACACAACGGATTGCGGTCTCGTGGTCTTTAGGTTCTTGAAACCGGGCGACCATAATTATCCTTGCCGGGGTTCCTCCCGGTTTCGCCGACACGGCGGTTCGACCAATGCCGCAGGGCACCACACTCACGTGGTCTTCCGACATGCGAAGATACTTCTTCGCTAAGCGACGGTCATAGTGCGAGACACATACGATGTGCGCACCCAGTCGGGACGAAACTAGCTCCATGAGCCATACCATCAGCCTCATACCTAACGGAAAACCAGGCGAGAAAACCCATCCGTGAGCTGTGTAAATGACTGGCACCCGTTCGAACCGTCCCGCTATCCGCGACACAAACCCCGCTTTGGTGCTGTGGGCGTGGATCAGCTGAGGCCCGAACGTTCGTATCGTGCGTCGCAGTTTTTTTATACATCTAAGATCGGCCAGCGGATTGACGTTCCGATCTAAGGCATCGATCACCGTTGTCGGTATCCCTAAAGCTTCGACCCGTTCGACTAACAGTCCACCGCTTCCAACAACAAGATGCATGTCGTAGTGATCTCTGAACGAGGATACGAGATCGTAGACATTGGTCTGCGCTCCCCCGATATCTGCTTTGGTGATTACCACCATAAGTCGAGGCTTTGGACCTCCACGGGCAACCGGTTGATTCGGATCGACACCTTCACCGCTTACGGAACGGATAGGGGAAGCGCCGATAGGTGACTCATCGGGGCGCGAAATTTGCGACGGAGTCGAAGCTGTCTCTAAATTGTCGAAGAAAAACGGCATTGGGCACCTCTGATGGCTACCTTCTGGGTCTTTACGTCGGCTGATAGGTCGTCGATGTTAGAAGTTCAGCTAAGCACTCGAGCAGTTTTCGCGGTCGAACAACCACCAATTCAGCTCATCCGGGCCGGGTTGCCGCCGATAGTGAGGTCTATGATCTCTCGGCCAAATTTGCGTTTCTGGCCTAAATCGAATTCGAACGCAGTGTGGACGCTGGCCGACTCTGCCGCCTCGTCGGCTTCGAACTTCGTGCTCGGTTCGCTAGTCGCCATCCGGTCCACCCCAGAACTATACGGCCGATTTGCGTTGGCGTTTGCGTTGTACGGCCTGACGTTTGGGATTTGGCGGGCGTGGGCTACTGAACCGTTCCTGTTAGGAATGCGGAGCAGGTCAAACGGTTTAGGGTCGGTGATCGGGGCTTGTGGCGTGATCGGCACCGTCGCTATGGCTCTGGGAATTTTGATTGCTTCAGGTGTCGATGGAACCGGACGTTCCCTACTACTGGTTGTCGCTGTTTCCTTACCGGTTCTGGCCGCCCACGACGGTGTTCGTTATTGTCTAATCGGCACAAACCGAGCACACCTAGCTCTTTTTGTCGATGGGCTATGGCTGGCCCTGATGTTCGCCGGATCTATCAGGATTGCAGAACCGGTGTGGTTGATTTTGTGGTGGTCACTGAGCTGCGGTTTAACGTTGCTTCTCGGATTGCAGGTCCTTAAATGGCCAAGTTTGTTCGGCGGACGAACCTGGCTCCGACAAACCAGACAGGTGGGAACACGATTCGTGTTCGAATTTCTTGTCGTTACGGGTTCCAATAGCGCGATCATGTTTGCTGTTGGATTCTCCTCCGGTCTGGCGGAGATGGGCGCCTACCGGGGGGCCGCCGTGTTGATCGGGCCGGTTGCCGTGATCATGAATGGTGTCGTCACGGTTGTTCTAACCATGGGCACCCACTCCAGAGACTCAACCCAGACAGGAACAACTGAAGCCGTCTCAAATATTCGGCAAGTCAGATCCCGCGTGCAGAAACTAGCGGTGCTGAGCTGGTTGACCGGGGTCGGGTGGAGCGGTCTAGTTCTGATTATTCCATCTGTGATCGGTGAAAGCATTCTCGGCGAAACATGGGACGCCAGCCGCCGAGCCGCAGTACCGTTAGCTCTCGCCGTAGGCGGGCAGGCCATGATCTTGGTGGCAACTGCCGGGTACCGACTGTTAGGCAGGATCAATCAAGGGGCGCGAATAAAGGCAACGGCGATGCTGTTGGTGATGGTCATCAGCAGTTCCGCTTCGTTCCAAGGCGGAGCGTTCGCAGCCTCTGCCGGGTTCGCGGTAGCCACCATCGGGCTCGGAACGATTATCGTTGCTCTGTTCAGGCGAGATGCTTCTACTCTCGCTCAAACGAAACTAGATGGAGTACCGGTAGACGTTGGTCTCTCGTTGGACGAAACCGATCCTGCTGTATAACCGATTGGCTGCTTCTCGTGAAGGCCGGGAGGTAAGGTCCACCGTCGTTGCGCCTTCTTTTTTGGCGACATCGACTGCGTGTGTGCTCAACGCAGCCCCAACACCTTTGCCACGAGCGTCAGAATCGACGACGACATCTTCGATCCAAGCCCGAACACCGGTCGGTATCCGGAACAGTACAAGGGTCAACGAACCGATAACTTGGCCATCTTCTTCAGCAACAAGTAGTCGAGACGCATCGGACTGAACGATATTTGACAGAGCTTCGGCGGATGGAGGCGGATTCGAAGACGAAAGTTGAGGAATGAGCCGGTCGAATGCACCTTTTAGCTCTTCTGAGTATTCGGTCACTTCGTAGATATTCACCCTCTTAGTATGCCCAACTTGGACCCCGCTACGGGTGACTCCCGTGACAGACCGGAACAAAATTGGCGAGTCTCATCGCATATGACTCAAAGACCAGGGCAAACATGCGCTACCGTGGTGCCTGATGGAACTTTTACGGTGGAACGGCGAGAAGCCTCTACTTCGACAGCCAACAATGTTAGTCGCATTTGAAGGATGGAATGATGCTGGTGACGCCGCCTCAACCGCGGCCTCGCATGTTTGTGAACGACTCGATGCAGTTCCGTTTGCATCTATCGATCCAGAGATATTCTATGATTTCACCTCGACACGACCTCATGTCAAGCTGACCGACACCGGCCGCGAAATAGCATGGCCAAAGAACACGTTCTCCGCGGTGGAACTCCCCAATAGCGAACAAGACCTTCTGGTTCTCACCGGAACGGAGCCGCAGCTTCGTTGGCGAACCTACACAGATCTGATTCTTCAGATGGTTGAAGAATTTGACGTTCAATTGGTCGTCTCACTGGGCTCGCTAATAACAGACGTTGTGCATTCACGACCGTCGACCGTCTACAGCGCAGGCTACGATGCTGAACTGATCGACAAACTCGATTTAGAACCATCGAACTACGAAGGACCAAGTGGTATTGTTGGCGTCTTGCACGATGTGTTAGTTCGGAACCGCCGTAGCTCCGTTTCGCTTTGGAGCAGCATTCCTTCCTATGTCCCCCACGCCAGCTCTCCCAAAGCTGCTTTGGCGTTAGTCAACCGGGTCAGTCAACTTCTTGACCTGTCGATCCCGAATACGTCGTTAGAGCTCGGGGCTGCCGCCTATGAGCAACAGATCGACAAACTCATAAACGAAGACGAAGAAACCCGGGCATACGTTTCCCAGATGGAACAAGCCTACGATCAGAGCATGAGTCCAGAATCTGGAGCAGAACTGATCGAAGAGTTAGAAAAGTACCTTCGGGACAACATCTAGATTCCTCCTCTTGGGGATACAGCTAGATTGACGACAGAAGTTTTTCGGATTGGGTGGATGGATTCCACGACTCCATCCGTCTAAGTATCAGAAATCCAGCCCACAAGCTGGTTTTCTACCAACGACGCCACTATCCCTTTTTAGGCTGTGGGACTAATGACTGTCAGTTGGTAGCTACGTGGGCGGGTACTGATACCGCCCTCGGTGCCCGCTCACACCACCAATCGGAAAGTCTACGATTTAGGGCTTCGCCAAATAGGTTCACGAGGCGCATCAAAGATAGGGGCCGGCGACTTTCCTTCGATCGCATCAAAAGCTAATGTTCCCCAGCGTTCGTAGCCGACCAGCGGAGTAGGAAGATCATCTGGACTGAACCAACCAACGTCGAGACATTCAGCTGGGTGAGCATACAATTCACCGCCGACGGCCTGGCAGTGAAACAGCAGGCTATACAACGGGACACGGCTAAACCCGGCCCGCAAGCCATCGATAACGCCAATCAGATTCTTAACCTCACAACGGACACCGGTTTCTTCGTGCACCTCTTTAGTGACCACTTCAGCCGGCGAGTAACCAACATCTGCCCAACCGGTCGGATAGAGCCACACCCCTGAATCGGTCCTTTTGATCAGAAGGATACGTCCGTCGACATCCCCGACAATGGCACCGACGGCAACCTTAGGAGTCGCGTACCCGGCTATGCCTGAAGAGACCATCGATTTCCACGTTGAAACGTAAGCTTCTGGGTCTACTGGCTGATCAGGGTCATCGACGGTTTCTGCTGCAGCAGCAATATCGGCCGCAATATGCAAGATCTCCTCGTAGCGTTCAGCCTCGAATGTGCTCTCGGTAAACCCTAAACCGGTTCGTGCCACTCCCGCCAACGCGTTTGCCCAACGATGAAGTTCAGCTGCGTCCGGTCCGTCCACTACCACACCGTGCCTTCAAGAATTTCGTCTACGACCAGCTTCAGTTCAGAGAACCTCGCATCGTCGGTTAGTTTCGTTCCGTCGAGATTACAGACATAGAAGCTATCGATGGCCTGATCTCCGAAGGTCTGAACCTTCGCAGTCAAAATTCGTATACCGAGTTCGTTAAAGGCTTGCACTACCCCGTAGAGCAGACCTGGGCTGTCCGGAGCGTGCAGTTCAATGACGCTGGCCGAGTCCGAAATGTCGTTATCTAGATAGACAGCCCGCTTAGGGGCCTCAGCTGAGCGGGGCCGCAAGTACCGACCGACTTCACGCGCCCGGCGATTAATCCGGACGCTAAGGGCAAGCCGCTTTTCCAAAACCGCTAAACTATCTGCTTCTATCTTGGACCAGTTGACCTCACCTGATGGAGGATTTTCGACTCGGAACTGGCAGGCAACCATTTCCCCGTCGGTGTAACTTGAGGCGTCGATAACTTGCCGACCGTTTAATGCAAGAACACCAGCCACCTTTCCAAACAGCTGCGACCCGACCGGGGCAACGGCCAGATACGTTTGATCTTTTCCGCTGAGAGAGATTTCTCCTGCCGCCATAGCGTCTAGGACTTCGCCTGTCGGGAACGCTGAGGCCACAGCTTCGTCGACCGCCCCACCCTGAAGTACGAACTCGGTTCGATTCACCAAGTCACGAAGCAAACCGGCCTTCCATGAACTCCAAACCGCTGGACCGGTCGCTATCGAATCGGCTTCGGTCAATGCTGCTAAGAGGTGGAGGAACGAAACAGACCGGACAGCGGTTGCGACTGCACTGATCGTGCCCGGGTCAGACAAATCTCGTCTCGTGGCGACATCGGATAGCAGAAGATGGTGTTCACAAAGAAGCACTAACGTGTCGGCGTCTTCTTGCGGATACCCCATTCGTTTAGCAATCTCTTTGATCATCACCATGCCGACCTCGGTGTGGTCCCCCGACCTGCCCTTACCGATGTCGTGAAGGAATGCGCCGACGACTAAAAGGTCAGGTCTGGTTACCTGGTTCATCAGTAATGATGCGTTTACGGCAGCCTCGCAAAGGTGCCGGTCGACGGTGAACGTATGCATAATATTTCGCTGAGGGTGGCATTGAACATCGCCCCATTCGGGCAAAATGTGAACCATCAAACCGAATTGATCGAGGTCTTCGACAACGTCGATGGCGTTGCGGCCAGACATAAAGATCTCGCTGAACAACCGTCGAGCCGTCGACGACCATGGTTCAGGAAGTGGCACGCTTCGCTCGACCAGCGCTTGCAGAGATTTTCTGCTCATCGGTAAACCTGATTTGGCGGCGAATGCTGCTAAACGCAACACCACCAATGGGTCCTCGAGCTCGGATTGCAAGACCTCGACTTCGTTGTCAACGATCGTTAAACAGGCGGGAGCCGGGCGGGCTGGCTGCGCTTTTGGACGCTGCGACCGGGATTCCCATCGAGACCATGCTTCGTCACTGTGCCAGCCGATACGCCGCCCGGCCTTAGCTAACCGCAGCATCAAGTCATTACTGTCACGTGCACCCATCCTGGCTGCTACTTCATCTTGATCGGTTAGACGCAATACGTCTCCGGCCCGGCCCGACAGTCTATGCAGTTCGAGTCGAGCGGCAAGCAGTTCTTCGTTTTCGTCCTGCAGTTCTTGGAGCGAACCTCCAGAGAACCCGGGGATTGCGAACTCGGCCCAGCTCAGCGCGTGAAGGTCACGTAAACCACCGCGCCCTTCCTTAAGGTTGGGTTCAATGTGAAACGCCACATCGCCTTGGTCGAGGTGACGTTCGTAAACCGTGCGGGCTAGTTTGTCGAGGATCTCTTGGGTTTTAGAGTTCCAAACCTCGTGGGTCCGTTCAAGAAGCTGATCGACGAGGGTCTGGTCGCCCAGCACGAGCCGTGCCTCCAGAAACGCTGTCGCCGACTCTAATTCATCACGTATCAGGGTCGCGACTTCGCTAATCTCGATGACTGAATGTCCGAGCTTCAGCCCGCGATCCCAAACCGGGTACCACAGGGCGTCAGCGGCTGAGGAGAAATCGGCATCTTTGTCGTGGATAAGCACGACGTCGACATCGCTGTATGGCCAAAGCTCGCGCCGACCGTAGCCGCCGATAGCGGCCAGGGCGATACCTTCGGTTTCCAGGTTGGCCTCTGCTGCCAGTCGTTGTAGCCATTCATCCGTCGCATCGCTGTGCGCTTCAACAAAAGCACGTCCAGTGAGATCAGGAGCTACTAACAGGGGTTCAAATTTGGTGCTCACGTAACTTAGCCTAGTAACGATTTACACCGCTTGAAGAAAACAGACCTAGGCAACACGTTGGTATAACCTGCCTCGACTGCCTGATCTGCTAGAGATGACTCGACATGGGGGCCAAATCCAATCAGTTCTGCTCCGTCAATAACGAAACTGCCAATATTGTCACACCGGTCGAGATCTACGACAACTATCCGCGGGTTGTGGGTTGAGAGCTCTTCGGCAGACGAGATGAACGTCACCGTCGCCGGGAACTTTGAGCGGTCCATCAGGTTCGGAACAAACGCTACAACTTCTGCCACTTAGCTTCTTTCGTCCGCTCGCCTGCGTAGGTGGACGTGCGCTTTTGCCGCTCCCCAACGAAGTCCAGCGTCTCCGACTTCGGGCCCGAAGGCTGCGAACCCGCCGGGAGTTATGTCATACACGTCGGTTGGGTGGAACTGTTCAGCGGTACTGTCGCGTTGTACAGGTGGGACACCAGCTGTTCTAAGAATCGCCATCGGGTAGTCGATGGCGGTCCGCAAAATGGCTAGAGGGTTCGTCCACTGTTCTTCGATATCAAGTTCGAGCAGAGCTCGAAGTTTAGGAGCCAAGTCCTGCACGGCTGCCCGGCCTGCTTCTTCAGCTGCTTGTTGGATTGTGTCGGGAGGACCCTCGATCCAGAACTTTGCCACCTGGGCCACAACCCAAGATTCCAAGGACGCTTCCACTGCGTCAGCTAACGTCGCAGCGTATTCGTTTAGTTTTTCCTCGTCGTCTTGAAGTGTTCGTTCGGTATCGCTCATCCACCAAATTCCGCCGCTTGGCGAACCGACAGGGCAACCCTGCGTCGTTTCGGGTCAACCGACAGGACTTTGACTCGGATTTCGTCCCCTGGAGTGACAACTTCCTCGGGCGCTTGAACCCGGTATTCGGCCAGCTCGGATAGGTGGACTAAACCTTCAATGACGCCGATGTCGACAAAGGCCCCGAAGTCGACCAGTCGAGTTACTTTGCCGGTAAGGATTGTGTCCACTTCGACGCCGGAAAGTGGGTCTTCTTTGAGCTGCCTGATCGATAGCCCGATACGGCGTTTCTTGACGTTCAGGTCCAAAACTTTGACTTCAAGCTCGTCGCCTACAGACAGCAGGTCAGAAGGTTTCCCGATGCGTTCCCATGCCATTTCGGAAACGTGGACAAGACCTTTCACTCCGCCAAGGTCAACAAACGCTCCGTAGTCAGCAAGTGATACAACAACCCCTGTCCTGACGTCGCCGGGGTTCAAGCCCGACAAAAGTTCTTTGACTTTCTGCCGTTGCGCCCGCAGCAAGATCGGGCGACGACTGAGGACA
The DNA here is from genome assembly GCA_020630065.1 of Acidimicrobiales bacterium. Classification (GTDB taxonomy): domain Bacteria; phylum Actinomycetota; class Acidimicrobiia; order Acidimicrobiales; family SZUA-35; genus JAHDCC01. Next base: position 12,082 of record JAHDCC010000033.1, read on the forward strand.
AGCCGTTCAGAACTCGGGTTGATTTCGATTATTTTGGCTTCCAGCGTTTGCCCAACGTAGGGTGCAAGGTCGGCCACTGGTTGAAGTTCGACATGTGACGCTGGAACAAAGGCCCGGACCCCGACGTCGACAACAAGTCCGTTCTTGTTGGTTGAAATAACTTTGCCGGTAACGAACTCTGATGCTTCGGCCGAAGCTTCTAGTTTTTCCCACTTTTGTTTCTTAAGCACCCACGACCGAGAGAGCACGACTCGACCTTTTGGATCTTCTCGTGCAAGCTCAGCCCCGATTGCTCCGTCACCAACCGACAACACCGTGGAGGGTTCTTCGTCGTTTAGCCCGAAGTTGCGACGGTAAATAACTGCGCTCCGCCCGTCGGGCAGAGTAAGGTCAACTTCGTCTGAGCTGACGGCGGTAACAACGCCTTCTAGGACTTTGACCGCCGGTTTTTTCGTGAGTGGCTTAACCGGCGTTGAGGTTTGCGACTCAACCGACCCAACCTCAACCGACGGCTCAACAGCAGCGGCGTCAACCGACGGCTCAACACCCGGCTCAACCTCACCCGACGGCTCGATGGTCGGACTTTCCTGTTTGACTGGTTCAGCAATGTCGGTTACCGATTCGGCGGCCACTTCAGAACTCAGATCCGAAGTTACATCACTACTTGAAGTGTTACTAGGTTCGACAACATCAGAACCCGTGGTCGGATTAGAAGCAGCCTCTTGTGCCACAGAACCAGAGGCGTCCTGTGGCAAAGATGTATCCCCGACAATCGTTTCGTCGACACTTTCCAGTGGGCGACCTTCAGATTGAGCATTTCCGTCTGCAGCGGTCATTTGTAAAGGGTATGCCATTTGGCACCTAAACGGAAACGTTCTTGGCCGGGAAGTCATTTCTCGCCGCAGGCTACGAACAGACGTTCCCCTGCAACGTACTACCCTTACACAACCTCAATCACCAAGAAACGACAGAACTACACTGGTACAGCTGCCGATTCCTACAACGAACCAACGGCAACAAGATTAGTCATGCAGCCCGATTGTACGAAGAACCTCTTCCGGCGACGCCACCATTCCGACATAGAACTGTCCAAATTCGGCAAACTCGGCTGAAGCCTCATCAAACCGCATGGTGTATACAACTTCCTTAATCGTGTCAGGATGATCAGCAAACAGAGTGACACCCCACTCGTAGTCGTCCATCCCTGTCGAACCCGTGATCAGCTGAACGACCCGTCCAGCAAACTTACGACCTGAAGTCCCGTGTTCGTGCATCAGCTCTTTACGACGCTCAAACGAGGTCGTGAACCAGTTCTGCCCCGGCTGGCGACGCTTACTCATCGGATAGAAACACCACGCGTCTTTGCTCTCTGGCGGCAAGTCGGGGTAAAGCCGATCTTGTTTCATCTTCTCTGGAAGACCGTCAGCGTACTCACTCACTTCGGTCAGGGATAGATAACTATCAACCAACTCGAAACCGGCAGCAATCAGACCTGTCTGCAATTCACGCAGTTCCCACATGTTTGCAGCGAGCGCCATCACTGCCATATCGGCCTTGTGGCCTAACATCGACACCGTGATAACAGTCAGATCGGCACCGACCGCCTTCTCGACTGCGGCAAGCGCCTCACCTCGGTCAGCTAACGGTGTCTGTTTTAGGAAAAGATGAAGCGTAACCCGACCAATACTGGGGGCAGAAGAATCTGTCATGCAGCCAGTCTAGAGAACAATCTTGATTCGCAGGGCACCGTAGAGCACTCAAAACTAGAAATGGTCAACAGCTAGCTGTTGACCATTTCATCGGTTCCCGCCGAGACTCGCTAGTAAGTTATGCTCTCAACTAACGACTAGAATTGAGGATCGGATGCCCACTACGTTATGTAGCGTGCCCTACCACATAGTTCGGCAGCGACACCGCTGAGTTGAGCCACAACCAAATCCACCATCCATCTACACAAGGACATTGACAACGTGGCTACCCCGTTCAACTACAGTGCCTTCACCCCAGAGCACCTGATCAGCCTCAAAGAAGCTGCTACGACCAACGAAACGGTTACCGTTGCTCTGCCAGCCCGAAATGAGGCTGCGACGATCGGCACAATCGTTGAGCAGATACACAATGAACTAGTCGAAGACCATAAACTCGTCGACGAGCTGTTGGTTCTCGATGACCATTCGACCGACGATACCGCCGCTATCGCCCGGCTGGCCGGCGCCACCGTTCACCAGTCAGGACAGATTCACCCCGAATTCAATCGCATAAGTAACGGAACTGTCCAAGGTGGTAAAGGTGAAGCGTTGTGGAAGCTCCTTCGGGTTTCCACTGGCGACATCATCATCTGGTGTGACGCAGATATTAGAAACTTTGACACTCGGTTTATTCTGGGCTGCCTGGGTCCGCTCTTGACCAACCCGGCGACCGGGTTCGTCAAAGGTTTCTACCAGCGCCCATTACGAGACGACGGCGAGGGTGGAGGTCGAGTAACCGAACTCGTTGCCCGCCCCATCATCTCTGCCCTGTTTCCACATTTAGGGCATTTCGTTCAACCGTTGTCAGGCGAGTTTGGGGGGCGGCGTTCCATAGTGGAAGCTGTTCCGTTCAGCCGCGGGTACGCGGTAGACCTTGCATTGCTAATCGACATCTCAGAGAAATTCGGGGCGGATGTGATCGAGCAAGTCGATTTAGGAAGCCGCGTACACCGAAACCGCCCCCTCCGTGAACTTGGACCGCAGGCGGCCGCAATCCTAGCGATGGCGTACCAGAAATCTGATGGGAAGATAAGCGGCGACCAGTTCGAACTTCTCCGCCCAACCATCGGCAACCAGACCATTCAACTCGGCGAACTACCACCAATCGACTCGCTCCCCGAGAATAACTAGTGAAGGCCTAGCTGGCGCTAACAGCCACCGCCCCGTCAGGGACTTGACGAAAAACCGAAGCTAGTTTAGGAAAAAACTCTCTATACGCACTGGTCGAGCGCCAAGCCATCACGATTCGACGGTTTGGGACCGGGTCAGCAAAGCGCACCAATTCGATCGACGCCTGACTGTTAGTTGCCGGCTGAACCGACAAACTTGGCAACAACGTTACCCCGATCCCTGATGCAACCATTTGACGCATAGTCTCAAGGCTGGTGGATCGGAAATCCTGCAGTTCTACCGCACCGGCCAGCTCACAAACATCTAACGCATGGTCTCGTAAACAGTGCCCATCTTCAAGCAGGAGAATATCTTCGTCCGCTAACACGTCCAAAGAAACCTTGTTGGCTGATCCGAGATGATGTCCGGCCGGGACAGCCAGATAGAAATCCTCATCGAACAGAACTTCGAAGTCCAAGCCATCGGCGTCTATCGGCAACGCCAAGATGCCGACGTCGAGCTGCCCCGACGCTAACTGGTCTAGAATGCCATCGGTCTTTTCTTCGACGAGGCGCAGTTCAAGCTCCGGGAACCGTTGTCGAACCTGCGGCATGATTTGGGGCAGCAGGTACGGGCCAAGCGTCGGGAACAACCCCAAACGAATACGAGATGCCGCCGGGTTGGCTGAGGTTCGAGCTAAGTCTGCAATCGTTGACGCCTCGGAGAGAATGATTCGAGCCCGCTCCACAATCCGGGCACCAACAGAAGTCAGTACTACGCCCCGGGTGTCTCGTTCGAGCAGTTCAACCCCTAGCTCTCGCTCCAGCTTGCGAATCTGGGTGGACAACGTCGGTTGTTTAGCTCCGCAAGCCTCAGCGGCTCGACCGAAATGCTGGTAGTCGGCTACCGCAACTAAATATTCAAGCTCACGAAGGTTCACTGGCTTGGCCGTTCGGTTACGACGCAGCCGCAGTTGGGACAGATGACCGAATGAGGTAATCAAAAGCGCTGAGGACGGCAGTCGAACCGGCGCCGAGCGCGATCGCTATCTGTTTGTAGGGGACTGTGGTGCAGTCACCGGCAGCGAAAACCCCCCGAGCCGAGGTTTGCCCTTTAGCGTCGACGATGATCTCTCCTCGGTCTGATCGTTCGACGACGCCGTCTAACCATTCGGTGTTGGGCAGAAGTCCGATTTGGACAAAAATCCCGTCTACGTCGAGCTTGTGATCTGTTTCGGCGGCTCGATCCTGATAGACCAGGCCGGTGACGCGTTCGGCGTCGCCGTTGACTCGAGTTGTCATCGCGTTGGTAATGACTTCAACGTTGTCGAGACTTACGAGTTTGTCTTGCAAAACTTGATCTGCTCGTAGTTGTGTGTCGAACTCGATCACTGTCACGTGTCCGACGATGCCAGCTAAATCGATAGCTGCTTCGACGCCGGAATTCCCTCCCCCAATGACGGCCACGCGTTTACCTTTAAAAAGGGGTCCGTCACAGTGTGGGCAGTAGGCAACGCCTTTGTTGGCGTACTCTGCTTCGCCGGGCACTTCCATTTTTCGCCAACGGGCCCCGGTTGAAATTACGACCGATCGGGATTCGACTATCGCGCCGTTTTCTAGTTCGAGTTGAACGAGACCACCTGGGGATTCTGCTGGCCTCAGCTTCTTGGCTCGCTGAAGATGCATGATGTCGACATCGTGGTTGCGAACATTTTGTTCTAGTGCCGCAGCCAGTTTGGGACCCTCGGTGTAGTCGAGCGATATCAAGTTCTCGATGCCCATGGTGTCGAGAAGTTGTCCACCGAACTTTTCGGCCACCACTCCGGTTCGGATACCTTTGCGAGCTGCGTACACGGCTGCTGAGGAACCTGCCGGACCGCCTCCGACAACCAAAACGTCGAAGGGATCTTTGGCGTCTATTTTTGCTTTTTCTCGTTCGTCCGAGTTGTCGTCGAGTTTGGCCACAATTTGTTCGAGTGTCATTCGACCCTGGTCGAACAGTTCACCGTTTAGGAAAACACTGGGGACTGCGAGTATGTTGCGCTGTTCGACTTCATCCGGAAAGAGGGCTCCGTCGATAGACGTGTGCCGTACACGAGGGTTGAGGATGCTGATGAGGTTCAATGCCTGAACCACGTCCGGGCAGTTCTGACAGGTGAGTGAGAAGAAGGTTTCGAAGTGGAAATCGCCTTCTAGATTCTTGATTTGGTCGATGAGTTCGTCGGACGCCGTCGATGGGTGCCCACCGACTTGCAGCAAGGCGAGAACTAGGGATGTGAATTCGTGCCCGAGCGGGATGCCAGCAAACGACACTCCGATATCGCTATCAAGACGATTGATGGCAAACGAGGGTTTGCGGTCGCTATCGCCGTCGGTGGTAAGAGAAATGTTTGGGGAGAGTGACTCGATCTCGGTTAGGAGTTCGACCATCTCATCCGATTTTTTGTCGGTACCGACCGAAGCTACTAGTTCGATGGGGTAGATAACTTTTTCTAAGTGAGTTTTGAGCTGGGCAGAAAGAGAAGCTTCCAACATTAGTTACGATCCTCTAGTTTGGGGGGGTGACCAAAAAGTACGGTTCTGCGGAGACAGGCGGGGGCTGTGGGCGACCCCAAATCCGAAACGAACTTGGGGCCGCATTCTCACAGCTCACCTGCCTAACAAACCTGTTGACTAGATCTTGCCTACAAGGTCAAGAGATGGGGCGAGAGTTTCTTCGCCTTCTTCCCATTTAGCTGGGCATACTTCGTTCGGGTGGGCGGCGACGTATTGTGCTGCCTTGATCTTGCGGATGAGTTCGGTTGCGTTGCGTCCAACACCGCCTGCGTTCACTTCGATGATTTGAATTTTGCCTTCTGGGTCGATGACAAATGTTCCACGGTCAGCCATTCCGTCTTCTTCAATCATGACGTCGAAGTTTCGGCTGATTTCGCCGGTTGGGTCGCCAACCATTGGGTACGTGATTTTGCCGATGGTTTCAGAAGATGAATGCCACGCCTTGTGGGTGAAGTGGGTGTCGGTTGACACGGCGTAGATTTCTACGCCCATGGCCTGAAATTCGGCGTAGTTGTCAGCCAAGTCTCCCAGCTCGGTTGGACATACAAAAGTGAAGTCAGCTGGGTAGAAGAATACGACTGACCATTTTCCTTTCAGGTCTTCGTTTGAGACAGAAACGAATTCGCCTGCGTGGAAGGCCTGAGCTTCAAATGGCTTAATTTCAGTGTTAATTAGAGACATATGTTTACCTTAAGAGTAAATAAATTAGTAATTGGGTAACTATCAGGAAGGACCCCGAGTCAAAATCTGGGATCGATTCAAACGATGAATTGATTATATGAAATCCATATAGATGATCAATGATACGTGCGTCACACGTGCCCCGACCTTGCAGCCAACAAAGTCGGGCCTTGGCGATTGGGGTCACTTTGCAGGACTGGTTTAGGAAAGTAGGGTGTAGGGATGAAGGTTCCAGTCGCCCAATACAGCCCACCCTTCCCCGTACTTATCGTCGCCGCCGTCGCCGCGTTAATTCTGCTTGTCTTGATCGCCCAGACATTGACCGATCTACTACTAGCTCTAATCCAACTCGGGGTTATTCTCGCCGCTCTCGGAGCAACCTTATGGATGGTTGCCTATCTCCTCCGCCGAGTGAAGCCGTAACCACTCAAAGAAACTCTTACATCACGGAATAGCGATCGGGCCGCCTGGGGCTATCACGACTAGAATGTCGGCGTCTCGGCGGTCATTCACCGGCGGTGAGACCTCGTCGAGTTGAATAACAAATTCCGGCCCGACTTCCAGGAAGGTCGCAAGGTCTTGAGCCTCTGGACCAAACCCTTCGACATAGTAGACGGCACTTGGCACCGCCTGGTCGGCGTTCGATGGGCTCGCTGTCTGATACCCCTGGTCAGCTAAGCGTGACGTCAGGCGAGCCGCTGAGCCCTTCGGAGCCTTCGAGTTGACCACCATCAACGAAACGTCTTGAACCGGTCTACTTTGGGGCTCTGTCGTTGTTGGCTGTACTGGCGGTTCAGTTTCCTCGTTCGGCAAGATCGGCATCTCTTCGTCGATGTCGGGGGTGACCGCTTCAGAACCGGCAGCGCCGTTTGTGTCCTGCGCCGCAGCTTCTGAGGATTCTTGACCTGCCGCTTCGGTTACTTGAAGGTCGACTTGGTCGGATCGCCTGTCGAAACCTAGAACAATAACGGTTACACCAACAGCGAGTGCCAGAGTCGCTACCGCTACTCCTCTTACTGGTGATGTTCCGGCGCCAAGGTCAGCGAGCTCATCACCGAGACGATGTAACGATTCCATTTTGACTCCTGTCCAGTCGGCGGTTTGGACGCAGGGACGCCTGATGGCCAGGCCTTGTTTCCCCAACTACGTACGTAACGCGTTCAGATATGACGCAGTAAAGAACTTAGTCGGTTAGCGAAGGTGACTGGGGTTTCTTGTCAACAACTTTAAACCTGAGTCGCCCGGGACTTACCAAGATAGGATGTTGACTCGGCAAGCTACATTGCCCGGATAGCTCAGTTGGCCAGAGCGCTGCTCTTGTAAAGCAGATGTCGTCGGTTCGAATCCGACTCCGGGCTCTTTTCTATTACTTCAGTTCGAAGTAGATGGCCCCGACGGCCTCGGGCGAGCTTACGGCTAGAACTTGATCATTCGCCAGGTCCTCTGGCACAGCCCAGCAGAATTGGCCTTCGATGGTGTCCCCTGGCGATAGGGACTGGGTGAGGTCTACACCATCATCTAGTTTTGATGTGCAGTCTTGGTCGACTTCTGATGATGTCAGATCGCTTCCGATTGAGGAGAACATAAGCCGGTCGAGGGTGATCCCCTCATCGCCTTCTTGGTATTCGACCTTAACGGTTGCCGCTGTGAGGGTCTGTCCAGAATCGGCTTCGATTTCAGGCACCTCAGAACCGGCGCCGACCACTTGCACCATCCAGCGATATGTTACCGCAGTTGTGTTGTCGTCGTAGAAAATATTGAGCGCTTCGTTGAACTCTTGAGGTTTATTAAACGAGCCGGTATTTTCTGAAGTTTGGTCGATCTCGGGGGCTGCGCTCTCGTCGTCGTCTTGCGATCCAAGGACAAACCACGCCACCGCTGCGAGTACGGCGAGAAGGATAATGGCGAGAAGACCGATCCACAGAAACTTCCGACTCTTTTTCGGTGTCTCTGTGGCTTTTGAGTATGCAGTGAAACTATCGGTGCTTCCGATTTGGCCGTCAGGTTCGCTAGACGCCGGGAGCTTGACCGGGTCGGGTTGTGACGTAGCGGCAGGGAAAGCCACTCCGTGGCCTTGGGTCGAGCCGCCTACAGATGGGTTTACTGAGGCCTGAGGGGCTTGAGAGCCAAAGTTTCCAGGGCTGCTTGCAGGAGACACAGGCGTGTTTGTGGCACCTAGGTTGGTGACATCAGCTTCTGGTTGTTTGGGTTCTGATCCGAGTGACCCTAAACCACCAAAGTCCGATTTACTTGGCTGGGCTAGATCGGAGACCGTTCCTGCTGGACCTTCGAGCGGCGAAACGCCTCCTTCCGAAATATCAGCTTGAGGAACGTTTACGTCCGGAACGTCGACGCTGGGAGAAGCAACAGCACCTGGAAGACCAACGTCCGGAGCGTTCACATCAGGAACACTCACATCCGGAAC
>JAHDCC010000002.1:0-51545 GCA_020630065.1 Acidimicrobiales bacterium
GCTTGCAGGCGTGCCCCCGGCAAGAATCGAACTTGCGCTCATGGTTTAGGAAACCAATGCTCTATCCACTGAGCTACGGGGGCCAGACCACAGGTTAACCATTTCACTGTGTTTCTGAACCGCGTAGCATCGGATAGTAAAGATTTCGAACAACGCCTGCTCTCGGCCTAGAGGCGAGGGTCGAATCATAGAACAGATAACGGCGGTGTGATCGGGGTGCTTTAATCGCTTGCTGGAAGTTGTCGGCCGCAATGTCGCTACGAAGTAAGCAAAAACCACTTTAGTCGATGCTCTGACCTGCGATCCCACTAGCGTTGGAGTCATGGCTATGGCGCACATGTTGGTCAACCCGGCGGCGCGAAAGGGTAAAGGCGGCGGCACGGCGGACACTGTTGAACAACTTCTACAAAACCAAAGTCGCGGCGTAACCAGAATCGAACCCGAATCAGCCAACGACGTCGCAGAACAAGTACAGGCTGCACATAAACAAGGTATGGAACGGCTGATCATTGTTGGTGGCGACGGCATCATACATTTGGCGCTGCCCGCTCTCGCCCAAACCGGTATCGAAGTCGGCATCGTCCCGTCAGGAACCGGAAACGACTTCTCCCGGGCGCTCGGCATCCCGACCAACACCAAAAAAGCGGTCGAAGCGGCCCTCGGCGACTGTTCACCCATCGACCTTCTACGATCTGGCGACCGTTGGGCCGCCAGCGTCGTCACCGGAGGATGGTCCGGAGACGTCAACGAACGAGCCGCCAAAATACGTTTCCCGAAAGGTCAACACCGGTACACCGTCGCCACACTGCTCGAACTGGGCGGCCTCGCCCCAACACCTCTCCGTCTCGAAATAGACGGTCAAACCCACGAGATGGAAGCAACGTTGTTTGCTGTTGGTAACACCGCCTACTTCGGCGGCGGGATGAAAGTCTGCCCGGCAGCGCTGCCCGACGACGGTCTTCTCGAAGTCGCAGTGCTAGCCCCAGTCTCGGGTCGGCAACTCGTCCCGATAATCCCAAAGATTTTTCCTGGTAAACACGTAAATCACCCGAAAGTTTCAGTGTGGCGAGGTAGTTCAGTGAAACTGTCAACCCCAGCGCCACTCTGGGCTGACGGCGAAAAGTTCGGAATAGGTGACACTGAACTCACCGTTGTGCCCGGAGCGCTACAGGTTGCGGGTGTATCTACCTAGTCGTCTTAGGTAATCAGGTACACGTAACAGCTGAACTTGTCGCAATGGTGAAAGATGCGGTCACGCCTATACGCACGCCAATTACGCGGTTATACTGCGTCTGCAGGGTCGTTGGTGAAGTCGGGTCACCCTACTAATGTGCGGACGGGAGCAGTCGTGATCGACGGTGACTACAAAGTCGAGGAACCGCAAAGTGCTGGCCTCTCCCGCATCTGGTTAGGTCTGGGCCTGGGGTCGTTAATCCTTCTTGTAGCGATGACATCGCTCGTCGCTTTCAGCCTGGCCGACACCGAAACTTCCGACTCAGCCGACCCGACCAACGATTCCGATCCGGCAAACCCGGCGGCTGGTGCATCATACATTGCGCCTCAAGACGTGAATGGGTCAACTGTCCAAGTCGTTGGCCTCGACGAAAACGACGACGTGCTCTGTGCCGGGTCGGGAACAATCGTCACCCCATCCGGTCAGGTCCTTACCAGCGCTCAAGTTGTCACCATGTCCGAAGATTGCAGGTTTACTAGCCTCGCGGTGGCGGTGAGCGTTGAACCTGAATCGGCTCCCGTCCTGGCCTACGAAGCCGAACTGCTCGCAACCGACGCTGTACTCGACATCGCGGTAGTGCGAATGGTCAACAACATTGCAGACGGAACGCCGCTCACCGAAAAGTTTTCGGCCCCCACACTCGGTAACAGCGATGACGTACGTGAACGAGACGAAATAACGTTGAGTGGTTTCTCATCCGCTGGCGACGAGTCGTTGCGAACCGTTGACACATGGATCACCGGCTTCGCTCAACGATCAGGTGTCCCCGCCGCTCAACTTCTCCAAACTAACAGCAAAACGATTCCCGGGTTCGCTGGCGCAACTGCCACCGATTCCAGCGGACGAGTAATAGGCGTGGTCGGCTCAAGCGCCATCGAAGAAGAACCCAGCTGCCTCGACCTTCCACCAGCGGTCGGAGCGGAACAGTCCGATCAGCCCGGATGTCAAAAACCGGACGACGCAGTCAACGTGGTACGCCCAATAAACGTCGCTCTTAAAATCGTTGAAGAAGCCGAAGGGGCGCTACCAATACAGTTGGAATCGTCAGACGAAGGCTACGACCTTTCGAACCTGCGGTTCAGTAACCCTCGGTTCAGCATTGGTCAAACCGATAACCGGCCAGACGAGATCGTCCGCACCGCACGGTCAGGTGTCAACCAACTTTGCCTATTCGTCGACTGGTTCGGTATGCCAGCTGGGGCATCATGGGACGCCATCTGGTATCTCGACGGTCGACCACGCCTCGACTACAGTCTCCGTGACGAAGTTTGGGAAAACGAAGTCGAAGGCGAAAACTTCTGGGTATGTGCTTCAGATAATAATGGGCTAGCTGCCGGAACCTACGAAGTCGGGTTTTTTATCAACGACGACAATATTTTTGCTGAAGGTTTTGTCCTAACCGACGAACCTGTCGACCTGCATGAAGTGACTTGGACAAACGACGTCGAAAGCGACGCCGAAATATGCAGCCTCGCTATCAACCCGAAAGGTTCCGGCCCCGTCGGGTTAAACGAACTGTCGGCCAGCGAAACCATCAAACCAGGCGAATCGATAACCTTTGAAATTCCTGAAAGCACTATCGTCGCTGCAGCCGACGACTGTAACGGTACTCGGCTAGCGATTCAGCTCGAAGGCCTCGAAGTCGACGGCCCTAAAGACTACAGCATCGGGACGTAACCATCGCCGTCGAGTTGCGCTACAATCAATCAGTTGTAGATTCTCCATCTTCTCCCGTCTCGTTCTGTGTTTGCGGTGAATGAGCTAGTAAGGTAAGTCGGCCTATGAACATCGAAGAACAACGAAACCGGCTTTCGTCGGTGCTCCTAGTTGAAGACCCGACCGACGGCCTTTGGGAACTTTGTGATTCAGGTGACGCCGACCTTGTCATACCTGAACTCCCAGCCCTGCGCCTCGAACAAGATCCGGTCCATAAACACAAAGACGTTCTTGCCCACACCATTAAGGTGACCTCAAAAACCCGGGCCGATCTCACCTTGCGGCTCGCTGCGTTGTTCCATGACATCGGTAAACCGGCGACCCGACGGTTCGGTAACGACGGTGTCACGTTCCGCCACCACGAAGCGGTCGGAGCGAAAATAACTCGGAGCCGTCTCCGTAAACTCGAATTCGAAAAAGAAATCGTCGACAACGTAACTGAACTGGTTAGGCTCTCTGGCCGGTTCAAAGGATACGCCGACGGATGGTCCGACGCCGCCGTTCGACGGTACTGCCGCGACGCCGGACCGCTACTCGGGCTGCTTAACGAACTAGTGCGGAGCGACTGCACCACCAAAAACAAACACAAAGAAGCCAAACTTCAAGCCGACATCGACGAACTTGAGCATCGGATAGTTGACTTAGCCCATCAGGAACGACTGGCCGCTGAACGTCCACAATTGGACGGAAACGCCATCATGGAACGCTACGGAATCTCGGGCGGCCCCGAAGTGGGGAAGGCGTTGAAATTCCTTCTCATCCTCAAACGCACTGAAGGTACACTTTCGGTCGACGAAATCGAATCCCGTCTCGACACTTGGTGGGCCGAGAACATCGGGACACCTTAACGTCGACGACCGCTAACGGTTCGCCGGGTGCATGCGTGACCCAACATCAGAGCCGTAGGCAGCCCTGCCATAATCGACACCACCCGATTCGACAACACAACACACCGGGCTATGTCATCGGGGGTGGGCGCTCGACCGGTGCCAAGCGTTCCCCGTTGCTCCACCCGACCGCTGTAACTGTTCGTTCCCCCTAAGGTGACGTCGAGGGCGGAAGCAAACGCAGCCTCGATCAGTCCACCGTTCGGTGACGGATGTTTTTTGCCGTCATCGAACGCAGTAGCCAAAATTTCCGACGACGGAACGTCGAAACCGGCCAAGGTTCTCGACGCCAACACAGTAGCGAACACTGAAAGGCGGGCGGGAACCCAGTTGGCAACGTCATCTAGGTTGGCCGACGCCCAACCAAAGTTCTCGTAACGTTTGTTGTGGTGACCGACCATAGCGTCAAGAGTGTTAATCGTACGGTGAAGCCACACACCGGCTGCGCCGGTGAAAACCCCGAACGTTAGAACCGCCGTCGCGGCGTCGACGGTGTTCTCGGCTACCGACTCGATCACGGCTCGCGTGATTTCTTCAGGAGAAAGCTTCGAAGCGTCCCGCCCAACGAGATGAGGTAAAAGTAGGCGAGCCCCGTCAACATCTCCATCGTCAAGCAGTCTCTTGATCCGAAGAGCGGTGTCTCCCAACATTTTCCCACCGCTGCTGGCAGCCACAAAAACAGCGGTGTCGACAACGCCGACGCCGCCCGGTAATACCCGCACTGCCCGTCGCACAGCGCCCGCGCTGAGCAGCGACGCAGCGAGAGATAGGGCTAGGTGGCCGGTTCCGGCGAGGCGCGAATCGTCGTAGGTTTTAGATTCGAGCAGTTCGAGGCCTTGACCGAGCCAGGCTACCGGATGATAACGGTTTGGAGGCTCGGCCGACGCCCGGTCGACGAGTACCCCAACAAGCGTGCCTACGCTGCGTCTCAGCGCCATGTCGCGAACCGGTTTAGACAACGTAAGGATCATCGATGACCGCTTCGACTGATTTCGGATACGACCCGGTCAAACGAGTCGGGGGAGGGAAGGGCCACTCGGTGAGTGTCAGTAAGACCGAAGCTGGCGCAGTCTCGAACAATAATTCCGGCCGGAGCTAACCGTTCTTTGAGCCCTCGAGTATTTGGCAACAGGACCCAGTTCGCCGAAGACGGAGAAACTTCCAGTCCTAATAGCTTCAACTCGTTCACGAACCGATCGCGAAGCTTGGCGGTGTCGATCGCCCAACCCGTCAGGTCGGTTAGTGCTAACAGTTCGGGGATAAGCCCCAACGCTAGCCCGTTAACAGCCCACCTGGGTTGGAGCTGCCTAACCGCATCCGCTTCATTAACCGTGGGCGCAATCACATATCCCAAACGAAGACCTGGACAGCTCCAAAGTTTAGTCAACGAGCCGAGCCGCCAAGAAGCTTCATCGCCCCGAGTCCATCGACCGGTCGCTAACGGATAAAACGCTTCATCCCACACCAGGGCCGAATCGTCCGCCGCCGCCAACGCCCCCATCGGGTTATTCGGGTTCGACCTCCACCGGTTGTCGGCCTTCGCCACAGCCGAGCTGTCGGTTACCGTCGGTAGGTGCCGTCGATAGAGCGAAAACTCGGGCTCTGTGATCGTCCCCGCCTCGACGATCTGAGCGACCAGGGCGATCGCTTCCGCCCCGCCGTTCGTCAGCACGAACCGACGCGGATCAACCCCGATCTTCTCAGCCAGAAGCCGACTGCCGGCCTCTGGGTCTGGGTATTCGGTGACCAGGCCCACATGGTTGACCAACAACTCTGCGACTGGGGGAGCAAACGGGTTAAGGCTAGCGCTCAGGTCCAAAACCTGGGCCGGGTCCAACCCAAACCTGGCTGCTACCCGTCGACCATCACCGCCATGTTGGCCAGTTGGCCCGATTGAACTCATGGAACCGATGATTGCAGCTGATCGATCGATTCGCTACTTAATCGGATAGCCGTATCGAAGGAGTGACGGCAACGTCATCGTGGTAACTAGCGCCTTGTTAGGCGCCGACAACTTTGAACGCCACGCCTCATCTTGACGGAGCGTCAACGAGTCTCCACTGGTGAACCGCATCGGATTCCCGGAAGCCGAATGCATGGTTTTGCTTAACTGCACGTTAGGGCCGTCTATAAAGTCGAGGTCACCAGCGTCGAGTTCCACCCCAACAAAATCGGCGATGTCGGTTAAGCTCTGGACCGGGTTCTCAAGAAACGATTCGTATCGTAAACGAAGCGTCGGAACTGTACGTCCAAGAATGTCAAAAGCCGAGTTGTCGGTAACCCAACGAAGCGCAGTACGAGACGGCCTGTACCGGGGCATCAGCTTGCCTGCTGTTTCGGGACGTTCGACTTTCTTGGTCCATGAATGAGCGACACCTCGCGGGTCCCGAACAACATGAAGGACCCGAACGTCAAGATGGGGTCCGGCGGCCAGTAGACCAGCGGTGCTCACATGTTTCGACGATTCAAGTAACACCGGTGGCTGGTTGCTAGACGGCCCGTGAGGAATCGAAGCCGCAGCATCGAGCAGTCGATGATAATACGACACATATTTTTCTTGCTCAGAGTCGAGAACCCCGCTGCGCACAGCTTTCAAGATCGATCCGAAACGTCGAGACCGATCAAGCTTGTACCGCATATCGATAACGTCGTCTACGGCAATGTTGTCCCATCCGCCAAACGCCTGTTCCCCAACCGCAGACCAGAACGGACACTCCCCAAACGTTTGGCCGCAACCGCAACGTTCCTGAGCGACGACGCCTCGCTCCCAAAGATGCAGGGTTTCACCAACCGACCGGGTAGCTGGCAGTTCGTTGATCAGTTTCTCGATCAGAGTCGACCCGGACCGCCCCATGCCCCCAATGAATAGGACTTTGGTTCGTTTCGGGGAAACGTCATCGTTGGTGGTGTCTTTTGTGGCCAAGGTCGCTCCGCCAGCTGACTGGTTTGCCGTGGTCATACCCAATCCATTGAACGGCCGACAAGCTCTTCGACTTTTTGAATGTCTTCAGTCAGTTCGTCTGTTAGTCGAGCCCGTAGCGCTGGGTCAAATGTGTCTTTGCTTTTCTTGTTCCAAGCAGAGAACGCTTTTGGTGAGTAGTCGCTGATACCTAAGAAGTCTACGACCTGCCGGTAGATGGCCGACGGGTTCTGGTACATGTCCTCACTGCGCAGAATCAGCAGCTGCTCGGATGGGTAGGCATCCATCCATCGTTTGAGACCACGGCTATATCGGCCTTGGTCGACGTAAGAATAGTGTTGATGGGGAAAGCTCACGTAGCCCGGGTCGTGAAGCATCATGTCTTCCTCCCCTTCACAACGAAGCTGTTCTGCATCGAGAGCTTCTTCAAAACCTAGCGTTTCGATTCCTTGTCGAGTGCGTTCACCCCAATGGCCGAATGCTCGGTCGATCGGGTTACGAAGCAGAATAATTATTTTCGACTGTGGCGTTGTTCGCCGGGCTCGCCCTGCCGCATGAGGGTGGTAAAGGTAGTAGGGGGTAGCTTCACCCACCAAAAGTTTTCGGCCCGCCCGCTTACAGCGAAGGTTGTGAGCCATTCGGGTCGGGAAATGGGATCGGTACCATGCGTCGCCTCGACCGTAGTTCACATCGAAGTAGTATGCACCTTTGCGATTTTCTGGGGAGGGGAACAGCGGACGAACCTCAGGATGTTCTAAAACCCAACGCGCCAGCGACGTGGTTCCGCCCCTTTTAGTGCCGATTATTAGGTAGTCGGGGCGTACCCGTAGCCCCGCTGTTGCCATACCGAAACGACGTAACGCGACTTGTGCATTAGCTCGAGTTTTCGCTGAAAGACCTTCAGGAGTCTTCTTTGGTGCACCGTACGGGGTGACTTCTGGATATTGGGGAACTGTTGAGGTGTCAGTCATCATCACTGCTCTTATCGGCTCGATTTATCAAAATATATAGTTTGATCTGCTCGTTTTGGCTGTAAATCAGGGCGATAAACCTCTACGGCTTCGGTTAAGGCAAAATTAGTGCTAAATTTAGGATCGTGCTATTTCTTTGCGGACGACCAGGGTGTGGAAGGGAATCTACCGCCACCCTGCAGATAGATACACCGTCTTCGACGGTCAGTTTAGTCGACCCGAGAATAAGTCGCGACGGGGTGCCGCTTTGTGACCGTCACGCCGATTTGACTACGCCCCCTATGGGTTGGGCGATGAACGACTTGCGGAGCAACCGAAAACTGGCTCCGGTTCCTGATCAGAATCGGCCGACAATCACGCGGACGCCTCCCCGAAGTCGACCCGCTGCCGGAGAGCTCGACGAAGACACCAAAGAGCTTAAACGTCGACGCAAAGGTTCAAGACGAGCTGAAGCCGCCGATTCGTCCAACACCAAGACGGCGGTTGAAACTGTGGCTGAACAGCCTGAAGATTCGGGCAACACCGTCGAGATCAAAATCGACCTTGAAGCTGTTCCCAGTATCGCAACAGAAGACCCAGCTCCTGTGGCCGAAGTAGGTCCCGACTCGAGGCCGGCTCGCCGCCGTGACGCCGACAACGAAGACGATGACGGCGATAAGTTCCCGTGGCATCATCAGTTCGAAGATGACGAGCCCGAAGAACTCCAAGCTACTTCACCGTTGCTGTCGCGGGCATTCCGGGCGACCACCGGGTAACTCAAACGCCTCCAGGTTAGCTATAGGCGCTTAATGGCGGGCAGGTGCAGGACAGGTTCCTGTCGCCGTGGGCATTATCGATCCGGCCGACTGGCGGGAAATACTTGTTGGTACGGAGCGAAGCGACAGGGTAAGCGGCCGTTTCCCGGCTGTACGTGCGATCCCACTCGTCGGCTACTAACAATTCGGCGGTGTGGGGTGCATGGCGCAGGACGCTGTCTTCTGCTGAAACACGGCCGTCGATCACTTCCTGAATTTCTTCTCTGATGCTGATCATGGCAGTGCAGAACCGGTTGAGTTCAGCTGGGCTTTCCGACTCGGTTGGTTCGATCATCAACGTGCCGTTAACGGGAAACGACATTGTCGGGGCATGGTAGCCGTAGTCGACGAGACGTTTAGCGATGTCGTCGTTGGTGATCCCAGACAGTTTGGTGATGTCGCGGATGTCGATAATACATTCGTGAGCTACCAGACCGTCATGGCCGGTGTATAGCACCGGGTAATGGTTCTTGAGCTGGTAGGCGATGTAGTTCGCGGCGAGGACGGCAGCTGCGGTGGCTGCTTTCAAACCCGAAGGCCCCATCATGCGAATATACATCCAGGAGATGGGAAGAATCCCGGCCGATCCGTATGGGGCGCCCGATATTGCTGGTCCTTGGTCGGTGCCTGTAGTGATCACCGGGTGGCTTGGGAGAAATGGTGCTAGATGTTCGGCGACGGCAACCGGTCCGACCCCTGGGCCTCCACCACCGTGAGGAATACAGAACGTTTTGTGTAGATTCAGGTGGCTAACGTCGGAACCGAACTGGCCAGGTTTAGCTACTCCGACAAGGGCGTTCAAGTTAGCGCCGTCGGTGTAAACCTGTCCTCCAGCGGCGTGGACCATGTCGCACACCTGTGAAACGGTCTCTTCATACACGCCGTGAGTTGACGGGTAGGTAATCATCAGGGCAGCTAGATCATCACCATGGGTTTCGATCTTCGCGGCCAAATCGGTTACGTCGATATTGCCGTCATCGTCACATGCGACAACGACGACTTGTAGCCCAGCCATAACGGCAGAAGCGGCGTTGGTGCCGTGAGCCGAAGATGGGACCAGGCAGATCGTGCGATGTGAATCGCCGTTGTGTTTATGGAACGCACGTATTGCGAGCAGGCCAGCGTATTCACCTTGGCTGCCTGCGTTAGGTTGGAGAGATACTTTGGCATAGCCGGTGATTTCCGCCAAATCGTCCTCAAGTTCGGCGATTAGTTGCCGGTAACCGGTGGTTTGTGACTGTGGGCTGAATGGATGTATCGACGCGAATTCTGGCCAAGAAATCGGTTCCATTTCGGCCGCTGCGTTTAATTTCATTGTGCAGCTACCGAGCGGAATCATCGTTCGGTCAAGGGCTAGGTCTTTGTCGGAAAGGCGACGTAACCAGCGGGTCATTTCTGCTTCGGTATGGTACGAATTGAAGTTCTCGTGCGTCAGGAACGACGTTTGGCGCTGCATCTTAGGTTGGATCTCAGTCGAGGCGTGGCCGTTGCTGAGCTGCCCGGAGCGGAGAGAGGCAAGTGCTTTTTCGTCTACCGTCTGGCCTAAGACCTTGGCAAACCCTCGGGTTATCGCCTCTACATGATCTACCGTCGTCGTCTCGTCAAACGAGATGCCGATATGGTCTTCGTCGATCAGTCGCATATTCATGCGAGGACCTTCGTCGATGCCTTCAGCGAACTGTTCTACAAACCGTGTTGCTTGGCTAGTGGCAGTAACCACAAAAGTGTCGAAGAATTCCGACGAAGTTGTGAGGCCTAGCGAGTCGATCTGTTGGCTAGCCGCTTGCGCCAGCCAATGGGTGCGTTTGGCAATTTCGATCAGACCGTCTGGGCCGTGCCAGGCCGCGTACGCAGCCGAAACATTGGCCAACAGAACTTGCGCGGTGCAAATATTAGATGTGGCTTTTTCTCGTCGTATGTGCTGTTCTCTGGTCTGAAGAGCCAGACGGTACGCTGGTTTGCCGCTCGAATCAATCGACACGCCGACTAGTCTCCCCGGTAGGGAACGAGCGAATTTTTTGTT
The DNA here is from genome assembly GCA_020630065.1 of Acidimicrobiales bacterium. Taxonomy (GTDB): domain Bacteria; phylum Actinomycetota; class Acidimicrobiia; order Acidimicrobiales; family SZUA-35; genus JAHDCC01. The sequence goes on from JAHDCC010000002.1 coordinate 10,546, forward strand.
CGTTGCGATAAATCCGGCGTGTGGGCCACCAAACCCCATCGGTACACCAAACCGTTGGGCGGAGCCGACCACAATGTCTGCCCCCTGTTCACCGGGTGGGGTTACGATACAACAGGCTAAAAGATCCGTGGTAGCTGCGGTCAAAATGCCGTGTTCTTTGCACTGCTCAACCCATGGACTAATGTCTTGGATTTGTCCCGTTGTCGTCGGCGAGGCAAACAACGCCCCGAAGATGCTCGAAGGGTCAAGGTCTTGTGCGGGGGAGCCAACAACAAGTTCGATACCTAGTGGTTGAGACCTGGTTTGGACAACAGCGAGTGTCTGAGGATGTACGCCCTCATCGACGAAGAATGTAGTCTGCTCACCCTTGTAGTTTCGGCGGATCATGGTCATTGCTTCCGCGGCTGCGGTCGCTTCGTCCAGCATTGAAGCATTCGCGATATCGCATCCGGTTAAGTCCGAAACTAACGTCTGAAATGTCAGAATCATTTCGAGTCGGCCTTGGCTGATTTCAGGTTGATAAGGGGTGTAGGCGGTATACCACGCCGGGTTTTCAACCATGTTGCGTCGAATCACGGGGGGAGTGAAACAGTCGTTCCAGCCCATGCCGATGAACGAATCGACGATCTGGTTTTGATCAGCCAGGGAACGAAGCTTGGCCTGCGCTTGTTGTTCGGTCAACGCCGGTGGCAACGCCAGCGGAACAGTGTCAAGGATCGACTCAGGTACAGCCGCTTCGATCAGATCGTCGAGACTGGTGTAACCGAGGCTCGCTAACATCTTTTCTTGCTCAGGGGTGGACGTGCCGATGTGGCGCTTGACGAACTGATCAGACATGTTCAGCCTTTAAAATAGTTGGTGGGCGAAAATGGAAGCTCAGCAACAACACAAGAAACAATGTTGTCTCTGACATGGGCGTTTAGCTTGGTGTGGATCTCCGATGCTGGGCGGTTGACGTAAGCCATCGCTACCGGCGCATCGAGAGTCGGTCCATAGCCGCCGCTACTTACCGTTCCGACCACATTTCCCTCAAGGTCGGTCAATTTCGTATTGTCACGTATTGGGCGTCGCCCTTGGGCTAGGACGCCTACCCGTATTCGTTGTGGTCCGTTTTCGATCTGGTCGATGATAATTTTCGCACCAGGAAAATCGGCCCGTTTGCGTCGGGCCTTGCCGATCGTCCAACCCAGATCTGCTTCGATCGGGGTTGTGGACTCATCCAGGTCGTTGCCGTACAAACAAAGCCCGGCCTCTAAACGTAAACTGTCACGCGCCCCCAGCCCTGCAGGCTGGACCGTGTCAAAGTCCAGAAGTCGACGAGCTAACGTTTCGGCGTAGGTATTCGGAACCGATAGTTCGAATCCATCTTCACCGGTGTACCCGCTTCGGCTGACAGTTACTGGGACGTCGGCCAGTTCGGTTTCCATCGACCCCATAAAGTTCATTCGAGTCGCCGCCGGGTTCAACTGTGCGATCACAGACGCAGCGGCCGGGCCTTGAAGCGCAAGGAGGGCAACGTCGGACACTTCTTGTAACTGGTCGTGCGGTAACGCAGCAGACAAAATGCGGGTAACCGTTGATCTTCGCGCCGCGTTCGAAACAATTCGGAGCTTTGAATCGAGCCGGGTGACGATGAAATCGTCGAGGATGCCGCCATCAAAGGTAGTGAAAAGTCCGTAGCGGGAGCGGCCCGGTTTGAGTGTCGCCAGGTTGGTTGGGGTTAGTCCCTCGATAGCGGCGACGTTTGCCTCGTTGTCGACGATGTCAAAAGTCGCCATATGGGAGACATCGAACAGAGAAGCTGAACTTCGGCACCAGCGATGCTCGGCCACTACTCCCTCGTACTGAATCGGGAGTTCCCAGCCAGCAAACGGAACGAGTCTGCCGCCTAGTTCGTCGTGTAAGCGGTGTAACGCCGTCTTTTGGAGATCAGTTTCATCGTTCATTTCAAACCGGAGTTTTCTTTGATGATTGCTGGGTTCGTGGAAACTTGGAGATCGAAGAATGTAGATCAGGTCATCGGTGGATGTGTAAACCCACCTAGTAGTTTAACCTCGACCATGTGCCCGCACGCGGGATTTTGCCATGATCTGAGCCACAACCTAGTGGGTACGCTGACTCATGTCCACCAGTCCGATAAGAATTTGCCATGTGGTGGATTCGTATCCATTTTAGCCTGCGGTTTCGGTCCACAAGTTTACGATCTCTTCAGATCCGAGTTGCCCCGATGTGCGATTCACAACCTTGTGGTCGGCGTCGAGGTAGACAACGTAGGGGAACCCGCCTGCGCCATAAGAAAGTAACGCTTCGTTTCCTTCGCTGTCACGAATGGTAGGAGCGTCAAACCCGGCGTTTGCTAGCCATTGAGAAGGTGGGAAATTGCCTTTGCCTTCGTCAACGACAGTAGAAACGGCATAGATGTCGAGATCTGCGGGTTGTTGGTCGGTTTTGATTAGCTCGGTGAGAACCGGTACTTCTTCTTGGCAATGTGGGCACCAATGGGCAACGAAATAGACGGCTTTGGCTCGCCCATCATTGGTGATTGAAACGGGGTCCCCGTTCATATCGGTGCCCGTAATTTCGGGTGCCACCAGGCCGATAGCTGGGTCTTCCGAATCGTTGTTCATCTCCGGTAATGCGTCCCCGTCGATGGTGACCTCGGCGGTGGCAGGAAGATCGGCTACTTCAATACTTGTAGTGGAATCATCTTCAGAGTTTGTAGCCTCGGCGGCACTCTCAGTGGTGGTATCGTCAGAATCGGAAGCGGCGTCTGTAGATTCGGTCGATGACGAACAGGCGCTCGCAACGAGCCCAAAGGCGACAACGGCCGACAGTAGATAAAAGATTGAAGAACGGGAAGAAAACACTCGAGAAGTGGTCATAGGATTTGGTCTCCGAAATAGGCTCGCAGCAATCGAGATGGTTAAAATCTGTCCGATTGACGTAGTAAGCCTACTTTACTCCAGCCAGGTGCGGCGATTCGGTCACCGGTTGGACTTCACAATGAAGTCTTCAAACGGGAGCCCGAATATGGTTCTACGAAACATGTGAGGTTGTTCATGCGGCGAGGACCACAGGAAAATAGAATGTAGCGTTGGTCGACAATGACAAGGTCACTTCTCCATCTCGTTCAACGGCACCCGTTCTTCCGATCATTAGCGTTGCTTGTCGCAGCGGCGGTACTGGCGACGTCGTGTTCTGCCAACAGTTCTGAAGCCGCCAACTCGGAGCCTCGCTCGGAAATAGCGGCAGAACCCACCACGGCTCCCGACCTTCCGACCCCGACATCGGAACCAGAAACCGCCGACGATCAGAGCCAGCCCGCCGTCGACACGTTTCCGCTCCCCGGCAACGCAGCCGATCTAGCGGCAGCGCTGACAGAAGCAGAGTTAGCGATCGTGAACCCGGACACGCCAGTTGAAGAGTTGCCCGCTTGGGGTCGCCGTCAACAAGCCTTATACCAACTTCTCGACATCGAACGCAGTTGGTTTGACGAAGTGAAAGCCGCAATTCCAGCCGATGTCACGCCCGCATTCGATCTTAACTGGGCGGCCAAAGACGCTCTTACTTCACTGGTGACGCGCGAAAAAGCTCGGAGTGTGCTGCCGGCGTGGCGCCTCATCGAGCCCGACCCAGCAGATGAGCTGCTGGCGCACTACAAGGCGGCTGAAGAGGAGTCGGGCATCGAATGGGAATACGTCGCGGCAATCAACCTAGTCGAGACTCGGATGGGCAGAATAGAGGGCGTATCGACAGCGGGCGCAGTCGGCCCGATGCAGTTCCTTCCCAGCACATGGAACGAATGTTGTGAGGGTGACCCGACGAACACGGGTGATGCAATATCAGGTGCAGCCAAATATTTAACCGACCGAGGTGGCCCATCCGATATGGACAAGGCCATTTTGGGGTACAACAACTCTGAGTTCTATGTCGAAGCGGTCAAAGCATACGCGCAGGTGCTGCGAACCAACGAAACAAGCTACTACGCATTTCATGGGTGGGAAATATATTTCCGCAGTTCAGAAGGCCTTATTCTGATGCCATCAGACTATGAACAAACCGAAGAAGTAGCGGTGGAAGACTGGTTAGTGGAGAATCCGAACACGTTGTTCCCCGACGGCTACAACAAGCAGTAACAGTTCTGATAGGCGACGTTGCGGTTTAGGAATCGGGGCGTGCCTGCTCGAGATACTCGTCGGCCAATCTAGCGAACTCTCGGTTGACCGTTGCGGTCAGGATCTTATTGGCGGCATGAGCCAACTTTTCGACTTTGTCTGCGATTTCAGGGAGCTGATCTTCGGGTTGGCCCTGATCAACAAATTCGCTCCAAATATGTTGGTCGAAAACGCTTTGGAATCGTCGAACGATGTCATCGACCTTTGGCATCATCTCCTCATATTCGGTGATGATATCTGAGGTGGAGATTCCCAGTTCCGACAGTAACGAACCGACCTCGAGAAACGCAGGGTCGGGGCTTATCACATCGGTTCCCTCAATCTCGATAAGTCCGAGTTGCACGCTTCGTTGAAGATCCTCTTGAGTGATCGGGGCTGGGGCGAAACGTTCAGTGATCTCTGTCAGAGGCATTCGGGTAGGTTCGGGCCGTAACGCTGGAACAGCTTCACCGACCGATAACAACTCGTGCAGGCTTTTGCCTTTCTCCCAGTTATCGACAACGTCTTTAATCGCGGCTAACGAAAAGCCCCTATCTTGCAGACTTGCGATCAGCGAGAGCCTGGAACGGTGTGACGAATCGTAGATGCCGACCCGCCCCCGTTTGGTAGGTGGGGCTAAGAGTCCCCGGTTTTGGTACATCCGAACGGTTGATGTTGGGATGGAAGCATCTTGAGCTAATTCGTCTACTGTGTATTCCTCACTCACGTTGTCACCCTACCGGGTTGTGGCCCGGGCGGTCTCAGAGGCGTATCTACCTGATCTGGATGAACATGGAGGCAACTAGAATCAGAGAATGGATAATTCGGATTCCGATCGGTCGCCAACGTCGTTTCTTGTTTGGGGCTGTGTCGCCGTCGCCGCGATTGCAGGTTTCTTTCTATTTCGCCAGTTCACGGCGGACGATTCTCTTCCCGGTACCGTCGACTATGACGCATCTGAAGAGCTCGCGTCGGCGCTGTTCGAAGATGACGATGTCGTCGACGGTGTCAGAGTGGCGTCGGGGTCTGCCGACGAGGCGCTGACGTTGACCGAAACCGCCGGAACTGAACAGGTGGGTGTTGTTTTTTCTACTGGGGAAGATGCGCTCGGCGACTCAGCGTCGGAGGCAGCTCCCGGACGGGGAGACGCCTATGACGTCACAACCGTTAATGTGACCGTAGAAGTTCCGGCCGACGCAACATGTATGGTCATCCCCGAACTCCAATTCGGCAGTGATGAGGCCAACGAAACCGCCGACGGGTTTGTGATCGAAGTTGGCGAGTCAACATGGAGCCTCGAGAACCAGTCGGTAACCGATACCGGTATTTCGGTTGACGCCGCCAGCGGGTTACTCACCGAGGAAACGTCGTTCGGAACGGTCACGGTTGCTCGAGCGACCCCGGTAGTCGAAGCCAGAATCAGTATTGAGCCGGGAAGCAACGAGGTTTTCTTCAGTATTTTCGATGCCCAAAACTCTTCGGGCACATCGGTTGGCGTCCTCGGCGGAATCCGGTTCGATGACAGTTCGAATTGTGGTGATCGTATGGTGGTAGCCGAACAGTCAAACCTGGTCGCTCTAGGTGATTCGTATGCGTCTGGGTTTGGCCTTCCCCCGTTCGAGGCTGGAACCAGCGAAACCGAAGGAAATAACTGTCAACGATCAACTACGTCGTACCCAGAAATCCTAGCCGAGGCCGGTGGTTTCGACCTGGAATCGAGAGCTTGCCAGGGTGCACGGACGATCGACCTGTATGAAGAGTTTGACGCCAGGGGGGAGGAACCGCAGCTTGAAGCGTTACGTCCTGATACCGGAGTTGTCGTACTCACAATCGGAGGCAACGATACCGACTGGGCCGACGTGCTCAGCGCGTGTGTAGTGGAGAGTTTCCTCGGACCGGCTTGTAACGAAAACGTCGAAGCGAATACCCAATTCGAGAGTGTCTTCGACCGGTTAGCGGGCGACGCTGACGAACCAGCTGAGGTCAAACCATACGACGAGATCCTCGACGACATCCGCAAACGAGCCCCGTTTGCTGAAATAGTTGTTGTGAGTTATCCTCCGCTGTTTGCCGAAGGCGGCGTCGGAACATCTGACCTTGATCGATGCTCAGGGGTGCTCAAAGCAGATCAACAATGGATCAATGAACAGTTAGGTCAAGCATCTGTTTTGTTGGTCGAAGCTGCAGAGGAATTCGACGCGGTAGTGGTCGACCTAGTGGACGAATTTGACGGACACGGGCTTTGTGAACAGGATCCATGGTTCATGGATCTTTCCGGTGACGGTCCGCTGCACCCCAACGCAAATGGCCATGAAGCTATCGCCGATGCGGTTCAACAACAGTTAGAGGCGCTAAACGCCTAGAAAAAGAAACGACGCTATGTAGTAGAGGATCGTGAGGACCAGAATTACGGTTCCGATGATGCCAACTACGAACGCAGCCTGAGCGGTCCCGCGTTGTTGCGGATCGGCTAGACCCTCATCGATCGCATTCATTTCGCTTTTACCTAAGTACATACCGACCGGGGCAGTCAATGTGCAGCAACACAGTGAACCGAGAATCGACAGAACCAACGCAAGGATAGCGTTACTAGATTTGGAATAATGTTGGCCATACGGGTTAGCCCCGGCTTGCCAATGTGGCGTCTGGTACGGATTTTGTGGTTGGTTAGGGTTTTGCCACCCTGGCCCACCTGGTGGCTGGTTGTAACTCATAGGTGCAACCGAGTGTACCCGACCGAATGAGCGCATTGTCAACGGTGGGTGAACGTGTGCCGGGTCTAGCCGTCTTTGGCGCTGGCTTTTAGTGCCTTACGGGTACGAGCACGTGAGATAGGGTCTAGGTCGACTTTACGAAGACGCACTCTGTCTGGGGTAACTTCGACACATTCATCATCGGCGATGAACTCAAGAGACTGTTCCAAAGATAGCTCTTTTGCTGGCGTGAGTTTTACCGTCTGGTCAGAAGAAGACGCCCGATGGTTGGTCAGCTGTTTCTCACGACAGACGTTGACGTCCATGTCTTCGCTTCGACTGTTCTCTCCGACGATCATTCCGTTGTACACATCGGTCGTTGGGGTTACCATCATCGTCGCCCGTTCCTGCAAACTGAGCATGGCATACGCGGTCACCGCCCCTTTACGGTCAGCGATTAGCGAACCGGTCTGACGTGAACGAATGTCGCCAAACCACGGCTCATACGCCTCGAACGTGTGGTTGATGACACCCGTGCCTCGGGTTTCGGTCATGAACTCGGTTCGGAAACCAATGAGTCCACGTGCGGGAACTAAGAAGTCGAGACGAACCCAGCCGGTCCCATGGTTAACCATGTTTTCCATTCGCCCTTTTCGGGTGGCGAGAAGTTGGGTGATCGCACCGAGATGTTCTTCGGGAACGTCGATGATGACTCGCTCGACCGGTTCGTGTTTCTGCCCGTCGATCTCTCGCACAACTACCTGGGGTTTACCAACGGTAAGTTCGAACCCTTCACGTCGCATTGTTTCTACCAGTACGGCCAGTTGAAGTTCGCCTCGAGCTTGAACTTCCCACGCGTCAGGCCGGTCGGTGTTAAGTACCCGCAGGCTCATGTTGCCGATGAGTTCGTTTTCCAGCCGGTTCTTAACTAGACGAGCCGTCAGTTTAGATCCATCGTTACCGGCGAGTGGTGACGTGTTGGTTCCGATAGTCATCGACAGTGCCGGTTCGTCGATCTTGATGATCGGCATCGGTTTCGGATTTTCGGTGTCAACGATAGTTTCGCCGATCATGATGTCTTCGATGCCGGCAACCGCTACGAGATCACCTGGTCCAGCTTTTTCGGCTGGGACACGGGTGAGCTGTTCAGTGAGGAAAAGTTCAGCGATCTTGATCCGTTCGATCGTGCCATCTATTCGGCTAAGTGAAAGCGATTGGCCTTTGGCGATTTCGCCGTTCATTACCCGGCAAAGGGCCAGACGTCCGAGGTACGGTGATGCGTCGAGGTTGGTAACCCAGGCCTGGAGCGGATGGCCTTCTTCGTATTCGGGGGCCGGAATGTTCTCGGTGAGGACGTTGAACAACGGCTCGAGGTCGGTTCCGACGGTTCCTTGCTCGTTAGATGCCCAGCCGTCGCGTGCTGCACAGTACAGGATTGGGAAATCGATCTGTTCTTCTGTGGCGTCTAGGTCGAAGAACAGTTCGTAAACTTCATCCACTACTTCGGACACTCGAGCGTCAGCCCGGTCGACCTTATTAATTACGAGCACGACCGGCAAATCCCTGGCCATGGCTTTACGTAACACGAATCGGGTCTGGGGGAGTGGCCCTTCTGCAGCGTCGACGAGAAGAACGATTCCATCAACCATGGTTAACGCTCGTTCGACTTCACCACCGAAGTCGGCGTGACCGGGGGTGTCGACGATGTTGAGGGTGATCCCCGACCAAACCACCGAAGTGTTTTTGGCCAGAATCGTGATGCCTTTTTCCCGTTCGAGATCGCCGGAGTCCATCACCCGTTCATTGACGTCTTCGTTTTCTCGGAACGCTCCGGTTTGTTGTAGCATTGCGTCGACGAGTGTCGTCTTGCCGTGGTCGACGTGGGCGACGATTGCGATGTTACGCAGGTCTGTTCTGCTTGCCATTAGATATTCCTGTTCGGAGTGGTTCGTAGTTGGAGGGATTGATACTTAATTGATTCCGCTGAGTGGTGCTGCGTCGGAATCGACTTTAGTTAGAACTGCTGCGGCGTCAACGGTTAGTGAAATTACTTTCGAGAATGCTTCATTGCCTGGGTCTCCGACGCCTACACCGCTCGGACCGGACAAAACGTGGAGGCGAAACTGTAGTCGACGCGGAGTTTCGCTGGTGCTTTCAATACAGGGATTACCGAAACCGCTTTCGCCGTAGTCATTAAGCGTTTCAATCGCATCAGCCGGTAGTTCACCTGCTGCTATGGCCGTTTGTTCTGGCGAGATGTTGGTGACAAGCCACAGCAAGACGGGTTCTTTGATGTCGGTTTGATCTGTCAACGAGATCGCTAACTCTTGGCCTTCTTCGGCCTCGAGACCCGTCCATTCCAAAGCGGGAGATACGTTTGACCCCTCGCAGGTGGCTGAAGGCGGGATCGTGTTACCAGGCTCGAAATCCGCACTGGTCAATTTGAGTCCACTTGGACTTTCAAGCAAGTCTGGGGCGAACGTCACAGGAGGAGGTCGGCTTGTTGTGGTCTGATCGGCCGACGGTGGTCGCAGCGTTTGGCCGTCGCTAGCACAGCTAACTACCGCCAAACAGGCACCTATCACCGCTAGAAAAGACCGAATACGCACAGCCCTAGAGGTTAGCGCCCGCTAGGTGCATATTAGGTCCGAACGGACCTCTGTCATAGGATCGCCCACGGTTTGACGTCAAGGCCACCAGGAAGTGAGACACGTAGTCGCAGGCATGAGGATTAAACTGAGCCGTATCTGTTAGGTTCTTGTTGGTTTAGAAATGATGTCTCTGTTTAGGAGTTGTAGGTCGTGACTAGGCGGAGTGTCCGCCCAACACGTCGCGTCCGTCTGTCGGTTCGCCGGCTTCCTTGGCGTCCCCTCGGAGGGTTTCTAGGTCCGGCGATTCGTGACGCCAACCAGAGCCTCGCTGCGTTGTCTTTTTCGGCCACAACGAGCCTTATCACCGGTCTCACATTCGCATTTTTTGTAGGCAAGATCGAAGAATTTCCGGGTTTGTTACTTCTGATTCCGGCCGCGATCGGTTTGCGGGGAAACGTATTTGGTCCCCTGGGCGGTCGTTTGTCGACGTCGATGCAGACCGGGACACTTACCTGGTCCCGGCGCCCCGACTCGGTTCTAGGCCAAAACGTAATCGCAGCGATGACGTTGTCGCTGGCGGCTGCAGTGGGGTTGGCCTTCATCGCCCAGATAGTTTCAGCCACAGTCTTTAGCGATCCGGGACGACCACCCATTGGTCTGGCCGACTTTATAGTCGTATCGGTTTTCGGTGGCACGATAGCGTCGCTCGTGGTGCTGGTGATTACGTTAGGTTTAACGGTCGCCTCTACCCGGTTTGGTTGGGACCTCGACAATGTGACCGCACCGCTCGTGTCGGCCTCAGGGGATTTTGTGACCTTGCCTGCATTGGTGTTTGCGACCACGCTTATTCGCCGAGGCGGGTTGACCCAGGCCCTGGCGGTGTTGTTTGTTCTGGTCGCCGTGGTTGGGGTGGCGTGGATAGCGCGCTCTGCGTTAGAGATTGGTAAGCGGGTTCTGCTGGAATCCTTGCCGGTCTTGTTGATGGCTGGAACGATGAGTCTGTTCGCTGGCGTCGTGCTGGAACGATTTCAGGCCCGGCTCCTGGCGTACACCGTGTTCTTAGTTCTGCTCCCCGGCTATTTAGCCACGTCGGGTGCGCTCGGGGGTATTCTTTCGAGTCGTCTGTCTACCAAACTCCATTTGGGTCTGGTAAAGCCGAGCGCTATTCCACAGGGGGAAGCTCGGACCGATCTTCGCACGACGTATGTATTAGCTCTACCGATATTCTCGCTTCTCGGCCTGTTATCTGGTTCTATAGGTTTAGCGGCCGGACGCACTTCGCCTGGAGTGTTCACGGTCGTGGCCGTTGCGGTCACCGGGGGCGTGATCGCGACTGCGTTTGTTTCGATAGTTGCGTACTACGCAACGCTGGTTGTTGTCAGATTTGGACTTAACCCCGACAACTATGGCATCCCGATGGTTAGCGCAAGTTTGGATGTTGTCGGGGCCTTTACGCTGGTGGGGGCGTTGCTACTATGGGGAGTTACATGATTCGAACGATGAGGATACGGAGTGACCGTGGAGTCTAGAAACCTGCGAGAAATGCTAGCTGACGCGAAAGACACCAGTGAGTTGATGGTTGATGTCGCCTACGCTGCAGTATTTTTTGACGACGCCGACATGGCTGACGAGGTTCTAGAACTCGAAGGAGACATCTCCGACCTGGTTCATCAAATGCGGGCGCTTTGTATTATTGCGGTGCGTAACCCGCGTGAAGCCGAGGCGATGTCGGCGGTGCTTCAAGTGATCAGCGCGGTCGAAGGGATCGGAAACGCGGCGGTTGATATCGCAAAGACGGTGACTCGACGCCTGAGTATTCCGCGTCAGCTGGTGGTTGATTTGACTGCAGCCGAAGAAGTCTCGCATCGGGTAAAGGTGGCGGAAGGTTCGAGTTTCGCCAATGGCAGCCTCGCTTCTTTCGAGTTGCCGGCAACCGCTGGAATGCGGGTTTTGGCGGTGAGGCGGAGCCGGAGCTGGCTGGTCGACCCCGGTGGTGATGATGTCCTGCAACCGGGCGATGTCCTGTTTCTGCGAGGGTCGCCTGATGGGATCGGTCATTTGCGGGAACTGGCAGGGGCATCACCTTGGCAGTCACCTGAGGTCGCCGATGATGACCAGCCGTTAACCGACCTTGATCGGGCCGTTGACACCTTGGTTGAGATGAAGAACTTGTCGGAGGTGGCGGTCGGGTTGGCCTACTCTGCCCTAGTTTTTCGGGACAAAAATTTGGCGGCCGAAGTCCGTCATTTAGAAGACCGTCTAGATGAAATGAAGATACGGCTCGAAATGTGGGTTCTTCGGGCGGCCCATGATGGCATTGAGCCAGACCGGTTGCGGGGGCTTCTGCAACTAGGTTCCGCCGCCGAAGATCTAGGTGACCAGGCGCAGCAGATGGTTTGGCTGATCGAACGGTCAAGTGACCTGCATCCAGTATTAGGCGTAGCTCTGGGGGATACTGATGATGTTGTGGTTCAGTTCCCTGTCAATGATGCGTCTCCTGCGGTGGGGCGAACCTTGGCTAGCCTCGACCTCGGTTTTAACGTTCTGGCGGTCAAGCGTGCTGGCCGGTATCTTTACCGGCCTCACAAGACTGTGCAAGTGATGGCAGGTGACGAGTTGCTGGCGTATGGTCCGGAAGAGGGGCGAGTTCCGTTAGCTGAATCGTTGGGGTGGCGTCTAGTGCTTGTCGATGACGAACAAGAGCTTGAGCTGGAACCGCTCGTTTATTGATTTCTAGCTAGCTCCGATTCGGTGCGCTGGAATGTGCTTGTATAAACCCACATAGGCTTCTGGTACTTGAAGAGACCACCCATGCGGTCAGTATATTGAACATCTGTCAATATCTTGAATATGTATGAGATGTCGGTCACATGTAGGGTTAGAATTTTCCCATAGAAACAGCCACCATTGAGGCGGCTGTTATAGACAGGGGGAATAGAAATGAAGACGTTGAATTCAGCGTTCGGAAGGTACGCGTCATACGGGCCCGTTTTTGTGCGAGTAATGCTTGGCATCGGATTTATCGTGCATGGGTACACCAAATTCGATAAGGAAGGTGGCATCTCGGCAACCGGCGATGCGTTTGCTGGTCCGCTAGGCATCCCGGCCGGCGAAATCGTCGCTCCCGTCGTTGGCGTCCTCGAAGTGGCTCTCGGACTCATGCTGATAGTTGGTCTTGCAACCCGAGTCTCGGCGATCGTACTTTCGTTGGTGTTGGTCGGAGCCATGTACTACGTCAAGAACGATGGCTTCCTCTTCAACGGAAACCAAGCCGGAGCAGAACTCGATCTGGTATACATAGCAGGCCTTTTCTCGCTCGTCCTCTCGGGGCCAGGAGCGTTATCGCTCGACGGCTTACTCAACCAAGACGAGACCGTGATCGACCTTCGATCTAGCGACGGATCGGTCATCGACGTCATCGAAGAAGAAGTCGCCATGTCCTGACCGCCGAAATGAAAGGGCGAATCGAGACCAGAATCGCCAACAGTCACGTTAGAGCGAAAAATGAAACTGGCCAGACAGATAACCTGTCTGGCCAGTTCTACTTTTTGTCGATGTGCTTACCCGTTAGTTGGTGGTAAACCTTTCGGATTCGACCTCCACCGAGCCGAAGACGCAGGTGGAGCCGGAGGCGCCTCAGGGGTTGGTGGAGCAACCGCCTTCGGGGCTCGAGCTTGTTTTGGTTTATCTACCGCTGGAGCTGCTTTAGAGGCCTGGGTCATCGGTTTTTGGGCAGGTTTACGGGGCGGAGTCGGTGATGCAGGTGGGAAATCTCCACCCTTGATCAACTCGGCGATGCCGCCGATGGTTCCCATCGTGGCACCCATCTCAGCCGGAACGAAGATCTTGGTCGCCTGCCCGTTAGCGATTTCAGCCAACGATTCAAGATATTTGATTGCGATGACCCGATCATCGGTGCCAGAGGTGGTGATAGCTGTGTAAACGTTGCGGATAGCATCCGCTTCACCTTCAGCCACCACCTGTTGGCGGTACCGCTCAGCTTCAGCCCGAGTTGTTATCGCCTGAGCTTCACCCTGGGCGACCAGAATGTCTCGTTCCCGTAGACCTTCAGCGGTCAAGACCGCCGAAGCCTTCTCGCCTTCGGCCCGGGTGACGGCAGCCTCTTTGGCGCCTTCAGCCTCGGTGACAACGGCCCGTCGGGTACGCTCCGCCTTCATTTGCTCGTGCATAGCGTGCATGACGTCTTGGGGAGGGTCGATGCGTTGAATCTCAACCCGAACAACGCGGACACCCCACTTGTCGGTTGCGTCATCCAGAATGTCTCGCAGCCCGGCGTTGACGCGTTCACGCGACGTGAACGCCTCATCCAACGTCATCTCACCGATCACGTTACGAAGATTGGTTTGAGCCAATTTTGTGACCGCCAAAATGAAATTCGAAATGTTATACAACAGGCGCTGTGGGTCAGTTGGCTCGTAGTAGATAACAGCGTCAACCGAAACAGCAACGTTGTCCTCAGTAATAACTTCCTGCGGAGGAACGTCAATAACCTGTTCACGCATGTCCACCGTTCGCATCTTCTGCACAAACGGGAAAATGATGTTCAAGCCAGAGTCGACCGTCTTCTGATATTTTCCTAGCTGCTCTATCACGCCGCGCTGATAAGGGCGAACAATTCGTACACCGGCAAAGGCATAGAAAATTAAGAACCCAACTATCAATACGATGAACATGAGTACTACTTCAGCCACGTGATGTTCCTTTCATTTGGTTTCGGCTCACAGCCAATACGGCTGCTATCGAGGTTGAACGATTGCTTGAGTGCCTCGGATTTCGACCACAGTCACTTCAGTACCTGCGGGTACCTCCATGCCGTCGGCGTTAGCGATCCATTCTTCGCTCCCGATCTTCACTCGGCCCGTCTTGCTCGGGTCGCTGGGGATAGCGTTAATAACACTGGCCGCTGAACCGATCAGACGGTTTGCGCCGACGCCTTCCACTTCTGGGTTTTTTAACGCGAGTCGTTTCGACAAGGGTCGAAGCGCAAGAAATGCTATAAACGAAACAACCAAGAACACAGCCCAGCTGGCGACCAGCGGAGCCGTGAACAGGCTCGCCACCGAAGCAGCGACCGCTCCCGCCGCGAATGGCAGCAGAAAAAAAGAGCCGGCGATCATAATCTCAGCACCGGCAAACGTTATCGCCACAGCGAGCCAAATCCCGGCCCACAGTGTTGGATCATCCATAGTTTGAACAACCTTCCTTTGGCTAGTTCTTCGACCAGAATCTGTTACCCCTGTATGGCCCGAATCGATTCAGTCGTCAACTTACTTGATACCTAAATCTTAGCGCTAAGTTGGAATACATATGGCGCGCCTTCTCAACATCCATGCTCATCCAGACGACGAAGCTTCCAAGGGTGCTCCGTCGGTAGCCAAGTACGTTTCACAAGGCCACGAAGCCTTCCTCGTTTGTGCTACCGGAGGCGAACAAGGCGACATCTTGAATCCGGTGATGGACCGCCCAGAGATCCGAGACAACCTTCCAGCGGTCCGCGTCGCTGAACTAGAACAGTCCGTAAAAGCCATTGGTTATTCCCAGCTCGATTGGCTCGGATACGAAGATTCCGGTATGGCCGACTCAGAGGCAAATAGCAATACGAACTGTTTCGCTCAATGCGACTTCGACGAGGCAGTCGGACGATTCGTTCAGTTGCTTCGCCGCCACAAACCGCACGTGGTTACCACCTATGCCGATGTTCAGACCTACCGTCACCCCGACCATCTCATGGTGCACGACATTTCCGGTCCGGCAATTGAGCGGGCCGCCGACGGTAGCTGGTACCCAGAGCTAGGTGAACCATGGCAAACCCAAAAGCTGTACTACTCCCTTTGGAGTCGACAACGAATGACAGCTCACCATGAAACCTATCTACGGCTCGGGCTAGAATCGCCGTTTGGTCCAGACTGGTTTGACCGCCCCTCACAAGATGACCGAATCACCACCAAAGTGAACATCGCAGGATATTACGGGGTTCGTCGAGAAGCGCTACTGGCTCACGCCACACAAGTCGACCCAGAAGAGAAGTTCTGGTTTGGGCTACCTGACGACGAAGCCGAAGCCGCCTACCCATTTGACGACTATATTTTGGCCTGGTCCTCGGTCGAACCCGAACTACCAGAAGACAACCTTTTCGCAGGAGTGACCGAATGATCGATATTTCTTCACCCGACTGGATGGCCCAGCTCGTCGAAGCCTCAAACCGTGCCGACATAAAATCCGTATTCGGAGATGACACGACCACGATCTCGATGAACATCGGAAAGAAATCATGTGTTTTCTCCCTAAGCGGTGGTCGGGTGATCGAAGTTGCAGCTGACACCGAAGCTGCCGTGAATATCCCGCTAACGACCAAACAACTCACAGGCCTAGTCGATGGTTCGATACACCTGTCAAAGGCATACATGCAGGGTGACATCAAGCCCGTCGGGTCGAGCCGAGCCTTGATGTACGCGATCGAACTTTTCGACCACAAACAGGTGCAAAACCACCTCGAGGGTCTACTGGACGGTTAGCCAACCAAGCCGGCTATGCCGAACGAAGCTCGGCAAATCCGATAAGTTCCACACCTGAACGTTCAACCTGAGCACGAAACGTCAGATCATTTATAAGTGCGTGAGCGTCAGCTACCCGACCCATCCAATTGGGATCTAACGATCGAATTTCCTCGGTGTCAAACGCAGGTGAAAGGTGGATCTCGGTGACCCCCGGATCGACAGTCGCGATGGCGTTGGTAAGAGCAGCCAGTGGGCGTGAGGCATTCGCAGTGCTCACCACATGGTCGGCGCACAGGACGCCTTCGTCGTTAGCCAGCTTCCGCGCCGGGAACCCAAGTTCAATAGCCGGATCGGGAAGCGTAATCGGTAAATCAAACTCGAGGGCAAGGCCGAGATAGATATCAAAAAATTCGGGGCGAGCGCTTAACGCGTGCATATGGGCATGTAAAAACGAAGGGTCAAATCCCCAAAGAATCGCCCGCGCGATTTGTGAACAGGCTTCGCGTCTAATCTCGTCTGGGTCAGCGTGTTCCCAAAGATCCGTCAACGTAGTCGGAAACCCACCGTTACCATCAAACAACGAAGGAGCATGCGTGATCGGACCCCAACGGTAAA
Source organism: Acidimicrobiales bacterium (assembly GCA_020630065.1). Taxonomy (GTDB): domain Bacteria; phylum Actinomycetota; class Acidimicrobiia; order Acidimicrobiales; family SZUA-35; genus JAHDCC01. Next base: position 27,117 of record JAHDCC010000002.1, read on the forward strand.
CCTCATACGGGGCGTTGAACGTGAGCGACACCCCAACATCTTCACCTTGGTACGATGCGGCGGCACCTCGAGCCCAAGGGCAAGGAACCTGTAGTGCCGCACTTGTTGCCATACCGGTTCGCAGCGACTCATTTATCGCCTGGTTAGCGGCATTAGACGACCCTAAACCATCACAGACCAAAATCACAAGCTTGGAATCCGGCGGCCGACCAAGACGTTCAAGAAGAGAAGTCATATACATGAACCTAGCTGCTCTGGGCGACCGACCGAACTAGCTTCCCCTAAATAGCTGATCTGACCCAGCAGAATAGAAGGCTAAGAAGTTCCTGGGTCTAGCGGCTGATCCGGGCCGTCACAGGCGCCCCAGAGACCAAGTTGGTCCGCTGTTGCCTGACGCTCTATGCGGGCGAACTCTTCTTCGAATGCTGTGTTGGGTCGATAACTGATTGCCGTAGCGTAACCGTTCTCAACCATCCAACGATTGATAAAAACGTCGTCATCGGCCCGGTAGACGTACAGAAGGAGGCGCCCAAACCGGTCACGCGTATCTTTGTCACGTTCGACACGTACCGTTGTGCCAACGGGTAGCAGTTCACGTAACGCGGCGCTCGCTTCTGCGCCGTAGCACTGCTCCGGGGTTTGTCTATTGACGGTTTCTGGTGTGTCGATACCGATGAGGCGAACCCGTTCGGAAACTCCATCAATAGCTAAATCGACCGTGTCGCCATCGACCACAAACTCAACGACCGCGTTTTGGGTGACACGAGGAGCCGACGGCGCAGGGCTACTATCCGATTTTGAGGATAGGAAAAGATATACGCCGAGAGCTACTACAGATAGGACGACCAGTAGTGTGATGGTCGATACAAACTTACGTATTTGGTTCAAGAGCAACAGACCTTCACCAAGTATGTCTAAACCCACAAGGGGTAACTAGGGATGAAATTTACGCCGATAGTGGGAACGTTGGTGTACGTCGTTGACGATAACGCGGCCGATCCGAGTGAACACGCTGTGCTCATGGTGCATCGTACCGCACGATCCGACGATGACCATCTTGGAAAGTTCAATGGTCTCGGTGGAAAGCTGGAAAAAGGTGAAGACGTTGTATCAGGGGCTCGTCGTGAACTACGAGAAGAAGCCGATCTCGAACTCGCCGAAATTACGCTACGGGGCACAATAGTCTGGACCGGCTTTGGGCCGTCTCAAGAAAACTGGTTAGGGTTTATCTTCACCGCGAAATCGACTACGACCGTCGTTCCACAGCACAATCTCGAAGGTGATCTTTTGTGGATCAAAAAACAGCGTCTTCTCCGAGCCTGTCACGAAGATGCACAACACCGGGCCGAGGCCAACCTTCCAATGTGGGAAGGCGACCGGCTCTTTGTGCCCCTTCTCTTCGACGAAAACCCAGCCCAATTTCATGGTTCGATGGACTACGACGGTGACCGGTTACTGAGCTGGAACTATTCCCGCTAAACCGTCGTTTAAGAAACCGGCAGTATCGAGAGCAGCCCGATAAGAATTGGTGCCACAATAAACGCAATCAGGCCAACCCCAAACTGGGTCTGGTAGCGTTGCCCTCGTTCGGTGAAATACTTTGGATCAAACATGCGGTAACCGAAAAAGCCCAACATGAGCCTAGACACGCCAGGTTTGACGTTCTTGAGAGCGAGGCACCCATTAATCGCTGTATAAAACCACGTCGCACCCATCGTGACCCCAAATAACGTTCCACCATCGACCAACAAGATATCCATAGAAGAAAACAGTTTAGACGTTCGCTATCTACTAGTTCTCGCGGCACCCACCATAAGGTGCCGGGGTCGCCGTCACCGGGTAGTCCGAATGGCCTAGCCCTGATAGGCCATTCGGATCAAATGTATAGTCTGGCCGCCGGTAAGACGGCTGACGAGGTTAGGTAGAAAACCTTAACCACCGATAACTAAACCATGCGTGGAATGTGGCGACCTTTAGCAGCGATCTTACTGATTGCGGCGACGACGATCTTTTTGGCAGGCGCCAACCCGGCATCAGCAGACACGCCGTTCTCCCCAATCTTTTCTACCAATTCGACTGGTGACATCGAATTTGTATCGAACACGGTCGCTACCTGTTCGAACGCATACGTGAACTGTGCTGCTGCCCAATCTGGCGCCGACTGGAACAACAACAACGTATCGGCCAACATGATCCAAGTCGATATCGACGGTGACCCAACAACATCGACATCGAGCAGCGCCAACTACACGTTGCCCGCAGGCGGCTCGGTGTTGTGGGCTGGACTGTACTGGGCCGGATATTACCGCGGCCCCCATGCCGATAAAGACGACATAAAGTTCTCAACTCCAACCTCCGGTGGCTACAACAATGTGACTGCCAGCCAAGTATTCACCTACTACGGATCCGACGACTTCTACGGCGCCTACGTCGACGTCACCGCCGACGTCGCCGCTGGCGGCTCGGGAACCTACACCGTTGGTGACATCAAAGTATCTCCCGGCTATTCCTCAACCCATGGGGGATGGACACTCGTCATCGTTGAATACGATCCAGCCGAACCGTGGAAGAACCTCACCGTAAATCAAGGCTTTCAAACGATCGGTCCGATCCCGTCGGCGACCATACCTGTCACCGGGTTCACGGCACCCCCAATCGGTCCCGTCAACGCCGAGATCGGAATTGTGGCCAGCGAAGGAGACCGTCGGGGCACGGGCGACTATGCCGAATTTAACGGCGTGCGGCTGACCGACGGCAACAACCCGAGCAACAACTTCTTCAACTCCACCCTCAGCGACAGCGCCGTCTACCAATCGGGATCGAATCCCCTCTACCCATCTAACACTCTGGGCTATGACGCCGACATCGTTTCTACATCAGGTCTGGTTCCCCCCGGGTCGACATCAGCCAACGTCACGGTAGGAACTACCGGCGACTGGTATTGGCCGATGGTGGTCACCACCGCCATAGAAATCTACGTCCCAAACCTGACAACAAACCTTGAGAAGACGGCAACCGATCTCAATGGAGAAGACCTGCATCCGGGCGACACGATCGAATACTCCATCTTTTTCAACAACACGGGGGACGACCCCGCGGTCGACGTAGCGTTATCCGACGCAATACCGGCCGGGACAACCTACAAACCAGGCAGTCTGCAAGTAATTCAAGACGACTCTCCAACCGGGCCACGAACCGACGGGACCGGTGACGACACCGCCTGGTTCGACGGGACGGCAGTCAACTTCAATCTTGGAGTAGGGGCCACGGCATCGAGCGGGGGAGAGGTTGCGCCACTGTCACAAGGCGGCCATGGATACGAAGTCCGATTCCAGGTGACCGTCGACGCTGGAACCGAAAATAGCGACATCAAAAACGAAGCCGAAATCGACTACATCGCAAAGTTCATCAACGAGCCCTATAACGCTACAAGTAACGAAACCGTTCAGCCAGTTGAGCCGCTCGTCGACCTCGTAATCGACAAGGTCGACATCACCGACCCCGTAAACGCAGGCGAACAAATAACGTATCGAATCGACTACAAAAACGGTGGACCGTCAACTGCCAACAACGTCGTAATCACCGACAATTTGCCGGCCGGAACCGTCTTCAACGCCAGTGCTTCAGATCCGACATGTAGCGCATCAGGGCTAGTCGTAACCTGTTCGACTCCCTCAATGGCAGACGGGGACTCCGAGTCGTTACTGATCGTCGTCGATGTTGACGGTGACTTAGCAGCCACCAACGTCTGTAACCGGGCATCGATCACCTCCGACACCCACGAACATGAACTCAACGATAACGTCGACAAAGAATGCACCGAAATCGAACGAGAAGTAGATTTAACACTCGAAAAAACCGCACCCGCCACAGTCGCCGCCGGTGACCAATTCACCTACGTCGTCACGGTAGAAAACAACGGGCCATCCGACGCCCAAAACGTGGTGGTCGCCGACGCATTGCCGTCGGGGGTAAACCTTGTCAGCGTCACACCAAGCGGAACCGGCACATGCACGGGAACAGTAAACTGTGACTGGTCCGAAATCGCCGCCGGTGGCTCAGAAACGCTCACCATCGTCGTTGAGGTTCCATCTGGTGCCACCGACGGAACCGTGTTTAAGAACCGGGCTAAAACCGGAAGCGACGACCCGGACGTAGACGAAAACGACAACTACGCTGAGGTCGACACCGAGGTTGTCACCGAAGCCGACCTAGAAGTTCTCAAACAAACCGAAACCTCTCCAGTTATAGCCGGGGAATCGATCACCTACACGCTGACGGCGACGAACAACGGCCCATCCGACGCCCAAAACGTGGCCATCACCGACCCGGTACCAGCCGGACTGACCTATGTGCCGTCGCTGTCATCGACCGACTGTGTCCTGGCCGCCGGTGTCGTCACTTGCTCGACGCTGGCACTAGCCGATGGCGACTCGACAACGTTCACATTAGTCTTTGATGTGGACGACTCGCTGGTTGACGGAGCATCTCTAACCAATACCGCAACCATCGCATCCGACACCGACGACCCGGTTTCGGGTAACGACACCAGTCAAGTAGTCGACACCGTAACCCGCCAAGCCGACCTGTCAATCGTGAAGGACGACAACACAACAACCGTTGACGCTGGCGGCCAAATAACCTACACGATCGACTACCGTAACGACGGTCCGTCGGACGCGTCAACAGTTTCGATAACAGACACGCTGCCCGCCGGTGTCACCTTTGACTCTTCGTCGGATTGCACGGCCTCCGGTTCGACGGTGACCTGCGCCATCGGAAACGTCCCCAACGGCGGATCAGGGTCGGTCTCATTTGTTGTCGACGTCGACTCGTCACTACCCGACACGACCCAACTGCTCAACTCCGCCAGTGTCTCGGCCAATGAAACCGACCCCGACCCTGACGACAACAACTCGGAAGTAACAACCGACGTTGATCGAACCAGTAACCTCATCATCGAAAAAGACGATCTCACCGACCCCGTCATAGCGGGCGAATCAACCACCTACCGGATCAAAGTCACCAACCTAGGTCCATCGACTGACACCGGTGTGACGCTCAGCGACGCATTACCAGCCGGTACAACATTTGTGTCTACCACCGACCCGACAAACTGCAGCCACACCGCAGGCACCGTAACTTGTGCTATCGGCACGATGCTGCCCAACGCGACCTACACCGTTGATGTTGTAGTCGACACCGACACCAACCTTTCCGACGGTCACATACTTAAGAACCAGGCGACCGTCGTCGGAGACTTCTCCACACTGGTCGACGATTCCGAAGAGACGACGGTACAAACCTCAGCCGACCTCGCAATAACAAAAACCGCACCGGCCACCGTAATCGCAGGACAGTCAGCGACCTACACCATTTCTGTCTTCAACGACGGTCCATCCGACGCTCAAAACGTCATTGTCGTAGACGCACTGCCGCCCGGCGTCACCTACACAAACCATACCGTCACCCAAGGCTCAGGAACCTGCACATTCACCGCCCCGATTCTGACCTGCCAGCAGTCGAGCCTCGCCTCCCAAGCCACGATGTCAATTGACATCGTCGTAGCCGTAGACGACTCACTAGCGGAGGGAACCACACTCACCAACGCCGCAAAAACCGACAGCGACACCAACGACCCCGACGACGCCAACAACAACGCGCAAGATGATTCAACCGTCGAACGGCAAGCAGACCTCGAAGTCGGAAAAACTACGATCACCCCATCGGTTCTCGCCGGATCAACCGCCACGTTCGAAGTTACTGTCACCAACAACGGTCCATCGGTGGCAAGTGGCGTATCAATCACCGATACGTTACCCGCGGGGTTCACCTTCAACAGCTCACTGTCCGACAGTACCTGTGCCACTGGTGTCACCTGCACAGTGGGTACCGACATAGCGGTCGGAGACTCCGTCACCTTCACGATTGTCGCTGACGTAGATTCAGCCACCATAGACGGCACCTACACAAACTCGGCTACTGCCGCCGGTAACGAAACCGACCCCGAGTTAACAAACAACTTTCCGACATCAGACATTGACGTAGCTGGCGAAGCAGACCTGTCAATCACTAAAGTCAGTGACACAACCACCTTTGTGCCCGGCACAACTGGCTCGTACACCATCACAGTCGAAAATAACGGTCCTTCGGACGCCGCCAATATTTTGGTCACCGACATCTTGCCAACCGGACTAACCTTCAACGCCGCTGGCTCAGACCCAGATTGTGTCGCCTCAACGGGAACCGTCATGTGTACCGCCGATACCCTCGCCGCCTCAGGGCAATGGGAATTCACACTCGTCGTCGACATCGACGCCGACTACACCGGAGACGTAGTAAACACCGCCACCGTCGGCTCCGACACCGTCGACCCAGACGAATCAAACAACTCAAACACCGATACCACCACAACGGCCCCCGAAGCTGACTTGTCCATCGTCAAATCCGCACCAACGGACGTGGTAGCAGGCGAAACCCTCACCTACTCCATCGTTGTGCGGAACGACGGCCCATCGGATGCAGTCGCAACCGAAGTCGTAGACAGTTTGCCCGCCGGGTTGACGTTCGTGTCGACCGGTTCAAGCCCGCAATGTTCAGCCACCGGTCAAACCGTCACTTGTTCACTAGCCACAATGGAACCGGGCGACACCGTCATATTGAGCATCGTCACCGCCGTCGACACCTCGGTTCCACATTTAACCACGATCGTCAACTCGGCCACAGTCGATTCCGACACTCACGATCCGGATGGCAGCGACAACACCTCCGAAACCGAAACTGAAAGCTCACGAGAAGTCGACATAGCGATCGACAAGACAGCTTCAGCGGAAACCGTGGTCGCTGGAACATCGTTCACCTACACGATCGTCGTCACTAACGCGGGACCTTCGGACGCCTCAGACGTTTCGGTATCAGACGTATTCCCGGCAGGAATCACAGCCACCGCGGTCACAACCGATTTTGGTATCTGCGGAAACAACATGACCGGATTCGGCTGCTCAGCCGCATCCATGGCACCAACCGACGTGATGACCATAACGGTCACCGCCGAAATAGACGAATCTGTCGCCAACGGCACGACGCTAACAAACACTGCGTATGCGGTTACCGCTGACCCCGACACCAACGATGCGAACAACAACGACTCGGCAGATGTAGACGTTGACACCCAAGCCGATCTCAGCGTCGAAAAAACCGCCGACGTCGAAGACGTTATCGCAGGCGAACCTTTAACCTACACCATCACCGTCACCAACAACGGTCCATCAGACGCCCAAAACGTTGAGCTGATCGACAACGTCCCGACTTCACTACTAATCGATTCTGTCAGCTCTGCCGACATGACCTGCACCGTCACCGGTCAACTCGTCGAATGTGACACAGCCTCACTCGCTGACGGTGCCACTGCCACCGTCACCGTCAACACGACGGTCGACGAAAACACAGCCGACTCCGCCACCGTGTCAAACACCGCGAGCGTAACGTCGAGCACCGACGACCCGAACGAAGACAACAACTCCGCTGAAGAACAAACGGGAGTAGACAAACTTGTCGATCTCGAACTAGCAAAAACGACGACCAAACCAATCGCAGGCGCGGGCGAAACCCACCCGTACGAAATCGAAGTCACAAACGCAGGCCCGTCGAGCGCCACCAACGTGACCATAACCGATACTCTCCCAGCTGGAACTACCCTCAACACCAGCTTGTCTGACGTCAGCTGCAGCGCAGTTAGCGTCACCGTGACTTGCACCATCGCCTCGATCACGGCTGGGGGAACAGCGTCGGTCAATATCGTGATCGACATTCCCGCAGACCACCCCGACGGCGGCACGATCACAAACGCAGCTTCGGTTGTATCCAACGAAGCAGACTCCGACCCAGATAACAACAGCGACGAGGTAACCACAACGGTCACCAACTCAGCCGACCTCGGAATCGTCAAAGACGGTGACGGCGCAGCGACCGCTGGCCTCCCATACACCTGGACACTCGCAGTCACCAACAACGGTCCATCAGATGCCGTCAACACCATCGTCACCGACACACTACCGACAGGCACCGCCTTCAACGCGGCCGCCTCTGACTCTCGCTGCTCCGCCATAGGTCAAGTCGTGACCTGCACGATCCCAGTACTAGCGGCAAACACAGACACCGACTTCGTAATCGCCGTCGACGTTGACTCGTCGGTGGCAGCCGCCGCGGACTTAGAAAACGCGGCAGGTGTTTCATCAGACACCGACGATCCAAACACCGACAATGACAACAGCTCCGATACTGCAACCGTCGCACGAGATTCCGATATCGACATCACAAAACGTGACCTCACCGATCCGGTTATCGCCGGGCAACAAATCCAATGGGAAATCACCGTCGACAATCGAGGACCCTCTGACGCCAACAATGTCACCATCGCTGACCCGATACCAACAGGCTTTAACTTCGTCTCTGTCGATAACACATCCGACTGTTCATACAACAGCGGCAGCGTGAACTGCCTTTTCCCAACAATTGTTGACGGAGCGTCAGAAACTATCGTGATCACCGCAGATGTTTCCTCCAACATCGACGATGCACAGGTCATCGGCAATACCGCCACCGCCGATAGCGACTCGTCTGACCCCGTCAGCGACGAAGAAGAAACCACCGTGCAGCGACGAAGCGACCTCCGAATCGAGAAAACCTCGGACGAAGCTGCCATAGCTGGAACAAACCAGACCTACACCATAACCGTCACCAACGATGGCCCGTCTGACGCCGACAATGTCGAAGTCGTCGATTATCTACCTGCTGGTGTCAACTACGTCTCATCAACCCTGCCCGGATGCTCACCGGTAGCCGCAACCGTCGAATGCGACTTGGGTGATATCGCGAATTCGGGTTCGGTCACATTCGACATTGTTGTGTTCATCACCGATGCTGCGGGAACCGCCCCCCGCAACGTCGTTGAAGTCGATTCCGACTCGGTCGACCCAGACGAATCAAACAACATCGACGATGACACCACCACCGTCACGTTCGAAGCAGACCTCGTTATAGCTAAGTCGTTGGTAACCGACCTGATCGTTCCAGGAGAGTCTGCGACCTGGGAGATCGTAGTAACCAACAACGGTCCATCGATCGCCAACAACGTAGAAGTCACCGACACATTGGCAACCGGGTTGACGTTTGCGGCCGTAGGTTCTGACCCGGCCTGCTCGGCAGTTGCCCAAGACGTAACATGCGTCGAATCGGACCTTATCAGCGGCGAGTCCAAAACCTTCACGCTGGTAACTGACATCGACTCGTCGTTGGTCGGGACACTCGGCAACACTGCCAGCGTCACATCGTCCACCCCCGACCCTGATAGTAGCTCTAACACCGCTGAGGCTGAAGGCGAGCTCAGCCCACAAGCCGACATGTCGATCCAAAAAACGTCGACCACGGCAACTATCACCGCAGGCGAAAACATTACCTACAACGTGGTCGCCAACAACGGCGGCTCGTCGGATGCCCTCAACGTCGTAATCACCGACCCCGTGCCGGCCAACACCACTTTCGTGTCAGCTCTGTCAAGCTCGAACTGTAGTCTGGCTGGGGTCAACGTGGTGTGCACGATTCCCGTCGTGCCTGCCGGTGAAGAAGCCGCAGTGGTATTGACGTTCGAGTTAGCGTCGGGCTATCCGGATTCAGCGACTCTCACCAACTCTGTCGTAGTCGACTCAGACACACCAGACCCAGACACCGACAATAACGGCAACAGCGATGACACCCCAGTTGAAACATCAGCCGATATTGGGCTAGTCAAATCTGGTCCGTCCGAAGCAGTAGGCGCAGGCGAAGAGTTCGACTACACCATCACGCTAACCAACGACGGTCCGTCCGACGCCCAAAACGTAGACATCATCGACACACTGCCTGCAGGCACAACGTTTGTATCGGTCGACGACGCAGCCTGTTCAGAAACCAGCGGAACTATCACCTGTTCGTATCCGACGGTCGCAGACGGAGACGAACTTGTCATCACGATCACCGTCTTAGCCGACTCAACACTGGTCGAAGGCTCGACGATAACAAACGAGGCCTCCGCAGAATCAGACACCAACGACCCTAACGAAGACAACAACAACGACACACAAGACTCGACCATTGAGCGCACCGCCGACCTCGAAGTAACAAAGACGGCAACACCTCAACCAGTTATTGCCGGCACCCAACTGGTTTACACATTGACGGTGGTAAATAACGGTCCGGCTATTTCAGACAACGTTGAGATCAGCGACGTGCTTCCAACCGGCACAACCTTTGTATCTGCCGATGCTGGATGTGGTCACCTGGCTGGAACAGTAACTTGTTCGGCCGGGTCACTCGATGTTGGTGACGTAGCCGAATACGCAGTGACCGTTCTGGTAGATGCAGATGTTGCCGAGACCCCAAGCATGGTAAACAGCGCGACCGCCACCGGAGATGACTCGCCAGAAAGCACAGAAACAGAAGAGGTCGAAGTACAAACAGAAGCAGACCTTTCACTAGCAAAGACTCTCAATGACGACCTCGTCGCTGGTGAAGAAGCGACGTACACACTCACACTTCTAAATGCTGGTCCGTCCGACGCTCAAAATGTTGTGATTACCGACGCTCTTCCGTCCGGTCTAACCTACGTTTCAGACACGTTCGGATGTGATGTGACCGGTTCAGCTATCAGCTGCGATGTGGGCACCGTCGCTAACGGGGCTGGAGTCACAATCGAGCTGACCGTAATGGTCGAACCTTGGGTCGCCGACGGGTTTGTCCTGACAAACAACGCAGGGGTTGAATCTGACACCTACGATCCCGACGCCGCCAACAACACGGCCAGCGACTCAGATGACACCGACACCGCAGCCGACCTATCGATCACGAAGACACTCGACGGTGAAACACTCGGCGCAGGGCAACAGGCCGTCTACAACATCGAGGTTCACAACGACGGTCCATCAGATGCGCAAAACGTTATCGTCACCGATGCGTTACCAGCAGGCCTGATATTCCAGACGGTCGGATCCGACAGTTCCTGCATCGGATCGACTTCAGTGACCTGTTCACTAGGCGTTCTAGCTGCAGGCGAAACGTACACACTGACAATTGTGGTCGACGTCGATGCTTCCGCTGAAGGGCCAATCGTCAACACTGCGACGGTTGCCAGCGAAACCCTCGACCCCGACGACACCAACAACTCGGTTGAGGAAACATCCGACGTGTCAGCGGTAGCCGAGGTCCAAGTCGAGAAGCTGTTGATTGGCGAAGAGCTCACTCCGGGTACCGAAGTTGACTGGACTATCACTATCGAAAACATTGGGCCAGCGACCGCGACGGACGTAACGGTCAACGACATATTACCCGCCGACCTGAGCTACGTTTCCCACTCCATCGCCGGAAACGGGATAGCGGCCACGGGAGACGATTGTGTCTTCGCCGGTTCCGCCGTTTCTTGCCTGTTTGATGTGGTCGAAGTCGGCGACGTAATCACTATCACGATCACGACACTGGTTGACCCTTCTGAACAGACAGACGAAATTATTAACACGGCAACGGTTAGCAGCCCGGAAATGGTTGAAGCCGCAGTCTCGGTAGTCGCTGACACCGTCGACCCAGTAGATGCGAGACTTGTCGTAGACAAGGTAGGGCCAACTGGGCAAGTCACAGCAGGCGACGAGTTTGATTGGACCATAACGGTCCGAAACGAAGGCCCCGATCCTATGACAGTGCCATTCACGGTCGCAGACAACCTGCCAGCAGGTTTGACCTATATTTCCCACTCGGCGTCGTCTAGCGGTTCAGCGAGTCCAGTCTGTGATACATCCAGCAGCTCTGTTAGCTGCGAGGTTCAAACCCTGAACGTCGACGAGTCCGTAACGTTGGTAGTCACTACCAGGGCAGAAGAGACCGGTTCGTACCAGAATGTAGCGACCGTAGACGCCGCTTTTCTGGCCGACCCTGAACCGGTCCGATCGTCGGCCACAACCGCAGTCGAGGCAACCGACACCATCGCAGGTTTAGCGTTTACCGGCGGTGAGCTTACGCTAATCGTCGGTGCTGGCGCGGCAGCGATAGCGGTTGGTGCAGGTCTCGTTGTGGGATCTCGACGCCGCGGAACCCACGGGCCATCAAAAACTTAACGAGAAGTCGGCAACCACACCGCAACGAAGTCGGTAATCGTGATGTCTGACTTTTCCAGCGCAATGTCTTGTGGCTCGATGTCTGAAGCAGCGTCATTCCATTTGTCATCGATCTCGATGATTGCTTCTTGCAGCTCCAGTTCGAGATCTTCTAACTGTTCAGTTTTTTCGAGTACACGATTCTGGGCTGTCTCGGTCCGGGCTTGAGACGCTGCAGCTTGTCGTCGTCCTGACGAGACTCGCCGCGCCGCGCTTGCCATACCACGGGTTCGGCTCCTGCCTCCGAGCAACCCACCGAGGACGCTGGTGGCTACGTTTACCATCTGATTTTCTCGTCGACCTTCGGCCTGAATCTGAAGTTCATGAACCCGGTCTTCAGCTTTGGCCAAAGCTGTTTGCACCGTTCCCATCTTCTTCTCTAAACGGGTACGTATTTTGGCGGTTTCGGCGTCTGCTTTGTCTTGAGCAGCAGCGTCGCATCGAAGGTTGAAGTCGTCCGCTGATTCACCGGGTCGTGACCAGAGCTTCAACGTCGAGTTCTTCAGCAGCGTAATAGTTTGTGTGGTGTACAACTCGTTTTTGATTGCGGTCTGAGCTTTCTTTAGCTCAGCTGCGGTCACATCGTTGTGCCCGAGCGCATAAACACTGGCGTCCGGTGCTTCTGTCACCAGGTCGCGGTCGTCGAAATCGACAGCAATAGCATTGTCCACATCAATGATCGAGTCGACTAGGGGAATGATGGCTTCCCATTCTTGTTGGTGTCGAAGATCAGCTTTAGTCTCGTCGAACAGTAGCGAAACTCGAGCCGCCAATGCCGGCATCAACCGCTTTCCGTTCGCGTCAGCGCCAACGGCATCAAGCCATGGTGAAGACGTCGCAGCGAATCGAACATCGATCGATGTAGGCCATTTAGGGGCCGTCGGGGATTCGTCGTCGCCGATCGGGGGAGCAGAGTCGGCGGTTTCATCGGACTGAGCAGGCATCGTGGCTGTCGAGGTCACCGTTGACTTCTTGTCAGCCATCAACGTTGATAACTGGGTTCTCGTTAACGGTCCAGCTAGATAGCTCATCGCCCACCGAGTGGTGAACAACGGTAATGAAGAGGACCGTGTGGTCCGCAAGACGAACTGGCGTTTACCGAGACTACTTATTGTGTCGGACAACTCGGCGATGTCTACCTCACCGTCAGCGGAGCGAAGCCCATCGACCAGACGATTCTTATCTTGCTCTGTTTGGAGTCGCCCGATAAGCCATGTGCCAGCGTTACTGATCGCTTTGTAGTCTAAGTCGACCGGGTTCTGAGTCGACAGAATCATGCCGACCCCAAACGCTCGAGCTTGCTTTAGGATCGTCAGTATCGGCTTTTTCGGGGGAGGGTTTCCGTTTGGTGGTGCGAATCCCATAACCTCATCGAGATACACCATGGCTCGAAGCCCGCCGGTTCCCTGTTGAGTCCGCATCCAGCTAATCAGCTTTGACAAGATGACGGTGACCGCAAAGTGGCGTTCACTTTCTTCAAGATGGTTGAGTGAAACGATAGCAGCGCGCCCGTTCCCGTTTTCGTCCCACAGCATTTTTTCGATGTCGAGTGGGGCGCCCTGAGTCCAGGCAGCAAAACTCGGTGACGCCAACAGTCCATTTAGCTTCATCACTAACGCCTGGCGGTCTTTGGCCGGAAAAAATGCGTCGAGTTCTAACACGCCTAGCTTACGAATGGGCGGGTCGAGAAGCTGCTGGAGAAGAGTGGCCAAATCCATCTCGGTTCCGTTGTTCCACGCGTTGGTGATGAGGTTGGACAACAGGATGTGTTCCCGCCCAGACAGCGGATCGCTTTCTACCCCAATGAGGCCGAGTAGTCCGCTGACGGTCGATTCGACTTCGTCTTGGAGAACCGCTGGATCATCAGACGCTGGTTTACTTAGGCGGCCGAGAATGTCCAGGGGAACCCCAGCGTCAGAGCCGGGGGTATAGACGATGGGTGATGCCGCCGACTGAAGTCGTTCGATTGACGCCCCGTCAAGATCCCAGGAAGCTAACCCGTTTTTCCATAACTCGGCAGTCGATGTGGCGACCTCGGTGACAGTCTTGCCATCCGATGCGGCCTTTGTCTGATCGACCCACGGTTCAAAATCGGACGTGGCTAAGTTGGGGAATGTGAGACAGAGGTTTGCTAGATCACCTTTGGGGTCGATTGCGAGAACGGGCACTCCCGACAACAACGCTTCTTCTAACATTACGACACCGAGACCTGTTTTACCCGACCCCGTCATACCTACGATTACCCCGTGAGTGGTTAGATCGCTGGACTCTATCGAAATGGGGTCGCCCGACCTGTCACCGTTCGAGTTAATTGCTTCGCCAATATGGAGCTGCCCTGGTTCCCGGTTCATAGGATAAGATTTACACGAAGTCGCCCCGATACCACCCATTTACCGAAAAATAGTTGAAATACCTGGGTGGAGGTCAATGGTGTAGGTGTGTGTTGTAAACAAAGGAGGGATCCCGATGGGATTTGTAGACAAAATTAAGAATGCTGTTAGTGGTGACAGCGCTGCGAAGGCTAAAGATGCTCTTGGAGACGCAGCTGACAAGGCAGGTGATGCTCTTGGAGGCGTCGCAGGCAAGGCTGAAAGTGTTTTGGAAGCAGGTGTTGACAAAGTCGACGATGCTACCGGGGGCAAGTACAGCGACAAGCTAGATAAAGCCAAAGACGTCATCGACAAAATCGACTCGAGCGACAATTCCGAGGAAGAATAGCGGAATAACTGGTAAAGATTACACACTCAAAGGTCCCGCAGTTCAAAGCTGCGGGATTTTTGTTTTGCCTCAGCTTCCCGCTAGTGAAGCTAGATCCTTGTGGTTGTAGGTAGATATGGGGTTTACGGGCCCGTCGATTATGGTGTACAACTTGGTAAACCGATTTGTTCGTTGCGTATTGGGCGATCGAAGTGGGAATGTCCTGGGCCTTGTTCGGGTTTCATAGAGAACAAGGCACGTTTCTTGTAGGAGGAAAGACATGACGGAAGTAACCGATATCGAAGTAACAACTATCGAACCTTTAGACGAGGCTCTAGCCCTCATCGATGAGGGTCTAGGTGGCCTCTCAGAACGTCAACTCGTGTCGGCTTCAGAGGTAGCCGATTTGCTCCTCGATGTACGCATGTTGTTAAGCAGCAAAGACAGCTAGCAACATCGGTCTCGCCTCCCACAGACGGGCTGGGGTTTAGATTTTCCAGATCCGCTTAGATAACAACCCGATCATAGATCCTATTACGGCACCGGCGGCTACGTCGGTGCCGTAGTGCATTCGGTTGTGAATTCTGCTGACTCCGACGACACCGGCAAGAAGCATCCAGACGGGTTTTAGCTTTGGCACCGCATCAGACATTAGTACGGCCATGACGGCTGCCGAGCTGGCATGCCCACTCGGAAAGCTGCTCGTTTTAGGTCTTCTAACCTCGTGAAGCCGATCCTGTAATAGCTCGGGGCGTTCACGATTGGCCAGTTGTTTCATGACCCCGTTTACCAGAGCTGATTCAACCCCGAGGGTGATAGCCAAACGAACTGACTTTGGAAACAGGCGTGGTGCCACTAACGCCGACGTGATACCGATCGCATGCCACAGCATCGAATAGTCGGCTGCTTCGCTCGCTAGGTAGGCCACCTTGTCCGCTAACGGTTTGGTTCGCAGTTGTTTAAAGGCGTCGTCGGCAGCCAAGTCGAATTTCTGAATTAGTTCACGCATCAATCAGCAATTGTATTGAGAGGAATCGACTGCGCCTCGCTCGGGTTTTGGGCTTACCCGTCGTTGTTGGCTGCGTTTTTGGCGTCGAGTTCAGCTTGAGCCTTTGGTGTTAGGTCACCGTTGCAGTCCCGGCCTTCGCCAGGTCGGTAAAAGCCGCTGAATGAGTCTTCTACAATTTCCCCGTCAGGGAACTCGGTGAACCGACGGGTGGTGTACACCCGGCATTCACGGTCTGAGGTTATTTCAGGCGGGAAGGTTGAATCTCTGCCTCGTTCATAAACATCAAACGCTAGTTCGTTTCCGTTGACGTCGCGAACTGTGAGATGTTTCTGCGAGTAAAAGGTGACGGTGATCGAATCACTGGTGTACGACGTCCAGATCAGGATTGGATGTTCTGACGTGTTCTTAACTCGAACATCAACCGAAGGGTAGTCGATGGTGGATTCTCGACCTAGCGGGTAACGAGAAGCGATAGCAAGTGTGTGGAACTGGTGCTCCTGGATTTCGATTCCGGCAAAAAACGAGGCGTTAAAGAATGTTGTGGCGAACTGGCTTATTCCGCCGCCTACCTGCTGCTCGATAACACCTTGGTTGATGGCCCCATCGGCGACGAAACCTTTCTCGATGGTTCGTTTTCCGACCGATTCGTTTAATGAGAGTTCTTCGTCGACCTCAATGACGGTTCCTCTCATGAGATCAGCAAACCGTTGAATATTGGTTACTCGAGGCCCGCCCGGAGCGTGAGGGGTTGTGAACGAACTTACTTCTTCGATGATTCCATAGGAGTTGAGTTTTTCCGCTGTTGGATCTTCGTCTACAAATTCGGGTTCGACGATTACCAGTTCACCTTCGGCAGGCCGGTTTAGCGCAGCTTCTTTGATTCGTTGCCCAGTGTCCTCGCCGCAGCATTCGACCGCGCTAGAAACCGGAACTACTACTGGCGTGTCATTTACGATCGTAAATGTGGCTTCGTCGCTGTCGGTGCCGACGTTCGTGAATTTTTTCTTGAGCGCTTCGACCGCTAGGTCATTGTCGATCTGCCAGGTCAAATCTGACCCGGAATTGTCGAGCGTAACCATCTTGCGGAGCTCGTCTGGCTCTGCGGTTGCAGTATTGTCAAGCAGCTGGATTTCTAGCGGCTCATCTAACGCATCAGAAGCCTCGTCGGCTGCGGTGTTCGCATCAGCCTCTGAAATCTGTGGGACACCTTCAACCGGGGTGAGTTCCAGTACCGGTTGGTCAGATTCTCCCAGTGCGTCCGGCAGCTCGTTCTCGATTTCAGATGCTTCTATTCGTTCCCCTATTTCGCCTGGAACGACCCGGAAACCGGACCCGTCAGCTTCGATACTGGTTTCGATGACCGGTTCGATAATTGGTTCAAAGATCGTTCGGCTTGCTTCGTCGGCGGCCTTTTGGTCTACAAGATAGGTTGCAGAGACTTGATCGGTGCGTAAGAAACTGGAAGCCCAACTGAACGGACGAGCCAAGATAAACCCAGATCGTCGAGATTCAAGGGCGTCGGCTGTCGTAGCTTCGATATCGGGTTCTGCTCCAAGAGCTCGCGGTGTGGTGACTACAGAATCTCCATTGGCGTTCACGGTTAGATCGACGTCAAGAACATCGTCTGTTGCTTTGGTGATCGCAGCAGATAGTTCGTCGCCTGATAGTCCGCTGATATCGACGCCGTTTAGCTCGGTGTTGCGGGCAACCCGCTCACCTCGGCTGTTCTGGTCGATAGCCCAGGCAGCGAAAAATCCTCCGACTAGGAGAACCGGAATAAGTAGTAAGGCAAGGACTTTACCCTTGCCTCCTTTTTTGGCTTTGAAGCTCGAACCTAACGGAGAGGTTTCCGGTGTAGGGGGTTGAGACGTCGGTTTTGGTGTCGGCGTAACCAGCTTCTGGGTAGGTTCCGGTGAGGTCTTTGTTGGGGTGCTCAATACGTTGGGTACTGGCGCAGCTTGAGCGGGTTGGGCAGGCGTCGATGGGGTTGTGGCCGAGGCGCCAGACTTTTGGTTAACGAAGCTCGTAGTTTCGGCGGCAGCCTTATCGGCGGCTATTTCGACGGTCTCTGCCGATGCTGGTGTTGGGTCTGTGCTTGGTTTGGCGGTCGGTGTTGGTTCGGTGCTTGGGGTGGAGATCTTGGCCGTAGGTGTTGAGGCTGGATCTGCCGATGCTGGTGTTGGGTCTGTGCTTGGTTTGGCGGTCGGTGTTGGTTCGGTGCTTGGGGTGGAGATCTTGGCCGTAGGTGTTGAGGCTGGATCTGCCGATGTAGGTGTTGGTTCTAAAGGCTGGCCGGTCGGAGGGTTGGTGGGAACCTGAGCGGTTGGTTGAACTTCTGCGGTTTTGGCGTCAGAAATCGTCTCGGTCTTAGAGGGCTCCGACGGCGTTTGTGGTTTAGGCTCGGAGGCTGGTGTTGCCGGAGTTTGTGATGCGTTAGTCACCGGTGTCGGTGTAGAGCTTGTCGTAACTTCTTTGAGCGTGGTCTTTTCATCAGCCAAGACCGGGTTTGAAGGGTCAGCGGATGGAGATGTCGGTGATGGGATTTCGTTGACCGTGTTGTCGACTCGCACGGTTCTGTCTGTTGGCGCATCAGACGACGGTTCAGGCGCAGACGGCAACGGGGAATCTTTTTCAGTAATGATTTCTGTCGTATCATCGGTGAATGGGTTCGCTACCACCGATTGTGTTTCATCTGAAGCAGAAGTAGTATCCGCTGCCGTTACTTCCAAGATCTCTGTAATATTGCTGGCTTCTTGTGGCCGTTCCCGATCCGTCGATGTAGAAGGTTCGCTGACGTCCTCTGTCGCCGGGTCAGCCGAGTCGCCAACTGCGCTTAGGTCTTTGATCGGCTGATCTACTGTAATATCTTCAGTCGTTTGCCCAGAGCTGGACGACGCATCAAAAGACGATGTACCTTCTGTCTCGCCAGAAGGTTGCGACGATAACTTCTGTGCAGAGTCGTCTGAAGACCCGCTCTCGTTTGATTCTGAAGTACCTTTGTCTTTTTCAGTAGCCACCAGGGACAAGTGTGCCACACTGAAAGCAGAAGCTTATTGCACCACCAGACGTTCTTCATCGAGCTGTGATCTAATTTTTATCAACCGTGTTAACGAAAAAGCTGCTGTTGGGGGCTTTGGATTCCTCGAAGATCGTCATAATCGACTTCTAGCCACTCGATAGAGCGGTCCTCTGCGAGCGTTCTAGCTTGGGGTTTGATTTCTTGGGCCACAAACATGCCTTTGACCGGAGAGAGATCAGGATTCCGGTTCAAGAAATCGAGATACCGAGTTAACTGTTCGACGCCGTCGATTTCGCCACGGCGCTTGATTTCGACCGCCACGACCTCATTATCTTTCCCCCGACACAACAGATCTACCGGTCCGATATCGGTTGGATACTCCCGTCGGACTAACGTCATACCGTCCCCGAGGCGAGAAGGTTCGGTCGCCAAAAGTTGTTGCAGGTGGGCCTCAACCCCATCTTTTTGTAGGCCAGGGTCTTCACCTAGAATGTGCTGAACATCGTCGAACACCTCATGCAAAGTGATGGTCAACGACTCATTCTTATTGTTGGTGACGACGAACGCATCGTCTTTTTCGGTGAAAACGTTGGGTGCATTCATCCAGTTCAATGGTTTGTAGGCCCCGCCATCGGCATGAACGGCAACACAACCATCCGCTTTAAGCATTATCAGACGCTTAGCGCGTGGCAGATGGGCGCTTAGACGTCCGTCGTAGTCAACTGTGCATTCGGCAATCACAACTCGCATCGTCCCTTTGTAGCCGAAATGGGTCGCAGCTACTGCCGAAATCGCAAAAGTTATGGCAATCTCGAACGAACGTCCGGGTAGGACGGCCAGATCGTCGAGCTTAGTTAAGGTGCCGTCCGCCGAGACGTTTCCTGATAAGAGCTCTGCGTTGTTGAAGCTCTTCGTACGTTAACCGATCGGTTTGTTCCGGGTCGACACCAAATCCAGCTTTGATGCCGTCCATATCGATGTTCCAGGACTCTTGGGCCATGCCGAGTTGGGTAGCGATCGACGCCCCATGGTTAGTGGCGAAGTGGGTGGCGATCTCGGTCATCACGCTAAACATGTCGAGTTCTGGGGCCAAGGTGGCGATCGAACCGTCGATGAAGATCAGGTTCTTAATGTACAGCATCAACGATTTAGGGATTCTGGCTCCGTAACCAAGCAGCGCTTTAACAACCCGCTGCATCTCTGCGACGAGTTCTTCTGGTTCGAGCGAGGTCGGGTCGAGGGGAGGACGGTCGAGGCCGAGGTCTTTGATAACAGCCTGGATATTCGTGTCAGCTGGCAATGCCCCAAGATCACGGAGCGCCTCAACCTGTCCGGGGATGTCATTAGAAGTGGCCGTCATCATCATCTTGAGAAATGCGAGACGTTCCTTTTCGCTGAGTCGTCCCGTAATCCCAAAATCTACAAGACCGGTACGGCCATCAGGAAGAACAAAAAGGTTTCCACCATGCAGATCCCCATGAAAGACCCCATGTAAAAACGCACCCTCTAGAAACCCGATCATGCCGGTGCGGATCACGTCGTGGGTGTCAACCCCCGCTTCTTTCATGCCGACGACGTCGTTGAAGTTAAACCCGTCGAGTCGTTCCATAACTAGTGTCCGCTTGGTGACCAGCTCGGGATGAGGTCGAGGTACCACGAAACCCTGTTGGTCGAGCTTGACGAAAACCTCTGCGATATCCAACATGTTGGCGGCTTCAACCCGGAAGTCGAGTTCTTCGATGATAGTTTCGGCGAATAGTTCCACCAGGGCTGGAGGGTTGGCGAGTGAAGAAACCGGGATGCGGCCGATCATGAATGGAGCGAGCCACGCCAAAACTTTTAGATCCCGTTGTACCAAGGCACCGATACCTGGCCGTTGCACTTTAACCACAACGGCTTCACCAGTGGTAAGGACCGCTGAATGGACTTGGGCGATAGATGCCGCAGCGAGGGGAGACGGGTCGAACGTGCGGAACACTTCATGAATCGGTTTCCCGAACTCCCTCTCAATGCTTTCCACCACCTGAGCGTAAGGGACAGGGGGAACCTGGTCTCGGCACTTCTTACATTCAGCTACCAACTCGGTCGGGAAGACGCCTTCGCCCGCACTTATGATCTGAGCTAGTTTGATGTATGTCGGTCCTAACTTCTCGGCCGCTTCACGAATGCGTCTAGCAAGGCCCTCCCTCGATTTCTTGCCGCGACGGTCGAGTAAATACCATCCGCCGATAGCTCGACCCAAAATTGCTACAACCGTAACCAGACGAGCTAGCGGCGGAACTTTGGGCGGAGTCGTTAAACGCGGAAGTGAGCGGAGCTGTTCGGTTCGTAAAATGCCGACCTTTGACAGCCATTTGGGAGGCCGTTTCGCCATGCTCCATGGAGGGGTGTCCGAAAACGAACCAAGGCTAAGATCATCTGAAACAGTTACGCTCACGATAAGTATTGTGGATCAACTGGGACACATGACGCCCAATCGAGTGACCACTGTCTCTTTCCTATTGGGTTGAGTCGTTCTGTGCCGAGGCGGCCAGAATCTCCAATGACCTCTCGGCCCACTCAGGTCGGCAGATAAGTAGATCGGGTAGATACGGGTTTGCGTTGTTGTAAAGCATCGGTGAGCCGTCTAACCGGGAACAATGTAAACCTGCCGCTTGGGCAACCGCTACCGGGGCACAAGAGTCCCACTCGTATTGTCCGCCAGCGTGGGCATAGATGTCAGCTTGGCCTCGTACAACAGCCATTGCTTTCGCTCCGGCAGATCCCATTTCGATATATTCGGCATCCAAAACGTTTGCCAGCTCAACCGCAGGTGCAGGTCGTCGCGTGCGGCTGACGATTACGCGTGGCTTGTCGCCAGCGGCTTCAGGTAACCGAAGATCGGTTCCGGTAGCTAAGACGAGATCTTCTCCAGGTAACGCAACAGCTCCCGCGACCGGTTTCTGATCAACGACCAACGCAATGTGAACTGCCCAGTCGATTCGTGGAGGCTCAGAAAATTCCCGTGTCCCGTCGAGGGGGTCAACAATCCAGGTTCGTTGGGCTTCAAGACGCTCCAAGTTGTTGGCGCCCTCCTCGGAAAGAAAACCATCGTCGGGCCGCTCCGTCGAAAAAACGGACTGTATGTAGTTATGGGCGGCGAGGTCACCCTCGTCCTTCATGACCTTTGGGTCGACTCCTTCGGCGCTGAGTCGTTCTCGAACCTCAAGAAGGATGCGCCCGGTCTCGACCGCAACCCGTCGAGCGAGTTTATGGTCGTCGTCGGTTACTAAGCTGGTTTCGGCAGAAGAGTCATTCACACTACAACCCTATTGCTTTGCTGCTTTCTTACCCCGTCTTTTTGTCTCAGATTTGTGTGGTTCCCCATGAGGGTCCTTAGCTTCGGCATAGCAGGCGGCATGAAACTGCTCGACCCGGTCCCATTTACCATCGACATACACGTTGCAAATAATTTGGTCATCTCTATGACGGGCGCGAAACTTGACCCGCTCCCCACAATGAGGGCACTCCGCAGTACACCCAGCTTCAATTGGGCGAATAACGGCGCGGCTGGACATCCCCCCAGGGGGTTTGGTCGATGATTTTGCTGCCATATGTACTTATCGGCACCATATGGAAGAATCTGAGGAAATGATCGCTAAAGGTGACTAGCGGGTAAGTGGTTTATATGTAACCCGAGTTGGAGACGTGCTCTCTCCTAGTTCTTTGGCTCTCAGCGCCTCATACTGGGAGTAGTTGCCTTCGAACCATCTGACGTGCGAATTGCCTTCGAACGAAAGAATGTGGGTTGCGATTCGATCGAGGAACCATCGATCGTGACTAATCACAACCGCGCATCCGGGGAAACGTTCAAGTGCGTCTTCAAGCGCTCGTAGTGTGTCCACATCTAGATCGTTGGTCGGTTCGTCAAGGAGCAGAACGTTCCCGCCACGTTTAAGTACTCGAGCCAAGTGGACCCGGTTACGTTCACCACCGGAGAGAACCTTTACTTCTTTTTGCTGATCGGAACCTTTGAAGTTGAACGACGCGACGTACGCTCGGCTATTCATCTCACGATCGCCGACCATCACAATGTCGTGGCCTTCGGCGATAGCTTCATAGACCGTCTCGTCGTCGTTTAAGACATCTCGTGACTGATCAACGTAGGCCAAGTCAACGGTTGGGCCGATCGTGATGCTGCCGGAATCGGGTGAAGACTCAGGGGTGGTCTCTTCGTCATTGGCGGCGATCAGCATTTTAAATAGTGTTGTTTTACCGGCACCGTTACCGCCGATCACTCCAACGATTCCAGCAGGTGGAAGTGAAAATGACAGATCATCTATTAGGAGTTTGTCGCCGAAACCTTTATCGAGGTTCTCGACCTCGATCACCTGGTCGCCGAGGCGTTTGCCAGAAGGAATGTGAATCTGGACTTTCTCGTCGTTGGGGTTGTACGAATCGGCTTCGGCTTTGAGGTCCTCGTAGGCTTTCAAACGGGCCTGGCCTTTTGCTTGTCGAGCTTTGGGAGCCATGCGAACCCATTCAAGTTCGCGAGCCAAGGTCCGTCGTTTAGCGTCTTGTGTTTTTTCTTGCTGCGCTAGTCGGTCTTGTTTTTGTTCAAGCCAACTGCTGTAGTTACCTTCAAACGGAATGCCTTTGCCCCGGTCGAGTTCGAGAATCCACTGGGCTACGTTGTCTAGAAAATAGCGGTCGTGGGTTATGGCCACTACCGTTCCCGTGTATTCGGATAGGTGCCGTTCAAGCCAACTTACAGACTCAGCGTCAAGGTGGTTAGTTGGCTCATCGAGAAGTAAGAGATCGGGTTTTGAAATCAGGAGACGGCATAGGGCGACTCGACGACGTTCTCCGCCCGAGAGATGGTCTACCCCCGAGTCTTTGGGAGGTAGCCGTAGCGCCTCCGAAGCGATTTCGATTGTGCGTTGCAGATCCCACCCATTTACCGTCTCGATTTTGTCTTCGAGTTCAGCTTGCTGAACACCCAGTTTCTCGTAGTCCGCATCCGGGTCTGACCATTTGGCTAAGACTTGGTCGTATTGGGCGAGAAGTTGGGCGGTCTCGTTTGCCCCGTCCATCACGTTTTGTTGCACATTCTTCGTGATATCGAGCTTCGGTTCCTGGTCCAACAGGCCAACAGTGAAGCCGGGTGTTAATCGAGCTTCGCCGGTGAAACCGTCGTCTACTCCGGCCATGATCCGCAACAACGATGACTTGCCGGAACCGTTGCTTCCTAGAACCCCGATTTTGGCGCCGGGGTAGAAGGATAAGGAAATGTTCTCGAGCACTTGACGATCGGGCGGGTAGTAACGGCCGACTTTATGCATCGTGTAAATAAACTGAGCGGACATGCCCCTTAGACTATCGTCTGAGCCGGGCCGCAGGCGGTCAACGCAGATGCCGCTTGCCTTACCGAAAAAGTAAAAGGGCCCGACCGAAGTCAGAGCCCTTTACAAGTTTCGAATCGAAGTAAGTGATGTGGCTAGCTATTACTTCTTGTTCTTGGTGGCTTTCTTTGCTGCTTTTTTAGC
>JAHDCC010000002.1:51645-269674 GCA_020630065.1 Acidimicrobiales bacterium
GGTGCTTTTTTCGCTACCTTCTTGGTGGCTTTCTTAGCAGGTGCCTTCTTGGCGATTGCCTTCTTGGCCCGCTTAGAAGAGGTAGCTTTAGCAACTGTCTTACCAGAAGCTTTCTTGGCTACCTTCTTTGTCGCCTTCTTAGCTTTTTTCTTCGCTGTCTTTTTTGTAGCCACAATATTACTCCTTGTGAGATTCGGCTCTCGAGAGGGTCCGTCGGTCAGGACATGTCTCTGTTGAGCCCTTGTCTTACTTTTTTTTGATTGCGAAACGTTTTCTTGGCGATTCGGAACTTTTGATTGCGAGGTATCTGGTCGACGGCCGACGCTTTCCAGCGCAACGTTTATTCCTCGTCGGCTAGGATCATACGACTCAATTTTGACTCGTAGTTCTTGGCCGACACTTACAACATCTCGAGCTTTAGCAGGGGGTGGATCTCCCATAGACCGAGACGGCAAGTAGCATATCGCCGAACCAGTCTTTACGTAACATCCATGAGATGCAAACCGTTCAACAACACATGTAGCAGTGTCGCCGATTGAGAACGCCGTAACGAACTCTAAGAACGAACGGGCGTCATTAGACTTCTCGACGTTAGTCGTAGCGGACTGGGATTTGTTAGGCCGTGTCTTCTTCTTTGAACTCTTCGGCAACGACTTTTTTTGTTCGGCAGGGGTTGAGTCCTTCCGATTCTTTTTCTTGCGACCGGACGGGCCTTTTCCTCTGGGCTTCTTATTCGTAT
Source organism: Acidimicrobiales bacterium (assembly GCA_020630065.1). Lineage (GTDB taxonomy): Bacteria > Actinomycetota > Acidimicrobiia > Acidimicrobiales > SZUA-35 > JAHDCC01. The sequence goes on from JAHDCC010000002.1 coordinate 52,385, forward strand.
TAGAGGCAGAGGTCTTCTTGCCCGACGTTATGTCGTCAATGATGTCCTTTGCCGGTCCTGGTCTTGATGTAGCTTTCGGTTTCGAACGGCGGGACTTACCTCGACGCGATTGCGAAGCCGACTGTCTGCTCTTAGGCCCTCGCACCGGGATGCGCTTGATGAAGATCCATCCGATTCCCGAAACAGGTTTGCCGCCCAACAAGCGGTCAGGGTCGAAGAGCCAAGGATAGTCGCCATGAAATTCTTGAAATGAGTCATTGGAAAATACCGTCGCCTCAGCCCGCTCAGCGACCTGAAGAATAAACGCGTCTCCCCGGCCGACAGTGCCGGCCGGGGGAGCGATGAGTTCTCCAGCTTCAAGCGCTTCCTCATATTGTTGACGTTCGGAAGCGTCGATGCGGTGAGCAAAAGTGGCGTCTACGACAACGGTCAACGACTCGATTGTGTATTCAGCCAACAACGCCGTAACGGCATCATCTAACTGAGCCAAACTGGGCAGATTGCGCCCTTCGGTGGCGATGTTAGATCCGTCGACAACGAAATTTGGGCGTGCGCCATTCATCGTTGACTCGTGGCAAGCGTTGAGGGCTTCGCCAGATTACGGCGTTGAACTAAATAATTCACTGACCTGGTTAATCTAGTTGGTTACTCCACCAAATGCACGCTCTAGCAATTCAGCTTGTTCTTGATGATGGATTCCATTAGACCCAGTTGCGGGTGAACCAGACTCGGTTCGACTCGTTCGACGGATCGAATGGGTCTCGCCGTGTCGTTCATACAAGCGTCCTTTGACGGCGTTCCAAGCACCCATATTTTCGGGTTCTTCTTGAAGCCAGACGATCTCGCTCGCGTTCGGATAACGTTCGAGTGCAGCCGCTACACCATCGAATGGCCAAGGGTACAACTGCTCAACTCGTACAACCGCATGTGTGGTCAACTCGTTGGAATCTCGGTACGCCAACGCTTCGTTTGCAACTTTGCCTGAAGCGAAGATAACCCTAGTGACCGCACCAGTGTCGGCGACGTTAGGGTCATCCAACACTTCTTCAAACGATCCGGTAAGAAGGTCCTCGACCTTAGAGCGTGTGTTCTTTGCCCGCAAACCAGACTTCGGTGTGAACACAACTAAAGGACGGCTGAGTTGGCGAACAACCTGGCGACGAAGGAGGTGGAAGAACTGAGCAGCCGTGGTCACATTCGCAACTTGGATGTTGTCTTCAGCGCATAACAGAAGGAAACGTTCGAGACGGCCGGAAGAGTGCTCGGGTCCTTGACCCTCATACCCGTGAGGGAGAAGCATCGTGAGACGAGTCGTGTCGTTCCATTTGTCTTCGGCTGCTACCAAGAACTGGTCGATGATGATCTGAGCGCCGTTAACGAAGTCGCCGAACTGTGCTTCCCACATGACCATCGCTTCGGGATTACCGATTGCGTAACCGTATTCGAAACCTAGGGCCGCATACTCAGACAGAGTGGAGTCATAGATCCAAAGGTCGGTTGAATCGTCTTTCGCTGCGTTCTTCAGCGGCGTGTACTCTTCACCGGTTTCATAGTTATGGAGGGTGGCGTGACGGTGAGCGAATGTTCCTCGCCGTGAGTCTTGCCCCGCTAGGCGTAGGGAGCGCCCTTCAGCCAAAATCGATCCCATGGCGAACGCTTCGCCTAGAGCCCAGTCAACTTCGCCTGCCGCCCACATCTCGTCACGCGCATCGAACTGCTTCTGCAGCTTCGGATGTACGACGAAACCATCAGGCCGGGTGAGTAATGCTTCATAGATACGATCGAGGGTTTCTCGATCTACGCCTGTGCTGACGTGAGGGAGCACACCTTGAGGAGGCGGCGCAGGCTCGGCTTTAACATTCTTATCAGATGTGTCCTGGCGGGTGACATCGAGCGCCGCCTGGAACCTGCTGCTGTAGGAATCCCGAACACTGTCGGCGTCGGCTTGTTCGATGCTTCCTTCCTGAATCAGCGAGTCGACATATAGAGATAGCGCAGATGGCCGTTCCGAAATCTTGCGGTACATCATCGGCTGGGTGTAGCTTGGATCGTCGCCCTCATTGTGGCCGTGGCGACGATAGCCAATCATGTCGATAACGACGTCTTTGTTAAATCGTTGACGATACTCGAATGCCAGCTTGGCAATATGAACACAGGCTTCTGGGTCATCGGCGTTGACGTGGAAAATTGGAGCCTGCACCATCTTGGCTACGTCGGTCGAATAGTCGCTTGAGCGTGACTGGTGAGGAGCCGTCGTGTAGCCGAGCTGGTTGTTGATAATGAGATGAACGGTGCCGCCGACTTTGTAGCCGTGAACCTGAGACAGGTTCAACGATTCGGTTACAACGCCTTGACCCGCGAACGCAGCGTCGCCGTGAATCAACACTGGCAAGATCGGATAGTTGCCAGAGGTTGTGCCGTCCATGTGGGCGCGAGCCATACCAAGAACGACTGGGTCTACGGCTTCAAGGTGAGATGGGTTAGCCGCCAACTCGATAGCCACCTTGTTGCCGTTTGAGCTTTCGTGCTCACCGATCAGTCCGAGGTGGTATTTAACGTCGCCGGTGCCTTGGACGGCACCTTCTTTGACGCCTCCTTCGAATTCAGCGAAAAGTTTTTCTGGGTCCTTGCCCATGATGTTTACTAGAACGTTCAACCGTCCACGGTGAGCCATACCGATAATGGCTCGTTCCATATCCGAATCGGCAGCGGCCGAAAGGACCGCGTCCAAGATAGGGACTGCGCTTTCAGCGCCTTCGATACCAAACCGCTTCTGGCCGACATATCGAGCCGCCAAAAACTTCTCGAGACCTTCTGCTGCAGTTAAACGGTCGAGGATGTGGGCTTTCTCATCGGCGTCAAATTCGACGCCGTGGCCTTCGAGGCGCTCCTGCATCCATCGCTTTTCTTCAGGGTCTGCGATGTGCATGTACTCGACGCCGTGGCTACGGCAGTACGCGTCACGCAGAACGCCTAAGATCTTGCTGAGCTTCATATACTTCGGCTCTCCGCCGATCGAAGCGTAAATACCTTCGGTCGAACCGGTCAAGAACTCCCGGTCCAAGTCCCAGATCGTCAGACCATAGGTTGCAGGATCCAACTCGGGGTGAGTTTTAGTAGCCGACTCGCGAAGTGGATTGACGTTACTGATCAGGTGTCCACGGACGCGGTACTGGTTGATCAGCGTGTTGACGGCCATTTGTTTAAACGAAGCGTTGGCTTCATCATCTTCGGAGGCACCCTTATCGGTGTTCCAATCGACCGCCTCGTATGGCACATCCATCGAGTCGAAGATGTCGTCATAGAAGTCATCTTCGCCTAGGAGTAGTTCGTGCACCTTCTTAAGGAAGAAACCGGATTCGGCGCCCTGAATGATTCGGTGATCATAGGTTGAGGTAACCGCTATCGTCTTTGAGATACCGAGCTGGGCAAGAACCTTTGGATCGGCAGCCGCGAACCCGGTAGGGAAACCAAGACGGCCAATTCCAATAATTGCGCCCTGTCCTGGCATCAGCCGAGGAACGGATTGAACCGTGCCGATCGTGCCCGGGTTGGTGAGGGTAATGTTGGCGCCGGTCATATCGTCTACAGAGATCTTGTTATCTCGAACCTTCGAGATGAGGTTGTCGTAGGCCTCCAAGAACTCTGCGAAGTTCATCGTCTGGGCCTTCTTGATCACCACGACAAGCAGCGAACGAGTCCCGTCAGGTTTTGGCATATCAACAGCCAAACCGAGATTCACATCTTCGTTCTTGATGATACGTGGCTTACCGTCGCTGCCTTCAGCGTATACGTTGGCCAACGCAGGGACCGTTTCGTTAATCGCCCGAACGATGGCGTAGCCGATGAGGTGGGTGAAGCTCACCTTGCCGCCGCGGGTGCGGCGCAAATGGTTGTTCAAAACCGTTCGGTTTACTTCGAGTAGCTTGGCTGGGACTTCCCGGAAACTGGTAGCGGTTGGTACACCCAAACTAGCTTCCATGTTTGACGCGATAAGCGCCCCAACGCCACGGATAGGTTCGCCAGGTTCTTCTACCTTGGTCTCAGGTTTCGAAGCGGGCTTCTCGACAGCCGGAGCCTCCGATGCTGTCGGCGCAGCTGGTGCCGGCGCGGCAGGAGCGGGAGCTGGCTGGGCCGGGGCGGGAGCCGTTGGTGTAGGCGGACTTGTCGATTCGGTCGGTGTCAACGTTGACAGCGATGCCTGTGGAGGAGTGCCTGGTTGACGCGGGTCGTATCCTGCATCAAATTGGAGGCGCCATTCCTCAGGAACAGCCTTCGGATTTTCCCGATAGGTCTGGTATAACTCTTCGATAAACCAAGAGTTCTGTCCGTCGGTCGGGTTGGAATTCAGCTCGAAAGTCACGCCCGCGAGTGTAGTCGTTTCGCTTTGAGTAATCCCATTCAAAGCAGCGTTGTTTACATGTTGTATTCGAAGAGCTGCTATTGCGACACTACTAATACGGATAGGATGTGCCCATGTTGGTCGCAACGTGGAACGTTAACTCGCTAAAAGCCCGGATGCCCAGGGTTGAAGAATGGCTCGCCGATGTTTCACCCGACATCGTTTGTTTGCAAGAAACAAAGATGTCGGATGACAATTTTCCCGCTCTAACTTTTGCTTCTATGGGTTACGAGTCCGTTCATAACGGGCAAGGCCAGTGGAATGGGGTGGCGATTCTGTCGAAGGTTGGACTGTCTAACCCCACCTACGGATTTGCGCCCGGGATTGAACCCGATCCGGATTCTCGGCTCGTGTCTGCGACGTGTGGGTCGATGCGAGTTCATAGTGTGTATGTTCCGAACGGGCGTGCACTCGACCATGAACATTATCGCTATAAGTTGTCTTGGCTCGAACGTCTGGTCGATCACCTGTCAGAGACAACAGACCCGAGCGAAGAGGTCATCGTCGCTGGGGACTGGAATGTAGCCCCGACCGATATAGATGTGTGGGACACCGCAATGTTCGAGGGCGGCACGCACGTTTCTGCCGCCGAACGAGCGGCTCTCAAAAAGGTGCTCGACTGGGGCCTCGTAGATACGTTTCGAGAACGCTACCCAGAACAACCGAAACTCTACAGCTACTTCGACTACCAGGCCGGTCGGTTCCACAAACGCCAAGGTATCCGTATCGACTTCGTGTTATCGAGTCAGACCGTCGCCAAAACGTCGACCATCGACCTCTTTGATCGAAACGCTCGAAAAGGTACGAAACCGAGTGATCACGTTCCCGTCTTGGCCGGTTTCTCGTAACGAACACCATTAATTGGGCTAGGATAAAGCAGATCTAGAATCTTTAAAGCTTGTAGCCAACGGTGGCGTGGCTAGAGCGAAACCCCGGTGCTGCCCATACATAGACGCAGAATACGTTTATTCTCGCAAGATTGGGTTTGTAGGTATCGGTTGGGTATTAGTGTTTCTTCTATAGTCGAATATGGCATGTCGGGTGGTCTGATTGTCGCGACAGGGTCTGGTTCGTCGGAAGTTTCAGCCGGTGAACTGATAAACCTCGACCATCACGAACTGCTGGTCTTTTGGGTTCAGCTGCTCGTCATTGTAGGAGTGGCCCGGATTTTGGGGGGATTCGCAAAACGAATTGGACTCCCGTCGGTGGTGGGAGAGCTCTCAGCTGGTTTGATTCTCGGACCAACGGTGTACGGCTTGGTAAAGGAAGTAAGCATTCTTGGTTATGACCTGCCTATCGGTTTCGACGATTTTCTGCCTGCAGGCCCCGTCCAATCCTCGATGCTGTTGGCGGTCAGCTGGTTCTCAGCTGCGTTCCTGTTAGTAGTTGCCGGATACGAAACTGATCTTGGCCTAATCCGAAGATTAGGTAAAGCCGCAGTCTTTGTCACGTTGGGGAGCATCACGTTGCCCTTCATAGGTGGGCTTATTGTCGGCTCTCAGATGCCGCTCGACAAGTTCGCTCCAGAGGGTTCAGAGAGTGGCAGCCTTGTTTTCTCTCTCTTTATCGCCACCGCTGTTGGAGTGTCGGCGCTAGCTGTCGTCGCGAAAATTCTTGGCGACCTTGGCTTGATGCGACGCGACGTCGGCCAGATCACAATCGCTGCGGGTATGGCCAATGACCTCATTGGTTGGGTCATCCTCGGCGTCATCGCAGGTTTGGCCGGTACGGGTGAACTTTCTGTGTCAGGAATTTCAATCACCATCGTAGCTCTAATTCTGTTCCTCGTCGGAGCTCTCACACTTGGCCAGCGGTATGTCGACGTCGCCCTACGGGCTGTCCGCCGAAATGGTCCGAACCTCAACGGAGCGTTAACCGTCACCATTGGCACAATGCTTATTTTTGGAGTTATCACCCAAGGCATCGGGGTAGAAGCGGTGTTGGGGACGTATGTCGCCGGTGTAGTTCTCGCACGGTCTCGCTACCAGCAGAAAGAATCAGAACACGTCATCGAAAGTATGACGACCGTCCTGTTCGCCCCTCTGTTCTTTGCCACTGCCGGGCTCCGACTTGATCTTGCACTTCTGTTTAACGACGGTGCGTGGGTTTGGGCGTTAACACTGCTTGCGGTAGCGATCGGCCTAAAGTTCGCAGGTTCGTACTTCGGAGCGGTGTTGGCCGGACTCACGAAACGAGAAGGCGTCGTACTTGGTGCAGGTCTAAACGCTCGTGGCGCACTAGAAATTATCATCGCAACAATCGGGCTTTCGCTTGGCGTGTTCAACGAAACGGCGTTCACCGCGATCGTTGTTATTCCACTGGTCGCATCACTCTTCGCTTCTGTAACCGTCCGTGCATTCGGATCTGATATGGAAGGCTCCGTCGTCGAACGAGAGCGGCTGGCACGTGAGGAAGCGCTCGACAAAAATGTTCTGGTCAAAAACTATCGCATCCTCCTACCTCAAGCCGACCAGGCCAACAGTATCGTCGCTGCCCAGCTAGTTCAGTTCGCGTGGCCAGAAGAAATCGCTGCGACCGTTATGGCGACAACCCACAAAGATGGAACGGAAGCCGACCTCGATCCGATTAAAAACGTTTTGTTTGGTCGACCGGTCGAATTTAACCGTGCCGACGCCGCGACGATCACTGAACGGACCATCGCTCAGTCCAAACTAGGCTATGGCGTGATCGCAGTTGGAGCACTTCGAGAACCGGGGCATGGAACGTATGTTTCGCCGCTCGTGAGGGAACTGTTGATCAACGCAGATGTTCCTGTTGTGATAGTTCGTAAAGCCAAGAACCTTCCCGGTCGCCTTCCCGGAATATTCGCTCAGGCTCTAGTTCCCGTCGTGGCTAGTTTGTCATCGCGGGCCGCTCAAGAACTTGCAGCCAATTTATCATCGCAACTCGGTACACAGTTGACGTTGAGCCATATTGTTAGAGCGCCGGAGGACGATTCCAATAGCTTCCTTGACTTGGTGAAAGCTACAACGTCTTCGGGGGAAAACGAAGTGGGAGAACGAGTCCTCGCCCAGGCCCACGCTCACGCCTTAGAGGTTCGGGCCTACGCAGACACCGCCATTAGATTTGCGGCGTCGCCGTCGGAAGACATCGTGGACCACGCCAATGAAATCGAAGCAGACCTTATTGTGGTAGGTGCACAGCTTCGTGTCCTCGACGGGCGTCCAAGTCTTGGAACCAATGTCGAACATGTGTTGGAACACGCTCCTCAGACCGTGGTAGCTGTGGTGATGCCTGACGAACGTCCGGGTTAATACGAGTACGGCTGTCGATGTTTTTTACAGGGTGTTGTCCGGGCTTTGGCTGAATATGCTTTGACGGTGAGCATCGAAGAACTTCCTAACGTGGAACCAGTAGTCGAGACTCCTGATCGCGGTGGTCCAGCTCACCGGATGCGGACCGTGACCAACGAAGTAGCCTCGGGCTCTGGTTGGGATAGCGATCGAGCACGCGAAGTCGGTTCGTTCTTCGACTCGTTAGCGCCCGAATGGACCGCGAAAAGACAAGATCAACAACGAAACCTGCCGGTGGTTGATGCCCTCAGTCGTGGCGGGGTTGAACTTGAAACCAACTGGCTTGAACTAGGATGCGGAACCGGTTCGGCAACAACGATACTAAAGCCACAAGTCAACAATTTAGTAGCCGTTGATTTGTCCGCCGGGATGCTGGCCCAAACCCCGCCAGAGCTAGGGCCGTTTGTACAGGCCGATGCAAGCTCGCTGCCGTTTCAGGACAAACAGTTCGGTGGCGTAATGCTAATGAACATGTTTCTATTTCCCGCCGAGATTGACCGCATCCTCGACGACATTGGCTGGCTGGTGTGGGTAAACAGCCGAGCAGAACAAACCCCGATCCACCTATCGCCGTCAGCGTTGGTCGAAGCGTTACCCGGAGAATGGTTTGGATATAGCTCACGGGCAGGCACAGGCCTATGGGTTACCTTGACCCGCAAACGACCCTAACTTGGACGGGCCGAACCGGTAATAAGCACGTTCAACAGCTCGGCTTCGTAAAGCCTTCTCTTGATTGGGCTAAGCCCCGGTATCCCGTCAAGAAATTCGCCGTCGGTGGTAATCGAACTAGACATCGCCAAAGCGACAGCCTGGTTAGCGAGAGCGTCGAGAACTGAATCTTCCAGAATCGCTCCCGGTAAGACACCAACAAATCGGGCCTTGTCGCTTCGCCAAGTTGCTAACGCATCACGACGTTGCTTGGCGACAAGCGCAGCCGTTTTAGTATCCAGGTCTTCTTCAGAGAGCGTCTCCTCGGCCGAGTCGGTTGTTCCATTAGTATCTTCGGTGAGAAGATCTCGGCTGTCGGCCAGCCGGGTGCGCCAATCTGGGCGCTGTTTCTGATCGCTAAAACACTGTTCAATCGCCGCCTCTAACGGATCTACAAACGGTGAAAGTTTCCGCCGAGAGACTCTGCCCTTGAACTCTCGTTTAGCCGCCCAGGTCAAATGCAGATTATCTTCCGCCCGAGTCAGCGCAACATACAAAAGGCGTTTCTCTTCGCTTCGCTGTTCACCCGTTTCGGCGTAGGCGATTGGAACGAACCCGTCTTCCAACCCGGCGACATGAACAATAGGCCATTCCAGGCCTTTGCAGCCGTGGAACGTCAGCAAATCTACGGAGTCCTCATCCGAGGTGACGTCGTCTGGGTTTAGCACCCCGACCCAGCTTTTCAACCCCGGGCCCGACGGTGCCGGGTCCGTGTTGAGGTATTCATCGACTAGACGAACAAAACCTGCCAAATCGGAACGTTCAGTGCGAACATTAGCCGGAAGCCCATCTCGTGGTTCGGCCAACAGCGCCTGAGTTTCTTCCATCCACGCCACAAGATCAGTGCCAGGTTTAGAGATCGCTTGCAGCTCGGTTCTAATCGCCGGGTTCCGTAACGGTCCGTCGCCAGTGCGTCGACGGGCCGGTATGCCAGCGTCGGCCAAAGCATCGGAGATTAGCTGCAGCTGAGAGTTCGTTCGAGTCAGAACCGCTTGGTCAGCCCATTTATCTCCGACGCTGTGAACCTTCCGCACCGTTTCCGCTATGTACCGGGCTTCGGCCTTGTCGTCATCGAGTTCGGTGAGTGTAGGTATCAACCCATCTGTGCGGTTTGTTATCGGAGCACTCTCAACCTTAGTAATTGCCGTTCTCGCCAACTTTAGAACATGGGGCGACGATCGGTAATTCTCCGTTAGATGAATAACGGTGGCCTCGGGCTCGCGTTCGGTAAACCGGTTGAGTAGCTGAGGGTCAGCGCCATTCCATCCGTAGATAGCTTGGTTTGGGTCGCCGACCACAAACAAGTCGTTGTTGTCTTTTCGCCACTCTTCCAAAAGCTCAAACTGTAGTGGGTTAATGTCTTGGAACTCATCAACATACAGGTGGTTGTATTTCCACCGAACAGCCGCCGCATACGTTGGGTCCTGTCGCATCGATGAGATGGCCATCACCAGCAGGTCATCGAAGTCGACTACGCGTCGGCGTCGCTTCTCACGCTGATAGCCCTCCATCAGCGCCACCATTTTCTCGGCATCAATTGGCGGGGTCCGCATTGCAAGTTGAGCAGCATTCGGGTAATCGACCGCTGAGACCAGCCTCGCTTGAGCCCAATCAATTTCAGCCACAACGTCGCTTGGCCGATGAAACGGCGAGGTCGAACCGTTGGAAGAGTTCGTCGTCGACTTTTTTGCGATCCCTAATTCTTTTGCGACCTGGTTTATGACACGGGCCTTGTTGTCCAGGATTTTCGGAGCCGTCTTGTTTTGTTCGGCCCACCGCTGACGAAGCTGCGTTAACGCTATCCCATGGAACGTTCCGGCGAGCACCCGGTCTCGTTGCCCCAACTTAAGTTGGCGGCGTCGTAGTTCCTCTGCGGCGCGTCGAGTAAAAGTGAGTGCCACAACCCGGTTAGGGTTCATGTCGCCTCGGGCGATGCGGTAGGCGATACGGCGAGTCAAAACGCGGGTCTTTCCCGAACCGGCGGCCGCCAGTACCACGATCGGGCCTTCTGTTGCGGTTACCGCATCGTATTGAGCTTGATTGAGTCCGTCCAAGAGGTAGTCGCCATCCACTAATTTGACCCTAGCCGCTCATGCTCTAGATGTGGTTCCTCTATCAAAATGAGCCATAAGAGGGTGACCTTAGGTCGCCGAAAGGTAGGCGAGTGGTTATGGTCCAGCGGTCACACTAGGCTTGTGTACGTGTTCTCAGTCGCTCCCGAACTTAACCCCAACGAACAGGTCGTCATGAATGTACGGCCACACTGGTGGTTTTTTTCCCAACAGATAGTGGCTCTTGTAGTTGCGTCTCTCGTCGGCGTGCTGGTTCTTTGGTTCGGGCTAGGCCAGATTCCTCTAATACTGGCAGGTGCGCTGTTAGTGATTTCGCTGGTGTGGTTTGGGTTTCGATACGTTGTGTGGGGCACAACTCATTTCCTCGTAACCACCGACCGACTCATCACCCGCAACGGGGTGTTCAACCGATCCGGAATAGAGATCCCGTTAGAACGAGTAAATACAGTATTTTTTCGTCAAACGTTGTTCGAACGGTTGTTAGGCTCCGGCGACCTGGTGGTCGAGTCAGCCAGCGAGCAGGGCGCACAAAATTTCACGAACGTGCGCAAACCACTAGCGGTTCAAAACGAGATCTACCTCCAGATGGAAGAGAACGAGAACCGTAAGTTTGATCGGGTTGGCTCGGGAAGATCAGCCAGCCCAACCATTCCAGATCAGATAGCCCAGCTTGATGAGCTACGTAAACAGGGCGTACTCAGCGAAGCCGAATTTCAACAAAAAAAGTCGGAACTTCTCGACCGGATGTGATCCAACTAGGTTGGGTTACTCCATAGGAACAGCTGGCTGATCACCTGTTCATGTATGCCGATGAGGGTAGCGAACGCCATTGCGATCAGACTGAGCGCCCCCAGATATGCCAGCGGACGCTCTATCCGCTCTTGAATGTGGTCAGGTAGAAGATAGAACCCGGCTCCCAACATAAACAAAGGAGCTAATAGACCGACCGTGTAGATAAGAAGTCGAACGATTCCGCTTGTTCCTAAACCTGGTAGTTCATTCAACAGTTGCCCGAAATGTTCGCCAGTGCAGGGCTGCCAAAGGTCGGCAGCGCTGACGCCGATCAGGGTGCCTGCCAGAATGCTGGTCAGCTCCAGCCGTTCAGTGATTGGCCGAAGAAAAAGAAGTCCGGCTCCGAGCATCAAGATGGCGACCGCTACATCTGGCAGACCTCCGCTACGGCCTGAGAACCTGAACCAGGCTGCGACAACTACACCGATTGTGAACCCAAAGATAGCTAACGACGAGTAGTACCGTGAAGCGAACGTCACCGCTATTCCGGGTACAAGAAGCACAAGTGTGCAGGGGAAGAACGCCGATTCAAGTCCTTCTCCAAATAATGAAAGCACGTGTACTCCTAAAAGGGCTAAAGGTCCTAGCTAATTCTACTAAGAGTCGTCTACGGAGAACGTAGCGCCCTTAACTTACGGGCCTAGCCGGTAGAACCAATTTAACCGACTTCGGCCCCTAACTATCATGGGTCGGTGGGCCTGTCGGCGCACCTCCCTAATTCGCCAACCGTGTAGTGACTACGGACCGTTCTCGATCAGGTAGGCGACTGTCTGCTCCAGCTCGTCATATTTGCCTTCGCCGATATGGTCGTAGCGAATGTTGCCAACTTGATCAACGACGTAGGTCCGAGGCCAGAACCGGCGCTCTTTCTGCCAGGCCCGAAAGTTGGTTTTGTCGGTGTCGAGAGCGATAGGCCACGTGACACCAAGTTCTTCAGCCGCGTTCGAGATAGCCGCCGGATCTTTTTCGAAATCGAACTCAGGGGTATGAACACCAATGATTTCTAGACCATTCGGCTGATGGGTGGCATAAATGTCTTGGAGGAAAGGAATGGTTGCCGTGCAGTTATGGCAGCTAAAAGTCCAGAATTGGACGATTCGAACTTGACCGTCGAAAGCTTCCAATGAATCTTTGTCGGTTTGTAGCCATCCGTCGAGATCGGTGAAAGATTCCGCTGGGCGAATGACAGGAGGGGCCTCAGAAAGCCCTTCATCGACCTCTGTCGTTGGGGTTTCTTCCGCCGTCGTCTCTGGGCTTGTTTGATCTGAAGAAACGACGCCACTTTCGGGCGCTGCGCTTTCGATTGAGGTTGAAGGCCCGTACCGAACGAGAAGAAGACCGCCGCCTAGAAGAGCGATAATTAGTAAGGCAATAAATTGTGACCGGCCCATTGGACCTCCTTTGCAGAACCAAACAGTGAATACTGGCTTGTATCGACCAGTTTAGATCTTCGCCCTGACAATGCTAGATCAACCGAACCGAGTTCTGTGTTTGTTAAGAAGTCGCTTGTCTAGCGGAGTTGCGTAGGGTCTGTTGCCCAAAATGAGTTGTACGACTCTTGTTCATGTGGAATGTTCTGTTGACGATGAGAGCGTTGAGGGTCCTCGGAGTCATACCAGTGGTCGTAACCAGGCTCATCGTATTCTTGGGCGTGGTTGTCGTTGTGGGTGTGGTTGTCGTCGTTTGCGTTGATCCAACCGGAGTGGTGAGGGTCAGAGATCAGTTGGTGCTGAGGTTCGGCTCCGTAGACGTCGCGGGCTATGTGGCCAGTGTCGTCAGCGAAACGTCTAACAGGGGTCAAGTGGAGCGTGTCTTCATCCCAGTAGTCAGGTTCTACCGCGTCGGTGAAGGTGTCCCAATCTTCTTCGTCTTCCTCGATGTCGTCGACCCAATCGAGATCGGCCTGATTTGCTCGCTGTTCGTCGTAGCGGATTTGGGAACCTAACGCGAGGGCTGCCCCGACGAGCACCAAATTTTTGACGATGTATTGGCCTTCAAGGGTTAGTCCATACGGAAAAGTATGCCAGACGACAGATGGCAGCAGAAAGACGGGGAGGATGGTTCCCGGTAATTGCAGAAATAACATTAAGAGAAAGGTTCGACGATACCGGTTAAGTAACAGACCAACGCCGATCGCCACCTCCCAGAATGCCAGCAAGAATAAGATCTGTCCACTTGGCATCGATTCGAAACCGAATAGGCTTCCGACCTCGATGACAGTGTCTTCGACGAGGCCTTGAGCTGGGCTCATCCCATCAAAAAACTTGAGCGCCCCAAACCAGAAAAAGATGATGGCGAGCCCAATTCGGGCCACCGGCAACGTGAGCTTGCCCATCAGGCCAATCACGAACTCATCTAGACGATCAGCAAGTTTAGGTAACGGTCGAGGCTCTGAACGGGCAGGTTCGACGAAGTCTTCATCTGCTGCGCCGTCATAATAGTCGTGCAGATCTTCGAACTCGTAAATGGTTCCATCGTCGAAGTAGTCGGGTTCGAAGTTGGTAGACGTTCCGGTATCACCAGCGTCTGGATACTCCGACTCCCAATGAATGAGCTGCTGCTCAATACTGGACTCAGTCCAGTGTGACGCAGACCGGTCAAGCTCGACGGTGTCAGGTTGAATCAAATTGTGGTTGGTTTGTCTGGAAACCGTCAACGCGCCGCCTAGAACAAGAACTATTGATATGTTGGCGCCTGCCCAGGTTATCGTACCAAAACGCTGGAAGTAATAAACACAAGATTTGGCACAATTTGTTGAAGTTGTGCGCACCCACGACACTTCGTTTCCGTATCTGATTCCCGGTACGCTACGAGCGATGGCTACGTTAGTTTGTTTCCACGCCCACCCCGACGATGAAGCTATTACCACCGGTGGTTTGATGCGGAAAGCGTCAGACGCTGGGCACAACGTGGTTTTAGTTGTAGCGACTAGCGGAGAACAAGGTGAAGTTCAGCCAGATAGTTTGTCTCCTGGCGAAGAGCTGTGGCAGCGACGGGTAACCGAAGTTGCAGAGTCAGCCGAAATTTTGGGGGCGAAACCTCCGCTGTTTTTGGGATACGAAGATTCCGGCATGATGGGAGAAAGCAGTAACGACAACCCATCCTGTTTTTGGAAAGCAGACGTCCAAGAGGCAGCGACGAAGCTTGCGGCAATACTGTCCGATGTCGAAGCCGACGTTCTTACCATTTACGATGAGCACGGACTATATGGTCATCCCGACCATATCCAGGTCCATCATGTCGGTCTGCAAGCAGCTCGGCTCGCTGGTCTCGAAGCCGTGTTTGAGGCCACCTCAAACCGTACCGAAGCGATCACCAACATTGAAGCTCTGAGAACTCGAATCGAAGCCAACAATGGTGACGTTTCCGAATTGCCAGATCCTTCGGAGTTTGAAGATTTCGGTGTGGCTGAACAAGACTTAGCTTATGTGATTGACGTTTCTGAACAAATCGAACACAAGCGGGCTTCTCTACGAGCGCACAAGACACAAGTATCAGAACAGAGCTTTTTCTTAGATACAACTGATGCGGAGTTCGCTGACCTGTTTGGCCGGGAATGGTTCGCTATCCCAGGCCAACGCGGAACCGGCGGCCCAGCCAAGGTCGAGTTTCTGCCTGGTTTAGAAACAGCGTAGGCGTCAAGGGCTGTGTCTTTCTTGGAACTTCATCGCCAGTTCTCATGGGTGGTTGTCGCCGTTAACGGGTTAGCCGGCCTCTGGGTTTTGGTTGCTCATTGGCAGCATCGTGCCCGTCATCGAACAATGTGGCCGTTTGTGGTCGCTGCCCAAGCGACAATCGCAGTCCAAGTCATTCTTGGGGTGCTAGTGCGCCAGGTCGACGGGATCGAGGCAACCGGACTGCACATGTTCTACGGTTTCATCGCCTTTGCGACTGTCGGCATCATGTACAGCTACCGTCAACAGGTTGAACAACATCGCTTTCTTCTCTACGGTTTCGGTGGCCTATTTCTGATGGGGTTGGCGTTGAGATCAATGACGTTGATCTAGACACCAGTAAACTTAGGGGGCGGGCAGCGTTGGCTCCGAGCTGTCATCCACCCCCTAAGAGGAAGCTGTGTGAGCTGCCGGTTAGGCCGCTACAAGATTGGTGCTGGTGTCGGTTTTGATTGCTTCGTCGACCGATAGCTTGCCGGGGCCAAGAAGAGCGACGCCGAGGAGTCCAGCGATGTACGCCAGGTCAAGTTCAGCGCTACCAAGAATGCCGCCGTCGGCTTTGACGAAGACGATAGCGCCAGCAATTACAACGGTGAGGACGAGTGCTGACACACGAGTGAAGAAACCGGCGATGAGGGTAGCGCCAAGAACGATTTCCAAGACAGCTGTTAGGGGAGCGGACAGGCCGGCAGCAGGCACGCCGTTTTCGGCGAAGAAACCTTCGACTCCGCTGATGCCACCACTGAACTTATCTATTCCGTGGAGAACAAACAGAGCGCCAATGATGACACGGATAACGGTTGGGCCGTATGGCGCAAAGTTTGCGAGTGATTTATTTAAAGAATTCATACGTAACTTCCTTTCTCGGGATCGGCGGAAATCGCCAACAGCCACTACCAACCAAGGCGGGGCGTGGGATAGTTCCTTTTTCCCAAATCTGGATGAAAGTTAAGAAGTATGAACGGGTGATGTACGAACAGGGAGTGTGTGGCGAGACTATTCGTCGTCTAACACGTCGCTGACCAAGGCGGCTATTCTGGATCGTTCACTCTTGGCTAGTGTGACGTGCCCAAAAAGGTCGTGACCGCGCAACGTTGCGATAACTGAAGCTATGCCGTCGCGGCGGCCAACACGGAGATTGTCCCGCTGCGCCACGTCGTGGGTAATCACGACTCTTGAACCGGTTCCAAGCCGACTCAGGGCGGTAAGTAGGACACTTCGTTCGAGGTTTTGGGCTTCGTCTAGGATCACGAAAACGTCACTAAGGGTTCGACCCCGGATATAGGTGAGTGGGAGAACTTCTACCAGCTCTTGTCGTTCGATCTCTTCCTGAACGTGGTCGCTAGCGATCACCTGAAGTGCGTCCCCGACAGCGTCGGTCCACGGCCTCATCTTCTCGTCTTCTGTGCCTGGCAGAAATCCGAGTTCTTGTCCACCTACGGCATACATCGGACGAAAGATCATCACCTTGCGGTGGCTGCGGCGCTCAAGTACCGCGTCAAGGCCAGCGGCTAGCGCCAACACAGACTTACCTGTTCCGGCGGGGCCACCCAAGCTGATAATGCCGACCGATTCGTCGGTCAACAAGTCGAGGGCGATGCGCTGCTCGGCATTACGACCCTTGATGCCGAACAGGTGGCGGTCCGAAACTAGGCGAGTTGACTTGTCTGCATGGACCCGACCCAAAGCTGACTGATTGCTGCTGGTAAGAATCACACCTGAGTTAACGGGTATTGACTCGTCGAGGTCGGTAGTGCCATCGGTGTAAAAACGGTTGATGGCGTCGGCGGTGGTTGCAACCTCTGCAATGCCACGCCAATCAAGGTCAGCGTCGATGTTATGTATGAACTCTTCTGCCTCTAACCCGACCAGGCCGGCTCGTAGACGAAGCGGCAGATCTTGGGTTACCAGAACCACGTCTTCGCCATCATTTGAGAGATTGAGTGCTACCAACAGAATGCGGTGATCGTTGGTATTTTCTCCCCGAAGGGCTTCGGGTAGCAACGCCTCAGATTTGTGATTGACCTCGACCCGAATGGTGGAGCCGAGGTCTTTGTTTAGCGGCAGCTCTTCAGTTAACGACCCGTGTTGTTCCCGAATCTTTTCGAGACGTCGTAAGACAGTCCGGGCAGCCCAACCGAGTTCCGGGTGATGCCGTTTTGCTTCTAGCTCGGTTAGCACAACGATTGGAAGCACCACATCATTGTTGCCAAAAGCGTCGAGTGAAGCGGGGGAGTTCAACAATACTGATGTATCGAGAACGTACGTCGTGCGTGAAAGTCGTGCCACCGTATTAACCATCGGCTTTCTTTAGACCGTCCTTTACATCCGAATCGAACGGTCTTGCACGCCGAACCGGTTGTATGAAACGTAGCACGCCCGGGTGACAGTGTAAAAGTCGCCTACTGCGATGGTAGATCTAGTGAAATTCAGCCTTGTAGTTGTAGTTATAGTTGGCTTCATTAGTGCCGGAGAGGACGAATCCGAGGATTCGTGGGGCGTTAGATTCGATCAAGCGCCGATGGGTGTCCTCGAGAGCGCGTTTGCGGGTTTTCTTCCCAAAAGCGCACAGGATGATTCCATCAGCGGATTCAGCCAGTTCCAATGCATCCACCACAGGAAGTACAGGTGGAGCGTCGATAATAATATGATCACAGTGATCTCGTAGTTTGTCGATCGTGACTAGTAGATCATGCGAACGAAGAATCTCGGCCGGGTTACGCTGTCCACGATTGGTGCCAGCTGGAAGAATGGCGAGCGTGGGCTGTATCGAATGAAGACAGCTGTCGAGGGTTGCGTTTCCGGTCAAGTAGTCGGAAAGTCCTGGACCCGACGCAGTTCGATAGAGCGACGACAAACTAGGGCGTCTCAGGTCGCCGCCTACAACGATGACGTAGCGACCCTCGTTAGCCAAGGCAAGCGCTAGTCGGGCCGACGTCGTAGATTTGCCTTCACCCTTCTCAGGGCTCGTAACCAGCAACACTTTGTTGTTTGCCCCAGCTGAACGCGCAAAGTCGATCGAAGAAATGAGACGCTGGTACGCTTCGGCCGCCGGAGAGCCCTCGACCAGAGCGATCGGATTGGAACCTCGGTCGTTCGTGGGGAGAATCGCGAGAGGTCCGACCCCTATCGTCTCTTCGATATCGTCAGCTGACCGCACCTTGTCGTCGAACGATGCCGCCCCCAGAACTGCAGCGACTGCCACTAACGCACCGGCAACGACGCCTAGAGCAAGGTTTTGTGGTATCGAAGGAGAGGTTGGGCTGGCCGGCACTTCGGCGAATCGATTGACTCGGGCTGATACGTTTGGATCTTCCAAGAATTCCGACAACAGGCGCTGCTCGGCCAGCTCGGTATTGATCTCGCTCAGTTGGGCTTCGACCGGTTGGAGCTGAGGCGCCAATTGCTGGAGCAGAGTGATTCGCTCGGTTGAAAGCCGCGTGATGGTATCTGGGTCCTCGGTTTCAGATAGCTGCTCGCTCAGGGTGTCGAGCGGACTCAGAATGCGTTGGCGTTCGGCTTCCAACGTCTTGGCCGAGTTCTCTAACGTAGTTATCGATTTTTCTGTTTCGGATACGTCAGCCTGATGGCGCAGTCCAATGTAGGTTTCGGCCCATGACTCAGCTGTTTCCGCTGCCCGTTCAGGAGACGATGATGTGGCGACGAACGTTATAAGTGAAGGAGTGATTCTGGCGGACAGATCCCCAACCTCAATGTCGACCGGATCGTTGTTTCCTGCCTGTGTTTGAGCGGAATCTTCAAAGCTTGTCGATTGAAGAAAGTCGCTTTCGGCCGACATGATTCGAGTGATCCGCTCGTTGGAAGATAGCGGGAAAAGCTGGACCGATGATTCTGTGCGGATAATGATGCTAGCTTCAGACTTGTACAGTTTCGGCTGGTTCAGAGTCCAAAGTATCGAAGCGAGGACAATGACGGAAAAGACGCCCAACGCCAGCCATTTCCACCGACGCAGTAACTGAAGGTAGTCGGCTATAGATAGGCCCTCGTCGGCATAATGATGTGACGGCTCAGAGAACGACGGTCGAGACGCAAACACTGGATTGGTCTCGACGATGTCCACCGAAGTAGACGGAGTTGGCAAAGCATTCAAGATTCGTACATCTTTCGGCGGAATATACGGAGACAGAAACGTTTCGCGGTTGGCGCGGACAATACGGGGCCCGTACACAAAGCGCGATACCTTTGTTTAGCATCACTGGAGACCCCGCGCCACGACAGTGGCAAAACAACTCGGGTGTCAGTATATTGTGCCGCTATCGGCAGAAACCGTTTTTCTAGTTGAATGCCAGGTCAGGCTACTCTTCGACCCATTCGGGGGTGCCCATGTCAACTTCGGAACCCAAACGGACTGCAGCAGCACGAGACTCGTCATCGAGGTCAAAAACTACTCGCTGACCCGGCCGAAGCATTCTGAAGACGGAACCTTCGAGCGCCTGAGGAGCGATTTCGTATTCGGCTAGCGTTGTATCAACCAAGATGACCCCATCTCGGGTCACGGGGTCGTACGACTTGACTACACCTTGCATATCTTCTCGCTTTTCGAAGTTGAACCTACTCTACGATATCGACGGTATGGCTAGAACCAGCCACGATATGCAGTGATAGCGTAAAGAGACTCGCCAGGCAGAACTTGTTCCCGGTGAGAAACGCCTAATTCACAGGATGCTAGGAGCTGGTCGAGTTCTCGCAACGACGGCAGTCTGCCCCCATTTTTTTGGGATCGGAGTGAGAAGTCTATTGAGGCGGCAGCGGCGGAACTGCCTGCGATAAGTGACACAATTACCAGGAAGCCACCTGGTTCGAGCAAGCTGACTATGTGTTTTAGGTACCGGACCCGGTCGTCGGTTGGGACTTGGCTGATCTGGTTGACCAGTGTGATCAGGCCATACGAGCCAGATTTGATTGATTCCGGTTCGGCTAGCCGAGTCTCGACCCGGTTACCTAGCCCTCGTTTGTTTAGACGTTGTTTGGTTAAGGCCAGGAGCTCAGAATCGGTGTCGATTGCCAAACCAGTCATTGCTGGTCTAGCCCGCAAGATAGCGGCTGTGAAGTTTCCATCGTGGCACCCGACCTCTAGAAATCGGGCGTTGGGGGCCTCGGTAGCTGCTTCTTTGATGGTTGGGGCGACCGCAGCGCTGGCTAACAGAGAAGTGTAGGAGCGGGTCTGGGACCAGTTTGGACTGTGATCGGCGGCAGCCGTAAGTAGCGGCACAATGTTGTTGTACATTGGGGCTTCTAGCTGCAGTGCAGCCCGATATGAACCAACGATGTCGGTATCTTCATCTGTGATGGCTTTGAGGCGGCGTCCTCGAGCGAACAAACCGCCCTTACGTTCGCCCAGTTCTTTTAACGACAAACCCAAATCGACCCAGGCGTCGAATCGTTCGTTATGGATCACCCCGATCGAGATCGCCAAATCGCCTCTGCTTGGTTGGTTATCGAGTCGCCTGTACGCCCCAGTGTCGATCAGGCTTGCCAAATAGCAGGTTCGGGTGAACGATTTTAGGTCCGAAAGGGCGAGCGCTCTGGCACTCAAGCGGTCCTGTTTGGCCGTCGCTATTGCTCCCACGATTTTTCTTCTCAAGCTTCCACCGTTCCCGTTGTTTCGGTTTCCCAAATACTAGTCGGCGTGTGTCAGCGGGGACACACAGCCCCTGAGCCTCGACACAGACCAGGTTTCGTTTGGCTGCGCTGTGAATTAACTACTTTTCTGTCCTCTATATAACGCATCTTGCTAGCCTCAGAAGGTAGTTAGTCAGTCAATTTTGCCTTGTCCCTGGGTGAAATCGACGGCATCTGAGACCGGTCAATCGGTGACCGTGTGAACAAAGGATTCTAAATAAGCTATGAGCGATTCAGGCAAGATTATCTATACATGGACAGACGAAGCCCCTGCCCTGGCAACTCTCTCGTTTTTGCCCATCGTCGAATCGTATACGGCTGCTGCCGGTGTCAAGGTTGAAACCGCTGATATCTCGCTCGCTGGGCGCGTATTGGCGGCGTTCTCCGATCGGCTTGAACCCAATCAACAGATTCCCGATTTTCTGGCCCAGCTTGGAGAGTTAGCGAAGACTCCTGAGGCCAACATCATCAAGTTGCCGAATATCTCAGCCTCAGTGCCTCAATTGATGGCTGTTGTTGAGGAACTGCGCGATCAAGGGTTTGACATTCCGGACTACCCCGACGATCCAAAGACCGAAGAAGAACTTGAGATTCGGGCCCGCTTCGACAAGGTGAAAGGCTCCGCAGTCAACCCTGTGCTGCGTGAAGGGAACTCCGATCGCCGAGCGCCAGCAGCGGTTAAGAACTATGCCAAAGTGAATCCACACTCGATGGGGGCATGGGCGAAAGACTCTAAGACTCACGTTGCCACCATGGCCGCTGGCGATTTCCGGTCTAACGAGAAATCTACGACCATCGCCTCAGACGGTGAGCTGAAGGTCGAGTTGGTGGCGGCCGACGGTTCGGTCACAACACTAAAGGAGTCTGTTCCCGTTCAGGCTGGAGAAGTGGTCGATGCGTCGTTCATGAGTAAGAAGGCTCTCGTGGCCTTTCTGGCAGAACAGGTTGAGGATGCGAAGGCTCAAGGCGTTCTCTTTTCGCTTCACATGAAAGCCACCATGATGAAGGTTTCTGACCCGATCATCTTTGGTCATGCCGTCGACGTTTTCTTTGCCGAGGTTTTCGAAAAACACGGCGACGTGCTCGAAGGGCTTGGGGCGAACACAACCAACGGATTCGGTGACGTCGTCGGAGTTTTGGAAGAGCTAGACGACACAAAGCGGGCCGAAATCGAAGCCGATATCGCTGCAGTGCTAGCAAAACAACCAGATCTGGCGATGGTCAACTCGGACAAAGGGATCACCAACCTCCACGTACCGAGCGACATAATCATCGATGCTTCAATGCCAGCGATGATTCGCTCATCAGGGCAAATGTGGAACCCGGCCGGTGAGCTGCAAGACGCTAAGGCCGTCATCCCCGATAGTAGCTATGCCTCTCTTTACACCGAGGCTGTGGCATTCCATATCGAAAACGGCGCGTTTGATCCAACCACGATGGGAACCAGCCCGAACGTTGGTTTGATGGCCCAAAAGGCTGAAGAGTACGGCTCGCACGATAAAACGTTCGAGGTTCCCGCCGACGGTATTGTTCGAGTCACCGACTCGAGCGGTGATGTTCTGTTCGAACATGAAGTTGAGCAGGGAGACATTTGGCGTGGATGCCAAGTCAAAGATGCCCCGGTTCGAGATTGGGTGCAGTTAGCGGTTCGTCGGGCTCGAGCCACTGGTTGGCCAGCAGTGTTTTGGCTCGACCAAAACCGGGCTCACGATGCTCAGCTCATCACGAAGGTCGAAGCCTATTTGAAAGAAGAAGAAACCGACGGGCTCGATATCCGCATTTTGCCGGTAGGCGAGGCTACACGACTTACTCTCGAACGTATGCGGGACGGTGAAAACACGATTTCGGTAACCGGTAACGTTCTTCGAGATTACAACACCGATCTGTTTCCGATTCTTGAGTTAGGCACTAGCGCCAAAATGTTGTCGATCGTTCCGTTGATGAATGGCGGAGGTTTGTTCGAAACTGGTGCCGGTGGGTCGGCGCCGAAACACGTCCAGCAGTTCCAATCTGAGAACCATCTTCGATGGGACTCCTTAGGTGAGTTCCTGGCGTTGGCGGTTTCGTTGAACCATCTGGCTGATACCAGTGATAACCCGAAGGCCAAAGTCTTAGGTGAGACTCTAGATAAAGCCACTGAGCGTTTACTCACCTCAGGAAAGTCGCCGTCGCGTAAGGTCAACGAACTTGACACCCGCGGTAGCCATTTCTACGTAGCTCTATATTGGGCTCAAGAATTGGCTGCACAATCTGACGATGCTGAGCTTTCGGCATCGTTTAGCTCGTTGGCTGAGTCACTCACCAATGATGAGGAACGTATCGTTTCTGAGCTGATTGACATTCAGGGGGAGCCGGTAGACATCGGCGGTTACTATGCTCCTGATATTCAGAAGGCGTCGTTGGCGATGCGTCCAAGCGCAACTCTAAACGCTGCTATTGCCAGCTTCGGTGAAGCATAGTTTCTGGTAAATCTCGGATCTAACTAGATGAAGCAAACATGTCCTGCTGGTGATCACGTCTTTTGAGGCGAGACTGTCAGCAGGACTTGTTGATTTGAAGGCTCGATACACCAGCGACGAGGTTTGGAGCCGACCCAGTTAGGACTGTGGTGCAGGAGCCGGTAAATCCGGGGTCGGTGTATAGCGAAAAGGTGCAGTTGCCCTGAGCTGACCGGTAGGCGATGGGTAATGATGGTCGACTGGTTGAATAGGTCTGTTGAGAGCCTGAGTATTGTGAACCGGTATAGAACGTTACTGAGCATGCCGCCGGCAGTAGCGGAACTTCGTCGTTATCGTCTTGGTCATCATCATCTTGATCATCACCCTCATCGTCGGGTCCGTCTTGGTCGTTACCCTCGTCGTTGGGTGTGTCGTCATCGGCTCGGTCGTCTGCGTCTTGGTCGTCAACCTCATCGTCAGATACGTCGATATTTTGTTCGTCGTTGTCGGCAAGCCCTCGTTCTGCATCGTTGATTCCAGCCAGTGGAAGTTCTTGGCCGGAAATCGTTGACGTAGTTGAGTTAGTCGACGCATCGTCGCCTGACGAGGTGGTAGTAGGAAAGCTAACGATCTGTTGTCCCTGTTGAGCTATCGTGTTATCCCCGTCGGCGTTGTCATTGAACGAGTTCAGCAAAAGGTACAACAAAGGTAATGCTAAGAAAAGAAGCCCCACGCCGAGAAAAACCTGCCTTGAACGAGGAAGAGCTTGTTCTTCACCCGAAGATTCTGTATCGGAAGTAGTAACCGAAGACGTTGTCAACGGAGTGACACTAGGCGAAGTTGTCTCGGTGCGGAGGTTGCGGTCTTGGTCAAGCGCAGCCGTCACCGGTTTTGAAGTTTTGGTTGGTGGGTTCTGAGTTGGAGTGGTTG
The DNA here is from genome assembly GCA_020630065.1 of Acidimicrobiales bacterium. Taxonomy (GTDB): domain Bacteria; phylum Actinomycetota; class Acidimicrobiia; order Acidimicrobiales; family SZUA-35; genus JAHDCC01. The sequence goes on from JAHDCC010000002.1 coordinate 76,358, forward strand.
CGAAAGGTTTTGTTTTTGGAGTAGTCGTTGCGGGTTTTGGTGCTTTTGTGGGTGGGGTTTTTGCTGGTGTAGCTGCGAAGGGTTTTGTTTGAGGGCTCGTCGGAGTCAGGTTTGAAGAAGAGGAGAGAGAAAGGTAAGCGCTTTCCGGTGTTGTCTTCGGGACGGCAACGCCTGGTTTAGATCTCCTTGAGCTTTTCAGAACACGGCGAGAACCGTCGCTATCAGGAAGAGGCTGTATTAACCCCGCCGGAACATGCTTGTCCGCTGCATTCTGTGTCTCTGGTGTATCGGGGATCTGGATAGTGGGAGACAGGGGTTTATCGGTACGTGATTCGTTCTCGATCAGTGTCTTGATAACCCGGCAGAGAGTCGCAACGAATTGACTTTGTGTACCGTTGAAATGGTCTGCCTTGCGAAACGCATCCAACAAAACCCGGCCAACCAGGCCTGGCGCATCCTGAGCGGAATGTTCAACGGCAAACGCCAACAGTTCAGGAATGATCTCGGCTGTCAAAGCGTTGGTGGCCGCCTCATCACCGGAAGCGACCGCTTGTAGCGTCTCAGTAAATGAACCAGCGTTATCTGAAGATTTCATCCGAGTGCTGCGGTCCTGATCTAGTCTGAATGGCTGCACCGCCCACCATGGCACCGCCGAGATGATGATTCTACCTATGAATCAACTCAAAGAACAAGAAACATTCTGCTCTAGGCTCCTTCAACAAACTTTTGGTATGTGGTTTTACCCAGGTATCTGGCTGTCTGGTTTGGCGGTAGCCGACTTTGGACGAAGAGGTAGCAGCGTTACCAGCGACTTGTTCTCCTCCGGGTCCAACACCCCATGCTGCACACAGGCAGGAACTAGTTCATCGGAATCTGGATGCGCCATGCTATACGAACAAGCCTCAAGCCGTTCTTGCGCCTCGACAATGTCGGGCTCTGTCGCCCTCGTGCCAGCCTTAATATGGGCCCACGCTTCTTTGGAACGTTTGGCATCAATAAACTGATGCATCACAAACGTTGCCGGACGAGCCTTCAACCAATTTTGGGTTACGCCCCCAGATCTACGAACGAAACGGTTTGCCCATCGGGCGGCGTGTGGGAGTACCGCCGGGTTCGCGGCGACGGAACGAAAAATACGAACCGACCCTTGCATTCGACTTTGTAAAACCATAGAGCCAGGAAACGTTCTGATCATCTCCTCTGCTGCAGCCATATCGTCGGCTGACGTGTCGTCGACAACGGGTACGTAACGGTCCTTAAGATAGACACCCCACGTCACACGATTACATCGCAAATCTCCAAACCGAAGCCCCTCATAGGGCAGTCGACCATTAGGCAAAACGCTGCCCGCCCCAGACTCAACCTCCGACCAAACGGTATCCGACGTTAAATCCCGAAACCGTCCCTTCCATCTGGTTGGGTCACCGATGTAGGCCGCTGGTTGAAAGGAGAAGAGTCTCCAACCCTGAGCCCTGCTTTGTTCCACCACCGACGCGACCTGATCAAGATTCTCTGGCGTGACAGTCATATTGTGAGCCAAATAAGAAGTGATACCAAATTCGCTACGAAGCCGATCAAACATGGCGCAAAACTCGCCCCTCATATCAACCAACTCGGCTTCGCTTTTCGGTTTCTTTGCCCCACTGCGTCCGACCATAGTGCTATCGAAATGGGCCGCAAACGAGAGATGGGAGAAACGTCGTCGACCTCTACGGTCAACGGCAACCGACCTGAGGTAGTCGTAGTCGAAATCGCCGTGAGTAAAGCTCATCGGCATACGCCCAAGCCGACGCATGATGCTCAAACAAGCCGCATGATCCTCTGGGTCGAGCAGCGAAACCTCACCCCCGATTAGCTGAGCGAACTGGCCGAATCCGCGCTGCGAATTCATGTAACTCATTTGGCGAGTAACTTCAGCGATGGTGTGCGGACCGTCGACGCGAACCTTATTGGCGTCGGCTGAGTGGTAGCAAGGCTTACAAGAAAAGTTGCATTTAGGAAAAACCCCATGGGTAGCTTCACAACCGGTACTACGTTTGCCTAACAGCTGCCCCGGAGACTTCGCCGAAGCGGGAAGATCATGCCACCTTTTGGCAAGCGCCTGTTCCTCTTTAGGGCTGACCGGTCGCGTCGCAAGTTCGAACGCCTGTGCCTTCTGCAGTATCCGAGAAACAGTGGTCATGAAGTGCCCTTCAGCAGGATGAAGTCGGTCGCCGACGACTCAAGAACAAGTGACGCCCCCGAACGTATTCCTTCGACCCGGGTTTGATGCCTCGAGATAGTAGCCGAGATTGTCGCCTAGGGGTAAGAATCGAGTACCGTCAGTGAATGTGAGCACTGATGAGATGACCTATCAGGACCTCGAACGCCTGGACGTTTCGCGGCTTAAAGGAGTCGGCCCAAAAAAGGCGGCGTCACTGGCCGAGCTTGAGATCCGAAACCTGTTCGATCTCTTAACCCACTATCCCCGTCGATATATCGACCGCACCAATCAAGCCACGATCGCTGAACTAGTCGAAGGCAAAGAGGCCAGTGTTCTGGTGACGATCAAAAGGACGACCTCCCGTCGGATCAAAGGCGGGAAAGTGCTCATCAACTCGACCGCGTTTGATGACAGCGGCCAAATCCGGATCACGTTCTTCAACCAACGGTGGAGAGAACGTCAACTAGAAGCCGGCCGTCAAGCCGTGATCTACGGAAAAGTCGACATGTACCGTGGGCAGCGCCAAATGACTAACCCCATAGTCGACCTAGTCGGGGACAAGACCGGCCGAATAGTGCCCGTTTATCCTCAGTCAGAAAAAGCGGGTCTTCATTCGTGGGATATCGCCGAATGGGTAGCGGAAACGCTCCGTCGTTCGTTACCACCCGCTGGACGAGGCATCGTGGACCCGCTGCCTGAATACTTGCTGGACCGTCACGACTTCATACGGCGCGATGCTGCTATTGCGGGCATTCACAGTCCAGAATCTATGGCCGAGGTCGGAAGTTCCCGGCGCAGGCTGGTCTTTGATGAACTGCTTCGTTTACAGCTTGCTCTTGTCTTACGTAAACGGGCGATTGAACGTACAGCAAAAGGTGTTGCTCATGCCATCGACGGACCCTTAGTCGAGCAGTTCGTCGCCGGGTTGCCTTTCGATTTAACCGGCGCCCAACAACGCTCGATCGACGAGATCAATCAAGATTTAGCGCGACCCATTCCGATGCATCGACTGTTGCAAGGTGACGTAGGGGCAGGAAAAACTCTGGTAGCGGTCGCCGCTATGCTCGCCGCGGTCGACGGGGGGCATCAAGCGGCCATGATGGCGCCAACCGAAGTCTTGGCAGAACAACACTACGCCGGTATAAGTAAACTCTTGGCCGACTTGACGGTGAGCGACGACTCAAATTTGTTTGCCGAACGCCCCCTCAAAGTGGAGTTGCTGACGAACCGACTAGGTGCAGCGGATCGAAAACGAATACTGTCAGAACTCCTTCTAGGCACGATCGATATCGCGATCGGCACCCACTCGCTGATCCAAGAAAGCGTAATGTTCGGGTCACTAGGGGTAGTAGTGATTGATGAACAGCACCGGTTTGGAGTTGAACAGCGAGCAGCCCTCAAAGAACAGAGCTACACCGAAGAAACACCGGACGTCTTAGTGATGACGGCTACTCCGATTCCCAGAACCGCCGCCATGACGGTATACGGCGACCTGGACGTTTCTGTCCTGAATGAACTCCCACCAGGGAGGACGCCAATCACTACCCACTGGGTGCAAGCCCCCGGGATGTTAGACGAAGCTCCAACCGAACTCGAAGCTTCCGCTGCGTTGGAACAGATGTGGGACGAAGTCCGATCAGAAATTTCTTCAGGTCGACAGGTCTATGTGGTCTGCCCACTGATCGATGAATCAGAGAAACTACAAGTCGCGTCAGCCGACGCGATCTTCGAACGACTAGGTTCTGTCGAACTTTCCGACTTCAACGTCGGGCTGTTACACGGCCGAGTATCGGCCGCAGAAAAAGACCAGACAATGGATCTTTTTCGTGAAGGGCATCTGGACGTCTTAGTGGCAACTACAGTCATCGAAGTTGGTGTCGATGTTCCGAACGCGACCGTAATGATAATTCTAGATGCCAACCGTTTCGGGATAGCCCAGCTTCATCAGCTCAGAGGTCGAGTGGGGCGAGGCGCCCACATGTCGAGCTGTTGGTTGGTGGGTGAAGCGACCACCGAATCAGGCGAAGCCCGGCTTCAAGCGTTGGTTGACTCAACCGACGGTTTTGCGTTGGCCGAAGTTGACCTCGACCTACGAGGCGAAGGCACAATATTGGGTGAACGGCAGAAAGGTCGAAATGACCTCAAGTTGGCGTCTCTCCGTCGAGACAAAGAAGCGATCCAACATGCCCGTGAAGCAGCGATTGAATTAGTGGACGCTGACCCCATGCTGGCAAAGAACACAGAACTAGCCCAAGAGTTAGAACTATTCCTCGATGAGGAAAGTGCAGAGTTTCTACTCAAAGGCTAGTTACCTAGCTGATGAGTACGACGTCTGTTTCTACCGCCGCGTGGTCGCTACCTTGTAGCTCACGGACATCCACCGACAGAGTCTCAAAATGGTCGGTGACTAGAACATGATCTAACCGCAGAAAAGGAATGGTTCGTTGTGCCGACTGTTGCCGTCGCGCCGTTGGCCACGTGTTATCCAAACCACAGCCCTTATCATCGTGCACGTCACGCCAGCCGTTATCTAGCAGTTCCCGGAACGGCTTGTGATCTTCGGTGGCGTTGAAATCTCCGGCTAGCACTGTCGGAACATCGAGGGGAACGGTTCGTAATTCCTCGAACTGGGTACGCCATCTCATGGCCGTATACGAGTCGATTGGTGCCTGAGTATGAACCCCCACAACTCGGAAAGGTCCGTAGGGGGAATCAACGGTCGCTCCCAATGTCGGAACACCTGAAACCGGAAAGTTCTCGACATCTGACAGCGGCCAGCGACTAAAAATCGCTGACCCGTTAGTTTCGGGCACCAGACGGTGTGATTGGAACGGGTACTGTTCGTCCAGAAGCGGGTCCAAGTCCTCGAGAAACCAAAACGCGGCTTCGGATAAGACCAAAACATCGGCATTGGTTTCTAACGCAAAGGCCGCCACGTCCGTCGAGGTCGCCCCATCGCCCAACACATTGCTGGCAACCACTTTAATGGCGTCATCATGGTGAGTAGGCCCACAGCCGATGATCGCGTCATGGGGAGCCACCGTCGCCAAGTACACAGCTGTGAGTGCTGCCACGGCTGCCCGCAATACGGTGCTTTTACTAGCAGCCGACATCAGCCCTCCCATAACTATGGGGACTGCTAGTAGAGGTGTGAGGCCTGCGATCAAAATCGGTATCGGGCGTGTAATCGATGCATACCGAGTGAACAACACCCCGATGATACCGACGACTAGCAGCCATCCGGCCACGGCCGAAATCCAGCGTACTGGTCGTCGAGGTATCTGACGAGGAGAGTGAGCGTGGTTCTCAGCCAAATTTAGCGGAACCCTTACTGGTTGGTGTTAACAACAATGGGTTCGCTCCATGAATCAGATCCGGCGAATCGTATTCTGATCGTGTAGGCCGTTGCAGGGTCGAGATCTCGAAGCGTGTACCACCGGCGATCGTGTTGAGCGACGATTTGTCCATTGACTTCGATATCGACGTCACCGACCGATTGCCAGTTCAAAACTATTCTAGACCGGTCTGTAAACGTAGACCGCAAACCTTCAGGTAGCACCTCGGTCTCTTCGGTTGTGACGTCGCATTCGAGGGTGGCGACTACCGTGTTGCCGTTGCGGGCTTCGATGAAGTATTGGATAGTTCCGGTTCGGTCGGTGTCGGTGAAGATGCGGTCGGTGCCGGTTGGGGCCGACCGCCAGTAGTTGGTTCCGCCGTTGATGCTTCGTCGGATCACGAATTTGTCTGGGTCGGTATTTGTTTCCCAGCTGATCTCCACAGTTTGGCCGTCACGAACCGCCGAACAAGCCAGAAACGAAATTTCTTCTTCGATGGTTGGAATGTTGCCAGAGTCGAGCCCGCCTGCGTCGTATGCAACGATGGTAAATTCAGAAGCTTTGCGGTCGGAGCCTTCAAGTAGAAAAGTCGAATCGATAGTACGTCCGACTAGTTCGCCAGTGGCCCGTTCATACACTTCATAGCGCACGACTCCACGATTATCGGTTGCCCCGCCCCACCGCAAAATCGTCGAATTTTCTTGTGGTTGAACCGATTTCCATTGCGGACCTGTCGGGGCTTCGGTATCGCTCGGCGGTGTAGCCGGCGTGGGTGAAGCCGGGGTGGCGTATACGCGGATTTCGGAGAGGGACATACGGCCAGTTCTGAGAAGGCGAACGTATTGTGCTTCGGCTGCCAAATCTGCCCGTTCGATACGTGGCTCGTCTAATAGCCTAGGGCCTGTCCAAACGCGTAAGCCTTCTAAGCCAGCTTCCACACGGTTGGTGGCTAAAATCGGTTCAGAGGACCGATACACGCGAACTCGATTGTTGAGCTCCCCGAAATTTTCGCTCGGATGGATCTCGATGTAGTCGATGTTGTACGGTTGGCCGAGGTCTAAATTAAACCAGCTTTCCCCACTATCTGTTCGGGCTACTGAACCGTTGGCAAAAAGAGGATCAGTGTTGCCATCGATAGCGTTGGAGGCTGAACTGTTTTCGTCGGCGACGGACGATGAAGTAGCGGTAGCGTTTAGTGCGACGTTTACTGGAGCGGCAATCTCGATTGCCGATGACGCGTTGGAAGTCAGTGAGACGTTCCCAGCCATATCGTAAGCGGCGACTTGCCAGTTGTGTATGCCCGGTTCGACAAATAGATCTTGGTACGAGGTGCCGGATGTGCGGGCGACCACCACACCGTCTCGCATGATGACAAACCCGACCTGCGATTCGTTTGAGTTCCAAGCAAGTTCGACGCTGGAGCCATATGCGGCAACCGTCAGATTAGTTGGAGCATTGGGGGGAGTCTTATCAGTGCTCGTAGCTGGTGTTCGAACTGACTGAGCGGAGCCAACGCCGACTGGGCAGAATCGCAGCAGGTTCCAAGCAGGTTGCTGCACGCCACCGACATACGAGCTTGAGAATTGTCCGCCGCCCCACAAACAGCCACGTGGGTCTTCGGCCGACGCCCAACCCCCTGCGCCGCCTTTGGAGTTAACGGTTGGGCTTTCTACCTCGGTGAGAGCATTAGGGTCGATGACCCTCAGGTACCGGTCGATCACGCCGGGAAACTCATCAGAATTACTATGGGAACAATGGCATCCGACAACGATCATGCCGTCGATTACCTCCACTGTTTGCCCGTCGTTACTGATTTCTTTTGCAGCAAGTGATTCGCCGTCAGATGTTGCGTGGGCTGTCCAGAAGTGTTTTGCTCCAGCCGTAAACACTTTGTCGCCGTAGACGGCTAGGTCGTTGACGGCTCCGCAATTTATCGACCAGGTGGCGGCACAGCGAGGCCCAGGGAATCCGTGATTCCAACCGGCGACCAACGATCCATCCCCATTCAGAGCAGCGAAGGTTTCGGTGTCTGGGGTAGCGTTGATCGACGAGAAGTATCCTCCAGCAAAAACTCGACCGTTAGAGTCCACATCGATACCCCAAACGCCAGAACCTTCTACGGACGGAGCAAATGATGCGTCGAGCTTCATGGTGGTTAGGTCTATCCGAGCTAGGCCAGTCAAAGGCGCTTGAACGCCTCCAACATTAATTGAGGTGAACGACCCTCCCACATATAGAGAGTTGCCGCTCTTAGCTGCGGTGCGAATCACTCCGCTATTGTTCAGGTCGATCTCTAAAGAAGTGTCAACTAATCCGGTTGCGGGATCAACCAACGCCAAACCGTGTGTGTTAGGCACCGAATTTACACTGCTGAACTCTCCTATCAGCAGGGCTTGGCCATCAATGTCGACGATGTCGTAGACGGTTCCGTTCGGTTGCGCCAAAAAATCGGGAACGTATTCCCCGCTGCTGGGATCGAACGCAGCAAGATACGGTCTAGGGATCGTGGCGAAGCTTGAACGATCCCGCACGTTGAGGAAGGCGCCGCCGACGAGCATATTGTCGCCAACGTTTTGAATAGCCCAGACCCGGGCATTGATGGTGGTGCTCCGGTTGACGTCCACCCCGTCGACACCATCGGTGAGTGTTGCCTCTTCAGAATATGTTTGGGCAGCCACTATCGTCTGTGCACCAAACACAAACCCGAACACAGCTGATATAAAAACAAGTACCCGAATTGCACTTTTGCTGAACATGTCGCCGCTTCCTATGCCTGGGTTGAACTAAGGCTAAACTCTAATGCACTTTGTCTGTATGAGGTTCAGATTGGGTGGTTTGACTAGTTGGCTATTGGGGCAAATCGGCCGGCTCTCGTCAACCCCTCTAGGGTTGACTATAGTGAAATTACCTAGCGAGGTAAGCAGTCTATGATTCGACAGTTGGGGGGCTATGAAACCGATTCGGGCATGGGGATTACGTCGACCGAGACCAGCATTTCGGTTTCGGTAGCATTGGTAAACACGATGCCTTTTAAGGGTGTGATATCGCTGTAGTCCCGGCCCCTGGCCGTGGTGACGTATCGCTTTGAGATGAGCTGATCGTTGGTAGGGTCCACCCCCATCCAGAGGTTTCCGCCAAGGTATACGTCGACCCAGGCATGTGACTGGTCAGCTCCAGCCAACTTTGGCTGGCCCGGTGGCGGCTGGGTTTCGAGATAGCCCGACACGTATCTGGCTGCGACACCAATGGAACGCAACGCTCCAATCATCAAGTGGGCAAAATCTTGGCAAACGCCTGCCCGTTTTTCTAGAACCTCGTCGATTGGGGTTGAGACGTCAGTAGCTTCCGGGGAAAATTCGAACTCGCTGAAGATAACGTGGGCCAACCGAGTAGTCACATCCAACAAAGAACTTTTGGGCGGCAGACAGTCTTGCGCGAACTCTTGGAGTCTGTCACTGGCCGCAACCCGTGGAGAGTCAAGCCGGAACTGGGATGCGGAAACGTCGTCAGGGTGATCCGACGATGCTAAGGCGTCTAATGTGGTTTGCCAATCCTGGCTTGCGGCGACGGTGTGACCGAAATCGGTGATGCGTTGACTGGTATCAACCAAACTTTCGCTCAGTACATCGAGCTCATGATGATTCTGATGAATCGAATAAAAAAATACTTGGTTGCCGAAAAAATCGGTTCGTTCTCGAACCTGGTCTGGCTGAGGGGAAACACTCACCGACCGTTGTAGACAGGACTGGCCTTCTCCATCGATAGGGAACTGATGTACCTGGCCGTAGCTCGATTCCACTGGACGGTCATAGGTGTAATTCGTTCGGTGTGTGACCTGATATCTCATAGCAGGTTCGGGATAGTGATCGACTGTTGAAGGGTTATGTGCGGGAAGTCTTCGTCGCTTAGGCCACTCGAAAGCTCCGCCAGTGTGCTGATCATTTGGGTAGTGAACTGCTGAAGGTCTGTTCGGGCGGTAACTGTTTCGTCTACCCGAGTTAGGGTTTCGACGTCGACGGCCAGAAGAAGTCCGAGAGCCTTCTCATAGGCTTTCAGAGTCCTGACCCGTGGTTTGTCGAGCGGAGTGAGTTCAGCCAGCAAATCAAGATCTTCGGCCAGGCGGTCTAGTTGGAACACCACAGACCGGGGGTTGTCTTTAGCAAAAATTAGCAAATTGATAGCCGAGGATGCGTGCGCGCCAGAGCGATATCTACGTCGATATGTGATGCTGCTTTCCGACGCCGACAACAATGAAAGCACAATCAGTTTCTCTGTTTGTTGGCTATAGCTTTGCTCTAAACAAGACTGTAGTAGACGCAAAGTTTGGGTGGCCCGTTCGATGCGTCGCCCGATGTCGAGATAACACCACGCCGGGTCCCGAACAAGTGACTCTGCCCCGATGCCGGACAGTGCTAGCAGCTCACTGAGGATCCGCCCCAACGACCGTTGTATCGCCTCTTCTCGGTCGTTGAACTGGGCGTGGCCAAACTCAATAAGATGTTGTTGGAGGGAGCCAGCAACCAGCCAGTTATCGCGAGACATCTGTTCACGGACTACCTCAGAACCAGAAAGAAGACGGTCGATGCTATGGCGAATCGACCCCGACCGTTCCGGGTCAACGATAAGGCTAAAAAGTTCTTCGACAGGATTGGTAGTAGCACCGTTGTCGGTAAACCCTGGATAGGTGGCTGTGACATGGGTGATCGCTCGAAGTGACACGTCAAGCGATTCCAGCCCTGGTCCCGGACGGCTGTCTTGGAAATCGAGGCGTCTCCGATTGACCGAACGGATAATACGGGCCGCGGCTTCAGCCCGTTCCGCGTATCGGCCTAGCCAAAACAAGTTCTCGGCAGCACGAGAGGACAAACTTTCGGCCGCGTCACTGTCAAGCCGAGTGTTCAGGTTAAGGTCAACAAAATCGTTGGCCCCTGCGGTAGCCTGCGTACCCCGTAGCACCCACGTATCTTTAGCCGCTGCGCCGCTCCGGTTTGTCACATGTAGCGTTTCGTTTTTGTTAGCGACTCTGGTCAGCCCGCCCGGCAACACATAGTAGGTATCGGCATCAGCGACCGCGAAGGTTCGAAGAACGCTTCGACGCCGTGAAGGGTTACCCCCGATAAAGGTTGGCGTTGTCGCCGGTTCGATTCGTTCTTGACCAACCCAAAGGTGTGGTCGTTTCTTGATTCGTTCGATCAGTTCAGCAGACTCGACAGATGATAGTTCCGAACCGAAAACGGTTTCGCTTTCTAACAATCTTGAGGTAGGTCGGATCACCATGTCGGACAAATTGGACACAACATGCGACATCGATGCAGGGTCGCCACACCACCATGACTGTGCGCTGCGAAGGAGCAGGTCTTCGCCAAAGAAATAGCGGCAAAGTTCTGGGAGATATGCATTCAACCCGTTGTTCTCACACACGCCCGAACCAATAGGGTTCACGACGCTTACCGTGCCACGACGGCACGCTTCGTTCAATCCGGTCACCCCTAGCTGAGAGTCGCCTCGAAGTTCTAGCGGGTCACAAAACCAGCCGTCAACTCTTCGCACGATAATATGGACCGGTTTTGGGCCCGAGATGCTTTGCATCCAGATCGACCCGTCCCTCATCGAAAGATCGCTACCCTCAACTAGCGGGATGCCAAGCTCGGCCGCCAAAAAGGCGTGCTCGAACGCAGTCTCAGATAGTACGCCAGGGGAAAGAACAACCGCCCTTGGTTTGTCAACTCCCGCCGGGGCGACAGCAGACAACCCGGCCCGCAACTTTTCGAAGAAAGGCGAGATTCGACGAACGTTGCTCGAACGGTAAAGCCTTGGAAAGAGCTGAGAGATAACCGAACGATCTTCCATTGTGTAACCGGCACCTGACGGTACTTGGGTTCGGTCGCTCAACACGGTCCAGGTAGAGTCAGCGCCCCGTACCAGGTCAGAACAGGTGAGGAAAAGCTGTTTCTCGCCAGGTAACCGAATTCCGTCGTTGGAGCGAAGAAACATAGGGTCGGAAAGAATCATTTCGAGGGGCAACACCCCGCTTGACAGCAGCCGACGTTCACCGTAGAGATCGGACAAGACAAGGTTTAACAGTTCAGCTCGTTGTATAAAGCCGACTTCTGTCTGATTCCATTCCTGCTCAGGAATGATGGTCGGTAACGCGTCGAGCTGCCAACGTCTACGGCTCAGGCTGCCGTCATTGGCGCTGTTGTACGTTACGCCGTCGTGGTCAAGCGCTCCGATCGTTGCCGCCTGCCGCTGAAGTAACTCGTCGGTTCCGAGTTCGTCTAATTCAGCGACGATGTTTCCCCAATAGGGGCGTATCATCCCATTCGCATCCACGATTTCGTCGTGCGAACTTGGGGATGGGTCAAAATTGCTTAAAAACTGTCGAGGGCTAGTCGAGGTCGTCATCTAGTTCAACGCCTTAGCTCTTGTGGAGGTAAAGATCCGCCGGGTAGCAGCTGCGAAGGTCGAGCGTACCCCAATTTGGGTCGGCGCGCATAGTTAACTTGGCCACCATTTTCTCGACGTTGTAGGTGGCCGAACTGCGCCCAAGTGAGCTAAATCGACTAACTCGTCTCGCTTCAGCTTCGCTGGCGTTAACGGGAAATGTGTCGTAGCTGCGTCCGCCAGGGTGGGTGCTATGGTACGTAAACCCACCTACGGAGCGTCCGGTTGTTCGGTCGATGAGGTCGAACCGTAGCGGAGACTGTGAACCGATGGTTGGGTGTAGAGATGACGGTGGCGCCCACGCTTTGAATCGGATGCCAGCGACCGAACGGTCTAGCTCGGTGTTCAGCATCGGTACTGGATGACCGTTTACAGTCAAAATATGTCGGTTCGGGTCGTAGCCGGTCGCGAGAACTTCGACTCGTTCGATTGAGGAATCAACGTATCGGGCTGACCCGTCACCAAGCTGTTCGGCAAGAACATGCCATGGTTCGATCGCTGAGCGTAACTGGAAACCAACACCGTCAACCGATGTTTCGCCGAGAATCGGAAATCGGAACTCTAGGAACGGCTCAAACCATTCGAATTTGAAATCGATTCCGTGACTGTTCAGATCAGCAACTACGTCGGTGAGGTCGTCAGCGACATGGGTTCCGAGCATAAATTTGTTGTGCAGCTCGGTACCCCAATACGTGAACGTGTCCGTGTATGGGCTGTCCCAGAACCGGGCAACAAGAGAGCGCAACAGCAACGCTTGAACCAATGCCATTTGATGGTGGGGTGGCATTTCGAACGCACGCATCTCCAATAAGCCGAGACGACCTGTGTCGGAGTCCGGGTTGTAGAGTTTGTCGATACAGAATTCGGCTCGGTGAGTGTTGCCGGTCAGGTCGACCAACAAGTTTCTGAGTAGCCGGTCGGTTAGCCACGGTTTCGCCGCGGCGGCCTCGCCCAGCTTTTCCATATCGTCAGCATTGAGGGCTGCGGAACTTTCAACCACATCATCGTTTGTGTTGCCGCCGTGTTCAGCTAACTGTTGGAACGCGATTTCGAGTTCATACAGACTGTCATGGCGAGCTTCGTCTACCCGTGGAGCCTGCGATGTAGGGCCGATGAACTGTCCCGAAAACACATACGACAACGCGGGGTGGCGCTGCCAGAATGTCAAAAGGCTACGTAGTAGATCTGGCCGTCGCAGCATCGGGCTGTCCGCTGGTGTGGCACCTCCAAGCGTGACGTGGTTACCTCCTCCGGTTCCGGTGTGTTTGCCGTCGAGGGCGAACTTCTCGGTGCCGAGTCGGCATTTCCGGGCACGTTCATACAAATTGGTTGTGGTGTCGACCAGGTCGTTCCAAGACGAACACGGGTGGACGTTGACTTCGATCACTCCTGGGTCGGGCGTCACCGAGAGCGATTGAAGCTGTGGATGGTTAGGCAGTTGGTAGCCTTCGATCAGGATCGGCTGTCCGGTTTGTTGCGCCACTGTTTCGAGAACATGCAGCAGGTGCAGCGCGTGGTTGGCGGATTCTACCGGCGGCAAGAAGACCGAGATATGTCCGTCTCGTAGTTCAAACGTCAGTGCAGTTGGCGGAGCCTCATGAACCTCGACGACGTTAGCGGCTGGGTTGACCGCGAGCCCTGGTTCGGGCAGTTTAGCCGAGGGTTCAAACGTCGGCTGTTCATAGACGTTCGGGGTTTCAGCCCAGGTAAGCGAATCGAGAGGTAAACGTAGCCCGGCTGGGCTTTCACCGGGTAGTAGATAGACGCGGTTGCGTCGGACCGACCATGCACATGTTCCCCAGCCGGACGCTGTGGTATGAAGGGGTAAGACGTAGCCTGTCAGTTTGGGCTGTATCTGGTCAGCATCTTTTTGGTCTGAGACATGACTAGATCGCTCTGGCGTGTAGTCAAACTCTTCGGCTGAAAGTTCGGTCGGTGGCTCACCTTCGGGTGATTTAGCTTCGGCCCACATTTCGGGAACGGGGTCTTCGAAGACAGCGAGCAGTAGATCACGGTCAATGGAGAACGCGTCGCACACCTCGGCGGCGAAACTCTTCAAGGCTTCGAGATCCGCTTTGCCGGGTTTACGCACGTCGGCGAGAAGCGTGCGCGTTGACCAGAGAGGTTTGTTGTCTTGTCGCCAGAAAACGGTCTTTCGCCAGCGGGGTAGCCGCTCGCCTGGGTACCATTTTCCCTGCCCGTACTGCACGATTCCTTTTGGCGCATACGAATTGACGAGTTCTTGAGTTAAGTCATTGGCAAGCTGTTGTTTCGTTTCGCTGTCCGCTTCGAAGTTCCACTCGGGCCCTTCCATATCGTCGATCGAGACGAAGGTGGGTTCTCCACCCATTGTTAGTCGTACATCGCTGGCGTCCAGTTTTCGATCAACGTCGTGGCCTAGATCGTTGATTTCGTTCCACTGGTCGTCGGTGTAGGGCAACGTGACCCTCGGATCTTCGCGGACACGACGGACCACGTTTTCGAACGAAAATTCGACTTCGCACTGGTCGGTTTTCCCCGTGATCGGAGCTGCCGAATTTGGGTGGGGGGTGGCCGCTAGCGGGATGTGGCCCTCTCCGGCGAATAGCCCAGACGTCGGATCTAAACCTATCCAGCCAGCACCTGGCAAGTAGACCTCAGTCCAAGCATGTAAATCAGTGAAGTCTTTGTCGGGGCCGTTGGGTCCGTCTAACGACGGTTGGTCACTTCGAAGCTGTACCAGGTAGCCGGAGACGAACCGAGCCGCCAGTCCTAGCTCACGAAGAAGTTGTACAAAAAGCCATGCGGTATCGCGGCACGACCCGATGCCGCGGGTCAAGGTTTCTTCGGGAGTTTGCACGCCCGGTTCCATTCTGACATGGTAGGAAACTTCGGACGCGAGGCGTTGATTCAACCCGACCAGGAAGTCGACCATCGGAATTGTTCCGTCTGGTTTCGGGACGTCGTTAAGCCATTTAGCGACGAGAGGGCTCGGGTTGTCGGAACCGGTTTGAAGATATGGGGTCAGGTCGGACCGTAGCTGGCTGTCGTAGTCGAACCCGTAATGTTCTGCTTTTTCGTCAATGAAGAAATCGAACGGGTTTATTACCGTCATTTCCGCAACGAGGTTAACCTCTAACGAAAGCTCAGTCGCCGGTTCGGGAAACGCCAACCGGCCCACGAAGTTGCCGAACGGGTCTTGTTGCCAGTTCAGGAAATGTTCTTGTGGGGAAACGACAAGATCGTAAGCGTGAATAGGGGTTCTGGTATGGGGCGCCGGTCGGAGCCGGACACTGTGGTGGCCGATGGTTACTGCCCGGTCGAAGGTGTAGGTCGTTCGATGTTCGACTGCGACGTGAATTCCCATCAGCTTTCCTCCGCATCGAAGAACCCGTCGTACAGTTCGTCGTTGAATAGTTCAAGATCAATCGAGAGCTGATAGACCAGCGATAGTGGGGTAGGGGTTTGCACGGAACGAAGGTCGGCGTTTTCGACTAGGGATCGAAGCTGTTTGATTCGTTGTCTTGCCGGTTCGGTTAGATCGGTTTTTCCGGAACTGTCCAATCGGGTTCCAAGATCGTCTAGGGCCTCGTCGCACTGCCTGATGCAGTATTGGATGCTTCTGGGAAACTCTCGGTTCTGAATCAAGAACATGGCGGTATGTAGGGGGTCGAGCGA
Source organism: Acidimicrobiales bacterium (assembly GCA_020630065.1). Lineage (GTDB taxonomy): Bacteria > Actinomycetota > Acidimicrobiia > Acidimicrobiales > SZUA-35 > JAHDCC01. Next base: position 91,997 of record JAHDCC010000002.1, read on the forward strand.
TGACTGAAACAGTTTTCGGTATTCTTGGATGGCGCCAGCGGATCGTAACGCCGTTATCCAGCCGTGAAACGCCATGTCTTGATCTTCGGATTGCATGCGAGGGAGAAAGACGGCCAGCATGCGCGAGGTCAACAAAGCTCGTTCTGTTTGGCGGCCCATCTCAGTGAATCTCCAGGCATCGTTGTGGGACATGGTTTCGTCCATAACCCCTGACACCATGGCGCATTTTCTCCAGATGTCGCCGAAAAGTTCGAATGGATGGTCAGCGAGCTGGGCGGATAGGTCATCATTGTTTAGTTGGAAGTAGAGGTCGTTGAGACCCTCCCAACATTCGATGGAGACCTTCTCTTGTGCCTGACGCATATTGCGTCGGGCGGTCCCGATCGCTGAGCGGATCGAACCAGGGTTTTGGAGATCACTAACAAGGAAATGGACTACCGATTCGGAATCGTAGGCTAGGCCGGTCTCTTCGTATTCTTTTTCTAACGCCAGCGAGTTAAGAAGGCCGCGCAGCATAACTCCGACTAGGTCGGGGTCTTCTTCAAGTACCGAATGGTAGATGACGTCTAGGAGATGGGCAGTGTTTTTTGACCGTTCTAGATATCGGCCAATCCAGTAAAGGTCTTGTCCTGTGCTGGTCAAGATTAGGTCTTGATGGGCGTCGCCTAGCTGCGCCGGTTCGGTTGTCGCTTGCACGGTTCGTTGGTTCGGGCCGCTTGCGGTCACCCAGGTGTCTTTAGATCCTCCGCCCTGGGAGGAGTTGACTATGAGGGAACCTTCTGGCAGTGCCACTCGTGTCAGCCCGCCGGGTAGTACTTCGACACGGTCGCCGGTGACGACAAAAGGTCGAAGGTCAACGTGTCGACCGTGGAATGACGAGTCGATCAGCGTCGGGTGTTTGGAGAACGTCACGACTTCTTGGGCGATGAAGTTTCTAGGGTCGGACAGAATGGAAAGTCGACAATCTTCTAGCTCTTTTGCTGACGCTGTCGGCCCAAAAACCAGACCGTAGCCGCCGGACCCGCTCACTGGCTTGACAACGAGCTGGTCGAGCCGTTTCAGCACGGCTTCTCGCTGTTCAGGGTCATCGAGTAGGTACGTTTTTACGTTGTTTAGGATTGGTCGTTCGCCCAGATAATATTCGATCATGGCCGGGACGTAGGCGTAAACCGCTTTGTCGTCGGCAACCCCGTTACCTAACGCGTTGCAGATGGTTACGTTGCGTTTCCGGGCGGCGTTTACCAGGCCGGGGACGCCGAGAACCGAATCGGGTCGAAACACATCAGGGTCGAGGAAGTCATCGTCTACTCGACGATAGATTACATCGACGCGCTGTAGCCCTTTGGTGGTCCTCATATAGACGTGTTCGTCTTGGGTGACAAGGTTTGTGGCTTCGACAAGGGTTATACCCATGAGGCGGGCTAGGCACGAATGTTCGTAGTACGCAGAGTTGAATCGTCCCGGAGTTAGCAGAACGACTCGTGGTTTATCGCCACCAGACCGAGGAGACACTGACTGTAACGCCTCAAGCAACATGGTGGGGTAGTGGCTGACGGGTCGAACCATTGCTTTTTCGAAGGCTCGGGGAAGCACACGGGTCATTGCCGAGCGGTTCTCGATCACATACGAGACCCCTGATGGGCTTCGCAGGTTGTCTTCGAGAACTAGGTATTCGCCGTTGCCGTCTCTGATGAGGTCTATTCCCGAGATAAGGCATCTGGCTGCGTGCGGAGCCGGTATCCCGACTGCTTGTGGAACGTAGCCTTCGGCCGATTCCACTAGTTGTCTGGGAATTACTTTGTCTTTGAGAATGACTTGGTCACCGCCGTAAATGTCTTCCAGGAAAAGGTTGAGAGCGGAGATCCGCTGTTCGAGTCCGGATTCAAGTGGCTGCCATTCGTGACCGGGGATGATGCGCGGAAGTAGGTCGAGGGGGAAGGTGCGTTCGGTTTCTTCGGACTCGCCGTAGACGGTGAAGGTTATTCCCTGGGTGCGGAAAAGGGAGTCTTTGAGGTTCTCTCGGCGTTTGAGTTCCCGGGCGTCGAAACCTTCGAGGCGGCGGAAAATTTCTCGATAGTGTTTGCGAACTTGTCCAGCGGAGTCGAACACTTCGTCATAGTGACTTCCAGCCTCGTACCGATCGAGTAGTTCCATCAGGCCCTTCCTAGCGTATGCCACTCCCATGATCGGGTCTAAAACGCTCAATGTCCACTCCAGTACGTTTCCGCAGCGTTAACTTTCGCAGCCGTCTTGGACCAACCTTTGAGTTGCCCGGTCGGTGACTGCGTAGGTCTATCGGCGGAAAGCTACGTTTTTTGACTGGTTAGTGAGGTTTTATTGTGGTTCAGGTTCGCCGATGACGATGTCCCATCGATCTAGGCAATCACGGCACCTGTACGGGATGACGGTGCCATCTTCGACGGGTCCATCTTCGGGATACCAGCCGAGCGGGTAACAGTTTCCGCCGCAGTCGACACAGGTGATTTCTTGATCAGGCATAGCCATAGAGGTTCGAGTCTATGTCTATCGAATCAAACTGATGCTCAGTGTGCCTACTGTGGCGCTTGGTTGAAATCATCCCATTCGGTATAGATGCGTTCGTTTCCGTCTCTGGTCGCATGGAGAGTAAACGCCATGTTGGTCAAATCGATTTCGAGGTCTAGGTGGGCTGCTCCTGCGAACCAGCTGAGATGCAAACGGGTCGCGTTCGTTTGGTGGCAAGAGAATTCCCCCGAAAAGGCTGGATGGGAGTTACGGAAGTGAATAAGTCCAATTAGATTCTGAACAGTTGTTTCTTCGAGTTTTCGCCGAACGTCCTCTCTACTGTAGTACGACCGATTGATATCTCGGCCCGTTCCGGTGCGTTCCAAGAGGTCCATATCGTTACGACCAGCTAGAAAACCAACGTAGTAGACCTGAGGTATTCCGGGGGAGAAGAATTGGATTAGGCGCGCTAGGAGGTACTGGTGGTCGTCGCATCCGAGAGCTTCGTAGAAGGTAACGTTGACCTGGTACAAGTCGACGTTTGAGGCGGCTTCTCCGGTCGCATGACGACTCTGTCCATTGTTCTGGTCATGGATGTTATCGACTAGGTCTTTGATTTGGGTGTTGGATAGCAGCCCTGGGCCTTGGTTGTCCGGGGCAATGTCAATTATCCCGATGCCGTCGTGGGTATCCAATACTGTTATGGCGTTTCTTGGACTCATCGAATACCAACTCTGCAATGGAGCGGAGTCTTGTTCGTACAACGTGTGCAGGGTCAGCGGAGGAAGTGCGAAGTCGTAGACCCAATCGACCTGTTTTGCTATTTCGATTTGTGTTTGGTGGTGGGCGTGAATTTCTACCAACGTGGTCATGTTTCGTTTATTAGCTTCGATCGCCAATTCGTCGATGAATTCGAAGGTCTCTGGTGTCATGAAGCAACTCGATCCAGCCGTCTTGACTGCGTAGCCCGCAGCATCTAGACGGATCATTTTGACGTTCCCATTTTGGAGCGCATCGAGTACCGATTCGAGGTAGTCCTTGCCAGCATCGGATTTAACATTGATGTCGAGTTGTTGTGAGGTGAAGGTGGTCCAAGCGATGATTTCATCTTGTGAACCTAATTTCATTCGAGTGAGCGGCAACCCTGGTCTGGGTCTGTAGAGAGCGAGTAGATTTTCTTCTGTGGCGCCATTAGGAAACACATCATCGAAGGTGAGAAAAAGGCCTGCGTGGTCTGAGTCTCGACCGTGCCGCTGAAAATCGGTGAACTGTTGTGAAGAGGCCGATACGTGGTTCACAATCAGGTCAGCGACGATGTCGTAGGTCTCGGCTAGGTCGGCCACGTCGCCCCACGTGCCGAGTCTGTTGTCGACCGTTGTATGGTCGATCGGATCGAACCCTGCGTCCGAACCATCGATCGGATAGTAGAACGGCAGTAGGTGGACCCCTCCGAACAGGCCCTGTAATTCAGCAGACAACAGTTGGTTCAGATCCGATAGGTTGTTCCCACCGAATCGGTCGACGTATGTGCAGAGCTGTACGTTATTTCGCATTAGAGTTTCCCTAGGAATGAAGTTGACTGATGTAGTTCAGTGAATGACGTGTTCCGAATTCGAGTGGTTGGGTGTTAGCGAGACTTGATTGCCTGCTGGGTTGAAGCATCGAAAAGGTGGAGTCTTGAGGTGTTGATAAAGATCTTGCCACGAGTACCTGCTGTGAGGGTTGTGCGGGAGTCAACGCGGGCTACGGCTGCACCGTTGGCCCCAACTTTTTCGACCGCATCGGGATCTCCGACATCGACAGGGGTAGCGTCGAGCGAGAAGTGGATCATCGTCTCGGCTCCGAGTTCTTCGGCGAGAAGAATGTCGGATTCGAAGTAACCTTGAGCGTTCTCGGAGGTATCGACGAAGGCTGCATCTTCTAGGTCTTCCGGCCGAAACCCAACGACGATTTTTGAATTGTGATAAGTGTTGATGTTCGGATATATCTGTCTGGTCTGCTCAGAAAGGGTAAGTTCTGTTGTACCGAGATGGAGGACGGTCTCGTGGGTTTTTACTTCGACGGTGCCTTCGAATAGGTTCATTGACGGTGACCCGATGAATGCGCCGACGAAGGCGTTTGTCGGGGAGTTGTACAGTTCTTTCGGGGAACCGACCTGTTGGAGATGTCCCCCTTTCATGACGGCGACGCGGTCGGCCATGGTCATGGCCTCTACTTGGTCGTGGGTGACATAGATGGTGGTGATGCCCAGACTCTTTTGGATCTTTGCTATTTCCGCACGCATCTGAACTCGTAGCTTGGCGTCTAGGTTCGAAAGTGGTTCGTCCATCAGAAATACAGAAGGCTCTCGTACAATGGCTCGCCCCATGGCGACCCGTTGGCGTTGTCCGCCAGATAGTTGGCCCGGTTTTCGGTTGAGGACGGGGGACAACTCCAGTATCTCTGCTGCGTGGTTGACCCGAGTTGTGATTTCCTTCTTTGGTACCTTGCGGAGCGAGAGAGCGAAGCCGATGTTGTCCTTCACCGACATGTGGGGATACAACGCGTAGTTCTGGAAGACCATGGCGATGTCGCGATCTTTGGGTTCGATGTCGTTCAGGGTGCGTTCTCCGATGACCAGCTTTCCATCAGTGATATCTTCGAGACCTGCGATCATTCGAAGTGCGGTCGATTTTCCGCACCCGGATGGACCGACAAGAACTAGGAATTCCCCGTCTTCTATTTCCAGGTTTAACCCTTTAACGGCGCGGTAGCCATTTGGGTATTGTTTGGAAATTTCTCTTAGGTGTACGCTCGCCATTTGTTAACCTTTTCCGTTTCATCTTTAGTTGACCTGACAAGTCTTGTTGTCGAAGATCGCTTAGGTCCGAAGACTCTTTAAAAACATCAATCGCTGGGATGTATTGGTCTGGTTCTGTAGAGCTATAGCTAGACCTTCTGTATCCGTTATTTCAGGCATAAATATCCGTCTGTTCAATGTTTCCTTTACCTCGGAGCATTAACTACGTGGAATTATTACTCGGTCGCCGGTCGTCTAGCTTGGAATACTTGACTACGAAGTCCACGAATACTAATGTAAGCGTTTACAGCACTGCTGTCCAACCCGTGTCGCATAGAATTTCTGAACGAACGAATCGATATTCGGCTGATTGTGTTGACTCGTGACAAGTCTTGGTCTAGCCAGTGGAACTCTCGGAGCTGTAGTGTGAATCCTCAAAAATCAAGCACCATCGGTGACGTCGCAGCCGAGGCAAATGTCTCCGTTGCTACGGTGAGCCGAGCACTTCGGGGTTTGCCAAACGTCGCCGAGAGTACACGTCGGCGCATCGAGGAGGTAGCGGAAAGACTTCGTTATCAGCCGGACCCTTCGGCGTCGAGGTTAGCGAGCGGAAAGTCTTCAACGGTCGCGATCATCGTTCCAACGTTGGAAGGATGGTACTTCTCGACGGTTATGGCGGCATCGACGACAGCGTTGACGAAGGGGGGGTATGAGTCTCTCATTATCGTGGACGCGGTTGACGACTCCGCCGGCCGTTTGGTCGATAGGTCGGTTCTTAAAGGTGTAGATGGCGTAATCCTAATCAACATGGCGTTGTCGGACTCGAAACGGGAAACCCTTCAGCGTTCAGCTATTCCGGTGGTTTCCATTGGGATGAAGATTGAGGGTTTCTCAGCCGTCAGTATCGATGATGTCGCTCTTGGTTTCGAGGCGACATCACATCTCGCTGGTCTCGGGCACAAGACGGTCGGGGTCATCACGGGATTGAAGTGGAATCCATTTCAGTTCGAAGTTTCAGACCGCAGGTTGGCTGGCCACATGGCGGCGCGTAGTCATTTTTCGTTGGTGAAGGACGATGATTTGGTTGTCGGGGGAGATTTCTCGATGGTCGGAGGTTACAACGCGATGCTTAAGTTAATGGAGCGCCCCGAACGCCCGTCAGCCCTACTGGCATTCTCCGATGAAATGGCTTGTGGGGCGTGGTTGGCCGCCCGCTCGCTAGGGTTGTCCGTGCCCGAGGATATCTCGATTATTGGGGTGGACGACCACCCGATGTCGGAGCTTTGGGGGCTGACCACGATCGCTCAGAACGTGACCAGCCATGGCGGCTTAGCGGCCGAATTGCTGCTCAAATTGCTGAAGGAATCCGATGACGTCGGAGATATTGAGGTTGAAACGACCCTTATCCAACGGTCGTCAACCCGTGTGGTCTAAGGTCTTAGGTAGTCGGACGTCATAGAGATGACACTTGACACTCTTGTTCGTCTATGGTTATTTAAAGATGTAAGCGCTTACATACATTCAGCGCCAAAGGGAGAGATATGAGAAATAGTCAAGTAAAGAAGCCTAAAAGGCTTGCTGTAACCGCTTTAGTGTTGGCCCTAGTTGCCTCGGCCTGCAGTAGCGGGTCTACGGCGGAGGGCACGTCCGGAGGACAGACTACGGCAGCGGACTCGGGGGACGACACCTCCGAGCTCGTCAATAGCGATATCGAGACGTGTGACGGCAAGATCGACAAAGATGTAACGATTGCCCTTGCAGCTCATAGCGGTGATGATGCCTACGCTCAGACAGTGGATGATTTCAACGCTGGTCCAGGTAAAGAACTTGGAGTAACCGTAGAACTCGTAAACCTCGGCGAAGAAAGCTACGAGGACTTCATTACCGGTGCAGCCGCCTCAAACTCACTGCCAGAAATAATAGATATGGATGGCCCATTCCTATATAACTTTGCATGGAATGGCTTCGTTCAGCCACTAGGCAATTGTGTGTCTCAGGAAAAGGTAGACGAGTTTCTACCATCGGTTATTGGACAAGGCACCTACGAGGGAGAACTCTATTCCTTAGGTTCATTCGATTCTGGCATGGGTCTCTGGGCCAAGAAATCCGACCTTGAAAAAGTTGACGCCCGCATCCCGGAGTCGTCCGCTGACGCCTGGTCAGCCGAAGAGTTCACAACCATTCTGAAGGACCTCGAAACCTCGGGTGTCTCCGCCCCTCTTGATATTCAGTGGAGCTACGGCGCTGGCGAATTCCGCCCCTATGCGTTTGCCTCAATAGTCCAATCAGGTGGCGGCGACCTAATTGATCGAGACGGGTACCAGACAGCTGATGGTTTCTTGAATTCACAAGGTGCAGTCGATGCACTGACCACGTTCCAAAGTTGGGTCAATGATGGCCTGGTCGACCTCGAAGCGATCGACGACAATAACTTCATCAACGAAGATGCGTCGTTCTCGTGGGTAGGGCATTGGAAATACAATGACTACAAAGAAGCATTGGGTGAGGACCTGATACTCGTGCCTCTACCTGATTTCGGTGCGGGTTCGAAGACCGGGATGGGCTCGTGGAACTGGGCGATGTCGTCAGCCGTCGAGGACCCAGACGCAGTTTGGGCGTTCATCGACTTTGCTACACAAGCAGAACAGGTGAAATCGATCGCTGCATTTGAGGGCGCTGTACCGTCGCTGTTGTCTGTCCTCGAAGAAGACCCGTCATTCAGTCCAGGCGGGGATCGATACCTCTACGTTCGTAACCTGCAAGCGTCACCAGAGGTCGCGGTGCCAAGGCCACAAACGGCAGCCTATGGCTTTATTCGCAACGAATACTCCGATGTGTTTGCAGACATCGTTGGTGGTGCCGACGTTGAGGAAACACTCAATCAGGCGGTCGAAAACATTGACGCTGACATTGAGAGTAATGAAGGTTATAGACCAGCCGAATAAGCTTCCCCTCCGAAAAATAATATAAACGTTAGGGGTTGGTGTCGAGGTTTTGCAGACCTTGCATCAACCCCTAAGGCATCAACCAACGGATTCTAAATTGAGCACTTCAAACAACTCCGCCAATGCACGAGCAGGGTATCTATTCTCGCTTCCGGCGATGATGTTTACAGCCGTATTTATGGTCGGCCCATTTCTTTACGCCGTCTACCTTTCATTTACTAACCGAAAGCTCCTAAGCCCGCTGCCGACTCGATGGGTGGGATTCGAGAACTACATCGATGTTCTTACAAGCTCGGATTTTTGGGCAGCACTCAAGAACAACTTCGTTTTCTCTGTCGTGACCGTTCCGCTCCAAACCGGCTTAGCGCTGGCCCTAGCCGTTCTCGTCAATCAGAAACTACGAGGCTCCACCTTTTTCCGTACCACCTACTTCATCCCGATCACGTTTTCATTGTCGGCGGCATCGATTATTTGGAGTGTGTTGCTCAACCCGTCTGGCTTGTTCAACACCGTGCTCGAGATAGTTACTTTTGGGCAGTTTACGCCCGACTGGTTAAACGATCCGAGATACACGATGGCAGCGGTGATCATTGTGTCGATCTGGGCCAGCGTGGGGTTTCAAATGGTTATCTTGCTGGCGGCTCTGCAAGGTGTATCCCAAGACCTCTACCAAGCAGCCTCGGTAGACGGTGCAAATGCTTGGGAGAAGTTTCGGCATGTCACCTTGCCCGGCATCCGCCACCAACTTTTCTTCACGCTGACCGTGACGATCGTGTTGTCATTCCGGTTATTTGACCAGGTGTATATTCTCCCGCCGAAACCAGGCGGACCTATCGATGCGACCAACACGATAATGGTCGAAATGATTCAAGCTTCCGGTAACAATCAGATCGGGAAAGCGTCGTCGATAGCGGTTCTCTTTTTTCTGATCGTACTTTTTCTAACGATTTTCTTTCGACGCTTCGAACCCAAGGACTACTAATATGACCAGCATAAAAAGCGCAAAGGCTCAAGCCCGAAGAAAGTCCGTAACGGCGTACGTACTACTGGCATCGTTTGCAGCTTTTTTCTTAACACCTGTGATCATTATGGTCGTTGGTTCTTTCAAGAGCGATGAACGGGTGCTCGCCGATCAGAAGTCGCTGGAGGCCTTTTCCCCGACACCTTTCGAGGGGCTAGAAAACTATCAGCAGGCATCCGAGACAGGGAACTTCTTCACCTCGCTTCAGGTCTCGTTGATCGTTTCGTTCATGATCGTCATAGGTGGTCTGGTAGTGAACAGCTTCTGCGGCTACGCTCTCGCCCGTTTGCGGTTTCGGGGGCAGCGACTCTTGCTCGGGCTGTTCGTGGCATTGATTATCGTGCCGTTCGAAGCGTTGTTGGTTCCGCTGTTGTTAATGATGTCGGAGATCGGCTGGACCGACACGATCCGGGCACAGTTTTTGCCGTTCATCGCTCAGCCGCTCTATATATTTCTCTTCTACTCATTCTTCAAGGGTCTCCCCGGCGAGCTTGAGGAAGCAGCGATGATCGATGGTGCTGGCCCGTTCACTACCTTTAGGAAGATCATTTTCCCATTAGCGAGGCCTGCATATGCGAGTGCCGGGATATTGACGTTTCTGTACTCGTGGGGCCAGTTCTTATGGCCTGTGATGATCGCTCGGAGTGAGGAAGTGAGACCTCTGCCGCTGGGTCTTACGTTCTTTAGGGGGACGCCGCCTGTCCAATGGGCGGACCTCTTGGCGTATGCCACGGCGATGGTTTTGCCGGTCCTGATCGTGTTCGTGATCTTCCAACGCCAGTTCGTTCAAGGCGTCTCAAACGCGGGTCTGAAAGGTTGAAGGTCTTGAGATTACACATGGGTCGGAATTGCGAACCTGGCTGATGCCGGTTGGATTTGATGTGCCTTCGGTGGGATGCCTATTCGTGGAGTGTGAGTGGTGGGAAAAACGTCTGCTGGTTTGAATTCGTTGGCGAGGCCGACAAGAGGCCAGCTGCACAAAAAGTGGAAACGTATCGTGCGGTCTCTCACGGCCTGTTTGGTAGTTGTCATTGGACTAAACGTTTGGAGGTACAGCATCGTCGATTCTTCGGGAGAAGAGAGTTCGGGGCAAGGGGTCGTCGAGTACGACCGAACGTCAATTTCTACGTTGGACGTCTTGATCGGACGGGCGGATATCGAACGAGGGGCTTGGATCGCTAGTCTCCAAGATAACTTTACGTTCACCCTCAGAGGGGTGGTCGCAACAGAGGATATTAAGCGTTCTATCGAGGTCTCTGTGCTTCAGACCTACGGAGGTTTTGGACAAAGCGAAATTGTGGTTGATCCAACGGTGGGTGGCTCTTCTTGGCAGGAGCAGGTGCCGGTGTTGATCAAGGAGGCGGCAGCGCAGCTTATCGACGGTGGTGTCGCTGTCAACGATCGGGAAACCTACATCGTTGGCTCAGTTCCCCGAGACGAGACGCTTCGTCAGTTGGCAGCGGTGCTTTCCGACCTCAGTCTTCCGGTGGAAACCTATGATCTAGATGTCGTTGACTTGGCTCCGCCTCGAGTTTCGGTTCTGTCGAAGGACGGCAAACTCACTCTCGCCGGGTATGTGCCGAGCCAAGTGCTAGTCGACTCGATAGAAGCTTCTAGCGTCGATCTTTATGGCGAAGAGAACATAACAAACAACCTCAGGGTTAGCGACAATACCTTTGCTCGGTTCGCATTCAAGCGGTGGGGAGACAATCTTGAAGCGTTTCTTCCGTTCGAGAACTTTTATCTGTCGGTCGCGAACGGACGGTTAACCAGCAACGTGTCCGGCGGGGTAGTGTTCGAGTCGAATTCGGCCGAGTTGACGGTCGAAGGCATGGAACTTCTGAACGGTATCCCCGCTTTGGCTGAAAGGTCGAATGGTTTGTTGGATATCGTAGGCCACGCAGACGACCAGGGAAGTACTGAGGAGAATCTCGAACTGAGTCGTCAACGGGCTGAATCGGTGAAAGGGTTTTTCGTTTCTCGAGGTGTTGAACCTGAGAGAATACGTGTCGTTCCTAAAGGTGACACGGTGCCGATTGCTAGCAATAATACGTCGGTCGGTCGGGAACTTAACCGACGGGTCCAGATAGTTATTCGGCCCCGTCGTTGAGAGATGTCTTGGTCTCAAGTGGCAACCGGCTCTTAGCCTTTTGCTCCGAGTCCTTTGCAGATCCACTCAATTAGTTGCACAACTTCTTCGTGGCGCATTTCTTGTTGTTTGATCAGGATGCGTTTGATGAACGAGCCTTCAACGAATTCGGCTGCCAACTCAAAATTTTCAATTGTCGGAAGTTCACCTCGTGCGACTGCGTTTGCGAGAATGACTTCTACCGGTTGGGTCTGGTTGGCTTCGATGCGGTTATGTAGTTCACAAAGCTCCTCGTCCATGGCGCTGGCATGGAGCAGGCTGGTGATCATTTGTCGGCTTTCGCCGTTGCTGAAACGGGGCAGCAGCATTTCTGCCAGTTCTAACAGGTCGAGTCGTAGTGCTCCGTTATCGGGAATATGTTCCGGCTCTCGGTGGGCTTCGATACTACAGATAACGAGTTCGGAGACGGAATCGAAATGTCGATAAAACGTCGTTTTTGCCACTCCGGATCGTTCTACTATCGAGGCAACGGTGACTTTGTCGACGCCTAGTTCCATAGATAGTTCGAGCGCGGCTTTGATCATCTTGGTGCGCGCTTCTTCGCTTTTGGTTCGAGGCATTAAACGTGTCCGAGTTTCGATGGCTTACCAATAGGTTACGCCACAGGGTGCTTATTTGAAATTTGTCACCAACCTATTGTGATTGGAGCTAAAGGCATGTATAACAATACGATACCGGATCGTATCGTATTGGTCTAGTCGGAACTTCCAACCGCAGTTCGTGGAATGGTTCCCTTAGGTGGATAATCAGGGTATTCCCTGATTGTTGCCGGCGTGACCCAAAGCGATACTTACACCACAGACGTGGATGAGGGACACAAAATGTATTCAAATATCGGGCGTTGGAGTTACAGAAAGCGATGGCTTGTTCTCTTCTCCTGGATAGGACTGCTAGTCGGTGCGAACATCATCGCTGCAGCGGTCGGCCCAGCATATGACAACAGTTTCGACAACCTTGACTCAGAAAGCGACCAAGGATTCGCCATCTTGCGTGAGTCGTTCCCCGGTGCCGGGGCACAGCTAAGCGGGTCGATTGTTTATCAAGTTGAAGGAACCGTTGCTGACCCCGAAGTTCAGGCAGCTATGGAAGAAGTGTTCGACAATGTGGCGGCGCTCGAAAACGTCAACGTTGTCAGCCCCTACACGCCAGCTGGTGCCCAACAGATAGCGCCGAGTGGTGACATCGCGTTCGCCACGGTCAACCTAAGCCAGGACTATGACCAGACCGAAGCCGGGCTGTTGGGTGGTGAAATCGAAGAAATCATCGAAGAAACTCTCGGGGAAGATTCGGCGATTACCACCGAAGTCGGTGGGCAAGCGTTGGCTGAATTCGAACCGCCGGAAACCGAATTTATCGGGATCGCGTTCGCTGTTGTTATCTTGATCGTCGCCTTCGGTTCGGTAATGGCTATGGGCCTTCCGATCGGTGTTGCGCTCGCCGGTGTCGGAACCGGCATTGCCATGACACAGTTGATCAGTAACCTCACCACTGTTCCCGACTTCGCCAACCTGATCGGCGTAATGATCGGCCTCGGTGTCGGTATCGACTACGCCCTGTTTATTGTTACCCGCTATCGCAAGGAGATGAAAGATGGACTTGAGAGCGAAGACGCTATCGCCCTCGCTATGGACACCGCCGGTCGAGCGGTCGTATTCGCTGGTCTGACCGTAGTCTTCTCCCTTCTCGGCCTGCTTCTCATCGGCCTGTCGTTTGCTACCGGACTTGGTGTAGCCGCTGGTTCTACCGTTGCGGTCACCATGTTGGCTTCGATTACACTCCTCCCCGCATTGCTCGGGTTTGCCCAACATCGGGTCGAAGTAACCCGTTGGCGTGGTCTGATCGCCGCCGGATTTGTCTCAGTTGCCCTGTTCGGAATAGGTATCGGTGTTCCCGCTATCTCGGGAGTCGCCGTCCTCGCTGCCGCTGTCGTCTTGCTCGCCGGGTTCGTCGTGAAACCGTTGCAGCGTTTGGTCCCTGAACGGACCGAGAAGCCACTACGTGAAACCGTGGCCTATCGCTGGAGTCGCATGATTCAGGCTCGACCGTGGGCCTTCCTGGTCATAGGCGCCGGAATGTTGATCGTTCTGTCGTTGCCGGTGGCAAACATTCGCCTTGGTTTCTCCGACGAGAGTAACCTCCCTGAAGAGACCACAACCCGTAAAGCATACGACCTGGTGGCTGAAGGTTTCGGCCCAGGTTTCAACAGCCCGATGTTGGTCGCATCAACGGTCGAGGGGCCAGCCGATATTGCCGTGGTCGCCGAGCTGGGTGAAGCCATTGCCGCTGACCCGGGTATTGCCGCTGTTTCTCCACCATTGCCATCAAATATGGAAGCGCCGGAATCTTCCGAAGCGTTCTTGCTGCAGGTCATTCCAAAAACGTCTGCCCAAGACGCCGAAACAGAAGACCTAGTCACGAGACTTCGAACCGACGTACTGCCATCGGTTACCGCTGGGTCTGGGGTTGACGCCAACCTCACCGGTGTGGCTCCAGCGAACATCGACTTCACCGACTATATGGCTAGTCGCTCGTTGGTCTTCTTCGCCGTCGTATTATTCGCATCGTTCCTTTTATTGATGGCAGTGTTCAGGTCCTTGTTGGTTCCGATCAAAGCGGTCATCCTGAACATGCTTTCGATCTCGGCTGCCTACGGCGTTGTGGTAGCGCTCTTCCAATGGGGCTGGTTCGGTTCGATCACGGGTATTGAACCAGCGCCGATCGAACCGTTCGTGCCGATGATGATGTTCGCTATCGTGTTCGGCCTTTCGATGGACTACGAAGTGTTCTTGCTATCACGAATTAAAGAAGAGTTTGACGCTACCGGAGATGCCGTTAACTCGGTAGCTGATGGTCTCGCTTCCACGGCCCGGGTGATAACCGCTGCTGCGGCCATCATGACCGTGGTGTTCGGCAGTTTCTTGTTGGAAGACAACCGAGTGATCAAACTATTCGGTGTCGGTTTATCTATGGCGGTTCTTCTCGACGCTTCGCTCGTGCGTATGTTGTTGGTTCCCGCAACGATGGAACTTCTCGGCAAGCGCAACTGGTGGCTACCTAGCTGGCTAGACCGGATCGTCCCATCGATCAACGTCGAAGGTGGCGAAGAAGTAGCCGCTACCCCGTAGTTCTTACGCAATCCAGGTCTATCGGGGGAGACGGGTTCCACCCCACTCGTTTCCTCCGATATCAACTCGCCTCGACCCGGCCCGAATGGGCTCTCTCGAACGCTACGCTACGTTATGGGTCTATGAACGGGCGATTTCTATGAGGGTCATATCAGGTACAGCAGGGGGTCGGAAACTTCAGGCCCCCGAAGGTGATCAAACCAGGCCAATTACAGACCGGGCTAAAGAAGGCATCTTCAACATGTTGTCTTGTTATCTAGACTTCGAAGAGCTCACGGTGGTCGATCTGTTCGCCGGTAGTGGCTCATTTGGAATCGAAGCCCTCAGCCGCGGCGCCAAAAGGGCTACCTTCGTAGAACAACGTCCACAAGCCCAACAGACCATAAAGAAGAATTTGGACACGCTTGGGCTAGGCGACAACGCCACGATCCTGCGTAGCTCGGTTCAACAGGCGCTGAGCCAACTCGGTCCCGTCGACCTGGCATTCTGCGATCCGCCGTACGCGTTGAATGAATGGGCGACTCTGTTACCCAATATTCCCGCCAACTATGTCGTCGGACACGCCTCATTCGAGATCGAATTGACCAGTGAATGGGAAGAGGTTAGACGTCGAAAATACGGACGCTCAAGGATAGTAATAGCGGCTCGAATCAGCTAGTTGCTCGAAGTCGTCCGGCTCAAGCAAAGTTGTGCGCTAAACTGGTGTGACTATTTGTAGCTAGAGGTGAAAAGATGGGCGTGGCTTTGTATCCCGGATCGTTTGATCCGATCCACAATGGCCATATAGCAGTTATCGAGACTGTGTCAGAGATATTCGAGACGGTGGTAGTGGCGGTAGCCGACAACTCCCGCAAAGTGGGGACTGTGCCCACAGCTGATCGCATTTCCCTAATCGAACAATCGACACAACATTTGACCAACGTTAACGTGACCATGTTTTCCGGACTCACCATCCATGCAGCCAGAGATCTGGGTGCATCTTGTTTGGTAAAGGGAGTAAGGAACTCGTCGGATTTCAACGACGAGATGACACAGGCCGCAATGAACGCGGCATCTGGATCAATTCGAACACTGTTTGTACCTGGGTTTGGTGCTCATGGGTTGGTTTCGTCCCGGTTCATTCGGGAAATCGCATCTAAAGGTGGCGATGTTAGTTCTTCAGTTCCGCCGCCAGTAGTTGAATATCTCAACTCTTCCAACCCCTCAAGGCAGGTCTAAAATGACACGTGAAGATATCCCGAACCAATACGCAGTTCCTGAGGTAGAGAATTTACTAGAAGAGGCGATCGAGATCCTGGCCGAGGCTCGCCCTTCACCAATGTCGGCGACCGTGAAAGTCAACCGAGACGAACTTCTTCATCTGTTGGAGCAGGCTCAAGAGCGTTTGCCGGAAGAATTACGTGCCGCTCGGTGGCTTCTGAAGGAGCGCGAAGACTTTATCGACGCTGCACGACAAGAACATCGTGATCTTATAGACCAAGGTCGGGCACAAGTATCTCGGATGGTCGAACGTCAAGAAGTGGTGAAAGCAGCGGAGGCTCGTGCACGGCAGATTATCTTGACTGCACGTAAACAATCGAACACGACTCGACGCCAAACCGAAGAATACTGTGATAAGAAACTAGCCAACTTCGAGATGGTTCTCGGCCGAACTGCCTCAACCGTGCGGAAGGGGCGAGAACGTCTAATGTCTAGCTCCACCGATCTGGGGCCTATCGATGATGACTCTCGTCAAATTGACCTTACGAACGGTGACGGGTTTGATGTCACAAATCACGGTCTGCAGAGCCGCTCTGCTAGCAGAGACGACCACGACGACTACGAAGATGATGACTTCGAAGAAGACGAAGAGGACTTTGACGACTATGATGCTGAATACAATTAACATGATGCATGGTTAGTGCATCAAGGTAGTTGATCAGTGGAGAGGAAATAGGGTCGAAAAGTAGTTGGCCCTACTAGCGCCTCGACACGGTCGAAACTGTCGTACCTGGTGTCTTGTTCACGTACCGCTGAGGAGTAGGTGATTTTCCACAGGTCGGCCTGCCAGTTTGACAAACCTCAGTTTTATATTCGAAGGTTGAGTAATGGGCTCGAACAAACAAGCTGCTGATTCCCTGGCTGACCAGCCAAAACTGGTCACAAAACTTCCCGTGTATGTGGGAGATCTGCGGCAA
This sequence comes from Acidimicrobiales bacterium, assembly GCA_020630065.1. Taxonomy (GTDB): domain Bacteria; phylum Actinomycetota; class Acidimicrobiia; order Acidimicrobiales; family SZUA-35; genus JAHDCC01. The sequence continues at coordinate 108,677 of JAHDCC010000002.1, forward strand.
AGACTTGGAGAACAGCGGACCGAACCAGTTGACGTCGTTTTGCCGACTGCGGTTGTCGTCCAAAGTCGCACAACCTCCGACCCCGTTGTGGGAGAGGTGCTGATCGAGTCCATCGAGCGTGGGGTGTCCGTTACCGGCGTCGTCACATTTGTTTGGGAAGCAGACTGTCGGCGTTGCCTTGAAATAGTCCAACGTACCCAAGAGGTCGAGATCGACGAAATTTTCCAAGTCGACGCTCCGGGTGACTCTGAGCTGATTGACTTTGACGGCCAGCAAATCGACCTTCTCCCTGTTGTTCGAGACGCTGTTGTTCTTTCGTTGCCGTTGGCGCCGCTTTGCGGTCCGGGTTGTGAGGGCCCTGACCCTTCGAGGTATCCAGCCGAAATTGAAGGTCAGCGTGTGTTGGTCGAAAAGGGCCCAGACCCGAGGTGGGCTGCCCTGGACGGCCTTCAGTTAGGCGACGACTGAGCCGGTCGAAGGCTGAGACGTCACTAAACCGCAGTTATTGCATAGTGTCAGATCACCGAGTCATGTCATCTTCGCCACCAGTTTGGTGATACGGGTTGGGTCGTGGGCACAAACGGATACTCTGAATCGGTCGTGCCACCATTTGGTGGGCGGTTGTCGGTCCGCAGACGCAGGCTGGCACTTCACATAAAAGATCGAATCACCAGGACTACGCATGGCTGTCCCTAAGAAAAAGAAATCTAAATCGAAGACCCGGAGCCGTCGAGCTTCCGCTTGGTCAATTTCAGCTCCGGCTAAGACCAGCTGTTCACGATGTGGTGCAGTGAAACTGCCTCACCGTGTTTGTGGCGAGTGTGGCTGGTACGCCGGTCGCCAAGCCGTCGAAGTCGACTAAACGGCGATCTCCATCTTGTTTGGTGGCGTTACATGACCGAACAGCTTCCAGTCGCCGTCGATGTAATGGGCGGAGACAACGCTCCCGATGCCCTTATCGAGGGCGCTCTTTTAGCGGTTGACCGTCATGACTTGTCGGTTCTGTTGGTGGGCGACCCTGAGCTGATAGCGGACCGGGTTGGTTCTCGGACAGAAAACGTGTCGATAAAACCGGCATCAGAAGTGATTGAGATGCACGCCGAACCGGCCTCCTCGGTTCGGAAGTTGCGCGACTCGTCCGTGGTGAGAACCATGGAGGCAGTGCGAGACGGGCAGGCGTGTGCGGCGCTCAGCGCAGGTAATACTGGTGCAGCTATGGCCTCGTCGCTTCTGCGGCTTGGACGTATAAAAGGTGTATCTCGTCCCGCAATCGCGGGACCTTTCCCCGTGTTGGGTTCAACTCCAACTACCATGCTCGATCTTGGGGCAAACGCTGACTGTCAGCCAGAATGGTTACGCCAGTTCGCTATTCTCGGGTCGGTCTACGCTACAACCCGGTTCAAAATTGAACGACCAAGAGTCGGTGTTCTCACCATTGGAGAAGAAGCGGGTAAAGGAAACACCCTGGTCAAAGACACCGTTGAGCTGCTCAGCGAGCCCGGATGGGCTGAATCGGTAGGGGCAGAATACATCGGCAACGTTGAAGCGAGTGAGCTGATGGTTGGCGTCGCTGATGTGGTCGTTTGTGACGGCTTCACGGGAAATGTGGTTCTAAAAGCTTTGGAAGGTTTCAACGTCGGTTATGAAGCGGCGATGCGGGCCGAGCTCGGCAAAGACGACGTTGCGATGCGCTCAGCTACACCGTTGTTGAAACCGCTGTGGGACACCTACAACTCTGGCAACATCGGATCAGCCATGCTACTCGGTACCAGGGGAGTGACAATGATCTCTCACGGCTCAGCATCAGCGGAGAATATTTCTAACGCCGTCAAAACCGCCAAACAGCTTGATTCTGAGGGAGTCGTGTTGAACCTTCGGCAAGCGATCGGCGCTAACCGGTAGTTATCCACAATTCCCGGGAACAGCAGAAAAAAGCACTAGGCTGGAACTCGCCGTATCGGACCTATCGAGGAGTAAAATGCCGGCTGAAACGCATGTAGAGCAATCTCCGATGAGTCGCGGTGAAGTTGTTGACTTGGTGCGGGATCGTTTGGCGGACATTTTAGAAATTGAGCCTGATCAGATCCGTGAGGGCGATTCTTTCGCCGATGACCTTGATGCCGACTCACTTGCGCTTATCGAGCTAGTTGAAGCGCTAGAAGAGGAGCTAGCCGACAGAACTGTCGGTTTCCGCATTGAAGATGAAGATCTACAGGATCTAAAAAGTGTACGGGATGCCGTGGACTACGTTTACGAAAAGGCAGGAGCCAACTCCTGACATTTACTGGAGAAACCGACGGCACGTGCATCGGGTTAGGTCACAAATTTGACGATGCGACATTACTCGAACTGGCGCTGACCCATCGAAGCTACTGCGCTGAGCATGTGGGAACCCAATCAAACGAACGATTGGAATTCCTCGGGGATTCTGTTCTTGGACTAGTCGTAACCGACTACATCTACACGAACTACCCCGATCTAGCTGAAGGTCAGTTGGCGAAATTGCGCGCCTCGGTTGTTAACACCTCCACATTGGCTGAACTGGCCGCCAACTACGGAGTGGGTGAACACCTGCGCCTTGGTCGAGGTGAGAACCAGTCCGGTGGTCGACACAAAGAGTCGATTCTGGCCGACGCCTGCGAAGCCCTCCTCGGAGCCATCTACATAGACGGCGGATTTGAGGTCGCTAGAGACATCGTCATGGGGATCGCCCTCCCAGCGATTGTTGCCGCTGCAGAACGGCCAGGACACAAAGACTACAAAACGCAGCTTCAAGAATTAACTGCCCGAGAATCTATGGGCACACCGGTCTACGAAATCGATGAGTCCGGTCCAGATCATGACAAAACATTTGTGGCCACCACCTTGGTGGATGGCACTGTGTTGGGTCAAGGCGTCGGATCGTCTAAGAAGCGAGCCGAACAGGTCGCAGCCCAAACCGCCTATGAGGCTGTCACATCACTAGCAAGCCAAGGCAAGGGGTCCCGATGATAGCGCTTGAGCTACCCGAAATAGAAACGTACAGACGAGATCTCGAACGAGACATTATTGGTCGAAAGATCAAAACGGCTGAGGCTACAGGCCTCAAATCGTTTCCCGGTCTGCGTTCCAAGAAGGCCTTTGGGGCCAACGTTGAGGGGGCGAAGGTTGCCACCGTTGAGCGCGTCGCGCTCCACATCCTCATCCGGCTAACCAACGAATACGTAATTGTCATCGAGTTAGGTGAGAACGGACGCCTTCGGCGAATGCCATCTAAGGAAGACCGAGCTTCAGAGACCGTCGGGATCTTGACGTTCACGCAGGGCGGAGATCTTCGTATTCTCGATAGTGACGGGTCAAGTACTATTCAGGTCGTTCTTGACGAAGAACTCGACCCTGTTTTGCCTGACCCTCTGTCGACGGGTCTGGACTTGCAGAGTCGTCCGGTTTCGTGGGTCGACTTTGGGCGACTTATACGCTCCCACAAAGTGCCGTTAAAACTTCTCCTATCCGACCCGGCCCTATTTGTCGGCATCGGAGAGATCTACAGCAACGAGATCCTTTTCGACTCCGGTCTACGACATGACCGTGTGAGTAGCGAACTGTCAACTCAGGAGATTCGTCGTCTGTATCGTTCGGTCGCAGGTGTTATTCACGACGCGGTCAAACATGGTGGAACATCTCTTGAAGCTCGCCCTTTTGACACCCTCGACGGTGAACCAGGCGAGTACAGTGAATACTTGGCTGTGTACAACAAAGCAGGTGAGCTGAGCCCTCGCTCTCGCGAGCCTATTCAGAAGACAAGCTTTAAACATCACGTCGTGTTTTTCTGCAACACCCAGGTATAGAACGTGTTTCTCAAACAACTTACACTCAAAGGCTTTAAGTCATTTGCCGACCCAGCGAAGCTGGAGCTGGAACCAGGTATCACCGTAGTCGTCGGACCGAACGGTTCAGGTAAATCAAACGTCGTTGACGCGTTAGCTTGGGTCCTAGGTGCTCAAGCCCCGAAGATTGTCCGCTCCCAAAAAATGGACGACGTTATCTTCGCTGGAACCAGCTCAAAGAAGGCGTTAGGCCGGGCCGAAGTGTCGATTACGATCGACAACTCCGACCAGGTCCTACCTATCGAATTTACCGAAGTCACTATCACGCGAATCCTGTTCCGGACCGGTGAATCCGAATATCTGATCAACGGCTCACCTTGCCGCCTGCTCGACGTCCAAGAACTTTTGTCCGATTCTGGTGTGGGCCGTCAGCAACACATTATTGTGTCTCAGGGTCGTATCGACGATGTCTTAAATGCGCGCCCCGAAGACCGACGTTCGATCATCGAAGAAGCAGCCGGCGTTCTTAAGTTCCGAAAACGCAAAGAGCGGGCCGAGCGGCGTCTGGCCGCTACCGAAGAAAACATGTCGCGTATCAAAGATGTGGCCCGAGAAGTTAAGCGCCAAATTCGTCCGCTGGAAAAACAGGCTGACGCGGCTCGACGCTACGACACTGTCGTTAGCGAGCTGACACAGCTGAAGACCCATCTGGTAGGACGAGAACTTTCAGCGTTACAAGGCAAGCTTCAGACTGACCGTCGTCAACGCATCGACCTCAAAAACTCGAGCGTCGAACTTAAAGCATCTCTCGGGTCGCTGGACGCATCGATTCTGGCCGCCGAGTCAGAACTGAGCGCGTTGGGAACGTCCGATATCGCAAACGTCATCGGTCAAGCCCGCAGTTTGACCGAACGTATCAGAGGCCAGCGAAACGTGGTGACAGAGCGCCGCCGTCGTCTCGAAGGCGAGCTGCATGTCTCCGTAGACGAAGACGTAGTTGCGAACCTTGAAGCTGAAGCGGCCCGTCTTCAACGAGAACTCGAAAAAGCTGAGGTGGAGAAATCCGAGATAGGGCCCCAGTTCTCTGAACTGGAACGAGCCGAAGCGGCGCTAACCGACGAACAGCTTTCTTTCGATCAGGACTGGGACACCGGTGTTGTCGAAGTGTCTACTAAGGCGGCCGAAGTTCGCGTCGAACTCCAAGGGGCGCGTGCATCGTTTGATCGAACCGCCCAACAGGTCGGAACGACCAAAGAACAGATAGCGTCAAACAACGAACGGCAACAAGAGTTAACTAATCGTCGGAACCGGTTCGAATCTCAGTTCAACGAACTCACAAACGCCGTTCCGCAACTCGAATCCGACGTTGAAACATCGGCAATCGCAGCAGAAAAAGCCGAAGAAACGTTGACACAAACAACCGACCGTCGTCGAGCCGCCGAAAAAGAGGCAAGTCGATGGAAAGCAAGAGCCGACGCCTTAACCCAAGCTTTAGATGAGGCACGAGCCCAAGCAGGCATCGACACTTTGTCGGGCGCCGACGGAGTTCTCGGCACCCTGCTTGATTTGGTTGCCATCGACGAAGGTTGGGAAGAAGCCGCGGTAGCCGCTATCGGAGAAGCGTTACAAGCCATCGTGATCGAAAGTGCTGGCGCCGCCAGAAAAGCACTGTCGTTGCTGAACGCCAACGATACCGCTGGGGCCGTTCTGGCGCTTGGTAGCGCTGCCTCTACACGGCACGAACCTGTAGTGGCCGACGGTCGGTCGTTACGGCCACATGTGAAGGCTCGACGCTCCGACGTGGAACCAATTCTAGACAGCCTCCTCGGACACGTTGTCGTCGTTGACGGTACCTGGGAATCGGCGGTTGACGCTTCACTAGAGAACCCAACAGCACTGATCGTGACCACTCATGGCGACCGTTTCAGCCCCCACGGCTGGAGGATCGGCGCCGACAGTGCAGGGGCGACCGGAGCAGCGCTAGAAGAAGCACTCATACGATCAGAAGAGACGCAGGCCGCCGTCGCCGAAGCGGTCACCGCCGCCTCGACAGCTCAGCAAGAGGTCAAACAAGGCCGTCAACGGCAACGTCAGGCAGAAGTCGAAGCGCAGAAAGCTAAAAACGCGCTTAGTTCAGCCGAAACTGGGCTGAAGTCAGCCACCTCAGAATTTGAACAACTTGTCGCCGACCATTCCGCTCTAGAAACGCAACTCTCAGAGTTGCTTGAACGTCACGAAGTTGAACGCCAGCAGGTATCAGAACTTGCCGAGAGTCTTCCAGCGTTGGAAGAACAAGAAGCCGAGCAAAGAAGACGAGCAGAAGCGCTCTCAGCATCGCGTAGTTCTTTAGAAGAACGTTCCCGCCAAATGGCAAGTAAACGTACCGAGCTAGAGGTTCGTGTCTCTGCACTTGAGCAGCAAACTTCGGCGTTGGGGCAACGGTGGCAAGAAACCGAATCTCGTTTGGAGCGACTGGTAGAAGAACGAGAACAAGCCAGAAGTCGCCGAGTGAAAATCGAAGCGTCTTTGGCGATTGTCGCCGAACTCGACCACGATCTGGACTCGCGGCTTACTGTGGTTACCGGCTGGGTCGCCCAGTTAGCGAACGAACAGCAAACACAGTCCGAGGCTGCCCGCAAAGTGTCGACGGCGCTAGCCGCCCAGCGAGAACGACGTTTAACGACCGAACGAACGTTGGCGGAACAAACCGATAAACAGAACCGGCTAGAACTCGCTGAAACCGAAAGTAGGGTCAAGTTAGAAACGCTAACCCAAGCGCTTCGGCAAGACTTGGACACCGAGCCGGAAACGGCGATGGCGACCGAGGCTCCGGAGATCCCGGAAGGTAAATCTCCAGAAGCTCGACTACGTGAACTCGAACGAGACTTGCGGCTGATGGGTGCGATCAATCCGCTCGCAATCCAGGAATTCGATGAACTTAAAGAACGCTACGAATTTCTTGAAACCCAGCTCGCTGATGTAACAAGCGCACGACGGGATCTGCACACCTTAATACGTTCGATCGACGAAGAGATTGTCAGTGTGTTCGCTTCGGCCTATGCCGACGTGGCCGAGAACTTCAAAGCCTTGTTCGTTATCTTGTTCCCAGGCGGCAAAGGTAACCTGACTCTCACCAACCCAGAAGATATTCTCAACTGCGGTATCGAGATCGAGGCGAAACCATCAGGAAAGAACGTGAAGAAGCTGTCGTTGCTTTCCGGTGGTGAACGATCACTCGTAGCGTTAGCATTCCTGTTTGCTGTCTTCCGCAGCCGTCCATCACCGTTCTATGTGATGGACGAGGTCGAAGCGGCGCTGGACGATATCAATCTGACCCGGTTCTTGTCGCTGATCGAAGAGTTCCGCAAGGAAGCGCAACTTATTATCGTCTCGCACCAAAAACGAACGATGGAGGGCGGCGACGTTCTCTACGGTGTTTCGATGAAACCAGGTGGCTCGTCGAAAGTTGTTTCGGAACGAGTCGACGACCGACTAGCCGGCTAGGTTACGGCAGCCGCTGGAACCAGAACAAGTTCAGGCCTGCTGCTATCACCAACAAAGCCAGCGAGGCGCCGATAAACCAGTCGGTGATTTCACGGTCCTCGGTTTCGAACCCGATGGCTGAACCGATGTTGTCGTAGACCGAGTTCAGTTCTTCAAGAGAGCTGGCGCTAAAGAACGTGCCGTTTGTGGCGTCCGAAACCGTTCGCAGACTGGACTCATCTACCGGCACCCCGATTGGAGCGTCTTCGATTTGTGGTGTCGCCGGATCATCATAGATGATGCTGCCAAATGGGGTGCCGAACGAAATAGTCGAAACAGGAACCCCTGCATCGAGCGCAGCTTGCGCCGCTAACGTGTCAGGGCGTCCCGCGGTGGTAGCTCCGTCAGAAAGCACAACTATTACTGCCGGAGCCGGGTTTCCGCTACTGTCGGCGGGAACGTTCTTAATGGCTTCAAGTGAAGTGAAGATAGCTTCTCCAACCGCGGTCCGTTCCGCTAGTTCCAAACCTTCAATGGTGGTGATGGCGGGGGTCCGGTCGGTTGTTGGTGGGACGAGGACTGAAGCTGTTCCCGCAAACGCCACCACCCCGACGTTGAGTGTGGGTGGAAGCTCTTCGACAAATTCGGTAGCCGCCGCCTGGGCGGCCATGATGCGGGTTGGTGCGACATCGTCAGCTTCCATCGAAAGTGATACGTCGATGGCGACAATTACGGTTGCCCGCTCGCGAGGCACTTCAACACTCCGAGCCGGTTGAGCGAATCCGGTGACCATAAGTAGTAACGCCAGAATAGTTAATCCTGCCGGTAGGTGTCGGCGTATGCCTGGACGTTCAGGAACAATTTCGTCGAAGAGGTCGACGGACGAGAATCGGAGCGCATAGGTCTTTCGTTGCCGTTGCACGAGAAGGTATGCGACGAACAGGGCAGCGACTACGGCAAGAAAGACGAGTCGCCACGGGCTAAGAAAAGTCATAGTCGGGTTTGTACCTGCCGTTGAAGTCGATGTTTGCGGGCTATCACGAATCTAGCCAAGTCAGTTAGCCATGGACGGTCGGTCGATAGTTGAAGATGATCTACACGTAATGCCCGGAACGAGTCGGCGAGTTCGCTCTGTCGCTGCCGAGCTCTGTCGTTGTAGGCGGCTCGGACAGACGCTTTCTGAGTGGGGATGTATCGTTGCTGGCCGGTAGCTGCATCTTGGACCGTGATCGGCCCCACATTGGGCAACTCGAACTCTCGAGGGTCAGTTATTTGGATAGCGATGACATCGTGTTTGCGGGCTAGGGCCCCTAGCGCTATCTGCCAGCCCGGTTGGACTTTGAAGTCAGAGATGACGGCAACAAATCCGGTGGTGTTGGCGAGTGAGTTGCATCGGCTTAGCGCCGCAGTCAGGTCAGTCACCCCGGTTCCGTCCACACGGTCGGTGTCGGCTATTTGGTGCAGAATGCGTAGGAGATGTTTCCGGGAACCTCCGGGCTTGATCAACTCTTGGGTTCCTCGACCAGTCAGTAACGCTCCAAGTCGGTTGCCGTCTTGGTTGGTGAGGTAGGCGACAGCTGCTGACGCAGCCAGGGCGAGGTGTCGTTTTTCTTGAGAGTGGGTGCCGAAGTCAAGGCGGGCGGAGCGGTCAACCACCAGCCAGGTTTGTAGCTCGCGTTCGGCGATTGTCTGTCTTATATAGGTGTCAGGTAGTCGGGCGGAAACGTTCCAGTCGATGCGTCTCACATCGTCGCCGGGCTCGTAGCGTCGGGTTTCGCCGAGTTCGGTTCCGTGTCCGGCCGTTAGCCCTCTGTGGTCGCCTTGCAGTAGTCCATCAAGTCTTCTCGTGATCTCCAGCTCTAATCGCCTGAGGGTCTCTCGGGTCGACCCGTCAGCTACTTGAGATACATCTGAGTTCATGATTTGTCTGAGGGTTTCAGACGGTCAGCCAACCTCGGTTTTTGGGTGCTTGTGCTATCAGGTTTCGTTCGGTTGATGCGATCTGTCGGGTTCGGGGCCGGGACTTCTTCGGCTGGTTTGATTCCGGCCTCGGCTAGCGGTGTTGGGGTTTCGGCTGGCGGTTTGCCCGCTTCGCTGGTTGGGGTAGCGCTGGCCTGGGTAGGCGTCTGTGCAGGCGCTGTTGGTCTGGTTGGTTGCAGAAAGTTGGAGCCAGGAGAGACAGATCCAGCCCGAACGATCGATAGTACCCGGTTCATGAGGTCCTCTACCGTAAGTTCTTTTGCGAGAGCCTCATAGGTGAGAACGAGCCGATGACGGAAGACGTCTTTGGTGACGTCGAAAATATCTTGGGTGGTGACGTAGGTTCGTCCTCGTAGAAGGGCGAGGGCTCGACCGGCTGAGATTAACCCTAAGGTGGCCCGTGGACTCACACCGAATTCGAGCAATTCTGCCAGCTCGGGCATTCCTCTGAGTTCGGGTTCCCTAGTGGCCATGACGAGGTCAACCGCATATTGGGCGGCTGCGTTGTCGACAAAGACGTTGTCGGCCATTACTTGGTATGACTCGAGTTGTTCCAACGTGATGATCTGGTCGGCTTCGGGTGCACGTACCCCCATCCGTCGGACGATTTCGAGTTCATCGGCTGGTGACGGGTAGCCGACGGTTACTTTCATCAAGAATCGGTCGCGTTGGGCTTCCGGTAGCGTGTACACGCCTTCAGATTCGACTGGGTTCTGGGTTGCTAATACCAGAAACGGCGACGGTACTTCTTTAGTGACCCCGCCGATTGAGACTTGGCCTTCGCCCATGACTTCAAGTAACGCAGACTGCACCTTTGCGGGCGCCCGGTTTATTTCGTCGGTTAAAACCAGGTTAGAGAAGACGGGTCCCCACTCGATATCGAATGTTTCCGACGACGACCGCCAAATCTGGGTGCCGATGAGGTCGGATGGCAGGAGATCAGGGGTGAACTGAAGGCGAGAGAAACTTCCACCGACAGTTCGGGCCAGGGTAGACACAGCCAACGTTTTGGCGAGGCCTGGAAGCCCTTCTAGTAGGATGTGTCCTCGAGCGAGTAGTGACACGACGAGCCGTTCGACCATATGGTCTTGGCCTACGATGACTTTTTTCATTTCGTAGGTGACCCGTTCAAGGTCGGCCGCTACACGTTGACTTTGGTCCATTACTCTCCTCGACGGGCTGCGCGGGTTCACCCAGTATAAGTTATTGCCAATCTATACGCCTCTACCTGAGAGCGGACTAAGAAACGAACCTTAAATCGTTGGTCTACGATTCGGGAACTGGCGTTGCATGTACTATCGTGGAGTTTCTGTCCGATGTTAGGAAATGTCAACGCGTATGGCTGATGGAGCCACCCAACCCCCAGATTTGGACCCGTCGACGGTAGGTTCGTCGGCTGCGGACGTTTCGTCGGATTCGTCTTCAGCGAAGGTTGAAAGTTTTTGGTCTGCCCCGTCGGCGCCTCAACCAAAGTCCGATGCGCCGTCTCCCGGCTATTTACCGCCGGTCAGTCCGCCAGAGAAACTGACTGTCAAAGCTGTTGGGGGTGCAGATTCCGCTCCGCCGGTTGTGGCTTCTTCTCGTCGGTCATCTAAATGGGGTTGGCGTGCTTTGGTTTCGTTCCTGGCTGGAGCGATCGTTATGGGCGGTGGCTATACAACGAGTAATATTTTGGCGGGTCGGAATCCTAGAGTTACCCGAGTGGCCGAGGTCGAGTCCTCGGTTGGCGAGGCGACTACCGAGTTGACCGATGCTGCTGGCGGCAATGTGGCTTCTGGTGTGGCTCAAGTGTTGGGCCCGGCAGTAGTACAGGTCGAAACCAATGTTGGCCTTGGTTCGGGGGTAATTTACGGTGACGGTCTAATTGTTACCAACGCCCACGTGCTGGCCGGTTCAGATCAGGTTCGGGTGCGGTTGTCTGATGGGCGGACACTGCCAGCCGAGATTTTGGGTGCTGCCGACACGGTTGATGTAGCTGTTGTTTCGGTTGGGGAGGGTCTAGATTTGCCGATTGCCCAGTTGGCCACCAACGAGACGGTCGTGGTGGGTCAGGAAGCGGTGGCTATCGGTTCGCCGTTCGAACTGCAGCAAACGGTGACCCAGGGTATCGTTTCGGCGGTCGCTCGTCCTGTTCAGGACCCATCGACGGGGACGATCACGGCGATGATCCAGACCGATGCTTCTATTAATCCCGGTAATTCGGGTGGTGCGCTTGCAGACGCACAGGGTCGTGTCGTTGGTATCAACACCGCTATTCAGACCGACGGTTCGGCCGGCAGTGTCGGTGTTGGGTTTGCTATCCCGATCGACACGGTCATTAACGCTGCGGATCGGCTAGTGGCCGGGGAGACCCTCGAGTCCGGTTTGCTTGGTATCACTGGCGGGCAGACAACCGATGGTTCGGCTGGTGTGCAGGTTATTGAAGTTACACCTGGTTCGGGGGCCGAGCAGGCAGGGGTTCAGGTCGGGGACCGGATTTTGAGTTTCGACGATGCGCCGGTTACCCGCAGCGATGAGCTAGCAGGTCTAGTGGTTGCTCACCCGCCGGGTGATGAGGTAATTCTCGAAGTCGTTCGAGGCACCGAGAATTTGGAAATCAGGGTCACCCTCGGCGCCAAGTAAAGCTTTCTGCGGTGGTCTAAAGTTCGTTGCCAAATTTGACGATAGCTTCAGCGATCCATTGGCAAAGGACAGGCACTTATGACTCGACCTCTGGGTTGGCGCGTTGGTCGACCAACTGCAACCATTATCGCCTTTGTATCCGTTGCTCTGCTAGCTTCGGGATGCGGAAGTTCTTCGACTTCTGCTGATGCGGCGAACTCCGACACAAGTCTGGTCAGCATCCCCAATACGATTGCGTTTGCCGAAGAAGAGTCAGACGATAATGCTGTCTCGGAAGATTTAGAAGCCCCAGCGTCGACCACGACAAGCCAGCCAGTGGCTTCGACCGCCGCATCGAATAGTGTGCAGGCAGAACCGCCAGCCGATCAGAGCACGACCGCCACCTCAACCGTCATCGGCCCGGCAACTTGCTCAACGACAGACTACGAAGCGCCGCTGCTCGCCGGCTGGTACAGCATCGACTCTGTTCTCGGGAGTTGTTCGTTGTTTGCGACGATCCCCAGCCAGTCACTCGAATGTGATTGCACAGTTGGCGTCAGTATCCGGTCTTATCCAAATCAGGATGCCGCCAGCCGGGTTTCGGATTGGATATCGACTGGTGCCGGTTCGGCACCGCCAACTTCAACGTCGGTCCTCGGTGGGGCAGCGACGTTAGTTTCGGGTGAATGGGAACTCAGCGAAGTCCAAACAGGGGGATCCGGTCAAACCGAACAACGCTACATGTATGTGTTTGATGACGGCGTCTCCTCCGTCGAGGTGTCGGCAGGCGAATTCCAGGATTGGGGCGGGAGCGAAACATTTGCTGACCGTAAAGCCGCTGTCGACCAAATTGCAGCCGGACTCGTACTCAAGTAGCTAAATTCTCGATGAATGCGCCAGCCGTAGTCGAGATGAAGACGTCCATCGAGCTGGGATACGACGCACTGCGCTGATTCTGCAGGATTCATGGTGTGTTTCATAGGTCGGATATGCCGATGCGGTGCACCGTGGCCATCTCAACTGACTAGGCTCTACTAACGATGGAACTCCTAGAAATTCTGATAGCTGCCGGTGGTGTTGGTACTGTAGGTCTCGTCGGGGCGTTTGTGCTGCTTCGGGGTCGAGCGTCTAAAACCGAACTGCCGACTTCAGCCAGTACAAGCCGATCGACGGCAACCAAAACGTCGCAAGACGTCGAAACAATCGACGTAGACGATCCCGATGTCGACCTCCTAGAGGACGACATCGACGAACGAGTGCCCGACGTCGATGTTGTCGACGATAAACCTGAAGAGTCACAAGACCTAGCCCCTGCGGTAAAACCGTCATTCTTTGATCGTTTAGGCAAAGCGCGTTCTGCATTCACCGGCTACCTCGGCGGACTCGCTGGCATCAGTCGAGTCGATGACGACACGTGGGAAGACCTCGAAGACGCTCTCATACAAGCCGACGTTGGTGTCCAAACGTCAATGTCGTTGATAGAAGACGTCAAAGCCGAAGCCAAAGAGCAAAAGACCGAAGACGGATCCGAAGTTCTTTCACTACTCAAAGCCCGAATGCATCGAGAGCTTGAAGACAAAGACCGCAGCCTGACGCTCGACGACGGCGAAGTTAATGTTTGGCTTTTTGTTGGCGTGAACGGCGTCGGCAAAACCACCACTATCGGCAAACTGGGCAAACGGCTCACCCTGGAAGGCAACAAGCCTCTCATGGCCGCAGGTGACACTTTTCGGGCAGCAGCCGCAGAACAACTCGGCATGTGGGCCGAACGGTCCGACGCCGAGTTCGTAAGAGGCTCCGAAGGCGGCGACCCGTCATCTGTGCTCTTTGACGGCGTACAAGCAGCCGAAGCCCGAGGATGCAACATCGTTCTCGGTGATACCGCCGGTCGATTGCATAACAAGTCAAATCTGATGGAAGAGTTGTCGAAGGTCCGTCGGGTTGCGGCCAAAGGTGCCGGTCACGTCACCGAAGTACTCCTTGTTCTCGACGCCACTACCGGACAAAACGGCATGGCCCAAGCCAAGGTGTTCACCGAAGCAGTCGACGTAACCGGGGTTGTCCTGACCAAGCTCGACGGCTCAGCTAAAGGCGGGATTGTGTTCGCCATCGAATCCGAATTGGGTATTCCGGTAAAACTGGTTGGTTTGGGCGAAGGGGTCGACGATTTGGTCGATTTCGAGCCGGTCGAATTCGTGGATGCCCTGTTTGAATAGGTCGTAAACGTTGCGGACCCCCTTGTTTCGGTGGGTGGTCGACTTCTCGAAGATAGCCTCGGCACGTATGACCATCGCTGTGTATCGGGCCGCCTGGCCCGTCTCCGCGCTAACCTAAGAACTTCTCATGTTTCAATCTCTCACTAACAAATTCGAAGGCATCTTTGAACGCCTATCCAAAAAAGGTGTTCTGTCCGAGGCCGATGTAGACGAAGCGCTCCGAGAAATCCGGATCGCCCTACTTGAAGCCGACGTCAACCTGTCGGTGGTTAAAAGCCTCCGGTCGAGGATTAAAGAGCGCGCCGTTGGTGAAGAAGTCCACAAGGCCTTAAATCCGGCCCAACAAGTCGTCAAGATCGTCAACGAGGAACTCACCGCGAGTTTGGGCGGCGAAACTATCTCGATCAAATACGCCTCGAAGCCGCCGACCGTTGTCATGATGGCCGGACTTCAGGGGTCTGGTAAAACTACCAGCACTGGTAAGTTGGCGAAATGGTTCAAGGCTCAGGGACGTAACCCGCTCCTTGTCGGTGCCGACTTGCAACGTCCGGCCGCCGTTGACCAGCTTCGCACTCTGGGTGAACAGGTCGGAGTTCCAGTATTTAGCGACCCATCGAACCCGGTGCAAGCCGCCTCGATGGCTATCGACGAAGCCCGCAATACGGGTCGTGACGTCGTAATCGTCGACACCGCCGGCCGATTGGCTATCGATGAAGTGTTGATGGAGGAAGTCCGCCAGATATCAGATGCGGTCACCCCCGACTACACGTTCCTCGTTGTCGACGCTATGACGGGTCAAGACGCCGTCAACGTTGCCGAAGCGTTCAACGACAAACTTTCACTCGACGGTGTGATTCTTACCAAACTCGACGGCGACGCCCGTGGTGGTGCTGCTCTCTCGGTTAAAGAAGTTGTTGGTAAACCGATCGCTTTTGCCGGTACCGGTGAAAAACTCGACGAGTTCGACCTTTTCCACCCCGATCGTATGGCCAGCCGAATCCTCGGTATGGGTGACGTTCTTACCTTAATCGAAAAAGCGGAAGACACGTTCGAGAAAGAGCAGGCTGAAGAGACTGCGGCTCGGATGCTTGAAGGCCAGTTCACGCTCGACGATTTTGTTGACACGATGCGGCAGCTCAAAAAAATGGGGCCACTGCAAAACTTGGTCGGAATGATGCCTGGCTTGCCTAAAGAGGCTCGTGACGTAGAGATCGACGACCGAGAAGTTGCTCGACTCGAAGCGATTGTTATGTCTATGACGCCCACTGAGCGGACTCAGCCCGAGTTGATCGACGCCAGTCGACGGGCCCGTATCGCCCAAGGTTCGGGCGTGAACCCGAGCGCTGTTTCCGATCTGGTCAAGCAGTTCATGCAGATGCGTAAAATGATGAAACGCTTCGGAGACGCTGGCACAAAGAAGATAAAGAAGAACCGAAAAAAGCGCGACAAGAAGAAAAACAAGAACAAGGGTCGTGGAGGTCGAACCACCCCGAGAGGTGGCGGTCGGGTCACTCCAAAAGCTACCAAGCTGAAGAGTAAGAAAGGTCTAACGCTTCCCGGTTTGGACCAAATAAGTGACCGTCAGCTCGAAGAGTTCGGTGAGAACTTGGAAAGCATGAACAACGACCAATAACAAATCCGTACCAACCTTGACGCCGATGTTACGGACAGTCGGCAAGCTGGTGGAGCTGACGGTTAGGGGCGCTACGCTCATACAGTGCTCAATTCGCCTTGCCTGGCAAGCTAATTGAGTTGTGTTAGTTTATTTCTTGTTCCTCAAGGGGCAAGAGTTGCCTCTACGAGAGGCTAGATCGCAAGACCATAAAGATTCAAGTCCTAACTTGTAGGCAAGAAGAGAGATTCCTGTGGCTGTTCGACTCCGTCTCATGCGGATGGGTAAAAAGAAGCAACCGGTTTACCGTGTAGTGGCGGCAGACACCCGCTCGCCTCGAGACGGACGGTTCATTCAGATCGTTGGTACATACAACCCTCGTACCGAACCATCGTTGATCAACATCGATAACGCAAAAGCCGTCCGATGGTTGCGAGAAGGCGCTCAGCCATCCGAGCGTGTCCAAAAAATTCTGGAGCTATCAGGCGCATGGTCAGCGTTCAAAGATGGCACGTCGGTTGAAGATCTTGAAGCTGCCGCTGCCAAAGCAGCCGAAGCCGAAGCGGTTGAAACAGCTGAGGCTGTCGACGCGTGAGCACATCACCTGCGCCAACAGCTGAAGCTGTTCTGTTGCACCTCTGCCAGTCGATGGTTAGCCAGCCCGACGACGTCTCTATCGAGACAACCGCCGATGGCGACAACGTTCGTCTAGATGTTCGAGTCAACCAAGACGACATGGGCCGAGTTATCGGTCGACGAGGTCGAGTAGCTTCAGCTATTCGTACCGTCGTTGGTGCGGCTGCGGCAAAAGATGGCGTATCGACCGAGGTCGAGTTCGTCGAGTGAGTCCAGCTAGCTCGGAAGGCTCCGAGTTGCTTGAAGTAGGCTATATCGGCAAAGCGAACGGGCTTGCCGGTGGTGTAGTCGTAACATTAGTTACCGACCGTGTCCAGGAGCGTACCGCTCCTGGCGCTCGTCTTTTTGCTGAAACCGAATGGCTTGAGGTTTCGTCGGCCCGGCCACATAAAGACCGATGGGTGATCACCTTCGCTGGTCTCACCAGCAGAGAAGACATCGAACCCTTACGGGGCCGGGTGCTGACAGCGGAACCGATCGACGATCCAGATGAACTATTCGTTCACGCCTTGATCGGCTGTTCGGTTCACGACGTCGACGGTAATGATCACGGTGAGGTGGTCTCGGTAGTGGCAAACCCAGCGTCAGATCTGCTTGAACTTGCATCAGGGAAACTGGTGCCTCTCGCTTTTTATGTTTCTCACGACCAGTCGACGATAGTGGTTGACGTTCCCGCCGGTTTGTTGGATGACGAAGCTGTGGTCGTCGACCGAAACGACTAGGGGAGTGCTCGTGTGCGTATAGATATTCTCACAATCTTCCCGGACCTGGTCGAGGGTTTCGCATCGACTTCACTACTTGGCAAAGCCAGACGAGAAGGCATTATCGATGTAAATATTCACGACTTGCGGTCGGTTGCCATCGACCCTCATCGTTCGGTCGACGATAGCCCATTCGGGGGCGGCGCTGGCATGGTTCTAAAGCCGGAACCGATCTTTGACACGGTAGAAAAGGTCAACCCGCCTCGCCCGTTGCTGTATCTATCTCCATCAGGTCGTCGCCTGGACCAGGCGTATGCCCAAGAACTTTCCGAACTGGATGGATTCTCGTTACTTTGCGGCCGGTATGAAGGCGTTGATGAACGAGTGCGAGAACACCTCGTAGATGGCGAAATATCGATTGGCGACTACGTGCTTGCCGGAGGCGAGATTGCGGCCGGGGTAGTACTTGAAGCGGTTGGCCGGTTGGTGCCCGGAATGTTAGGAAACTATGATTCGGTCGAGGAAGAATCATTCTCAGACGGCTTAGTCGAGTATCCGCACTACACTCGACCTGCTACGTTTCGGAGTTGGGAGACCCCAGAGGTCCTGCTTTCCGGCAATCACAAACGGATCGAAGATTGGCGAAAAGCTCAAGCTTTAGCCCGCACCATCAAGTGGCGTCCAGATCTAATCGAGACTCGTGGTGGGCTGTCGGATAGCGACCGTCGTCTCCTCGCCGAGTTCGATCTCGACGAAACCTAGACTAGCTCAATATGAATATCGCTACGGGCGTTAGTAGTGTTGCGACGGGCCGGCGGTCCGAATAGGTGGCTTGAAATCGGTATTATAAGTGCATGGGGGAGAAGCAGCGAATATGGCGACGTTAGTTGGTAGAAAGCCGAAAGTCGCAGTTGCTTGGCTTGCCCTGGCGTTTGGACTCTTGTTCGGCTCGATCTTTCTAGGAGTGGGTCTAGTCGTTCGGGCGAATATAACCCCGTACGAAGGGGGAGTCACGACCGAAGGCGTGGTTGTCGACGCCGTTGAGGAGAGAGATTCTGACGGTGATAGAACCTTTAGCGCGGTTGTCGAATTTCAACACGCCGAAACGGGGGAAACTTTTACCGCGGTTGGCTCAGTCAGCAGCTCGTCAGCTCCGACGATTGGTGACACCCGGACGGTCTCTTACTTGGTGGATTCACCATCTGAAGCACGAGTCATCGAACACCAATGGTTTCCCTGGATATTCATTGTCATAGGGGCCGGTGTTCTCAGTCTCGTCGCTGTTGGCCTTCTGCGGGCCGGTCTTCGTCAGGTGCTCTCCTTGCGAGGCATCCAGAGGAACGGCGAGTTGGGCTCGCCGGCCTCTGATGTGGACGCTTCAGCGCCTAGAGACGCTGTTAGCGGTTCGTCGGATGATGTGTATCAACCGTTCGGACAAGACGACGATTCGATACAAGACGAGTCAATACAGGACGGACCGATCACGGGAGGCCCCCTAGAATAACGACGCATACGAGTCAGTTAGTTGCAAAACCCGCGCGGTGGGGTGCAACCGGGCTAGTTGGCTCGTACTATTGACTAGTCGTTAATCGCGGGCCGCAGGTTCGCATATAAGTAGTAGGATCTGGAATGAACCCCACACAGCTAGTAGAGCAAGATCTCCTCCGAACAGATCTGCCTGAATTTGCTCCTGGTGACACTGTCAAAGTTCACGTGAAAGTAGTTGAGGGCAAGCGTCAACGTATCCAGGTTTTTGAGGGCGCAGTCATCGCCCGTCGTGGGTTCGGTCTAGGCGAAACGTTCACCGTGCGGAAGCTCAGCTTCGGCGTGGGAGTAGAGCGTTGTTTCCCTATCAACTCACCTATCATCGACAAGATCGAAGTGAAGACTCAAGGCGACGTACGCCGAGCTAAGCTGTACTACCTGCGTGACCGCGTAGGCAAGTCTGCGAAGATCAAAGAAAAGCGTAACTAAGCTAACGCAACATTCGGCAGGGATTTGCTGTAGTGAGTAGCGAAGATCTTGAGAAGTACGAAGCGGAAATCCAGCTAGCCCTGGTCAAAGAGTATCGCGACGTCATGCCGATGTTTTCCTACGTCGTCGAGACCGAACGTCGATTTTATTTGGCGAATAAGGTCGAGCAAGAAGAAGACCCGGAGTCGGGTTTTGTCACCTATAACCTGACCGATGCTTGGGTATGGGACATGTACCGCCAGTCGAGGTTCTTGACCTCCGTCCAGATTTCGAGTTCTCGGGGAATCTCCATTGAGGAACTTCCCGCTTCTGAAGTTTGACCGGGCGTAATCAACAAATCGGTCGATGGGGCGAAGACCTGGCGGCTCGTTGGTACCTCGAACACGGATTCGACGTCGTTGAACAAAACTGGACGGTCAACGAAGGCGAGCTGGATCTCATAGCCATCGATAGGGATTCTTCTACCGTTGTGTTCTGTGAGGTGAAGACTCGCACATCAAGTCGGTTCGGGACCGGTGCAGAAGCCGTCACCAAGACCAAGCAGCGCCAGGTCAGAAAAGTGGCGATGCTGTGGCTACAACAGCACAACGAACGGTTCAACGACATCCGATTTGACGTGGCGTCAGTCGATGGTGACGGTGACGTGAACTTGATTGAAGGCTGCTTCTAGGCAGGCGAGACAATAGTCACCATTTGCTTCGACTGGGAGATAGTTCTGTCGTGAGGTACGCTTACTAGGTGAGCGTTTCCGACCCGATAGCCGAAGAACTACAGACAGATCCAGTGGAGATCCAAGTAGAACCGCTTTCTGGGCAGGAAGAGCAAGAGGAAGCCCAACGAGGATTTAGCCGTTCGGTAATCATCTCCGGTGTGCGGTGCCTGATCACCTACATAATTTTGCCGTTTGTTTTTCCGACCGCTCTCGGCGCTCTTGGCCCAGCATTGGGGCTTGTCGTCGGAACGATAGCGCTGGTATCGAACGTGTTTAGTATCCGTCGGTTCTGGCGGGCCAATCACCCGTGGCGTAAGCCAATCACCGTCATCCATCTTGGGGTCATCGCACTGCTGGTCTATCTGATGGTGCGAGACATTCAGCATCTGCTGGGCTAGTCGTCTTCGCTGTTCGGCTTAATGTCGGGAGCGGTTATTCCAGCAGGCCCGGTGCCAGTGGCGGCGTAGGTCGGGAGCTGACCTGGGTACCGCAACCATATGCCCCATCCCGGCTGGGATAAATCGGTTACAACCTGGGCAGAGATATTCTTTAGTTGCCTGGTATGGCTGAACAAACCTGGTTTCAGTGTCATCGGTGTCGGACGGATCGGGGGCGCGGCGAGGCCCTGTATGTTTCGGTCTTTTCTTTTTTGGTTTCTTCTTTTTGGAACGAGACATAGCGGTGTGCCGGGAATTATCCGAAAATAACCCAAGTTAAGAGGGCGGCCACGACGAAAAACGCGGAAGCCACAAACCAGTAATCACTAGGACGGGCTTTATATTTACGGTTCGGATCGAATCCCATTGTTCAAGTATGGCTAGGATGTGGCGATGATGGCGAATAAAGGCATATGGATTTTTCCGGTTGTGGTACTGGTAAGTGTTTTCTTGGCGGCTTGTGGCGATTCGACGGCTGCTCCCACGTTCGACTCGAGCGATTCAGAACTCGTAACTGGCCAGGAAATTTACAGCAACAACTGTTCTCGATGTCACCTCAATGACGGTGCGGGTGGTTCTGGTGTTCAGCTGAATGAAGGTAAGGTTTTGGCGTCATACCCAGACGCAGCCGACCAGCGGGCATTCATCGTCGAGGGTAATGGCCGGATGCCGGGATTTGGTGGGAGCCTTTCGGATGCCGAGATTGACGCGGTTGTGCGTTACACCCGTGAAGTCCTAGCAGAGTAAGCCTGAAGAGGTTGTAACTCTGAGACTGTCACAGTAGCCGTCTACAGTAAATTTTGTAGTGACCGCCGACGTTGTTCGGCCTTGTGGCTTGAAGCCGCCCTAATTCTTTATGGCGATGTTTATCGCCGAGGCGGTAGAGAAATGTTGGCCACGATTCAGTCGGCGGTTGTTGTTGGAGTGACCGGCCACAGCGTGTCGGTAGAGGTGCATGTCAGTAACGGTTTGCCCGGATATACCTTGGTTGGCCTTCCCGACGCGTCCTGTCGGGAGTCGAGGGATCGGGTGCGAGCGGCTATTCTTTCCAGCGGCCTGAAATGGCCAGCGAAGCGAGTCACGATAAATCTGGCTCCGACGGAGCTTCGTAAACATGGCGCTTCGCTTGACCTGCCTATTGCACTTGCCATCCTGGCTGCATCCGAGCAGATACCTCCCGATTCGCTTCGCCATGTGGGCGCTGTAGGCGAGCTGGGTCTTGACGGTTCGGTTCGTGCGGTGCCGGGTCTTGTCTGTCTGGCTGATGCCATATCTTCCACTGAACTAATTGTTCCAGTTGAGGGGGCGCGTCAAGCAGCTGTGGTCAGGCCGGGAGCGGTCCGTTCGGTGGAACATTTACGTCCCCTTGTCGCCGCTTTAGCTGGTGATGAACCAGTTCCCAGCATTGTAGAACCAGACCCAACAGGACCCGTTTCTGAAGCATGTACTGCCGACCTTCGTCATGTTCGTGGCCAGCCGATGGCCCGTTGGGCGTTGGAGGTAGCTGCCGCTGGAGGTCACCACATTCTTCTTGTCGGTCCTCCGGGTGCTGGCAAAACAATGCTGGCAAGTCGGCTTGTGGGACTACTTCCTCCTTTGGCTAACAGTCGGGCGATCGAGACTACACGGGTTCATTCGGCGGCAGGTTTAGAGGTGCCTTCAACCGGTTTGATTCGGACACCACCGTTTCGTGCGCCTCATCATGGGGCGTCGTTTGTTTCCATGGTTGGCGGAGGTTCGTCGTCTCTTCGCCCCGGCGAAATCAGCTGTGCCCACGGAGGTGTTCTTTTCTTGGACGAATTGGGCGAGTTCCCAGTTTCGGTCCTCGACTCGTTACGGCAGCCACTAGAAGAGGGCGTCGTTCGGGTCAGCAGGGCGGCGCGTTCAGCAACAATGCCCGCTGATTTCCTTTTAGTTGCAGCCATGAACCCATGCCCGTGTGGTCAGGGAGGAACGGGGGGAACCTGTCGTTGTAGTGACGCGGCGCGAGCACGGTATTCCCGCCGATTGTCAGGCCCGTTACTTGACCGGTTTGGAATCCGGGTTGAAGTTAAACCCCCAGACCCGTCGTTGCTGCTCGACGGACCCAACGAGGAAACTTCGGTTGAGGTCGCAGCTCGGGTGTGCTCGGCCCGTCAAAAGGCGAACGAGCGCGGTGTGCGATGTAACGCGTTGTTGGCGCATGGTCAGTTAGAGACGGTGGCACCGCTAACCGCAGGGGCGAAAAACCTGTTGCGCGTAATGCTTGAAGAAGGGCAGTTGACTGGGCGAGGTTTGCGACAAGTGAGGGTTCTGGCATTGACGCTGGCCGACCTAGACGATGACCGCGAACCGGGTAAACCTTTAGACGTCGACGTGTTGCATGCTGCTGTAGGGCTGCGGGGCGTTCCCGCGTCGGTGTTCGGGGAAGCGGCATGAGTGGGCCTTTAGATGTATCCGACGAAATCATCGCCAAATTGATGATCCTGTCGCTACCCAAAGTTGGTCCCGCTCGGGCCGCCTGGCTACTACAAGCCGGCTCAGCGGTAGAGGCCGTCCGCCATCTTGAACACCGTAGTCTGGCACCCTCGTGGGGGCGGCTCCCTTCAGGAGTATCAAAAACACTAGTTAATACCTGGTTTGATCACATCCGCAAGCTCAACTCGTCCGAGCTGCTGGCGGAAGAGCTAAACCAAGGGGCTGAGATCTTGGATGACCAACATGGCGACTGGCCGTTTAGCGACGACCCCGAACCTCCACTTCTACTCTTTTGCAAGGGCGACACGTCACTTCTTGGACGGCAGCCGTCGGTGGCCATTGTCGGTACCCGGCGCTGTACCGCCGTGGGGCGTCGAGTAGCTTTTACACTGGGCGCCGACTTGGCCGAGGCGGGTGTCGCCATAGTGAGTGGTCTGGCTGCAGGAATCGATACAGCCGCCCACCGAGGAGCGCTTTCGTCAGACGGTGCTGTTATCGGGATAGCGGGCACCGGACTCGACGTCGTCTACCCTGCGTCGAACTACGACTTATGGCAAGAGGTTGCATCACGAGGGGTACTTGCTGCCGAGTCTCGCCGGGGCACCAAACCAGAACGATGGCGGTTTCCGGCGCGTAACCGGCTCATAGCCGGTCTGGTCGACGCCGTAATTGTAGTTGAGTCACATAAGTCTGGAGGGGCGCTACTTACCGTCGACGAGGCTGCCGAACGGGGTTGTCCCGTGTTTGCAGTACCCGGCTCGGTAATGAGCCCAGCCTCGGACGGTTCAAACAACCTTTTGCGTGATGGCTGCAACGTTGTGACGTCGGCAGACGACGTATTGGCCTACCTCGACCTGGTTTCGCCTCACCCAAGACCTGGTGTTGCCCAGGTGCCTGAAGATGAATCTAGTATCGAGCAGCAAGCGCTGCCGTTGTCTCCGTCGCCAGATCTACTAACGGCAGTCGTTCTTCAAACATCCGCTGGTCCTGTTCATATCGATCAGCTAGTGGTGGAGCTGGGTATGCACCCGGCGCAACTGCTCGGGCATTTGCGGCGATTTGAACAACAAGGCCACGTCAGTATTGACGGCTCGACCGTCTGTCTGCCCGACCTCTAGATCACAATGATGACTATACGCGGGCATCCATAACGCCAAAAAGATTTGGCCCTGGCTGGTATCGGGTCTAGGGGTAATGATTATTGCCGTTGAAGTCCTCAGCAGCCTACGGTTCTTTTTCAACCTCAAACTGTCAACGCTTCTAATCATGCTGGTGAGTTTCGCTGCCGGTATCGGATTGATTCTTCGTTCGTTGAAGTCAATCGATAAGAGTGATCCTAAACCGCCCTGGCAAGACGCCTTTGACGGATTGTCCAAAGGATAGGGACATGCTTCAACTGGTAGCGTGCAGCCGAAACCCCACTGCCCTGCAGAAAACGCACCAACAACACTATTAAGTTGCCTGCCAGTCACGGCTTGTAGATCACTCGGTTACATCTAGCTAAAGGTCCCCAACGGGCAGCTAGAGGTCAGCTACATTCGCCCCGTGACCGCAGCACGCCAGCGATATCTAACCGCCTTGGGATTTACCAAGGTAGAAGACAAAACTCCGCTAAAAGGCCCATCCGCGCGTCATCCAAGCGGCCTAAACCCGAAAATAACTGCCCCGCAACCTCACATAAAGTGGCAAAGCGTCGACGGAGAGTGGGAGAGAGGTTCGACTGACAAAGTCGTCTCGATCCGACGGAACTCCAATCGAAAGACTTTGGCGGGATCAGTGGCTACAACCGACAATAAACCTACGTTAGACGCAAGCGCGCTAGACGACGTCTGGAAGCGATACAAAGAAACCAACGGGGCGCAAGAACGAGATGAACTAATTGTTTTCTATTCGCCGCTTGTGAAATACGTGGCAAGCCGTGTCGCAGCCGGTTTACCACAAAGCGTCGATCACGCAGATTTGGTCAGTTATGGCATGTTCGGATTGATCGATGCGATTACGAAATTCGACCTCGAGCGGGGCTACAAATTTGAAACCTACGCCATCTCGCGAATAAAGGGCGCCGTTCTCGACGAACTCCGCTCGATCGACTGGGTGCCACGATCGGTCCGGTCGAAGGCAAAAATGATAGAACGAGCCCTTATTAAGCTGGAGGCGAAGAATCACCGAGTGCCATCGGACCGAGAGATCGCAGACGAGTTAGGTTTAACCCGCAAACAGCTCAACAACATGTACAAGCAGATCTCCTCGCTTGGCCTGGTGGCATTAGACGGCGTACTGTCCGGGAACGGGGCTGAAAGCCTCACCTTCGGCGACACCCTCGCTGACCGAAGTGACGGTCCAGGCGGCGTCTACGAACGTCAAGAAACCCGTCAAATGTTGGCTGAAGCCATCAACACCATGAACGAACGGGAAAAGATTGTTCTCACCCTCTACTACTACGAGAACTTGACGTTGGCAGAGATCGGCGATGTGTTGGGCGTAACCGAAAGTCGAGTCTGTCAGATCCACACCAAGGCTGTGCTGCAACTCCGCTCACGTTTAGCGACCGCCGAACGGATCTAGCTTAAGGCCATCAGGGCTTCAGATTCTAAACCGGTTGGTGACCGTCGGCATATCCTGTCATTTTGCTTGTGTGACAGAGGTTTTGCTTCGAGGTCTGTCGGCTAGACTCGTTTCGGGCTTCGAGACTCGAAGTTCGCTACTAAACCAACCCCTTTCTAGTTGAAATCCACGGTCTTGGCTACGGTCGAGCAAGCTGGAAAGGCCCAACAACCGGAGGAAAACGTGACTGCAGTTGTCACCATGCGCCAAATGATCGATGCCGGAGTGCATTTCGGTCACCAGACCCGTCGCTGGAACCCAAAGATGAAGCGATTCATTCACGGTGAGCGAAACGGCGTCTACATCATCGACCTGATCGAAACCATGAAACGGGTCGAAGCAGCGTACACCTTCGTGCGTGATACCGTCGCTGACGGTGGAACCGTCTTGTTCGTAGGAACAAAACGGCAAGCACAAGACTCAATCCGTCAGGCCGCTAACTCCGTTGGCATGCCATACGTCGACCAGCGTTGGTTGGGTGGAATGCTCACCAACTACCAAACGATCTCAAAGCGAGTAGCGAAACTCATCGAGTACGAGCGCATGCGGACAGCAGGCGACTTCGAAGAGATGCCGAAAAAAGAAGCGCTCCGCTACACCCGAGAACTAGAAAAGCTTGAACGCAACATCGGCGGAATCAAGACCATGGGTAAAGTGCCAAGTGTCGTGTTCGTTATGGACACCTTGGTCGAGCACATTGCGGTCACCGAAGCCCGAAAGTTGGGCATCCCGGTAGTCGCTGTCGTAGACACCAACTGCGACCCAGACCTCATCACCTACCCAATCCCAGGTAACGACGACGCAATTCGTTCAACCAACCTGCTGACCCAGGTCGTAGCCGAAGCGGTAGCTGAAGGCAAGATAATGCACGCCCAGAAAAACGGTGCTGCTCCAACCTCGACCGAACGCTCTCCAGAGGAAACAGCGGCCATCGAAGCTGAGCAAGCTGAAGCTCGGGCACAGGCAGCTGCTGCTGCAGCAGAACGAGAAGCTCGAGTGCAGGCCGGGATCAATGCGGCTGCTGCTCCAGCGGCAACATCCGAAGAACCTACTCCGGTTCCTGAAACCCCTGCTCCAGCCGCTGACGCCGCTGCTCCTGAATCAGCAGAAGGCTAATAGGTCGATCATCACATCGTAAGAAAGTACCAAATATAACTATGTCTATCACTGCGAAAGACGTCCAAGAGCTGCGCAAATCAACCGGCGCTGGCATGATGGACGCAAAACGAGCACTCACCAACGCTGATGGGGACTTCGAGGCCGCCGTTCAAATCCTTCGGGAAAAAGGACTGGCAAAAGCCGCGAAAAGAACCGATCGTGAAAACACCGAAGGCGTAATCGCTATCGCTAGCGACGAAACTGGCGCAGCGCTCGTTCAACTTAAGTCAGAAACAGATTTTGCGGCTAAATCAGAAGAGTTCAACAAGTTCGCTCAATCGCTAGCCGACGTCGTGTTGGCTGACGGTGAAGCTGGTATCGAGTCAAAAGCCAGCGAACTTGAAGATCTGAAACTCATCGTGAAAGAAAACATCGAAGTTGGTCAGGTAGCACGCTACGAGTCAACCGACTCGAACGTGCTCGACGCCTACCTCCACGGTGGCGGTCAAGCCGGAGTTCTGATCGAGGCCGAAAATGTTGACGTCGAAACACTTCACGAGATCGCTATGCACATAGCATTTGCTAAACCGGCGTATCTGGCACGAGACGAAGTCCCATCAGACGAGATCGAAAAAGAGCGAGCAGCCCTTCTCGAGATCACCAAGAGCGAAGGTAAACCAGAGCAAGCTTGGGACAAGATCGTAGAAGGTCGAGTAAGTGCTTGGTTGGGCGATCGAGTTTTGCTAGAACAAGGTGTCTTCGGTGAGAAAGAAAAAGTGAGCGCCAAGATTGGTGCTGGAACCATCACCCGGTTCGCATTTGTTAAGGTCGGCGCATAGTCAACCTCGACAAGTCGACGCGTAGGTGTTGACAAATCTTCAACAGATCAAGCCAAAACTATCCATCACGTCGAAGATCAGTCGGTCTTCGGCGTGATGTTTTATCCGCCAAGCGAACACAAGATGGAGACAACATATGGCAACCACAGGTAGATGGAGACGAGTTCTACTGAAACTTTCTGGTGAGGCGTTTGCCGGCGACAAAGGTTTTGGTATCGACGGCAAAGTCGTCCAGTCGATCGTCGACGATGTCGTCTCTGTCCGTGAAGAGTTTGATCTTGAGGTGGCCATAGTCGTCGGCGGCGGAAATATTTGGAGAGGGATGTCTGGCGCAGCAGGCGGTCTGGATCGTGCTCAAGCTGACTATATGGGTATGCTCGCAACCGTCATGAACGCCCTGGCGGTCCAAGACGTTCTCGAACAACGCGGTGTCTCCACCAGAGTCCAGTCAGCAATCAGAATGCCGCAGGTGGCCGAAGAGTACATTCGTCGCCGGGCTATTCGCCACCTGGAAAAGGGTCGGGTTGTGATCTTTGCTGCCGGTACCGGTAACCCGTACTTCACCACCGACACCACAGCAGCCCTCAGGGGTGTCGAAATCGATGCCGATGTCCTACTCAAAGGCACCCACGGTGGGGTTGACGGAATTTACACCGACGATCCTCGCACTAACCCCGAAGCGACTAAGATAGACAAACTGGACTATCTGGAAGTCCTCAATAAAGGGTTACGGGTCATGGATTCGACCGCAATTGCTCACGCCAAAGAAAATAGCTTGCCGATCGTCGTTTTTGATCTAATGGGAGAAGGTAACCTTCGAGGCCTGCTAGCTGGCGAATCCATAGGTACGATAGTCGAATGAGCGAATTAGTTGACCTAGTGATAAGTGACAGCAAAGAGCGGATGGAAAAAGCGGTAGCCCATGCTCGATCCGATTTCGCTAACGTTCGTGGTGGTCGCGCTTCTCCTGACCTGGTCGAGAAGTTGCGGGTGGAAGCATACGGTTCCGAGATGAAAGTGCTCGAATTAGCAACCGTATCTGTTCCTGAAGCCCGACTAGTTCTGGTCACCCCGCACGATCCCGCCAACCTGGACGGCATAGACCGTTCGATCAGAAATTCGGATCTTGGGGTTTCGCCGTCGAACGACGGACGGGTCCTGCGTATCAATTTCCCCGCCCTGACCGAAGAGCGACGCAAAGAGCTAGTCAAGGTTGTACGAAAGATGGCTGAAGACGGCCGAATCGCTATACGTAACCTTCGTCGGGAAGGTCGTAAAGAGTTAGAAAGCGCAGAGAAGGATGGTCAGCTAAGCTCAGATGAGCTAGCTAGAGCAGAAAAAGACTTAGATAAGCTGACTCAAGACTCTGAGAAACAGGTTGATGAGGCATTGTCAACCAAAGAAGCCGAATTGATGGAAGTATAGATGTAGCAGTACTATGACACGCTTGAGGGGGCATGTAATAACGGCGGAAAGGTATGAATCGGTAGCGATCTGATTTGAAAGGATCAAGATGGTCGAAAGAAATAAACGTCGTAGGCAGAACGAGAGTTCTGACGATGAAATTTCCACCTCTGTCGAGGAATCGCAACTAGTCGACCCCCTCAGTGAGGCCCCTTCTGCTACCGCCACCACTGCGGAGGAGACAGTAGCCGACCGGGCCCGTCGAACCAGTGAAGCTGCCGGGCTCGCCCACTGGACCGCACCCCCAACGGGTCATGTGCCTAAAGTCCTCGGTGATCGAGCTTTGTCAGGCCAATGGGACGACCCCAATAGTGATGGATGGGCCTCGCCCGATAACCCTAGTTGGGGTGGTTCAGATATAGGAGACGCATTCTCCGATCCCGAACCTCTCGCTATCGACCCGACCGAGTCAACCGATGGATTTGGGGACAGAACACGCGACCCACTGGCTGATTTCGCGGCCACGCCCGGTTCTGTGACTCGAGATCCGCTGGCCGACTTTGTAACCGCAGATCCAAATCCAACAGATGAAATATCGGCCGTTGACACGCCCCCAAGTTTGCCTTCCAGCCCGGTTGAACCGGAGTTCGAAGATGAGGTCGACTTGACCGTTGAGGCTAGTCCTCCCGAGTTGCCGGTGGGGCGTGACCGATCATCCGATGCAGGAGTGTCTCCGGCAAACCTTCGTCCGAAACATCGGTCTATCGCAGCCGAAAAGCGAACGGTGTTCGACCTTCCACCTTCGGAACAGCTTGGAGCGGCACGAGCTCCTGCTGAAGCCAATGAGCACAATTTGACTGTCTCTGCGGAAATGATCGATACCGACGACACCGTTGCGATACGCGACAACCCGATGACAACGAGTCCGGCTCAGTCGATGCCGGCGGACGTTTCGCTGGTGAGCGCGGATTCGTACCCGCCAAAACCGACGTCGCCTGATGTCTCAATAGCGCCTGAACCACCAGCTGGGGCAGCGTCCGAAACGCTGGCCGCAGCCACCTATGGTGATGAAACCGACAGTACCGAAGTGGTAGAAACACCGCCGAAGGCTCCGGCCTCAAGCGAAACCGACCCGGCGCCAGCGGCTAAAGGTGCGGGACGAAACTTGGTCCAAGCAACGTCGGTCGGCGTGGTTTTGGCTGCAGCGGTCGGGGTTGCCCTATGGTTCGGTGCAGCGGCAACGGCTGGTTTGATCACGTTGTTCGGCGTGTTAGCGATCATGGAATTTTATGATGCTATGCGCCATGCTGGTCTCCGACCAGCCTCGCTGCTTGGCATGATCGGTGTGGCATCAATCCAAATCGGCGTCTACTTTC
Organism: Acidimicrobiales bacterium; assembly: GCA_020630065.1. Taxonomy (GTDB): domain Bacteria; phylum Actinomycetota; class Acidimicrobiia; order Acidimicrobiales; family SZUA-35; genus JAHDCC01. Next base: position 138,613 of record JAHDCC010000002.1, read on the forward strand.
AGGGTGCTAATGCCTATCCTCTAGTTCTTGCTTTGACGGTTGTGTTTGGTGTCTTGTGGTACCTCGTCGGTGCCGACCGGGAACGTCCCGTGCTCAACTTGGGTCTCACAATGATGGGTCTGTTGTGGGTTGGTGGATTGGCCGGCTTTGGCGTGTTGATTGTGACCCAGCCGGGTGGCACAGGTCTTCTACTTGCCGCCATCATAATTACGGTAGCTTCCGACACGTTGGCCTATATTGGGGGTCGATCTATCGGTTCGACTCCGTTTCATTCTGTCAGTCCGAACAAAACGTGGGAAGGGACCCTTATCGGGTTTGCCGGAGCCCTTTTCTTTGGCCTTGCGATCGGATTGCTAGACGTTATCCCTATCTTTGACGGCCGAGTGGCGAGCACCCTAGTGCTAGCCGCTGTGGTTGGGGTACTTGCCCCGATGGGTGATTTGGCAGAATCAATGATGAAACGCGACCTTGGCGTAAAAGACATGGGCTCACTTTTGCCAGGTCATGGCGGAGTGATGGACCGGCTTGACGGTCTTTTGTTTGCCCTTCCAGGAGCGTATTATGTGGGACTGCTGTTTAACCTGTTCTAGTGGCTAAAACTGTTGGCATTCTCGGCTCTACTGGATCTATCGGAACTCAAACCATAGATGTCGTTCATTCTGACCCGGACTCATATCGAGTTGTGGTTCTAGCTGCAGGATCCAATGTCGATCAGCTGGTAGAGCAGGTAGAAGACGTTCGCCCCGAGTTTGTTACCTTGGCTGATGAGTCGAAACTTGATGAGCTTGCCTCGCGGATTGATTCCTCGGTAAAGATAGTTTCGGGTCCCCGAGCACTAGCCGAAGTTGCCGAGATCGCAGATGTCACCATCAACGGGGTTGTCGGGTTTGCTGGGCTTCCCGCGACGTTAGCTTGTTTACAAGCTGGCAAGCGTTTGGGATTAGCCAACAAAGAGTCCTTGATCGCTGCTGGGCCAGTAGCTCAAAAAGCTCGACGTACGCAGGGTGCCGAACTGATTCCCGTCGACAGTGAACACGCTGCGATCCATCAATGTCTGGGTACAGCTGAACAACGCCGCTCTATTTCCCGGCTCCAGATAACGGCTTCCGGGGGGCCGTTTCGAGGCAAGACAATCGAGGAGCTAGCCAACGTAACGGTCGCTGATGCCTTAAACCATCCAACGTGGTCTATGGGGCCGAAGATCACGGTTGACTCGTCGACGTTGATGAATAAGGGGCTAGAGGTGATCGAAGCCCACGAGTTGTTCGGTGCGCCTGCCCAGGAAGATCAAGTTGGGCTTGGTTTTGACGATATTGATGTCGTCGTTCATCCTCAATCGATAGTGCACTCCATGGTTACATTCACCGATGGTTCTACGATCGCCCAGTTGTCGGAGCCTACAATGCGTCTCCCAATTGGATATGCGTTGGCGTTTCCTACTCGGCTGCCGCATCCGTTTGGTGCAGTGGATTGGGCTGAAGCTCACCGGCTAGATTTTGAACCGCCTGATCGGGCTGCGTTTCCATGTCTCGAATTGGCGTTCGAGGCAGGTCGGTTAGGGAATTGCGCCCCTGCCTGGTTGAGTGCCGCTAATGAAGTAGCCGTTGAAGCGTTTTTGGATGAGAGAATTCGCTGGTCTGAAATACCCCAGGTCATCGAGATGGTTATGATGTCGTATGAAGGTTCCCGAGCTGACACACTAGAAGAAGTCCTAGCGGGTGATGCTCAGGCACGTCGCCTGGCCGAATCGGTTATTCGGGAGAAAGTAACTACGTGTTAAATAACGAACGTATTCCAGAGCAACGAGAAGCGCCGCCCTTAATGGGGGAACCGCGTGAACGGGACCCTGATCAACCGGCGCATCCCCTTGTCACCTTGCTTGGTTTGGCCGCCATCGTTGGCCTGTTCGCTTGGTTGTGGGTTGGTGCCGGTTTTGCGTACTTCACCATCGTGGTCGGATTGGTGGTGATGATTACGTTGCACGAGCTGGGTCACTATTTGACCGCCCGTTGGAGCGGAATGAAAGTTACCCAGTTCTTTCTGTTTTTTGGTCCTCGGATTGCGTCGTTTCATCGTAAAGGGATCGAGTACGGTATCAGGCTGGTTCCAGCTGGCGCGTTCGTCCGCATCGTTGGTATGACCAACCTCGACGAGTGTGCCCCTGAAGATGAACCGTACGCCTACAAGAACTCGACATATCCCCGCAAAATGTGGGTTATCACCGCCGGTTCGATGATGCATTTCATACAGGCGATTATTTTGTTTACCGTCCTAGCCGTTGTCGTCGGTAGTCCTGACCGTACCTCGGCGTGGAATATCGAATCGTTGGCTGAGCTCGACAACGGAGACCTAGCTCCTTCGGCAGTGGCCGGGTTGGAGCCCGGTGATTCGATTGTTCGGGTCGATGACCAGCAGACGGTATTGTACGAAGATCTGACCGATTACGTGTCGGAGAGGCCTGGGGAGAATGTCACCGTTGTTGTTGACCGTGGTGGGGAAGAGCTCACGTTCGATGTTGAACTTGCCGAACGAACGCGTCAAGGTAACCAGGTCGGTTTTCTAGGTATCCAACCCGAGTTCTCAGTGGTGGACCGTAACGCTCTAAACGGTCCTAAGGCGTTCGTCGACGTATCATGGTTGTCGTTGCAGGGTGTGGCTCAGCTGCCGGTCAGCATCGTAAAGTCGGTTCCTCTGCTGTTTGATGGGCCCGAGGAAGTTTCGGTAACGTCGAGCGAAGCGTCGGAACGTCCTGTCTCGTTGGTTGGCGTTGTGCGGTTTGGTGGTAGCGAAGGTTCCACTTGGGCTACCCAGTTAGGCCTGCTGGCGTTTATAAACGTCTTTGTTGGATGGTTTAACCTCATTCCACTACTGCCGTTTGATGGAGGTCACGCCGCTATCGCCACCTACGAGCGCATCCGGTCCCGTAAGGGGCGTAGGTACCAGGCCGATGTCGGCAAGGCAGTGCCCATCTTCTACGGAACGGTGCTTTTCTTAGCCGTGATGTTCTTTTCAACTATATGGCTTGACATTGTGCGACCCATCAGCTGATGCCCACTAGGCGTAGTGTGTAGTCATGGACGCAGGAGCAGTTAGTTTTCAGCGACGTAAGACCCGACAAATCAGCGTCGGCGATGTCCCTGTTGGTGGAGATGCGCCGATAACGGTGCAGTCGATGACCATCACCAAAACCGCTGATGTGGAAGGCACGCTTCAACAGATCTATTCTCTGGCCGCTGCTGGCGCCGACATCGTCCGATGCACCTGTAACACTACGGAGGCGGCCGAAGGTTTGGCTCGGATCGTGCCCCGTAGCCCTGTGCCGATCGTGGCTGATATCCATCACCAGTATCGGCGGGCACTTGAGGCGTTGGAGGCCGGCGTTGATTGTCTGCGGCTTAACCCAGGCAATATTCGCAAGCCAGAACACATCAAAGCGGTTGCTTCTGAAGCCAAAGACCGGAACGTGCCTATTCGTATTGGGGTCAACGGCGGGAGCCTGGATCCTGACATGTACGAGAAGTACGGGGGTAAGGTCACCCCTGAAGCTATGGTCGAGTCGGCTCAACGTGAGATAGCGTACTTTGAAGAGGTCGACTTCGATCTGATCAAGATCTCGGTGAAGGCGTCTAATGTTCCGTTGATGATCGAGGCGTACCGACAGCTTTCTGAAGTCACGGATCATCCGTTGCACCTTGGGGTGACCGAAGCCGGACCTCCTCCAGGGGGCATCCTGAAAGCAACAGCGGGGATAGCGACGTTGCTGGCCGAAGGTATCGGCGACACTATTAGATATTCGTTGACGTCTGACCCAGTAGATGAAGCTCGCATGGGTCGAATGCTGCTTGAAGCTTACGGCTTGCGTGAACGTAAGAACGTCGACTTGATTGCTTGCCCGTCGTGTGGGCGGGCAGAAATCGATGTCTATAAGGTGGCGCAAGACGCTCAAGCGGCGTTCGCCGATAAACAAATTCCACTACAGGTGGCCGTCATGGGTTGTGTCGTGAACGGTCCTGGCGAGGCTCGTGACGCCGACATCGGTATTGCGGCCGGTAACAAACGAGGTCATCTTTTTGTTCGTGGAACGAACGTTGCCGTTGTCCCCGAGGACGAGATGGTCCCAACGCTCGTAGAGTGGGCCGAGTTCATCAAATCCGAGGGTATCGAGGCTGCGATGGCTCGGGCTGAGTCGACTCGTGAAGAGGCGAGGCGGGCGGCTGAAGAAGACCGTCAGCGGAACCTGAACGAAAAGGGTGACGACGCCAACGACTCGGAACAAATGGTTGAGCTACTTCGGTCTAGCCGAGATAGCTAGCGCGTAAACAGGTTTGCTTAAAGCGACGGGCCTCCGAGGCTGCTCGCTGAATGGCAACTTCGAAGGCCCGACGACGCAGTGTTGGGATCTGGATAGGTTTGGGTTCCACACCAGCTGCGTGCCCGACGACGACTAGTGCATGTATAGTCCGCCGTCGACGTTTAATGTTTGGCCTGTCATGAACCCGGCGGTTTCTCCGAGGAGGTAGTGGATGGCTGCGGCGATATCTGTCGGTGTCCCGATCCGGTCGACGAGAAGGTTTTCGGCCATTTCCTTCTTGCGAGCGTCGGTGAGGGTTCCGCCCATTATGTCGGTGTCGATTGGCCCGGGGGAGATGGCGTTGACTGTTATCCCATGTCCGCCAAGTTCTCGGGCGAGACTTCTCGTGAATCCGATCACTCCCGCTTTAGCGGCGGAATATGCCGTCTTGGAGTAGGTTCCGCCACCTATTTGGGCCGAAACTGATGTGATGCTCACGACCCGGCCAATCCCATTGGCTACCATAGTTTCGACCGCTCGACGGGTCGTGTAGTGAACCCCGTTGAGGTTGATGTCGATAACCCTTCGCCATTCGGTGTCGTCAACTTCGAGGTAGGGGACGGGGGAAGAAACTCCAGCGAGGTTGACCAGTCCGACGAGCTGCGGTAGTTCCGCCTCGAAGTGATCGAACGCAGCCCGTACGGCTGCCTCATCCGCCACGTTTGCACCGGCGCCCGCGGCGGCGACTCCGTGTTGGCTAGCGATGTCGCTTGCGGCTTTTTGGGCGGCGGTTTCGTCGAGGTCGAGGATGCCTATGTTCCAGCCCTGTTCAGCAAGGAAGTGGGCGGCCGAGCGCCCTATGCCTCGTTCGGATGCTGCGCCGGTTAGCACGGCAGACTTGGATTCGGGGAACGTGATCATTGTGTGCTTTCTTCAGTTTGGTGTGTGTGTTGGGCGCGCATCGAGGCTAAACGGCTCCTTCGAGCAGGCCACGAAGGTAGTCCTGGTTGGTGGCGCATACCCCGAGGCTGTCGCCACCGTATTGCTCCATAAGGAAGACGCCATCAAATCCGAGTTCGATGGCGTCGTTCACGACTTGTCGATAGTTGATCAGGCCGGTTTCGAGGGTCGATGGGGTAGACGTGTACCAGCTGCCGTCGGCGGCTTCGTCTCGGACATAGTTTTTCATGTGCCAGTAGTTTGTGTATGGCAGGGTTTTGGCGTGCATTTCTCGCCAGTCTTCGATCGGCCGGTGGAGGCGTATGAGGTTGGCGATGTCGGGGTTGAGTCCGACGTTGTCGAGTCCGACTTCTTCGATTAGTTGGACAGCTGAATCGGCTGTGCCAAGGTAGGTGTCTTCGTACATCTCGAGGGCGACTGGTAGTCCAACGTCGTTGGCGTGCGATCCGAGTTCTTTGATTCTTGATACTGCGGTGGCGCGAGTTTCTTTGTCGTCTGGGTCGGTGGGTCCTTGTGCTGTCCAGAACCAGAGGGCCTTTTCTTGGGCAGGCGTAAACGGTTGATGAAGCCCTGTGGAGAAGACGCCGATTCCCATTTCGGCGCATGCGTCGATTGATCGGTGGGCGTAGGCGAGGTTTATTTCTCCTCGTCCTGGTTGGATGACGCTTTGGCGTTGGACGTGGAGTGAGACGATTGTGACGTCGTGCTGTCGGGCGGCGTCGAGAAGTTCTTTTCGTCGTGCTGGTTCTAGGTCCGCTGGCCGGATGTGGCTGTCGGCTAGTTCGATCGCCGTGAACCCTAGGCGTGCTACCTCGGCGAAGATGTCTGCCCATTTTTCGGATGGGGCATCTTGGAGCTTTACTCCGTGTTGATCCACTCGGTCGAACCCGTGCATACATGCCGCTATTGGCCAGGTTTGAGCTGTATGTCCAGCCGTGGAAGTGCTTGTTTTCTCCATTACGTCCTCGTCCATAGATAAGTATCAATAAATATACATCATATATGAAATATGATTATCTTGCCAACGTTGGATGTTTGGGTGAGGGGTCCGCCTACTAGAGGCCTTTTTATGAGAATCTTCGATCATCGCCTCGTCTTGGGGGCTCGTGTTGTGAATCGAGTTGATTTTCTGCCGCTTAGCGCCGACTCGGTATCTGTCTGAAGTTCTGTGAAGGAGGCAGGTTTTTGGGGTGCTGCTTGATTTATCGGGATCAAGTTTGTCCAACGGCGTTGGATTTGAGCTGTGACCGGCGCTACTGTATTTCCTACAGGATATATTAGATTTGAAAGATTAGCATGACTACTGTTTCCCAACGGCGCTCTGGTGTCTCAGCTCTTCTCGGTCGCTACCAGATCGAAGCTGCGATGTTTGTTTCGCTGCTTATTCTCTGCGTAGGGCTGACGGCTCTCCAGCCGAGATTCCTAACCTCTGCAAACCTCAGCAACGTCCTCGGTCAGGTCATGGTGCTTGGCATCATCGCCATCGGGCAGACGCTAGTGATTCTCACCGGTGGTATCGACCTCAGTGTTGGAGGCATATCTGCCTTGTCGGTGATGGTCGGCGGATTAGTGATGCAGGAACACGGTACGTTTCCCGGGGTTGTTGTCATGCTGTTGACCGGCCTTCTCATCGGAACCGTCAACGGAATACTCGTGGCCTACGTAGATTTACCACCCTTCATCGTCACACTCGGCATGGTCTCCATAGCCGCATCACTGACCTTTGTGATCTCAGATGGCCGCTCCTTGATTGGGCTACCAGAAACCTACGAATGGTTTGGATCAGGAACAGTTGGCCCAGTCAAGTTCTTTATCGTCGCCTTCCTCGTTCTCTACGTGCTCGCACATATCTTTATGACCCGGACCAAAGCTGGCAGATTTATCTACGCCATTGGGTCAAACACTGAGGCCGCACGACTATCCGGTATCAAAGTGTCGAGATATTTGGTTATCCCATACGCCGTCACCGGTCTGCTTTGCGCATTCGCCATGATGATCGAATCATCGCGGCTTGGCGCAATCGACCCAAACACTGGTGTCGGGTTTGAGCTGACAACTATCGCTGCGGTCGTCATCGGCGGAGCCAGCCTGATGGGTGGCAAAGGCAGCATCATCGGAACTCTGATCGGAATGCTCATCATCGGCGTTCTGCAAAACGGTCTAAACATTATTGGCGTCAACGCATTCTGGCAAGGAACCGCACTCGGCGTCGTCATCATCTTGGCTGTAGTCCTCGACCGGGTAGTCCGTCGACGTCGGTCCACCTAGACGAAGAACGCAGCTCCGACCGTTTCGGCGGTCAAAACAAGTAAACGGTAAATACAAAGGGAGAAAACAATGAAAAACCAACGAATAACCGGCCTAGCTGCCGTAGCGCTTTCGAGCGCTCTTGCTATGGCAGCTTGCAGCTCCGGTTCGACCACCAGCTCGGATACAGCGGCCGGTGGCGAAGAACCCGCTGACACATCTGTTGCCTCGGGCCCCAACGACGGCGACGGAGACAGCGCTACCGGGTGTGATGGTGCAGAAATTGCATACATCACACCCGGACTCAATGTTCCGTTCTGGCGTTCGTTGTCTGCTGGTGTAAAGCGAGAAGCCGAAGCCGCCGGAGCCACCGTCACCGACTTCGACAGCAAAAACAGCAACAGTACCCAGTTTCAGAACGCCCAAGACGCGATCACGGCCGGTGCGTCAGCCATCATCATTTCACCAACCGATTCAGCATCAGCGCCAGCGGTGCTTGAGCTAGCGGCTGAAGCTGAAGTGCCAGTATTTATCGCCGATATCGGAACCGATGAAGGTGAGTTCGTCTCCTTCATCAAGACCGACAACGTAGCTGGAGCAGCCGACGCCGGTACATACCTTGTAGAGCAACTCAACGCCAAGGGAATCACCAGTGGCGAGATCGGTATGATTGGCATCTCTCAGACCCGTCAGAACGGTAAAGACCGAACCCAAGGTTTCTCCGATGTGGTCACCGAAGCCGGATTCACCATTCTTCCCCTGCTGGAATCGAACGACTACACCCGCTCGGAAGGACTGCGATTTGGACAAGACCTGATCGTTGGCTCTCCCGAAATGGTCGGCATGTTCTCTCAGCATGACGAAGCTTCTCAAGGTGCAATCACCGCTATCGAAGGTGCAGATGCATCCGACATCGTTCTTGTTGGATTCGACGGTAGCCCCGACACCTTCCAGTCGATCACTGACAAAAAGATGGCAGGAGCCGCAATGCAGCAACCGGTGCTTATGGGACAAGAAGCCTTCAAGGCAGCATGTACCCACTTAGGTGGAGGAACACCCGAAAAGGAAGTCATCGTCAACACCGTCTTAGTTACCCAGGACAACGTCGACGACGTTAAAGCCGAAGTTGAAGACAAGGTCTTCGCTGAAGAGTAAATACTAATGTTTGTTGGGGTGGTGGAGGTCCACCGCCCCAACAGCACATGGGCAACACGTGGGCATCGGGCTGCCCCAACTGGTTGCATAACATAGAGTCTGTAAGAGGAACCCGTCATGGATGAACAAGTAACAACCAACCCCACCCCGATCGTCGAGGTCAACGGAATCACAAAGTCGTTTGGGGTCACGCAAGCACTCCGGGGCGTTGACCTTCAAATCGGGGCAGGCGAAGTAGTGGCCTTGATGGGGGAGAACGGGGCAGGAAAATCCACTCTCGGGAAAGTGATCGCAGGTGTTCACCGACCCGACGCCGGAACCGTTCGAGTCGACGGTCAAGAAGTATCGTTTGGTTCGACCAGGGACGCCCTCGAGTACGGCATTGCGATAGTGCTCCAAGAGTTTAACCTAATCCCCGATATGACCGTGGCCGAAAACCTTTGCTTAACCCGCGACGACGGCTATCTCGGGTCATGGTGGCGGAACTCCAAAAGGCAACGTCAAATCGCCATCAATGCGATCAACAGTCTCGAATTGGATTTTGGAATTGACCCGGATGCACTCGTCAGCTCGCTTAGCATCGCCAAGCAGCAGATAATCGAAATCGTTCGCTCTATGTCGGCTGATGCTCGCCTATTTATTTTAGACGAACCGACGGCGGCGTTAGGGCGCCGGGAAGTCGAGGCGCTACTGGCCATTATCAGACGGCTGAAGGCAAACGGATCTTCGGTAGTGATCGTTACCCATCGACTCGACGAAGTTTATGCGGTCTCTGACCGTATAGCGGTGCTACGCGATGGTGCAGGCAACGGCGAATTCGATCCAGAGACTACCGGTCAAGAAGAGGTGGTCAAAGCGATGGTTGGCCGTGAACTGGGAGCCGAATTGCAGGCCGCCCGTAAAAGGACACATGACGCTGGTCAAGTGGTGCTTGACGTGAACGATCTTGTGGTGGCTGGTGCTTCTAATCCGGTCAGTTTCTCGGTCCGTCAGGGGGAAATAATTGGGATCGCCGGGCTAGTTGGAGCTGGTCGAAGCGAACTTGTCCGAGCAATATTTGGCGCCGACGAAGCGCGTTCGGGAAACGTCTCTGTTAGCGGACGAGTCGGCCTCATGAAATCGCCCTCAGCGGCGGTCGATAACGGGTTAGCTTTGGTGCCTGAAGATAGAAAAGGGCAAGGCCTTCATCTCGATCTAAGTATCCACGAAAACGCGACCTTAGCAGTCCTGGCTCGGAAGGGCGGATTTTGGTTACATGACCGAGACCTGCGTAAAGCGGTAGCGGAAAAGATCTCTGATCTTCGAATAAAAATTGGAGATATAGATGACCTAGCGAGTTCGTTGAGTGGAGGAAACCAGCAGAAAGTTGTTCTAGCCAAGTGGTTGTTAGCGGAACCTGAAGTTCTGGTTCTCGACGAACCTACCCGTGGCGTCGATGTAGGTGCTCGAGCCGACTTCTACCGGCTCATCGATGCATTAGTCGAAAAAGGTCTAGCAGTAATAGTAATCTCGTCAGAGCTGCCAGAGGTAATGGCGCTCGCAGACCGGATATTGGTCATGAACCAAGGTGAGATCGTGGCCGAATTGCCGGGAGACGATACCACTGAGGCTGAAATCTTGTCGTACACCGATGTCGGAAAATCTGGAACCAACGAAGAACATCGGGTGCCAGTCGAACAAACCCAGATCGCCTAAGGGGCACATGATGTCTAACTCTACTAATCAGCGGATCGTAGATTTGAGTCTTTTGGTCGGTGAAGAGTATCCGTGTAGTTGGCCGACCCACGTTCCGTTCCAACAGAAAATCTACAACTACTTTGCTAACACAGGGGCAGCTGACGCGCCGTTGTTTTCTCATCACGGTGCATATCACACCAGGTGGCTTCTCATTGACGAACACACCGGTACTCATTTTGATGCACCAGCCCACTTCCTTCCTCCAGAAGAGTCCGGTCTGGAACACGCTGGTCCGCAGGGCAACGTTAGTGCCGAACAGGTCCCGTTAGAACAGCTCATCGGCCCCGCAGTGGTTATTGATGTCTCTGTTCTTCTCGACCAAGAAGTGGAGGATGGCCAAAGCCCATACATACGCGCCGGCCACGTCCAACAGGCCGAAGCCGAGTTTGGGGACATCGAGGCGGGCGACATTGTTCTGTTCCGAAGCGGATGGGACCGACTGCACTATAAACCTGGGCCTGAAGGTTCTGCATACGTGACCGACCCTTTCCTGCATCAGACAGGACCCGGATGGCCAGCGCTGTCGATAGAAGCGGCTGATTACTTACTTGAGCGTGGGGTGTCTTGTGTTGGTATTGATTCGCCGAGCATGGGTTCTGCTCACGATGGTGCTGCGGTCCACATAGCGGCACTAGGGCAGGGTTGTGTATTTATCGAGTCGTTGGCGAACTTGGATAAACTTCCAGAACGCGGTGCGACCTTCTTTTTCGCTCCGTTACGGCTCGCCCGTAGCAGCGGGGCACCCGGTCGAGCCTTTGCAATGTTGTCTAGTTGATGCCGTAGGCAGTCGTAGAACCCTATAGTAGATATTCGATATGTTTCAGCTCGTAGCAAAGAAGGCGACAAGGTGAGTCCCGACATTCCTCAATTGAGACCACTGAGTACCAATAGTCGACAGGGGTTACCGGAGTGGGTCTATGACTCCCTTATCGATTTGCTGCTAGAGGGAAGTCTTAAACCAGGCCAGCCGCTTCGTATTGATGCGGTAGCCGAACAGCTTGGAGTGTCCGCCACGCCGGTGCGCGAAGCGTTGGTACGGCTACAGGCCACCGGTCTTGTCTCACGGGCCACCCATAAAGGGTTCCGCGTGGCCCCCGAACCTGACGGTGCTGAACTTGTCCAACTAATCGAGGCTCGGTTGTACTTCGAACCAACCGCCGCCAGGGTCGCATGTGAAGCCGGAGATCCGGGGCTAACCGAGCAACTGCGGGCCGCGTACAGAAGTCAGGAAGAAGCCGGGTCAAACGAAAGTTTCGAAGAGTTTCGACAGTTTCTCCGGGGGGACCAGATGTTCCACCAAGCAATCATAAACGGCACCGGAAACAACTTTGTGGCGATGGCGGCTGAAGCCATCAACGGCCATGTTCAACGATTTCGTGCGTTCCACGGACGTGTCATAACCGACCGAACCGAAACACTTGACGAGCACCTCAAAATTCTTCAAGCCTTCGAAAACGGTGATCCAGAGGCAGCCGAAGCCGCGATGCGTAACCACCTGATTCAAGTTCGAGAGCGCGTTTCAGTAACCCATAGCTGACCAACATTTCGTAGGCCATCCGGCCCCAAAGTTGTTGATTGTCGTGTTAACGCAGTGTGAAAGCGAAAGATTTTTGTTGTTGACACCCGTCACTTGATGTACTGTAAGAGAACGGCGAAGATGCTGTAGAGTCCGGCAGGACTCAAACATATAACGGCGAAGAAGCCACGAGATATTTGACCGGGATTCCCGGCAGGTTCGAACGTGTGCGTATTGCTGTTTCTTATACCTTCTGTGTTTCCCCAGGCTCGTGAGTGGGTCTGGACATTCGTATGTCCACCCTCGCCCTTTGCTTGTGTGTCGTACTTCGGTGGCACCGTGCCGCCGGGAGATGGAGGAGGAACATGGCAATACTGGCCAACAAAAACCCGAATTCGGGTAGCAAATTTACATGGAAAATAGGATCGATACTTTTGACGCTCGGCCTCGTGCTAGCGGCATGTAGCAGCGGTCAAGAAAGCAGCGAAGCAGGGTCTGACACTACTGGGTCGAAAGGCTCATCTGAGGACAACGGCAACGGTGAAGCTAGTGGCGAGCCGATTACTATCGGCTCGATATTTGACCTCACCGGCGGCCTCAACATTTACGGCATCCAACAAGATCGAGCGCTGCAATTGGCGGTCAACAACCTCAACGACAACGGCGGAGTTCTAGGCCGAACCGTTGAGGTATCGACGGCTGACGCCCAGTCCGAAGATACCAAATACACCCAATTTGCAAACACGTTGATCCAACGAGACGAAGTTGTTGCGCTGTTTGCTGGTCTAACCAGCTCATCACGCGAAGCTATTCGTCCGATCATTCGTGAAAACGAGATTCCATACTTCTACTCATCGTTGTATGAAGGTGGAGCATGCGATAAACAAACATTTGTTACCGGAGCTACCGCTTCGCAGCAGATGAGCGTTCTGATCGAATGGGCGGTCAAAGAGTACGGCAACAAGATTTATCTCATGGCGCCGGACTACAACTTTGGAACTATCTCTGGCCACTGGGTTGAGTTCTATGCCAAAGAGTTCGACGCCACCGTTGTTGGACAGGACTTTATCCCACTGACGGTTACCGACTATCAACCGGTCATCAACAAGATTCAGGCAGCTGATCCTGACTTTGTTGTTGCTATTCCCGTTGGCGCAAACCAGACAGGGTTCTTGGAACAGTTCTCGGCGGCCGGTCTCAAAGAAGACATCGGCATCGTTTCGACCAACTACGGATCGGGCAACCAACAAATCGTTGTTTCCCCCGAAGCCGGAGACGGAATCATTGCTTCCCAAGAATATTTCATGGTCGTTGACGAACCAGCTAACAAAGAATTCGTCGACCTCTGGGAAGACGCATATGGTCTAGAAGAACCAATCGTCTCTGAGGCTGCTGATGTCTGGAACGCGGTTAACCTTTGGGCTGCCGCAGTGGAACTGGCGGGAACCACCGATAACGAAGCCGTTATCGAAGCTCTCGAGAGTGGACTTACATTCTCCGGTCCAAACGGCGTCGTGGAAATGAACCCAGGTTCTCACCACCTGACACAGAATATCTACATCGTTGAAGGTAACGACCAGCAGGAGTTCGAAGTAATCGAGACCTTCGAAGCAGCTGAACCTAGCTACGAGAACGGGATCTGTGACCTAGTCGCCGACCCAGAAATCACCGAGCATTTCACCCCCGGTGATCTCTAAATAGTAAGAGCGCAGTGAAGCGCACGGAAGGGGTACTGCGGTACCCCTTCCATCTGGTATTTCGTTGGGTCTTGAGCTCAACGAAATACCAGGTGCGTCGAACCTTCAAAGACTACATCGAAAGGGAAATAGGTCTATGGACCTTGATTATTTACTTGTACTACTACTTGGATCGGTGACCGCGGCGGCAACGTTACTGATCGCCACCGTTGGGCTAGCCGTTGTCTACGGACTTATGGGGGTCGTGAATCTGGCTCACGGTGAGTTTCTCATGTTCGGCGCCTACACGACCCTGACTGTCACTCGAATGGGTGTCCCGTTTGTGCTCGCAATTCTGGTGGGTGTCATCATCACTAGTTTGTTTGGAGCCATCGTCGAAGTGCTTCTCATCAAACCGATGTATGGGCGTCTGCTGGACACCATGTTGGCAACGTGGGGGCTGAGTTTGGTTCTCGTCCAAGCAGCGGTATTACAGTTCGGAACCGTCACGCCTGGTGTTGGGCTTCCTCAGTGGAGCATCAGCATTGGGGACTTCGAGATGTCTACGTACTTGCTTCTGATGGTTCCAGCCGCAGCGGTAATAGTCGCAGCCATCTACCTTCTCTTTACTCGAACCTCTTACGGGGTGATGGCCCGAGCATCCATTCAAGATCGACAGATGGCCTCAGCCGTCGGCATCGAAACTTCGTGGATTAACACTATTACTTTTGCGTTAGGCGCAGGCCTTGCCGGATTAGCTGGCGGGCTTCTACTCCCTGCCGTACCAGCGACCCCAGATATGGGTTTGTTGTTCGTAATAAAAGCGTTTCTAATCGTGGTGTCGGCCGGACCAGCAGCTTTGTCTGGAACAGCAGCGACCGGCGGCATTTTAGCTTCCACCACGAGTGTCACCGCCAACATTTGGGGATCAGCGCTTGGTGACCTTATGTTCTTTGTGGCGACAATAGCGATCCTTCGGCTGTTCCCTCTTGGGATTTCTCACAAGTGGAGGATCCGTCTATGAGCGTCCAATCTGTAACAACACCTCCAGAACGCTCCGCTTCAGAACTCCAAGAGTCTCTAGGCACGAAATCCCGGCCACTTTCAGATCGATTTTGGTGGATGGCTCCGGTTCTAGCTAGCGTCATCATGCTGGCCGTTGTGTTTATCAAAGAGGAGTCGTTTGCATTTGTAGCGACCTCTTGGATCATATTTGGGATCGTCGGGTTAAGCCTAGACCTGGTCTGGGGTAAATCTGGACTTTTGAGCCTTGGTCAAACCGCACTCTTTGGCATCGGCGGATATGTAGGCGCCATCGCGGCGATTAACTTATCGGACATAACCGGTAACACACTGGTCTGGGCCATACCGTTTGGGGCAGGTGCCGGAGCGTTGGCAGCCCTACTCCTAGGTTGGCTCATGTTTTATGCCAACATGGGCAACTTACAACGAACGATCTTGACCTATACCTCCACGTTATTGTTACTGACCCTTATGGTGTCGTTCACCGCCACGTTCGGTGACGCAGTCGTTGGCGGAACGAATGGCCTAGGCAGCATTCCGTCCTACGTTCTGGGGTTCGGCGAAGGAGCTGAACGGGTTAGTTCCCGGGTCATGTTCGTAACCGTGGTGGTGATTGCGTGCAGTATTTTGTTGGCGACGATCAGACTGATGCGCTCGCCGTTTGGCACCGTCATCGACTGCATTCGCTTAGACGTAACCAAAGCTGACTTGCTTGGGTTTGATACTCGACAATACCAGCTCCGACTTTTTGTTCTCTCAGGAGCGATTGCCGGCGTCGGCGGAGGACTGTTTGTCCTATGGGCGAATTTCGTAAACCCATCGATATTCAGCAATCAGAATGCCCTGTTCATACCTATCTATGTTTTGGTCGGTGGAATTGGCACACTCTTCGGAGGTTTCGTCGGGGCGATCGCCGTGGGCTGGTTATCGTTCTGGCTCGGTGGAGGCGCAGGAGGGGGACAGACCACTCTTGTGCTCGGTGTGCTGCTCATTCTTCTTGTCCGTTTCAACCGCTCTGGACTGTTCGGAATAGCGGCCAGTGTCTGGCGTCGATTGCGACCGAAGGAGACCACGGTCGTTAAATCCGAACCGGTGAAGGTTGATTTCGAACTGTTGCAGCGACTCCGCGAAGGTCAAACAAAACCATCAGAGATTTCACTCGTAACCAACGACGCCTCCAAGTCGTTTGGAGGAGTGAAACCGGTAGACGAAGTATCGCAACGATTTACCCCAGGCAGTGTACATTGTGTGATCGGGCCCAACGGGGCCGGAAAAAGCTCGTACCTGAAGGTATGCACCGGTGCGTATAAACCGGATAGCGGATCGGTATCGATCAACGGCGTAGACGTTACGTCGACCGACCCACACAAACGGGTTGCCTTGGGCCTTGGCGTAAAAAACCAAAAAGCTCAAGTGTTCGCCGAGCTTGATGTGCGAACGAACCTGTGGGTCGCTGCGTACTCACGAAGCAGAAATTCGGATCACGCAGATAGCACGGTTGACGCCATGCTGCAGATGTTAGGCATGACCAAAGGGGCGGACCGGTTAGCCGGAGACCTTTCTCACGGTGAGCAGCAATGGCTCGACATCGGCATGGTATTATGCCTGGCCCCTGACGTCATTCTGCTAGACGAACCAGCGGCGGGTATGACGGGCGAAGAGCGGGAACAACTCGCAGCACTCGTACGAGCCTTAACCGAAACGGCTGCCGTGGTTGTCGTCGAACACGATATGGGATTTATTCAATCGCTCGACCCGGAGGTAACCGTTCTGCATCAAGGTGCCGTCTTTACTCAAGGTGATATCGAAGAGGTCCGCAGCGACGAGCGGGTGCTCGACATTTATTTAGGAAGGCGTGAACATGTTCGAGATAACTAACGCGACTGGTGGCTATGAGAAAACTCGGATAATCGAAGACGCGTCCATCAAGGTCGACAAGGGTGAAGTGGTAGCACTGTTGGGGCGAAACGGTGTGGGCAAGACCACACTGTTCAAATATGCCATGGGATTGATCGACCGAGAAAACGGCTCGGTCAGTCTCGGCGGCAAAGAGCTTCCGGCGGCGACGTCTCGTCGGGTCCGAGCCGGCTTGGGTTACGTCCCACAGGGGAGGTTCGTGTTTCCACGGCTTACGGTTTCGGAGAACATAGCGGCCGCTGCAGCTGCGAACCGGCATGATCGTAAGAAAGCTGTCGCTCAGGCCCTCGAAGACTTTCCTCTGCTTAAACCCAAGGCCAACACGTTGGCTGGCAAACTTAGCGGCGGTCAACAACAAGTTTTGGCTATGGCCCGGGCGTTAGCAACCGAACCTGAAGTGCTTTTGCTCGACGAACCCACCGAAGGCATTCAACCGTCGATTATCGACGACATCGCCGGGATCATCAAAACGCTTAATGTCGAACGGGGGATTTCGATTCTTGTGGCTGAACAAGATCTCGAGTTTTGTCGAGCGGTCGCTAAACGGGCCTACGTCATGGATCGTGGCCAAATCGTCGACGAGGTTTCGATCGAGGCTCTGCTAGAAAACGAAGAGCTCGTGCAACGATTGCTCGGCGTATGAGTAGCGAAACAGAATCGACGACACAAAACTCAGCGCTGGCGACAGCAGCCGCATATCGTCGGGCGATGGGATGGCCGCCGCTCGAAGGGGACGTCCTCAAAGAGGTTGTCGTCATCCTCGAATCGGCCCGTAGGACAGTCGAACGAATCGAAGTCGACCCGGCGACGTTGCCAGCGGTATGTACTACAGCCCCGACTTTAGTTGGAGATAAACCATGAACTCGGCCACCATTTTGTCGCTTTCAGTGCAGGAGCTCTCAGAACGTATTCGAACACTCGAATTGTCCTCGACCGAGGTAGCGACCTCAGTTGTCGACCGTCTCGAAGAGTTGCAAGACGAACTCAATACCTTTGTGTACTGGGACCGAGACCTAATCTTTCATCGAGCCGCCGAGCTCGATGCGCTAGCAAAAGTTGGCGACTTTGCCGGTGACCTTCATGGCATCCCACTAGCGGTAAAAGACAATTTTCTAACCGCCGACTGTCCGAGCACGGTTGGTTCAAGGGTGAACCATGCCCGAGGGGTACCCCGGACAGATTCGGCTCCCGTCCATGCCCTACGCTCCAACGGTGCCCTTATTGTCGGTAAAACCAATATGCACGAATGGGCCTACGGTGCAACAAACGAGGTGTCGGCTAGTGGCCGAACCCGTAACCCATGGAACCCAAATCGCATTACCGGTGGCTCTAGTGGTGGTTCTGGTGCGGCGTTAGCGGCGCGAATCGTTCCCGCCGCTCTCGGTTCCGATACGGGAGGCTCGATCAGGATTCCGGCAGCCGCCTGCGGAGTGAGTGGTCTCAAACCTTCGTTTGGTGTTCACAATCTCGATGGTGTTCTTCCGTTGGCATGGTCGTTCGATGTTCCAGGACCAATGGCTCGTACAGCGGTCGATTTGGGACTCTTACTTCGGGCAATGTTGCCAGCATCGGCGGTGTCGAGTCTCTCGACATCTTTGATGGCTTTGGATGATTTGCGGATTGGTAAAGTTTCTGGCAGCGATGTTGTTGTCAGCGTCGAGGTTGATGAAGCCTTAGATGTGGCGGTCGCGGTTCTTGCTGAAGCTGGAGCGAAAGTCGATAGTGCCGAGGTAAACAACATGGCGTTTAGCTTTGATGTTTGGAAAGTTATTCTCCACGCAGAAGCCGCCGCCTATCACACGGATTTGTTGACCGATCAAAACGATCGATACTCAACCGGTGTGCGTACCCAACTTGAAGCTGGCCGGGCGATTCCGGCTGCCGACTATCTCCAAGCCCAACGGTTTAGGCGAGAGTTCAGCGCACAAGTTCTTCGACTATTTGATCGATTCGATGTGCTGCTGTTGCCAACGTTGCCGGTTTGTGCCCCACCTGCTGGTCGACATGACCTGGTTGTGAGGGACGTTCCGATAACGGCTCAAGACGCCATGACTCGCTTGCCGAGTTTGGCCAGTTTTACCGGTCTTCCAGCGGTGACGGTGCCATGTGGGTTCGGCGACGAAGGTCTACCGGTCGGAATGAGCTTGATCGGCCGTCCGGGATCTGATTTCGGCCTCGTGTCACTCGCAGCACGCTTTCAGGAGCTAACGTCGTGGCATGAATCATCTCCTGGGCTGGTAACTGACCTGGGTGAACGTGGAGGGTGACGTGACAAACAAAAAAGCAGTCCGTCGTGTAGGGGTACTGTTTTCGAATACGGGGGTCATGAGTGTCACCGAAGAAGCACACCTCAAAGGGGTCTTAGTTGCGATTGAGGAGATCAACAACGACCCAACTGCGACTTTTCTGATTGAACCCATCGTCGAAGATCCTGGGTCTGATCCGAATCAGTACAAGGTGCTGGCAAAGAAGCTGGCTACCGTCGATGGCGTTTCCGCTATCTTTGGTTGTTGTTCCTCAGCGAGTCGCAAGGCAGTACTTCCAATCTTGGCTCGATACGGCACTGTTCTGTTCTATCCCTCTGTGTATGAGGGGTTCGAGTACTCGCCAAATGTGGTGTATGGGGGAGCGACCCCAAACCAGACCGTTTTGCCGTTGATCGAGTACCTTTTCTCCAACTACGGTACCAGACTTTATACGGTTGGTTCTGACTATATTTACGCTCGTGAGATCAATCGGATAGTCGCCGAGTTGCTTGACGACGGGGCCGGAACGATTGTTGGCGAGTCGTATGTGCCGCTAGGTTCCCCAGGGTCGGCTTTTGGGCGCGTGGCCCAAGACGTTGCCTCTAGCGATATCGATGCTGTGCTGTCAACGGTCGTTGGTGCCGATACCTCTCTTCTATATGAAGCGGTTATCGACGCTGGGTGTTCCGCCCCGATTGCGAGTCTGACTACGACCGAAAGCGAGTTAGCTACGATCAGGGCCGACGCTACAGCTGGTCACATAACTGCTGCGTGCTATTTTGGGGCGCTGCAGACCGAAGAGAACCAAGTATTCCGGTCGATCTATCAGCAGCGGTACGGCCCTGGTGATATACCCTCGATCTATGCCCAAACGACGTATTCACAAGTCCATGCGTATGCAAAGGCCTGTAGCTTCATTGGGTCGGATGATCCGGAAGAATTGTTGGAGGCCGTTAACGGGCTTCGCTATGTCGCTCCTCAAGGCGCGATGTTGGTTGACGCGGACAATAATCACGTATACAACGTCCCGAGGATTGGGCTGTCGCGTGCAGACGGTGAGTTCGATATTGTCTGGCAAGGTGAACAAACCAAGCCTGACCCGTACCTTATTGCCTATGATCGTGAAGTCCCGACGTTTACCGATGCTTAGCTCGATGTCGCAGGTCGCTGGCCGATGACAAGGTCTGACCCGTCGAAACGGCTTCTCAAAACGCTTCGCAAAGCCCGAGTGGGGGTGTTTCACCCTCCGGATGAAGACGGTGAGAATCTAGAACAACAACTTCGCCGTATTGGCTGTCAGGTTACAACCCATTGGCCTCCTCCATCTACGTTGGTTGACGATCTGGATGTGGTGTTTTTTCTAGATGGCCCTGACTATCAAGATCTTCATCAGCCGTACTCTGATTCTCGTTCTGCTGCGTTGGTGGCAATCGTTGAGTTCGAGAGCCCACTCGAAATTCAACGCCTTGTCGACGCCAATATTCACGGTACGATCGCTAAGCCGATCCAGTCGATTGGTGTGTTGGCATGTATGGCTTCGGCGCTTGGGTTGTTCCGGTATGAGTCGCGGCTGACAGCTCGGATCGATAAGTTGGACGAAATGCTGAAGACCCGTCGGACCGTCGAGCGGGCCACCCAGGTATTAGCGTCTCATCGTAATGTCTCTGAAGATGAAGCGTATGTGATGATCCGCCGTGAAGCGATGAATAAACAGATCACGATTTTTGAGATGGCTACTTCGGTCCTTAATGCTGATCAGTTCTTTACCGGTATCTAGTTGAGGTTTTAAGGTGCCAGCACCAAGGTTGATTTGTCCCAGTCGATATTCAACAGCTGGGCGGCGACTTGGTCGGTTATGTCACGCCGAAGCTTGCCAAATGCTCGGGCCCTGACAACGTCAGGCAGGTCTTGGTCATTAATTGTGTCGACGAGAACTGCGTTGACCTGTTCGAGTAGCCGAAGTTCAGCGCGGAATTGGTTGGCGTAGGCCACGGCGTCTTGAGCATGTTGTTCAAAGCCGTCTTCAGCGATGCTGGTGGCTAGCTGCTGGTACAGGTCGTCGTTGTTCATATAGCCAACCTAACCACCTAGTAGCAATAGTAAAAACGATATTAACTGGCTTTATTGATTAGAAGTTCTTATTGTTTATGTATGTTGGAGAATATTGAACTTCGTCACCTGCTGACGCTTCGAGCTGTCGCTGAGGCAGGTACATTCGCCAAAGCGGCCGGTCGTCTCGGCTACACCCAGTCTGCGGTTAGTCAACAGATCGCCGTATTGGAACGTATGGTTGGCTGTCCGCTCTTTGATCGCCCGAAAGGTCCCAAACCGCCTTTGTTGACCGCCGCTGGACGTCTAGTGGTTGAGCACGGCCGCGAAATCGAACGAAGTGTTGAGTCCCTATCTCGGGCGCTAGAGGATATGGCAGCGGGCAGAGCAGGTCGGCTGCGTCTTGGGACCTTTCCAAGTATTTCGTCTCGTATCGTGCCTGACGTGGTTGCGTTGATGAAACAACAAGCCCCAGACGTGGCAATTGAACTCGTCGAAGAGGACGTCAAAGTCTCCACCGTTCAGCGACTACACGACGGCGAGATCGATATATGTTTTCTTGTCAGCGAATATCCAGGACTTACTCAGCAACTTGTTCTCGAAGACCATCACGTGGTTATTACCCGAGCCGATAGAGCCACAGAGAACTCGACGATTCCACTGTCTGAGGTCATGAGCGAACCGATTCTTGGAATGCCGGCAGCAGATGTCTGTTCGGTTTTTCTCGAGGATGGTCTTCGTCGACTTGGGTATAAACCATCCTGGACCTACCGTTCGGCCGATAACTCGACGGTCCAGTCGATGGCTCGTTCCGGATTGGGGCGCGGGTTAATGCCGATGCTGACGGTTGACACCACCGATACCGAAGTGGTGTTTCAGCGTCCAGATCCTCCGCTTCCGGTCCGCAAAGTTTATCTAAGTCGTTTGGAGTCTAGGACGCTGTCTCCTGCCGAAGAACTATTTTGGGACCTGGCGGTGCGTGTTTCATCGGAGGTCGCCCAAGCTTGGTTATAGGACTGACTTAGGTGGATGGATCATCTGAAACGTCGTCGATGGCATCGGCTTCGTTGGCGTCGAGTTCAGCGGCGACGGTGGAGGTATCGATCTTGGCGCGGATTTCGTCAAACATCGAATCGCTGTTGTCAATCTCAGTTTGGATGCTATCTAACCGTTGTTCAGGGGTAGCTGCTAGTTCGTTTTCTCGTCGAGTGAGATCACTGTCTAAACGATCTTCTAGATCTTCTTTTACTTTCTTAGCTTCGGCGGATTCCGAAGAGAACCAGTTCTTAAGCGATGTTAGGAAGGATTCAGCTGCACTCATAGGGGGTGTCCGTTCTCTGATAGGGGACAATTCACGTCAAAACGAGATAACCTTGCACAGATGTACGAGCGTGGGCTGACGCCCACGCTTTTCACTTTACATCGAGACAGCAGCCATTGGGAGGTGGAGACGGTCATGGATACACAAACAGCTATATACGAATTACTTGAGCCGATCGTTGGCACTGTCGACGTTGAATTGTTCGATGTCGAATGGACTGGGGGAACTCTACGGGTGACCGTCGATAAACCAGGTGGCATTTCAACAAGTCAGATAGTTGAGGTGAACCGTTTGATTTCACCCGTTCTCGACCAACATGACCCTATTAGCGGTCGATACACACTCGAAGTTTCCAGCCCCGGTGTCGAACGCCGGCTGAACCGCCCCAAACACTATGACCGGGCAGTCGGTGAGTTAGTTCTCATAAAGCTTATCGGAAGCGGTAAAGCCCAAACCTCAGATGATGAGAAGCCGATTCGTCGAATCAAAGGAAAGCTGACCTCGTCGACCGAAACAGCTATTGTTGTTTCTGCGTCTGAAATTGACGGCGTCGAACTATCTGATACCGTCGAACATCGCATAGAACTCGATCGAATATCAAAGGCGAGAACAGTATTCGATTGGGGCACGAAAGAAAAACCAGGCAAAGGACCTAAGAAGGGTTCGAAGTCTTCCGCCAAGAAAAAGTCTAAGAAAAGCACTACAACCGAAAGTACAACTAAAGAGGTCCACAATGGGAAATGAGATGGTTGATGCGCTACAGGCGCTTGCCGACGATCGAGGAATCTCCGTAGACAAACTGTATGGCATTATGGCCAACGCATTAGAGTCTGCTTATAAACGCACACCGGATGCGTTCGAATTTGCATGGGTCACCATCGACCCGTCAACGTTTGACATCCGCGTGTTCGCCCAGGACATCGATGAATACGGTGACCCATACGGTCCCGAGCTAGATGTTACCCCCGACAACTTTGGTCGGATCGCCGCCCAAACCACGAAACAGATCCTCATGCAGGGTATTCGTGAAGAAGAACGAGAGATGAAGTACGAGGAGTACGCTGGGCGCGAAGGCGACATCGTTACCGGAATCGTGCAGCAGTCAGACTCTCGATACACGCTGCTGGACCTTGGCCGTGTCGAAGCCTTGCTGCCACAGGCAGAGAAAGTCTCATCTGGTCCTCGGGTTGAAGGTGGTGCCCGAGTTAAGGCCTACATCGTCGAGGTTCGCCGGACGGCTAAGGGGCCACAGATCGTTGTCAGTCGCACCCACCCAGGTTTGATCAAACGATTGTTTGAACTAGAGGTTCCCGAAATCGCTGACGGCATCGTCGAAATAAAGGCCTGCGCCCGTGAACCGGGACATCGCACCAAAATCTCCGTGGCCTCAAACGACCAGAACGTCGACCCGGTCGGCGCCTGTGTAGGTGCCCGTGGTTCTCGTGTCCGAATGGTTGTCAACGAACTCAACGGCGAAAAAGTCGACATCATTCCGTACACCGATGACCCGTACGAGTTCGTGGCTAAAGCTCTTTCTCCCGCAAAGGTGAAAGAGGTTCGAATCGACTACGACACCGGCACCGCCGAAGTGATTGTTCCAGATTTTCAACTCTCGCTAGCGATTGGTAAAGAAGGCCAAAACGCTCGATTAGCGCATCGTTTGACCGGTTGGCGAATCGATATCAAGAGCGAAACTCAAATCGCAGAAGAGAAAGCTCAAAGCGAAGCCTACGAAGGTGAAGAGTGGGCCGAAGGTGAATGGATCGTCGATCCTGACAGCGGTGAACAGCTTTGGCAGCCCGCCGATGGTTCACCCGCCATTTCTGCTGAAGAGTGGAATCAACAGTCCGAAGCAGACCCAGAAGAAACCTCGACCGACGACGACGCTGGCGACGCTGATAGTGGTGACGACAGTGGCGGTGACGGAAATAACAACGAGGCCGATGATGTTGCAACCTCAGAAGCTGAGGACGATGACAACAGCGGCGACGACGAAGAAGAAGAGTAACTAGAACGAAAGCCCCTACGAATTGACGCAGCAACGGTCGCAGCCAGAACGAACATGTATTGGATGTCGGACCAAGAGATCCGTAACCCAATTGCTACGCCTTCAAGCCGACCGGTCCAGTGACCTAAAAGTCGCTGAACTGGTCGGAGGTAGGGGTGCATGGATATGTCTAGCCAATGCAACCAAATGTTTCGACGTTGCCGTCAAATCCAGGAGTTTTCAACGGTCGCTACGTCGAAACGTGACCGAAGAATCGATTAGCCTCGCCCGAGAAAAGATCTTGCAGATCTGCGACATTGCGGCGGGGGATAGAACAACTATATGACAGAAGAACCGCTGAGAAGTAATTGATAGCAGCTCCGTAAGGCTAACGACCCACGTGGCGCTAGCATTGTGAGTCGCATAGCCGGTCGTCGGCGTGCATACCGATAAGGGTGAAAACAGCAACGTGCCAGCAAAAGTCCGTGTTTATGAACTAGCACGAGAGATGGGCCTCTCAAACAAAGAAGTGATTGACCTCTGCAACTCGTTAGGAGTTGGAGTAAAGAGCCATTCATCTTCCATAGTGGACGCCCAGGCTGACCGCGTCCGTCGCAAAGCCGAACGAGAAGGCCTCATACGAGAGCCAGCCGAAGATGAAGTCGAAGAGCCAGCACCGGCCAAGAAGGCGCCGAAGCCGACGCCTAAGCCTGCTACTCCAGCAAAGAAAGCGGCACCGGCTCCAGCTCCGGCGACGCCCGCTGAACCCAAACCGGCACCGCCAGCGAAACCGGTGAGTTCTGCGAGTAAGGTCGTCTCCTCTGGCAGTAACCCAGGTTCGGCCCCAATTCCGCCTCCACCGCCTGCGATCAAGGCATCTGCACCCCAGCCTCCGAGTCGACCAGTTCAGGCTCCTGTCGAGCCTCCTGCGCCTGCTCCGGCGAAGAGTGAGGCTCCTCCGGTCAAGAAGGCCCCTGCGCCCGCAGAAGCTACTCCTGAAGCTCCAAAGGTCGAGAAAGTCGAACCTGAGGCAAAAGCGCCTGAAGCTCCGGTCGAGGAAACATCAAAGAAGCCGGAAGCTAAGCCCGAGTCGAAAGCTACGTCCGACCCGAAGGCCAAGCCCGAAACGAAAGCTAAACCAGAAGCAGGAACTAAACCAAAGGGACAGGCTCCGAAAAGCCCGGCTCCTAAAGGTAAAGGCAGTAAGCCGATTCCTCCTCCTCCCGGACCTCCTCGCGGCCGGGGTGGTAAACCGATTCCTCCTCCCCCTGGTGGCGGGCAAAGTCGTAAAGCTGCACCCAGCGGTGGCCCTAACCGCGGCGGCGGTGGTTCTAACTATCGCGGTGGCCCAAACCGAGGTGGCGGAAACCAAAACCGACCAGCAGCAGCATCTCCCGGTGGTCCTAACCGAAGCGGTCCGGCTCCCGGTGGCGGCGGTCCAGCAAACCGCGGCCGTGGCGGCCCGAATCGTGGCGGCCCTAACCGAGGCCCCGGCAACCGAGGTCGCAGCCGTCGAAAGAGTCGACGACGTTCACGCGACGAACTTACCCCAATGGTGGTGCAGTCCTACTCGTCTGAAGACGCGCCAGTACCTACCGGTACCGTCATCATCGAGCGGGCTTCAACCGCCCAAGACCTTGGTCCAAAACTAAACCGTACAGCGGTCGACGTTGTTCGTTGTTTGCTGACCAACGGTGAAATGGTGACGGCTACCCAGTCGCTGACCGACGAAATGATTGAGATGTTCGCCGCAGACGTCGGCGTAGAGATCAAGCTGATCAATCCCGGTGAAGAACAAGAAGTCGAACTTCGTAAATTGTTGGAAGTCGAAGAGGTTGAAGACACCTCAGGTCTTCCACTTCGGCCACCGGTCATCACTGTTATGGGTCACGTCGACCATGGTAAAACACTGCTCTTGGACCGCATCCGTTCGGCAAACGTCGTAGCGGGCGAAGCTGGTGGCATCACCCAGCACATCGGTGCATACCAAATTACTCACGACGACAAGTTGATCACATTCCTCGACACCCCCGGCCACGAGGCGTTCACCGCCATGCGTGCCCGTGGAGCCGACGCCACCGACATCGTGGTGCTGGTAGTGGCTGCCGATGACGGTGTTATGCCTCAGACGTTAGAAGCTCTCGATCACGCTAAAGCTGCTGAAGTCCCAATCATCGTGGCCATCAACAAGATGGACCGCGAGGGTGCAAACCCAGACCGCGTGATGACACAGCTCTCAGAGCGTGGGCTCGTTCCTGAAAGTTGGGGCGGAGACACCATTATGGTGCCGACCTCGGCAATGAACGGCGACGGTATTGATGACCTCATCGACAACTTGCTCCTAATCGCTGAAGTCGAAGACCTTCGAGCCACCGACGAAGATCGAGCAGCCGGTTCGGTACTTGAATCTAACCTCGACATCGGCCGTGGCCCAGTCGCTACCGTTCTCGTCGAACGTGGAACACTACGGGTCGGAGATCCGCTAGTAACCGGAGCATCTTGGGGACGAATTCGTGCTTTGATCAATGATCGAGGCGAAAACGTTACCGAAGCTGGCCCATCCACACCGGTCCAGGTACTTGGTCTAAGCGATGTTGCCGAAGCTGGCGACACGTTTATCGTTGCTCCGAATGAGAAAGTCGCCGCCAAGGTTGCTTCCACTCGAGAACACTGGATGCGTTTGTCGAGCCTCGGAATCAACGCAGCCGCCGGCTCCGGCGGAGCGAAGCTCGAAGATATCTTCCGTCAAATCCAGGCTGGCGAAAAAGCCACACTCAACCTGATTGTCAAAGCAGACGTAAACGGCTCGCTAGAAGCCGTAACCGACAGTCTTAAGAAGATGGAACGTGACGAAGTCAAACTGGCGTTTGTCCTTCGAGGTGTCGGTGGAATCACCGAGAACGACGTCCAGCTTGCCGCTGCATCGAACGCAACCATCTTAGGTTTCAATGTTCGGCCCGACAGAAAAGCTCGAGAACTCGCTGATCAAGAAAAAGTGGAGGTCCGTAACTACGAGATCATCTACAAACTTCTCGAAGACATCGAAAAAGCGATGCTCGGTATGTTGGAGCCGGAATACGAAGAAGTCATCACCGGTGATGCTGAGGTTCGAGAAATATTCCGAGTTCCAAAAATCGGGGCAATCGCCGGTTGTATGGTCACCAACGGAGTTATTACCCGCGGTTCCAAAGTACGTTTCCTTCGAGAGGGAACGATCATTTGGAAGGGCTCACTGCAATCACTTCGCCGCTTCAAAGACGACGTCAAAGAGGTGGCATCCGGTTTCGAGTGTGGCATCGGCTTGTCGGATTTCCAGGACCTTAAGGAAGGCGACATCATCGAAACGTTCGAAGAACGAGAGATCCCCCGCGAATAATGGGTAAACGTTCTCGGCCACCTCGTCGAACACGCCCTGCAACGCAGCGACACTATCAACGAACAGCTCGGCTCAATCCTCTTATCCAAGAGATTGTTGCCGAGTACTTCGAAGATGTTGAAGATGACCGGCTTGGTCTGCTTACCATCACCGGAGTCGAAGTAGACGCTGACCTAAACGTGGCCCAAGTGTTCGTTTCGAATCTGGATGCCGATATGGCAGCAGAAACCGACTTCGATGACCAACGGGACCAAGATGTACTAGAGGCGCTCGAGGAACATCAACGAGAAGTTCGTCTAGCTGTAGCTCGCAGCGCCCGGCTGCGGAAAACCCCCAATATCGTGTTTGGGTTCGACCCTGCGGTGCGCGCAGGAGCAAAAATGGACCAGTTGTTGAGCGAGATTCAGCGCTCCGATTCCGGTTCTGCGACGGACGTTGGCGAAGAGGAATAACTGTGGGTCGGCGCCGGTCCAGAAAGCCAGATTCGGGTGTTAGCGGCTGCATTATCTGTAACAAACCCGCCGGGATCACAAGCCATGGTGTCGTAGACGTCGTACGCAAATCTCTGGGTACCAGCAAAGTCGGGCATGCCGGAACCCTTGACCCTGACGCCACCGGGGTGCTCGTTATCGGTGTCGGAGCAGGAACTAAACTGCTGCAATTCGTTACCGGCGTAGATAAACGCTACGTCGGCGAAATAACGTTCGGCACTGAAACGTCGACTCTAGATGCTGCGGGCGAGGTCACCGCTACCTATGAAATGTCTGTCCTGCCAGCCGAGGTGCAAATCGCTGCCGATAGTTACGTCGGAGACATAGAGCAGATCCCGCCGATGGTTTCAGCTGTTCGAGTGAACGGAAAGCGGCTTCATCAGCTGGCTCGAGAGGGAATAGAGGTTGAACGTAAACCTCGCCCGGTCTCGGTCTTCGAGTTTACTACCTCGCCAACGACAGACAAGAATATCTACAACGCCGAGATTCACTGCTCTTCGGGGACCTACGTTCGTACATTGGCGGCTGATGTCGGCACATCGTTGGGCGGTGGCGCTCACCTTAGTGGTTTAAAACGAACCTCTGTAGGGCCGTTTCTGTTGGAAGAGGCCTGCGAGATGGAAGAGCTAGTGATGCTTGACCATAGTGAGCTGCTTCGAGGGATGGCGGTCCTCCACGTCGAAGATGACATCGCTCGACAGGTAAGAAACGGTAGGCCGCTCGGTCCGTCAGCGGGAACAGGTCGGCTAGCGATTAAAGATAGCGATGATACGTTGTTAGCCGTCTACCATGTCATTAATGGTGAACTCCGGCCTGCGAAAGTCTTGGCCGGCAACTAGTGGAAGTCAGCAAATGAGGGTCGTCTCTGATCTAACGAACTGTAATACGTCGGGCGATGGTCACGTTGTGGCGATCGGCGTTTATGACGGGGTGCATTTAGGGCACCGGTCGGTTATCGACCTGGCGCGACGTGCAGCGTCAATCCGGGGCGAGGGGGATGTCAAAACGGCTGTGGTCACGTTCGAACCCCATCCGGCATATGTGCTTCGTTCCGATAATGCCCCGAAACTTTTGACGACGTTAGAACATAAATTGGAATTGTTGGAATCGGCCGGGGTGGACACCACCGTCGTAGTTCCCTTCGACCATCAACGGGCTGCTGAAACGCCGGAAGAGTTCGTACAGTCGGTTCTCGTCGACTGCCTTCGTGCTCAACTTGTTGTGGTTGGTCACGATTTTCATTTTGGAGCCAAACGAGCAGGTAACGTCGAAGTTCTTACCAAACTTGGTTTGACGCACGGTTTCGATGTTGAAGGTCTAAGGCTGTTGCCTCGTACCGATGGCCCGGTGGAACCGATCTCTTCCACCGCTGTTCGGCGGGCGCTTGCGGGTGGAAACGTTGCTATCGCCGCAGACATGTTGGGCCGGAATCATGAAGTGTGGGGTACGGTCGTTCACGGTGATCAGCGTGGCCGTCAGATCGGTTTCCCCACGGCCAATATCGCGGTTGGTTCGATGTATGCGGTTCCCGCTGATGCCGTCTACGCCGGTTGGTATGTGCGTCCCGATGGGAGCAGATGGCCAACGGCGATAAATGTTGGTAAGCGGCCAACGTTTTATCAAAACGCTGAACACTCGGTTGTCGAAGCCCACCTGATCGGTTTCGATGGTCAACTTTATGATGAACTGGCGCGTGTTGAGTTTGTGCAATTACTACGTTCCGAACAGCGGTTTGACGGGATCGAAGCGCTGGTCGCTCAACTCCGTGTCGATGTTGAGCGGGCCACAAGCGTACTGAAAAGTTAAGAAGTCCCGAGCGTAAATTACGACGCAGTCGTTGTCGAACCGAAGTACTCTGACCGGGTGGACGCTTCTCAATCCGACATACCCGTCAATCGATCCCGGTTGCAACGCAAAACGCTTTGGGTTCTCTTTGTGGTTTCAGGGGCTTCCCGCGGCGGGTTGGCGATCATTTTTGCCGTTTCAGCCTTGTTGGTGGGGGAGATCTTGAACTCTGAACGGTGGACGGGTAGCGCCTTGGCGGTTGCTACCGCAGGGTCTGCCATCAGTTCGACTCCGTTGAGTTCTGTGATGAATCGTTATGGCCGTCGAACTGGCATGGTCGCAGGGTTTGTCGTCGCTTTAGCTGGGTGTGGGGTCGCAGCTTTTGGTGGACAACGATCGAGCATCGTAGCGTTGTTGGTTGGTTTGTTTCTAGTCGGAGTTGGTTTGGCGGCTGCTAGTTTGGCGAGATACGCAGCAGCAGACTTAGCCGACCCTAAGAACAAGGCAAAAGCGATCAGTTCAGTTGTGTTTGCATCAACGATCGGTGCAGTTGGGGGTCCGACCCTGGTTGGGCTTAGTAACCGGTTTGGCGCAGCGTTAGGGCTAAGCGAACTTATCGGGGCGTTCCTGTTCGGTGCTTTTTTCTTTGCGGCGGCGGCTGCTATTACCTGGATGTTCCTCCGGCCTGATCCGTTGTTAGTGGCTAGGGGAGCTCAGTCGGATAACACAACCACTACGTCGAGTCTCGTCGGTGGGTTCGCAGCTATTAGCGGTTCTAGTTCAGCCCGCCTAGCTCTTGTTGGCCTGACCATTGCTACTGCGGTGATGGTGATGGTTATGGCGATGACGCCTGTTCATATGGTCGCCCACGATCATGGGTTGCAAGACGTTGGTTGGGTGATTTCGGTTCATACCGCTGGGATGTTTGCGTTTGCCCCCATCGCCGGGTACGTGTCCGACACCTTTGGGCGTCGACCAACGTTGGGTGTTGCCAGCGTTCTCTTGGTTCTGGCGACGTCGCTCACAGCCCTGGCAGGGGATGCTCCGCTGCCCCTACTCTTTGCCGGATTGTTCCTGTTGGGGCTTGGTTGGAGTTTTGGTTTTGTTGCTGCGAGTGCGCTTCTTAGCGAATCAATTCTCGATCAGACTAGGCGTACGGCCGCCCAGGGGGCTGCCGATCTTTTAGCTGCTGTTGCGGGTGGTGTAGCTGCGTTGGCGTCTGGGTTTGTCGTGTCGATGACGGGATATCACGTCCTGTCGATGGTTGGCATTGTGTTGTCGGGATTGCTCGCAGTGTGTCTGGTGCTGGAACGTCAGCGCCGGGTTGGGGAGCCCCAAGACCTTGCTGCGGTAGTTTAGGTCGTTGCCGGTTGGCTGAATAGGATTGAAGTTTTGAGTTCTAGTTGTTGGCCCGCTTCGAAGATGTTTGGTGATTGGTTGGCTTCATTGGGGGGTCCTGTCTGGGGTTCGACGCAGGTGGCATCGGACGGTTCTGTGTAGATGACCCAGTGATCGGTAGAAGCTGAAATGGTTGCTTCGAGCTGATTCCATCTAAGGACTGGATCGGCTGCTAGTGAACGAAAGCAGTTGTCCCAGGGCGGATCTGACGGTGCTTGGGTTCGACCAGTTGGTATTTCTCGCTGATCTAGTTCGTACATTTCAGCGGCTTCGAAGATGAGTGAAAGTTCGTCTTGGTTGGTTAGTCGCTGGTTAAACCACGGGTGAAATCCGATGGATAAAGGTTGGCGTTCAGAGGCGGTGGCGGTGAGTGAAAGTTCGATTCGACTTGGGAAGACCTCTACATGTTGGGTCGCCATACCTTTCCACGGCCATGGTTTGGTGAATTCCCATTGGGTAGTGCAGCTGGTGTTTGTTGTGGCCACGATGCGCCAAGGTTGGAGGTAGCCGTAACCGTGAATTGCGTGTGGCCCTAGGGTGGGCGGAAGTTTGTGGATAGTTCCGTCGATGTCGATAGTTCCGTCAGCTATTCGTCCAGCAAAGGGGACCATGGGGTAACAACCCCACCCCATCGGGTCCGGTGTTTGGGGTCGGAGGAGTTCGTGGCTGTATGCCTGTATCGATTGCACTCGGCCACCGTCGTTGGGGGCAATGGTGGCTTCAACGTTTTCGGAGGTGATCGTGATTGTGCTCATCGGTCGGTTGCTTGTAGTTCGGATGCTGAAATACGGGCGTCGATTGCTTGAGGGAGCGTGGCGAATGCGTGGTCCCAAGCGAATTCTGCTGCGCCTTGTAGCTGTGCTTTGTCTCTGAGTTCCGATGGGACGACTTCACAGTTTTCAATAATGGCGGGCATCACTCGCTGGTTAAGTTCGGCGTAGAGCGCATTGATTACGTAGGGGTAGGCGGGGCCGAGAAAACCTCCGAGAATAATCATTTGAGGGTTTAGTACGCTGATGATTCCAGCGAGTCCTACGCCTAACCAATGGCCATGGACTTCATAGGCCTTTAGTGTTTTGTCGTCGCCTTGAGCTGCGTTTGTGAGTGAGTCGGCGACGGCCTGATATGTGAATGGTTGGTCGCTGCCTATTCGTTCGATTAGCGCTTCGGATCCGATGACGGTTTCCCAGCATCCGATTGCCCCGCATCGGCAGGTGCGCCCTTTTTGTTCGACCGGAAGGTGGCCTACTTCTCCTGCGAGGCCTCTGGTGCCAGAAAGTAAGGTTCCGTCCGAAATGATGCCGCCACCGATTCCGATGTCGGCTGATACGAACAAGATGTTGTTGATACCGGTTGCCGCTCCTCGGCGTTGTTCCGCTAGAGCTCCAAGGTCGGCTTCGTTTCGGATCGATATTGCGGTCGATGCGGATAGCTTTTCGTGAAGTAATTGACCAAACGGAACGTTTTCCCATCCGAGGTTGGGTCCAGCGAGTATGACGTTGTTTTCAGGTTCTACTAGGCCGGGTACCGCTATTCCGATTCCGTAGATGTGGGTCTTGGATGGGATTTCGTTGATGATGGATTCGATGAATTTCGCGAGGTCGGTGGCGACAAGTTCGGGGTGGTTTCGATTTCTGTCTCGCGTGGTGTGGCGGAGTTTGATAGCTTCACCTCCGATCCCGACAACGGCAACGGCAATCGAATCGACTAAGATCTCGACGCCGATAACTGCGCTGCTTTGATGTGCTGGATGGACGGTGGGTGAGGGGCGTCCTCGGGAGCCGTTTGATTCGACTACATATTCGGAAACGAGTTCGTTGGTAGTGAGTTCCCCGACGAGCATTCCGACGGTATTGCGGGACAAGCCGGTTTGGTCGACGATTTCAGATCGGGTAAGTGGGCCTTTAATGTGGACAAGTTTGAGGATGGCTGAAAGATTGTTATGTCGGACTAGTTCGCTTCTTAGGCCTGATTTGCCAGTTGTCTTTGGTTTGCTCACGAGATCTCAATCTAGCTTGTGTTGCGGGTGTAGCACTTTTGGTGGGTTGCTCGACTGCTTTGTGACGGTTTTCAGATCACGAGTTGTGACTCTTGACCAACTCCTCTTAATATGTAATAGTGTATTACATATTAACGTAGATGGTCTGCTGGCGCCAGGGCGTCGTGGACAAGGGGAGACATTATGAAAGAACCAAGAACCAAACTATTCGCACTCTTAGCAGGACTTGCCTTAGTTGCCGCCTCGTGCGGAGGCTCAGCAGAAAGTGATACAACCGGCAGCGATGATACGTCGGGAACCGAGGAAGGCTCAGAGTCAACCGCCGATGGCGATTCTGGGTCAGCTGATGGGGGGTCGGTCGGATTTATCTTGCCAGACTCGGCATCGTCCGCTCGATGGGAAGCGTTTGATCGGCCACTGATTGAACAGGCCTGTGAAGAGTCTGGAATCGAGTGTGTGATCCAAAATGCCGAAGGCGATAAAGACAACATGGCAACTATCGCAGATCAAATGATCGCCGACGGTGTCGCTGTTCTGGCCATCGTAAACCTGGATTCAGAATCTGGAGCAGCGATTCAAGAAAAAGCATCAGCGGCGGGCGTCAAAAACATCGACTATGACCGGTTAACACTTGGCGGTTCAGCCGATGCCTACGTCTCATTCGACAACGTCGCTGTCGGCACAGCACAAGGCGAAGGTCTCATCCAATGTTTTGACGGTGATACCGAAGGCAAAAAGATCATCCAATTGCACGGCTCACCGACCGACAACAACGCAACATTGTTTAAGCAGGGCTACCAGGACGCTATCAAGGACGCCGGGTTCGAAACCGTCGGTGAAGAAGCCGTTCCGGACTGGGACAATGCCCAGGCAGGAACCATCTTTGAACAGCTTCTAACCAGTGCCTCAGGTGAAGTCGACGGTCTGCTCGCCGCCAACGATGGTGTCTCGCTGGCAGCTCAAGCGGTACTCGAAGACTCAGGTCTTACCGTTCCGGCGACCGGTCAAGACGCAACGGTCGAAGGACTCAGGGCAATACTCTCTGGCCGGCAGTGTATGACGGTATACAAGCCGGTGGTGGAGGAAGCCCAAGGAGCTGTTGCAACAGCGGTAGCACTCTTGAATGGCGACGACATTCCAGCCAACGCCACCATCGATAACGAAAACGGAGAAATCCCATACGTCCAAGCCGAGATTCAGTCAATCTTCATTGAGGATGTCAAAGTCCCGGTAGCGGATGGATTTGTATCGGTCGAAGAGGTCTGTGAAGGACTCGAAGCTGAATGTGAGCAGTACGGCGTCAAATAGCCGAGTGTGACACGAAGGGTGGGCGTTCCAGAGTTCGATATCTGGTTTGCCCACCCTCAGTATCTACAGGAGAAGTTTAAGCAATGAGCCAAACACCACTTCTAGAAGTGTCAAAAGTAAACAAACGTTTCGGGCCAGTCCATGTTCTCCACGACGTCGATTTAAAGATGTACCCCGGAACTGTGACCGCCCTTATCGGGGATAATGGTGCAGGAAAATCGACGCTGGTCAAAAGTATTGCTGGCATCCACCCAATCGACTCCGGGACCATCACATTCGATGGTGAAGCGGTGACGATCGACAATCCGAAGGACGCTTCCGCCCTCGGAATCGAAGTGGTGTATCAAGATCTAGCACTCTGCGAAAACCTCGACATCGTACAGAATCTTTTCTTAGGACGCGAACTTACCGAACGCGGGTTGCTAGACGAAAAAACTATGGAGCAGCGAACTAGGGAAACGCTGGCAAGTCTTTCGGTGCGAACGATAAAGAGCGTTCGCCAACGGGTCTCGTCGCTGTCCGGCGGGCAGCGTCAGACAGTGGCGATAGCAAAAGCAGTGCTGTGGGATTCCAAAGTCGTCATCTTAGACGAACCCACCGCCGCCCTTGGAGTCGCCCAAACCGAACAAGTAAACAAACTGGTTCGACGTTTGGCCGAAAAGGGTATAGCCGTCGGACTGATTAGCCACAACATGAACGACGTTATCGCCGTGTCGGACCGTGTGGCCGTCATGTATTTAGGACGTATGGCCGCAGACATCGAAGTAACCGAAACAACGTCTAATGAACAACTCGTCGAACTGATCACTTCGGGACGGTCAGGCGACGTAGGGATACAAGAAGAGGTGAACCAATGAACGAAAACGCAACGCCCAACGACGCAGGTTTCGCACTGACCGATTTCGCTCTTGACGGAGCAAAAGTCGACTTCAAGACTGCTATATCGGATCGGGTATCAGAACTTCGAGCCGGTGACCTCGGTTCGCTGCCAGCGATTCTGGCGATAGCCGTCCTCGTCACAATCTTCGGCTTGGTCAACCCTTCCAGTTTTTTAACCCTGTTGAACTTTGCAAACTTTTTAGAGCAAGCATCAGGTGTAATCGTCATAGCTATGGCAGTGTCTTTCACTCTGTTGCTGGGTGAAATCGACCTCGCTGCCGGATTCACTGCGGGTGTCTCAGCAGCCGTACTGGCAACTCGACTGCAGGAATGGCCTTTGGTGCCATCGGTGCTTCTAGCTGCAACGGTAGCGGTCATCCTTGGTACCTTCACCGGCTACATGGTCGCCAAAGTAGGCATACCTTCCTTTGTCGTCACTCTTGCCAACGTATTGTTGTTCCAGGGCATCTTGTTACTTCTGGTTCGCGACGGTGGAAGTGTTCGAATCTCAGATCCATTGGTGAAAGGTCTGGTTGGGGGTACTCTCAGTCCGATTCTGTCCTGGCTGGTCTCATTGGTCGGCCTAGCCCTCTACGCCTATGTGATGATACGCAAACAGCGAAACTCCCACGGGGCGATTCCACGTTCGGTCGCCGCTATTAAAGTCGGAGCGGCGGCGGTGGCCCTCATCGTTGTCACCACGATGCTGAATACGAATCGAGCATTTGGGCGAGCTCCAGAACCAATCCAAGGCCTACCCACCGTAGTCCCCATCATAGCGATCATCCTGTTCCTCCTGAACGTGTTGCTCACAAGAACTAAATATGGACGCCATCTCTATGCTGTCGGCGGAAACCCTGAGGCTGCGAGACGAGCTGGCATTAACGTAGCTTCACTCCGGCTCTCAGCCTTCGCCATCTGCGGTCTTCTGGCAGGTATCGGTGGAGCGTTCTTAGCATCACGGGTAAATTCGGTAGACCCCAATACCGGCGCCAACGACACGCTGCTTTTGGCTGTAGGAGCAGCGGTCATAGGCGGCACATCATTATTCGGGGGACAGGGCAGAATGCTCAATGCCGTCCTCGGTGGGTTCGTGCTCGCTCTCATCCCAAACGGCCTGACGCTCATCGGGAAACAGGTTTTACCCCTATGGGGTGAAATCGACTTTGGAAGTTCAGGTATCAAATTTATTTGCGCCGGCGCGGCGTTGCTAATTGCATCGTCAGTCGACGCCTTAAGTCGAAGTCAAGGACAAGTGAGATAGATATGAATGACTTTTTTTCTTCGGTTACCCAGCCGATTCCGTTTGAGGGCCCAGAATCCGAGAACCCGTTGGCGTTCCGTTGGTATGACGCCGATCGTTTGGTCGCTGGGAAACCTATGCGGGATCATCTTCGGTTCGCTGTTTGTTATTGGCATAGCTTTGCCTGGGACGGGTTCGACATTTTTGGTCAGGGAACTCTAGATAGGCCATGGATTGGTTCTGGTGGTGACGCCATGGACGCAGCCAAAATGAAGATGGCGGCTGCGTTTGAATTCTTCGAAAAACTAGGGACGCCGTTCTATTGCTTCCACGATGTCGACATAGCGCCGCCCGGCGACACCTTAGCCGAGACAGCTAGAAATCTCGACGAAATGGCGACACTAGCACTCAGCTACCAAGAGTCGACGGGTGTCGAGTTGCTTTGGGGCACCGCAAATCTGTTCTCCGAAAAAAAGTATATGGCTGGGGCTGCCACCAACCCGGACCCGGAAGTATTCGCTCACGCAGCTGGCCAGATATGCCACGCCCTCGAAACCACACATCGTCTCGGTGGACACAACTATGTTATGTGGGGAGGTCGAGAAGGTTACGAAACTCTTTTAAACACCGACTATCAACAAGAGCGAGAACAGCTTGGACGGATGCTGGCATTGGTCGTTGAACATAAACACAAGATCGGTTTTGATGGGCCAATACTTTTAGAACCGAAACCGTTCGAGCCCACCAAACACCAGTACGACTTCGACGTCGCTGCCTGCGACGCGTTCTTGCAACGCTACGACTTAGTCGATGACGTGAAGCTCAACATCGAAGTTAACCACGCAACCCTTTCCGGCCACGACTTCGACCACGAGATAGCGGCAGCGTTTGCGTCAAACCTGTTTGGCAGCATCGACGCCAATGCGGGCGATGACCGACTCGGATGGGATGTTGATCGATTTCCCGTTTCGGTGGAGCAGATGAGTCTTGGCATGTATCAAATCTTGCGTAACGGGGGCTTCACTACCGGTGGCCTGAACTTTGACTCTAAACTACGACGCCAATCGATCGACCGAGAAGACCTGTTCTACGGTCACATCGGTGGCATGGATGTCATGGCTAGAAGCCTATTGATCGCCGCTGAATTACTGGCTGATGGCGTGGTGGAGGATGTCCTCAAGAGCCGTTACCAGAGCTGGACTAACCCGCTTGGTCAGGGGATCCTTGGCGGCTCAGAAACGTTGGAATCACTTCGCCTGCATGCTTCTGAAAATGACTACGTAGCCCCCGCTTCGGGCCAACAAGAACATCTTGAAAACGTTGTACGTCGATATATCGAACAGGTTCGTTAATGGTGTTGGTGCTTGGAGTAGATTCTTCAACTCAATCGACTAAAGTCCAGGTCCGCGACGTCGAGTCGGGCAAGATACTCGGATCGGGTTCGGCCTCCCATCCAGCGACAACACCTCCCGTGTCCGAACAGGACCCGAACTCATGGTGGGTTGCTCTGGCTGAAGCTGTTGCTCAACTCGACCCATCGCTGCGATCCGAGGTTGTTGCTATGGCCGTGGCCGGTCAACAACACGGCCTGGTTCTGATAGACGGTGACAACAAATCGGTTCGACCGGCAAAACTATGGAACGACACCACCTCAGCCCCAGACGCCGAACACCTGCTCGCTAGACTGGCGCCCGAGGTGTGGGCTAACAAATGTGGCAGTGTGCCTGGAGCCAGTTTTACCATCTCGAAGTTGGCATGGATTGTTCGATCCGAACCGGAGACACTCAACCGGGTCGATAAAGTCATGCTTCCTCACGACTACTTGACATGGCGTTTAACAGGCCGGCATGTAACCGATCGAGGCGACGCGTCGGGTACCGGTTGGTTCGACCCCGTAGCCAACACCTATCGAACCGAACTATTAGGCTGTGTGGTCGACGATCCGTCGGCCTGGCTCAATCGACTCCCCGCCTTGGTCGATCACAACTCTGCAGTTGGAGAGCTGCGTTCACCAGCGGCCGCCGAGCTAGGCCTAAACAAATCGGTCCTAGTAGGGGTCGGCACCGGCGACAATATGGCTGGTGCAATTGGGTTAGGTTTAGAACCCGGCGACGTGGCAATGTCACTTGGTACATCGGGAACCGTCTACTCCGTATCGGAGCGCCCGGTGAACGATCCATCAGGTTTAGTAGCAGGCTTTGCTGACGCGAATGGTCTGTACCAACCGCTGGTCTGTACCTTAAACGCCACCCGTGTGACCGATAGTGTGGCACGATGGTTAGGCACCGACGCCGTAGGTTTGGGGGATTTGGCGTTATCGGCAGAACCGGGTTCCGAAAGCCCCGTGCTGATCCCATTCTTCGATGGTGAACGAACCCCGAACTTGCCGCACGCTTCCGGTGAAATGTTTGGTCTGCGGACTAACACATCACGCGAAGCGTTGGCGTTAGCGGCGCACGATGGAGTGCTGTGTGGACTTCTAAATGGTTTGGACGCGCTGCGGTCAACGGGCGCCAAAGCCGACGGAAGGCTGAACCTGATCGGTGGGGGAGCCCGCTCGCTCGCATACCAACAACGGTGCGCAGATCTACATGGCGACGTTATAAACGTTCCCCTCGACGACGAACTTGTTGCAGCTGGAAGTGCAGTGCAAGCAGCCAGCTTAGTTACCGGCCAATCAACCCTCGACATAGGTACTCGATGGAGACTTGGTGAAGGGCGAACGATTGAACCGACTTCTGAGGGATCTGTTTCGGGGGTTAGGGAAGCGTTTAACGCCCGGGTTAGCCAAATACAGCAGGAGTTTGTCTCGAAAGGGCGACAAAGCTAGGTGTCTCGCCGGGATCCGGCTACCATGACTGGGCTGTCACGTTGGATATATTCGGCGATGGCGGCTGGGCCTAAGGTCCCAACTCTGAACCACTATCAATAAGAGAGACCGATTATGAGCAAGCCAGCAGCTAACCTCCCATCCAAGCAAGAAACGATCAAAAAATATGCTCGTTCTGAGGGAGATACCGGATCAACCGAGGTGCAAATCGCGCTTGCCACCGATCGGATCAATCACCTAACCGAGCATTTGAAGGTTCACAAAAAAGATCACCACAGCCGTCGTGGGCTGCTCATGCTGGTTGGACGTCGTCGTCGACTTCTCGACTATCTCGCCAAAATCGACGTTGAACGCTATCGAGCTGTTATCGCTGAACTTGGTCTGCGACGCTAGTCGCTATCACCTAACTAAAATCTTTCGTAAAAAATACTCCTAATCGGCAGCTGGCTGTTTCATTATCATGTGAACTCGGCCACAGTTGAGGGTGGAGGTCGTATAGATGTTCGGCAAAGAAGATGTATCGGCGTTAAGTAAAACCGAGCTATTGAGCCGTATTCAAGGCGCTCGTAACTTGATAATCGGGTTATGGATTATTGGCGCGCTCAACTTGGTGATCGTCGGTGGACTGCTACTTCGTAAAACCGAAGGAGCGAATATGACGATGGGGATTGTGGTTGGCGTAGCGTCGATGGCGGCAGCCGTACACCTATCGAGACGACGCTCAGGTTTCCAGTTAGAACTAGACCAGAGACAGGGCGCTACAGCTGGTGCAGAATCATCTTGAACAAAGACGGCCGGCACTCTGCTGACCGTGACGACGATAGGAGCCGTGATCAGAACCTTCAAGTCTCAACGATGATCGACCGTAGCACTAATGTGGCGATATGGCAGAGAAACTAGACGCCAGAAGCGAGATTCCGGAAATATGGTTCCGGCCTGACGATGGGCGAAGTATCGCTCAATCTGTGGCGCGTTACCTCATATATCTCACTGTCTTGCTGCTCTTGACCGGGGTGCTAGGTCTCTACTATCTGTTTACTTGGAATGAACAAGGCCAAAAGGAATTCGACGGTGTGCTCGCCAGTTCGATTGCATCGGTCGACCCCACTGAACGTCCCGAACTGCTGCGGCAAAGCCAACGAGACGGGATCCTGATTGCCGCCGGAGACGAGATAGTTGTTCTCAGAGACGTCGATTCGCCAAGCAGTACCCGGTCATGGCACAATTCGATCTCGGCTGAAGTCGGCAGTCTCAAACAGGGTGTCCCTCGGCAATTCTCGACTAAGCGTAATGGTTCTGAATGGCTTCATAGTGCTGCACTAACCCCAAACGGCGATGTGTTAGTCGTCCATCGACCCGCACCAACCATCACGGGATATGTACAGCGACCGATGCTGGTGTTGATGGCGTGGCTTAGCTTGCTCGGTCTCGGCCTTTTTGTTGTGTGGTGGCGGTTTGGTCGCCGGGTAACTCGATCGTTGCAAGCATTGGCTCAAGCGTTCGACGATTTGGCAATCCGTGGTTCGCTGCGACCTTCA
This sequence comes from Acidimicrobiales bacterium, assembly GCA_020630065.1. GTDB lineage: Bacteria > Actinomycetota > Acidimicrobiia > Acidimicrobiales > SZUA-35 > JAHDCC01. The sequence continues at coordinate 179,585 of JAHDCC010000002.1, forward strand.
TCACGGCAGCAAATCGAGTCGTTCTCTGGTGGCTCACGAGAACTCAAACTGCTGGGCCGGTCGTTGGAAGACCTCGACGCCGAGTTGGCGGTAACTATTCGCCGGTTCGAATCACTACTTACCACCGCCCAGACACTCGGTAAATCCCTCGATGTTCAAGAGGTTCTAGACACGACATTGGCTCTTCTGCACGAGTTGTTAGACGTTCCTCGCTCAGCGATCTTCCGAATGGATAGCAGAGGGAAAACGCTTTCCCTGATCGCAGCCTATGGGCACCATGCCGACTATCTACAAGACATGACAACCCGACAAATTGAACCGGACATGCCGTCAGCGAAGGCGATCAAACAAGGAAGGGTCGTCCAAGTCGCCGATGCTCAAAGTGTTTTTGTTCCAACGGCTCTACGGAATCGGGCCGCCCAGTACGGCTACCGAAGCGTGATGGCAATTCCATTTCCGGCGATGGGTGAAACCCCTGTAGTGCTCATCGTTCAAAAAGCCGAGTCATATACGTATTCGTACAACGAGACCGAACTTATCCAAACGTTTGCTGCGCTATCGGCGACCGCGCTCAAAAACGCTCAACGGTTCGATTCGACCGACCGAAACCTCGACAAACAAACTAGTCGCCTTCTGGCCATCGTCGAAAGCGTAGATGACGCCATCGTTGTCGTGTCCGACACTCAACAAGTTATTTACGCTAACCAGAAGATGCGATCGCTTTTGCCGACTGTCGGTAACTACAGCGAAGGGATGAGTTCGGATGACTTCTTCGAACAGCTCCTCGAGTCTTCCTCCGATTTGGTAGACGCGAACCGGACCCTAGAAGAGTTGAACAATAAACGTCCTTGGGTCGAACTTGTGTTGTTTGACCAGAACGGAGAAGAACACACGTTTCGAGTGCGAAGTTTCTCAGCCGTCGATCGGGAAGGCACGACGGTGGGGCATGGTCAGGTTTGGACCGACGTGACTGAGGATCGGGTTCTGGACCGGATGAAGTCTGGACTTTTAGCGACCGTTTCCCACGAATTTAGAACACCTTTAACCCTGATCAAAGGGTACGCAACGACGCTGTTGGCCGATGACGTCCAATGGGGTAAAGAAGATCGATCGGAGTTCCTTCAAATGGTGACGTTCGAAGCTGACCGGTTAACCGAACTCGTGAAACGTTTGTTGGATATGCGAAGAATCGATGCGGGCCTTTTGGACCTACAACTGCTCCCAGTTGAACTCGATGATGTGATCTCTTCCGCGATTGCAGGGACAGTGGGGTCGCCTTCGTCGGTTGATTGTCTGCCTCTGCCCGACGTAGCCGTATTGTCTGATTCGCCGAGACTCGTGACTGCGTTAAGAAACATTATTGAGAATGCGCGTACTCACACCCAAGTCGGTACGTCGGTGACAGTCGGGGCAGAAAAAGGCCAAGGGTTCGTCACCATATGGATTCAAGACAGAGGTCCGGGCGTTCCACCAGAGTTCCGAAAACAGATCTTTGACAGCTTCTTCAGAACCGATTCGAATTTGAATTCGGAACGAAGCGGTATCGGGCTTGGCCTTGCCATTGCTCAAGGATTTATCGAAGCGCACGATGGCAAACTTTGGGTCGAAGACGGACCCGATAATGTCGGAAGCGTGTTTTATGTACAAATTCCGACAAGCCCTGTGGTATCGTCGGGCCAAATTACGGGGACGGTTCCTGCGGCAGAAGGACCGACCAAAGGGATAGAGCGACTATGACCGACACGATTCTGATCGTAGATGACGAGACCCCAATGCGGTCGTTTGTGAAACGCAACCTTGAGGCTCGAAAGTACAACGTCTTAGAAGCCAAGAATGGCATTGAAGGTCTTGCCATGGTCCGTCACGATGACCCTGACTTGGTCATTCTTGACATTATGATGCCCCATCTTGATGGGTACGAAATGTGTCGTCGGCTTAGACGCTTCTCCGATGTTCCCGTAATCGTGTTGACAGCGATGGTCGACGAAAACGAAATCGTAGCTGCGCTCGACTGTGGCGCCGACGACTGTTTGACCAAACCGTTCGGTGTAGGTGAACTCTTGGCGCGGGTTCGTTCTGTCCTCCGGCGATCACATCGCAAACTTAACCAAAGCGAAGGCGAACGAATCACCTACCGTGACTTGGTCGTTGACTTATCGGCAAACCGGGCCTGGGTGCGAGACGAAGAGCTGGACTTGACTCGCACCGAATTCAGTGTGCTGCGCCTCTACGCCACGAACTTAGGTCGAACGCTTCCCCACAACCAGGTTTTGAGCACTGTCTGGGGTGAAGGGTATGAGGTCGAAACCCACTATGTACGTATTTACGTGAGTCGACTTCGAAACAAGATTGAGACCGACGATACCGACCCGTATTTTAAGACCGAACGAGGCCTCGGATATCGGCTCGGAGACTAGTTCGTATGGCCCGCAGCAAGTAGGTAGAAGTCGTCCAAAACTGGCCTAATGTTGAGGATAGATGCCGGACATGTGGGTCCCCATCCCGGTATTTCTGTTCTGTTTATGTTCTTGTAGATGTATGTAACCGGCGTTTACAGACGTAACAGAGGTCACGTTGTATCGTTTGGTTTCAAGGTCGGAATTCAGATGGATTCAATCACGACCAGATACCAACAAGAGGGGGAAATATATGCTTAAGAAAAATCCGTTATACGCGATTTTCTTAGTATTGAGCCTGGTTGCTGCGGCATGCAGCGGCAGTAGTTCAGAAGTTGCTGAGGGTACCAGCGAGTCTGATACCGACGGCACAACCGAAGGGTCTGAAACCAACGAGCAGGTTGATTTCGACGGGACGATTAAAGTCGGAGCAGCTCTTAGTGAGACCGGTAAGTTTTCGGTCGAAGGCGCTGACTCCCGCCGAGGCTACGATACGTGGGCCCAGTGGGTAAATACCAATGGTGGGATTGAAGTAGGCGACAAAGTATACGACGTCGAAATTATCTACTACGACGACGAGTCTGATGCCGACACGGCAGCTAACTTGACGACCAAACTTATCGACCAAGACAAAGTTGACTTCCTGCTTGGGCCGTACTCAAGCGGGCTTACCGTAGGCGCCAGCGCAATTGCTGAGAAGAACAACGTCTTGATGATTGAAGGTAACGGTACAGCGAATTCAATGTTCGAACGTGGATTCAAGAACCTGTTCCTCGTTGCCACGATCGCGAGTGACTACACCAAATCAGGTATCGAAGAACTCGCTGCCGGTGGAGCCAAGACGGCCGTCATCGCATACGAAGACACTGCGTTTCCAACTGCGGTAGCTGATGGCGCACAAGAACACCTCGAAGCCAACGGCATCGAAGTTCTTGCGGTCGAGAAGTATCCAAAAGACATCCAAGATGTTTCGGCGATCATGACCAAGTTCCGTGGTCTTGAACCAGACATTTTCGTAGGCGGCGGACATTACAATGACGCCGTTCTGTTCGTAAACTCGGCCAAAGAACTCGGCTGGGATCCGGACGGCATGTTGATCACGGTAGGGCCTTCTAATCCAAAGCTCGCTGAAGAACTTGGCGAAGACCTCAACGGTGTAACCGGCCCAACACAGTGGGAAGCCACGATGGCTTACGAAGGTGACTACTTCGGTAGCGCTGCCCAGTACGCCGAATACTTCCAAGAGCAGCATGGACAACCTCCGGTATACCAGGCTGCGAGCGCGACCGCTTCAGGTCTGGCTCTTCAAATTGCTATCGAAGAAGCTGGCGCTCTTGACACCGACTCGGTTCGAACCGCATTGCTCGAAATGGATGCCCAAACGTTCTACGGGCCAATTAACTTCGACGAACGTGGTGTGAACACGGCGAAACCTATGGGAACGGTCCAAGTAATCGACGGAGAGATCCCTGTTGTCGCTCCTGAGGCTGCGAAGATTCGTGACCTTGAATATCCGATCGCTAACTAATTCGACGATCGGAATCGTTAACCCAGGCTAGTTAGTAGCTGGCTGTCGAACAGGGTCTCTGCCCTGTTCGACAGCCGATGGGCAGCCTTCGACTGAACGAAGATAAAGACCTAGGAAAGAGTAATGGATCAATTTCTGCAAGCACTCATAAATGGAGTGGCATTAGGGGGGATGTACGCCATCCTCGTCCTCGGATTCTCAGTAATCTGGGGCGTAATGGGCGTCATCAACTTTGCCCACGGAGAGTTCGTCATGCTAGGCGCCTACATGGCGTGGTTAGCAAACAACCAGCTGGGGGTTGACCCGTTTCTCAGCGCACCGTTTATTTTCGTCTTGATGATGGGTATCGGTTACCTGTTACAGCTTCTGCTCGTAAACCGGGTGATCGACCGGCCGCACTTAGTATCGCTCCTCGTGATGTTTGGTGTCTCGATTATCATGGCGAATGGCCTCAAGCTCATTTTCTCCGCCGACTTTAGACGAGCCGATTCCTCACTTCGAGGCGCATATGATCTGACGGACAACATCACGCTGCCTGTCACGAAGACGGCGGTTTTCTTTATTGCTCTTGCAGTGCTCGGTGGGCTAAGTCTCTTCTTGCAGTCAACACGACTTGGCAAGAGTATTCGAGCAGCCGCTCAGAACCGAGAAGCGGCCCAGATCGTTGGGATCAATATCAACAAAGTTTACGCCATCACCTTTGCTCTTTGTATCGGCATCACAGGCCTAGCCGGAGCCTTAATCAGCCCCATTCTTTCCATAGCCCCATTCCAAGGACCACCGCTGACTCTTCGGGCATTCGCCGTAACAGCAATGGCGGGACTCGGCTCGGTTAAAGGTGCACTTGGCGGAGCGATTGTACTCGGCCTTATCGAAGCCACGGTGGCCGTTTATGTGAGTGGCATTGGTACCAACCTTGCCATCATCGCTTCCTTCGTGATCTTGGTAGTTGCACTAGTAGTACGACCACAAGGCCTCTTCGGTGGCCTCCGACCAGTAGACGCGACAGCATCATGAACCTTATTAGCTTTCTTAATTCTCCAGCAGCCAAGAAACTTGGTTGGGCTCTCTGTGGGTTAGCGGTTGCCGGTATGGCGATTCTGCCCATGACCCACTTCGGTTCGAACGCAGAGCTGTTTACTCTTACCCTGATGCTTACCAGCATCGGTGTAGCGATCAACTGGAATATCACCGGTGGTTTCACCGGATACGTCGACTTCGGTCACGCTGTCTGGTTTGGTCTAGGAGCGTATGTGACGTCGATGCTGATGGCTATCTCCATCAAACTTGACCCGGTTACGTTGGAAGAAACAGTCGAGGCCGACGGTTTGGGCACCGCTTGGGGTCCGGTACCTGCGATTATCGTTGGGGCATTGTTTACTGGGCTATGTGCAGCCGGTATTGGCCGGGCCACAATGCGGCTGAAGGGTCCGTATTTCTCTATCGCCATGCTGGGAACTCTTGTCGCTGTGCGAGAAATCGTACGAGTGGCTGAGCCCATTACTGGTGGTGGTGTTGGGCTCAACCTTCCTCCGTACATTAACCGCCCATTGTTCTACTACATCCATTTGGTTTTGGTCGTCGTGCTTGGCGTCTTCACCTGGTGGCTGCGAAAGAGCCAGTTCGGTACGAACCTTATCGCCATCCGTGAGGACGAAATCGGCGCCGAGATGCGTGGTATCAACACGATCGCCACCAAGGTCGCCGCTTTTAGTTTCTCGGGTTTCTCGACTGCGGTTTTCGGTGGGCTTTGGGCCTACCAAAATACTTCGGTCGACCCTGACATTGCGTTCATTGAAACCAGAACGATCGATGCGGTCCTCGGAACCTTGTTTGGTGGTATCGGTACCGTGCTCGGGCCGATTCTGGGATCTGCCGGACTGTTCTGGTTAAAGGAAGTTCTGTGGGCGAGGTTCACCGAGAGTCACTTGATCTTCCAAGGGGTCTTGCTCATTCTGCTCGTCATGTACATGCCAAAAGGTATCGCTGGGTTGTTTGATACTCGCGGTACGTCTCTGGCGACAATCTGGTCGAAGTGGATGCCGTCAAAAGACGAGTCACCTGATGCCAGCCCAACTCCGAAAAGCGGAAGTGGAAAGCCGGTCGTCGACACCGTGGCAACATCTAATGAAGGGGCGGTCTAATGACTGTTGATACTCTGACACCTAATGCTCCGACCGGAAGTCCGTTACTGACGGCTAAGGGCGTAACCAAACGATTTGGTGGCTTGACGGCCGTCAACGATGTTGATATCCACGTTAACGAAGGTGAAGTTATAGGCCTTATCGGCCCAAATGGAAGCGGGAAGACCACGTTATTCGACTGTTTAAGTCGGGTGCAGACTCCCGAAGAAGGCTCGGTGCAGTTCCGTGGCCAAGACATCACAAACAAGCGGCCCCATAAGGTTGCACATCTCGGTCTGGCGAGAACATTCCAAGTGATTCGGGTCTATCGAGAGTTAACGGTTCTCGAAAATTTAGAACTCAGTCTTCAATGGAAGAACGTCCCGATGAGTAAACGGATGTTGCGGCCTGGTAAAGCGGTTACCGACAAAGCCGAGAAGCTTATGGATTTCCTTCTTTTGACCCGTCTGCGAGATGATCGAGCAGGTGCATTATCGGGTGGTCAACGGCGTCTTCTCGAGCTCGGCATGTCGTTGATGAGTGACCCAAAGTTGGTTCTTCTTGACGAAGCGACCTCGGGCGTAAACCCGAGCTTGGTCGAAGAGATCAAGGATCGGATCAGGACGGTTAACAAAGAACTCGGCATTTCATTCCTGCTGGTTGAACACGATATTCGTTTCGTGAAAGACCTATGTAGCCGGGTGGTTGTTCTTAACTACGGGCAGAAATTGGCTGAAGGTTCACCCGAGTCGATCATGGAAAATAGAGCCGTGATCGAAGCATATTTCGGAGCCGACGGCGACGAAGAAAGTACCGTTATCGACGACGGAAAGGTTTCGTCATGACTGCAGTTGAGCAGCAAGAAAAAGACGTGGTAGCCGCCGGTGCGCCGCTGCTAGAAATTCAAGATATTTACGCCGGATATTACGTCGATCAAGACATTCTTCACGGAGTAACCTTGCGAGTTAACCAGGGTGAGATCGTGTGTGTTATCGGCCCGAACGGCGCGGGGAAGTCAACGGTATTCAAAGCCGTATATGGCATTATTGGTGTTCGTAAAGGACGCGTGATTTGTGGTGGGCGAGACATCACAAACATGCCTCCCCAGCAGGCGCTGAAGACCGCTGGTATCACCATCGTTCCGCAGCTGCGTAGTGTGTTTCCCCAGATGACGGTTCACGAGAACCTCGAGTTAGGGATGTATCTTGAGAAAAATATTACTCGGGTGAACGAAAGGATTGATTACGTGTACGATCTGTTCCCTCGACTCAAAGAGCGGGCTAAGCAGCAGGCTGGCACCATGTCCGGTGGTGAGCAACGGATGCTTGAGATAGGTCGTTCGTTGATGTGGGAACCGCGTCTGGTTCTTATGGACGAGCCTTCGGCTGGTTTGGCTCCGATTATTACCAAGCAAATTTTTTCTGCCATCCGACGCCTCAATAAGGAAATCGGTTTGACGGTTTTGATGATCGAGCAGAACGCTCGGCAGGGTCTTGAAGCGAGCCATCGGGGGTATGTTCTCGAGGTTGGTCGTGCGACGTATGAGGGCACATCCAATGAGCTACTGACTAATGACAATGTCCGTCGCGCGTTTCTGGGCGGGCACTAGGTATCGCGTTTTCCCTATAGGTGTCATCTGTAATTGGAATGTCTAACTCGCGTAACATCGGTGGCGTAGATGTTACTCTGGTTCTAGCAGCTGTAGGGGGCTGCTCCGGCACATACAATTTCTAGCTGACAATGGAGTCATTATGGCAGATTTAGATGTTTTAGATGAATTAAACGTTCAGTTCGGTCTAGTCTCACCAAATATTCGCATTGGTCTGAGTCAAGATGAACTGTTTATGGCAGCGGTCACAAATGACCGTGGACGCACGAGTCTCGACGGTAGGGATGACGCTCCGAAGGCCTTCGCCACCAAACTCGGTGTCGACGGTCCGTTGATGTATTACTCGGATCCAACCTGTACGGGGCGTCCGACGCAAGATACTTTTGCCGTCGCTCGCCCCGGAACCGAAGACACCGTCTGGTGGAAAAAAGGGTTCGCAAAGTTCGACGCACAAAAGTTTGATGCGTTGCTTCCTCGAGTCATTGAACACCTAAACGAACGGGCGGCAACACTCTATGTCACCGACGTTTTTTGTGGGTGGGACCCGGAGTTCACCGAACCGTATCGATTCGTAGGTGAGTACGCAAGTCACGCCTACTTCTGCAACATCATGTTTCCAAAAGATGTTAGGGAAGATATTGATCGGCTAAACGATGGTTGGACGATCATTAACGTTCCTTCATTCAGGGCTGATCCAGAGCGAGATGGCACCAACTCGGATCGCGGTGTCATTATGGACATCGAGAACCGAGTAGCGCTCGTGATCGGCCGAGCCGACTACTGCGGTGTCAACAAGAAGACCATGTTTACTGTGATGAACTATGTCTTGCCAGCTAAAGGCCAACTGTCGATGCACTGCTCCGCCAATGTGGGGGATAACGACGATTCGGCCATCTTGTTTGGTCTGTCCGGTACTGGCAAGACGACGCTGTCCGCCGACCCGAACCGACTTCTAATTGGCGACGACGAGCATGTTTGGAGCGAGTCAAGCGTCTCGAACTTCGAAGATGGGTGTTATGCCAAGCTGATCGATCTGGACAAGAATAATGAGCCCGTGATCGCAGCTGCGCTGTCTATGAAGGGGACACTCATTGAGAACGTTCCTCCAGTGGCGGGTAAAGATTTAGCGGACACCGACCCGCAAGAACTCGATCTGAGCGATGGGTCGTTTACTGAAAACACTCGTTTCGCATATCCACTGACGTGTAACCCGTCCGTTGCTGAAGGGGCTAAAGGTCCACATCCGAAAACCATTGTGTTGCTCACAGCGGATGCTTTTGGGGTGCTTCCTCCGGTGTCGATCCTGGATGCTGACGAAGTCATCTATCACTTTGTTATGGGCTTCACCTCGAAGCTTGCGGGAACCGAAGTTGGCGTAACCGAACCTCAAGCCGTGTTCTCGGCCTGTTTCGGTGACCCATTCATGTCGCAGAAACCGCCGGTGTACGCGAAACTTCTCGTCGATCGAATGAATACTCACAAGACCCGCTGCATCCTGCTTAACACCGGCTGGTCTGGTGGTGGATATGGTGCGGGTGAACGTATGTCGCTCGGGGTAACTCGAACACTTCTTGACGCTGCGCTGCGTGGTGACCTCGACGATGTTGAGACCGCTGAGCAAGAACAGTTAGGCCTCAAAATTCCGGTCGCCGTTGAGGGAGTTGATTCATCGATCTTGAACCCTCGTAATACATGGTCCGACCCAGCTGCCTATGACGAAGCGGCAGCGACCCTGAAGGGGCTGTTCCAAGACAAATTTGAAACATCTGGCTACGCCGAATTGGGAATCACCCCAAAGATGTAGCAAAGAACGCCTGAGTTGCTTGATGAAGGTGGCGGCTCATGGCTAAGAGGTTGGGGGTAGCGGAGCTAACCAAGCTGCCCTCAACCTCTTTTGGTTTTGTCGCTAGTTGCTTCGTTCGATAACCGATGCTGTTATATATAGAGCCAATGCGCCGCGGGTGGTCCAGAGGATCGTTCTAATCCAGTTGGTGGTTAGAAGTTGATTAATAAGTGTGCTGTCGTGGCCGGCTTGTTGCAGACGCCCGTGTAGTGGGGCGAACCAAATCGCGGTTGACACCCAGCACAGCGCTAGGAGGAATCCGGCGACAAAGGTGAGCGAAGCGGACGTGTTGAACGGGCGCTGAACCCAAAGTAGCAGGGAGAATACCAGTTCGAGTGGGGCAAAGATCGCTAAAACCATAATCATTCTGACCGAGTGGTCCTGGACGTAGTTGGCGAACGAGTAGTCCCCGGTATCTACGCTTGGTAGTGACTTGAACTGTGGGTATACCACGAGCTGGACCATCCAGATGACGCCGACCATGGCTAGTGTCGACCCGACGTGGCCAACGATTAATAGGCGTTCGCTCATGGTGGCTAGCGCTGCGGTAGCTGGTTGCCGGTTAGGTTTGCTCCGAGTTCTCGAGAGATCGCCAAGGCGATATCGAGCGTCGGATTGACGACTTCTTGGAGTCTGGTGTCCTCGGATGAATCTAGGACTACGGCTATCGACCCGATTACTCGATTGCCCGGACCAAATATAGGGGCACCGACGGTTGATTCACCGATTACTGATTCTTCTCGTTCGAAGGCGACACCTTCTGAGCGTATGGTCTCTAGCTCATCTCGGAAATCTTTGAGTGATGTCACGGTCGAACTTGTCATCGCTGGCATGCCCTCAGTCCACATGTCGAGGGCATCGTCTGGTTCGAATGCGAGAATAGCTTTGCCTAACGAGCTGGAATGGGCCGGTAGACCTATGCCGAGTTCGGCCATATGGGAGTGCTGATTGGGGGCGGCTTCGTGGTGCACGAGAATCACTTCACTGCCGCTGCGGACGCCTATTCTGACTTGGAGTCCAGTCTTGGTTACGAGATCTCTGACCCATGGGAGCGCCCGGGTTCGTAGGTCGAGGGCGTCGAGGTATACGCCTGCGAGGCGAAGAACCGCTGGTCCGAGGTGGTATCTCTGGGTTTGCGGGTCCTGGCGGACAAGGTCTCGGGCCACCAGGGTCTTTAGTAGTCCGTGGGTGGTGGACGGGGACAGCTCCATCAGCGCCGCCAGCTCGGAAAGAGCTAGGTTTCTGGCTCCTTGAAGCTCTAAGAGCATTCGAATAGCGCGATCGACGCTCTGGATCACTGGGTACCTGTCCTTCCTTGGCTGATTATAACAATAGTTGAAACATTCGACGGTTCGGTGATGTGCCGGTTGACATATGACGTCCGGCGCTATACAGTTTCAAGTGTTCGACATTATCGAACTGACTATGACTATATCAAAGCTAGTTCTACGGAAGGGGGACGATGTGCGGCATGAACAAAGCAAAATAGACGGTCGAACATCGTTTATCTATCCCAAACATGATCATGTCTCAGATAACACCGTCGTCTTGCCAGAGCTGTGCGACGATTGTTCCATGAACCAACAAAAAATAGTGAACGGTTTGTCGACATGAGCAAACTAATCAACAACAAAACCGAAATAGTTGCCGACTTCATGCGTGGGCTAAAACAAAGCCACCCAGACCTCGACGTTGACATCGAGAACCGAGTTGTCTACCGAAAGACTCCTGCCGTCGGAGACAAAGTGGCACTGGTGTCAGGTGGGGGTTCCGGTCACGAACCGCTCCACAGTGGCTTCGTGGGACTTGGGATGTTGGACGCAGCATGCATGGGTGAAGTATTTACATCTCCCACCCCGCAACAGATTGTCCGGGCCATCGAAAAAGTATCAACCAGTGCTGGCGTGCTTCTAATCGTGAAAAACTACGCCGGTGACATTATGAACTTCGAGATCGCAGCAGAGCGGGCCGAACGTAACGGGATCAAGGTCAGGTCGGTAACGATCGATGACGACGTCGCTGGAGGCAAACTTCCTAGCGACGGCGGACGAGGCATGGGCCTTACCGTCTTCGCCGAAAAGATCCTTGGCGCAGCCGCAGAAAACGGCATGTCCCTCGACGGCCTCTGTGAGCTAGGTCAGGACCTACGAACACGAGGTCGAAGCATGGGAATCGGAATGAGCTCCTGTACACATCCAGTCGCCGGAGTCCCAACGTTCGAACTCGGAGAAGACGAAATAGAGGTCGGCATAGGAATCCACGGTGAACCTGGATGGCGCCGGGCCCGAGCTGGCTCAGCGCAAGACACAGCCAAACTGCTAGTCGAGTCCATCCTGGCCGAACTAGCCGCACCTGAGCAAAGCTCGTTCATCGTCTTAGTGAACGGTATGGGTGGTACGCCACTCATAGAACTTTACGTAATGGCAGGAGAAATTCACCGAGAACTAATCGAACGGGGACACAGCGTCGACCGATACCTCGTAGGTTCACATATAACGTCGCTAGAAATGGCAGGCTGCTCCCTAACACTTCTGCAATCCGACGCCGAATCGCTGAAATATTGGGACGCTCCAGTTTCCACGCCAGCTCTTAACTGGGGAGTTGCGGCATGAACATAACGGCATCAGAACTGAAAACATGGCTACTGCAATACGGCCAGCTGCTTATAGAACAAACCGAATATTTAACCAAGCTTGACTCCGCCATCGGCGACGCTGATCATGGCGTAAATATGCAACGAGGGGCTACCGCCATGCGGCAAACCCTCACCGAAACTACAAAAACCGCACCCAGCGAACTCCTCGAAGAAGTAGCTGAAGCGGTGCTCGAAGGTATCGGGGGCGCCGCAGGCCCGCTCTACGCATCACTATTTTTTGGTATGGCCGGAGCCGTCGACGGTGAAACATCAGTTACGCCACAACAACTCGGTGACGCCTTACAAGCCGGAGTGGACTCTCTGGCTGCCCGCGGTCGGGCAGAACGTGGTGACAAGACAATGTTCGACGCTGCCGGCCCAGCCATCGAAGCATTTCGACAAACGTTAGACGCAGGAGATGACCTAAACACGGCGATCGAAGCGGCGGAATCAGCGGCAAACCTTGGTCGTGACGAAACCGCCCCAATGCAGGCCCGTAAAGGTAGGGCAAGTTACCTTGGCCCACGCTCAGTCGGTCACATCGACCCCGGTGCCACATCAGTGGCCCTACTATTTGAGGCGCTAACCGAGCTCTCCGGAACGGAGAACTCATGATCGGAATTGTTATAGTTTCGCACAGTCTGGCGCTAGCGGAAGCCGCCCACGACTTTGCCTCAACCATGGCTCCTAACTCGTCGCTAAAGGTAGAGATCGCAGCCGGAGATGCCCAAGGCGAACTTGGAACATCAGCCACCAAAATTGCGAGCGCCATAAAACGGGCGGCCAGCGGCGACGGTGTCTGGGTCGTGGTCGACCTCGGAAGCGCGCTTCTCAACTCAGAAATGGCAGTAGACCTAGCCGGTGCCAGTAACTACGAAATCGTCGTTTCGGCAAGCTCGCTCGTCGAAGGACTTACCGCCGCTATGGCCACCGCAGCGAGAGGGGCATCGTTAACCGAGGTCGAACTCGAAGCGTGTCGGGCATCAAATTTGCAGCAGCTATCTCTGCCAGAAACACCCCAACCTGATGTTTGGTCCGGGTGGGATGACGCAGCTGCGCTTGAAACAACCGCCCGAATCGTGGACAAAAACGGTCTCCACGCCCGCCCATCAGCCCGCCTAGCGCAAGCCGTTGCCTCATTCGATGCGCAGGTACGGATTCGTAACTCGTCTCGAAGTGGGCCGTTCGTCGACGCATCGAGTATCACAAACTTAATGACACTCGGAGCATCCGCCGGCGACGTCATGACGATCGAATCATGCGGACGGCAGGCTCAAGAAACACTTGACCAGCTCCGTGACTTGCTATCAGACGGAACAAACCCGGCGGAGTCAAACCCCGAACAGGAACTGATTGGTGTCTCCTCGGGTGTTGCCGTAGGCCCAGTGGTTCGGGCCAACCGATCTCGAACCGACTGGATGCACGCCACCTACGAAGCTCTAAGTGTTTCCGAGGAGCAAGATCGATTTAACGCAGCATTGGAGGCAGTCAAAGAAGAACTGCTACACCTGGCTGCGCTTACCCGAGCTACCACAGGCGATTCTGAGGCATTGATCATCGATTCAGCCCGGAACATTCTCGACGATTTCCAACTGCTAAACCCGGTACGAAACGAAATCCAAACCGGTACGTCTGCGCTCCAAGCCTGGGTAGTCGAAGTTTCATCATTGCTGGCTCGAGTTGAAAGTCTGCCCGAACCCTACCAACGTCAACGAGCAACCGACATCCGGGACTTGCGTGACCGAGTAGCGGCTGAACTGGCAGGAGTACCTGCCAGCCTGGAAGATCTCAAATCGGGCATCATAGTTGCCGCCGAGCTATCGGCAGCCGATGTCGCTCAACTAGACCCAAAGAGTTGCCTCGGAATAGCGACGACCCACGGCTCCAGAACATCGCATGCATCGATTCTCGCTCGTAGCCTTTCTATCCCCGCGATAGTTGGCGTATCAGCAGAAACCATCGAAGCCCTCATCGGCCGAACAGTGTTGCTCGATGCGTCAGCCAGTGAGATCATCGTAGACCCGACAGACGAACAGATCGAACAGCGAACATTGGTGAACGAGTCAAACTCGCTAACCGAACACGAAGATCAAGCGGCATCGGAACAAAAGGTTGCAAGTCATCCAGTCACCACAAGCGACGGACTTGCTATCTCGGTAGGGGCGAACGTAGCGCTACCCGACCAGGCGGTCGAGGCTCGAGCTGCTGGTGCCGACAGCGTCGGGCTTCTTCGCACCGAGTTCATGTTTGCCAACTGGGCTGAGGCCCCAAGTGCCGACCAGCACTATCAGGCATACGCCGATATCGCCAACAAGCTCGATGGGCGGCCCCTGACGATAAGAACCTTTGACAGTGCAAACGACAAACCAATTAGTTTCCTCGGAGGAAACCTTTCTGAAGGTCCTCGCGGTCTGCAGCTAAGTTTGGCCTATCCACGGGTCCTAGGTGATCAACTATCGGCCATAGCGAGACTTTCGTTCGAAACCCCGGTAAGGCTCCTGTTTCCCTATGTCACAAATGCACGAGAGATAACCGAGGTTAAAAACCTGTTGGTCAAGGTGGCAAAGACACATACGTCTTCGTCTGTTCTTGATTCTCTCAAACTTGGTGCCATGATCGAAGCCCCAGGGGCAGTACTCGATATCAAAGCGATAGCCGAAGAAGTCGATTTCTTAAGCATCGGAACAAACGATCTATCGTCGGAAATGTTCGGCTTAGATCGGAGAGACCCTGGAGCGTATTCCACCTTGTCTGCGTTCGACCCGGCGGTCCTTCGATTGCTTAAAATCGTTGCCACCGAACGAGAAGAGCTACCGATATCGGTCTGTGGTGAGCTTGCTAATGAGCAAGACGCAGTGCCACTTCTTATTGGTCTAGGGATCGATCAGTTAAGTGTTCGGCCATCAAAGGTCTCGCTCGTCAAAGACGAAGTCACTCGATGGGCAAAGTCTGAGGCGACAGACCTCGCAACGAAAGCGCTTGAACTCCGAAACGGGGAACAAGTTCGTGACCTCGTACAGCAGGTTAGAGCCAACCGCGGGTTGGAAGCCATATTAGAAAGAGAGAAGATCGTTGAAGAAACTGATTAATGATCCGGCCAATGTCTTGGCTGATGCACTCAACGGTGTCGAAGCGGTTCACGCATCGACCCTAGTAGTGTCTCGAGACCCAGACTTTGTTCGCCGTATTGACAGCCCAGTTGCAGGAAAAGTTGCACTAGTTTCCGGAGGTGGATCCGGGCACGAGCCTCTCCACACCGGATTCGTTGGGCCGGGAATGCTCGACGTATCGGTTACCGGCGCGATTTTCGCATCGCCGTCGGCTAATCAGATACACGACGCGGCAAAGTCGGTGGCTACCGAAGCCGGCGTTCTTTTCATCGTCAAGAACTACACCGGTGATCGTCTGAACTTTCAGATGGCAGCAGACCTTCTCGAAGCTTCAGGCATCCCGACTGAGACCGTCATCGTGAACGACGATGTCGCCGTCGAGGACTCAACCCACACGGCCGGTCGGCGGGGGACCGGTGGAACAGTGATGGTTGAAAAGATCGCAGGAGCCGCTGCCGAAGCAGGAAAACCGTTAGCTGAGGTCGCAGAGATTGCCCGATCAGTTAACAAAGACGTGGCGAGCATGGGACTAGCGCTGTCCTCTTCGACAGTGCCCCATATCGGTACTCCAAACTTTGATATCGGCCCCGACGAAGTAGAAATCGGTATCGGTATCCACGGTGAGCCCGGACGACGACGAATCAAGGTCCAACCAGCCAAAGAGCTACTAGCTGAACTCGCAGACGCCGTATTTGACGACCTCCAACTGGCCGAAGGTGACCGAATTGTCGCCTTAGTTAACGGTCTCGGCGGAACACCTCTTATCGAGCTCTACGTGATGGCAGGCGAACTCGCCGACTATTGCAAAGCTAGAGGCGTCATTATCGAACGATCGGTTGTTGGTTCCTACGTCACCGCTTTGGAGATGGCAGGTTGCACCATCACATTACTTCGAGTCAACGAGTCTCTCCTCAACTTGTGGGATGCACCAGTGTCAACCCCAGCACTGAATTGGAAAGCCTCAGACCGAGCCGCCAGTTCATAGAAACCTCATAAACCCAATGAAAGACCAGCAGATGATTACTCAAAACCAAGTCCGTCAATGGATGAGCCTTTACCACCAAAACATTAACGCCAACGCCGATGAACTCAATCGGCTTGACGCTGCGATCGGTGACGGCGATTTTGGCGCCAGCATGCAACGCGGACTAGACGCGGTTGCCATCGCACTGGATGAGCTTGAAGACAACACCATCGGTGGTCTGCTTCGAACGACCGGGTCGACCATCGTGTCTGCCATTGGGGGTACTAGCGGCCCTCTAGTAGGTTCTCTGTTCCTAAAAGCCGGAATGAAAATTGGTGACGTCGAAGAATGCAGCCTTGCCCAACTCGCTGAAGGGCTGCAGGCGGGAGCCCAGGGAATTATGGACCTCGGTGGAGCAGCACCGGGAGATAAAACAATGATCGATGCGCTTGTACCAGCGGTAGAAGCGCTCACAAAAGCCTCCGAAGCAGGGGACGATTTGGAAACAGCGGTAAAGAAGGCGGCAATTGCAGCTGCTGACGGTGCCGAGGCGACCAAAGAGTTAGTTGCTCGGCGAGGGCGAGCGAGTTACACCGGCGATGGGGGACAAGACTCCCTCGACGCTGGCGCCCAAGGCATGAACATTTTGTTCACGGCCTTGGAAACGACAGTGATTTCGAGCTGAGCTTGAAAATCGCAAGCGTAACAAACCGTAAAAAAGATCCACAAGCAATAGCAAAGGGAGAGAGTATGACAGCAACAGAAAACGAAGCTACAACCGAAGAATCAAACGAGACTCTGGTAAGTCGCCGGAGCTTGTTTCGAGGCGGTTTAGGTCTCGGAGCTGGTGTCGCGCTGGGTGGCGTTCTCGCCGCATGTTCTAGTGGCGATGGAAGCGCCGGAGGTTCAAACGGCGACGACCCAATCGACGTCGATAACGTCGACGCGGAAGACCCACTTCGCGGTAGCAACGAAACAAACATGCAAGGCAAAACCGTGGAAATGGGATTTGCCGTTCTTGCAGGGTGGCCTCCAAGCCAAGCTGCCGTCGAGCTCTACCCAGAGTTCGCTAAATATGCAAAAGAGAAATTCGGTTACACCACCACGGTTAAGAAAACTGAAGCTGGCTTTGACAAGTTGTTCCAACAGCTAGCACCAGGCCTCTCTTCCGGTTCTCAAGAAAACAACATCATGATCTCGGACTCACAGTGGTTGGGTGCGTTCGCTGAGCGTGACTGGATCGTCCGGGCTGAAGACGTTTACGCCATCAACCCAGACCTCGACCTCGACCCATACAGCAGCTTGGTACGAAAAACATACCAGGAATACCCAGACGGGTCAGGAACACGTTGGGGCTTCCCTCAGATGCCTGACACCCAGGGTCTGTTCATGCGTCTCGACATGTTGGAAGACGAAGCTAACCAGACAGCGTTCGAAGAGCAGTACGGCAAGAAACTGCCGACAACGTACGAAGAATTCGAACCGATGACCATGGTTGAATACGAAGAAATCTTCGAATTCTTCAACCGTCCCGAAGAGGGTATGCATGGCACCGCCATGATGTACGGCAAGGATTACGACTCGTTCTCTTGTGCCTACCATCCATATGCCTACACCACAGGAGACATCTGGAATCCGGAGACCGGCGAAGTAATTGGTTTCCTTAACACCGACGATCACGCGACGGCTCTTGAATACTTTGTGTCACTACAGAAGTACCAGCCTCCAGGATCTGAAGCTAACGGCATCGGAACCATGATCGACCTCTTCACCGAAGAGAAAGTCTTCTCTGCAATGCAGTGGTTGGCTGTTGGTCTTGCTATGGACGGCGACGGTAAACTCGAAGGCAAGATCCTTGCTGTACCTCACCCTAAATTTGAATTCCCTGACGGCTCTATCGACGTCATCGGAGCGATGGGTGGACAGCCATGGGTGATCAACAAGTTTAACGACGACGATCACATGCGAGTTGCCATCGACTTCTTGCGCTGGTGGTACTCCGACGACGCTCAGGCGAAGTTCGAAGATGCAGGTGGTCTTCCATGGACCGCAGACAAGGTAAACGCTGAAGGTTTCGAAGACAGCAAGTACTACGCTCGAGCGTTTAAAGAGATGCTGGGCGAAGACAAGTCTCGGGATTTCTGGCACTTACCTCAATACGCAGAACTACTTGCAATTCAGCAGGAAGCGTACAACAAATATGCTGCCGACCCTGATGCCTTTGATCCAAAACGAGTTCTGGACTTCATCGCTGTGAAGCAGCAAGAAATCCTTCTCGACAATGGTGTTACTGACGTGGCGATTCCTGATGAGCTGAAGGACATAACGCTCGAATAAGTTTCCCCCCTTGGCCCGTCCTTCACTGGTGTCGTGTTAAAGCACCAGTGAAGGCGGGCTCCCCTCCTCAACGGCAAAGCCTTCAAATTTTGACCGTTGAGAGATGTACTCAGTATAAAACCAAATTGCCATACGGGAGCGAGTTGATCGTTCTGGAGACTAATTATGACAACAACACCAATAAGTACTTCGGATACAGAATTGCCGGCGGGACCTGGCGCAACTGCATCTAACAAGACAAAATCGCCCAAAAAGTCCAAATCTTCAGCTAGCGGCCATCGGTCGCCATGGTTTGGACGTTCCCTTCTAGCGCCAGTATTGGCATTCTTCATTGCGCTAAATGTCATCCCAACGGTGTGGATGATCGGCTTGGGGTTCTACAAATACACGCTGAATTTAGGTGACCCACGATATGTAGGCACCGACAATTTCACCGACATTTTCACCGATCAAGAGCTTTGGGGTGCCTTTAGTAGAACCCTCATTTTCATGGTGTCGGCGGTCGGAATCGAAGTTTCGCTCGGAGCCGCCATCGGTTTCTTGTTCTGGGGTAGTAGTAAAATGCCTGGTCGTCGTTTGGCGTTGACGCTGATGTTCGCTCCTATGGTTATGGCCCCTATTGCGAGTGGTCAGTTCTGGAAACTGATTTACGAACCATCCTTTGGTGTCATCAATGACCTACTCGGAAAAGTGGGTGTCGACCCTATCAGTTTCCTCACCGACCCTGACTGGGCGTTTCGAGCAGTGCTGTTCGTCGATGTTTGGATGTGGACTCCGTTCATGATCTTGATGACACTCGCCGCTTTGGGGTCAGTACCATCGGCCGAGCTCGAAGCCGCCGAAATCGACCGACTGAACTCGTTTGAACGCATCCGATACGTGATCTGGCCTAACGGAAAATTCATTCTCATGCTCGGTGTTTTGCTTCGAACAATCGACGCATTCAAAACCACCGATCTGGTTCAAACAATGACCGAAGGTGGACCTGGTGATTCAACCGAATTCGTCGGGTTTGCCCTCTTTCGCCAAGCGTTCAACAGCCTTAACTTGGGCTACTCGTCGGCGGTAGCCCTCGTCCTTCTAATTATCGCTATCGCCTTTACATCCATCTATCTCTACGTCCTTAACCTCAGTCGGAGTAAGTAATAAATCATGACTAAACCAATGACTGCGCCAACCCGAAGAAGCGGTAAAGATACGGCAAAAACAGCCGGTTACTATTCGCTTCTGTGGGTGGTAGCAATACTGTTCTTCCTGCCCATTCTGTGGATCGTCATGGCGGCGTTTAAGTCCAACACAGCGATCTTAAACACCGACTATCTGTTCACTCCGACCTTAGACAACATCAAGTCGGTATTCGACCGGCCAAACGTTACCTCCCAGTTCATCAGCAGCCTGTATCTTTCGATCGGGTCAGTTATTCTGGCGGTAGCAGTTTCGTTCCCGGCGGCATACGCATTCAGCCGATGGAAGTTTGCATACACCGATTTCTTGATGTTCCTGCTGCTTTCGACCCGAATGGTTCCAGCGGCCGCCGCTATCGTGCCAATGCTGTTGATGTTCAACCTGTTTGGACTTCGAAATCCGTTCGGATTCTTCCTGCTTTACACCAGCTTTAGCATTCCGTTTTCGGTCTGGATCCTCAAAGGGTTTATCGACGGCGTATCAGAACGCTTCGACGAAACCGCAATGGTAAACGGCGCAAGCAGACTCCACGTGATGTTCAAGGTAGTCCTTCCACAGGTCAAGCCAGGTTTGGTAGCGGCATTCATATTCAACCTGATTTTCGTTTGGAACGAATACTTGTTTAACTTCTCGATCGGTAGTGAGGGAGTACGAAACGTGCCGTACGGGATCGCTAACGGGCTGGTCGATAGTGGAGGTAACGTCGACTGGGGATTCCTGGCCGCAATGTCAAGTCTCTACCTCATCGTGCCAATGTTAATGATCTTCTTGTTCCAACGCTATCTGCTTGTCGGAATGACTTTCGGAACCGTAAGGGGTGACGTATGACAACCGCTCGATTTACCCAACGAGCTCAACTTTCGCTCATTATTCTGCTGCTCATAGCTTTGATCGGCATTGGCCAAGGGTTCAGCTTCACCGTCTACAAGATCACGATTGTGGCGATGGTAGCGATTGGTTTGCTCCAAGTTGCCGTTGGAAACATTCCCCCGGACGCAACCCCGGCTCGGTTCGCCAAGTTCCTTGGCATCTTCGTGGCCATCATTATTGCCCTATTCGGACTATCAATTTGGTTGGCGCCTGTTCTCGTCGACCTTGGAAGGTGACCGATGAGTCTCATAACGTTCGATTCAATTTCTAAATCATTCGGCGACAACTCTGTCCTCGACAATCTTGATCTTCAAATCAACAATGGGGACCTCGGAATCCTCTACGGCGGCTCCGCCAGCGGTAAGTCGGTACTTCTTCGTTTGCTGGTTGGTTTGGAGACACCCGACTCAGGGTCGATCTATATTCGAGGTGTAGATGCCGCGACACTCGCTCCAGGTGAAAGCAACATTGGTTACGTTCCTCAATCGTTTGCTCTGTTCCCAGACAAAACGGTTCGGGCCAACATTGCGTACCCTCTTTCAGTGATGGGTCAAACACCGGATCAAAGCGATGAAGCGGTTGAACGAGTCGGTGAACTGTTAGGCATAGCCCACTTACTTGACCGTAAACCTGACCAATTAAGTGGAGGGCAAAAACAACGAGTAGCGATTGCTCGGGGACTCGTACGTGACACGGAGATCTTTGTTCTAGACGACCCATTGGTTGGCCTTGACTTTAAGCTTCGGGAACGTCTTGTAGACGATCTCCGAGCCACTCGGGATGCGTTGGGTGCGACCTTCATATACGCAACCTCCGATGCTGGTGAAGCGCTGGCGCTCGGTTCTCGCATCGCCGTACTATCCGACGGCAAGATCGTTGAACACGGAACCCCAGAGGAGCTATATCAACATCCGAACCGATTCGAGACGATGACACGAGTCTGTTTCCCTGCTGCCAACGTAGTAGAAGGAACGGTTGAACAAAGCGGCAACGGGTATCGGTTTGTATCCGGTATAGGAGCGATCGACATTACGTTGAACGAACACTTCCAGGCAAACCAGCCGGTAGTGGCTGTTGTTCGAGGAGAACACATAGATCATCAACCCATTTCGGTTGCCGGTCTAAGTGCCCCGTCGCAGGTGGTTCTTCGAGAAGACCTCGGGGCCGAGGAAATCGTCTATCTAAAAACCGATCAACAAACCTTTACGTGTGTGGTGCGGGCCGACGCCGCCGACCTGCACAGCCTCGACTTGGGACATCAAGTCAATCTTCATATCCGAGCTGACAAAGTAGCACTCTTCTCAGGAAATCTACGAGTTGGGCAGGGTCGAGCATGAGTAGAATTTTTCTAAACCAGGAGCAAAAAAATGGTTAGTATCCGACTAGAAAATCTTCACAAAGATTTCGGTGGATCGGTAGTAGCCGTCGATAACTTGTCGTTGACCTTCGATGAAGGATCAACTACCTGTCTACTTGGACCGTCCGGTTGCGGCAAAACCACGTTGATGAGAATGATTGCCGGACTTGAAACTCAAACTTCAGGTCGTATCTTCTTTGACGACCTCGATGTCACAAAGCTCAAGACCCGGAAACGGGATTTAGGTATGGTCTTCCAATACCCGGTGGTCTACCAAGGAACAACGATCCGCCAGAACATCGGTATCCCACTTCGGCGGGAAAATATGACCACGGCCGAGAAAAACGAACGAGTTGACGAGATTCTCGACCTTCTCGGATTATCGGACGTGGCCAACACCGACGTTGGGAACTTGGACTACGCAACGAAACAGAAAGTAGCCGTAGCTCGAGCCATTTCTCGTCGACCACCAATCGTGTTGTTTGATGAGCCGATAACCAACGTTGACTTGACGGCCAAACTACAACTCAAACTGGTCCTCAAAGAGCTATTCACAAAACTCAAACAAACCGTTCTGTACGTAACCCACGATCAGACCGAAGCGATGACCTTGGCTGACAAGATTGCGCTGATGCGTGACGGTCGAGTCGAACAGTTGGCGTCTCCTCGAGAGTTGTACACCAACTCCCAGTCGGTGTTTGCCGGACGATTCCTTGGAAACCCGGGCATGAATTTCTTGGGTAAGAACGACTCGTCGGAAATCATCGCCCAGCTTCTAGGGAACCGATATACCGAACAGGTTAGTTCCGTTGGCTTCCGCCCTGAAGACGTTGTCGTGTCCGCCGATCAAACTCCCGGCGCTGTCCCAGCCGAGATCGAACACGTTGCGATCGTCACCGGCGGGCAGCACTTGGTCACGTTGAAGTCTGGGGTCCGCATCGTTAAGGCCAAACTGCCGTGGCACGTGCCGTTCACTAAGACCGACGGTGAACATGTGTGGTGGTCGGTACCGGAAACAAAGGTTCGCGCGTTTGATAGCGCCGAGCAATTGGTTCCATCAGGTGCCGTTGCGGTAGGAAGTTAGTAAAGGGAATGGCTGGTCGTAGCGAAGATAAAGGTATGGAAAACTCTGTTACAGGGTCGACGCTGCGGCTGGCCGTAACCCATAAAGTTTCAGCTGCAAGCTGGATAGTCAGCACTTATGTTGAAGATACCGGGCTTGGGTTTGTGGTCCGGGACAAGACGGGCGAATTATGGCTCGTTTCAGTTGCTGAACTTCTAGCCCCCAACCCTGATCTCGTTCGGGCGAAAGCGAGAACTCAGGGCGGTCCACCCGTTGAAGAATCCACGACCAAAGTGTTTAGAGTGGTCGTTGATTGGCCGGTGGCAGACACAGAGCCCACCTCGATCGAATTTGACTTGCCGGAGATTAAAGGCGACTCGGGTTCCGGGGTTAGTGTTGTTCATCTTCGCCCCGATTCGCAGCTAGCGGACCTGATCAACAACCGTACGCTTACCGCATACGACCTATCTCAGTTCGACTCGCTATATTCGGGCACCAACTCGGACTACCGTCTTCGGGACGTGTTTGTCCATGACGACGATTCCCTGTGGGACGTTCATAACCCCGTTTTTTTGGCGTCAGACCCTTCAGGCGGATTCGCAGGTCAAAACAGCCTAGTTGCTTTGAACGTCGATATTAGACCCGAACAAAAAGGAGCACTGGTCGTCTCCGGTAGACGTTTTGGTGCCACCCAGTGTCTTGGGCTGTCGACACCGCTTAGTGGAGGCCAAGGAGTTATGCATTTGGGGCAGCGGGTGATAACGATCATTGACACCTGTTCAGCTGCCGCTACCACATCTGTATCGGCGTAGACCTCGGTGAACTCGTTCGCGCCTCTAATTAGCCGCTAGCGGGGGAATGAACTCAACTTCTGGCGAATACGATTTAGATATCGGACTATTCACCTGAGGCGAGATCAATGTTTGACAAAATAATGAACCAGTTCGCTGGTTTAGATGCCAAGAAGGCCATTCACGTGGTCGACATGGTGTGGGACAACAAAGACAAGATCATGACCATCATCAACGATCTTCCAGAGATGCTGCAAAAAGCGGGCGACGGTATCGAAGCTGCTGGCAAGAGCGCACTGAGCACCAGCGTGATGTTGGTAGGTGGCGGTGACAAACCCGGAGCCGGCGACATTTCGGAACTAGCGGCAAAGGCGCTCGAAAGCGCGCGGAAAGAACTAGCCGATGTTGGCGATCTGCTCGAACGTCTTGGTGATGAAATAGACGATGTGAACATCCCGAGCTTTAAACCCGACTATTCAGAAGTCATGGGTATCAAAGTGATGACCGGTGTCGACCTAGGTGAGAACAAGATGATCGACGATGCCGCGAACAAACTCAAAGGTGGAGCGAAACGTTTAGGGACTGTGGGTGACGACCTCGAAACGTTGGCTGGACATCTTCGCGATTTGGGTGGAACCTTAAACGACGCTGGTCAAGGTCTCGACAGTGTCGGTAACAAGTTGATGGGCAGCGGCGAATCGCTTCGCGCTCTCGGCAACTTCGACCAGAAGTAGTAACAACGCCAACTTCGCGAAAATGTGTCAACTTTCACGGATTCTCTAGAATCTGGAGATAGCTCTGAAGAGCTGTCTCATCAGGGCCATATAACTGCCGAAAGAGGTAATAGAGGTGCCTGGAACACATCTTGTGTGTATTGCCGCTAGCGTAGTGGGCAGTGCTTGGAAGGACCGGGCACACAACGAGGTAGATCAGCTACCAGTTTCCGGTTCCTCGGCAGAGTCCGCCACCATACGTTCTGCTGTGTGATCGAAATCTGGGATCTGGTCTGTCAGGGAAGACGAAGGACGTTTTCCCGTTTGAAAATAAGGAGATCCCTATGACGGAAATCGTTTCCGTTAGTGGAACCGTCACATCTGGTGACGGACAAGACCTGCATCTAGAGACAGGTCGGTACGCCGTGCAAGCCGGCGGGGCCGTAATGGCCACCATGGGCGAAACCAGCATTCTGGTAGCTGCAACCGCAGCAAGCAAAGTTCGAGACGGAATTGACTTTTTCCCTCTCACCGTAGATGTCGAAGAGCGTTCTTACGCTGCTGGCAAAATCCCTGGTTCGTTCTTCCGTCGTGAAGGTCGATCATCGGACAACGCCACGCTGACCTGTCGTCTAATCGACCGGCCGTTGCGTCCGTCGTTTGCCGAGGGGTTCCGTAACGAGACACATATCGTCGTTACCGTAACCTCAGCCGACCAGAAAGTGCCGTACGACGTGTTGGCTATCAACGCAGCGTCAGCGGCTCTGATGGTTTCTGACATTCCGTTCGAAGGCCCAATCGGTGCCGTTCGATTGGCGTTTGACGCCGACGGTGAATGGATTGCTCACCCAACCTATGAAGAAGGCGAAGCTTCGTCGTTCGAAATCGTTGTAGCTGGTCGACAGCTAGACAACGGTGATGTAGCGGTCATGATGGTCGAAGCTGGTGGAACCACCAACTCTTGGACCAACTACGAGGGCGGCGCTCAAAAGGTTGATGAAGAGGTTCTCGCTGGCGGACTTGTTGCCGCTGAAACCTACATCAAAGAAGCTATCGCACTTCAGCTTGAACTAGTTAAAGGCGTCGGCGAAAAGCCAGTAATGGATTTCGTCGCCCAAATTGACTACACCGAAGATCAACTCGCTGCAGTAAACAAAATCGCTGAAGCGAAGCTTCAAGACGTCATGTTTATCACCGGCAATAAACAAGCCCGGGCAGAAGCAACCGATGCTCTTCGTGACGAAGTGGTCGCCGAGCTTCTCCCAACCTTCGCTGGTGACGACGAAGCTCTAGCAACCAAACAGCTCAAAGCCGCATTCCGGTCCGCTTCTAAAACCGTAGTGCGACGCAAAATCTCAGAAGACGGATCTCGTATCGACGGTCGTGGACCAGCCGATATCCGGGCACTTTCCGCCGAGGTTGGCGTTGTCCCTCGAGTTCACGGTTCTGGTTTGTTCCAACGTGGCGACACCCAGGTTCTGAACGTTTCTACCCTCGGTATGAAGCGCATGGACCAGATGATCGACGGTATCGATCCGGTCGAGCGTAAAAGCTACATGCACCACTACAACTTCCCTCCATTCTCAACCGGTGAGACCGGATTTATGCGTGGACCGAAGCGACGCGAGATTGGTCACGGCCTGTTAGCGGAACGTGCATTGGTTCCCGTAATCCCAACCCTCGAAGAGTGGCCGTACACGATGCGCCTCGTTTCTGAGGTTCTGGCTTCGAACGGTTCGTCTTCTATGGCTTCCGTTTGTGGCTCGACACTGTCGCTTATGGATGCTGGTGTTCCAATTAAGGCTCCGGTTGCCGGTATCGCAATGGGTCTCGTCTATGCCGAAGGCAGCTACACTACGTTGACCGATATTCTCGGCGCCGAGGATGCGTTCGGCGACATGGACTTTAAGATCGCTGGTACCTCCGAGTTTGTAACTGCGTTGCAGCTCGACACCAAGATCGAAAACGGTATCCCTTCTGACGTGTTGGCTCAAGCCCTCACCCAGGCGAAAGATGCTCGTCTCGCGATTCTCGATGTGATGGCTGCTGCTATTGAAGCTCCTCGTGATGATGTTCGCGAGGGTGCTCCGAAGATCGTTAGCTTCGAAATTCCGATCGACAAGATTGGTGAGGTCATCGGGCCGAAGGGTAAAGTCATCAACGCTATCCAGGCCGAGACCGGTGCTGATATTTCGGTTGACGATGACGGCGTTGTTGGTGTCGTATCTATCTCGGCGACCGACAAGACAATTGTTGATGAAGGTGAACGTCAGATTCGTTTGATCCTTGATCCTCCAACTGCTGATGTTGGTGCTGAATATCCAGGTCGGGTAGTGAACATCACCAAGTTTGGTGCGTTTGTTAACATTCTGCCTGGCCGTGACGGTTTGCTGCACATCTCGAAGATTGGCGGTAAGAGGCGTATCGACAAGGTCGAAGACGAACTCGAGCTTGGTCAAGAGGTTGCGGTTGTGGTCGAGGACATCGACCCGAACGGCAAGATCTCGTTGAAGATGGCTGGCGACGATTCAGCTTCAGACGATGACTCGTCTAGTTCTGATTCTAACGACAGCGCACCGAGTGGTAAAAGCTCCAGCGACGGCGGGAGCCGCGGTCGTGGTAGCCGCAGTGGTAAGGGTGACCGAGGTCGTTCCGGTTCAAAGTCTAAAGCGGAATCAACGGACTCTGCCAAAGTATCGATGTCGTTCGAAGACGAATTCTCAGCAGAAGCAGCGGAAGGCTTCGGAGATCTCGGACCTGAGGGCGCCCCTATCGTGCGGGATGAAAACCGTCGAGGTCGCGGCCGTGGTCGTGGACGAAACGGTGGAGGCCGTGGTCGTCGATAACTGCTGGACGTAGTTAATCTACAATCCCATATTTGTGTCCTGTGCGGCCATCATTGACTCGGTTTCGACGGGTCGGTGGTGGCCGCCGGTACGCTCAAGGTCATGTCGATTCGAGTTGGAATTTTTGGTGTTGGCGGACGTATGGGGCAGGCGGTAGCGAATGCCGTCGTCGCTGACGACGCATTGGAACTTGTGGCTGCGGTGGATCCGTCCTATGCCGGTATTGATATTGCTGAAGTAGCGCAGGTCAACGGTGTGAGTTTTGATATTGCCTCAACGTCGGAGGCGATGATCCACAGTCGGGTTGAGGTCGCAATTGATTTCACGAACCTGTCAGCGGCTCGAAAAAACCTAGCGTTTTGCGCCGAAAACGGGATCCATAGTGTGATCGGAACTTCAGGGTTTTCTGAGGACGAGTTTGACGAGATTCGCACGATATTTACAGCGTCGAATTGTCTTATCGCCGCGAATTTTGCGATCGGTGCGGTGTTGATGACAAAGTTTGCCGAGATGGCTGCTCCCTTTTTCGAAACCGGCGAGATCATTGAGTTCCACCACAACGGCAAATTGGATTCTCCTAGTGGTACCGCCATATATACCGCTGAGAGGATGGCGGCAGCGAGTAGTGATTGGGCAGATGATCCGACCGAGTTGGAGACCATTCCTGGCGGTAGAGGGGCAAAGGGTGCTTCCGGGATTCCTATCCACGCGGTAAGAATGCGTGGGATGACAGCTCATCAGGAGGTCGTTCTGGGTACGACTGGCCAGACTCTAACTCTGCGACATGATTCGTTTGACCGTTCGTCATTTATGCCGGGGGTTGTCATGGCTGCTAGACGGGTTGTTGAAATGCCGGGACTAACAATAGGTCTTGAGGACGCCCTCGATATTTAGGGTTGTGTCTGGGATTCTGTAGCCTTCCCATAAACCTATGTCAGCAAATAATGACATAGGTGCTAGGGTGGGTTAGACGGAAGGAATCTTGACCATGGCTTTTGAAGTTGCGTATCCACGTATCGTCAAGGGGCGGCGTCCGGAAGGGCACACGCCCAGGGCCCCTCGGTACCGACTCACCTGGGACCAACCGACCGGAGGTTTTGCTTGTGCGTATTTTGGTGTTCAAGGAAAACCGCTAGGTCAGGCTGACGAATCAGACTTCCTGCAGGCGATCACCGAGCTGTTGGGGCAGGTGAATGGGCCTCAGGCGACTGAGGTTATGAGATGTCTCGACGGCGCCGGATATCAAAACACTATGGTCGTGGCTTATTGGTCAACCATCACCGGGTTTGCTACCTGGCAAGAAACCTCTGGGTTTAGATCGTGGTTTGACCGCTCTGGCTCAGACGGCGGAGGGTTAGGGCTCTGGTTTGAGCCGTTCGTAAGCCACTTCGATCGTCACGAAACGATATATTCAGAGCCGCATTACAACGTCGGGCTTGCCAACTTGCCCGGCACATCGATTCGATCGATGACCATAAATGGCTACTTTGGGGCGGCTAGGGACCGTGTTGTGTTGTCGGCCATTGACCCTCTTGAGAACTTGCTGGAAGTTCCCGATCCTAGAGTGACACTGAGTCATGGCTCTGTGGCGCATGTTCGGGTTGCGTTGCCACACAACACTACACTGCTTCGATCCGGTCAATTCTGGGAGGATGCAGGACCGGAACAACGGGACGACTACATCGAAACGATGAAACCAAAACTTGAAAGAGGGATGGATCATCTTGCTCAGAATCCGACAGATACCGGCTGTTTGAGTCTCCGAATGACGGTCAATCTGGACGATGACGGCCAAGAACGAGCTGAGACGTCAACGGTCGCGGTCTTCCACTCGCTTGATCATCTTGAAAAATGGGCGGCTTCACACAAAACACATCTCGATATCTATAATCACGCGATCAAGATGAATAGGCATTACGGGGCCGACCGGGAAGTGGTCACGTGGCACGAGTTGTTCGTTCTACAGTACGGGGCGGTTTTTGAGTACATCAACTGCCATTCTCAGACAGGCATGATGTCATACGGTCGGGACATATCTGTATGAGTTGGGCTAGCGGGGAGATGTGCGGTGTTGTATACTCATGTCTGTACATATTGACATATTCGAAATAGGTTTTCTATGGATAGTGACGCAATCTTTTCAGCATTGAGTGATCCGAATCGCCGGGCGATTATGGCGCTAATCGGTGAAAAAGAAGAGATGGCGGTGGGGGAGATAGTCGAGCGTTTCGACACTATTGGGCGGACCGGAATCTCTTCTCACCTTCGTGTATTGCGACTTTCCGGATTGGTGACCGAGCGTCGTGAGGGTAACTTCCGTTATTACTCCATAGCAACACAGTCAGCGGACACTGTAGTTGCGTTTTTGTCGACGGTCTACAAAGACTCGCTAAGTGGTTTGAGCGTATCAGTCGATACCTCTTCCACGGAGTTCGCTGCCGACGAACGGACAGCTTAGCGAAAGGTAGTAATGGGCGATCTCGTCTTTACCAGTCAAACAAAGGTGGAGGTCGGCCCAGCCGACTTGTTTGACCTATTCGGTTCTGGTGATCGGGAACTGGGTTGGTTGTTTGGTTCTGAGGCGGCAGCTTTACGCCCGGGGGGACTAGTTCGATTGTCGTTGCCGATCGGTGGACTCTCTGACGCAGACGGCACCGCCCGTATCCAATCGGTAGCCCCGTTTCGACGCATCCTCTTGGCCCATGAGTCGCCGTGGTCGGGGTACATCGATTGTCGTATCTCTCCAGGCAGGTCAGGGGGTTCTCAGGTTCGGGTCACGGTTTCAATCTCGCAGGCCGAAATAAGTCGCCTTGGGGCCGGGTTTGGGTTGGCCGTTTCGCCGCCGCCCAACGGCCATATTTCGGTAGGGCTCTTGACATCGCTTTCCGGTTCTAACGGCATCTTTGGCCGCTCTACCGTCAACTGTGCCCAGCTCGCGATTGATGAGCTCAACGCCGACGGTGGGGTTCTTGGTCGGCAGGTTAGCTTGTCGGTCGCTGACGATGCCACCAATCCGGTTGTTGGGCAGATCTCGATGGAGCGACTGCTTAGAACCCCAAATCTAAGTGCCGTAATCGGGTACCACAATTCTGCCACCTTCGCGGTGACAAGTGGTCTAGCCATCGACGCTGGCATTCCTTATCTTTACACGCCGGTCAGTGAACCGGGTGGTCACCATCCACTGTTGTTCAGGTTGGGAGGCACTCCGCTTGAGCAACTGCGGTTCGCGTTGCCGCGGCTGGCTCGGGAGACTGGTGGGACGAGGTGGTTTATAGCGGGAAACGATTACACCTGGCCTAGGGCTATTGCGGCTACTGCCAAACCTGTAGTTGAGGGGATGGGTGGGACGATTGCCGGTAGGGGCTTTTTGCCGATCGGTACCCGTCGGTTTGAGCCGATAATCGAGGCGATTCGTCGAAGTGGCGCAGAGCATATTATTTCTGGATTTGTGGGGCAGGATCAGATTCGTTTTGAGCAGGCCTGTGTTGCTCACGGTTTGCGAGATTCGACCCGTACCTTTGCCCCGTTTTTGGACGACGTGGTGGTTGAGCATCTTGGCGATTCGGCTGCCGGTGTGTGGAATGTGCTGGGCTATTTTGAAGGGCTTGACACGACGGAAAATCGTGATTTCTTAAGCCGGTATAAGGTTCGATTTGGTGAAAATGCTGCTCCGGTATCTGCGGCAGCAGAGGCCGTGTATGAGGCGACCCATCGTTGGGCTCGTGCATGTGTTGCCGGTCGGGGTGTCGATGCGTCGGCCGTTGTGCATACGTTGAGGGACGCTCGATTTGAAGGTCCCCGGAGGCGAACGAGTTTAGCGTCACCCGATCGCATGCTGTTGGGTGAAGCGACATCGACCAAGGTTCGTGTGCTCGACAAATTGCCGTCGGTTCATAGCGCCTGACAGGCCTTGGGTCTCGCTGTGAGGCGTCGTTTATCTATTCGTGATTCGGGTTGTGGAGGATGTGCAGCTGACTCCCTGTACAATCTAAGTCAATACGTAGTGACATAGCTCAAGGGGGAGCTGTCGCTGGGAGAAATGGCGGTAGCGATATTCGCTGTTGTCATATATCGACATAGATAGGGGAGTATTGTGAGTAAGAGCAACAATAATTCGATTGAAGACCCACGAGAGAGCAACAAACTTGGGCGGCGCCTGGTACTTAAAACCGGTCTGGGGTTTGGGGCAGCCGCCGCACTCGCTCCAGTCCTTGCCGCTTGTTCGTCAGATGCCGCAGACGAGACCAGTAACACTGGTTCAAACGACACCGCTACCAGCCCAGACGGAACACCAGCTGAAGCAACTGGTGACCCAATAAAGGTCGGATATATCGGTGATCTAACCGGGGTACTCGCTCAGCAAGGCCAAATCCAGTTGAACTGTTTCGAACTTGCGGTCAAACAAATAAATGAGTCCGGGGGAATCGGTGGCCGCCCAATCGAAGCGGTTACCGAAGACACCGCAAGTGACTCAGCACAAGCCATCGAAAAGTCGACCAAGCTGGCTCTAGAAGATGAAGTTGTCACCGTGATTGGTGGCATCACAAGTTCGGTACGAGAGGCGGCTTTGACCGTCCTGCCTAACGAGAAGATCCCATTCTTTTACACGACGTTCTACGAAGGGGCCGCGGCTGGAGCAACCGCCTGTGACGAATACCTGATTGCTACTGGACAGATACCGAATCAACAAGTAGCCCCACTCGTTCCATACCTATCCGAAAACGTGGGCAAGAAATACATTGTCGTTGGTAACGACTACATCTGGCCTCGAGGCATGACAGAAGTACTCGAAGAGCTTCTGGTCGAAGAGGGCGGTGAAGTAGTTTCATCAACATATTTCCCACTCGGGACTACAGACTTCGGTCCGTTCTTTAAAGAACTAGCCGACGCCGACGCAGACATTTGCTGGGTTACCCTGGTCGGCTCTGACCAAGACACATTCCTGCAGCAATATAAACAGTTCGGTGCCACAACCCAAATCGTTTCGCTATCGATGAACGACGATATCGCCGCTACGAATCCGGAAATATCCGAAGGCGTTATCACGGTTCAGAACTACCTGGCTGGGATTGAGAGTGGAAACAACACCAAATTCCTTGAAGAGTACCGCGCCGAAAATGGTGCTGATACCTTCCCGATCGCTATCGGGGAAGGCGCCTACAACTCGGTCTATCTATTCAAAGGGGCAGTCGAAGCAGCCGACGGTTCAACCGACCCAACCGACTGGATTCCGAAATTGAGCGGAGTGAGTTTCGATTCCCCAAGTGGAAGTATCGGCATTGACGCCGACACACAGCACGCCATCACCAACAGCTACATCGGCAAGGTTGGTGCCGACGGTGTCATCGAAATTCTCGACGAAGAGAAAGCCGTTGTACCGGTAGTCGAAGGCTGCATTCTTTCATAACAAAAGTGGCGGATAGCGGGCACCAACGAAACCGGAGCAGGACCAATAAAGCTCCGAAGATTCTACCTGTCTGCTTGTTAAAGAAACGATTGGACATGATATGGATCTTCTATTCTCTCTGCTCCTCGACGGTGCCTTCCTGATCAGCATTCTAGGTTTGGTCGCCCTTGGGCTCGGGGTAATCAACAACCTGTTAGGTATCACCAATATGGCTCATGGCGAGTTCATTGCGGTCGGGGCTTACACAGTAGTTGTGCTCACCGACCAAGGGCTGCCCTACTGGGTCACCCTCTTCATAGCGGCGCTGGTTGGTATGGCGCTAGGGGTGTTGTTGGAATCAACACTGATTCGGCGCCTTACCGACCGGCCGCTCGACGCCATCTTGGTGACGCTCGGGTTGGGGCTTGTAATGCAGCAAGTACTTAAAGAAATGTTTGGATCAACACCTCGGTCGGTTGTGTCGCCGGTGTCGGGCACGTTCGACGTAGCCGGGCTGAGCTACCCGTTGTTTCGAATAACGATAATTGTGGCCGCAGTAGCCGCTGTCGCTGCCACGTTTCTGTTCTTCACCAAAAGTTCCTTTGGGCTCGTCGTCCAATCGATCTTTCAGAACAGGGAATCTGCACTAACAAATGGAGTGAACGCCGGTAAATACAACCGTTTGGCATTCGGTATAGGGACAGGCCTGGCCGCTCTGGCTGGCAGCTTACTCGCTCCGAATGCGGCCGTTCTGCCAACGATGGGTGCGTTTTATCTTGCCCCGGCGTTTGTTGCGGTCATTCTCGGAGGTTCGAAACGATTGATGGGCGCCGTAGCGGGGGCGGCCTTTATGGGAGGTTTAGAAGTGGTTATTGGTGAATCGTTCACCCGAACGTGGGGGCGAGCCGGTGTTCTTGTGTTAGCCATTATCGTCATACGTATGTGGCCTGAAGGGCTACTGCGAGAGCCTAAGGCGCGTGTAGCATGACGGCGGTCGACACAGTGGCCGTGCCGAATAACGCCAACTCGGCTCGTGACTGGATTAGCGGGGCGAGGACACTAGGTGGCACGGGGCTTCTTCTGGCAGCGTTAGCTATATTGCCGTCGTTTCTTGGCCCGTTCAACATAGTTCTCGGCGCTCAGATTCTCGCCTACAGCGTGGTGGCATTGAGTCTGCAGTTGTTGTGGGGTCGAGCCGGCCAGCTGAGTTTCGGGCAGGCGGCATTTTTCGGAATGGGTGCCTATGCGTATGCCATTCTGGGAACTCGCTATGAACTGAACGGCTGGTACATTTTGGCCGCAGCGCTCGTGATTCCAGCTGGCACGGCTTTGATCCTTGGCTACTTCCTATTCTTCGGACGGGTCAGAGACGCCTACTTCAGCATCGTCACACTAGCGTTCGTTCTGGTCGCCAACCAAGTGGTCATTTCGTGGCGGTCAGTGACCGGGGGCGACACCGGACTCACCCGGGTTCCTGGTCTTGT
This sequence comes from Acidimicrobiales bacterium, assembly GCA_020630065.1. Lineage (GTDB taxonomy): Bacteria > Actinomycetota > Acidimicrobiia > Acidimicrobiales > SZUA-35 > JAHDCC01. Next base: position 213,825 of record JAHDCC010000002.1, read on the forward strand.
GTTGCCGTTTGGAGGGTTCGAAGTCGACTTTACGTCGCGCAACGGACGGTACTATCTCGGCTTATTGATTTTCTCTATTGCCTTATTCGTAGCACTCCTTGTCCGTCGAAGCTCGTTTGGCTTAGTGCTAGAAGCGATTCGAGATGACGAAAATAGGGCATCGTTTCTTGGCTACAACACGCCGATGTATCTGACGATGGCGTTCACCCTTTCGGCTGCGCTTGCGGGAGTCGCCGGGGGAGCGTTCGCTTCGATCAGCACGCTCGCCGCACCGGACATGATCGATCAGTTTCTCTCCATCCAGATTCTTACCTGGGTTGCCATAGGGGGCCGAAACTATCTAGCTGGAGCCCTTGTCGGCACCGTTGTCATGAGGGTCCTAAACAATCAGGTTTCTGATGTCTTGCCGGAATCGTGGCCACTAGTGGTTGGTTTGTTCTTTGTCGTAGTCGTCATGTTCTTTCCCGCCGGGCTGGTTGGCGGGTTGGCGAAACTTCGCGCACAGCTAGCGTCTCGCCGAGTTGAGAAGGCGAGGGCCTAATGGACGAATCGCAATCGTTAGCGTTGGAATCGGTAACTGTCCGATTTGGGGGACTGACCGTCCTCGATGACTTATCACTTCGATTCGGGCATTCTCCGATCAGTTCACTAATCGGACCGAATGGGGCGGGCAAGACCACCGTATTTAACACCTTCAGTGGCATCGTAAAGCCAGTGTCGGGAAGTCTTTTACTCAACGGGAAAGACATGACTGGCCACTCTCCGATTGAGATCGCTCGAGCGGGTGTTGTACGAAAATTTCAAGTTCCCACGGTCTTCCACAATCTAAGTGTCGGCAACAATCTTAAGGTGGCCGCACAGTCTCCGCGGATAGAAACTGCTGGTTCGGCCAAAGACATTCGCTGGAGTACAGGCGACGTAGCAGAGAAACTCGGACTGTCTTCAAAGATGAAAACCTTGGCCGCCGAGCTGTCACATGGAGAGCGTCAGTGGCTGGAAATCGGCATGGCGTTCCTAGCTCACCCGCGATTTTTGTTACTGGACGAACCAGCCGCCGGGCTTGGACCTGAAGAATCCGACCACACTGCAGGCCTCATTCGGACCATATCGGAGTTCTGCAAAACCATCGTGATTGAACATGACATGAGATTCATACGTGAACTTGGTGGTGACGTCACCGTTCTCCACCAAGGCCGTCTGCTGAAACAGGGAACCATGGAAGAAATAGAAGCCGACCACATTGTGCGCGATGTATACCTGGGACGAGACGCCGATGCTTAACATCGAAAACGTTGTGTCCGGGTACGGCAAAATAAAAGTCCTCGACGAGGTGAGTTTTTCTGTCGGCGCAGGCGAACGCGTCGTGTTGCTCGGACGAAACGGGATGGGAAAGACCACCTTGGCGAAGACTGTCGTAGGGTTGCTTCCGCTCTGGTCCGGTTCGTTGTCGCTGGAATCCAACACCATTAACGATTGGCCTCCGTATCGACGGACTTGGGACGGTATCGGCTACGTCCCTCAAGGCCGGGGCTTGTTCCCCAAGTTGACGGTGGAAGAAAATTTGCGGATGGGTCTGTATGGTACAAGACCGAGAACCAACTCGATAGCTGACGAAATCTTCGACTATTTTCCTGTTCTCGGCGAGCGTAGAAACCAGGCCGCTGGGACGTTGTCGGGAGGAGAGCAACAACAACTTTCGATTGGGCGAGCCTTAGTTGGTAAACCGTCGGTTCTCATATTGGACGAACCTTCCGAAGGTATTCAGCCAAACCTAGTTGCTTCGATAGCCGACCGTCTTAAGTCGCTGGCAGTAGATACCGGGCTTGCTGTACTGCTGATCGAACAGAACATAGACGCCGCTTTGCGTTTCGCCGAACGATGTGTGTTTATCGACAATGGCACAGTCGTGCACGCCTGCAGTGCCGAAGACCTCAAACAAGACGAGAGCCTAGTTGGGCAACTATTGGGCGTCTAATGCACTACAGATTAGCTCACTTATCTCAGCCAAAAGCGAGCCGTCGGACGACGGCATTCGTATTTCACAGCACCGACGTGTCGGTTGGACAAAGGGACAGATTATGAGTATCCAAACACCAGATGATGAAGAACTTAAACAGATAGCAGATAGATGGCGGTTAGACATCGCCTCAAACGACATTGGCATCTACAGACAATTGGTAGACGACGCCCTCGATTCATACGGCCGAGTCGATGAGCTCTACGCCGAACAACAACCGGTAACTCCACAACGAACGAGTCGTGAACCTGACGGACAAGACAATGCGTTGGGTGCCTGGTACCGGCAATGTTCGATCAAAGAGCAGAGCTTCGGCCCATTGGCCGGGAGCACCTTTGCGGTCAAAGACAACACCGCGGTAGCCGGCGTGCCAATGATGAACGGCTCGCGAATCGTTGAAGGCTATGTTCCCGCGGTTGACGCGACCATAGTCAAACGGATACTGGCAGCCGGAGGCGAAATCAAAGGTAAATCGGTTTGTGAAGACCTTTGTCTGTCGGGGGCCAGCCATACTGCGGCAACTGGTCCGGTACGTAACCCCTGGGACCTGACGCGAACCGCTGGTGGCTCTTCAGGAGGAAGCGGCGCATTGGTTGCGTCGGGCGAAGTGGATATGGCTACCGCCGGTGACCAAGGCGGCTCGATTCGGATGCCGTCAGCGTTCAACGGCATCTGCGGTCTGAAACCTACCTTCGGTCTCGTACCCTACACCGGTGCCTATCCGATCGAATGGACCATCGACCATCTGGGTCCGATCGCCCGCAATATCTCAGATCTTGCAACGTTTCTAACCGCTATCGCAGGTCCTGACGGACACGACCCTCGCCAAACCGATGCTCCGTCCGGCGTTGACTACTCAGCGGGACTCAATGACGGTATTGGCGGGCTCCGAATCGGCATCGTCGCCGAAGGGTTCGGATGGGAAGGTCGAAGCGAACAAGACGTCGATGACATGGTCATGGCGGCCGCTCACCGGTTTAAAGACCTAGGAGCAGAAGTCTCGACAATCTCCATTCCGCTCCATCGAGACGCCGAACATGTATGGCGTGTACTAGGGACCGAAGGAGGGGTGTGGCAGATGATTCGAGGAAACGGTTACGGCATGAACTACCGAGGCCTCTATGACCCCGAGCAGATTGAGCACTCGAATACGGGTTGGAAAACCAACGCCCGACATGTTTCTAAAACCTTAAAAACAGCGATTCTGTGCGCCGAGTACACCATCGAACAAACCGGTGGGTCAGCTTACGCCAAAGCGTCTAACGTACGCCCAAGAATCAACGCCGCCCTCGATGCTGCGTTGACCGAATATGACGTGTTGTGTTACCCGACTTTGCCGTATCGGGCAAAGAAAATTCCTTCGAGTGATGCGCCGATAGAAGAATATGTGGCCCGAGCTTGGGACATGATGCCGAACACGCAAGTAACAAACGTGACCGGACACCCTGACCTAACAATACCGGTCGCGCAAGGTGAGGGTCTCCCGGTCGGAATGTCGATTGTAGGAAAACAATGGGACGAAAGAACCGTCCTGCGGGTAGGTCGAGCTTACGAAACCATCGTCGGAGGGTTTGAACTCTCACCGATGGCTAAAGAACGCCTGAACGCGTAAATAGGAACACAGAAAATCCGACTGGACTAGGAGACAATACATGTCGACAAATGAGCTTAAGGTGGCAGTGGTTCAAGCCTCTTCCCTTGGGGGCGGAACCGCTGCCACCTTAGACAAAGCTACCGAACTCATCGCTGAATGCGGCCGACAAGACGTCTCGTTGGCCGTATTTCCTGAAGCCTTTATCGGTGGTTACCCCAAGGGTGCGAACTTCGATATTTTTGTCGGCGCACGGACCTCTAAAGGGCGTCAAGAGTACGCTGACTATTGGAGCCAATCTATTGCTGTGCCTGGACCTGAAACTTCGACTCTAGGTCAAGCGGCAAAAGATTCGGAGCTTTACCTCGTGATTGGGGTAGTCGAAAACGAAGGCGGCACGCTCTACTGTTCGGTCCTCTATTTCGGGCCGTCCGGTGAGCTGCTTGGCAAACATCGAAAGACGATGCCGACTGGGGCCGAGAGGCTTTGCTGGGGATTTGGTGATGCGTCTACCATGCCCGTGATCGACACTCCTTGGGGCAAACTAGGGGCAGTTATTTGTTGGGAGAACTATATGCCGCTGCTCCGAACAGTGATGTACGGCAAAGGGGTTACGTTGTATTGTGCACCGACAGCCGATGACCGAGATACCTGGGCAGCCTCGATGCAACACATCGCTCTCGAAGGCAGGTGCTTTGTGCTGTCAGCTTGTCAATACTTAGAACGGCGCGAATTTTTTCCAACGATGGCTAACAAAATTTCCGACAGTGAAGAGGACGTCTTGATGCGTGGGGGAAGCCTGATTGTGAACCCGATGGGGCAGATCGTTGCGGGCCCGCATTTTGGTGAAGAGACTATGTTGGTGGCCACACTCGATATCGATCAAGTGGTAAAGGCAAAGTTCGATTTTGATGTTGTCGGCCACTACGCACGACCGGATCTTTTTAACCTTGTTGTCGATGAGCGGCCAAAGTCTCCAGTAACGAGTATTTCGTCCGAACTTTCTCCAACCGAGGATTAGAAATCAGGAGCTAAAAGTGTGTTTGCTGATTTGTTTAAGTTGTGCCGAAAAGGTGGCGAAATAACCATGAACACCTCTCGCTACCAGATGTCTCGTGCATCTCGGAACGGTAAGAACGTATGTCGGCAAGTAACAATTCACCGAAGACGGCGGCCGCCCCCAGCCTGGGACGACGATCGATACTTCGCGCTGGCCTAGGACTAGCGGCGGCTGCCGCTCTCGCTCCTGCGCTCGCAGCCTGTTCGTCTGACTCATCAGTCACCAACGGGAGTGGCAAACCTGCTGCCGCGGGAAGCTCTGACGGTCCGATAAAGCTTGGTTTCCTCAGCGACTTCACCGGCACACTCGCCACTCAAGGAGAGATCCAGTTCAACTGTTTCAACCTTGCAGTGAATCAGATTAACAGTGCCGGAGGTATCGCCGGTAGAGAGATTCAGGTCATCGAGGAAGATGACGGCAGCGACTCGACCCAGACCATCGAAAAAGCGACGAAACTTGCGTTGGAAGACGAAGTTGTTGCCATCGTGGGCGGAATAACAAGTCTGACGCGTGAAGCGGCCTTGACCGTGCTGCCAGCCGAAAACGTTCCATACCTGTACACGACGTTCTATGAAGGCGCGGCCGCTGGTGCGGTTGCCTGCGACAGTAACCTGATCAGTACTGGACAGGTTCCGAATCAGCAGATGGAGCCTTTGATCCCGTACCTGACGGAGAACGTCGGCACAAGCTACATGATTGTTGGGTCAGACTATATTTGGCCACGCGGGACCACCGAGGTCTTAGAACGCTTGGTTGACGATGTCGGCGGATCGGTGCATTCAGCCACATACTACCCGTTTGGAACTACCGACTTCGGTCCGTTCTTGCAAGAGTTGGAGGAAGTCAATCCAGATATTTGTTGGGTGTCTCTAGCGGGCGCCGATATCAATACATTTCTTAAGCAATACCAGCAGTTCGGGGCAAGCGCTCAGATCGCTGCCATATCAATGGACGAAGTCATAGCTTCGTTGAGCCCGGGAACCGGTGTTGGTGCAATTACCTCGCAATCGTATTTCATGGCAGTCGACAACGAAAACAACAAGAAATTTCTTGCTGACTATCGAACCGCCTACGGTGAGGAAAGCCTCGTGAACGGTATTGGTGAAGGTGCCTACAGTGCCGTGTATTTGTTCAAAGGGGCAATCGAGGCAGCTGACGGGTCAACCGATCCTGAGGTGTGGAAACCGAAACTCGGTTCGGTGACGTTTGAAGCGCCAGGTGGAACCATAAAAGTTGACCCGGAAACCCAACACGTCATCGGCAGTAACTATATTGCGCAGGTCAATCCAGACGGCACGTTAAAGATACTGTCTGAGCAGCATGACGTTGCGCCAAAGGTCGATAGCTGCAACCTGATTTAGGTTCCGCAAACCAAGGCGCGTCGATTATGTGATCGTTGGGTATCTATGCGATAGTCATTTTGTAGACGACTGCTCTAGATGGCGTTAGGTTTGGGAAGTGTGGGACGTTCAGAAGCTCAATCTGACTATCAGCTTGTAATCCGACGCGCTTTAGAGCTAGCGGACGTGGACGAGACAGCTGGCGGACCCGTCGAACCGGTATCGTTATCGAACCTTCCGAGAGAGGCTGTTCAAGAAATCGCGGATGAGCTCGGTATCCCTCAAGCTGCTTTAGCTCAAGCGTTGGCTGAACATTCTGCCGGCGTCAACCAAGACTCATCGCTCGCCGAACGGGTTCTAGGGGCGAGGTTCGTTTCGGCCAGTCATCGCTGCGGGTTCGAAGAAGAAAACGCTAAACAGCGGCTGTATTCTTGGCTTGAGCGGGGGCATGGGTTACGAACCAGAACTACCGCTGAGGGTCTCGTGGTTGGTCACCGTCGCCGAGGGGCAGTCGGGCGTGTTTCTAACACTGTCCGTAAAGCTCGCGGTGAGCAGGGTCTGAGTACCTCTCGAGAGGTGCGGGCCGCGGTCGTATCTGTAGGTTCGAACAATACCGGGCTGTCAGTGGTCGCTGATGTGTCAGATCAACGGGCGAAGTCGGTGGCTGCAGGTGCAGTGACTACGGCTGGTGCCGCCGGGTTCGCCAGTATTGTTTTAATCTTCACCCCGGTCGGGCTTATAGGGCTACCAGTTTCGGTTATCGCAGGTTTCACCGTTGCTCGATTAACCCATCGTTCTACGGTCCGACGGGTGAAAGCCGAGGTCGAAATGACGGTCGACGCGGTTGCCTCAGGTCAGCAGCCAGCTGGGGTTGTAGCCTCGGTCGTAAACCGGCTTCGCCCAAAAGAGTTCTAGCTCGATTCGCCCGCCCACTCTGTTAACTACGCGGCTTACTGCTCTGCGTCAATAGCTGTGGTATCGGCATCGGTAGTCGGTTTGGTCTCGTCGTCTTCGTTGCTGAGGTCGACGAGTGATTTGATTTCACTGTTGTCACCTCGGAATTCGCCGAACACAGTCCAAAGGACTCCGAGTAGCATGAATCCGAACACCCAGATGCGGTAGCGGCCGATGAAATCGACGGTCCCGCTGACCCACGGCTCGATTGTTTTGCCCAGATACCAGATAATGACCAGTCGGGCGATCGTCCCAGAAATATTCAACGCAAAGAACGTCTTGAGTTTGATTCCGGTCGCTCCGGCAAGAGCACAAACATACTGATTCGGTGCTGCGAATATAAAGAAATAGGCTCCTTTACGAAACCAAGATTCGCCGTCTCGGACAAGAGGCCCATAGGTTCGGCTTCGCCGCTCGATCCACGCGATTGCTTTGTCTCCGTACCAGTAGCCAAGAAGGAAAAACAGCGGATCAGCCGCTATGAGTCGAATGAACCCAACCGTGTAGTAGCTGACGGCACTAAGTTGCTCGGTGACGAGAAGAAGGTTTCGGTTACGGGCGCTCAACGCGATGAGGGCTAAAGGCCGTTTGTCGACAAAGTCGGCTAAGAGCAGGTCGCCGGCCAGCGCGGCGACGAAGAAAAAAATGACCAGGCCGATCACTATGCGACTCACGATTTTGGGTGGCGCCACGTTGCGCTGAAGTATCATCTACGAATTTCCTAGGCTCTGTAATGTCACCACGCTTAGCATAGTGGTCGCTACCAGGGCTTGTTGTGGCGGCTTGGGTCGCGCTCGACTACCCGGTCGATCGAGGCTAGCATTACAGCTTGGCTGATGTAGAAATTGATGACGAACTTTTTTGGGAAGTCGCCGAGGTCTTTCTTGAACGTGGGGCCGATCGATCGACGATGATGGGGTACCCCTGTTTGCGGCGTGATGGCAAGTTTTTTGCCAGCCTTGACCGCCGAACCGGTGACCTGGTAGCAAAGCTGTCCAAGGACAGGGTCGATGAATTAATCGAATCTGATGTGGGTGGCCCGTTTGCTCCTGCCGGTCGCCGATTCAAAGAGTGGGTGGTAGTTGAACAGCGCGACTTCGAGCTTTGGCAACGCCTATTTGAAGAGGCCTACGAATTCGTCGGTGAATAGAGGGTTGTTGGGTTGACGCCTATGTCCCACAGGTGATGTATCGGGTCATGAATTTCGTAGCGGGCGAATGTGGCGACGGTAAATCGGGCTCCATCTGAACGTTGCCCCGTACGTTGTTGTTGGTGGGGTTGTACAGACGCGAAGCGCTTGCTGAGAGCAATGCCGGCATCGAGCACTTCTTGGGCTACCACGGCCGGGTCCGCTAGGTCGTATCGTAGTTCGGTCGCCGTTATGTTCGGGTTCCAGTCTTCAAACTCCGGGTGGTTTTGACGTAGTAGGAGGTCGAGTCTGTGGGTGAATAGTTTGAACACGTCACGAACGTGGCAGCCATATTCGAGTGGGCTCCATACGTCGGATTGTGGCCGTTGGTTTACCTCAGGGTGGGTGTTGAGTAGCTCAAACCAGGTTTCAGCGCATCGCCGGTTTAATCTCGCCACTTCGGCTGTCGAGACTGTGCTGGCGTCCAGTCCACAATCGCGACATGGCCTTTCTAAAACCCAGGTCCAGTCTTTGTCGTCAGGTTGGGCTGCGGGCGGCAAAGAAGGTGGGGATGACCTTTCTTCACTATCGATTCTGTCGGTCATGGAACCATCTAACCATCGCCAACTCGTACACTATGATGGTATAAATGCATAATGTCGAAAGGATCCTACCTACAGCCGCATGCCGTCGGTGTACTGGTTTCGGAACACACGAACCCGTTTGAGATGGGGGTGGCAACCGAAATATTCGGTCTCGATCGGCCAGAGCTACCAGGGCGCCCCTACCACCTAGAAACCTGTGGTCGGGGGCCGGTCGAAATGAGGCAAGGTTTCTTCACGCTGACGCCTTCGGCCCCACTCGCAGCCCTCGCCACGATGGATACGGTGATTGTGCCTTGTCATCCAACCCCTGACCGTCCAAGTCCACCTGAGATCCTGGAACTTCTGCAATCAGCTGCCTCCAACGGCGCTCGGATTGTCTCATTCTGCAGTGGGTCGTTGGTGCTAGCCGAAGCTGGTTTGTTAGACGGAAAGCGAGCTACGACCCATTGGCAATACGTTGAGCGTTTGACGAGGCGTTTCCCCCGGGTAAATGTCAAACCAGATGTTCTGTATGTAGACGATGACCCGGTCTTCACCGCAGCAGGTAGTGCGGCTTCGCTCGATTTAGCGCTTCACCTGGTACGGCTTGACCACGGCGAAGATGCGGTCAATATCGTCGCTCGTCGGTTGGTGTTCGCCGCTCACCGGCATGGGGACCAGCGGCAGTTCGTTGACCCTCCAACCTTGGCGTCCGGCAGTACGCCATCGGTTGCCGCGCTAGAAGAATTTGTCCTAGAACACCTGCATGAGGCGTTACCGGTTTCTCTCCTAGCTGAGCGGGCAGCCATGTCAACCACGAGCTTCCATCGTTGGTTCAAAAACCAGACTCAGCAAACGCCCACAACAGTGGGTGATCGCTCGGCGTACGGCGGCGGCACGGGCGCTTCTCGAATCGTCGGATGACACGGTAGAAACAGTAGCTCAGCGGTGTGGCTTTGGCACCTCCGCCAATCTGAGGCAACACTTTAGACGAGCGGTTGGGGTTACCCCAACCGCCTATCGGGCATCTTTTCGGACCAAGATGACAAACGCTCGGTCGTAGATAGACCTACGTTCCATGTTGTCGCTACCGGTCGCACAGTCGTTCGAGTTCATTGTCGGACTGGGACTGGCCGTAATTCCAATCGAGAATTCCTGAACCTTCCGGTTCGGTCCATCGCAGACAGAGCCGATCTTTAACATCCGAGCGGAGGGGTTCACTAAGCTGGTCGAGATTGGTGGCCGTAGTTGCGTCACCGTCTCCAGTCTGTTTCTCCATGTGGAAAAGGATGGAGACTTCGTCCCGGTCGATATTGTGTTGGGCGATGATACGTTCGGGGTTGGCCAAGTTGAGGCCAGCTAACGTCGCGAACCCAAGCACAACTAGTACCGGGGTAAGCCATTTTTTGGTAGGAGCCAGACCCATTACTCGAACACCGGTAGCGATGAAGGCAGCTCCGACGAGAAGCGAGAAAACTAGGCTGTAGAACCGCAGCGGGGTCAGTCCGTCATCGGTAACGTACCGTTGTAGCCGTTCATAAGCCACCAGCACGATAAACAATGTTTGCCCTACCGCAATGGCTGAAAGGTAGCGAAGGGTTGTCGCTCCTTTGTACTGGGTGCGGGTTACCGAATGAAGTGTCGTGATCGTTCCCAGCGTTAAGGTCGCAACGACCAGCAGTTGAAAGAAACCTTGACGGGCGTACTGCTTGTAACGAAGCCCGATTTCTGCGAGTGCTTCGTCGCCTGTTTCGGAGAAGGCGAGAAACTGCGAAAAGGTGAACAGCGCAAACAGCGAGACCAGTCCACCCAAAATAACTGATGCCTCTACCCACCCGAAGGTCGGGACGTGGGTTTCGGGATGGGGGAGTTTCCGGGACGCTATACGAAGCAGCAGGGCCATGACAATCGCCCCGATAGCCAGTAAGAACGGGTGGACAAAGAAATTGCCTGGATTAGGCAAATCGAACGTGAAGAAGGAGGCGAATATTGGATCAGCCGACGCCAGTAACGATCCGAGGATCAGCAGTAATGGCACTGTGATGGCGGCCCCCACAGCTACTGAGCGGATCTGGTCACGGTTCTTGGTGTCACGGTTGCGTGAGGCTGCTCGTACACGAATTTCGTCGACTAGTTCTTCGATTCCTGCGAATACTCTCACTATTGGTTCAAGAGAGTCGTTTAGTAACGCTGTTGGGCCAAAATCCCAGAAATCGTGGCCATGGACATCTCTTGTCCTGCGTCCATATGCGGCGGCTAAGAAAAGTAGAGCTGCTGATGCGAACAGGTTTAGGGCGATTAGCAGAGGGTCTGTTCGTAACGACAGAAACAAGCCGAACGTCATTGCGCCTACGGTCAACAAACGTGAGGTTCGTGTCTGCATCCAGCCTGAAAGCAGAAGTCCGATGCCGGTTGCTGCGACCAGAACCGTTCCACCGATATTGTTCCATGGCGGGTTCCGCAAGGTAATGTCGGCCAGGACCCCGATGGCAAGGACCGCAACGATCCAGTTTCGGTGGAAGGTTGTAGGCCGACGAAGTCTTGAGGGATCATGCGATCTTTGGTGTTGTGTCCAATCTTGTGCGAGAGGTGACGCCGGGTATCCCGCAGATCGCTGAGTTGGGTTTATCGGGTCTGTAGGGTCGTGACGAGTTTGGTCTAGGGTTTCATCGTCGTCGGTTAGGTCCAGCTGTTCAGCATCGTTTTTGGGGCGGTCCGGGCTGCTTTGCATCATTCTCACCTCAAGAGTTAGTGTCCACACAAACCGGTGTTTCGAATCTGTCTGCATTCGAAGTCTCTAACCATCTGCTATGTAGTGTTGCATACTTGAGACGAGATTGTGACGAACGGGGAACATCGACCTAGTGGTCATGCGTGGTTGGATGCCACGCGTACTCAAGCTGGTTGGCGGTAGCGGTCGCAAGATCGAGGCCTGCTAGGCGGCTCACCAGGTGGAGTGCCATAGCGATGCCTGAACTCAAACCACCGGCGGTCACAACCCGTCCAGTGTCGACCCAGCGAACTAGCTTGTGGCCATCACTTGAGTTGATTCGCTTACCTAGATCGTCGACGTCTTCGAAATGGGTAGTCCAGGCCAGGTTGTTCAGGAAGCCGAGGTCGCCTAGTAGGAATGCCCCGGTGCACACTGATGAAACTATTGTCGGGGTGCGGCACAAGGTTTCGACTGCGTGCTGAATGTCTTGTCGGCTGGCAACGTCGTCGATATTGATCGCTCCCGGAATAACAACAACGTCGAATCCGTGGTCGTCCGACAGTGCTTGGTGTGGGGTTAGTCCCATTCCTCCGAAACTCGAAACGGTTTGACCGTTCGTCGAAACAGTCGTTACTTCAAAGATTTTGCCGCCTCCTTCTCGTTGGGAAAGTCGGTCTGCGGTGAGGAAGACTTCGTATGGCCCGCCAACGTCGAGCAGGTCACAGTCGTCGAAGATAAAGATGCCTATTCGTTTCATGGTGTGGGCCTTTCGTAGTTAGAGGCGTAGTCAGGTAGGAGATGGGAGTTCGAATGATTACTTGTCTTGGGGTGGCCGTATCGGGTTGTGATGGGAATAACGCCAGTCCAAGTTTCGGATGTTTCTTCGTTCGGGTCATGTGAGGGTGGTCCGGTGCGTACCTTTGCTGATGCTTCGGAGATGGGAAGGGAGAGCACGGTCGTGGCCCGAATCTCTTTCTCGGTGTTGGGTCGCATGTCGGCCATCCGGCCGGGTATGAGTCCGTCCACGAAGTAGTTGAGGGCGGCGTCGGCTTCTTGTAGGTCTGTTACTTTTTTGGGCGTGCCGAAGATGACTACTGAACGATAGTTGAGCGAGTGGTGGAATGCTGTTTGGGCGAGTACCAGTCCGTCGACGATGGTGATCGTTACACAAATCTGTGATGCTTGTGCTGAACGTAGCAGGCGGCTGGCGGCTGAACCGTGCAGTAGTAGCTCGTCGCCTCGTCTGACATGCAGGGTTGGGATGACAACCGCACTGCCGTCGTTAGCCGTGATGCCGACGTGGCTTACGATCGCTTCGTCCAGGATTGAGTTTATGAGTGCACGGTCAAAGTGTCCTCGTTCAGGGTGTCGTTTCAACGTGGTCTGGTTGCTTGGTTGAATTTCGCTGGGGGTATGTTCGTTCACGCCAACGCCCACTTTCTATTTGTATTGATACAATAAGTATTTTGTATTGATAGTTTCGACTGTAAGGGGAGTTGTGATGTTTGGCAAACGAGTATTCGAAGGCGTTGGTATTCCGCCAGGTTCAAGCAAGCCAACCCGTCATGTCTAAAGCTTCTGAGCTAGCAAAAGAAATCGAACAACAAATCCGTGTTGGCGATCTAACAGCCGGCGACCGTCTGCCAGCGGTTCGTGAACTGGCCGAGTCGCGGAATCTCGCTCCGAATACAGTCGCTTCGGTGTACCGGACCCTGGCCGACCGGGGGTTAGTCCGTGGCGCTGGGCGGAAAGGTACGTTCGTGGCGGGCGCACCGCCCATACGTCGTCCAGTAAGCGACCACGTTTCAGCAGGCCTGCAAGATTTGGCAACAGGAAACCCCGACAGCAGGCTTTTACCCGACCTGACGGCGTCACTTTCGATGGTCGGATCGCACAGCGCGATGTATGGGGCCCCACAGATTCTGCCCGAGCTGTCTGACTGGTTTGTTCAATGGTTCGAAAACGACGAAATACCGATTGGGGGAATCGGCCTTGCTAGTGGATCGCTGGACGGCATCGAACGGATTTTGGCTGCGAGGACCCGACCTGGAGACAAGGTTGGAGTTGAGGACCCCGGCTATGCGTCAATATTCGATTTACTGCGAGCAGCCCGTCTGCAGCCAGTGCCGCTCCAGATCGACTCCGAAGGGATAACCCCGGAGTCGCTGCTAGACGCGACGTCTGTCGGTCTCGATGCCCTTATCGTCACTCCTCGTGCCCATAACCCAACCGGCGCCGCGTTTACAAAACAACGAGCAGAAGAGCTAACAGCAATTGTCGAGCGCCATCCATCGATGCTGGTGATCGAAGATGATCATGCCGCTCACGTCGCTGGGGTTGACTATTTTTCGGTGGTCTCCGAAGCGACTGCCCGCTGGGCGGTAGTCCGGTCGGCGGCGAAATCCCTAGGCCCCGACCTTAGAGTAGCCGGGCTCGTCGGCGACGTTACGACGATCGACCGAGTTATGGGTCGTCAAGCGTTAGGGGCAGGCTGGGTCAGTCACATTCTCCAACGGGTCGTGGTCGGGCTGGTATCAGCTCCCGAAATCGATTCGATGTTTTCAGACGTCGCCGATCAATATCAGACCCGTCGACAGGCGTTAACGGCATCTCTTTCAGAGTTCGGTATCGAGGCTACGGGGCGATCCGGGCTCAATGTTTGGGTTCCCGTGGATGACGAAGCCACGGTGGTGGCTGGAATGCAGCGCCACGGATATGCGATTCGAGCCGGAGCCCGATATCGCATCGTGTCAGAACCCGGTGTTCGAATAACTACCGCTTCGTCGCACCCCGAAACCTTGACGGCGGTAGCCGAAACCCTAGCCGGTGTCCTATCTGCGGGTGGCCAGACCCGGTCGGGTTAACGCACAAGACAACGGCGGCAGGTTTGTCACTGATAGCCGTTCTGGATTGGCCAGCCATGAACGGTACCCTGTTGAAGGTTGTGATTTAGAGGTACTGCGGAGGCAAGTGTGTTCGGTAAACCAATTCGGTGGAAAGCGGCGACATTGGTCGTGACGAGTTTGTTGGCGGCCGCATGTTCGTCCAGTGGGGTCTCAGTCGAATCCGTCGACGCAGAAACCAGTAGCCCTCAACAGCCGGCGGCGACAGAAACTACAAGTTTGCCCCCTCAACCAGCGTTGGTATACGTCAGCGTAGGAAAGGACCAGAAAGTCGTTGTGCTGGAACTCGCCGTAGACGGTACATTAACCGCACGCGATGACCTGTCGCTGAGCCTCCCGGGGGCCGCTGGGGCCATGACTTACTCCGAAAGCGCTTCTAGGCTCTACGTCGGTACCGGTAACGCTATCTCGACCGTTTCGCTCGACGACTCAGGAGCGCCGAGTCTGCTTGGTACAACACCGGTGGATGGCGAACCCGTCTACCTTGACCTGGCGACCCAAGACCGATTGTTGGCGGTTGCCTTTTTCGGTGAGGACGAAGTGCGAACGTATGCGGTCGGTGACGATCCAGACGCATACCCGCAGGCTCAAGTAGACGCCTGGGATATTGAACCCCACGCAATTGTGGTCAACGACGATGGTACCCGAGCCTATGTTCCTCACCGGAATGCCGATTCGGTCGGAATCTACAGCATCGATGAAACAGGTGCCTTGACGCAGCAAAGCAGCGTGGTCGATCTTGGCCCAGGTCCCCGACATCTTACTCTTAGCCCCGACGGTCGGTTTGTGTTCGTGGTCAACGAACAGGGTGACTCGGTAACCAGTTTTGTCGTGCAACCCGACGGCAACTTGACCGTCAACAATACGGTGTCCACGATTCCCGAGGGTTTCGACCCAGAAGGTAACACCGGAGCAGACATTCATATCACGCCCGATGGGCGATACATCTACGCCTCAAACCGAGGCCACGACTCCATTGCTATGTTTAGTGTCGGCCAGGATGGCAGCATCACATCGCTGGGAACTATCGAGACCCAAACAAGGCCTCGTGACTTTGGTATGAGTCCTGACGGGAAGTTCCTTGTCGTTGCCGGGCAAGATTCAGGCCAGGTCGAAAGCTACCAGGTTGGTGAAGACGGGATGCTGACGAGCGTTGGGTCAGTCGCCGTTGGTGACGGTCCGGTGTGGGTCGAGATTATTTAGTCGAGTTCATGTACGAGACCGGGCCGATGCCGCAACAAAGAAAATACCTAGCTATCGTCGATACAGATGCGTAACTGGAGTTTCATGAAACGGCCGTTCTGGCTGTTTTCCCATATTTTCGCCGCTTCTGTTATAGCACTGTTTATCTTTCTGGGTTTCTGGCAACTCGATCGTTTGGGTCTTCGTAAAGCGCAGAACGAGACGATTATCGACCGGACTGACGAACCGCCTGCGATGTTGCAAGAGTTACTTGAAGAACCTATCGACGAGCTCGAATTTCGGCGCATAGCTGATACAGGTCGATTTATCGACGGTGACGTTGTGCGAATCGGAAGTCAAAGCAAAGATGGCTCTGCCGGTGACCACGTTGTTGGGCTAGTTGAACTCTCCGACGGCACGAGGCTGCTCGTCAACCGCGGGTTTGTGCCTCTAGCCGCCGTTGACCAGCTAAAACCACCGCCTGAAGAGGAGATAACGGTTGCGGGCTGGATTCGTCTTAGTCAAACCAAAGAGGGCGTATTTGGGGCCGCCGACGGTCAGCTAACGGCTGAGCGACTTCCCAGATTTAACGTCGCGACTATCGAAGATCGGGTTGACGGTGACGTCGCCGCAGTTTACGTTCAACTCAACGCCGATGCCCTAGATCCCGAGTCCGAACTCGAAAGCGACGTCAGTTCCTTCCCGACACCGCTGGCTCTTCCACCGTTGAGCGAAGGAAGCCATCTCAGCTACGCGGTACAGTGGTTCATTTTTGCAGTATTAGGCGCCGCCTTTTATGTTGCGCTTGTCCGACGCATTGCTCGAACAAGTGCTCAGAAGGCGAACACGACCCTGAGTGAAGCTGCCGTGGGCTAGGCTGGTGATCCGAGAAAGCTCTAGATCCCCCAGGTAGGAAACTGATGGCTCAATTTGGTCCCGTTCTGACAGCGATGGTTACCCCATTTACTTCCGACGGAAAGCTCGACCTCGACGCAGCGCAAACGCTGGCGACCCACCTGGTGTCGAACGGCAACAGCGGACTTGTTCTCGCCGGTACCACCGGCGAATCTCCAACCCTTACCCATGGTGAACAAATTGACCTGATTAGGGCTGTCGCCGAAGCGGTACCCGATGCAACTATTGTTGCGGGTGCGGGCAGTAACGACACTGCCGCCGCGATCGAGTTGACGAGTAAGGCGACCGACGCCGGTGCCGACGCGATCTTGAGCGTCACCCCGTACTACAACCGGCCAGCTCAGCGTGGCCTATACAACCATTTCGCCGCCGTTGCCGGTTCCACCGACCTTCCGATCATGTTGTACGACATTCCGTTTCGAACGGGACGCAAGTTGGAAACGTCTACGATTCTTGAATTGGCGCAGATCGACAATATCACGTCGCTTAAAGACGCTGCCGGCTCACCGGCCGAGACTTCCCACGTTATTGCCCAGGCGTCAGCCGGTTTCGAGGTTTACTCAGGGGACGACAGTTTGACGTTGCCGCTTCTAGCCGTTGGCGCGGTCGGCGTTGTCGGGGTGGCGACCCATTGGGTGGGTTCCGAAATGGCAGCCATGATCGAAGCTTTTTCTTCCGGTGACGTCACAAAAGCGATTGAGCTGAACCAGCTAATGCTGTCGTCATACGACTTCGAGTCGTCAGACGATGCTCCAAACCCGCTTCCGACGAAAGCTCTGTTGAATTTGATGGGTGTCGAAGTTGGTCCATGTCGGCCACCTCTATCCCCAGCCCCCGAAGATCTGACATCTCGGGCCCAGACGGTTCTGAATGAAATTGAACGGAGTAGAAACTAGTGGCTTCACCAGTAAAAGTTGTCTTCCTAGGCGGGCTAGGTGAGATCGGTCGCAACTGCGCAGCGATCGAAGTAGAAGACAAAATCATGTTGATCGACTGTGGACTTATGTTCCCCGATTCCGACATGGCAGGTGTGGACCTGGTACTACCTGATTTTTCGTATCTGCGAGAAAACGCCCACCGCGTGATCGGTGTGGTCGCTACACACGGCCACGAAGACCACATCGGTGCGTTGAGTTTCCTGTTGGCCGAAATGCCTCTGAAGGTGATCGGGTCAGCGTTGACGATCGGTTTAGCCAGAAACCGAATTGAAGAACGCGGTTTACTTTCCCAAGCCGAGTTCGTCGAGGTAGCTGACAACGAACGAATAAAAATAGGCCCGTTCAGCCTCGAATTTTTCCCAGTTACTCACTCGGTCCCCAACGGCTATGCCACCGCTTTTCACACTCCTCAAGGCGTGATCTTGCACAGCGGTGACTTCAAATTGGACATGACTCCGGTTGACGGTCGCCTCACCGACTTAGCCGGTCTGGGGCATTTGGCCCGAGACGAAGGCATCCGGTTGTTGCTTTGTGATTCGACAAACGCTGAAGAGAGTGGCTTCTCGTCATCAGAGACGTCGATCGGGAAGTCGATCCGAACGCTTTTCCACGAACACGCAGATCGACGGTTGATCGTGGCCTGTTTCGCCAGCCACATTCACCGGGTGCAACAGATTGCTGACGCCGCTATCGAGGCTGGTCGAACAGTCGCCACGCTCGGACGGTCAATGAATAAGAACGTCGGGTTGGCTCGAGATATGGGGCTGCTCCATATTCCTGACAGCAAGCTTCGCAAAATCGAAGATATCGAAGATATCGCTGACGAAGAACTGTGTGTTATTTCGACGGGATCTCAAGGTGAACCAATGTCGGCGTTGGCTCGTATGGCCACCGGCGACAGTAAATGGTTGACGGTTAAAAGCAACGACACCGTGGTGTTGTCGTCTCATCCGATCCCAGGAAACGAGTCGAGTGTTTCAAGAGTGATCGATGGCTTGTTGCAACGAGGCGCTGAAGTCGTCCACTCTGGCATAGCTGATGTGCACGCTACCGGCCACGCTAAAGCCGACGAGTTGAAGATCATGCACTCGATCACGCAGCCCGAATGGTTTGTTCCCGTCCACGGCGAGTTCCGACACATGAGTGCCCACGCCCGCATCGGTGAAGAGATGGGTGTGGACGCCGACAAAATTCTGCTTTGTCGAGACGGTGACAGTCTGATTCTCGATGACAATGGTCTACAACGAGGTGACTCTGTCCCATCAGAATACATCTATGTTGATGGCCATGTTGGTGATCTCGCCCAGAGCGTCTTAACCGATCGTAGGATTTTGGGTCAAGACGGCTTCGTGTCGGTAATCCTGACGTTAGAAGACATCGACGGTGGGGTCCAGATGGTGAGCCCGCCAACGATCGTTTGCCGCGGTTGGGTCGACGGAGAAGAGGGCGACAAACTGCGATCCAAAGGAGCGGTCGAAGTTGCTGACGCAGTCGCAGCCGCGATCGACAAAGGCGTGACCGAACACGATGAGTTGTCACGGGTCGCTCGACGCACATTGGGAAGATTCGTAAATCACACGACCAGACTTCGTCCGATGGTCGTTCCCGTCGTGGTTGACGCCTCCGAATAAGCGAGCCTGGGGACTCTCTCACACATCTTAGAGTTGACCCACTAGTATGTAGTAACTGTGGCTAGTCAAGACTCGAACCGTACCCGGAAGCAGCCTGCTACCCGGAAAAAATCCGCTCCTCGGAAGAAAAGCGCGCGTCAACAAGCTGAAGAGCAACGACGCGACATCCAAGCCCTTGTGCTTATAGCGGTCGGGATTTTGCTAGCCCTCGGCCTTTACACCCAAGCGACTGGGGTGGTTGGAAGGTCGCTGGCTGACCTTTCAGGGTATTTGGTTGGAGTCGTGCGGTATCTGCTGCCCCTTCTGCTGATCGGGTTTGGCGCGTACATGCTGATCAATCGACCGAGTCCAAGGTCGAGACGTCGCAAGAAGCGCCGGACGGTTTCTGGAGTTGAGCTAGTCTCGTACGCCCTGGCCGGTTTTGCGGCGTTCTCTTTTCTAGATTTCTTTGGCGGTCGTCCTCATCGTTTCTCTGGTGTTGACGAGCTGAGCCAGGCCGGTGGCATGATTGGGGTATTGACCGGGGGAACGCTCGACCGTTACACCGGTAGCTTCGGGCAAGTTATCTTGACGTTGTTGATGGCGGCGGTCGCTGCCATTCTCATCACTGACGTGTCGGTGGGCGAGGTAGTTCGATCGTGGGTCGACCGGTTCTCAGGTGTTTCTGTCGGAGGTACAAAGAGTCGTTCGCGAAGTAGGGGACGGTCTGGGGCTAAACAATCTGATCTCGCTTCCCGGTTCCGGAAGTTAGTTGATCGAGATGAGGACACAGAGTTCGAAGACGACGATATTCCAGATCTCGACGACGACAACACCGAAGTGGTTCTGGACGAACCAGCCGAACATTACATCGACCTCAAAAATTCCGACGTTGACGATGACGATGAACCCGGCGATCGTTGGGAAGACGAAATCGAACCGGTCATCGAGGTGCCTGAGGTTGCCGTCGTTTCAGATATTCACATGGCTGCGCCGCAACCGCCAGATGGTGAATGGTCTCTACCTTCGCTAGATCTTCTCGACCGAACAGAAACCCAAGACGTCGACCGCGCCTCCGTCGAAGCTACAGGGCGGCAACTCGAGCACGCTTTGGCCGAACATGGGGTAGAAACCCGACTGATCGGCGTCGTGGTTGGGCCTACCGTTTCACGTTTCGAGCTGGAACTGGGACCTGGGGTCAAAGTTCAGCGGGTCACATCACTTCACAAAGATATAGCCTACGCAATGGCGACACCCGACGTTCGTATCCTTGCCCCGATACCGGGTAAACAGGCGATCGGTGTTGAAGTGCCTAACGTTCGCCGACAGATTATTACCGTAGGTGATCTGCTCATCTCGGAAGAAGCTGTAAGCGCAACCCATCCACTCGAGGTAACGCTGGGACGAGACATCACTGGTAAGACCGTGATGATCAACTTGGCCAAGATGCCTCACCTTTTGGTGGCTGGTCAAACCGGTTCCGGTAAGTCGAGCTGTATCAACTCGATGCTGACTTCGATCCTGATGCGGTCCACCCCGGATCAGGTTCGGCTTATCTTGATCGACCCAAAACGGGTTGAGCTGACTCAGTACGAAAAACTTCCGCACCTGTTGACCGAAGTTGTTACCGACCCGAAGAAGGCGGCGAATGCGCTGTCTTGGGCGGTGACCGAAATGGAACGGCGCTACGACCTGTTGAGCGAGGTCGGTGTTCGTGACATGGCTGGCTACAACAAGGCAGTCGACGAAGGTCGCCTCGACCCGAGTGTTTCTCATGATGGCCAGACGGTCGAACGTGAGAAGCTGTCGTTCATCGTTATCGTCCTCGACGAGCTGGCTGATTTGATGATGGTGGCGGCCCGTGATGTTGAAGAGTCGATCTGTCGTATCGCCCAAAAAGCAAGAGCGGTCGGTATTCACCTGGTGATAGCGACTCAGCGGCCGTCGACAAACGTTATTACCGGTTTGATTAAAGCCAACGTCCCGGCCCGTCTGGCCTTTGCTGTATCGAGCCTTACCGATAGCCGAGTTATTCTTGACCAGCCGGGCGCCGAACGTCTGGTTGGCCGCGGTGACGGTTTGATCAACGACGGTACGACATCGACGCCGGTACGGTTCCAGGGCGCCTGGGTCACCGAAGATGAAGTGTCGACCATTTCTGAACATTGGCGTGAACAGTCACCTGAGGTGGCATACGACAGTCGAGTTGTAGGCGAAGACAAACCGCTGCCCGGTGTCGGAATTCCTGGTGGCACTACCGGCGACGAAGGCGACGACGAGTTGCTGGTACAGGCAATGGAACTAGTCGTTCGTTCACAACTTGGGTCGACGTCGATGCTGCAACGGAAACTTCGTGTCGGTTTTGCCCGTGCTGGTCGAATCATGGACCTGTTAGAAGAGCGCGGCGTGGTCGGCCCGTCGGTCGGTTCGAAACCACGTGAAGTCCTGATTTCCGCCGACGAGCTTGACGCCGGCGTTTGGGCGGCACCTGCCGCTCCGGCTGTTCCAGTCAAAACGGCACCACCGGCAACACGGAAATCTAGTTCTCAACCTGTGGTACCTAAACCCAAGGTTCGTCGCAAGACGTTGGCCGACATTCCTAACCCTGAACCTATGGTTGATAGGCCGAAACGTCGTCGTCCTGCTGCGGAACATAACCCTTCAGAAGAGTCAGGTCCGCTTGATCGTCAACTCCGAGAGGTCAAGGAACGTCGAGCTAGTCTGAAGGCCGTCAAGGATGAGGCCGACGACGAGATCGTCGAACAACAACACAAAAATCCGTTCATTGACGACGACGTATCACTTGATGTTGCCGAGGACGATTTTGAAGACCTCTTCGATGAAGACGATGACGACGACTTTGATGAGGACTTCGAGGACGGATCCGACTCGGCACTGGCGCCACCACCCGGTTACAACAACCGCTGAAGGCTCACCGAGAGCCCCATAAGGTTGGCGTAGATCTCGATCAGAGAACGGGACAGCTTTTGTCGGTGACCGCACCCATGAGTCTATTTCGAGATTGTTGTAACATGGGGGTAGAAGCTTTAGCCTTCACAGTGTTGGGTATATGTACAGGGTTTTCGGCATATACAAGCGGTCCTAGAGAAAGTCGACGCAGCTGGCATGCTCACTCAAACCAATACAGAGGTTGTTGAGATAGCTGCCGGGCTCTTGTTCCCTTATGGTGTTTTGTTCTATCGGGATGGTTCTATTCTGGTCACCGAACAGGCTCGAGGAACGATTACACGCGTCGCCATCGACGGGTCGACTGAGGTTGTTGCAGAATGTGGCGGTAGCCCGGCCGGTATGGCCGTAGGCCCGGACGGGTGGGTCTATGTTTGTAATGGGGGAGAGTCAAGCTGGCATGAGGTAAACGGCATGGTGGTTCGCGGGGATGCCGCTCGGTCATATCGAAATGGTTCAATCCAGCGCGTCAACGTTGTTACCCGTGAAGTGCAGACGCTGTATGAGCGAGTGAACGGTCATTTGCTTTCCTCTCCGAGCGATTTGGTTTTTGACCGTAGCGGTGGTTTCTGGTTTACTGATACCGGGAAGTCAAAGGGCCGGCAACGAGACCGTGGGGGCTTGTATTATGCCGAGCCGGACGGATCTGAGATTCGGGAAGTCGTATATCCCTTAGACGCTCCGACCGGGGTTGGTCTTTCTTGTGCTGGTGATGTTCTCTATGTAGCTGAGTCGGCTCAGGGGCGTCTGTACCAGTGGCCGCTTTTCCGCGAAGGGGAGATATCCGGCTATTTCGGTCCGCAGCATCGGGGTTCTATTGTCGCTGACCCTGAGGGCGGTCCGTTATTTAATGCCTTAGTTCTTGACGAAGGTGATCGGCTTTATATAGCTACTAGTCGTAATGGTGGGGTGACGACGGTTTCTCCGGCTGATCGTTCTTCGTATCACACACCGGTGGATGACCCGTTAGTTACCGGAGTGGGGTTTGGGGATGCCGATCGGCGAACCCTGTTGTTGACGTCGTCGGGTAGTGGTCGTCTGATGGCGGCAATGTGGCATACCGCAGGTCAGCAGTCAGCTTTCTGATTTCTTGACGTGCCCAGCTGTTGACAGATCCGCTCTGGTGTAATTCGCAGCCTTGCCGTATGTGTGATTGTTCGCGAACTGCAGCTTGTTGAGCTCTGTTGTGGTGGGGAACGTCCGCTAGTGTGGTGAACGATGGACACAGCGAAGCAGGGTTTTATTCGTCGGCCAACACGGGAGCTTTGTGCCAGATGGTCGTTTGTTTGGTCTTTCGTGCTGCTCATCGGGATACTGTTTGTGCCGGTGGTTCCAGCCGCCGCCCACACTGACTTGTTGCAGTCTTCACCTGGTGTGAATCAGACAAGTGGCGGCGATGTGCTGTTTTTCGATTTAGCTTTTAGCGAGCCGATAAGCAATTTTAAAATGACGGTCACTGACCCGTCTGGGGCTGAGGTCCCGGGCCGAGTTTTAACCGACCAGGGTTCGATCGTGTCGTATGGCTTCGATCAGGCTTTGACCGAAGAGGGGCGGTATCGGGTCGACTACAACATGACGTCGTTCGACCTTGACTTCACCGAGCGGGACTTTGCTTTCTCCTATGACAAGTCTGCTCCGCAGCCGTTCCGAATTGGCAGCGATGGTCGATACATATCTGAACCGGCCGGGACCAACTGGTTGTCGCTTCTCTCGACTCTTCTGCTGGTGTTTAGCGCAGTCGGAATCGCCGTACTGTTTCTATCTCGTCAGGGTTTCTTCGAGTCATCCAGGGTTATGGGCAAACCGGAACGTATCGACGACTTCGACGAGGGCGAACATGTCGAGGGCGAAACGGAAGACGATTCCGAGGAATAGTTGCCGTTAGGGCTGATTGATACAGTTTCGGCCATCATGTCCGGGTTATTGCGGTAGCTGGGCATCGCACGTGCTGGCGTTTGCTGCTGGTGGCGCCACGGTACCCTTGAGGCAATGTCTGGTTCGTACTGGGTCGAAACCCTTGGCTGTCCTAAAAATAAGGTTGATTCCGACAAGCTGATTGGCACCTTGACCGCCGACGGATTGACCGCTGCTGCCACGGTGTCAGAAGCCGATGTTGTTGTTATCAACACGTGCGCCTTTATTGACCAGGCTCGGCAAGAGTCGATTGACACGATCCTCGAAGCCGACGGTGCCCGCAAATCAGACTCTGAGCTGGTTGTTACCGGCTGTATGGCTGAACGTTACGGCGACGAACTGACAGAAGCGTTGCCTGAAGTATCCCAGGTCGCCCCGTTTGGGGTTCCAGTCGAATTGGGGCCTACCAGAAGTAAGAGTCGATCATCGTTTGATCTTTTAGAGCTGCCTCGTCCAGCAGCGACCGCTCCTTGGGCATATGTGAAAATTGCTGAAGGGTGCGACCGTAATTGTGGGTTTTGCTCGATTCCGTCGTTCAGAGGCAAGCAACGTTCGAGAACCATCGGCTCGATTTTGGACGAAGTCGACGGGCTGCAAGCCAAAGAAATCGTGTTAGTTGCCCAAGATTTGGCTGCTTATGGACGAGATCAGGGGCAAGGGGAACGATCGATCGTTCCGCTCGTCAGACAGGTAGCGGAACGCGTCGACTGGGTCCGGTTGTTGTATCTGTACCCGTCGGACCTCACCGATGAGCTGATCGACACCATGTGTGCTACCGGTGTCGCCTATTTCGATTTATCGCTACAGCATGTGTCACGCCCCCTGATGCGGCGTATGCGTCGCTGGGGGTCCGGCGACGTTTTCGCTGAACGTATCGATGCGATTCGGCGGCGCGAACCAAATGCAGCCTTTAGGTCTAATTTCATTGTGGGTTATCCAGGTGAGACCGAAGACGATCATGATGAGCTGCTTCGGTTTGTTGAGGAATCTCGGCTCGATTGGTGTGGTTTCTTTCCATTCTCTAATGAAGAGGGAACCTATGCTGCGACCCTTGACAACCATGTTCCTGATGGCCTGAGGGCTGAACGTCTGGCAGAACTCAGCGCGTTGCAGGACCGGATAACGGCTGAAAAACGAGATGAACAAATTGGTGAGACGCTGACCGTTCTTGTCGATTCTGCTGGTGTGGCCCGTTCGGTTCGTGAGGCACCAGAAATCGACGGCATCATTCAGGTCCCCACTTCACTGGATGTGGGTTCGTTTAACAAAGTTGTTGTGACTGATTCGCTTGGCCCGGACCTGGTGGCGGAGTGACCTCATTGTCTTTTATGGGTTCATCTCGATGGTCGGTGGCTGCCAACGCGCTCACCATTTCGAGGATCGTCTTTGCCCCGGTACTTGTCGTATTGATTCTTTACCAGAACCCGTGGTGGGTGACGTTTGTACTTGGATGGGTGTTAGGCATCACCGACTATGTCGATGGTGAGCTTGCGCGTCAAGCCGAGCCAACTCGGGCTGGGGCGTTCCTTGACCCTCTCGCCGACAAAGTGCTGGTTCTAACCGCCGGTTTTGCTCTGGTCTTTTCTGGTCGTCCGGGTTGGCTTTGGCCGATGCTTATCATTGCGGTTCGGGAACTGGGCATTCAGCTATACCGAAGTTATTGGGCTAAACGGTCGTTGGCTATTCCGGCCCGTAAGTCAGCGAAATACAAGACTTTTGTTCAGGGCTTAGCTATCTCGGCGGCCTTAATGCCGACACTCGAACCCTACCCGCTGGTGGCAGATGCGATGTTGTGGCTGGCTGTTGGTTTCACGTTGTACTCCGCCGCCCAGTATGTTCTAGACGGGCGAGCTGCGTTACGGACAACGGGAACCCGCTAACAGTTCGTCCAGCCAGCAAAGTAGTGAACAGGTCGTAAGGTTTTTATATGAACGTTGAAGTGGTTGCAATCGGCAGCGAGCTGCTGCTTGGGCAGATAGTTGATACAAATTCGTCTTGGATCGGCCAGGAACTTGCCGCCGCCGGTCTCGACTCGTACCACCAAACCAAGGTGGGTGATAATGCCGGACGCATGAAGAGTGTGCTCGAGTTGGCGCTTAGCCGAAGCGACGCCGTGATCTGTTGCGGAGGGCTGGGTCCAACCCACGATGACATCACGCGTGAAGTGATCGCAGACATCATGGGGGTAGAGCTAAAGCTTGATAAACAACTCGTTACCAAGATCGAGGAGATGTTCACTAGTCGGGGGCGGGTAATGTCACCAACGAACCTTTCTCAAGCGATGGTTCCTGTCGGGGCGTCCATCGTCTCGGAACAGCCCGGAACAGCTGCGGGTCTGATCTGTCCTGTCGGGGGCGACAAAGTGATTTATGCTGTGCCTGGTGTGCCGTACGAAATGAAAGAGATGATCACGGGAACTATTCTTTCCGACCTCATCGCCCGATCAGGTGAGTCGGCTGTCATCCGGAGCCGAACACTTCGCACATGGGGAATGTCGGAATCTGGATTAGCCGAGCTTTTAGCTGACTACATCGAGGGCCTCGATGTGTCCAACGCCGACGAAGCAGCAAACAAGACTGGAACAGCCACCTTGGCGTTTAACGCCAGCGGTGTTGAGGGCTTAAAGGTGCGGATTACTACCAAAGCCGCGGATGAAGCGGCAGCGATAGCGGTACTCGATACCAAAGAAGCTGAACTTCGGGCGATTCTGGGCGACCTTGTATTCGGGGTTGATGGCGAGAATATGGAGGTTGCGATCGTCTCGTTGCTAGCCGAAAAGGGCTTAACGGTAGCGGTTGCCGAGTCGGTTACGGGTGGATATATCGCCGGCCGGGTTTGTGCCGTTCCGGGAGCATCCGAAGTTTTTCGAGGCGGGGTTGTCGCCTACAACAACCAAGTGAAACAGTCGCTGCTCGGGGTTGAGGATGGTCCGGTAGTAACCGAGGAAGCAGCTGTTGCGATGGCCTACGGTGTTCGAGACTCGTTGGGGGCTGATATTGGGTTGGCTTCGACGGGGGTTGCCGGACCTGAAGAGATGGAGGGTCGACCGGTGGGTACTGTCTGTATCGCTGTGGCTTCCAGCGATGGAGCGATTGCTACGACGCTGCAACTGCCAGGTGATCGGGAACGAATCCGACAATTTTCGACTATTTCGTTACTTAACCTTCTTCGTCAGGTGCTTCGACAGGCCCCGGTGCTCGAGAACTAACATCACGGCCCAGATTGGGGCTATGAAGTGGTGGTTGTGGCGTGTGTGGTTGATGTCTGCGCAGGTGTAGTGGTGGTGGTTGACGACGTCGTTGTCGAGTTGCGTTCAAGACGAGCTTCACGGTAAAGGGATTCTCGTTCGGGGCATTCTTGGGTGAAGACAAAGGTTTGGAAGTCGAATTCGTCGTCGTCGAGGTCGAGCCAAATCTGTTGCAGAATTTCTTCATCCATGCTGCACAAAAGGTCGGCTGCGTCTTTGTATTCCACGACTTCTGTCGGAGACAGTTGTCGCCCAAGTCGAAGCTCAAGGTCTGCTTTGAAACTTCGCTCTTCCGGTGGTTGGCTACTGCAAGCTGACCCGAATACAGCGAGTGTTAGAGCGGCCACAATCTTGAGGTTTCGAGTCTGCATTGACTTCAAGGTTAGTGGCTGGGGTGAGACCCGAACGCCTAGAAGGCGGAGTTCGGAAGAAAGTTTCCCTGTACAGGGAGTTTTTGCCCGTTTCGGTTGCACGAACATATGTTCGTAACTACAGTGATGTAATCTGATAAGGTC
Organism: Acidimicrobiales bacterium; assembly: GCA_020630065.1. GTDB lineage: Bacteria > Actinomycetota > Acidimicrobiia > Acidimicrobiales > SZUA-35 > JAHDCC01. The sequence goes on from JAHDCC010000002.1 coordinate 241,404, forward strand.
AAGTAAGAGCCCAGGCCAGTAGTCGCCTGTTCCCTTAACTGTCACATCGGTTATCTAAGGTAAAGACGCAATTCAAATCCCCCCGTCTTAGTTTGTAGATCAGGAGAGTCCCAGTGGATAACAATAAAGCCCTAGACATGGCCCTAGGTAACATCGAGAAGCAGTTCGGTAAAGGGTCGGTCATGAAAATGGGCGACAAAACCGATATGTCGATCGAGACCGTACCGACGGGTGCGCTTTCGTTAGATTTGGCATTAGGTGTTGGCGGATTGCCACGTGGGCGTGTAGTTGAAATCTACGGACCTGAATCATCAGGTAAATCTACGCTAGCTATGCACGTCGTAGCCGAAGCCCAGCGTAACGGTGGCACATGTGCCTACATTGACGCCGAGCATGCTATGGACCCCGTATATGCTTCGGTTATCGGTGTAGATATCGACGAATTGTTGATTTCTCAGCCCGACACGGGCGAACAAGCGCTTGAAATCGCTGACATCTTGGTGGGTTCTGGAACGATCGACGTTCTCGTAATCGATTCGGTCGCTGCCCTGACACCCCGGGCAGAAATCGAAGGTGACATGGGTGATCACCACGTTGGTGCCCAAGCTCGGTTGATGTCTCAAGCTCTGCGTAAAATCACCGGCAACCTGAACAAGACCGACACCATTTGTATCTTTATCAACCAGCTTCGTGAGAAGATCGGTGTGATGTTCGGTTCGCCGGAGACAACCCCTGGCGGTCGTGCACTCAAGTTCTATAGTTCTGTACGTCTAGATATTCGTCGTATCGAATCGTTAAAAGACGGCGCCGAGGTTGTTGGTAACCGTACACGGGTCAAGGTCGTGAAGAACAAGGTTGCTCCGCCGTTCCGTCAAGCCGAGTTCGACATTATGTACGGCAAAGGTATCAGCCGTGAAGGCTCACTTCTAGATATAGCTGTCGAACGCAATATCGTGAAGAAATCTGGAGCCTGGTACACCTACGATTCCGAGCAAATTGGTCAAGGTCGAGAAAACGTTAAGAAGTACCTCATTCAAAATCCAGACCTTGTCATTGAAATTGAAAATAAGGTACTCAAAGAAGTTGGTTTGATTCCTGGTGATGATGACGACGTCGATCTAACTAGTGAAGAACCAACTCCGGCTAAGGGTAAATCGGCTGGAGCGAAGGCGCCTGCTAAGACGAAGTCAAAATAGAGCTTCGTCTTACATAGTGTGCGACGGGAAAAGAGGGCGCACGTACAGCTTGCGGAGACCTGCTGTGCGTCCGTCCTCTTTTAATTTTTTGGGTGATTGTGTGGTCGTATTGTGCGAATAATCCGACGATAGAGGGCATAACGGTCCGGGAGTTGCGGATTTAACCTGAGGTGGTGCGTCTTTGTTGTTCCCCGCTGCCAGAATGGAGAAATGATCTCAGCTGTAATATTCGACATGGATGGCTTGTTGACTGACTCTGAAACAAGGTGGCGTCAGGCTGAGCTTGAAGTCGCAGCCGATATTGGTTTGACGATGACCGTAGATGATCTCAAAGAGACTACCGGCGTGCGTATGGTTGAGGTGGCCCAAATTTGGTATCAAAAATGGCCATGGGAAGGTCCGAGTCCGTCGGAAGTAGCGGAAAGAGTTGTCGATCGAGTAATTGAACTAGGGGAGACAGCGGTCTGTTTGCCTGGGGTTGAGCAAACCCTAGATTTAGTTGAACAGTCTGGTCTTCGCGTCGCTCTATGTTCTTCTTCGGACAAGCGACTAATTGACGCCACACTAGACCAACTCGGTTTGACACAGCGTTTTGAGATCGTGCATTCAGCTGAGCAAGACGAGTTCGGGAAACCCCACCCAATGCCGTACCTGAAAACAGCAGAAGCGCTAGGAGTAGATCCAGCGACCTGCCTTGCATTTGAAGACTCTCTAAATGGTTGCATCTCGGCTCGAGCGGCTTCGATGCGGGTTGTAGCGGTGCCAGACCGAGAGATGGCCGATCCGGCAGAATTTGGGTTTTGCGCAGCGGTGCTCAACTCTCTGGAAGAGATGACTCCGGACATGCTAAAAGATTTTTCATCATAATGTAGATCGTTTGGTTGCCCGGTTGGCGCCTCTAAAAAGAGGCCTTAGTAACTGAAAGCTCCCAAGTTATGAACTTCACCTTCGCTACAGCTGGTCGTATCCGATTCGGGGCAGGTGTAGCCGACGAAGTTGCTCCTACTGCTTCTAGTATTGGGCAGCGGTGGTTGGTTATTGCGGGCTCATCCGGGCATGGGAAAGAACGCATAGTCGAACAACTGGAATGCTCCGGTTGTGCTGTCGAACTCATTCAACATTCAGGAGAACCGTCGACCGGCGATATCACCACGTACTCGTCCCTGGTAGCGGACTTCGAACCGGATGGTGTCTTAGCAGTGGGGGGAGGCAGCGTCATCGATACCGCCAAGGCATTGGCGGCACTTTCGGTGAACCCTGGAACACCGCTCGACTATCTTGAGGTAGTTGGCCGAGGCCAGCAGTTGGCACACGACCCACTCCCGCTGTTAGCGGTCCCGACCACCGCAGGAACCGGGGCTGAGGTGACAAAGAATGCGGTTCTGAGCGTCGACGGTCTCTCTCAGAAAGTTAGTTTGCGCGACGAACGGCTTCTCCCCAAACACGCTTTTATCGATCCCGAGCTAGCCATGAGTATGCCTCCGGCGGTTACTGCCGCGACCGGGCTAGACGCCTTAACCCAAGTAATCGAACCGTATCTGTCCAAACTCGGCAACCCGATGACCGACGCACTGTCCTCAGAAGGTATACGAAATGGCGCATGGGCGCTGCTCCGAGCCTATAGAGACGGCTCAGATCTTGAAGCAAGAACAGCAATGTCGTTAACCAGTCTCTTGGGCGGTCTAGCTCTGGCCAATTCGAAGCTTGGAGCGGTCCACGGATTCGCCGGACCTATCGGGGGACGGTTCCCGGCCCCACACGGAGCAATATGTGGACGTCTTCTGCCAGTAGCTTTCGAGGTGACTGCTCGTGCGTTGGCTCAACGTTCAACCGATGACCGTCTACGGGCTGGTCCAAGGCAAGTCGCAGCTTTGTTGACTGGAAAGCCGAATGCCACGGTTGAACACGGCACAGGGTTTCTACAACAACTGGTCGAGGATCTGTCGGTTCCATCTTTGTCTACCTGGGGAGTGGACCGGTCAGATGTTCCTTCAGTGGTCGACGCCGCGATGGTTTCTAGTTCAATGGCCGGAAACCCAATAGAGCTGACGAGAGACGAAACAGTCGAAATCATGGAACGTTGCCTCTGACCAAAAGCAAAGAAGCGCCGGCGATAATTCGCCGACACTTCTTTGGGTGTTTGGTTTGGTTGGAGTTATGTGATGGCGGTGTTAGGCGATTGCTGAGCCTACTTCGCTGAACTTGTCTTCAGCTGATTCGCCGAGGAACTGGATAGCGACGATACATACGACTGCGATAAGTGCTACGAGCAGAGCGTACTCTACAAGGCTGGCGCCTCGCTCTGAGTCGGTTTTAGCGGTAAGCCAAGCTTTGATGAATTCGTACTGAACCATGAGGTGATCTCCGTGTGTTTGTTATTCCATCCCGTGTGGGCTGTCCCTCAATGCTTCGACAAGGTTTCTGAATTGCTATATGGGCTATGTGGGTCAACCTGGGCGGGATACCGTACCTAGACGCCCGCTTAGCCCTCTGTTTAAGCCGGATTTGGGTGACTGGCGGCGTGTTTATTGACGGTGAGGGAACGGAATAGTCATTAGATCCTCGGCTACGACCACGTCTTGATGATGAACACGTGCCTGATCGCCGAGCAGAGATGTATCTGGATATCGAGCTGAGAAGTGAGTTAATACCAGACGGCGAGCGTTTGTTTCTTGAGCTAGTTGGCCCGCCTGGCCTGCTGTTAGGTGCTGGTATTTGCTGGCAAGGTCGGCTTGTTCGTTAGCGAAAGTTGACTCGCATACTAAAAGGTCTACACCATCGGCCAGCTCGGCTGCCCCGTCACACAACTCGGTGTCCATGACAAAAGCCATCGACTGTCCGGCCTGTGTAATCGAGACCTGCTCAATAGTTGTGGTCTGACCATCGACCGTGACGAATCCGTTTGCTAGGAGTTCTCCGACTATCGGGCCGGAAAGGCCGCGGTCTGACAGGGCCTGTTTGTTTAGTTTCTGGCGGTCTGGTTCGTCCAGCCTGTATCCGAAGGTAGTGATGCGGTGTTTGAGCTCTGCGGTAGAGAGTTGAAGATCTCCGATTTTGTCTACCGGTCCGTTGCCGTTGACGGGGGTGGGTTTGCTGTAAGACTGGTCGTAGAACGATGAGCAAGTCAACAGACGGTCTAAGAACTTAGCGCCGTCTATCGGGAAGAAGATGGGGAGTCCAGGTGGCGTAATGTTGTTGTGGGTATTGTCGAGGGAACGCCGTTGGATAACGCCTGGTAGTCCCAGGCAGTGATCGCCATGAAAATGGGAAATACAAATGGCGGTCAGGCGGTTTAGATTAACCCCGGCAAGAATCGCTTGCCGTTGTGTGTTCTCTCCTGGGTCAAACAGTATGGTCTGACTATCGAAACGTAGAACGGTGCTGACATGGGCCCGTGTGCGGGTAGGGGCCTGGCTGCCGGTGCCTAAAATGACCAGTTCCCTCGAAGACATAATGCTGTTACCCTGACAGAATACTGGCAAGCCTTGGACGGGCCTGCCGTGTACAATTTTGCGTAATAACCAAGAAAGCTAATGATCTTGACTGATTTCCGAAATGCTGATGCCCTAATCCTCTTTGGAATCACTGGCGATCTCGCTCGTCGGAAACTATTTAACTCCCTCTACATGTTAGAAGCAGAACGAAAGCTTAATTGTCTTATCGTTGGAGTCGCAACCCGAGCCTGGACCCGAGAGATCCTTCATCAGAAAGTTAGAGAAGCGATCGAGGCGTCCGACATTGAGATTGACGAAGAAGTGTGGGCCCGTTTTGTTGAACGGTTCGACTATGTGTCAGGAGACTATCGAAAATCCGAAACGTTTGACGAAGTGTCGGCAAAGGTAGGCGATGCTCAATGCCCAGTCTGCTATCTGGCGATTCCTCCTTCGCTGTTTACAACCGTAATCGAGGGCCTAAGTGCGGTAGGCCTAAACCGTGGCCGAGTTGTTCTCGAAAAGCCATTCGGTCGGGATTTAGCGACCTCAAAAGAGCTAGACGCTGCGGTGTTGGAACACTACCCAGAAGAACGAATCTACCGGATTGACCACTTTCTGGGTAAAGAGCCAGTGCTCAACCTCTTGGTCTTCCGGTTTGCTAACGTCATTCTGGAACCCCTCTGGAATCGCCAACACATAACAAGTGTCACCATCACGATGGCCGAAGATTTCGGAATAGAAGGTCGGGGCAAATTCTATGACAGCGTCGGTGCGTTACGTGACGTCGTCCAAAACCATTTACTCCAGATCGTGGCGCTACTCGCTATGGAACCGCCGGTAAGTAACGACGCGGATTCGATGGCCGACGAAGTTATGAAGGTGCTTAGCTCGATCCGCCCATTTGACCCGGCCAAGGTTTGGCGAGGCCAATATGAAGGTTTTCTCGACGAAGATGGAGTAGCAGAAGATTCCGACACCGAAACCTACGTCAGTCTTGAAGCAGAAATCGATTCATGGCGATGGGCCGGGGTCCCTTGGTATATCAATACCGGCAAAGCACTCGACAAAACTATCACTGAAGCGGTCGTAGAATTCGCCTGCCCCCCTCGCACACTATTTAGCGGTGAAGGCCAGCCCAGTCCGAACCGGCTCCGGTTTGTGATGAAACCTGACGACACAATAGAGCTAGAAATGCAAGCCAAAGTTCCCGGCGACGAAATGAAGAGTCAGCAAGTGAATCTTCAGGTTGATCACAAAGGCACCGAATTTGGGCCAAGCCCATATCATCGCCTGCTAGGTGACGCTCTGGAGGGCGATAAACAATTATTTGCTCGGGGCGACCAAGTGGAGCAGGCCTGGCGGATCGTCCAACCAGTACTCGACAACCCGCTACCGGTAACGAAATACAAATACGGTCAAAAGAACCCACGAATTGCTGATAGTTAGACCACTTCTTCAGCCGAAGCATCACCTAGCCGATCGTCTATGTACGGCAATTCCTATAAGCTGAGCAGTCCGCCGTTTAATACTCGAGTCCTATTCCTCCTGTTCCCGTAGCAATTCGCTTTGGGGCAGCCTGTACCGAAGAAGTAGTCGTGGTAGCTGAAGATCTGCATATTCTTGACATTGCCGAGAACGACAGGTGGGTAGCCAGATCCGCTGACGTCATGCAAGCAGCCATCGAACAGGCCATCCGCCTGCGAGGCCAGTGCTTGCTTGGATTAAGTGGCGGTTCGACCCCGGCCCCAGTTTTTGTTGAGCTGGCCAGTCGTCCGGTGGAGTGGGACAAAGTCCGTCTTCTCCAGGTCGACGAGCGTATCGTCCCTATCGGGAGCGCCGACCGTAACTTAACAGACCAGCAGGCGGCGTTCGCTTCCACCGACGCAACCTGGTTTCCGCTCCCGGTCGACGAAGTGCTTGAAGCGATGAACGGATCAGCCGAACAAGAACTCGCACAACGGTCACTGTCATTGGCTGACATCGGTGACGTCGATCTTGGGGCAGACAGCGGTTTTGGGTCCAAGCTGGTTCGAGATGTTTTGGCCGAGTTCGACAAAAAGTTGGTCGAACTCGCAGGTGCACCTCCAGTTCTTGATGTTGTGCATCTTGGGTTGGGTTCCGATGGGCACACCGCATCGTTGCTTCCCGAGGACAACGCAATCAACGAATTGCTTTTGTACTCGGCTATGACGGGCGAATATCAGGGAACCAATCGTGTCACCCTGACCAGACCGATCATGGACAGAGCGAGAATGGCGATTTGGTTGGTACGCGGAACCAACAAGTGTGAAGCATTGGGCCGCCTTTTGGCCGGTGACATGACCATTCCTGCTGGTCTTCTACGCCCCGCTCATTCCGTAATTATCGCCGACAGCGACGCCGCCTGCCAGTCTTGAATCTGGCCTGTTAGCAGCCATGTTGTAAGCTTACGTTATGCGTGTAATTATCGACCTCTGTGTAGTCCCAATGGGTGTTGGAGTGTCGGTGTCGAACTATGTTTCGGCTTGCCAAGATGTATTAGCAGAGGCTGGGCTTGAACATAGTTTGCATGCGTATGGAACAAATATTGAAGGCGAGTGGGACGATGTTTTTGCGGCGGTAAAACGATGTCATGAGGTGGTGCACGACATGGGCGCCCCTCGGATTACTACCACCGTAAAAATTGGTTCTCGCACCGACCGTGTCCAGTCGATGCAAGAAAAAATTGACAGTGTAAGTTCGTAAACCTTCGGGTTTAAGGTTGGTCGATAATAACGATCTCACCCTCTCTAACGTTGAGATCGAGGATCAGGTCAGGATCTGATGGTCCGAAGTCTCTGGAAATATTGTCACCTTCGTAGAACTCATCTTGATAGTCGACAAAGCCTTCGTCGACGTTGGTTTCGAACCTGATGTCGAGGTCTGCTGGAGCGATTACCTCTAACCTTCCCGTTCCGACCCCAAACTCGGATTCGAACGGCACGGCGTCTCGATCGGCTGCGGTCACTTCGACGTCAGATAGATCGAGCACCAATGTCCCTTCGCTATCGAAGGCGCCTTCCGGAATGTCTTCAAGCGATGTTGGCCGAATAACTCGTTCTACGGTGTCACCACCGAAGTCAACCTGGAAGTTGTCACTATCGGCTTCAAAATAGACGTCGGGTTCGGATGCCACTATTGCCCCGATAATCGCGATTCCAGCTATAAGTAGAAGTGACATAAACGCCATCAGGCCACCGAAAATTTTCAGTCCAGTTCGGCTTTTGCGTTGTTTCACGGGGGTTTGTGCACGGTATGCGGTTTGGGTGCTTCCATATGCGCCAGCGGGTGCCGTATACGCCTGTTGGGCAGGTGGTGTAGAGGCAGCGCTGCCAGGCGATGATGTTGGTTGGCCGGGCGTAGGTTCAGTTGCCGGTGGCTGCATGAGCAGCCAGATTCCTGCCCCCAAGAGAGTTAAGGGTATAAGAACCGCTCCAGAGGAGCCAAGCGCTGAGAGTCCGAAAATTACGGCTGCTCCTATAAGCATTGCGCCTAAAGCCCTGCGGGTTTGGTCAGGGTGAGTCGCTGTAACCGTAAGCGGAATAGCCGACTTTGGGATTATTATCCACGCCGCTAAGTAAGCGAGGATGCCGATCCCGGTAAAAGCGAGAGCCACGATGCCCAGACGAACAATGCTGATATCGAGGCCGTATCGTTTGCCGATCCCGGAAGCGACACCTCCGAGCACGCCGTTGGTGTCGCGTAGCAAGGGAACGTAGTGGGCTGCGGGTACGGCTGTTCCCGGAAATCCGGTAGCACCAGGGGGCGGAACAGTACCGAAATTGTCTGTCTGATCACTATCGGAATGAGTTGAAGAGGGTTCACTGTCGCTCGTTGCTCCGGTGAAGACTTCGTCGTCAACGCCGTCGCTGGTTGTGTCGGTGATGTAGTCGTCGAGAGTTGGGTCGTCGCTAGGATTCTCATCTGCTTCAACGGATTCGGTGAAGTCGTCGCTAGGAGTGGCCGAGTCAAACACATCGGTGCTGGTAGTCGTGTCAGACTCTTCGTTGGTCTGTGCCGGATCGGCCGGTTGTTCTATAGGTTCTGTCACGTCATTGTTGACAGTGGAACTATCGGCCGGTTCTTCGCTGACGGAATCGCCGTAACCGGTATCGTTGGGCTCTTCGTCCTGAGGTTCTGAGGGTTCGTTGGTCATAGGTTCATCTTGGTCGAGCGCAGGTAACACAACAATTGGGGATCACCCTGATCTTTCCCTGATACACACTAGTAGAACCTCGGGGTAATGCCCTGATGGAAGTTGGCCGACGATATGAGAGACTGGTATCACGATGATTTCTCGATCACTTCTTTCCCGATGGCAAATGCCTCGTCTCGACACCGATGGGCGCTGGATTGGCGGTGTTTGTGCTGCCTTAGCTAAAGAGATAGGTGTCCAGCCGCTAGTGATACGCGGTTCTTTCGTGGTTTTGGCATTTGGGGATGGTTGGGGTTTGTTGCTGTATGCGGCAACGTGGGCGCTGTTACTTCTTGGTGCGCCGAACGTTGTGGTTGGGGTCTACTCGCCTCAGCCAAAAGGTGCATCGTCGTTTCACCGCCATATCGGCATTTTCTTGATCGTGTTGTCGCTGCTCATAACGACCCAGTCATATGACCTCGGGCCGCTAGGGCAGTGGAGTCTTTTTAGTGAACTCGTTTGGCCGGTTGGCTTTGTAGTCGTCGGCGGCCTCATAGCGTGGACTCAAGGCCGCGATGCCGTCGGTGGGCTGTCCTCGGTCGCCCGAATCATAGCGGGTGTGGTGGTAGCGGTAAGTGGCTTGACCGCCTTCGGTATCGCATTAACCAATGACACCTTCAGCCTCGTTATTCTAGGAGTCGTAATTGTCTTGCTCGCCGGTCTCGGCGTTGTGATCGGTCCGAGTCTTGTGAGGATGGGCAACACGATAGATCAAGAACGCTCCGAACGTATCCGAAGCGACGAACGCGCTCAGGTAGCCGCTCACCTGCACGACTCGGTGTTACAAACCTTGTCTTTGATTCAACGTCACTCGGATAACCGAACCCAAGTTGTCCAACTAGCCAGACAACAAGAACGAGAACTCCGAGGCTGGTTGTATGGCACGAAACCGTCAACTCCGGGAACCACTCGAGTGGGTCCGGCGATTGAGGAAGCAGCGTCTCACGTCGAGTCCCTTCACGGCCTTCCAATCGAGGTGGTGTCGGTGGGTGACACCGTCGACTACCAGCCGGAAGACATTCATGGCCTAGTAGCAGCGTCTCGGGAGGCTATGGTGAATGCGTCTATCCATTCTCAAGCTGACAAGATAGATGTTTTTGTAGAATGTGGCCAGGAGTCGATTGACGTGTTCGTTCGTGATACTGGTGTTGGATTTGATCCAGCACGTATTGCCGGTGATCGTCGTGGGGTGAGTGAATCGATTGTTGGGCGCATGAAGCGTATTGGGGGAAGAGCAGTAATCGATACTGAAGTTGGCCTCGGCACCGAAGTCGAGCTATCTCTGCCAACGCCCCGTTCTACCACCCCGGTAACTGAGCCAACCGACAGGCCCACAGTCAAGGTCGACGGCAACCAAATGTTCTCGCTAGGTCATAGTGGGATGGAAGGCAAGTCTTATGATTAGCATTGTTTTAGTAGACGACCATGCACTGGTACGCGCCGGGGTGAGGGGAGAACTCGATCAGGCCTTCAACGTGGTTGGTGAGGCTGGCGACGTCGCCGAAGCTGTCGAAGTGATTTGTTCGACTAAACCCGATGTCGTGTTGTGCGATGTGCATCTTCCTGGCGGTAACGCTCCAGCGGTTTTAACTGGAGTGGTTGAGCGCGGTGTGTCGGCGAAATTTCTGGCGCTTTCGGTTTCGGACGCGGCCGAAGACGTTATCTCTGTAATCCGGGCCGGAGCTCGCGGTTACGTTACAAAAGCTATTTCGGGTGACGACCTTCGATCAGCTATTCAACGGGTTCATAGCGGTGACGCCGTTTTTTCGCCTCGTCTGGCTGGGTTTGTTTTGGACGCATTTTCGCCGACCTTGGAGCATCCGACGTCGGAACTCGATGTTCTAACTGCACGAGAGCAAGAAGTTATGCGGCTGTTGGCCCGCGGTCTCGCCTACAAAGAAATAGCCCGTAAGTTAACTATCTCGATTAAAACAGTAGAGTCTCACGCTTCGGCCGTTCTACGTAAGTTGCAGGTTTCGAATCGAAGCGAACTGGCCCGTTGGGCCGCCGACCGTCGGATACTCTAGGCCTCTTCATACATAGCTCTTTATTGTCGGTCCGCGGGTTTAGTGGTCGAGCTGTGTTCAAGAGGTTGGTACAGGTTAACGAAGGACCGAGCTGAGGAGCAGGCTTGTTTCGCTATTGACTACTCCGGCGATTCCTCGTATGTGGCCGAGTACTTGGTCAAATTCGGGGAGCGAAGTGACGTGGATTTCCGCCACCAAATCCCATCCTCCGTTGGTTGAGTGAAGCGCCCGAACCTGGTGGAGACCTCGGAGCTGTTGAATGACTGCGGTGGTCGTTCGGCCTTCAACCTCTATCAGAGAAATTGCTCGGATCGTGTCAAAGTCTTCGTTTTCTCTGACCCGAACCGTGAAACCAAGAACGGTGCCATTTTCCTCGAGTCTCTCAAGGCGGTTGTTGACCGTCGCTCTGGAAACGCCGATACGGCGAGCCAGCGTAGTCACCGGGGCTCGGGCATTGGTGCGTAGCTCCGCAATGAGTTTGCGATCGACATCGTCTAGCTCGAACATAGCCATATTGTACATTTCAGGTGTCGTTTTGTTTAGAAGTAAGCCAAATAGCTAACTTTTTGTTTCTTGTGGTGCAATATCGGCAAAATTATCCTGATATGTAGGACCCAAATACAAGGAGAAGCCATGGTTACATTCGTCAACGTCCAGAACGTGGCATCATGGATTTCAGCCGTCGGTGTTGAACCCATCATCGACGGAATGGTGTCGTATCTCGAAGCCGATTTCGGTCGCTGGGACCGCTTTGACAAGACTCCCAGAGTGGCAAGCCACTCGCTATACGGCGTAATCGAACTTATGCCTACCAGCGACGGAACCACCTATGGCTTCAAATACGTCAACGGGCACCCGGTCAACCCAAAACGTGGTCTCCAGACCGTCACCGCCTTTGGTGTGCTCGCAGATGTTGAAAGCGGGTACCCCACATTCATCTCTGAAATGACGCTACTTACCGCCCTACGGACTGCCGCAACCTCGGCGATGGCAGCCAAACTCTTGGTCCCCAAAGATGCCACAACAATGGCCATGATCGGAACCGGCTCACAATCAGAATTTCAAGCCCTTGGGTTTCGGAGCGTTCTCGGAATCGAGAGCCTTCGTATCTGGGACACCGACCCGGATGCGATGGCAAAACTAGTTACCAACATCGAACCATTAGGATTCGATATCACCGTTGCCTCGAGCGCCGCCGATGCACTCGACGGGGCACAAATCATCACGACCTGCACAGCCGACAAAACCAACGCCACAATTCTCAATGACGCCGATATTGTCGGCGGTGTCCACATCAACGCCATCGGCGGTGATTGTCCAGGAAAAACCGAACTAGACACCGCCCTTCTGCGTCGTTCGATGATCGCAGTTGAATACACCGAACAAACCCGCATCGAAGGTGAAATTCAGCAGCTCGAAGAAAATTGGCCGGTAACTGAACTTTGGGAGATCTTGACCGGCAAGAAACCGGGAAGATCCGACGCCGAACAGATAACGATCTTTGACTCTGTTGGGTTCGCGATTGAGGACTTTTCCGCATTGAGGTATCTACGAGACGGGGTCGAGGGGACCGATTTTTTCGATTCGCTGGACCTGATCGCCGACCCGGAAGATCCGAAAAACCTCTACGGAATGTTGGATGTCTAATGGGTGGCTTAAACCGAAACCACAATGTCGGTGTAGCAGAACCTGCATCGGACTGGCCGGTAGAGGACCTGGTAGAACCGGCCATCAAACTTGTCGCCCATTGGCTTGAGCGATACGGCGAGCTGGAAACCCGGCAAGATCGTCGAGCGATGGAACGACTCTTCGAACTTATCCAAGACGACGATGGCGTCGATTTTGTGATGAAATTCATCGACCGGGTAACCCGCCCAGACGATGTAGCCGTAGCTGCTCGACAGTTGGCAACGTTGGTGAACTCGGCACAGCTGCCAACGTTCTTGTCGCAGGTAGACCGGGCACTGCTCCGAGCGGGAGCGGTTGTGGCTCCTCGGCTGCCGAAGGTCGTGATCCCATTGGCGTTATGGCGAATGCGTTCGATCGTTGGGCACTTGGTGGCTCCGGCCGATCACAAATCGTTACGTAAACACATGGAAACACAGCGGGCTGCCGGTTACCAGTCCAATGTCAACCTGCTCGGAGAAGCCGTTCTGGGGGAGCGAGAAGCCCAGGCTCGCCTCGACGGACTACTGGCAATGGTAGAGGTGCCTGAGGTCGACTATGTGTCGGTAAAGACCAGCGCAGTTGCTTCACAACTTAACCACTGGGACTACGACGCTTCTCTTGAACGAGTAATAGATCGAGTCGCTCATCTCATCGATCGGGCCGCAGCCGCCACTCCGCCAACGTTCGTCAACTTCGATATGGAGGAATACCACGACCTTGGGTTAACCGTCGATGCGTTTCGTTCGGTTCTCGACGAACCAGAACGTAGCGGCGTCGACGCTGGGATCGTGCTGCAAGCGTACTTACCTGACGTATTCGATGTGCTGCGTGGCCTTGTCGAGTGGGCTAATGAACGTCATCAAAAAGGCGGAGGGACGATCAAGATCCGGTTGGTGAAGGGTGCCAATTTGGCTATGGAAAAAGTTGATGCCGCCATGCACGGATGGGAACAGGCACCGTACACAAACAAGGCCGATACCGACGCGAGTTATAAACGCTGCGTTGATTGGCTACTGAGGGAGGAAAACGTGACTGGTGTTCAGGTTGGAATCGCCAGTCACAATCTTTTTGATGTTGCGTGGGCTTGGCTGGTAGCTCAGCGGCGCAACGTGGCCGATCGTGTCCAGTTCGAAATGCTGCAAGGCATGTCTCCGGCACAGGCGGCGGCAGTCAACGAAACAACAGAATCTCAAGCCCCGCTATTGCTGTACACGCCAGCGGTTTCTGACGACGACTTTGATGTCGCTATCGGCTACCTTTTTCGACGACTAGAAGAGAACGCGGCCGAAGATAACTTCATGCGGTCCTTGTTCGATTTGCGACCTGGATCGGACGAGTTCCTGGCCCAAGCACAATCGTTTCGCGCATCGGTTGAACGGCGCCTACAGGTCGGTACTGGTCCCGCCCGCCAGCAGAACCGAACCGCCGAGGTCGTTCCACATTCAACCGAATTCGGCTTTGTGAACGAGGCCGATACGGACCCCAGTCTGGCTGCCAACAGGTCATGGATAGCCAGCGTCGTTTCCACCCCGTTTGTACGATGTCGCACCGAGCTGACCGTTGAGCGGGGAGGGGTCGATTCGATCGTTCAGACCGCTAGGTCGGCTGCCCATAGCTGGAGAGACGTGTCGCCTCAAGCGAGACGATCAACCCTCTATAAGGTCGCCGATGAACTATCTAGACGTAGAGGCGAGTTGCTTTCTACGATGATGAACGAAGCATCAAAGACTATTAGCGAAGCCGATAGCGAAGTGTCAGAAGCCATTGACTTCGCCCGATGGTACGGCGACCGCTGTCTTGAGCTGGACGAACAGCCCGGTGCCACCTTCACCCCTCATGGGGTTGTTGGAGTTATACCTCCTTGGAACTTTCCTGTCGCGATTCCGGCTGGTGGTGTGTTTGCCGGCTTAGCAGCCGGAAATTCGGTGGTGCTCAAACCGTCTCTGCTGACTCCTCGCTGTGCTGAACTAGTCGCCGAAATATGTTGGGACGCCGGAGTGGGAAGGGACGTGTTGCAGTTTGTGCTTACCGAGGACAACGATGTCGGTCGTCACCTGGTCGAGTCGTTCGACGCCGTAATCCTCACCGGGTCGTGTGAGACCGCCGACCTTTTTCGTTCATGGAAACCCGACATAAACCTGCTGGCAGAAACTTCCGGCAAGAACGTCATCATCGTCACCCCTAGCGCCGATATCGATTCGGCAGTTGAACAGCTTGTTGTGTCGGCGTTTGGTCATGCTGGACAGAAATGTTCAGCGGCCAGCCTCGTGCTAGCGGTCGGAAGTGTAAATGGCGATCAGCGGTTTAGAAGTCAACTGATCGACGCTGTCGAGAGTTTGACCGTAGGAAGCTCGACGGAGTTGGGTACAGATATTGCCCCACTAGTTGGGGGCGGGAACGAACGCTTGTCACGAGTCGTATCAAAATTGGATGGTCAACAACGTTGGCTAGTGGAGCCCCAAGTTCACAATGGTGTTATGACTCCTGGTGTGCTCGATGGGGTAACCCCAGAGTCGTGGTTTTATCAGACCGAATGTTTTGGGCCTGTGTTAGGAATTGTGTATGTGCGGGATCTAACCGAAGCGATCGCTATGGCAAACGGCAGCGCGTTTGGGCTTACCGGCGGTATCCAATCTCTTGACCCAGCGGAGATTAAAAAGTGGATGGAAACTATCGAGGTCGGGAACGGTTATGTCAACCGGTCGATTACTGGCGCTATCGTTCGGCGTCAACCTTTTGGCGGATGGAAACGTAGCTCGGTTGGTCTTGGAGCTAAAGCTGGAGGTAGTAACTATCTGATGCAACTCGGGACCTGGGGAGTTTCTGAACCCGGAATCTCCGATGACTATAAACAACAGTGGGAAACCCACTTCTCTCGACAGCACGATGATGCCGGGTTGTTCTGCGAAGCCAACATTTTTCGATACCGACCATACGACGTAGTTGGCTTGCTAATAAGCCAACACGCAACTGAGGCAGAGGTGAACCGGGTAAGAAAAGCCGCTCGGCTCTGCGGCGTTCGACTAGCCGAATTGCAACTCGGCGAAGGTGTATCTGAACAAGTCGAATCGTTGTCGCGGCTCGGTGTTGAACGAATCCGGTTGGTCGGTGCTGAACCGTCGATGGAACTGCGTAACGCCGCGATCGGGCAAGGAATCCATCTCATCTCTGGCCCGGTCACACCATCGGGGCGTCTGGAACTACAGCACTATCTTAGAGAACAAGCCATGTCTGTGACACTACATCGATTCGGGAATTTGGTATTGAACCCGTTGCTGACCGAAGCAGGAACGACGACATGAACCTTTCACTAACAAATGTCCATCTCGATTTAGGTGCAGGGCGGCGGGGTACCGATATGGGGCCCAGTGCGATACACGTTGCCGGTTTGGTGCCTGCGCTAGAAAAATTGGGTCATACGATCGAAGCGGTTGAAAGTATTACGGCACCAAGTTACGAATCGGTCGACGCCGGTGATCCGAACGCCCGTTTTTTACTTGAGATACATAAGGTCTGTTCGCAGGTGGCTGGTGTCGTTGCCCGTAGCGTGACGGTTGGCCAGTTGCCGTTGGTGTTGGGTGGTGATCATGCCCTAGCGATGGGAAGTATCTCTGGGTTGGCTAGACACTACCGGACGAAAGGTCAGCGGGTTGGCGTGTTGTGGGTGGACGCCCATACCGATATGAACACCCCGGACACTACGCCGAGTGGCAATGTGCACGGCATGCCGCTGGCGGCCTTGCTAGGTATCGGGCACCCGGACTTGGTCGGGTTGGCTGGATCGGAGCCGGCGTTAGACGCCCGTGATGTGGTGGTTGTTGGTGCCCGCGATATCGACTCCACCGAGCTGGCCCTCGTGAAGGACCTAGGGGTCAGGGTTTACACGATGCATGAGATCGACCGGCGCGGAGCTGCTGTTTGTTTTGAGGAAGCGCTTGAACAAGTAACTCGAGATACAGCTGGAGTGCACGTTTCGTTTGATCTGGACGGAGTTGACCCCGAGTGCGCTCCTGGGGTTGGAACTCCAGTTCCAGGTGGTCTGACTTTGCGGGAATCGCATCTGATTTGTGAGATGGTAAATCAAACAGGTGCGTTGCTCGGTTTGGAGATGGTGGAGCTCAATCCGACTTTTGATCATGAGAATAAGACTGGTCGGCTGGCCGTGTGGCTGGTTCAATCGGCACTAGGCAAAACTATTTTGTAGAGATCAGATGTGATTCTGGGGTAGAGGAATCGACGTCAGTGTTGTCGGCGGACCGGTGGGTGGAGTTGGGTGGCTGGGCCGGGTCGGAAGAGTTGGGCGGGTCGACCACGACCGGCTGAGGTATGTTCACCTGTTGGTTCAACAAAACCTTCGCTGGCAAGGACTTTGCGGTGAAAGTTTCGTGGGTCAATGGTCGTATCCCAGACGAGTTCGTAGACGTGGCGTAGGTCGGCGATGGTGAATGGGTTGGAACAGAAGCTGGCTGCAAGAGTGGTGTATTCGAGTTTGGCTCGGGCACGTTCTAAGCCATCTTGTAGGATTGTCAAGTGGTCGAAGGCCATCTTGGTAGACAGTGTCGCTGATAGGGGGGACCATTGAGCACTGGCGGCGTCGGTTCCCGCTACTGGTGTGGCTAAATCGGCGGCGAAGGCGAGATAGGCGACACTGACGGTTCTCATGCGGGGATCTCTTTTAGGGGTGCCGTATGTGCCCAGTTGTTCAAGGTGTAGACGGTCGACCGATCCGATGTTGGTTTCTTCGAGTAGCTCTCGTGCCGCAGCGGTGTCAAGATCCTCGTTGACTTTGACGAACCCTCCTGGGAGGGCTTTGCGTCCCTTAAATGGGGACTCCCCTCGGCGTATGGTCAGGACGTGGAGGGCGTCGTCGCGGATCGTGAATACGACAAGGTCAACCGTGACGGCAAAGGGTGGGAAGGCCATAGGTCGAGTATATGTGACTATCGTCGACTTGACGATAAACCCTTTTATCGTCATACTGAGGATAAATGAAATCGAAACTTCGAAAGGAACTATGGACATGGCAAACATAACCCTCCGGCCCCTGGTCCGGCACCTCCAGGTCTCCTCCAACACCTATATTCGTCAGACCAGATCTGGCAAAGTCATCAAGGCCGGTGCAGGCCAATCCTTCTGGTTCAGGCCTCGAACGTCCAGTATCAGCGAACTGCCGTTAGACGAACGAGAACTACCACTGATCTTTCGAGACCGGACGATCGACTATCAAGAAGTCGCCGTCCAAGCGTCGGTCACCTATCGATTCGTCGACCCAGAAACCGCCGTCAACCGAATCGACTTCACCATCGACAACACAAACGGGCTATGGACCTCAACCCCACTAGAACAAGTCGGCGGTCTTCTCACAGAGCTGGCCCAACAACACGCAGTAAGCGTCTTAGCTAACATGAAACTCACCGACGTCATGGCAAACGGCATCACCCGTCTACGGGATTCGATAACGACCGGACTTCGCGGAGACGACCGTATCGAACAAACCGGTATCGAAATCGTCGATGTTCGAGTTGTCGCAGTCCGACCGGGCCCCGAAATGGAAAAGGCGCTTCAAACCCCTATCAGAGAACAACTGCAGCAGAAAGCAGACAAAGCTACCTTCGAACGGCGGGCGTTAGCGGTAGAACAAGAACGCGGGATCAGCGAAAACGAACTACAAAACCGAATCGAACTAGCAAAACAAGAAGAGCAGTTAGTCATTCAACAAGGAGCAAACGAACAAAAGCGAATCGCCGACGAAGTCAACGCCACCAAAATCAAGGTCGCAGGCGATGCTCAGAATGTAGAAGTTCGGGGTAAAGCGAAAGCGCAGGCGATGCGAGAAGTAGGTGCCGCCGAGGCCGAAACCGAACGCAGCAAGGTCGAAGCGTACACCGACGCCGGCGACGCTGTACTGTTGGCCTTGGCGGTTAAAGACCTGGCGGGCAACCTGCCAAACGTAGGCACATTAGTGGTTAGCCCAGAAATGATCACGCCGCTTCTTGCCAAACTAGTCAGCGCCGAAAAACAATCTGGCGAAGGTAAAAACTAATGGCTGTTTCTCCTAGGGCCTTGATTATCACGAGGCCCACCGAATACGACCAGCTTCTGGGAACACACGGCACCCGCCAGCAAGTTTCATTCTTCCTGGAACAACGAGGACAGACGATCACTGAACTTGACGAACGCCATTCGTTGCAGCAACAAGCGATGCAGGTAGTGTCAAAGGCCATTCCAACCGAATGGCGTCGAGCACGACTGGACCGCGCGGACTTGGACCGATTCGTCTTTGGCCCCGAAGACATCATCGTGGCCGTTGGTCAAGATGGGTTAGTGGCCAATGTTGCAAAGTATCTCGACGGCCAGCCTGTTGTTGGCGTAAACCCAGACCCAATCCGAAACCCTGGAGTGTTAGTCGCCCATAAGGCCGACATGGTCGCCGAGATTTTCCGCACATTGATTGGAGGTAGGGCCACGTTCGAACACCGAGCGATGGTTGAAGTCGAATCCGATGACGGACAGCGCCTTGCTGCTCTCAACGAAATTTTCGTAGGACACCACGGACATCAATCTGCTAGATATCGCATCGAGGTCGATGACGCGAGCGAGGTCCACAGCTCGTCAGGGATTCTGATTGGAACAGGAACCGGGGCGACTGGATGGTGCGGGTCGGTTCATCGAGAACGCAACCTTGCTTGGGAACTGCCAGAAGTGACATCGACCGATCTAGCTTGGTTCGTTCGCGAAGCCTGGCCGTCTCCATGGACCGGCACCACCTTGACTGCAGGGCGACTTTCAACCGGAACGTTGAGAATTCGTTGTGAAAGTGACCGACTCGTAGCGTTCGGTGACGGCATCGAAGCCGACCATATCGAACTCTCATGGGGGCAGTGGCTGACAGTCAGCCCAGCAAAAGAAGCTCTCGTTTTAGTATGAAATAACAAATGAAGGAATCCATGAACCAACGAATGAACGACCCCAGCGACATCCCTACCCGTCAGATACGAGCGGTCTACAACAAAGACACCATCAGGGTGTATCAAGCCTATGGACCCTCAATCGCTGAATCGCTCCACTTCAACGGAGCATTTGTCGAACCCCCATTCAAAATGACACGTATGACGTGGATCAAACCGTCGTTTCTCTGGATGATGTACCGCTGTGGATGGTCGTATAAAGACGACGGCCAACGCCGAGTGTTCGCCTTTGATATCAAACGGGACGGATTCGAATGGGCACTAGCCAATAGTTGTTCGAGTCACCCCAAAGGCCTAACCAAAACAGAGGCCCGCAAATTGATGGATACCCATCCGGTTCGCGTGCAATGGGACCCCGAACGAGATCTTCATCTCAACCCTTTGTCACATCGGTCAATCCAAGTAGGGCTGAGTCGTGAAGCGATACAACACTACGTACACGATTGGATAGTCGACTTCGAAGAAATAACCGATCAGGCCAAGAAAATATATGAGCTTGTCCAAACCGAAGAATTCGCCCAAGCAAACTCGCTGCTGCCAGCCGAACAGCCATATCCATTGCCGGATGAACTAGTCGCCCATGTACAAGCCAGTCCAGTCATATAAAGCGCTGTAATGACTCGGATGGTTTGGCTTTTACGGTCCGTCGAGTTCTTTGATAAGTTTTTTTGGAGCGATCATTCGATAGGCGTCCCGCAAAATAGCGTCAACCTCATCCCAGTCGAGATCAATGTCGAGACGTAAACCGATCCAACCTCGATGACCAACATAGGGCGGGACAAAGAAACGCTCCGGCTCCCGGTCAACCAATTCTGCTTGAACGCCAACCGGTGCCGCACACCACAAAGCGACTGCTCCGTCATCGCCTCCTGAAGATTTGTGGCTTCCTTCCCACAAACTACACAACACTTTCTTGTCGCGAATAAAGAAAGTCGGGGTGTGATGAGATGGGCGTTCAGAGACTTCCGGGTAACGAGCACAGACCTCTCGCAGATCCTCCAGAATATTCTGAGCTTCCACAGATTCGATTGCCATAAGACAAGCCTAACGGTCAGCCCGGCTCGCAAACCAAGCGCCAGCAAGTGTTAGGAACGCACCAACCAATTCGCTGACCAAGAGCCCCTCAGATCGAAACACGACACCAAGCGCGATCGCTACCGGCGTCGCTATGTAAGTCAGAACCGACGCTCTAGTAGCGCCCACCCGGCCACTCAAGGTAGCAGCGGCGACAAACCCAACCCCGGTTCCGAACACACCAAGGACAACCAAGGCGGCCACCGGTTTTATGTCGAACGTCGAGGACTTGAGTCCGTAAAGCATAAACGGAAACGTCGCGACCAGCGAAATGAACTGAGATCGCCACAACACGGGTAACGAACCGTAGGTCTGCACCAGGGGCATCGCCACGTTCAGGGCAATTCCATAACACATCACTGCAACAAGAATAAGGCTCACCCCGAGAGCGGCGTTGGTGCTGGCGCCGACCGATGGTAGCCCAATCAACACGATTCCAGTAAAACCGACGACGATACCTACCAATTGACGGCGCCCAGGGAGACGCCGGAGTAAGACGGTGGCGATCAAGGCAGTAGCTAGCGGAGTCGCTCCGTTGAGCATCCCGGCAATTGCCGAATCGACATATTGTTGCGCTATCGGGTAGAGGGTCAGTGGAATTCCCATCCAAGCTAAACCGACGATGACTAGCCGAGGCCAATCCTTCCGGTCAATGGACGTTCTAGTTGCCGGTACAAAAGAAAGCGCCAGAAAACCGAACCCGATGCGACCAAACGTCACCACCCCAGGGGAAACGTAATCAAGCCCTATTGCCATGAACAAGAAACTAGCGCCAAATATCTTTGACGAACCCAGCAGTAAAAACCAGTCAAAACGTTCAAACCGGTCTCGATTTGTGCCCTCAGTTGTGGAAAGAACGGTCTTGGTGGTCATCTTCAGCCGATCCTACCTCTGGGGTTGTCACCAAGTAGACGAAATTGGCACCAGAACTGGACGGGTTCGTAACGTCTGGTGCAGTCAACGCATCAAGGGTCGGAGCGACGCCGTTGGTCGTCTAGGCTGACTGGGTGACTAAGCGGTACCTGATGCGCACCTACGGGTGTCAGATGAACGAACACGACTCAGAGCGAATCGCCGGACTTCTCGAGGCCGACGGCTACTCGGCGACCTCTGACGAAGCCGACGCCGACGTCGTCGTGCTAAACACATGCTGCATAAGGGAGAATGCCGACAACAAGCTCTACGGTGCACTCGGCAACCTCAAGGTGCTTAAAGAACAGAAAAAAGAGCAGAACCAGGATTTGCAGATAGTGGTCGGCGGATGTCTCGCCCAGAAAGACCGTGACCTGATCCAACAACGCGCTGGTCATGTCGACGTTGTACTCGGCACCCACAACGTTCATCGTGCTGCCGAACTGATGTCCGAAGCCAAACTCAATGGGCCAATCACCGAGATTTGGGAAGAAGCTGCACTCGACGAGGCTGAAGCATTTCCTTCAGCATTGCCAGTTAAACGAAACAGCGATTATTCGGCGTGGCTGACCATCCAAATCGGATGTGATAACTCATGTGCGTTTTGTATTGTTCCATCGGTGCGCGGGGTTGAGATTTCTCGGCCGGTGTCCGACATAGTTGACGAAGCGCGTCGACTTGCCGATAGTGGTGTTTCTGAAATAACGCTGCTGGGGCAAAACGTCAATTCGTATGGTCGTGATTTGGCTCTCGCCGCCCGCAAATCCGGTGAACAGGTGCGAGTGCGTCCTATGTTTGCTCAGCTGCTTCGGGAGGTCGGTTCGCTCGACGGTATCGAACGGGTCCGATTTACGAGTCCTCACCCCAAAGATATGACGCCGGATGTCTATGAAGCGATGGCTGAGACGCCGGCCTGTGTCCCGCATCTTCATTTTCCTCTTCAAGCTGGCTCCGATCGGGTCTTAAAAAGGATGCATCGAGGCTATACCGGTGAACGGTTCTTGGAAAAGATCGAACAGGCGCGAGAAACTATCGATGACTTAGCGGTTACCACCGACATCATCGTCGGCTTTCCAGGGGAAACAGAAGAAGACTTTGTGCGTACCTTGGAGGTGGCGGCCGCCGCCGAATTTGATAGCGCATACACGTTCGTGTTCTCGCCGCGGCCCGGTACTGAAGCCGCCGAGATGGTCGACGACTTCTGCGACCCGGATGAGGTGCACGAGCGGTACGAGCGTTTGCGAACGGTCATTCGACGGTCTGCGTTAATGAAACACCAAGCCCGTGTTGGTCGGACAGAAGAGGTCATTGTCGAAGGGCCGTCTAAAAAAGATCTAGCAGTTTTGACTGGGCGTACTGTTCACAACAAGTTGATCCATTTCCCATCTGATCCACTTAAGATTGGGACGTTCGCCAACGTGACTGTTACCGAAGCTTCGTACCAGTTTCTGTTGGGTGAGCTTGTCGAGGTGACACGTAAACCCCGTCACCGAACAAAGATCTCGGTGACCGCTCTCTAGCTTTTGGGCTGAACCTGCTTCGTGCTTGACCCGCTTAGGCGGCGTCTTCTTCTTCGGTCTCTGTTTCGGTTTCTTCTTGACGAAGTTCTTTCTTGGAAAGTTTGCCGACCAAGGTTTTGGGGAGTTCGTCGCGAAACTCGATCTCTCGTGGCATCTCAATTTTGGAAAGTTTGACCTTTAGGAAACTTAAAAGTTCTTCCTCGGTGAGGCTGTCGCCATCATGAAGTTTCACAAAAGCTTTCGGCGCCTCGCCCCGGTATTCGTCACGGACCGCAACGACGGTTACTTCTTCGACCGCTGAATGTTGGTAGATGGCATCCTCGATCTGGCGTGGGTATACGTTGAAACCGCTGCAGAGGATGATGTCTTTGATCCGGTCGACAATATATACGAACCCTTGTGGGTCCATGGTGGCAACATCACCCGTTCGGAGAAAGCCGTCTACGAACACGTTGTTGGTGTCTTCTGGTCGGTTCCAATAGCCCTTCATTATCTGAGGGCCGGAAACGCATATTTCACCACGTTCGCCAAGGTCTACTTCTTGTGTCGGGTCCTCCAAGCTGCGTAACGAAAGTACGGTGCCTGGCATTGGGAGACCGATTGACTGGTCTCTGATCGGTCCGGGGAGCGGGTTGCAAGAAACTACTGGGGAGGACTCTGACAGGCCGTACCCTTCGACGAGTTTGCAGTGGGTGAGTTCTTCGAACTTGTTTTTGGTAGCTAGGGGGAGTGGTGCGCCACCTGAGAAACAAAACTGTAGGGACGAGAGTTCGTATTTGTTCAGGTCATCGTGGTTGATGATGGCGGTGTAGAGGGTGGGTACACCAGGCATGCAGGTCGGTTTGGTTTTAGTGATTGTCTTGAGTGCATCTTCTAATTCGAATTTGGGTATAAGAACGATTTCAGATGCTCGCCCGATGGCGAAGTTCATAACAACCGTCATGCCGAATACGTGGAAGAACGGCAAGATCGCCATCACGGACTGTTTGCCGTCTTTGAGTTCGGGGGCCCAGGCCATTATTTGATAGGTGTTGACGTAGAGGTTTTCGTGAGTCAACATCGCCCCCTTAGGGGTTCCGGTGGTACCTCCCGTGTACTGCAGGACTGCAACGTCTTCTGCCGGGTCGATGTCGACCGCCGAGAACCGGCCGTCGTTGTCTCGGATCGTCTTGTCGAAGACAACTTTGTCTCGAACAGGAGATGACTTTATCTTGGCTAGGTCTTTGCGTTTGGCGACTTTGAACAGTGTCGACTTGACGCCGGGAAGCAGTTTGGTGAAATCGCAGACTATCGCTTGGCCTAGTGTGGCGTTTTGAAGCAACGCTTCGACTTTGTCGAAGAGCAACGCAAGATTGAGTGTCACCATGATAGTTGTGCCCGAGTCTTTGACTTGGGTTTCTAATTCTTCGACGGTGTAGAGGGGGTTGAAATTTACGACCGTGGCGCCCAGTTTGAGGGTGGCAAAGTAGTAGATCACATACGACGGGCAGTTGGGGAAGAAAAGGCCTACTCGGGTGCCTTTGGTGACTCCAAGTTTTTCTAGTCCGGCCGCGGTGTGTTGGACCGCTGAGGCGATCTCGCTGTACGTTTGGGTTTTGCCTAAGAAGTTGGTGCAAACGTTGGCTGGGAAGCGGCCAACGGCTGAGTCGAGTAGTTCATATAGTGGTTGGGGTTCGAAGGTCTGATGCCAGTCAACGTCATCTGCGACCGTGTTGAGCCATGGGTAGTCAGATGGCGGCTGTGAGCTGTCAGCGTCAATGATGTCGTCAGTTTGGTTCCCTGTCGGCGCGTCTTGAGAAGTGGCGTCAGTCATCAGGTGTCCTCCGTCAGGGTGGGTTTTGCTATCTATAGCATAGGTCACACGTTTTCGATTTTTAGCTGGATGTTGGTTTTTGGCTTCGTTTTGGTCGGGAAATCTGCGGAGACGACGCCGGTCTGTATTGAGAATTAGTGAGAATTTATCTATAGTGGTTGAATGGCAACCAATTGTGAAGGCTCCGAACACGCCCCGGGTCACGACCACGGATACTCGAAGTCGAAAATGTCCGTCTTGGTTGGTGTCTTGCTGCTTAATGCCAGCTTTCTCGTCGTTGAGGCTGTCGGTGGATGGCTCGCCGGCTCGCTCGCATTGCTTGCCGACGCGGTCCATATGTTGACCGACGTCTCCGGTCTGCTGATCGCCATCGTCGGGCTTCGCCTAATGGCGCGAGCCACCACCAAAAGACATTCTTTCGGCTTCTTCCGAAGTGAAGTTCTCGCTGGTTTAGGCAACGGGGTCTTGTTGTTGGCTGGCTTGATTTGGATCGTATTTGAAGCAATTCGGCGTTCGGTGGTCGGTATTGAACAAGATGTTGACGTTGGGGTTGTTGTTGGTGTTGGTTTGGTTGGTCTCGTCATCAACTTGGCCAGCGTCGCCTGGCTTCACGGCGGCCGAGACGAGAATTTGAACATGCGCGGTGCGTATCTGCATATGGCGGCTGATGCGTTGAGCTCGGTTGCCGTGGTTGGCGCTGCTCTATTGATTTGGGTAACCGGGTGGCTGTGGCTAGACCTACTGGTCTCGCTAGCTATCGTCGCGTTGGTGTTCGTTCCGTCGGTTCGATTGATTCGGGACGCACTCGTAGTATTGATGGAAGCGACACCGCCGTCGGTGGACGTCGAAGATATCACCGGTGCCGTCAACGTATTAAACGGTGTTGAAGACTTCCATCATGTTCATGTCTGGCAGCTGTCCGCCGGAAACCACGCTCTTTCTGGACATGTCACGGTGGCGGCCGAAGGAGCGAGCTTGCACGAAGCGCAGCTAGTTGGCGACGGTGTCTCCGAGATGTTGGCGTCGCGGTTCTCTATTCAGCACGCAACGTTGGCTCTTGAATGTCACCCCTGTGGGTCTGAGATTCATGCCTCGTGAAGGCTGTGAGGTGAGGCTCGGAGTAAGGCGGCGATGAGATTGTCGGCCGCCGGGTTGGGTAGTGCGTCCTCGCGTTGAGCGATAACTAAATGGCGTTGAATGAGTGGCTGGGGTTGGGCTCTTTGGAGCGGGTTGGGGCCTTGTTCGGCTTGCACTACCGGTAAAACAGTCCACCCCATGCCCAATTGGACCATTTCTCGAAGCACGTCAGGTTGGTTCGATACTGCCGTGACCTGGACGGGAGCGCCTCGGGTTTGCAAAGCTTGGGCAACCAATTGGCGGGTATGGGACACCTCTGGAAACAGAACCCAGGGGCCCCACGTGGCTGGATCGCCCTGAATCGTCCCGTCGGGTGCGTATATGGCTAGATCTTCAGCGAGGACTTCGGTTAGGTGGCAGTCCACTATCGTTTTGGGTGGTTTCACTACGAGCGCAAACGCTAACTCACCAGCAAGGACCGCCTCGACCAACTGGGCTGAGGAAGCGACGGTGAGGCTGAGATCGAGGTCAGGGTGCTGGGCTATAAAGGCCTGTAGCGTACGGGGAAAGTGGGCGACCGCGGCTACATCTATCATTCCGATTCGTAAGGTTCCGGTTTGGCCGGCGTTGAGTTCGTTGGCCCAGCGGGCGAGGTCGGTTGTTTGAGCCAGAACGTTTTGGGCGTACCGGACAACTTCGTTGGCGTTGTTGGTTAAGACTCGGCGGCGTCCCATCCGTTCGAATAGGGGAATCCCGAGGCGTCGTTCGAGTTCGGCTAAACCTTGGCTGAGCGCAGATGGTGTTACCTGGAGGTGTTTGGCGGCTTTTGCCCAAGTTTCTTGGTTCGAGACCGCTGCTAGGTATTCAAGCTGTTGGATGGTGAGTTGAGGCAGTTTGGGTTGCACACGTCTTATTGTTAAGTAAATCTAATCATTTAGCAAATTACTTTAAGAAATGCTTAGCATTTAAGGCATGGCTGATTCCAACCAAAAACCAACCGCCCTCGATATCAAGCCCGCAACCGGCAAGCTTGGAGTCTTAACTCCTGGTGTCGGGGCAGTGGCGTCGACCTTCATCGCCGGTGTTCTGGCCGCCCGTGCAGGGCTGGTAAAACCAGTCGGATCGGTCTCCCAGACCGCACACATCCGGCTCGGAACTCGCGAGGAAGACCGCAACCCACTCATTCGAGACTTCGCACCGTTAGCGTCGCTCGACGACCTCGTATTTGGTGGCTGGGACCCGGTATCAAACAATGCTCTCGAAGCCGCTAAACACGCTGGGGTGCTCGAAGGCGACGACCTCAGCGAGATTTCAGCAGAGCTTGAAGGCATTGTCGCTATGGACGCCGTGTTCGACCAGAAATGGGTTAAACGTCTCGACGGTAAACGGGTCAAAGACCTTGACTCCAAATGGGACCAGGCGATGGCCCTCATCGACGACATCCAGCGATTCAGCACCGAAAACGAATGTGACCGCATGGTTATGGTCTGGTGCGGGTCGACCGAAGCATTCCAAACCCCATCCGAATGTCACCAAACCGCAGAAGCGTTCGAAGCCGGCCTTAAAGCCAACGATGACAACATCTCGCCAAGTCAAATTTATGCCTACGCCGCCCTCCAAAGTGGTGTCCCGTTCGCCAACGGTGCCCCGAACCTCAGCGTCGACCTTCCATGTATGGTTGAACTATCTCGCAGTCTAGGTGTACCAATCGCTGGTAAAGACTTCAAAACCGGTCAGACCTTGATGAAGACTCTCCTAGCACCAGGTCTTAAAGCTCGTATGTTGGGACTTCGTGGTTGGTTCTCAACCAACATCTTGGGTAACCGAGACGGTGAAGTTCTCGACGATCCCGACAACTTCAAAACCAAGGAAGAATCGAAGCTAGGCGTTATCGGAACTATCCTCCAACCTGAGGTATACCCCGAGCTGTACGGCAACATAGACCACGTAGTTCGTATCAACTACTACCCACCTCGTGGCGACAACAAAGAGGGTTGGGACGCAATCGACATCTTCGGTTGGATGAACTATCCGATGGAAATCAAGATCGACTTCTTATGTCGGGACTCCATCCTGGCTGCTCCACTTGTACTCGACTTGGCGCTCTTCATGGACTTAGCGGCCCGAGCTGGTCAAAACGATGTTCAGGAATGGCTGAGTTTCTACTTCAAAGCTCCACAATCACGTGGAGAGGTAGAAGCGGAACATGACTTGTTCATTCAACAAACCAAACTCAAAAACACGATTCGTGAGTGGATGGGCGAAAAACCTGTAACCCATTCAGAGGCTGGCTAGTCAGAACACTACGCAGGCACAATTGCACGTTCCCCCCAATAACTGGAGGCCCCAAGTTAACGCTTGGGGCCTCC
>JAHDCC010000017.1:0-3197 GCA_020630065.1 Acidimicrobiales bacterium
GCCTCAAGGTGAACAAACAACCTTGTCGTCTTGTGAGGTGTTTGAATGTTGTTTGTGAGGTAAATGACATGAAGTGTTTAAGTCCAACGAACCCGCCCGTAATCAACGTGATGGAAGATTAGATCTAACTAGTCCGCCCTCAAAAAAGATCAACGTTGATCCCATGATTTCTATAGCCATTCTTACAAAGTCAACCAACCCTTGTTTAGCCGTCGCTCACAGCTTGGGTCTCGCCGAGTCGCTCGCCCAGCGGGGAGCGAACGTGACCGTTCATTCGCTCGCCCGACCCGGAGTGCGTTCGTTCTATCGTCCAGTCGACGCGGCAGTGGAGGTCGTCTTTCACCCGTTTCCCCACGTAGAAGACGAAAGCCCGTCAACGTCACTACAGCGGTCGATCACGATCCTGGCGAACGCAGTAACGCGTGGCGATTACGATGTGGTACACGCCCAAGATGACATAGCGGCTCAAGCTGCGCCGGGGTGTGTTCGGACCATTCTTCGTCTCGATCACAACACGATGCAAGAAATTACTCGACCGGCCGAGAGTCGACCCTCACCCCGCTACGTCTGTGCATCCACTGCCTTAGTGTCCCCAGTTGAGGAAATCCTCGGCTACAGGCCGCCCGTTATCCCTAGCGGCGTTTTTGGGCAGCGGTTTGTTGCCGCCACAAAAGCCAGCGTCAAAGCAGTTGGTGAACGAAACCAGTGGCGGACCCGAATACCGAGCCCGTTTGTTCTGAGCCTAGGCGGAGTCGAACCCGACAACGCTACGTTCGAACTGTTAGAGGCCGTCACGCTAGCTCGCGAAAAGGTGCCAGGTTTGCAGCTGGTCATTGCCGGTGAAAACGACACGTTCGCTCACCGTGACTATCGGATTAGTCTCGACGTGCGTGCCGCCGAACTTGGTGTACAACCTTTGGTTCTGGGTCGTATCCAAGACAAGTCGCTTCCTTCACTGGTAGCATCCTGCGACCTATTCGTTGACTTCTCAAAGACCGAAGGATTCGCAGCGGCCGCGCTCGAAGCGTTAGCTGCTGGCCGTCCCGTAGTGAGTCGAGACTTGCCGTCACATCGCAGCCAACTCGGACAACTCGCAGGTTACGCACACGACACTGAGAGCCTCAGCGACGCGCTTCTGCAAGCCATCATCAACACCCCGAGCGCCGGAGAAGTAGAAGGCCAGGAACTCGCAGCAACCTATAGTTGGAATCATGCGGCCGACCGTCTAATCGCCTACTACGAACAAGCCGGGCTGCTCCAACCAGCTGCATTAGGGTGACCACCAAACGCAGCGGTACATTTCGTTTGGCTACTTCCCAGGCAGATCAAGCGCAAAATACAAGGTGCCTTCTGCTGGCTCGTCGACATGGGGTCGACTAGATTCGAAACCGATCGACGTATATAACGTCTGGGCAGAAACCATTTCGGGGAGTGTATTCAAAACGATCCGACCAAATCGGTTGCCGTACGCTTCCGAGCGCATCATGTCGACCAACGCTCGCCCGGCTCCCACTCCACGGAACTCATCACGGACAAAGAGTCGCCGCATCTCACCTACCAGCATCCCGTCGATAGTTCCAAGCGATCGTAGACCAACACAACCCACACGGTCGCCAGTCTCGGTCGACGCTAGGAGCAAAAAACCTGGCGAACCGTAGATCGATGCGAGCTGCACGAGCTCGTCTTCCATATTGTTAAATCAAGGACAGGCGTCGGTCCCCGAAATCATCTGCTCGACTTGGCGTTGGTATTCCCCAAATAGACGCCGAACAACCAATCGTTGCGTAGAGTCCTGCACCAAATCGATCCGAATCATGATCCCACAATACTAGAGTCTTCAGAAACCCGCTAAAGCCGGTTCGAGTAATGACCCAAAGACTTTCTTTGGGTCATTAGCTTAGGGGTGCAACGCAAACTAAACTCGTCCAATATGAAGTTAACGTCGCCCGAAAGTCCTCTATGTGGGCGGGCAGAGGAGCGATCAAGGCTTGCTGCGGTCACAAAATCGGGCGTCGGGCATTCAAAAGGCGGAGTAGTAGTTGGAGCTTCCGGGTTAGGTAAAACCCGGCTTCTGGCCGCCGCAGCCGCCGACGCTAAACTAGATGGCGCAGTGGTTTTGTCGGGTTCGTGCCTCGACGTTGGCGACTCGTGGCCCCTTCACCCGTTACGCGAAGCCGCCGAACAAATCCGGACCGACTACGGCGACCTGGCTGCGGTGGAACGTTTAGTCGAACAGTTAGAAAGCCGAGCGCCCGATGAGCCGAACGCCGACATCGTAGCCGCCGCCCACATAGAACTCGCCAAACTTTCTTGCTCTAAAAAACTGGTCCTTGTCATCGACGATCTTCAATGGGTGGACAGCAGCACGATCCGGCTAGTACGGACACTGTTATCCGGACTAACCAAAGGCTCCTTATCGTTCTTAGGTGGACTGCGGACCGATCTTCACGACCCGGCGAACTCTTCGAGACTTCTCGTCGAGTTCCACAGTTCACCCGTAGTCGAAGTGATCGAATTAGAACCCCTCGACGAACCAGCGACCCGAGAGTTAGCCAGATCGGTTTCCGACAGACCTATCTCGCCTCAACGAAGCCAACAACTTTGGCGACGAAGCGGAGGCGTGCCAATGCTCATCAAAGCACTAGCTTCACACGACGACACAGAGTCAGACAATCTGCGCAGCATCAGGGTCGTCTTAGCGTCGCGCATCAACGAGCTGACAAAACCAGCACGAGACCTTCTACGCGTAGCCAGCCTCGGAGTCGGCCCAGTCGACCACGAAGTCGCGAAAACTGTGCTGGCGTTAACCGACGACCAGCTACTCCAAGCGGCCCGAGAAGCGGTATCAGAAGGAATCCTAAAAGCGGTTGGCTCCGGCTATTCGCCTGTCCACGATCTGTTTCGAGAGATCATACAGAACTCCATGATCGAACCGGAACGAATACTATTACATAGGCGAATAGCCGAATCTATCGAGTCCGGTTCCCGGCCGGACGACTCAGACCCGGTTGAACTAGCCCACCATTGGGCCGGAGCCAACGACGGAAAACGTGCGCTTCCTTCCTTTATAGAAGCCGCCCGCGATGCAACCCGAGAAGGGGCATTTATAGAGGCGTGGCAGCGGTGGCAGAGTGTCACCTCAATCTTGTCGGCGTCATCGTCGAACCAAGCCGACGACGCCGACCTTCTCGCCGACG
>JAHDCC010000017.1:3297-59618 GCA_020630065.1 Acidimicrobiales bacterium
GCCGACGACGCCGACCTTCTCGCCGACGCCGCCGAGGCGGCTCATGTGGTCGAAGAACATGTTGCCTCGCTTCACCTGGCCGAGTGGGCTGAGAAGGTCGAACCAGATCCAGGTAGGCAACTGAGGTTACGGTTCGCTCGGTCTCGATACCTTGCGGGCGGCGGAAAGTTAGAAGTTGCAGAAAGCATCTGTTCACAAATTTTCGACGACCCGCAAACAGATCCGAGCCTTGCAGTCGAAGCGGGAGCCCAATCAGCCGACCTACTCACACGACTTGGCCGATACGAAGCCGCAGTTGAACGAGCAACCGCGACCATCGAGCGTACGCGTAATAAAGACGCCGACGAAGTAGCGAAGCTGCTAGCCACATCGGCACTCGGATACAGCAAAGCTTGCCTCGGTGACCCAGAATCTGCTCGACAAGATTTAGCCCACGCGTTAAAGCAGGCCGTCCACAACGGCAGCCCAAGGCTTATAGAAGCCGCCAGCAGAAACTACGCCGACCTTCTAATGGGGCCACTAAACGAATTAGAAGCCGGGGTAGCGTTAGCCGAAGAACAGGCACAGTTCCTGGTCGACAACGGCGGTGAACAGAGATTGACAACATCGTTGCTGGCAACCGCAACCACGGGGCTCTTTCGCCTTGGCCGATGGCAAGATGCCTGTCGGGCAGCAACAGCGGCGCTCGAATCGGACCCTACGGGTGCTGGAGTAATAGATCTCCTTCTGGGAAGAGTCAGAGTCGTCATCGGGTTAGGCGATTTCGACGCCGCCGACCGAGACCTCCGAACCGCGTCAAGCCTTCTCGGTTCAGACCCCAACCCGAGACATGACCTGCCTCTGTCGACGCTTCGAGCCGGATTGGCGATGTGGCGTCATGACATCGATACGGCGAGACAAGAAATCGGGTCGGTCATCGAACGAGCCGACAGTCAAAACATTGACGACCCGTTGTTGTTAGCTCCGCTCGTCTGGCACGGGCTTCGAGCCGAAGCGTTGGCTCCAACCCCAGACGTTGGATGGGCATTCAAACTCTTCGTGACTATGACCGACATCCGAGACGAATCCAGCCTCAAAAACACCGATCAGGCAAACCTACTGCAAAGCTACTTCTTGTTATGTGCAGGTGAACTAGACAGGACCCTCGAACAGTCCAGGCCTGGGGTGTGGAACAAGGCAGCTCAAGCTTGGGACGAGTGCGGCCACCCGTACCCTGCCGCCTACGCCAGGATGCATCAAGCAGAGGCTATGTTTAGCGAACGCACCCGAAACAGCAAAGCTGAAGCTGTTCTTCGATCGGCGTATCAAAGCGTCGACCGGTTGGGGGCTGAACCGCTGGCAGCACAAATCAGAGGCCTCGCGAAACGGGCCCGCATCGACCTGAACCGTTCAACCGGCCCAGCCGACAATCAGCCCGAAATCCCGGAAACAAAAGGTAAGATGGCGGAACTGACCGCTCGAGAACACGAAATAATCGCCGAGCTGTCACAAGGCCTAAGTAACCGAGAAATCGGTGAGCGGCTATATATTAGTGGTCGAACCGTAGGTGTACATGTTTCGAACATCCTCGCCAAGTTGGGCGCTAAAACTCGGGTAGAAGCAGCAGCCGTCTACGTTCGAGAAACCACAAATCCGTCGATCTAACTACTTTTAGCGACAAACACAACGGGCTGCCATACGTAGTGGGAGGCCTCGATCGACGTATTTTTACTACGTCGACTATTTAGATCGACGTTTCTAGGATCCGACCAACCGGTCACTACTTAAACTTGGCGTTCATCAAGTTAAACCATTCAGTCGTCTACGCCGAAGAAAAGATGCTGATCCCGAAGAGCTTCGAGGAATTTCGCAACCGTCAACCCAGTTGCGAAAACAGTTCACACGAGTCAGCTAACAATGCCCGAACCGTTCGGGTATCGGTGGTCGCTCGATGGGGACAACCGGATCAGCCCAAGGATCTAAGGAGTCACGGCATGTGGGACAACGTCACGAATATAAAGGTCGACAAGATCGCCGGTCAACAACTCGAAACGATCGACGACGTAATCGAAATGCTCCGCCGCATGAGTGTCGCGTTAGAAGGACTGACAGACCGGTCGGGAAACAACCCGGTTCTAGCGTTCAACGAGTTGTACCTTCGCATCACCAAAGACGTCAAACAAAACATTGTCGCCGGAACATACCACGACAGCTTCTTCATGGAAATTCTGGACGTCGAGTTTGCAAAGCTGTACTTCGAAGCCCTTCAAGGCTGGGTACACGACCGAATCGTCCCAGCCTCTTGGGCGTTACTTTTCCAACTAGAACATGACGGCGAGCGGCATTCAGATTTCGAAGGAGCGCTGCTTGGAGTTAACGCCCATATCAATCGGGATCTGACATTCGCGTTGCTGAACGCCAACGCCCGAGCCGGCGAACCCGCCGATTGGGATAAAAGACACCAAGACTACGACCAAATCAACACTATCTTTGGTGATCGGCTCGATCCGATAGTCAACCAACTCGTGGACAGTTTGACCAGCAAATCGTGGAATTTGATATGGCGAATCGTCGATGATTCGCTGCAAGACATCGACGAATGGATAATGCGAAAGACCATAGTCAAATGCCGAGACCGGGCTTGGAACCGTTCCCGCTGCGTCAGGTCGACGCCTGAGCTGGAAAAAATTGCTGCAACATCTGGACGCACCCAGTTGGCGACCATCCTCGCCAAGGTTGTGATCGGAAGCCATCTGTTCGACCACGGAGGTTTCTCCTCACCCGACGATCTAGAAACCACACAGCCGAGCACCGACGCCTCAACCCGCCAGCAACTCGATGCGGCGCTACCCCAGGCGGCGGAAGTACTTTTTGGAAGCGACCTCGTAGACATGGCCGTGGACGGCGATCGGGTCGCTATCAAAGCAACGAGTTCCAGCGTCGATGGCTGTTGGGAAGGTGAACGATCCCAGCTGGCGTCGTTGTTCACCGACGAGTGGATTCTCAGAACTGTCGACACGGACTCCGACCCCGACATCGAGGTCCGACAGCTTAAGCGCGGCATCGAAGTCGTACAAGCACAAACCAAATCTCTGACAGTCGGCTGAGGGGCCGCCCGGCGGTGAGGTGTGCCCAAGCGCCTCACCGCCGCAACGTTCGCGACTATTCGCTGAAAAGTCAGAATATTTTCGAGAAGGTTCGAACGACCTATGCCCCCTAGGAAAGGTGACCTATAAAGGGGTCCGTACGATCGATAGCTTCCTGACGCCCATAGGAAAATCGGAGTGTGACGACATAGGCCTAAAGAATCTACTTCACAATTCCGAATCGTTGGTTAGTAACTGAGGGGAACAGATGGATTCCGTATCGCCTGCGGAATCCTCTGTTCAAAACTAATGGAGTCAAACAATGAAAAGACTAGTCATGGCACTCATCGCCACCTTCCTAGGAGGAGGCGTGCTGTTCTCCGCAACTCTGGTTGGGGCAACAACACCGGTCGAAACTGGTGAGCTGTCAACAACCGGCCCAACAACTAATCTTGCCCCCGGAAGTCTCGTCACTATAAGCGGCGGTGGTTTCAACCCCGGAGCGACAGTGGCGTTGACTATCGAATCCGATCCGGTTTCGCTTGGCTCAGTAACAGCGAGTGCTACAGGTGCGATAACGGCAACGGTCACAATCCCTGCCGGCTTAGAGGAAGGCAACCATACGATCAAGGCAACTGGAGAAAGCCCAACGGGAACCCTCGTGCTCTCTCAAGCTGTCACCACGGTCGCCGCGTCAACCAATTCGAACT
Source organism: Acidimicrobiales bacterium (assembly GCA_020630065.1). Lineage (GTDB taxonomy): Bacteria > Actinomycetota > Acidimicrobiia > Acidimicrobiales > SZUA-35 > JAHDCC01. The sequence continues at coordinate 7,073 of JAHDCC010000017.1, forward strand.
CAAACGCTGCCACAACGTCCGGATCGAACAGCTCGAGCGCAGGATCAAATAACGCTTCGTCTCTAGGAACGCCTCCGAACCAGTTGGCTTTCACCGGAACGTCGACCAGCATTCTTCTGGTTCTTGCCGCCGCCTTGATCGGTGCAGGTGGACTCCTGTTCGCGATCAACCGCCGTCAAAGCGTCGCATAACATGCGTACCGTAACTGGCTCACTGGCCGGTCTGCTGCCCAAGGGGCAGACCGGCCTGTTCCTTGCGCTTTCGTCAGTTACCGGCGGCAACATCGTTTTCCATATTCTGGCCGCTCGGGCACTAGGCCCAGTCAGCTATGGAACACTCGGAGCTCTGTTAACCCTCCTGCTTGGCTTAGTGGTGCCGGCAGGGGCGTTGCAGGTTTCGATAACAGCCAAAGTTGTTGAACTCCGATCTCGTGGACGCACCGTGAACTATGTTCCGATGTGTCTATCGTTTGGAGCTTTCGGACTTGTAGCCGCCGGGTTGTTGACACTCAGTTCTCCGTTGATCGCCAACTTTTTGCACATGGACGGTCTCGTCGACGTCGTTTTGATAGGACTGTTCATCGTGCCGAGCCTGATTGGGGTTGTTCTCCGATCGGTGCTGCTGGGTAGTGAGAAGTATGGTCGGCTTGCGTTCTCGTTGCTGCTCGGCAACGCTACACGGGTACTTGTCGGCTGTTCTCTTTTTGTGTTTGGAGGGGGAGTTACAACTGCCCTCATCGGCACGCTTTCGAGCGAAATTCTTGCAGTGGTATCGATGTACATTTGTGTACCTAAGGTTCCGAAGACGGTTATCCCATGGAAACTGACGATTAGTTTCGTTTCCACTTTCGGTGGCGTGGCGGCCTTCTCTGGCCTTTGGTTGCTGGTAGGTGTCGACACGTTTTTGGTTCGTCACCATCTGACCGCCACCGACGCAGGTTTGTATGCTGCGGTAGCGCTTGCCGCACGGTCGGTTCTTTTCTTGCCTCAGGCGGCGATAACAAGTTCGCTCCCCAAGTTGGCTGGACCGATTGCCCAAGCCCGTGAGCATTTGGTCGACCTGCTCCTCATATCGCTGCTGACTGGTTTAGCGACAACCTTCGCTTTGTCGATTGGGGCGACACATGTAGGTCCGATTCTGCTTGGTCCAGAATTTCAGTTAGATCAACGAGTTCTGCTGGTTCTTGCCGCAGCAGCCATTTGGTTCGGTTTGTTGACGGCGCTCACCAACTTCCATCTAGCTCGAGGAAACGCCCGACACGCAAACCGAGTGTGGCTAGGGTTCGCGGTTTTGACGACCGCGTCATGGATGGTTACGCCAGCTCCGCAAACGATGGCAATACTTGTCTTAGTGGGAGGGGTCGCAGCTACGGTTTGGGCGTCTGTTCCACTACTTCGGCTCGAACCGTCGAGTTTTAGCCCGACAGGTCCCGGTCCAGCCGGGCGAGGCACAACTGACTTGTCTGTTGTCGTTCCGTTTCTAAACGAAGGTGAGATGACGAGTCGAACGATCGACGAATTGTTGACCGCCGCCGATGACAATGGGCTCCTGATCGAGGTCCTCGCTGTCTCTGACGGTTCGACCGACGGGGGTGAAGTATTTATTGAACAGCTCGAAGACAAACGGGTCACGGTCCTAAACCATCACATAAATAGAGGAAAAGGTGAGGCGCTACGTACCGGCATGACACATTCTTCCGGTCGCCTGATCGCGATGCTCGACGGTGATGGAGACATCGAACCGGCGCAGCTGTTATCTATGGTTTCCCAAATCGAGAGGATCGACTGCGACGCCGTAATCGGGTCTAAACAGCATCCGAAGTCTGTAGTGCAAACCAGCGCTGGCCGACACGTTTTGACGTTCAGCTTATGGCTTGTCGCCAAGTTACTGTTGGGGCGGTCGTTGCCTGATTCACAAGTCGGGGCGAAGGTGTTCCAACGCGAAGTTCTAGAACAGGTTCTACCTCGAACCGTTGAGACCGGATATTTGTTTGATCTCGAATTGTTGTTGGTCGCTCAAACCCTCGGTTATCGACGAATCGTCGAATCTCCCGTTGTTATTGCATCACACGTCAACTCGAATATCGGGTTACGAGCTGTATGCGCATCGACGATCGACCTATTCGGTCTGGTTAAACGAATGGCACGGCGCACAGCTGACACGACGAACGCCACGTCCGATAGTGGTCAAGTCGAAGCAGCTAGAGAGCTGGTGACAACATGAAGATCTTAGTTTGCAACTGGCGGGATACCACCCATCCTCGGCGTGGCGGCGCCGAAGTGTACACCCACATGGCGTTGACCCGGTTGGTTGACGCTGGTCATCAAGTCACCCTCTTCTCAAGTAACGTCGAAGGTCGACCATCGTGGGAATTCATCGACGGGGTCGAACATATTCGAGGCGGAGGCCGGTTCAGTGTGTACAAGGCGGCGGAGTCGTGGTATCGCCAAGAAGGTCGACACGCCGGTTTCGATGTTGTGATCGACGAAGTCAACACCAGACCCTTTTTCTGTCACACGTGGGTTGACCCAGATACCACCGTCGTAGCACTGATTCATCAGTTAGCCAAAGAGGTCTGGTCGGCTGAGCTGCCAGCACCTCTAGCCGTGGTCGGACGTTACTTTTGTGAACCTCGTTGGCTGCACGCTATGCGATACGTTCCGACCTTGACTGTTTCGGAATCGAGTAGACAGTCGTTACTGGACGCTGGCATCCAACGAGTTTCGGTTCTGCCTGAGGGTATCGAACAGTCCGATGTGTCTGGGGTTGATCGACAAAAAGCTTCCAAACCCACAGCCGTCTTTTGTGGTCGACTATCTGCCAACAAACGCCCCCATCATGCGGTCGAAGCGGTTCGGCTTGCTCGTCGTGTAATTCCGGACCTTCAGCTTCGGGTAATTGGTGACGGCCCGATGCGATCTGAGATTGAGAAGTTCGACGACATCGAAGTCATGGGTCGGGTCTCACAAGAATTGAAGTTCGAAACGATGGCCTCCGCGCATGTCCTTCTCGTGCCGTCCGTCAGAGAAGGTTGGGGTCTTGTCGTCGACGAAGCCGCTACGGTCGGGACACGAACGATTGGCTATGACGTTCCCGGTTTGCGGGATTCGGTATCGGCCGCTGACGGAATTCTGGTTGACCCGCGTCCAGAGGCGATGGCTGAAGCGCTTACCGAAACCATCCCGCATCAACTAACTGATCCCGCTGATCGACTCCCGTGGGGAGCCCGGAGTTGGGACGAAGTCGCCGATGACCTTCTCGCTCAGCTAACCCTTATCTGTGCCTTGGAAAGCCGACCTTTTCAACGTCAGGCGTCCACCCAAACATCTAATACTTTCCGTTGTGAGTAAAACTATGACATCCACGTTTAAACCCGAACCAGCCACACCCGATCTTTCGGTTGTTGTGCCAACCCGCAACGCTGAACGCACTATCGAGGCTTGCTTACGAAGCATCCGAGACCAGCAGGAAACCGAGGTCGAAATTATTGTCGTCGACAACCATTCGGACGATCTGACCCAAGACATTTCTAGGCGATACGCCGACCGGTTTATCGTCGCAGGCCCGGAACGAAGTGTTCAGCGCAATATTGGATTGAACTCGGCGACAGCTCCGGCTGTGGCGTTCATCGACGCTGATATGGTTTTGACGCCGCATGTTTGTGCCGAGGCGATTGAGGCGTTGACGAGCCAGGTCAGTGGGGTTGTTATCCCCGAAAAGTCTTTTGGTGAAGGTTTCTTTGCTCGATGTCGTGCGCTGGAAAAGCGGCTCTATCTCGGCGATCCAGATGTGGAAGCGGCGCGGGTATTCAAAACCGAAACGGTTCAAGCCGTCGGCGGATATCGAGAAGATTTGGTCGCCGGTGAAGACTGGGACTTGAGCGACCGCATCGAAACAACCGGGCACCCGTTGACGAGAACCGAAGCGACAATCCTTCACGACGATGGCCGCATCTCGATTCGGACAACGTTCAAAAAGAAGATCTACTACGGCTACACATTCGCACGATATGTTCAGACTCGATCAACCGGAGGCAAAAGGAAGCTGTACCGGCCGAAACTTGTGTCGTCTCTCGGTCTTATGGTTCGTAACCCTTTGGTGGGAGCTGGGCTAGTTGTCTTAAAAGCCGTGGAAGCGTCCGGATTAGCGGTCGGAGCGTGCATTGGATGGCGGTCGAGTCGAAAACACGGTTAAGGCATGGCCCGCCGCCTGAAACGCTCGTTGGCAGACTTCACAAATGCAACGGCCACAACTCGGAATCTGCGTCGTGATCTTTGGGTCGTATACGGGGTTCCCATAGTTTGTGTGGCGGCGATCGTTATGTCATGGGCTGGCCTTGACGTCTCGATCGGGGGAGGGGATGTCTCCCCGTTTGTCCGTGACGGATCGTGGAGTGAACGTGGCTCGTTTTGGAATCACAAGAACACGGGAGCTGGAGGAACTGCAGTAACAGCGGCTTCAACGATTGAAGCTGTCTGGGTGCAAATTGTTAGCGTATTTGGTGGTGGGATTGCGGTAGCGCAACGACTGTTCTTTGTGGTCGAAGCTGCGATTTGTGTCGGAGGTGGCGTTCACGCTGCCCGGCTTGTCTGTAGCCATAGAGTGGCGATTATTGCCGGCGGGCTGTTGGCGTTCTTTAACCCGTTTGTACTTCTTCATTTACCTAACTTTTTGTTCCCATTGTCTATTGGCGTGCTCGGATTTCTTTTGGGAGAAGTGGCGCGGCGTATAGAAGGGAATGGGTCGGTTGTTCGCCTTGTGGTAGCCAGCCTTCCACTTATGTACCTTTCGACTAACCCTCCGCTGCTGGTCGTAATTGCCGGGTCGGTAATGGTCGCCGTAGTTGTACTGTTTTGGACCTCTGCCAACGTTTCTGCGGTGACGTTTCTTAACGTTTTTTTGCGTAGCGGGGCTGCGTTGTTGGCGGTCCATCTTTGGTGGGTTGTCCCTTCCGTAGTTGTCAACGTTGGTGGGTCGGAAGGGTCGGACTTTGCCGCTGAAACTAACGTGGATAATTGGAGGTGGGTGTATCAACAGAGTTTCTTACCTCAGGTAGTTTCGTTGACTGCTCATTGGGGTTGGGGGCAGCACGATATTTTTCCGTGGGGCGAGACCCTTGATAGGTGGGGCTGGTCGAGTTTTCGGTACATCACCCCGGCTTTGGCGTTGTGTGGGGTCGCCAGTGTCTACGCCTCGTCGAGGCGTCGGCAGGTTCGGTTTGGTTTGCTTGTTTTGTGTGTGGTTATTGTGATCGTCTGGTCTCAAGGCCTTCAGGAACCTTTTGGTTTCATCAACCGGTTTATGTTCGATCATGTGCCAGCGTGGTGGTTGTTTCGAGATCCGATCTCGAAGTTCGGGCCGTGTCTTGTCTTGTTGTATGTGATGTTGACAACTGCTGGTATCCAATGGTTGTCAACACTGAAACCGAGCATTCGAGGCCTATCTGTTCGCCCCGTCTTCAAGACGGTTTTGTTTGGGGTGACCGCGCTGATGTTGTTGTTTCCTCTGCCGATGTATTCCGGTGAGGTTTTGTCCGGAAATGGTCGAGGGTTAGCGCCCTCTAAGGTGTCGATTCCGTCTGGTTGGTCAACGATCAGCGAGACGGTTTCCGAGTCGGCTAACCCGGGCAAGGTTTTGGTTGTTCCACTGAACAAGAGTTATCGGGTAGCCACGACGTGGGGTTACGATGGCGTCGACCTGGCCCCCCAGTTCTTCGATCGGCCGGTGCTTCAGGTTCTTCCCGGAGGGTACTATAGCGAACGTGCCGGGTATGCCCGGCTGCTTGGACGAGTCGAACAAGCCATGCTTGATGGTGATGTCGACGCCGTCGAACGTGGCGCCGCAGCGTTAGGGGTTTCTCATATCGTGGTTCGTCGCGATGTCGATCCGGGAACGCTCAAAGTGCGGTACGCCGACGCAGATCAATTGTTTGATACCGCTCGTCGAATACCTGGGGCGGACATCGTCTACGACGGAGAGGTCGCCGCGGCGGTTGAGTTGTCGGCCGCCGACGGTGTGGTTCGATGGTTTGGTGACGGGTTGGGCTTGGAAGGTTCACCAACGGCTGATCAGGTGGTAGCGGTATCGGCTCCAATAGTTTCGACTAGTCATGCGTCGGGCGAAGTTTGGGATATGGCATCGTTGGATGAGTCGAGAACGTTTCCTGTCGTTCAGTCTCGTGGACCATATCAGTTAAAGCTTGATGCGTTTTCTTCGGTGGCGGCCCGGCTGGAAAAAACGGTCTCTCAGGGGGCGTTGGGCATTAGCGTTGTGCCCGAATTAAACATCGACGTTAGTGGGCGGCCAGCTAGTTTTTCTCCTGTTAGCCATATTCCGATCGATAGTGTCGACGCTGACGATTCGTTGGGTTACCGGGTGGAGATCGACGGTGAAGCCTACACGGTTGGAGATCTGGTATCGGTCCGGCCCGGAGACGTTGTTGAGGTTTGGCAAGAGAACCAATCGGCCAGCCGAGGTCGATACTTGCTGGGTAGCGCTTTGGTCGCATCGGAGACTTCAGCTGCCATCGATTTGCCGACGGGAACTCACACGATTTCGGCTGAGCTTCCACACGAACAAAACCGGGTCCAGACTTTTTCTCCAGTTCAACAGTGCAACGCTATCGATGGGCGCACGCCAACTGAGGCGGGCATCAGAATGCTGTCGTTTGCAGACGGTTTTGAATTGGCGGCGAAGGCAAACAGTGCGTGTGTTATCGCCGATCTAGATCTCGTTGAGGGTGAGCGGTTTGAGCTGTCATTCGAGCACCGAAACCTAACCGATGGTGTAACCCGATTCTGTGTTTGGTCTGACACGAAACAACAGTGTTTGGCAAGTTCAGAGCTGGCAACTAGCAAGACCTGGCGTTCTGATGGTTCGACGTTTATGGTCGATGACCAATCGGAAGATGGTCGTCTGTATTTTTATTCCGACGGTGAAGACGATGGGTCTGAAACAGTTGGACAGTTCCGTCAGATTGAGGTTCAAAAACATCGAAGTTCGGTTGTCTCTATTGAGCCAAAACATCCGGTGGGGTTATTGCCGATCGAAGTTGATACGACTGGTCCGGCGTCGTGGGATATTGAGCTTTCGGGCGGATCAGGGTTCGTTACGCTCGCTGAGTCTTTTTCGGACAATTGGGAGTTAGGCGATGTTCCCGAAGGCTGGACAGTCGAGCCGGTGATGGTCGACGGCTGGGCGCAAGGTTGGAAGGTTGACGGAGATGGAGATGCCGTGATCTCGATTCGGCATTCGACTTCGCGGTACATGCGTTGGACGTTGTGGGTATCGTTGCTGGCGTTTGGTGGTTTGGTTTTCTGGGGAGTCTTTCGGCGTTCGCTTCGGTATCTTCCTGTGGCTTAGGTTTCGTTCTCTTTCAAAATCTGTTCTGCCAGATCCGCCATGCTGGCCTCTAAATTTTCGATTGTTGTGTCGGTGTCCAGCATTTCGCTGGTGGACGGTATTGGGTGGGTTTCGGGTTGGCGGTTGGTCGTAACCTGTGGTGGTTCCGGTTCGTTTTTCTTGGTTGTTATATCTGGGTTTGTGGTTGGTGTGGATGAGTCTCGTATAAACCAAATGAACGCCCAATAGACCCACTGTAAAAAACCGAATAGAGCAACGAAGAGTATTGGCTGGTTAACGAGGAGCCCAACGGCGAGTTCGGCGAGTAGTAGTGGGAAGATGGCGAACATTTGAAGACGGCGTTTTTTTGTCAACGACCAAAGGCTGATGGCGGCGATTGGGGCGGAGACAGCGACTGTTCCGAGTAGTCCTACGACGATGCTGCCCAGAATGAGAACGAGACGGGGTAGTTCGCGTAAGCCTTGAGGGTCGGGCGCTGTGTTGATGAACCCGGCGGCGGTAGCTGTTAGTAGTGTCCAGGTGATGGCAAATGGGATCATGTTCCACAGCAAGCTGCGCTGGGCAACTATGGGGGATTTATTCATACCGCCGTCTTCCTTCGGGTAGCGTTGTTTGCGCTAGCCAAGTCGACCCAATGGTTGATGGTAGGCGAGATTGCTTTCATCAGCAATTGGGTGTTGCTGTTTGGCCCGAAGTGGGTGAGTGGGCTTTGACAGCAGCGAAGCTGGTTTACTGCGACTTAGTTGGTGGTTTTGTTGCGGTGCGATGCGAATGGGGCGAGAGCACAGATTATTGAAACGACCCACAGGCCTGCGCCGAGTGGGGCGTCGATATTCATGCCGACGTAGAACCCGAGGGCGAATGTCACGGCGGAGAGTGTCCATGAAAGGTTGCTAAGAAGTTTGGTAGTCATCTCTGGCCTTGAGGGTACTGCGTTGACCGTAGCCTAGGGATTTATATTTATATAGTGTAATGTAAATATTGAAGGAAAGGGTCAGCATGGTTCGTTGGATCGCTCCCGCTTGGTTCGGGTTGGTTGCAGACGTTATGCATCGTGGTTGAGTCGGTCATGGCTTACTTTTCTTGCGTGGTTTGGTTTTCGGTCGGGGGTGTGTCTGATGGAATGTGAGTCGAAAGTAGATCTGGTTTCGTCCGATGAGGTGGCCGAGTTGGTGCGCCGGTTTTACCGGGACGTTGCTCAAGACGACGTGTTGGGTCCGATATTCAACGATGTTGCCCAGGTCGACTGGTCTGAGCATCTGCCCAAAATAACCGCCTTCTGGAGCCGATTTTTGTTCGGAACTGAAGGGTATACGGGAAACCCATTTCGGGAACATTCAAAGGTGCACGCCCGCAGTCCGTTTACGCCCGCCCACTTCCAGCGATGGCTCGAGCTGTTTAACGAAACGTTGGACGGTGGCTGGAGGGGTCCAAACGTCGAACGGGTTCGAGTTCTGGCGGACAATGTGGCCAAAGTTCACGGTAAACATCTAGGCAGGGAACTGAATCAGTTTAGGTCCGTCGGCGACGATTCCTAATTCTCTTCGACGATCGACAGTCGCTGGTTGTTTTGGCTAGTGGGGTGATTGGCGATTCGACCAGATTGAGCCTGCGATCATCGTCCCGAATCCAGGGCCACCCCATGATGCGCAGAATGCGCCGAGTCCGATTCCATTCCAGAGGTCGCCGGTAAAGGCCCACATCGGCGCGCAGCACCCGGCAAAAAAGGCTACAGACGTCCACCAGATCGAGATGATGGCGAGTCGGCTAAACGCCGTCTCTTTTGTCGATTCATGACTAGAAATATTCATATTTACACCATACAGTGTAAATAATAACCCCAGAGAATCGAGAGCAAATCAAGGTTCCAAACAAAGCTTCATCCATGACCGTGTCGTCATCGGACAACCGGCAAATCGCACAATAACGACCTAATTGAATGTGCGAATAGTCCCTCAAGGGCGGCACTGTGAACTGCTATATTTCTATTCTCCCCTGCTCCGTGGTGAACCCACGCTCGATGGGTTCACCAGCGGGAACACACTCCAGAGCCCAAGAGAGCCAAACCATTGAACTTCGAAACCTTAGAAGAAATCTCGACGAATCTGTCTTTGGGGCGCTACTCATCCGAAGAACTCTGTCGAGTCACACTCGAAGGTATCAAGACAACAAACCCGGTAATCGGGGCCTACAGCGATGTTCTAGACGAGACCGCAATCGCTGAATCGGTGGCCTCCGACAAACGCCGAATAGCCGGTCAGCTGCGCGGGAAACTTGACGGAGTGCCGATAGCGGTCAAAGACCTCGTCGATACCAGCCCAGCGATTTGTCGCGCAGGGCTAGACGTCTCAGCTACGTATCGTCCACCTGGTGACGCCAACGTCGTACAGTCACTACGAAACGCAGGTGCCGTAATAATCGGGGTCACAGAAACCGATCGAGGCGCGTTCGGCACAACAACGTTGCAGGTGGTCAACCCGACAGCTTCAACACAGATAGTCGGCGGGTCAAGTGGAGGATCAGGAGCCGCCGTGGCGGCAGGTCTAGCCTTTGGAGCGATCGGCACCGACACCGGGGGAAGTATCCGAATCCCTTCAGCATGTTGCTCGATATCCGGATTCAAACCAACGTGGGGTCGCGTCGACCAATCTGGGGTTCGACCCTTGGCGCACGCCTACGACCATGTCGGTCCGATGGCGAGAAACGTCAGAGGTCTTCAAGCACTGCAAACCGTTATCGACCCCGCCCTTACTCACGAACCAGCCAACGCTGCCAAGCTGACAATCGGCATCGACGAACAGTACTACCGGGATGCCAACGACCACATGCACAACATGATGTCCCACGTCATCGATACGTTGGAAAAAGCTGGCCACAAGATGCGGACAGTATCGCTAACCCAGCCAGACGATGTACTCGAATTTCATATGGTCAACGTCTGTAAAGACGCCGCTGACTATCACACCAAACGGTACGCAGATGTATGGACCCGCTATCCCGAAATCGCCCGAGACGCCATCAAATTTGGCCTACAAATCGACCACGACAACTACAGTGCAGCCCAACAAAAACGAGCAGTAGCTCGTCGACAACTCGACGAGATCTTTGAAGACGTCGACATCATTGTTTCCCCAACGCTCCCAGTCGACGCACCAAACCGAGAAGCGGAGACGGTCAATGTTGGTGGCATTCCTCGCGGGATTTTGGAAACAACGGTTCGGTACACAGCCTTGTTTAACCAAACCGGCCATCCCGTAGTTTCGCTACCGGCGCATATTGGCGGACGAGGAACGGCTGCAAGCATACAACTCGTAGGACCCGCAAACGGAGACGGGCGTCTCCTAGCGATCGCTCAGAACATAGAAGATACTTTGGATGTGCAGATTGACTACCAATCGTTGGTCGAACGTAACAGCGACCGTCTCCAAGCTTGGTCGGCAACAATAGAGTATCTTGGAGATCCACATGAACAATAACGACGGTTTAGGTAAATCTGACGGGGAACCCCACACTCACGATCCGTCGGAGAAAGGCGCTGCCCGGCGTGTGCAGGCGTTGGAAGAGGTAGCAATCGCCAAAGGTCTTGTTGACCCGCAAGCGCTCGATGAGATCATCGAATACTACGAACGTGAGACTGGACCTCGGAACGGAGCGTCTGTGGTGGCGAAGGCCTGGGTGGAGCCCGACTACAAGACCTGGTTGTTGGGTAACGGTACCGAAGCGATAAATCATCTTGGGTTTAGTGGCTTTCAAGGTGAACACATTAAGGTCGTTGAGAACACTCATGAAGTCCATAATGTGGTCGTCTGTACACTGTGTTCTTGCTATCCATGGCCGGTTCTCGGCTTGGCTCCGTCCTGGTATAAGAGTTCTGCATACCGATCGCGTGTTGTGCGTGAACCAAGGTCCGTATTGAGTGAATTTGGGTTAGAAGTTCCGGATGAGGTGCGAGTAGAAGTTTGGGACAGTACAGCAGAAGTGCGCTATTTGGTGTTGCCTCAACGGCCTCCTGGAACTAACGATCTTACGGAAGCGGAGCTGGCCGGGCTCGTCACCCGCAATGGCATGATCGGGACAGCGCTCGTGTAGCGGAGCCTGATCGTAACGCATAAAAGAAGGTGTACTTATGGACGGAATCCATGACATGGGGGGAATGCACGGTTTTGGTCGCATCCCAATTGAAGATGACTATGTCTTTGACTCTGACTGGCAACGCCGGTCGTTCGCATTGGCTGAAGCCCTAGCTCCTATCACGCCTTTTGGCACCGACGAACACCGGCAAGCAATAGAGCGAATCCCACCGAGTGACTATCTTAAGCTTGACTATTTTGAGAAGTGGGCGGTAGCTACCGAATCTCTTCTCAAGCAAGCAGGACACATCAGTCAGGACGAACTGGATGTAGGGGCGAAACTTTTCCACGCAGACGTTGGCGACAGATCGCCAGTCACGGGTCCCGAATTGGTCCAAGCAATGAAACAGGGGGTGCCACTGAAGTTCCCAGATGACAGTCAACCCCAACGTTTCTCCGAAGGTGATGTTGTTCTGGTGAGTTCAGAAAGTCCGTACCTTCACACCCGACTGCCTCGTTACGTTCGAGGGAAAACCGGCTTGGTTGCGAGTGCCGAAGGGGTTTTTGCGTTTCCGGATGCTGCGGTTGGTGGCGTTGGTGCACCAAGACAGCATTGTTACACCGTCGCATTCTCTAGTGAAACGTTGTGGGGTCGTGAAGCGGAACCAAACGAAGTGATCCACCTAGATCTTTGGGAGTCATATCTTGAACCAGCTTGACCGGCATAGCCCCGTCGTGGCAACGGCCATACAAAGTATTCCAACGGTCGAACAAGGTTCACCGTTGTTTGGTGCGCCGTGGCAGGCGAAGGTATTTGCTTTGGTAGTTTCGCTCGTCGAAACTGGACAGTTTGAATGGGTTGACTTTCAACAGCATCTGGTTGAAGAAGTCGAGTGCACGACAATTGCTGGAGCCACCGCCGAAGAAATCAGCGAACAGTACTTTGAATGTTGGCTTCGAGCGGCCGAACGTGTTCTGGAAAATGAGGCACTTGTCGTCGAATCAGACCTAAGAAGATAGCTGACATGATTGAAGACTCTACGATATGTGCATCACTTGGTGTTGTCGCCGAGCCGGATCATCTGAAAGCTAGTTCTCCTCGGGAATTCTGCCTTCGAGTTTTAATGCCTGAAGAGCGATCCACAATTTGACTTGCTCAGGAAACAGCAACACATTGCGTCCGGTAAGTTCCTCAATCAGCCGCAATCGATATCGCATCGAGTTCCGATGAAGAGTGAGGAGTCTCGCCGATTTAGCTACGGAGCCGGATGTTTCCAGGAATACGGTGAGAGTCTGCATGAGGTCGGAGCCTCGTTCTGTGTCGTGCTCAATGAGCGGCCCCAATAGGCTTTGGGCCATGTCACGTACCGGTAGTTCCCGGTTTACCAGAAGAAGCGTCGACAGGTTGATTGGTTCGCAGAGGTGGATGCCCGGCTCTGCGTTAAACGTAGCCTCCCTCGCTTCGAAATAGCTAAGTCTCAGACCGGATACTCCAGAATGTGCTCCGCCTATTCCGACCCGAACATTTGGGTCGACCATGCGTAGTCGTTCGTAGATTATTTGGGTTACTTGATCTATCTCGGCATCGGGTGCGGCGATTGAAATTAGTTCGTCCTCGATATAGGCGCTTACTATCCGACTTGAATTTGCTCCTAACTCTTTCTGACCCCAAGGCATTCTTCTAATAGAACTGTCTACGTTAGTGGCCGCAACGATCACGTTAACCGGTTGGGCTAGGTCAACGCCGAATGCGGTCAGGCGACGGGCGGCTGCTTCGTCAGGTAAGCGTTGCGCCAAGAGGTCTTCGATGACTTGCCCAACAAGTTCGCGGCGTCCATTCAGCTCTGCATGTCGGCGAGAGAGTTCAAGAGAGATGAGAGTTGTAGCGTACGGAATGGCGTGGATGCTGAAGACTTCGTCGACGATTCGTACGAACAGGTACGCTACTAGTTCGCCGTCGAACCTAATAGGGGCGGTATGGACTTCGCGGGAAGGGTCGCCGTGTGGTCCGTCGGTTTGTTTGATAGCTTCGGTCGGCCAATCGACAGTTCCTGGGGAACTCGCTAACAACCGGCCGTGGATATCGATCACGGCAGCGGGTCCGCCGGTTAGCTGATGTAGTCTTTCGATCATCGCTGTGAGGTCGCCGCCTCCAAGCAGGACCGATGCTAGACGTTCGTGTACCGCCAGGCTGTCGTGGAGTAACTTGAACTGGTCAGCGATAACCGACTCGGCGATAGTTCGAGAAATTTCGATGAAGGGCATTTCGTACGGGACTTCAAAAACGGGAAGGTCGTACTTGTTGGCTGCGCTAATTAGCTTGGCTGGCATTGTCGAATGATTGAGTCCAGTGCCGAATCCGAGCGAAGATGTATTTGCGTTGGATAGACGTTCGACGAAACTGTCATAAGCGGCGGAATCCTCGTCTACGAGAGCTGCCCCTGTGGTCAGGACCAACTCATTGCTCGACAAGAATGGAGTTGGGTCTAGGAGTTCAGTTGGTGCTACCCAGCTAATGTTGCGGTCCAGCTCGTCGTCCTTAGCGGTGTGTAAAACAAGTTGATTCTCGAAGGTGTCGAGGAGTTCTGCAAGGGTGATGGCCATAGGTCACACTGTACATGTGCACAGTATTCGACGACAAACTTGGGCGTTTGGTCCTTGAACGAGGGACAGGCGAAATATACGGTTTAAGGCACGGCGCAAGGTGGGCATTTATTTACATAGGTGCGCCACTGTTGGTGCCGAGTATTCATATACAACTCTAGGGGGAAGGCCGAATGGCTAAAGAAAACGAAATTACCACCTCGGAACAGGCGTCGATGGGCGTCGGGCGCCGTCAAATGTTAAAGACAAGTTTGGGTATGGGGGCGGCAGCCGCCCTCGCCCCGGTCCTCGCAGCTTGTGGTTCGGATGCGGGTAGCGGAGCGAATAGCAGTGGGACTGATCCAGAGGCCGGAAGTGATCCCACTGACAACCCAGGTGGCAGTGATAGCTCGGCGACAGGTGAAGCTATCAAAGTCGGTTTCATGACCGACTTGACGGGTATCACGGCCAATCTCGGAGACATACAAGACAAATGTTTCAATTTAGCTGTCAACCAGATCAACTCAAGCGGCGGTATTGCTGGCCGTCCGATCGAATTCATCACCGAAGATACGGGAGCTGACTCGACTCAAACTATCGAGAAAGCCACCAAGCTTGCGCTGGAAGATGAAGTAGTAGCTGTCATTGGTCTTATCACGAGTTTGGTTCGTGAGGCGGCTCTGACCGTATTGCCATCGGAAAAAGTGCCGCTGCTTTACACCACCTATTACGAAGGTGCAGCATCTGGAGCGGTTGCCTGTGATCCGTATCTAATCGGAACCGGTCAAGTACCAAATCAACAAATCGAACCTCTAGTGCCGTATCTGACCGAAAACGTCGGAACGACCTACACGGTTGTTGGTTCCGACTATATTTGGGCTCGAGGGACCACCGAAGTTCTAGAGGAGCTAGTCGCTAAAGAAGGCGGCAACGTTAAGTCTTCGACGTTCTACCCATTTGGCACCACCGACTTTGGTCCGTTCTTTCAACAGCTTGAAGAAGACGATCCTGACATCTGTTGGGTCACTCTCGCCGGTACAGACTTCAGTACGTTCCTGAAACAATACGAACAGTTCGGTGCCACAGCTAAGCTCGTCTCGCCTGCTATGGATGAGGTCTTCGCTGCTACCAGCCCAGGCACCGGAGTCGGTACGTTAACGTCACAGTCGTATTTCAGTACTGTCGATAACGATGAGAACACAAAGTTCTTAGAAGACTACCAGGCCGCATATGGAGAAGATGCCCTAGTCAACTCGATTGGCGAAGCTACCTACAACGCTGTATGGATTCTCAAAGAAGCGATCGAGGCCGCTGACGGCGATAGTGATCCTGAAAAATGGATTCCAAAACTCTCTGAGGTTGATTTTGCTTCGCCAAGTGGAACCATTGGCGTTGATGCCGATACCCAACACGCTGTCAGTAACAACTACATCGGAGAACTGACCGAGGAAGGAACAATTCGAATCCTCGAAACCTCAGAGGGCAATGTACCGCAGGTTAACGGCTGCGTACTTTCGTAGAAACAAGATCGGAAAAGGTATGGACTCTCTGATTTCATTTGTTCTAAACGCTGCTTTCCTTGTCAGTATTCTCAGTCTGGTAGCTCTTGGCTTAGGTGTCATCTACGGACTGCTTGGCGTCATCAACATGGCCCACGGAGAACTGATTGCCATCGGCGCCTACACCGTTGTAGTGCTGACCGAACTCGGGCTGCCGTACTGGACAGCTTTAGCCGTCGCACCGGCTGTCGGAATGGTATTGGGAATGTTGTTAGAGGCGACGTTGATACGTCGCCTTACCGACCGTCCGCTTGACGCAATTTTGGTCACTGTGGGCTTGAGTTTGGTACTGCAACAAACACTCAAAGCATGGTTTGGGGCAACAGCGAGATCTGTACCTTCTCCGATCAACGGAACGTTCGACTTGCTGGGGGTTAGCTATCCGCTATTCCGAGTGATGATCATCGTTGTGGCAACAGCCATTATGGCTCTCACCTTTGTCTTCTTCGTTAAGAGCTCGTTTGGGCTTGTTGTCCAAGCCATTTTCCAGAACAGAGAAGCGGCGGTCACCAACGGTGTCAACGCTGGTAAATACAATCGAATAGCATTTGGTTTAGGCACCGCCCTAGCGGCCTTTGCCGGAAGCTTGCTTGCCCCCAGTGCTGCTGTCCTTCCACAAATGGGAGCGTTCTATTTAGGCCCGGCTTTTATCGCCGTAATTCTCGGCGGCGAGAAGCGGCTACTCGGGGCAGTCGCAGGAGCAGCGTTCATGGGTGGACTTGAAGTGTTCATCGGGGATACCTTCACCCGGACGTGGGGTCGAGTTGGTGTCTTAATTCTTGCAATCATTGTGATCAGGATGTGGCCAGGAGGTCTCGTCCGCGAACCGAAAGCGCGTGTGGCGTGACAGTTATCGATGTGAACGTCGAGCAAGACTCGACGGTGGAAGTTTCAAAGGGTAAAAACGGTTTGGTAAGGACTGGGGGAGCGGTCGCAGCGCTCGTGGGTGTCTTAGCTATATTGCCATCGGTCTTGAGCCCATTTAATCTGATATTCGCTGCTCAGATACTTATCTATGCGACGGTTGCCTTAAGCCTTCAGCTTTTATGGGGGCGAGCGGGCCAGCTGAGTTTTGGTCAGGCAGCATTTTTTGGAATCGGGGCCTACTCATATGCGATAGTAGGCACTCGTTATGACATCGGTGGGTGGCTGTCCGTCGGCATCGCAGTGGCTGTACCGGTACTTATGGCATTTGTGCTCGGGTACTTTCTTTTCTTTGGAAAGGTTCGTGATGCATACTTCAGCATCGTGACGTTGGCGTTCGTCTTGATAGCAAACCAGGTTGTGATTTCATGGCGCTCGGTAACCGGCGGCGATACAGGCTTAACTAGAGTTCCCGGGCTGGTATTGCCATTCGGTGCGTTTAGCATCGATTTTTCAACCCGAAATGGGCGGTACTATCTGGCTGCAACAGTGCTGTTGGTCGGGTTGCTGGTCTTATTGTGGGTACGGTCAAGTTCGTTTGGTCTAGTGCTCGAAGCCATTCGAGATGATGAGAACCGGGCAGCATTTCTTGGCTACAACACGTCATGGTATCTCACAGCGGCGTTCACCCTTTCGGCTGCGATCGCAGGTCTCGCCGGTGGAATGTTCGCTTCCGTTAGCACGCTGGCTGCGCCAGATATGTTGGATCAGTTTCTTTCAATTCAAATCTTGACGTGGGTAGCTATCGGAGGTCGGAACTACCTGGCCGGTGCGCTTGTCGGGACTGTGATAATGCGGATTCTGAGCGATCAGATATCGAGTTTCTTGACTGACTCTTGGCCTCTAGTAGTAGGCCTGTTCTTCATCATTGTTGTGCTGGCGTTTCCTCAAGGGATTGTCGGCGAACTCACAAGAATCAAGAACCGGAATGTCGCTCGACTAGGCGGAAGGAGAGCCAATGTCAGCCCCAAGTAAAACGTCTCCATCACTTGTGTTGGAATCGGTCACCGTTAAGTTCGGAGGACTAACGGTGCTAGACGACCTATCTCTCGAATTCGGGCACTCTCCGATAAGCTCTCTCATCGGCCCGAACGGCGCAGGTAAAACAACCGTATTCAATACCTTCAGCGGAATTGTTGAACCAACCACAGGTCGTCTGCTACTCGATGGCGAAGATATAACCGGTCGTTCGCCAATCGATATCGCTCGGGCGGGAGTAGTCCGAAAGTTCCAAGTTCCCACCGTATTCCATGGAATAACGGTTGCCGACAACTTGAAGATAGCGGTCGATGCTCCTAGAGAGCGCAGTCTCAGACAACAAGAAGGGTCAGCCCAGAGCTGGGAGCCTACAGACGTGGCGAAACAGTTCGGGCTGATGTCGAAGATGAACGCGTTAGCGTCAGAGCTCTCTCATGGCGAACGTCAATGGCTTGAGATTGGTATGGCCTTCTTGGCGCACCCCAGATTTCTTCTGCTAGACGAGCCAGCTGCCGGGTTGGGGCCTGAAGAATCAACTCACACAGCTGACCTGATCAAGAATATCTCAGAACATTGCAAAACTATTGTTATCGAGCACGACATGAAGTTCATACGCGAACTCGGTGGAGACGTAACGGTTCTACACCAAGGACAACTTCTACGGCACGGTTCGATGGAAGAGATCGAATCTGACCAGGTCGTTCGAGATGTTTACTTAGGGAGGGAAGCTAATGCTTGAGGTAAAAGGTGTAGTTTCCGGCTACAACAAGATCAAAGTACTCAATGAAGTCGATATCCGGGTTGAACCTGGTGAACGAGTCGTCCTGCTCGGACGTAATGGTATGGGCAAAACGACGCTGGCGAAAGCGATTGTCGGGTTACTGCCGGTTTGGTCTGGGTCAGTCAATCTAGGTGCCGAGAATATCGATAAGTGGCAGCCATACCGTCGAACTTGGGAAGGTATTGGGTATGTACCGCAGGGGCGTGGTCTGTTCCCTCAGCTGACGGTTGAAGAGAATCTTGGCATCGGCTTGTACGGTTCGTTGAAACGTGAATCGGAGCTTCCCGAATATGTGTTCGAGTACTTCCCTGTTCTACATGATCGTCGAAACCAAACAGCTGGAACATTGTCTGGTGGTGAACAGCAGCAACTTTCGGTGGGGAGGGCATTAGTGGGTCGACCATCGATCCTTATTTTGGATGAACCTTCCGAAGGCATCCAGCCGAACCTGGTGGCATCGATCGCTGACCGTCTCAAGCTATTGGCTACCGAAACAGGTATTGGGGTTCTGCTTATCGAACAAAATATCGACGCGTCGACCCGGTTTGCGGAACGATGTCTGTTCATGGATAACGGACGTATTGTGCATTCTTGCGGAGTTGAGGACCTAACCACCGAAGACGGATTAGTCGATCGTTTACTCGGCGTCTAGACGCCCCCCTTGTGAACAACCAAATCCAACCGTAGCTGAAGTATCTGGAGGAGAACATGAGAACACAACTATTCATCGACGGAAAATGGGTAAACGGATCTAAAAGCGACTCGTTTGAAGTGACCGATCCTGCCACTGGTCAAACGATTGCAACTGTCTCGAGCGGTGAACCTAGCGATGCGGTCAAAGCCTGTGATGTCGCCGACCTCGCCCAAAAACTTTGGGCTCAAACCGCACCTCGAGAACGGGCCGAAATCCTCCGACGATGTTGGGAGGTTCTGTTAAAACATCGAGACGAACTCGCCGAGTTGATCGTCAGCGAACAGGGGAAATCGATGGCCGACGCTAAAGGTGAGGTAACCTACGCGGCTGAATTTTTCCGTTGGAACTCAGAAGAAGCAGTCCGAATTCACGGCTCGATCGGTGTTTCACCTTCAGGAGCAAATCGAATGATTGTACGACACCCGCCGGTGGGTGTCGTAGTAATTGTCACGCCGTGGAATTTCCCGGCAGCAATGATTACCAGGAAGCTCGCTCCAGCGTTGGCGGCGGGCAACGCTGTAGTGATCAAACCGCCGAAAGAAACCCCACTAACCGCGCTGCGAATTGCTGATCTTCTATCTGGAGCGGGTGTCCCCGCAGGGCTTGTTAACGTTGTTCCGACAAACGATGCCCGGGCATGGTTCGACGCGGCGGTCGATCATACCGCTACTCGAATGGTGTCGTTTACCGGGTCGACCGAAGTCGGTCGATCGTTGTTAAAACGATGCGCAGACCGAGTTCTAAAAACAGTCATGGAACTCGGAGGTAACGCCCCATTTATTGTGTTTGACGACGCCGATATAGACGCGGCTGTCGTTGGAGCAATGACTGCCAAAATGCGGCATTCCGCTGAAACGTGTACAGCCGCCAACCGCTTCTTTGTCGAAGCCGGCGTCGTCGACGAGTTCTCCCGAAAACTCGCGGCGGCAATGGCCGACACCACGATTGGTAGCGGGTTCGACCAAACCGTTACCTGCGGCCCGCTGATCAACGACACAGCGGTAGACCACGTACAAAGTCTGGTGGACGCAGCGGTAAACGCTGGTGCCAAGATTCTTGTCGGCGGTAAACGGCCCGAAGGTCCGGGGAGCTTCTACGAACCGACAGTTCTCACCTCAGTTGTTGCAGATTCACCTATTGCTCAAACCGAAATATTTGGACCCGTAGCACCAATAATTTCCTTCACCGACCACGAGGCCATGATCACAGCGGCGAACGATACCGAAATGGGTCTTATGGCGTACGTTTTCACCGAAGACCTTTCCAAGGGTATTGCTGTTAGTGAGCGTCTCGAAGCGGGAATGGTCGGCCTAAACCGAGGTGCTGTCTCAGACCCGGCCGCTCCGTTTGGTGGGATGAAACAGTCAGGCCTCGGACGTGAAGGCGCAAGTGAAGGCATCTACGAATTTTGTGAAACGCAGTACATCGCCACCGGCTGGTAGCCGGAGGTTCGCCGCCAAGATTTAGAAAGAAGACACAATGACTATTAGCACCGAAAACTTATCCAATGTTTGGTTCAAAGTGACCGATCTTGAGGTCGCCTCGGGTGAAGGTTCATGGATCACGACCACGGGAGGAGTTCGTTACCTTGACTTCTCTGGAGGGATTGCTGTAATTTCAACCGGTCATTCACATCCGGAAGTGGTCGACGCAATAACCAAGCAGGCTCATCGAGCAATCCATGCCCAGGCCAATGTATATACTCACGACTTATTGCAACCGCTAGCTAGTCGCCTGGCAGAAATCACGCCCGACGGAATTGATACGTTCTTTTTTTCAAATTCAGGCGCCGAAATAACCGAAGCCGCCGTCAAATTGGCTAAGCAGGCTACTGGGCGTCCTAACGTTGTTGTCTTCAAGGGGAGTTTCCATGGACGCACCCACTTGTCGATGGCGATGACGACGTCGAAGACCATATATAGGGCAGGTCACACGCCACTGCCGTCGGGTATCTTCGTTGCTCCATTTCCCGATATTAACGCCGAGGACCTCGACGCTGAAATTGAACGAGCGTTGCAAGGCTTCGACGACCTGCTAGCCATGATGTCAGCGCCTGACGAAACAGCAGCGGTCATAATCGAACCGGTATTAGGAGAAGGTGGCTACATCGCAGCACCGCAGGCGTTTCTCGCCGGGGTCGACGCTCGATGTAAAGAGCACGGGATTTTATTTGTCGCTGATGAGGTGCAGTCTGGGTTTGGTCGTACCGGAAAGATGTTTGCCATTGATCACTACGACGTACAACCCGACATAATCTGCATGGCTAAAGGAATAGCCTCCGGGTTTCCGTTCTCCGCTTTAGGGACCCGCAGAGAACTTGACGACCGCTGGTCGAAAGGTTCACATGGTGGAACTTATGGTGGCAACCCGATGGGGTGCGCGGCTGCGTTGGCTACGATCGACATTCTTTCAGGTGATGGATTTCTCGACAACGTCAATGCTCGTGGTAAGCAGTTAGTCGACGGGCTAAACGAACTTCAACAATCCCACTCTTCTATCGTTGATGTACGTGGCCTCGGTCTAATGTCGGCCGCCCAGTTCGATAACGCCCAACGCGCCTCCCAAGTAGTTGCTCACTGTCGTGATCAGAGTAATTTGATTCTGATGACGGCGGGTAAAGGAAAGAGCGTCCGATTCATGCCTCCGCTAACAGTCACCTCAGACGAGATCGACCTGGCACTGAAAGCTCTAGAAGAAGCGCTTGTTGACGGGCAGGGCTGAGATGTCTAGATCTGCATTGACCGAACAAGCTGTTGCGGACCGAATCGACGGAGATCGGCTTTGGAGTCGTCTGATGGCGATGGCTGAAGTAGCGCCAACGCGCAACGGTGGAAGTAACCGGCAGGCACTAAGTGACGACGATGCCGCCGGACGCACGCTGCTGTTGCATTGGGCGAGGGCTGCGGGTTGCAGCCATGAAATTGACGAAATCGGAAACTTGTTTATCCGGCGAGCTGGCACCGACCCGTTAGCCGCTCCGGTCTTGGTTGGTAGCCACCTCGACACACAGCCGACGGGGGGACGTTTCGACGGAGTCTACGGTGTGCTCGGAGGCCTCGAAGTAATTGAACGACTAAATGACTTAGAGATTGAAACGGAAGCGCCGGTAGATCTAGTTGTTTGGACAAATGAGGAGGGTTCCCGATTCCCCTATTCGATGATGGGGTCTGGGGTTTGGGCTCAGAAGATAACGTTGAAAGACGCTAGGGCTTTAAAGGACGTCAACGGCATTTCAGTAGGCGATGAACTCGATCGCTTAGGCTGGGCAGGGGCAAGACCAGCACAGCCTTCATCAGTAAAAGCTGCCTTTGAGTTGCATATTGAACAAGGGCCCATTCTCGAAAGTGAAGAAGTCGAAATTGGTGTTGTAACCGGCGTGCAGGGCTTGCGCTGGTTCACTTTGGAGTTGGGTGGTTTTCCAGCTCACGCTGGCCCGACCCCGATGGCCGGACGAAAAGATCCGGCTCGTGTCATCGCTCGTATTGTCGACAGGGTCTACGAAATGGTCGACCAGTATCGGCCGTGGGGGCGAGCGACGTTCGCTCAGTTCGGTTCCGAGCCGGTCAGTCCGAACACGATCCCGGAGCGGCTTTGGTGCACGCTCGACCTGCGTCATCCCGATCTGGCAACACTTGAGCAGATGGAAATCGAGATGCGTCAAATCGTGAACGAAGAATCTAGTGTGATCGGGGTGACGGGCAACGTAAGGAAAGAAAATGATTCGACCCCCGTTGTCTTCGACAGTGCGTGTGTTGACATCGTCGAGTCGGTCGTGTCGAAACTAGGTTTTTCTTACCATCGGATGGTTTCAGGCGCCGGCCACGACGCATGTTATGTAGCGTCGCATGTTCCAACCTCGATGATTTTTGTGCCATGTGCTGATGGGTTAAGCCACAACGAAGCCGAGAGCATCACAAAGGAACAAGCTGAACAAGGGGCCAGCGTGCTATTCGGAGCGGTTCGCAGAGCAGCGGAGAACTCGGGTCTGAGCGGGGCGTGATGGCGATCAGTAGAACATTCCAGATCCAGCGGTATGGAACGCCACCGGTAGAAATCCAGTCCGATACACCGGAACCCCTAGGTCACGAAGTCTTACTGAACGTGTCTCACACCGGGGTGTGCCACTCAGACGTACATATTATGGATGGGTACCAAGATTTAGGTGGCGGGGAACGCATGAACTTCGCTGATTCAGCAATGCCGCTGCCGTTAACGATGGGTCACGAAATCGTCGGAACAGTGGAAGCTGTAGGCGATAAGGCCGACCAGGCTTTGTTAGGGCAACGGCGCCTTGTTTTCCCATGGATTGGCTGTGGCGAGTGTGTTTCATGTCAAGGAGAGCAAGACAATCATTGTGAAAAGCCGAGAACCCTAGGGATCTTTAGCCAAGGCGGTTACGGGGAACATGTTATTGTCCCAAACCAAAAGTATTTGATTGAAATGGATGGCCTAGATCCGGCGTGGACTTGCACTCTAGCGTGTTCGGGACTGACAGTATTCAGTGCCCTTAGGCAGATCCAGCCCATTAAGCCCAATAGCTATGTCGCCATTGTTGGGATGGGAGGGCTAGGGCTGATGGCAGTCTCGATTGCTGTAGCGCTCGGCATCAAAAACATCATCGCCTGCGATATCTCAGACGACCGGCTTGCGATTGCCAGAGAACTTGGAGCGACAGCAGCGCTTAACACGTCAACCCCAGAAGCTGAACACGAACTTGCTGCGCTAGCCAATGGGAGACTCTTTGGAGTAATCGACACGGTCGGTCTTCCTTCCACAATTCAGCTTGCTATTGCGGCAACGATGAAAGGCGCTCGCGTAGTCGTGATTGGATTGGCCGGGGGGCGAATAGAACTACCGCTTCCGACTCTCCCGTTTAACGCTTTGTCGTTGATCGGTACCTATACAGGCTCTCTCGACGAAATGCAGGAGCTGGTTGAGCTAGCGAAAACAGAGACGATTCCGCCTATGCCTATCGACCTCAAACCATTGGATTGTTTACACGAAACGCTTGAGGCGCTTAGAGCCGGGGAAGTCGTCGGGCGAGTAGTCCTAACCCCTTAAGTAGCAGCCAACATAGCCTTGGATCACAGAGAAACCTCATGGAACCAAAAATATTAGACCGTCGGAAATTTTATATCAACGGATCTTGGGTCGACCCGAGAGAAGCTAGAGATCTCCATATTACTAACCCTTCGACCGAACAGATTTGTGCCGTAATTTCTAACGGTTCGGAAGACGACGTAGACTGTGCGGTTGCAGCAGCTCGCTCAGCTTTCCCGAGTTGGAGTACAACGCCAGTTTCCGAACGAGCTGGTCTCCTTAGTCGGTTATTGGAAATATATTTGGAACGTTCCGATGAGATGGCTTCAGCGATTTCGCTGGAGATGGGTGCCCCCATCTCTTTAGCTCGGAAGGCTCAGGTGCCTCTCGGCGAAGCAAACATTCGAAGCTCTATCGATGTGTTGAAATCCTTCAGTTTCGAGCGGGCGTTAAACGAACACGCAACCAACCAACAAATCATCTACGAACCTGTAGGCGTCTGCGGATTGATTACGCCATGGAACTGGCCGATAAGTCAGGTGACACTAAAAGTAGTACCAGCGCTTGGTGCTGGATGTGCCGTCATTCTAAAGCCTTCAGAGGTTGCACCATTGTCGTCGGTATTGTTGGCCGAAATGATTCACGAGGTCGGGTTTCCAGCAGGTGTATTTAACCTTGTGCACGGCGACGGTGTTGGCGTAGGGTCGGGGCTGAGTATGCACCCAGATATCGATATGGTCTCTTTCACGGGTTCAACGAGGGCCGGAGTTGCAGTCTCGAAGAACGCTGCCGAAACGGTGAAACGGGTGACCTTGGAACTTGGAGGCAAGGGTGCAAACATCATTTTTAGCGATGCTGATGATGAAGCGGTTATCCGAGGCGTTCAGCACTGTTTCCAAAATAGCGGCCAGTCCTGCAATGCTCCGTCGAGAATGCTGGTAGAACGAACGATTTATGAAGATGCTCTAGTGACTGCAGGGCAGGTAGCAGAAGCTAGCGTAGTCGATGCTTCTGTCAAAGAAGGTAAACATATTGGGCCCGTTGCTTCAAAGGTTCAGCACGACAAAATCCAACGCCTTATATCTGTTGGCATAAAGCAAGGGGGTCGGCTTATCGCAGGTGGTTTAGGTCGTCCCGAAAATCATCCAGTCGGGTTCTTTGTCCGCCCAACGATTTTCGCCGACATCACGCCGGAAATGTCGATTGCCTCAGAGGAGATTTTTGGTCCCGTCCTCGTGATGATGCCATTCGACACGGAGGAGGAGGCCATTGAAATGGCTAACGATACTCCATACGGGTTGACGAACTATATTCAGACGAGTGACCCGAATAGGGCGAAGCGTGTCGCTCGAAAACTTCGGTCCGGCATGGTCGTGATGAATGGTGAAGCCCTAGACCCGAGCGCACCATTTGGTGGCTATAAACAATCTGGAAATGGCCGAGAGGGCGGAGTTTGGGGACTAGAGGAATTTCTAGAAGTCAAGGCTGTAAGCGGCTGGAGGGCCTAGGCGGATGTGCTCGTCGACATTTCCTAGGGGCACCGAACAATGAAAACAGATCTGACAAGACTACTAGGTATCGACATCCCGATCGTGCAAGCTCCGATGGAAGGAGCTGTAGGTCCATTGCTTGCGTCTGCTGTAAGCAATGCTGGAGGGTTAGGGACACTCGCCCCGTGGTGCCAACACGAAGATTCTATACGTCAGCAGATACGGCTAACTAAATCGTTCACTTCAAAACCTTTTGCTGTGAATCTGAACTTGGTCTCATCACAGCAACATCGTCTGGAAGTCTGTTTAGAAGAAGAAGTCCCAGTTATCTCCTTGTTCTGGGGTGATCCAGGTCCGCTTGCACAGTTAGCTAAAGAAGCTGGAGCAATCGTCATGCATACGGTTGGTTCTGCCTCAGATGCATGTAAGGCCATCGAGTGTGGCGTGGATATCGTAGTTGCTCAAGGATGGGAATCGGGAGGACACGTAAAGGGAGAAGTGGCTACCATGCCGCTTATCCCAGCAGTTGTCGATGCCGTCGGCGATGTTCCGGTCGTTGCCGCTGGTGGAATCGCCGATGGTCGAGGACTAGCCGCAGCTCTTGCTTTAGGGGCGTCAGGGGTGTGGATAGGCACACGGTTTCTTGCAAGTGAAGAGGCGACCATTCATCCTGACTATCAGGCGAGGGTTGTTGCAGCATCAGAAGACAGCACCGTCCATTTACAAGACCTCTACGACGGTGGATGGCCTGACGCCCCCCATAGAGTTATAAGGAACAGTACCGTTTCGATCTGGGAACAGGCAGGTCGACCACAGACAGGCGAGCGTCCGGGACAAAACGACATCGTTGCCCACGACAGAAGTCTCGGCGAAATCAAGCGATACCGCTCCTATACCCCAGGTGCCGAAGCAGCTGGCGATATTGAAGCGTTAGCAAACTGGGCTGGACAAAGTGTTGCCATGGTTGGCAGCGTCAAGCCAGCGTCGATGATAGTCCAAGAAATCCACCAACAAGCCATATCGATTCTGGGTCGTTTGAACACCGAGACATCTTGTTGATAGTCGTTGCAATAAATGGCGGCAAGTAGTGTTCCATATTCGAAGTGAGAGGTGAGAAGTGGGAGAATTAGAACCGGCTATTCCCGAGCATTTACGAACTGTACGAACACAGCCACTACGTGGTCCCGCCGACTTTGTGCCACAACATGCGTCTCACTCAGCGAGATTTGACCAATCTGTTAAGAGACTGTCCATCGTCTACGTTGGGGTTCAATATCGAGACGGAGGCGTAGACGCTGTCGCGAGCGCTCTTGCAAAAATAGAACATAGTTTCCAGGGGCCTACAGGCCCGAAGCATCATGACCAAACCCGATACGTCGACGAAGCAGGATATGTGAACCATGTCTACGCGGCTTACTGGGATGACGAAGAGTCTCACAAAGAATGGTCTGCTGCACAGTCCGATGACTGGTGGCATCCGGATGCTTCTGTCACAGGTGAATACGGATTTTTCAAAGAAGAATACACCCCGTCGGTCGAAGATGGCGAAACTACGTTCTCCCATCCATGTCCAGAAGGAATTTCGAAGATAGCCGACCACATGAGCGGAGAAACAGACACACACGAATATTGGGGGTCGGCACGAGACAGGATTCCCAGAGCCCAAACCGAGGATCTTGAACCTGCCGAAGAGACCACGCCCAAAATGTCTGCGAAAAGCTCAAAGGGACGACATGTCAGAGTCCAACCTAGAGAAAACCTCTGCGTTCTCCGATCAGGTAGCGACTGGTCTGAAACCAAAGGTTCGGAACGTGAGTTCTTCTTGAACAAGGTGTGGCCAGCGTATCACAAAGGAATGATTGAAATTCGTGATGAGGGCCTGTCATTCGGGTGTTTCTTTAACCGCGCTATGCGGCATGTAGAACGAGGCGAAGAAGTTGAGAAGGCATACAGCCTAAGTGCGTGGAACTCTTTGTCGGATCTTGAACGTTGGGTCAAAGCTGACACTCACTTGGCGATATGGGCTGCCGGTATAAAGCACTTTAAGGCAGCAGGAGATCAAGCCAAATTACGTCTCTACCACGAAATGTTTGTGGTGAAAGCCGCTGATCAACGTTTCGACTATTTCAATTGCCACGACAAGACCGGGATGCTCAAAGCAGGGTCCGTCGATACCGGATAGCGAATTTCGATCAAAGGGCGCCAATCCTAGTAATGGCTATACCGTCGTTGAACAATATGGCAAGAAATCACACGGGTTGTTCTACGGGCCATGCCTGTTGTTTGATCTCTTGGTATGTCTGGTGGGTGCCGCCGCCGCTGCCTTTGACATAGTACATCGCTATATCAGCTCGTTCGAGTAGGCCTTCGGCGTCCATTGAAGGTTGCGCTTCGGCGATCCCGACCGAAGCGGTTACCGAAACATCGGGGTCGCCTAGAAAAGGTTCCGCTATCGACTCGGTTAGTTCTTTGGCTAAACGGCTACCGACTTTTTCTTCGAGTTGACTCGGTATAACGATGACGAATTCGTCGCCGCCGAGTCGGCCGACGATGTCGGTCGAACGAACGCCGGTAGATAGTCGCCGAGAAACCTCACGTAAGACTTGATCGCCTCGTGCATGCCCGTAGGTGTCGTTGATCGCTTTAAATCCGTCGAGGTCAATAAACAATACGGTTGGGTTAGATGTGCGGAGCATCTGTTGTAATGCATCTAACACAGCAGGACGGTTCTTGAGGCCGGTGAGCGAATCGGTTGTCGCAAGGTGGGAAAGTTCGTCGGCTTCCTCCGCAGATCGAAGTCTTCCTTCGACGGCTTCTGCCAATGTGCGGTGGGTAACTTCGAGATACATGGACGCCACCGCACAAACCATTAGGCCGGTGAGTGTCAGATTCAGGTCTTTCCCCAGCATGATCGAAAGAAGAATATAGGTCGCCCACTGGGCCCAAAGAAATGACCGTCCGATCATGCGTGAACCGGCGAACGCAACAACAACGGCGCCGGTCGCTCCGACTAAGAACGCCAGTAAGAGGGCGTTCATCGCGAACTCTTCTCCTGGCTTTGGAGTAATCAGGATCGCCGAAGCCCAAGATACGCCAATCAGTGCTTGTAAGACGCTGTAGCCGACGGCCCAGCTTTGAGGGGCGGTGTCCCGCCACTTTTGATGAAAGATAAGAACAAGGCTTTGGATAAGCCCGCCAGCCCAGATTGTCGCTAACCAGATCAGTCCGGTCCCCATGTCGATTCGCCCGTTACCCGACATTAGGAACAGGATTGGGGAAACTATCGATGCCACAACGTTGAGGACACCCATCGGAATTATGGAACTGAAGAGGGCGTCTTGCTTTTTGGTTTGGTTGGGCTGGGCGACCATGTCGTTTGTATCGTCTTTATAGTGCGCTTGCTTTACCTGTCTAAAGGTTTTGGGTAGAAAGGTCGATACTGAGAAATGGTTAAGGTACCGCCCAGGTGACGTAGCGTGTGGAGGGCTGGTTGCGTAGAGGTTTGATAGCGGTGTGATAGGCGTCGGCTACAATCATGTACACAGTAACTAGAGGGGGACGGTATGGGTAAAGTTTGGGAAACGGCCGGAGTCGCACGAACCGAATTTGCTGAGATGATTGAAACGCTAGATGAGGGTCAGCTGGCGGCAGAAACTTGGTGTGCGGGTTGGACACCTAAGCATGTTTTAGCTCACCTCGTTGGGTTTGTTGATGTGCCGTTGCCGAAGTTTTTCTTCAACATCGCTCGAAACAAATTTGACTTCGACGCGGCGTCGGTAGCCGCAGCAGAAAAAGCGGTACAAGAACGGACAGTGGACGACATGGTCAAGTCGTTAAAGACCAAGTCGACCCAGTCATCGAAGTTGCCCTCTTTTCCTGAAGGTTTAACGGTGGCCGACGTGGCTGTTCACACTCAAGATGTGCGTCGCGGCCTCGGGCTTGAAGGTCAGTTAGATGACGGGGTTCTTGCAGGAGCTTTGACGTTTCTTACCACCGACCCGAAGGCTCAGAAAATTTTCGAAATCCCGAATCTTGATGGTCTGTCATTCGAAGCTACCGACACGGGTTTCACGTCGGGTTCAGGTCAGCAGATTAGAGGCGCAGGTGACGCAATCATCACGGCCTTGATGGGCCGTCCGACACTTGACGAGCTTGAAGGCGAAGGCGTAGCCGAGCTGCGAAACCGTCTGTAAGTTGGCTCGCAGCTCGGGTTGTTTGGGAAGAAGCTAACCTGCGCTGCAGGCGGTTCGTGTTGAAAAGGTCGAGCCGTACTTAGCTGCGACGTAGTACGTTATCTCGCCTGGGCGGACCGTGTCGGTAAAGGTGGTTTCGGCTCCGGTGGCTCGACCACGCCAATATTGTGGACTGTCGTTGACCGTCCGATAGATAACAAACCGGTCCACGTTTTCGACCGTCGGCCAGCTGACTACAACCTGGTTTGCGACGTCACCCACAGAAATTGAACAGTTGGGGACAGGCTGCGGTTCGGTTCCGACACCCGGATCGAAACTGCATCGAGTTCGATCACTTTTTGTGCTGTCGACCGATTTCGAAGCGACAAAGTATTCGATCGTGGCGGTGCGGTTGCTGTCGGTGAACGACAATCCGGCAACGTTGCCTCGCCAATATTGTTGGCTCCCGTTCACCGTCCGGTAGATGACGTAACGGTCGGCTCCGACCGCTTCGCTCCAGCTGACCTCAACAGAGACGCCGTCGACCACGGCGGCGCAGCTGGCCGGTGCCTCTAACTCTGGTTCTATCGGGTCTCCAACTACGAGGCCGCCGTTTAATCCGCATGTTCGTCGAGCGGTGGTTCCATTGGCCGCTACGGTGTCGATCCGGTAGGCGTTCGACGCGTTGAACGCAGATGGGTCTATCCACGATGTTGTTCCTGGCAGAACAGTGGCTACGACGGTTTCGTTGTTTGAGCTGTTCTGGTCTCGTCGTATCTCATAGGACACGGCGTTGTTGCTTGGGGCTGGAGTCCAGCTGATTTCGGGTCGCCCGTCGACGAGTTTGGCGACGCAGTTAAGTACTGCTTGGGCGTCGGCTTGCCCGGCCCCGCCGACACAGTCTGGCACTAAACGAAATTCGTATTCAGACCCGTGTTGGTTCAACCATTGCCGTAATGCTGGAGCCGTGTTGTCTTGGCCGAACGAACCATCATGCAAAATAATATTGTCGCCGTCTACAGCTAGGTTAAGGTTGTCGACTATTTCTTGTACCGCCGGCAACGGCCGCCGGTAATCTTCCCCGTCTGCTTCCCAGAAGATTTCTCTCAGACCCCGTTCGGCGCTGACGCTTCGAACAATGTCGTTTGTGGCGCCCCGTGGTGGCCGGTAGCAGGTTAGCGTTGGACCTCCAGCGTCGGATACCGCCTGCTGGGCGAGGTCAAACTCTGCCGCTATTTCGGCTGCGGTGAGGTCGGTTAGGCGAGGGTGGGTGTTGGTGTGGTTGCCGAGAGCGTGGCCGCCGTTGACCATCGCCTGGAATGTGGCTGGATCGGAACGGATAGCGTCGCCGATTACAAAGAACGTCGCTTTGACGCCAAACTCGTCGAGCACGTCGAGAACTTCCTGGCTGGCTGAGTCTAACGATGGGCCATCGTCGAACGTTAGGTATACGACTTTTGGTTCGGCCGCTTCGGCCGAAGCCGGGAACGCAAACACGGTCGCAGCGATCAGTATGAGTACTCCAAGAATCGCGCCAAACATAAACAGAATGCGGTTAGCCATGGGATGCCTTTATGAGAAAGTGATATAGGAAAGGTGCGCGGCCGATAATGTCTGCTGCCTAAACAGCGATTTCAGCGAGACGTTAACACACCCACGGCGCTCAATGTTCAACCTGGGAGCATTCGGGATTATTTGCCTACACCCTCTGATAGAGCTGAATTGGGGTGATTTTGTGTCTGGGTCATCATCGATCGACGTCGGGTAAAAGCGGAACTCTTACCCCGGGTTCTTGTCCGACTAGTGTCGCCCGCCCAATCGACGACAAGCCGTATCGACCCCGAACCGTGTCAACCGCAGAATCGAGGAGGGGAGAGGATCGAGTTTCGAACGGCAACGCTTGTTGAACAGCGTCGGCTGGCGACAGGTTGTTGATCGTGAATCCGAGCAGGGTGAGTCGCCGCTGTCGTATTTCGCTCTCGCGTTCTTCGAGCAGACTTTGGGCGACGTCGAGAAAGGTTGCGGTAGAAGCGGTAGCTTCATGGAACGTATGTGATCGGGTGTCGCGGCTAAAATCTCCAAACCTGAACCTCAGGGTTGCCGTGCGGCCGACCCGGTTTCCGTCCCGTAGCCGGTGGGTGACCCGATCAACCAACTCCAGCAGTATCGCCTTCACCTCGGTCAAGCTGCGAGGCCGGTTTCTGAGTGCCTGCTGAGACCCGATCGAGGAACGTCGCTTCCCGGTGACAACCCGTCGAGGGTCTTGATTGTGGGAGAGGGCATGCAGATGGCGGCCAGCGCTAGGGCCGAGAATAGAAACCAAAACCGATTCGTCTAAACCTGCTACTTGGCCGACTGTGGTTAGCCCTTTCTCGTTGAGCTTCTCAGCGGTCTTAACCCCCACACCCCACAGGCTTCGAACCGGTAGTGGGTGGAGAAAGTGGAGTTCTTTTTCAGGTTCGACGACGAGCAGTCCATCAGGTTTGCAAACGCCGCTAGCTACTTTGGCCAAAAACTTGGTTCGAGCTACCCCGACAGAAATAGCAAGACCGACCTCATTAGCCACCCGACTCCGAAGTCGAGTTGCTATAGATTCAGGAGTGCCGACTAGGCGTCCGAGTCCGGAAACATCTAGGAAGGCTTCGTCGATAGAGATCGGCTCGACCAGGGGAGTCGTATCATCGAATATCTGGAAGACCTGTCTGCTTGCTTCAGAGTACGCTTCCATTCTCGGGTCGACGGTGAGTAAACCCGGGCATAACCGTCGGGCTGCGGCGCCGTTCATGGCGGTTCGGACACCCATCGCTCGGGCTTCGTAGCTGGCGGCAAGAATGACACCGCGGCCAACAGCGGTAGGTCGACCACGAAGGTGCGGGTGGTCTCGCTGTTCAACGGAGGCGTAAAACGCGTCGAGGTCTGCGTGGAGCACCGTAGCTTCAGTCGAACACATGTTCGTATGGTATCACGTTACCCTTCTTCGAATGTTCGAACGATTCTTTCAACGGCGAACGAACGTCACCGTTCAGCGAGCGAGGCTAGCGGGGCCACCCGCATCTAGTAATAAAGCATCGTCGTCTCATCTGCGATGGAACATGCCTGCCCGGGCCTTATCAGAAGTCGCAGTAACGATCACGGTGACCGACCCGCCGTCTGTCTCGATGCTTCATTTCTGGGCATTGCAAGCCAGTTTCGTTCACGACGGTTCTGTAATCGGCGCAGCACATTTCGGACTCCAACACCACCCCGACTATCCGCAGAACGGCGCAGTCAACTGGGGTGGTTACCTCAGTTCGGGCGGACAGCTAGACGGCTCCACCTCTGCTCTTGAATCGGCTCTATCTAACCCCAACACTCGAAACTATGAGTGGAAACCCAACCGGCCCTACCTCTACCGGATCTATCAAACCCCAACCGAATCGCATCGCTGGCGTGGGTCGATCACCGACCTCGTAACAGGTGCCGAAACGGTGGTACGTGACCTACACGTTCAGGCCGACTACCTTCAACACCCGATGGTGTGGAGCGAAGTGTTCGCTCATTGTGATCACCCATCACACACGATTCAATGGTCAGACCTCGCCGCATTCACAGCTTCAGGCGAACTGATTCGACCCGAAACAGTGAAACTGAGCTACCAGACCTTCGACAAAGGAGGATGCGGCAACACCAATATCTCCCACGGCAGCGAACCGGGCTCGTTCACCCAGACAACAAACACCATCCGAACAAACCCGGCAGGTAGTCGACTTCCTCTGGCGAACGGGACCGACACTATCTAGTTTTTGACCCGACCAAAAGTTGATGCCGTAGTCGTCGAACCAGCAGACCGAAACCGATTAATCTCACCCCGACTGAAACGAGGAAATCGGTTTCTGTCGGACCGGTCAACGCAAGCGTTCGGGGAGCGGTTGTGCTGGGCTTCGTTGAAGGCGACGGTGTCGGCGACTTCTCAGTTGACGGATTTAGAGGTTTCTTCGATTTGTGGAGGTCGACAGTGCTTGAGCTGAACCGTTAACCCGTGGCTAGCGTTTCTAAAGCCGAAATTTATTTCACTAGATGAAGCACAAAAGGCATCCGGTAAGACTCGCCCTTGTTGG
Source organism: Acidimicrobiales bacterium (assembly GCA_020630065.1). Classification (GTDB taxonomy): domain Bacteria; phylum Actinomycetota; class Acidimicrobiia; order Acidimicrobiales; family SZUA-35; genus JAHDCC01. Next base: position 40,823 of record JAHDCC010000017.1, read on the forward strand.
CCTTGATAGCGGCGATCACCGACAGGACAGCCCCGAGAATCATGAAACAGAAGACAGCCAAATAGCCGGCGAAGAAAAGTGCGGCACCTATCACAGTAAAGATCTCTGAGATGGAGCTAGCCACGAAAAATACCCCGCCTAGTGCAAACATTCCTAGAGTGGTCATGAAAACGGTGATAATCAAATTGAGGGCTTCGGCTGAGTGATGTCGAACAAAGGGACTCGTGTCTTTCTTGACCAGATAAATAACCAGCGGGGCGATCCCGGCGGCGATAAAGATCGACAGATGGGTCAACAACGCCATCGTACGGTCGTCATTGGTTGTCCCGTTGACGAGAGGTTGTTGCGGCCACTGGCCAGAGGCTTGTGGCTGACCGGGTTGGGGGTCGCCCACCCATTGAGCACCGTCCCAGTACTGTTGACGTGAAGCGTCTATTGAATACCAACCGGGGGCCGCCTGCCCTGATGGTTGATGAACCTCGCCCGACTGAAACGTCACTTCTTACGCCTTTCCAGATTGTCTATTTTTTCGCCTGAAAACCTATTCTACCGCGCATGTCGCCTGGGTAATCGGCGGTCCAGGCCAAGTGCACGGTTGCTCGTCAACGTACTATTCGAACTATTGTTGACCAATGGACGTATCTCAGGCCTCAAACTTCGCCGACCTGTATCCGCCGGTCTGTCCATACGAAATCAAGATCACGCCGATGCGGATGAACTGGGATCAGCTCACAATGCTTCACTGGAGATATCGTCCTGACGAAGTGCAGAAGCTATTGCCCAAGGGATTGACCGTTGAAACTTTCGACGGGTCTGCATGGGTGGGGTTGGTGCCGTTCCAAATGACGGTGGATATTCCCGGTATGCCAGCGATGCGGCGATGGCTGTATTTTCCTGAGACGAACGTTCGGACCTATGTGCGAGGCGAATCTGGGCAGCCTGGGGTTTGGTTCTTTTCGTTGGAGGCGTCGTCGTTGCCTGCGGTGCTCACAGCACGAGCCACCTACCAGGTGCCGTATTGTTGGGCCGACATGTCGATTGCCCACGATGTCGAAAAGAACACGATTCGCTACGAATCTCGACGAAAATGGCCGTCGCCTCGGGGAGCCGAGTCGAAGGTAGAAATTTCTATCGGAGAACCGTTTCAACCCGGGCAAGCATCAGACCTCGACAACTTCTTGACCTCAAGATGGGAACTGTACGGGGCGGTTGGGCCGCTAATAACGTACGCAAAAATGTTCCATGAACCGTGGCCGCTCTATCACGGTTCGGTTATTGAGTGCGACGACGAACTAGTTCGCGCTGCCGGGTTTAGCCAACCTACCGGCGACCCGATTGTTCACTACTCTCCAGGGGTGAGCGTTCGATGTGGTTGGCCCAGCCGAGGTTCCAGCTTGAAGCGTTAGAGAAAACGTCCACAGGTAGGCCATGGCTGAGCGCCGCGAGAAGCGTACAGTGCAAACGCCATAGCATCCTGGTCGGCTGGTGACGCTTTCGCCGGGTTGACGCCAACTAGGTCGTTGCGTCCAGACGACTTGGCCACTGAATCCCACGTGCCTTGATTAAATTGGTAGGCGCCGTAGTAGCCGGCAGGGTTGACGGCGTCGTAACGTCCACTAGCTTCGCAGTCGCGTAGTTTGGCCCAAGCTTCGGCCGACGGGCCACCCGCTGGCGGAGGGGTTGGTTCAGCATTTGGGGCAGGTTCTGGAGCGGGTGCTGGTTCGGGCGGTGCTGCTGCCGTTGTTTCCGGTGGTGGCGTAGACGTTGTAGGAACTACCCCACCCGAGACGGCGTTTCCGGCTGGTGCTTCGACGACAGCTTCATCCGAATCGTTTGGTTCAGTGTCGGGAGTTGTGTCTTCTGTGACAGGAACTTCGGCCGCTGCCACCGATTTCGCTTCGCCTGTCGCCACTTCGTCGGTTTCGCCTGAACGTAACATCGTGATAGCGGCAGCTAGTGCTACGACGCAGCCTACTACAGCCACTAGGCCGACAACACGGTTTTTGTTGTTCGACTCGTTAGAGGCTTTTGGGGCGATGAAACGTCGGAGCTGTTCGAAAAATGTCCTCACTACGCTAATAGTAGGTAGTTAACGACCTAATTGCATGTCGCTGTGGCCGGAGCCATGTTTATACAGCTAATTCTCGATACTCGGGGTGGCGCTTAATGTAGGTCGCCGCATACGGGCAGACCGGACTGATCTGTTGGTTATCGGCTCGAATCAGGTCGAGTAAACCGGCCATCAACGTGCCAGCGTGACCAGCATTACGGTACTCGGGTGGGGTGAATACCAGCGGAACGGTTACCAACCCACCGGTTTCGCTGAAGGTGGCGTAGCTGAGTACGTCGCCGCTGGACGATGTGAGTTCGAACCTTCCGGTTTCAACGTTTTTGTGAACCTTAAAGGATGGTTCAGTGTCGCTGTTGCTGGAGGTAGGGTCGTCGATTGCCATATGTTCCTAACCGTTTGAGATCTTCAACGTATTCCACATAATGGCTACGGACTAGCCGGTGAGGGCTAGTCGTTTAGGATCCGAAGGATCTCCTTGCCGTATCGATCGGCTTTCGCTGGCCCGATACCGGGTACATCTAATAGCTCGCCCATGGTGGATGGCATCATCCGAACCAATGCAGCAATGGTTCGGTTGTTGACCACGATGTAGGCCGGTACCGCATCTTCTTCGGCTGTTGTCCGACGCCATTCAACCAGCGCCTTATAGTCCGGGTCGTCGACTGGCAGGTCTGCTTTGGCTGATGCCGCAGATAGGCGAGAGGGGGCTGATTTGCTTTTGACGGTTGTGTTCTCCGGCGGCGGGTCAAGTATGTCTAGATACGACGATCGGTTGCGTCGAACAGCCTTATCGCCGAACTGTCGTTCTTCAGCCCAGCTAAGGTAGACGGATTCTTTTGCCCGAGTGATGCCGACGTGAAGCAGACGTCGTTCTTCTGCTAATTCGGCAGGCGTTTCGGCGTATCCGATTGGGACAAGGCCTCGTTCGACTCCGAGAATGTAGACACACGTCCACTCCAAACCTTTCGCGGCGTGGAACGTCATGATCTCGACCGCGTCTGAGCGGGTGGTTTCTTCTTGGGTGGCCGTCGACGTTACCCAATCAAGAAACGAACCGGTCGAGCTGTCTGGGTCGGCGCTGAGGTGATCGGTAAGTAGGCGTTGAAGGGCTTGACGGTTGCTGTGCCGGTCAAGTTCGGCTGTTGTCGCCCCCGAGGGTTTTGGGGCGTTAGCTTCGATTTCGTCTCGTACCGGTTCGACGGCGTCTGCCAGGTCGTGGCCGCACCTTCGGATCAAGGTTAGGAGTTGTTTCACTTCGGGCTGGTCGATGAGCCGTGAACCGCCACGAACTTGGGTGGGGATTTGGTTGGCTCGGAACTGTTCGGCCACGATGGCGGTTTGAGCGTTGGTCCTGACCAGCACCGCTTGCTCGCTCCACGGCGTGCCCCGGTCGAACGCTTCTTGAGTAAGCCGGGCGGTGGCTGCTGCTTCTAGACGGTCGGTCTGATATGAGGTGACATGGGGTTTGTCGCCGTCGGGAAGGTGGGCGACAGGTGGTTTTCCGTCTCGGACGTTTGACGGCAGGATGGAATGCCCGGCCGCGACTACCTGAGGTGTCGACCGGTAATTGTGTCCGAGTTGGATAGTGGTTCCACCATTGAATTTATCTTCAAACCAACGAATGTAGGAGGCGTCGGCACCGTTCCATCCGTAGATCGCCTGGTTTGGGTCGCCGACCACACAGAGATCTTTGCGACCTCCGAGCCAACTGTTCAAAAGATTGAACTGCAATGGGTTGATGTCTTGGAACTCGTCAACGAAGAAGTGTCGATGTTGTTGCCGGATGCGTGACGCGTATTCTTCGTCGCCGAGGTCTCGTATGCAGAGCCACAACAGGTCGTCAAAGTCGACCAGTCGGCGTCGGCGTTTCTCGTCTCGGTACCGGTCGATGACGTCAACCATTTCCGCGATGGGTAGCGGTGGGGTTCGTTTGGCGGCTTGGGCAGCGTGGGGGTAGGTCGCTGATGTTAACGCCCTAGCTGACACCCACTCCAATTCGGTGGTCACGTCGAGTGGAAGGGTTTTGTCCCCACGGGGAATAAGGCTCGCTACAAAACCGACTTTACGGTCGAGGAGTTCAGGTGGTCGGATGCCTCGTTCGGCCCACCGTTGATGAAGTTGGGCGTAGGCGAGGGAATGGAATGTCCCGGTCTTGATTCCTGGAGCGATATGTAACTGGTTGAGTCGCTGCCGCAGTTCGCTGGCCGCTTTGCGGGTAAAGGTTACCGCCAGCACACCGGACGGTTCGAGGTCTAGCTGGTCGGCCCGCCACGCGATGCGTCGGGTTAAGACCCGGGTTTTGCCGCTGCCTGCTCCGGCAAGGATGGCTAGCGGTTCGGACGTGGCGGTGACTGCCTCGAGCTGTGTTTCGTCTAACCCGTCCAGGAGTGAAGATGTCATAGATGGACAAATCCTATTCGGTCACTGTGTCATCTGGCTACCGGTCGGGCTGTAACGGCAGCGTGACCCCTTCGCCTTTAAGTAGTGACGCCTGCAGTTCAGGGTTGTGAGGGATAAGTCGGCCTGAAGCGGTGACAACTCGCCACCAGGGAAACGCCGGGTCGCCCTGGTCGATGGTTTGTCCGATTTGGCGCAGGGCGTTTCCGACAGCTCGAGCTGCCCCAGGGTGGCCAGATTCCGCTGCGACGTCGCCATAGGACAAAACATCACCAGGCTGGGTTGTCTGTAAAACGTCGAGTACGGCCCGTTGAAAGTCGGTTAGTTCACTTGGTGCCATCGGGCTTCATCGTAACTCGGGTCAAATAGGGCCGCATTTTACGGTGAGGATGTTCGGCAAGAATCGAGGCGTACCGGAATAGGTTGAAAAGTTATGTGGAAGGTATCGTTACCACGATGATGGAAGAAGAAGTCAACTATCGATGCGGTTGGGCTGAAACGCACCAAGACCATCTTGAATACCATGATGGCGAATGGGGTCGGCCAACCACAGATCGGAATCGGCTCTTCGAAAAGATCTGTCTCGAAGGTTTCCAGTCAGGACTGAGTTGGTTAACCATTCTTCGTAAGCGAGACCGCTTTCGTGAAGTCTTTGCCCAGTTCGATATAGAAAAAGTAGCATCATTCACCGAACACGATGTTGAGCGCCTGTTAGGCGACGCAGGTATTGTGCGGCACCGTGGGAAGATCGAAGCGACGATCAACAACGCTCAACGGGCTCATGAAATGATCGAAACGGAAGGTTCGTTTGTTGATTGGATTTGGTCGTGGGCGGTCAAAGACCCGACCCTGAAACCTGGCGAAAGTGAGTCGAACATACCAGCCAAGACCGACCGTTCGATCGCGCTGGCTAAAGAGTTAAAGACACGAGGGTGGAAATTCTTTGGCCCAACAACGGCCTACGCCTTTATGCAATCCGAGGGTTTAGTTAATGACCACGCCGTTGATTGTCACGTCTTCGATGCGTGTCAACGTGAACGCGTCCAGATGTTGGTCGGCCGTCAACTTCGACCGTAGTTACCGAAAACGTGCGAGCAGTCGCAGAACCCGATATACAGCGTTCATGAGCAACGAGTTGACCTGCCCCGTTTGCATGATGCCAGACCCATTGATCGCCGATGACGGCTACGAATGCGGCACGTGCGGTCATGAATGGTTTAGAGAACTCGATGAACAGGTAACTGGGGTTTGTGATGTCAACGGAACGTTACTTAACGCAGGTGATGATGTTGTTGTCATCAAAGATTTGAAGCTGAACGGCAAGACAGGTGGCGTCAAGATCGGCACTAAAGTTAAACGGATACAGCTCGTCAGCGGTGATCATCCAATTCAAGGAAAAGTGAATGGTCGCACCATCCTGATTACCGCCGACAAAGTAAAGAAAGCATAGTTCTAGCCTTCCGAACAGCTAACCCTCGCCGCGGAGAAGTTCAGCGACCGTCTCATTAGTTGCCGCTAACCGTTCGGCTACCCGCTTGAGCATGTACGCATTGAACTCGGCGGCTACTGCAGGCTCTTGACGGGTGGCGTCACCCATCGCCCGTAATGTCAACTCCCAAACCACCGACGCCGAGTCGGCGATAACGGTAGCGGTACGCTGATCACCGGTAGCGAATGCGACTTCACCTATGAGTGAACCGGGCGCAACTTTACTGAACCGTGCCAGCAGCTCGGCGTCTCGTTCGAGCCAAGCCGTTAGCGAACCTTCAGCGACGAAAAACACTGAGTTCGCTTCGTCGCCGACATGCATTAACGTTTCGCCTTTTTCAACCGCCCGTTTTGTGCCGTAGGCGGTGAACACCCGTTGCAGGGCACTCGATGATTTACCCATTGTTGACGGCGGCATGTCATCACGAAATTCGGCCAATGTCTGGTCTTCGCACCACGCCATCGCTCGGTCAAGATCTGGCTGATGCACAACCTCAGCCCCGAAACTATCGCCATAGGGGGCTGCCCAAGTTGCGTCCCGAGCGCCGCTCCAAACCACGTCGATTCCCCGGCTGCGAGCCAACTTGTTGATAGCGTCAAACGCTGACACCGCTGAAGGGCCCAAACCGGTTACATCACGGAAACCAAGAATCAGGTACCTCAACGGTTCCTCCTGGTCGCCGTCAAGCCGATCGTAGATCGTATCTTCGATCTGTTTCACCGAACCGAAAAACAGATAGCCATGCAACATCAAGACCAGCGTCGAACCCGAATACTGATCCAAAATTTCGTTCTCTATGGAGCGCCGGTCGACGTTACTGCGAAATGAGTTACTGTCTAGCGACCGTTTGATCGGCCCGATTCGGCTGTACCTGACAACAAAAATGATGATCGCAGCGACCACCCCAGCCGCGATGCCGGGAAGAATGCCGAACACAACCATGGTCGCAATGATCCCGATTCCCAGAATTCGGTCGATGGTCGATGCGTTGTCGAAACCTCGACGTTTCCACTCAGGAAACAGGCCGACGCCGAGACTAGCAAGAACGCCTCCAGCGACGGGGCGAGGTAGAAGCGAAAGCCAGTCTCCGGCGACAGCGACAATAGTGACAACAACGATCGCCGTCGCAAACACAAACTTTTTGCCTCGAGCGTTCAGCCCTGCAGCCTGAATCGTCGGAGCGCCGACATGATGGGTTGGGAGTCCACCCAAAACTGCGGACGCCATGTTGGCAAGACCGATCGCCCGCAATTCTTCGTTCGGGTTGTCGCGCCGGTCTTGTGTTAACGCCAAACTGGAAGAGTTCAACAACATGCCGGTGAAAGCGATGAACACCGTCGCAAAAACGGCGGGCAACGCCGGTCGAAGCGACCCGAGATCGACCGACCCCAATTCGTTAGGAGAGATAGGGTGCCATGAGGCGCCGTCGGTGTTACGTTCGCCGATTACCCAACCGCTAGTTTCGAGCTCGGACAACGACGTGACGGACAGGGCGATAGCGAAGAACCCGATGATCGCACCAATGATGAGAATACTCTGACTAACTGGAGGCCATTTTCGTTGCTGAGCGGTTCCGAGCAGAACAGTGAGCACTAGACCAGCTGTCCAAAACTGCCAATCGGCCCAAAACCCTTTGCTGACCAGCGACGCCACGTCGGTCTCAGCGTTTCTCATCAGTTTCACCCCGCCCTGAACCAAAAGCCAGCTAACACCACCCACATAGGCAGTCAAAACCGGGTAGGGAAGGAACCGGATGATTTGGCCGCCGCCAGCTTTACCTAACGCATAAAACGCGGCACCGGTCAGAAACGAGACAGCCCCAAGAAAAACAAATACGGTAGCCGGATCTGGAGACGTGAACCCGGCGACAGCCCCCGCAATCACAACCGCGATCGTGTTTGGAAGGCCGATCACAACCGGGTCAAGGGTTGTGCGAAACGAAACAACAATATTCGAAATTGCTGATGTGAGTAGCAGAGCGATTGCCCCACGAACGAAAAGCTGGGAGGTTTGACCACTGAAAACAAGCGCCGCTAGCGACACGATGGCCGCTGTTTGGGAAACCCCAATGGCTGAAGCAGCTATGACGGCAGTTCGCCAGGCACCGGTTTGAGTCGTGTTATCGATACGTATGACTTTAGAGTGTTACGGCACAAAGGAGAAGGAGTTATTGAACGAAAACAGATCTGAGCTTATCGGGGTTGACGATGGCATGGAGACGACGAACTTTGTCTCCTTCCACCTCGGTCACAACCAGTGTTTGAGGATGTCCGTCAACGATCACCAGTACAGCAGGTTGGAGATTGACTCGAAGTGGTCGAACCTCCAGCCGGGCTTCGGTAGGGTCAGGTAGTCGGCTGGCTAAATTGACCAGCAGTCGGGCTACCCGGTCGCGACCGACGATAGGGTGACGGGCCGCTCGGTGGTCGGCGCCGCCGTCGCTAATGTGAACAACGTCGTCGCTGAGTAGTGTCATCACGGTCGCTACATCACCGGTTAGCAGCGCCTGCGATAGCTGGGTCACTACCCGTCCTTCCGTTAACGGGTCGGGCCGACGCCATTTGGATTCGCCGGATGCTTTAAGTTTCTTGCCTGCCCGGCTAGCGATCTGCCGGCAGTTGTCGACTTCTTTGCCGACCATGTCTGATATTTCTCGGTAGGAATAATCAAACACCGAGTGAAGAAGGTAGACCGCACGCTCGATCGGGGTTAACGTTTCCAATAAACGTAGGTAACCCAATGTGAGGGATTCGTCTAGTTCGACATGAAGTTCAGATTCTGATTCTGGTTCAGTCAAGATCGGTTCCGGCAGCCAAGGCCCCACGTACACTTCGCGCGTTGACTGGACTGAACGAAGACGGTCAATGCTTGCTCTGACCGTCATCGTAGTTAGGTAGGCCGCAGGGTTTTTAATCGACGTCTGGTCAAGCTGTAGCCATCGTTCGAAAACCTCTTGAACGATTTCTTCTGCGTCGCTGATACTTCCCAAGGTCCGGTAAGCAAGACCGGTTAGTCGGGAAGTTTCGGTTTCGTAGAGGGACTTGTTATCAGTCATATTGGGGCTGCTTTAAAGACGACGTGCGGCCGGACCTCTCGATGTGGGAGGCTACGCCACGTATCGACTCTAGTGCGCTAGCGGCGCTAGCGTCAGCCAACAAACCAGATTGACCGACCCAGTCTCCGGCTATAAATGCGCCTGGATTTCCGGTCACCGTGACAGCCGGTCGACCGGTTAGCCCTCCTCGGGTTGCGAGTGCTGTGCCGTGGGCGACGGTCATTTCGTGCATATACCGGCGCATCACGACCTGACCGGATTGTATTCCCGCTGCTGTGCCATGGTCGACTAACAGTTGTTCGGTTTCTTTGGCCGACATGGGGTCGTTGGGGCGGCGATAGCGGGCCAGCGTGACCAGAGATCGTTGTGAAGGTGCCAGTCTGTCTGCCACCGAATGAAGCGACAGGTAGAGGGCTTTGTCGAAATCGAACAGTGCCGGTGTTGGAGGGGGTTGTGACAAACCGAGGTCGAGTATCGACGCGGTGACTTTCGGTCCAGCGTTGGATGTGAACGTATCTGTGTTGAACAGGCGGTCGGCGGTTCCCGGAGTGCCGGCGGCCAACACGACCGTGCGACTGTCGAAGGTGTCGTTCCCGACGCTAGTTCGCCACGTGCCGTCAACCGCAGTGACCTCGGTTGCCGCCCCCGTCGACTGTCGTATCAGCGGTGATGCCTCTACGGAGCTGATCAGTTCGTCGACGATGTGTTGCCATCCGCCGTGGACATAGAGAACACCGTCGTTGAGAACAAGTTGAAGGTTCGCTGCGGTCGCGTCGGCGCTAGCGGTGCTGAGCGAAGAGTTGTAGGTTGCGAGTGTCGCGATGCCTTTGAGAAGGCCTCGGACTTCTGCGTCGTTGCTTAGGTTATTGATCCAGTCTTCGGTTGTTGTGGTGCTTAACTTCGAAGAGTCTTGGCGTCCGATCTTCAGCAGCGTCGAAGCTAGTTTGGGTTTAGCTTTGGTCGACAACAGTTTGGTTCGTAGCATCGAAATCGGGTCTTGAGGGATGCGACCGCGGCGCTGTTGTACTATTGCCTCCCCGTTTTCTGACGGGGCAGCTCCCGTGAAGTCAACGCGTAGCCGGTTCAAAGCTTGGTGTAGGTGTCCTCCGACGTAGACCGCATGCGGACCTTGGTTTAAGGTAAAACCTTCCCGCTCGTTGCTTGACGCTCGCCCCCCGAACCGGGGGCGTCTCTCAATCAGGTTGACGGTCATGTTTTGGCGTGCCGCTTCGTTGGCGGCGATCAGGCCTGCAAGACCGCCGCCAATTATTGTGACATCAGCGAGTTGCGGCTGGTTGTGGGTTGTAGCTAGGTGGGTTGAGAGATCTGACATAGGGGCTCCTCCAAACCAACATTGACTGTTGGGAATTTGCGTTTACCTATATCGACGGGGCAGACCTGTAAAACGTGACATCTCATCACATTTCTTTTCTGGTCTAGTAGAACAGGCGGTTGGCTACGGCTGGCGGCCGATCTATTCGTTGTCCAGCACGTAGCTCGCTGAAGCCAGTAACGCATCTTTGCTAGGAATATAGGTGAACCCCATCGTCCGTTCGGCTTTGCTGGCTTCGACATCGAGATTGCGTCCTAAGTTGCCGATTACCTGCTCGATCGACTTGTCGAATTTGCTGACTATTTTGAGCACGAAGTTGGGGGCCTTGCGGGTACTTATCTTGCGGTCTGGGTATGCGGCTGCCAGCGTCTGGGCAATCTCGGTCATCCTCATCGCTCCAGCGTTTGCCGCGAAACGCTGGCCAAAGGTCGCTTCGTTGTTGATGGCGGCTACGTGCATTCGGGTGACGTCTCGAACATCGACGATCGGTAAGTTGATGTCGGGTAGTGCTGGGAATTCGCCGTTCAGCATCTGTTTGACCAGGTCGAGAGAAGTCCCGAAGTTCGGGTCCATCGCTGGCCCCCAAACCACACCCGGGTTGATAGTTGTAAGCTGCATATCGTTTGTGTTGGCGAAGTCCCAGGCCGCTTTCTCCGCTAGTGTTTTGGACGCCTCGTACGGTGTGACGAAACTGGCTGTTGCGTCAGTCCAATTAGCGTCAGTCGATTGGTCGAGTGGAGGTTTGGAGCTGTCTTTATAAATGGCGACACAGCTTGAGGTGAGAACTACACGAGTGACCCCGGCAGTCTTGGCTGCTTGCATGGCTCGCTTTGTTCCGTCTACGGCAGGTCGTATGATCTCTTCCGGGTCGTCAGGGCTGCCATTGGGGAATGGTGAAGCGGTGTGAAGGAGGACGTCTACCCCCTCTAGGGCTTCGTCCCACCCCTCGTCAGACATGAGGTCGAGTTTCGCGAATTCGATGTCAGCGTCAGGAAACAGGGCTTCTATTTCGGCTTTGCGTTTATCGGAACGAATAGTGCCGCGAACGTCGTAACCCTTCTCTAGAAGTTCTGCGAGAATGTGTTTGGCTATGAAACCCGATGCGCCGGTGACGAGTACTTTGGTCATAAGGTAACCATATCTCATCTGCTGCTCCCCAAACCCGGCTACAAAACCAGGCGTTCACATCAGCGATAGCCAATTTGGCTAGCCGCCGGATTACGCTACATCTATCTACGAGGCCGACTACACGGCGACTGTGACCACTAATTGGCTATTTTCTTAAGTTTTCTAGCAGCGGTAGCGTTTGGGGTAGCGGACTTTTCGGGCGGATCTGCATCTCGTCGGATCTCAGCGGTTCAGGTTCTAAGCCTGTCCCACGCCATCGGGTTTGTGCTGGTGACCACCGTCGCCGTCATCCAACAAGCCCAGTTTGATCTGAACGACTTTGGTGTCGGAGCGGTGTCTGGGGCAGTCGGCGGCGTTGGCATCGTACTGTTTTATAGAGCTCTGGCCCGCGGTGCGATGTCTATGGTCACGCCGATAACCGCCATCGTCAGTTCCGCTGTCCCGGCAATATGGTCAGCGGCAAGCGGTGAGCCGCTCTCTTCTAAAGTTTGGTTGGGTGTTGTTATAGCGCTAGTAGCGGTAGGTCTAGTATCACGATCCTCCGATGATCGAATATCGGCGATCAGCACCGTCGTCCTCGCCGAAGCAGTTTCCGCCGGTCTAGCGTTCGGCATGTTCTTTGTCATCATCGACCAGGCGTCGAGCGACTCGGCTCCTTGGCCAATTGTCGGCGCCAGATTGGTGACAGGTGTTGGACTTACAACGGTGGTGGCCGCAGCGGGAAAACTGAAGTTCGTCGAGATCGTGCGGACCCGCTCAATGGCCCTGTTTGGGTTCGTCTTTTTGGCTGGCGCCCTCGACACGTTGGCCAACGTTCTTTTTCTGGTGGCATCGGATCTAGGAAACTTGGCGGTTGTTGCGGTGATAACAGGGATGTACCCGGTTATCACCGTGATACTTGCCCGACTGATCGACAACGAGAGTCTCCGACGAATCCAACTTGTCGGGATCGGGCTAATCTTGGTCGCTACCGCGCTTATCGTTGGCTAAAACTACTCTTCCTCATCTGCTACGGAATCTTGAGGAGTGGAAGCTTCAGACTCGTCTGAGTCTTCCGAACTATCTGTAGACGATGTCTTTTTGACTACGTCGTCGACGTGAGCGCCTACAGCCGAAAAAGTCTGCATCATGGCGTCTTTGAGACTAGCGCCGATGTCTTTCACGTCGGTTTTAACTGCCGGGTCTTTGGCCGCACTGCCCATGCTGTTAAACGCGTCTTGGAGCTTCGCCCCTAACTCATCTAACGCAGCTTTTGTATCGCCCGGTTTGCTCGACTTGTCGGTGCTATCTTTTTCTTGTTCCAAGTGAAGTTTAAGTTTCAGGCCGAGTCCTTCCATCTTAGAAATCACATCTCGCCATTTATCCTGCGTTTCAGCCACTTTTAGCTCCTTTTCACGGGTAAGACCCCCAGTTTAGACTGATTCCGATTCGTGGATAAGGCAGCCTAAGAATTGACGTGACCATATTCTCAAGGCCTGTGTCAAAGTCGCCGATGACCTAGATGTGTCAACGAGCGAAGCAGATTCGATGAAAGCTCAGCAGGATCCGTCCGCTGGCGCGGCAGTCGAGACCCTCTCAGCCTTTCTAGGGCAAGAACCGATGCAGGCTGCACCGGCTGATTTGTTGCGCCACCCAAAAATAATGCAAGTACTTCTCGACGAAATGCCGATCGGTGTTTTCTGGAAGGATCGAGACGCCAAGTTCGTTGGGGCGAATCAGAAAATGCTCGACTATTTCGGCTTGCCAATAGAAGAGGTCGTCGGTCGTCGCTACGAAGAGCTGTTTGTTGGAGAGGACCCGCTGGCAGTTTCATCAGGCGACCGGGAAATCATGGCCAACGGAAACCGTGTCGAAGCCTGCGTTGAACTCCGCGATAACTCTGCAGGCACACTGACGAATGTTAGTATCACGAAACTCCCAATCGTAGATGACGCCGACCGCGTTGTCGGAGTCATGGGGTTCTTCAGCGACGTCTCCGAACAGGCTCAAATGATCGCTGACCTCAAAACTAGTGAGATGCGTTACGCTCTCGCTGTTCGAGCATCCCACGACGGAATTTGGGATCTCGACATGAAACGTGGAGAGTTCTACTTCTCAAAACGTTGTTGTGAACTTCTCGACCTTCCCGAAAGTGCTGAACCGGTGCCTTGGCTCGTCGTAGCCAGAAAAATTGGTGTCGATCAGGTCCGCCGAATAGCTGACGGGATTCGAGAGATTCGACCCGACCCTAATCAGATGCTTTCGCTCGAACTCCAAGTCGACCGACCCGACGGTTCACAACGCTGGCTCAACCTGGTGGGGGCCCCACTCGAAACCGACGGTGAACTGACACGAATCGTAGGTGCCCTCGAAGATGTTACCGACGACCGAGAACGCGAAAATGACCTTATTTATAAGGCGACCCATGACCCGCTAACAGGTTTACCGAACAGAGTCGCCCTGACCGAACTGGTAGAAGAAGCTTTAGCTGAGGGTCAGAACTTTGCGTTGCTCAATATCGACATCGACCAGTTTCGGCTAACCAACGATGCTCTTGGCCGTGACAGCGGAAACCATATTCTTCTCGCTCTTGGTAACCGAATCGCGGAATGTGTTGGTCCGGCTGGTATTGTCGCCCGATCAGGTGGCGATGAATTCGCAGTTCTTCTCGATGAAGGCTCGAACGCCGAAACGGTTGCCGAGTTTTTGGTTGGGGTTTTGGCCCAGCCGATCGAAGTTGCCGATCTAGAAATGTTTGTCAGCGCAACCATTGGTGTTGTGCAACGAGGTAGCGGCCATTACCTGGCGGCCGACGTGCTTCGAGACGTCGAAAACGCTCTCTATCGAGCGAAAGAGATCGGAAAAGGCACGTATTGTGTCTTTAGCCCGAATATGCGTGAAGAGGCCGAAGCCGAGCTGAGGCTACAAAACCGAATCCGGCGGGCTGTACGAGAAATGGAATTCGAATTGTATTATCAACCGCTGTTCTCAGCGGTTGATCGCAAGATGGTCGGGGTCGAAGCGCTTATCCGTTGGCGTCCTGATGGGCCTGACGGAAAATTGGTTCCCCCAAACGTCTTTTTGCCGTACCTCGAAAACAGTGGGCTGATCATCACAGTCGGTCGTTGGGTAATCGAACAGGCTTGTAGCCAGCTTGCGTTATGGCGTCAGATCGACCCCCGCATGAATGAAGTCTCGATGTCGGTGAACGTATCTCGAGCCCAGTTCCAAGGAGATCAGCTCGCCCGGTACGTCCGTGAATCGTTGACACGCCATCGGATACCGCCCCCAGACCTTTCAGTCGAAGTTACCGAAACGCTGGTTGCGTTGTCGGTCGACGAGTTAATCAATCAACTCCTAGCGATTCGTGGTTTAGGAGTGAAAATAGCTTTGGACGATTTCGGAGTAGGTCACTCGTCGCTAAGTATCTTGTATAACCTGCCGGTCGACGTCGTAAAGATCGACCGCAGTTTCGTGGACCGAATCCGACCAGACAAACAAGAACCAGTAACAGAAGCAGCGCTAGAAATCGCCCGATCTATGGGTTTGCGTACGGTAGCTGAAGGGGTCGAAACTGTCGACCAGGCTTCTTGGTTAAGTTCGTCGGGCTGCAACGTTTTGCAAGGTTTCTTGCTTTCTCGCCCTGTTCCTCACTCCGAAGTTTTGACGTACCTCGACGATTAATCAAGGTATAGGTGGAGCTAAGGTTGAGCATGCCGATCGACTAAACGCGTCGGCGTGAACCTCGCGGGATGCCCACATGAAGGTTACTGATCAACCTATTCTTTTTGGTTTGGCTGGTTTCGCTGTTTGCGGGTTTCTTATCGTTTTGATCCGACGCCGGATCGCCAACCGCTGGACCCGTCGAATCTCGGGAGTGTTCGGCGTCTGCGGCCTAATTTTGGCTGCGCTTTTTGTGACATGGGGAATCTGGTTGGGGTTAGGAAACTCGTCACCGACGAACCGAACGTTAGCATCGAACCTCGAGTACGAACGGCTTCGTGTCGGAGAGTCAGGTGTCGGCCATCTGGTCACCATCGACCTCGATGACCCGTGCACGTTGCTGGTCACGACCGAACTTGAACCTTCTGGAGATGTGCAAGCGTTACATACCGAAACGTGGGCTCGTGAACAGAACACGCAGGTCGCGATGAACGCCAGCTTCTTCGGCCCATTTCGAGATTTCCCGCCGTGGGATGTTTACCCACAAGAAGGTGAACTGGTTCGAACATTAGGCGGATCGGTGGTTGACGGAAACGTACGAGCAATGCCGCGGGACTGGCAAGGCATGTGGGATGGCGAGAACGTTTTTCTAACTAGCGATGGTGTTCCCGGAATCGCCTTCGACGCACCCAAGAACGCTATTTGGGGCGTCTCTGGTAGGGAACGAATACTCGATGACGGGTTCGTGACCGCCAGCATTTCGGAACCATACCCTCGGTCGATTGTCGCCGTCGACGCTTCAACTAACACGATGTGGTGGTTGGTGGTCGACGGGAAACAGGCGGGATATAGCAGCGGGGCGACGCTTAAGGAAACGGCTGAGCTACTGCAGCAGATGGGGGCCACCGACGCCCTCGAAATGGACGGCGGTGGTTCATCGATTCTCGTCGACGGTACCTCGGGTAGCCAGCGGGTGTTAAGCCGACCGTTTAATCAGTTCATGCCCGATCGTTCCAGGGTTGTCGCCAACCATATTGGGGTGGTTGACGGCTGCGCCTAATTAGGCGATCAGCTGATGCCGCCCACAGATTGGCCGATATGACGGTAGCCGACACCACCGGCTCCGATTAGGGGGCCTTCGTCTCCGCAGCCTGCCGGAACTATCTTCGCACCTTTGGAGAAGTCCAGCTGACAGATTCGGTCGACTTCTTTTTGGGCGAGTTCAAAGAACTGGTCGCCGAATCCGAGAGCGACGCCACCGGCGACCACGACTAGATTTAGGTCGAGTAGGTTGATAGCGGACCCTGCGGCTTGGCCGACGAGTCGGGCCGTTTCAGCGATGACCTCATCCGATGCTTTTTGGGCAGGCTGGCCGGTGTGAGCTTCGATTGCGAGTCCGCTTGCTTCGGCCTCTAATGTTCCTGGTACGTGGCCGTGAAGTTCTCGTCCCGGGGTGTCAACTACGACGTGGCCGATATGGCCAGCGTTACCCTCCCGGCCAATGAGTAGTCTCCCGTCGAGGACGATTCCGCCTCCGACTCCGGTTGACACCACCATGGCCATGAAGTTGGGTACTCCGACTGCGGCTCCGACCCATCCTTCGCCGACGGCTAGTGCTTGTACGTCACCAACGGCTGAGGTGGAAAGACCGGTGTCTCTTTCGATTCGTTCGACCAGTGGAAAATCTCTCCACGCAGGAATATTTAGCGGGGAAAGAAGGGCTCCGCCTGAACGCATCGGTCCGGCGCTACCGATACCGCAAGCTTCGTACTGGTCAAAAGGTCCGAACGAGCTGGTCAGATTCCAAAGCGCATCGTAAAGTTCGTCGGCAGAGCCGTCACCGATGGTAGGGGTTTGTGCTCGGTCGAGAAGTTTTCCTTCTTCGGATACCACTCCACAGGAGAGTTTTGTTCCACCTATATCTATCGCTAGAACCTTAGTCATATAAGACCACACTAACCAAACTCGGTCTTGGAGAGGCGTAGTTCAACGAATATCAACATGTCAAGTTCTTTTAGCTCAGAGCTGTCCCGTCACCGAGTTTGCCGGCGAAACAGTGGCTCGCCGTTTGAATGCAATTGGTCACCCAAGTTTCAGCGATTTCGGTGTCCCAGCTACTCATCCATCCACCGTTGCTGGTCGTGCCGCCCGGCACGTCGGGACTCCCATCGTTGTTGGTGTCATCGCTGCTCAGATACCAGCCGTCAGAACCCGACCCGATAGTGCCGGGGCGCCATCTCAGCTCAATCGAAAGCCCGGGCAGGCTGATCGGGTGGCTCGACGGGCATTGTCGACCGATTTGTGTGTTGCCTGGCCCCGTGGCGGCGGTCGGCAGGTCGTTGCCTCGGGCAAGGTTCGAGGTAGGTGAAGCCGATTCGTTGAAGCACTGATGAAACCTTTGTTGCAGTGTGAGCGACTCGTCGGAAGCACATGCCGGGATCAGGCTCGTGGCGTCAGACCCGTAGCCGGGGCGTGGGGTTCCGCCGGAGTCGAAACAGTTCCAGATCGCTACCGCTGTGCTTTGAGGAGCGGTAGCAGTTCTGTCGCCCGATATAGCGGTAAGACCGGCTGGTGGGGCTTGGATCTTGGTGCCGTCGTGAGTGAAACGTGAATACGTGATTCGGACCGAATCTGGTCGAACGACGTTTCCGTCAGCGTTATACATGGCGGGAACCCAATACGACGATAAGTCTGCCCGACCGCCCGGACAGCTTGACCCATCTGACGTCGAAATATCGGTGGCCGCATTTCCATCGTTGGTCGAAGTCGCCGAGATCTCGCTGTTCCCGATAAAGAAGTTCAGCGGTGAGTTTCCGCCTTGGATGGGGTCGAATGCAGCCTCTTTAACGGCGGTGCAAATCAGTTCGAACACCCCACGCTCAGAGGCTTCGGCCTCCGAACTTGCCTTAGTCAAAATACCGGTTCGGCCTTGTGAACGATCAACAGTCTCACCCGAATCGGTTTCGACTGGTTGAGACGGATCGTCACCGTCACCGCCACCATCACTGTTGTCGACGCCGTCATCGGAAGCCGAAGGGCCACTATCGCCCGGCTGTAGAACGGTTCGCTGCCCCGCTAACTCAGACGAATCTACACCCCGAATGTCGGCTGTCGCCTGGTTGGTCGAACAGGAGCCAGCTAAAAGGGCACACACGGTAGCAGCTATCAAGAATTTGTTTCGCATACGATGTCCACGCCCAGAACTGTCAAAGTCCAGGCTAACGGCCTTGTCGCCACTTTGTCGCTAGTGTCATGTGTGGTCGTCGGGTATAGCTGAACTTGTTCTAGGCCCGTTACCTTCTATGCTAAGTAACGTTCAGTTGCGCGGTGGGTACAGCTTTGCTAAACGAATATGCTGCCCCATCAGCGGCGGAAGCAAAAAACAAGGTGGTAGACGGTGTCTGATTTGCCGTCGGTTACGGTGCCGACAGGTCAAATAGGAAGATACGAGGTTTCGCGTCCTTTGGGCTCAGGCTCGTTCGCGTCCGTTTATCTCGCAACCGACCCTCGGCTGGATGTGGAAGTTGCCGCCAAAGTTTTGGGCGACCTGCACTGCGGCGACCCCGAAATTCGGGAACGCTTCATCCAAGAAGCGAGGTTGATGCGCCGAGTTGGTTCACAACATCTCGTCTCGGTGTTCGATATTGACCAGACCACCAACGGCCAGCCGTTCTTTGTGAT
>JAHDCC010000017.1:59718-84071 GCA_020630065.1 Acidimicrobiales bacterium
GATCGGCTTGAAACGTTCGATTACGTTCAGGTGGTTGATATTCGCCGACTGATCAACGACTTAGCCGACGGCTTGGGGGTAATGCACGAACAAGGTGTCGTCCATCGAGATGTCAAACCGTCTAACTTGCTGGTCCGTCACACCCCGGGTAGTTTCGGCAGCCGTTTAGATTCGGAGCTGCTGGCCGCAGATGAGGTTCTGGTGTTGGCCGATTTCGGATTAGCGAAGGACCTTTCACGGCAAAGCACTCATCTGACTGTGGTCGGCGGGACCCGGGCGTACATGGCCCCGGAGCAGTACGACCCGGCAGCCTCTGTCGACCATCGAGCCGACCTGCATGCTGCATCCGCCGTCCTCTTTGAAGTCGTTACCGGGGTGCTGCCTGAATTCTCTGATCGGGTGAAGGAATCAAACTTCCCTCAACTGTTGGCTGAGCTTTGGGTCGGGATGTCTGAGAACCCTGAGGAGCGCCACGATTCAGCTGAACATTGGAGGTCTGCTCTTTTGGCGACTCTGCCCGAGGTTGAAACCGATGATCAGCTGAAACCAAAAAAGGTGCGTACCCTCTCGTCGGGGCGTCGTTCGCCGGGCCGTCTCGTAGGCGCTGTCGGGTTTGTGCTGTTGGCTGCGTTAGCTGCAGTCGGGTATCTGATGGTTGCAGCCGGCGGGTCGAATGGCGGCCCGATCATTGGCGTCGACGAAGCTGTAGTCGGGCAGGAACTTGTGTATTCGGCTGACGTGGCAGAAGGTTCGACCTTTGTTTGGGTAGACCCCGCTGGCTCTCAAATCACTAACCCGTATCTGTCGGTGACTCCGACATCTCCCGGCGTTGTGTCGTTCCAAATGATTGAATCAACGGCAACGGGAACCGATATTGTTCACCCATTCGAGGTATCTGTAAATGATCGTTGATCCGCGACCACTTCGCCCGGCACGGCAGCTCTACGCAGAATTTACGCGGGCGTGGCAGTGTCGAGATAATTCGGCGAATGAATCGCTTGACAAGCTGGCGTTCCAGGCTCAGTCTGATCCGGAGGCCTATGATTTTCTGCTCAAAGCGATCCAAGAACATCGCCTAGCGCACCCGGCGGTTCGTAAGATCTTGTTGTCTGAAACCGCTATCGAAGAGGCCGTTCAGGCCACCCTGGCGATGGTGGCGCTTAAACTTCACCTTTTCGAAGGGAAGTCTCTTTTTGCCACTTGGCTGTATCGGGTAGCCTCGAACGAAGCTAAGCGGGTTGTGCGCTCTGAGGCCAGAACACAACGAATTAATGAAGCGGCGCTAGAACCGTCCTACCTTTCTCGACTGTCGTCGCTGGTCGCTAACCGAGAAGTCGTGTTCGATGTGATGGGCAAGATCGACCCGGTCTATAGCGAGCCGTTACGGCTTCGAGAAATGGACGCGTTGACGTATGAAGAGATCGCTTCCAAGCTTGATATTCCTGTGGGTACAGTTCGGTCCCGTCTAAACCGGGCCAGGCGTATGGTGGCGGCTGAACTGAAATCTCAACTCGGTAGCTGACCGTCACTGACTGGGTCGGCGGCGGTCCGCTCGGTCTGTAACTGGTCGACGACTATGAATACCAGCGCCACCCAAATCCAGGCGAAACCACCGAGCCTTGCGGCAGGCACCGATTCCCCAAATAGTTGCCATCCGACAAGGAATTGAAGAACCGGGTTGAGGTAGGCCAGCAGTCCGACAACTACCAGCGAAGCGGTGCGGGCGGCTGAAGCGAAAAGTAGTAGCGGAACAACGGTCACCAACCCGGACGCGGCGAGAAGCAAAAATATTACGGCACCTCCCGGACCGGTGACAGGTTCGTCCACCGACCGAACCGTCAACAGCAGCAGAGCAAACGGCGTCAGAATAGCTAGTTCAAGCGTTAACCCATCGACCGACTCGAATGGCCCGGTTTTTCGGATGAGGCCGTAGGTGCCGAAACTGGCTGCCAAGATAAGAGCCACCCACGGCGGTGAACCTACGACAATGAACGTCCAGACCAGGCCTGTCGTAGCTAAAACGATAGCAACCCACTGGAGACGGCTTGGGCGTTCGTCGAGAACCACCATACTCAGAACAACACTCACCAGAGGCATCAAGAAGTACCCCAGGGACGCCTCGACAGCCTGATCGTTGCGTACCGCCCACAAGAAAACACCCCAGTTTGTTGCTGCGAGAGCGGCACCGGCCAACCCGAATCGTAGGTGGCGCAACGAGAGCTGTCGAAATGGGAACGACCGGCGATGTATCCACAAAATGCTTAGGGCGATGAAACCGGCCAAAATTCTCCAGCCAACTTGATCGACCGGGGCTACGCGGTCGAGCTGTCTCCAAAAGATTGCGGACAGGCCCCACCAAATGTAGGCAGAAATGGCGAGAAGAGACGAACGGTTCATTGCCGTGAGAGCCAATGGTTCAAGCTGTAGAGTTTAACTCAGTTCGGCGCGGCCAAGAGTAGAATTTCTGATCCGAGTCGGTTTCAGCGAAGGAAAGATAATTATGGACGTACCCCAAAATTTTCTAGGCTCGTCGAAGCTCAAAGTCAGCCGAATAGGGTTGGGAACGGCCGCTCTGGGACGTCCTGGATACATCAACGAAGGGCATCATCTCGATTTGGAGGGCAAAGCTGACCGCTCGTCGATGGAACACAATATGGCGACTGTCCTCGACGCCGCTTATCAAGCTGGAGTCACCTACATCGACGCTGCGAGGTCGTATGGGGAGGCCGAAAATTTTCTGCGCTCTTGGCTGGATTCGTCTGCGGCCCCTCGCCCTGACGTGGTGGTCGGCTCCAAATGGGGATACACCTATGTAGCTGACTGGAAAATCAACGCCGACGTCCACGAAGTTAAAGATCATTCGTCTGAAGCTTTCAGCCGTCAGCGAGCTGAGACTGAACAGTCGTTGGGGGACTATCTTGATTTGTATCAGATTCACTCTGTGACACCTGAAAGTCCTGTCTTCACCGATGCAGAAACGTTAGATCGGTTGGCTGAACTGAAAGCTCAAGGTGTGCTGATCGGGTTTTCAACCAGCGGACCTGATCAAGCAACAACTATCCGAAAAGCGCTCGAATGTATGGCCGGGTCGCAGCTGCTATTCGACACTGTGCAGTCAACGTGGAACGTTTTGGAGCCGTCGGCTGGGGAAGCGTTAGCGGAGGCGAGCGACGCTGGTCTTGGGGTAATCATAAAAGAGGCTGTCGCTAATGGTCGGTTGACGCATCGTGGGGATTACGCCGAAAAACTTGAAGGCGGCGACTACTCGCCCGACGCTCGGGCGATCGCTTCAGTGTTGGCTCAACCGTTTGTCTCGACGGTGTTGAGCGGCGCGACAACAGTTGAGCAGTTACGATCGAACCTTGACGCGGTTCGGGCTGAACCGGTTGACGATATCGACCCAATAGACCCGGTCGAGTACTGGACCCAGCGCAGTAACCGTAGCTGGACTTAGAGGCCTAGCCGATAGGGCCAACTTGACCGGCTTCGGCCTCTAACTATTAAGGGTCGGTGCACCTATCGGCGCACCTCCTTAGGGGGCCTAGCCGGTAGGGCGAACTTGACCGGCTTCGGCCTCTAACTATTAAGGGTCGGTGCACCTATCGGCGCACCTCCTTAGGGGGCCTAGCCGGTAGGGCGAACTTGACCGGCTTCGGCCTCTAACTATCATGGGTCGGTGCACCTGTCGGCACACCTCCTTAGGCTTTCTGGGTAAAGATCTGATCGAAGAAGATCCACGCTGCGACACCTTCGAGCGGCCACTCGTCCATTCCGCTGTTTCCGTCCACTCTCGGGATCTTGTAAGTCTGGAAGCTTGATTCGATCCCAGCCATGTGGTCGAAATTTAGTCCGGTGACTACGGTCAACAAAAGGACACCAAACAGTTCGAGTGCTTCTTTGTCAGAAATTTCGAGTTCAGGGCGAGCCTCGAAACCAAGGTCCAGAAGGTTCGTCTTAGCGAGTTGTTTGCAGCCGTCAACGAACTCGTCGTCTATTTGCTGGATGGTGGCCCGAACCGAGTTGACGGTTTCGGGGTCTTGTTTGCCGAACAGGGCGGCTTTGGTTAGTAGGAGCCGTCGATAGCTGGTCGAATCAGAAAACAGCGTCGACTTAGTTAACGAAAGCTGTCGGATGCGGTCTTGAGCGACCTGATACGGGTCGGCTGAGTCGGAGGTTGTGTCGATCTCGGTAGCCGGGTTTACCTGGTCGAGGGGGTCGTCGGCTGGTTGTAGGAGTGAATGGTTGAGGACGTCTAGTACAAAATCTTCTTGGGCCGCCCAGATGCGTTTGTGGACCGATGCCCGATGAATTACGGTGCCGGTAGTTTCTTTGATGTGTTTAAAGACGTTGGCGTAGGTTAGTGATGCCGGTCTGAGCTCTGACGCAGTGTTGAGGAGAAGGTCTACTCCGCCGGCGAGAACCAGTTTCTTTAGTTCTTCGCGCGGGCGTCGAACGTTTGGTTCGGAGACATGTTGTTCCGGTAAGCCTGAAGTGTTTGGATCGGGCACCCAGTCGGTTTCAAGTTGGGGGCGTTGAGAAGCCGTGTCGTCTGCGGGGGTGTGTAAGTAGTGGACTAGAAAACTTTGTCCGATGGACGCTGGGAACCAGGCCTGCGGTGTGTCGGGTTCGATGCCTTTGAATCGTACGGGTTGTAACGCTTTGATCGATCCGGCGTGGCTATTGAGAAACGCTCCGCCGTCGATGGCGCTACGTAATGTTTCTGCCAGGTAGGCGGCTGCGGTGGCGTCTAGGTCGACGCCTTCGATGTTTTGGATTCCTAGTTGTAGTTGGATACCGCCGAACACTTTTACGGCGGCGTCGGTCACTGCTTTTAGGTGATCGTTCAGCAGCGTCGGAAAGGTAGTGGTCGCTTTAGGGTCGTTGAATCGTGAGCTGATAGCTTTTGCTGATTGTAGATGTCGTCGTGCCGGGGATTGTTGCACGATTTCGCCGGTGGCGGCGAACACGAGACGGACGAACGTGTCGATGCGTTTATCGAGTGTTGGTTCATTGTGAGCTATTTTGAGTGCTGCTTCGAACACGTTGATGATGCGCTCGTCGGGCAGGACGGTTGGGAAATAGTTGATGGCCTCAGTGAGGACATCTTGACGGAAATGGTCGTGGCTTTCCCAGATGCGTTCATGAACCGACGCTCGGGTTACT
The DNA here is from genome assembly GCA_020630065.1 of Acidimicrobiales bacterium. GTDB lineage: Bacteria > Actinomycetota > Acidimicrobiia > Acidimicrobiales > SZUA-35 > JAHDCC01. The sequence goes on from JAHDCC010000017.1 coordinate 64,882, forward strand.
CGAACAGAGTATTGCTGTTCGAGGTAGGCGAAGACTTTTGCGTAGCTGATCGATTCGGCTACGAGCCGAAGTTGGTCCCGTTCGAGAACAACAACACCGGCTTCGATCATGGTTTGTCTGAGTTTGTTGGAGCTTTCTTTTGTTACCAAAGTCTTCCCCCGCATACCCGTTGGTTATTCAGCAAAAAATGTTCCCTTTAGTTTGACAACGCAAGCGATGTTACATACGGTTGCAACCAGTGGTTAGTGCCGCTGAATAACTGGTTGGAGCGATTGAGCGAGCTGTTCGCACCCATCTAGCTGGCGGGCTGTACCGGACACGGGCATCGACGCCAATCGCTCCAACCAATCTAGGTTCGGTTGTCTGTTTTCGTCAACCTGAAGTTAGAGGTTGGACGCGCATTCTGACGTATTCCATACCCGTTAAAGGGTTTGTGGGGTGGGTAAACTTAGGTGGAGTCCTCTTTTGAACATATTTTGCCATGACCACGGTTTCGGGTCGGTTTTTGTCTAGTCTCGTCGGTATGTCTGAGCGTGATGTAGAAAAGAATGTTCCTGCAAGCCAGTTTGTCGATACTCTCCGTCGCTTGGCCGACTCGATCGAGGCGGGCGAGTCGTTCCGAATCCAAGTCGCTAACGCTCGATTCACTATTCCCGCCAACGCTGAACTTGTGATTGAACACGAAGTTGAAGACGGCGCTGAAGAACTCTCGTTGGAACTCCAATGGAGTGCCGACGACTGAGCCAAGGCTGACAGAGAACCGGGGAACGGGGTGTCGTCGAGAGACGTGCCGCCAACCGGATAGGCTCGGAGTGGCCGACAAGGCTTCAACGTAAATTCTCGAAAGGCCCAGAACCGAATGGTGTTGCCCATTAGCGATGCCGCTTGGCTCATGGTGGAAAGTCCTGAAACGCCGCAGCATGCTGGGGCTTTGATGGTGTTTGAATACCCGGACGAAACGGACGAGCGTTGGGTGCTCCGGCTTTACGACCGTTTTAGAAACGCTACCGATCTGGCGTGGCCGTTTAACCAGAAGTTAAAGCACCCCTACGGTCGGTTCAAACGTTACTCGTGGGTTCACGATCCCGACGTTGATCTTGACTATCATTTTCGGCTTTCGGCGTTACCTGCTCAGAGCGGAGACGAAGCGCTGATGGATCACATCTCTCGTTTGCATTCGGTGGCGCTCGACCGAACCCGACCACTTTGGGAAATCCACTTGATCGACAACATCGGTCCGGCGGAGGGCTCGAACCGGCCACGGTTTGCTATGCACGCCAAGTTCCATCATTCACTGTTCGATGGTGTCGGGTCGATGCGGATCTTGCAGCGAATGTTTACCGACGACTCGACGTTACGAGATATGCCACCTCCCTGGCAGGTGTCAGCAAAGGCTCAGAAAACCAAGCAACGTGACGGAGTCGATGGTGTTGAAAAGCGGCCACGCAGCCACGCCAAAGGTCGATTAGCTGCCGGCGCGGTGGCTACGACGGCACGCACATTGTCGACTCAACTCAAAAATCGACGTAACGGTTACTCGTTTGAGGCTTTGCCGTTTGTCGCTCCCCGCTCTTCACTCAACATCAGAGTTTCAGGGGCTCGTCGAACTGTGGCTGGCAGCTGGTCTCTGGACCGAATGTTGTCGGCCGCTAAGGCCCTTGACGTTAGCTTGAATGACGTCGTGGTTGCCATGTCCGCTCACGCTGTGCGGGCTTACCTCGTCGAAAGGGGTGCTTTGCCGGCTCAACCGATGACGGCGATGATTCCGGTTTCTATTCGCGCCGAGAACGACGACGCCAACGGCAACGCATTGTCGTTTGTGATCGCCGATTTGGGTACGAACCTCACCGAACCGGGCGCAAGAATCCAGCGGATCTCTACGTCGATCAGCGATTCGAAGAAACGCGTGATGTCGATGGCCCGGGTTGAGCAGATCTCCTACGGGCTTGCTATCGCTAGCCCGTACCTTATCGCTCAGCTGATCGGTTTGGGTGGGTATGGGCCGCCTCCGACAAACCTGGTGATCTCTAATGTGCCGGGTCCCGAGTCAACTCGTTTTCTGGATGGCGCACCGTTGCGGAGTGTGTATCCGGTTTCGTTACTTGCTCAAGGCCAGGGACTTAATATCACGATGGCTAGTTATGACGGTCAGATGCAGTTCGTTTTGACGGCTTGTCGAAAGAGTCTCCCGAACGTCGAGTCGATGCTGGGGTTTATGGAAGACGGGCTCGCTACGCTCGAAGCGTCGGCGTAGTTTTCGAACCCGGTCTTCACTGATGAGTGAGTATCGGATTGGTGTTAGTTAGGTGTCGGTGAGTGGCTGGTTGTCGTCGATGTTCCATTGTTTTCGGTACGCGGCTTCGAGTTTGGGTCCGAGTAGTTCGACGATGTTGTAGCCGGGTTCGTAGGTGTAAGGGAACATTCCGAGGAAGGAATCCGAAATAAGGAAGTCGACGTTTTCGTTTTTGCCGTATTCGGTTTCCAAAAAAGCGAGTATTTGTCTCGTTTCTGAGAGTTTGTCAGGAGTGTTGGCGATGGTATTTTCAACCTGTTCGGTGCTCAGCTGAACTATAAAAGGGTGGGGCAAAATATCTTTTTCCCGACCGTAAGTATTTTCGTCAGCAATAGGCCCTAAACGGGGGAACGCACTGAGGATACGATTGATGAACGCTCGGCTGTCTGCGTCTGAGCGCCAGTCCCATCTTTTATCTAACACTGCTCTTACATCTGTGCTGAGTAAGGCTGCGAGTTCAGTGTCGACTTTGGGGTCGGGGAACCGATCAATGAATGCCGATTGTAGTAGTCCGTTGAGCGGGGTAGATTCACCGTACTCGGAATTGACGAAGAGGATGTAGGGCTGGAGATCTTTGATGTCGTGGCTGTCGTAGTAGGCGTCCATCACCTCGCCTGCCGCCGCAACGACTGACTCGCCTGGTCCCATTTCCGGAAATCCTAGTTCGGTATAGCTTGTTATGGTCTCTTTGAAAAGACGTTCAAAGCGCTGGAACTGGTCTCGGAATCTATCGGCAAGTTCTGTTTCTTCGGTGCTCATTTAAATCCTCCAAGGGACTCGATCTCTTTCTTAAGTCTGAGAGCGGCGATTCGGTCAGGAGATGGGTTGGGGTTAGCGTTGAGCCATTTGTTAAGTCGGGTAAGTTGTTCTCTGACTTTGGTGGTATGTGCTGCGTTTTCGGTTTCTCGTCCGGTGAATTGTTCATTGCGGGCTGCGTCCATGGCTGATCCGTCCCCGATGCGGTTGGGGTTTGGGGTTCCGGTGTGATCGTATCCACCTTTGTACAGGGTGTCCATTATCTGCTGAAGCCTTAGGTCTTCGACGTTAGGGGCGCTTGCGGGAGGACGTTGCGGGATGTCAGGAACCGTCTTGCCTCTGGCTCCTGGTTGGTGATGCCAGATTCCGTCGGCGTCTTGGAAGACATGGTTACCGCGGTGTATTATCCGACCGTCAGTTTCGGTGATCGTGTAGAGTTCGCCGTTCTTGTTTTTAACTATATGGGTGACTACACCGTTCTCTACGAACGATTCAACAAGTTCGCTACTACTTCGAGCGATCTCGGACGCGACCTCCTTACTGACCTTTTCTGTGGCGGCACGCTTACCGACACGTGTTCCCGTTGCCAGTTGGCCGCCGATCGGGAGTAAACCAAGGCCGCTGATTCCGGCATTGACGTAGTCGCCCTCGACTGTGTAAATAATTCCATTGATGCCGTCAGCGACCTCGCCAAAAACGGGAATGAACCCGAGGTAGTCAAGGCCTTCATGAAGTTTCTCGGTGTCGAAATCGTTCGGAATGCCGAAGTATTCCTCCTCGAGACGGTTCTGTTCATAGAACCGTTCACGAAGGGTTTCTCGCATCTCACGGCTCGGCCCCTCAGCGTCGCGTTGGCGTCCTAAATGCTGGGTGACCGCCCGATGTTGAAGATAGTCGACGACATCTTCAACAGAGTTGCCCGACGGATCAATCAGGGCACCAGGCTCTTGGGATTCGATAATGATGCGACCGTCGTCGATCGCTTCAAGAATTTCGGCCAACGTCGCCGGATCGCCGTCCGATCCGCCTGCCTGGTCGCCAATCGACGGGCCAATATTGTCGTCGCCGTGGAACGGTTCGTTGAGGCTTTCAACCAGTATGCGTTCAGCTTCGGCTTCGGAAACACCGAGCTCTTCCGCGGTCTGTTCGATCATGCCATCGGCCTGGATATCGAACTCAGTTTTTTCGTCGTCTTCCCGCAGCTCACGGTCAACCGCTGAAGTCGAGATAGTGAGCACAGCGTCAGGATCGTTTGGGTCGTACTGGTCGGCCTTAATGAACGCTCTACGCACATCGGTCACGAACTCACGTCGGTTCTTCCACGCGTCGACGATGTCTTCACAGTCGAACAGCGGGTTCTTCAGGTCGGCGGGCACGAACTCGCCAGCCATGTTGAGCACAAACCGCCAGTGTCCCTGGGTACCTTCGATCGTCGGGCCGAAAAGTTGTTCGATCCCTCTGGAACCGTCAACGAACTCTTGTAAATCAACCGGGTTAGCGGACGCTCTCGTGCTCGGGTCGTCGGGGTAAAATTCGGTAGAGCTACGACCGCCACCGAAACTGCCTCCGCCGGAGCTGCCCTCGTGCGCCCAGTTCCCGTCGGACGCGTTGTAAAACCCGCCGGTGGGTTCAAAGTCCGGGGATCCAGGTGTTTGAGTGATGGGGGTAAATTCGGGGACTTCTTCCACGAACGATTCGCCAGGGGCGGAGCTGCCAACGTCTTTAACCGCCTGGCTTTCGAGGTATTCGTTTTCGGCGTTCATCGCCAAAACCCACGCCTGCGCCCACGCCTCGGCGGCATCTTCCAAACCGCTAACCGACGAATTCTCTAACAGGTTGTCGGTTGAAAGGTCACGAAGAAACGTCACCTGGTGCGGCCCGGTCCAATCTTTTCGAGCGATTGCAGCCAACCCGTCCCGGGTTTCGACGTGAGCCTTCAGCTCGTCTGCGGCCGCCCAAAGACGGCGACACAAAGCAAGCGTCTCATCAAATGCAAACCCGCCTGCTCCTGCCACGCAACAACACTATCCACAACATGAGTAAACATCAATCCACAAGCGTATATAAGTTCACATATTTCGAGATGGATCTGCGATGCCCGTCGAACCCCGTATTCGAACCCGCTAACTGTCGCCGGGGAGCTGCTCGACTTTCCACAGAGCGGCCTCATCGGTCCCGAACAAAACCACTTCGTCGCCAGCCGTAGTGGTGAAACTTGTGGCTATCTCGGCGTCGACGGCTTCGCGTGTGAGACGGATCTTCGTGTCGGCAACAGCGACACCGTAAGCCTCAGCTCCGTTACGTGACGTGAACGCTTCAAGCTTTTCCAGCTTGTTTTGTTGGTAGAAAACTTCAGCCACCACTTCCAAACCATAGGCCGCGTTGAAAATGCCTGCCTTTGCTGTCGGACCGTATTTTGCGGTAGTCGGATGCGGCGCCGAATCGGTCCCTAAGAAAAAGCTGCTTCCACCACTAGTAGCGGCAGCCACAAGCGCGTCGCGGTCGGCCGCCGAGTTAATAATTGGTTTGCAGAACAGATCCGGTTTCATGCCATGGGCCAACAAATCCGACCGCTCTTTCGACAGGTGATGGGGAGTGATTGTTGCTACCGCCTGATCGTGGGCGGCCACAAAATCTATTCCCGCCGCAGTCGACACATGCTCAACCGTCACCTGAAGTTCGGGAAGCCGGTCACAAACCGTAGCAAGCTGACGTTCAAGGAAAACCGCTTCCCGGTCAAACAAATCAATCGTCGGGTCGGTCGACTCGGCGTGAACTAGCAGACGGACTCCGCACTCGGCCAGCACTTCGTACAGTGCCATAAAGTCGACCATCGACTGGCCTCCGGCAGCCGAGTTAGTGGTAGCTCCAGCCGGATAGTATTTCACCGCCGCTATAGCCCCCGAATCGATACCTGCTTTGAGGTCGTCGAGGTTTACTTTGTCTGAACAATAGATCGCCATCTGCGGGTTGAAACCGCTTTGGGTTTCGGGTGCGTGACTGAGGATTTTCGCCCGATACTTTGCAGCCGTTTCGCTAGAAATGATCGGCGGCATAAGGTTGGGCATAACCATCGAGTAGCGAAAACGTTGTGCGCTGTACCCGACAACAGCAGCCAACATTTCGTCGTCACGTAGATGTACGTGCCAGTCGTCAGGTTGGAGCAGTTCAATCGTCGTCATGGCACACAAGGGTACCGTCGTTTACGGGGGCCATCTGGTGGTGAGCTGCACTGAGTTGTAGTTGCAAGGTCGGTGAAACGTTGACCCTGAGCCTGCAGGTCAAAAGTCGTTGCTCTGAGTTGCCTTGGCGTAGGGTTTCTCCAAACTGGGAGCTAGTCGATCACGCTGCCTATAGAACCTTCGGGTGTGACTTCACGCTTTGAAACTATGTGGATATCGAGCGGGCCTGGTTTGGAGGTAGCGTGGGTGGAATCAGAGGTGTGATAGTAGGCGATCGATTGTTCCGATTACGCCCGTCGCTGCAGTAGAACCGGCAGTACTAGAAAGCACCGACTTGATGGCTTTTAGAGCCGCTTTGTCTTTAGTCGAAGGTCTGTTGTGTTTAGTTTGGGTCGATTCCAGAACGGCCACATTTGACCTCAGCGTTTCCAACGCAGCTCTTTCGGTCTGCTCGATATTGATTTGGGCGAGTTGCTTCAGCAGATGTGAAAGTTCGTTTTCGAAGGTGGCTTCATTGTTCACATTCGTTTCAATGTTGCCATGGACTTGCCCTTGCACAATGTTCCCTGAGAACACTGAGTTGTTGAAATTGATCGAAGATTCCTTGGTCATTATGAAGTGCTACCTAGTTCGTTTAGGGGTTGAGGTGGAGGAGTCGAAGGGTAGGAGGAAGCGTTTGATACGACATTGGAGGTCTCGGATCCGACGACTATATTTCCGGTGACGCTGCTGCCATCAATGTTGATGATGTATCTATTGTCGTTGTCGTTTCCCGGATTTTCTAAAATGGTAAATATCGACTCAACAGCTCGGCCAATCCCTTGATAGTCAGTCGTGATGAACAGTTTACGATCGCCTGAACTCAGGGTGAGTAGCAGACCCTGGTGTTTGGGGTCGACCAGTTTCCAGGTGAGAGCGCCGATCCATCCAAACGGAAGAGACATCGCAATTAAGATTAGGAAGCCTCCTGCGCCTTCGCTGGCCAGCGTTGCTGCAGCGGCGAAGAACAACATCAGTGGGGTTGCGATTGAGACGGCAAGCCCAAGCGTCACTAAAAACGACCAACTCATAAAGAACTTCGATATCTCGCCCTTGCCGAAATGGGCTAGGTTGCGGATTGGGTAAACACTCATCCCCGAGCGGATTGTGTTCTGGCTGATCACAATGGTTGATTTGGTATGACGACCAACTACAGAAACTTCGGACATAGGCACCTCATTTTCGTGTAGTCATACGCTAGTTCCTCTGATGGTCATTGTCACATCGAGGGCTACGATTGTTTGAGGTCCTGTTCAGGGTGGTCTGAAAGTCGCACATGGAAGAAAGATTGAAATCTTAACGTAGTGTGTTATTATTTCAATAATAATGGAATGGATTTCAAGGCCTACTATTGAACAGCGGTTAAACGGGGCGCTCACCCGTTCACCGGTGGTGCTGCTGACCGGTCCACGTCAGGCTGGCAAGTCAACGCTGGCACGCCACGTGGTAGATGCCCCGAGGTCGAATTTCTTTGACCTTGAAGACCCCCGTGACGCAGCCCGACTGTCTGAACCGACAATGTCGCTCGAGAATCTACCTGGCACCGTGGTGATCGACGAAGCCCAACTTCATCCTGAACTGTTCCCCATTTTGCGGGTACTTGTCGACCAGGATCGTCGTGCCGGTCGGTTCCTTATTCTGGGAAGCGCATCACCTGATCTCGTTGGTTTATCGGCCGAGTCCTTAGCTGGGCGGGTCACGTTCATTGAGCTGGGCGGGTTCACGCTTGGCGACGTTGGCGCCGATCACTTCGATGACTGGTGGCTGCGCGGCGGTCTACCTGAAGCTTGTCTGGCCGACAGCCATGAGGTGGCGAATCGGTGGCTGGACGACTATATCTCAACTTTCCTGTGGCGGGATTTGGCGGCACTAGGGTTTGGAATGCCAGCGGCGGCGATGAGACGGTTCTGGTCAATGCTTGCTCATTATCACGGGCAAACATGGAACGGTGCTGAACTGGCTCGGTCGACCGGGGTTTCTCAGCCGACTGTTCGCCGTTACGTCGACGCCCTCACCGATGCACTTGTTGTCCGTCAGTTGCAGCCGTGGCACGCCAACATTAAAAAGCGTCAAGTCAAATCTCCACGGGTCTACATCCGCGACACCGGCCTTCTGCATCGACTGCTGAACATCAGCTCGCCGGTAGATCTGCAAGGTCACCCCAAAGTTGGGGCCAGCTGGGAAGGGCTGATCATCGAACATTTGGCTACCCGACCTGATGCTGTTGAACCGTCCTTCTGGTCGACCCATAGCGGCGCTGAAGTTGATTTGCGTCTGTCGGTCGATGGACGAACGGTTGGGGTCGAGGTGAAACGAACCGACTCTCCCAAAACTACCAAATCGATGCACGCTGTTATCGACTCTCTGGAGCTCGACCACCTCTATGTCGTTCACGGTGGGCCGCACACCTTCCCGCTTGCCGAGAAAATCACGGCTATACCTGCAATTCAAGTTCTGGTCAGCCCCACCATAAAGGCGGCGTTGTCGCCGACCTTTTAAAGGTCCTTTAAGTCTTCCGAATCGTCCGATTCGTACACTGAGATGCCCCGGGATTCATGCTCGCCGGGGCACCTCATATGGGGGGGGTTATGCGTTGAGCTTTTCTAGAAACTCATCGCCGGTAACTGGTGTTGAGAAAAGCGGCCAGCTGTGTTCGATCGAGGCTTGGTGAGATTCTGGTGAGAGCGTGGCGCTGCAGTCGGTCAGTGAGTAGACGGACAAACCTTTGTCGTAGGCTGTGCGTAGCGTCGACTCCACACAGGCGTTGGTGATCAGGCCACCGACGGCTACCTGCGAGATGCCTCGACTGGTGAGTTCTTCTTCCAGGTTTGTGGTTTCGAAGGCGCATAGGGATGACTTTCTACCAAGTACGAGGTCTTCGTCTTGTACTTCCAGGCCGTCGGCTACCTGGGCACCCCAGGTTCCTTCCCGTAGGGCTCCGGCGTCTTTGACCACCCCAAGAATTCCTTGCGGGTCGTCGCCCATTTCTTGGTAGTCGTCTGAGAAGACGATGGGGATGAAGATCACCTGGGCTCCTTTGTCTCGGGCTGCGGCGTTGACCAGATTGATTTTGTCTTTGACTTGGTTTTGTTCAAGGCCTGCTTTGACGGCCCCGTGTAGAGCGCCGCCCTCCTCGAGGAAGTCGTTGTCGACGTCTACCCAGACGAGTGCCGTTTTTTCTGCTTGCATTTTGTGTCTCCTGTTTTGTGTGCCCCGATGGTTTATCGGTTCGTATGCAGGGGGCGAGATGCATGCGAACCTCTTATTGACTTGACCGACCAGTTGGTGTAGTAAGTGGGGCAAAAAAATTCGGTTTGCCCTAACAGTCGTGTGCGTTCTTGTCTCACTTGCTGCTGTTTGTGTTGAGTACTGCTTCGAGGCTCAGTTTGAAAAACCGAAGTCCTTCTAACAGGACTTCCGGGTTTTTATGGGCTTTCGATAAAACGATGGAGCCTTCGAGAACCATGAGGAACTGGCGGGCCAGGCCGGTCGCGGTTGAGGTTGGATCTTTCACGCCGCTTTCGCGGAGGGCGGCCTGGAAATCTTTCTCCAGGAAGGCTTCCAGGTCTGAAAACCGTTGCGACAGTGCGATTCGGGTTTCTTCTTGGGTTTCGGCCATGTCGAGGGTCAGAACGCCGAGGATGCACCCGTCTTTTAGAACAGGGCCTTGCATGACTTCGGCGGTCCTATCCAAAAAACCGAGCAGTCGATCTTTGGGGTCGTCGAGTTCTCGGTAGGCGCCTTCCATGAGCGCTGATGAGAGCTGGTCGAAATGATGTTCGACTAGCTCCAGAGCCAGCTGATCTTTGGATGCGAAGTGGTAGTAGAATCCGCCTTTGGTGACGTCCGCTTTCTCGCATATCTCGTCGAGCGTTGTTGCGGGAAAACCTTTGGTTAGAACTAAGGTTCGGGCAACGGCAAGAATGCGTTGACGTCCTGGAGCGGTGGTAGCCATACACCGACTATACCAACCGGTCGGTTTGGTTCGCAACTCTTTTCGATCGGACTCGACGGCTCTTGGTTCGCCGCTGGACTGCGACGGTACCGGAACAAGATCTCCAGCTAGTATCTGGTGGACGGACCAACGAGCTTAGACGGGAACTGAGATGGTTAAAGATAGTTTTTCTCCAGGTGAGTCTCACACATCCACCCGTGAGAACGTTAGTGATTTTCCAAACCTGGGACGGCGAGTCGGGATGTATGGCTACCTCATTTTTTGGATCGTCGGCTTTGGCCTTGTCGCTGCGGCGCTGATATAGGATTCGCTACCGGCTGAGAGTAGGAGTCTTACAGCGAGATGGTGGACTATATGCCTAATGCAGAAGAAGAACTCTGGAAGTTTTATCGGGTGCTGCAGGCGCGTGCCTCTGGTAGCTAACGTTGAACTACGAACAGACGCGTTCGAGCTAAAATGCTAGATCAAGAAAGTCATCGATCCGATGACGCATGACTATTTCGAGATGCGTACGCCAACTGGGCCAATAAAGGGCAATCTGTTGATGGCGAAAACGGGAGCAGGGTAGTGGATGTCGACGAGATAAGAACAAAATTCGAGTTGCTGCTACCAGGGTGGGACGTTCATTCTCGTAAGTCTGGCGTCGGGGTATGGGCGGATATCACGTTGGGTGATTTGTGGTTCTCCGTGGCGTTTCACCCAGAGCTTGGCTTTGGTGTATCAAATATGGAGCGCGTTGAAGAGCTGGCATTCATGCACGATGAAGGGTTCGACAGCTTGGAGTTGTTGGGTGGATTAAGAGCCAAGCTGGCGAGACATAGAGTGTTCAAGCCCGCCGACTAATCTTTGGATAGCTGCGGCAAACACACACCCAACATCAGCTCGTTACTGCCCAAAATTTGGGTAGCCAAGCTCTTCCCAATCGCTTTCACGCCATGATAGGAAGTTGAAACGACCCGGTGTGTCTTCGATTTCTTGGGCGTAATCGTAGGCGGCTTCGTGTTGGTCGCCTGAAAAGAACCGCGCGTCTGTAACGTCACCCGGCACACGGGGTATTTCTTTACCGACTCGAGGGTGTCGAACTGCGACACCGATAATGGTGTCCTGGGCGTCGTAGTGCGGTGTATCGCGGTAGAACAGTTCAATACGTTCTTGCCTGTTACGTTGCGCCCAAACCCTTGATGTCATCGGCAGTCGTGTTCCATTACGTGGATCACCGGAGGTTCTCCTCTTCGCCATAGGACTTCCGCTACATCCCCAGTTACAGGATTTGCCTGAAACCATGTTCGAGGAATTAGCAATGTGCCTCGAAGTTCGCTAACAGGTCGAATGTATCAAAGCTCCTGCACGGTCACCCTTTAGAGCGAGTTGGTTGTAGGTATCGACAGCGGTCTTGGTTTCCTCGACCACAACGGAAATTCCTCGTTCTACGAGGTCCCTAATTGTCTGTTCGGAGACTTGGAGCCGTTCATGCATGCCCCGGCTAAGCACGACCACTTTGGCTCCGGCTTCAAGTAACTCTTCGACATCGGCAACCTGAACACCTGGTTCATGACGGGTTCCTGTTTCGTTCCAGTCCCAGGCCCGAGCACCACCCGGAAAGAGCTTCACATCTTTGAACGTTCCGAAATCTTTAACCTCGGTCACTCCCCAATTTATTTGTTGCACAACTGGGCTCAATACTTCGACGACGGCCGCATCAATACCCAATTCATCCACTAACGCTTCATAGGTTGGGCTCAGCTCAAACCAATATGTCTGATTCTCCATACCGCCACAGTAAATAACACTCGGCACCGGAGTGCGATAATCCAACGCGATCGGACTATCCGAATCAACCTCGCCAATAATCAACGTCTTCGAACGATCAATATCGCCAGGAACAATACCTTCACGCTTCGACCCAACGTAGATATCGTTGTGCTCAGATTCGAAAAAGTTGGCGCAACTCTCAATCGTTTTGCGGTTGTGGAACTTTGGGCGTAACTCGCCCGACAAATGACTTACCTTCTCAGCAAATAGTGCAAGCGCCGACGATGACAACACAATCCCACCATGGATCAGGTCAGCCACCAAACGATCCGGCAACTCAAAGTCATCAATATGTGATTCATCAGTTTTCAACTTGGCGTGCCTTCCTACCCGTTGCTTGCTCGATCGCATCAAGAATTTGTTGACGCATCGGCCCAGGGACAGTGTGCCCCTCGAAGTTCGGATTCGGGAGATTCACTTGCCGCGAGTTAAACCCAACAACAAACTCCCCGCTAGCGTCCAGCGTCATACTAAACCCTAACCTATTTGGGTTTAAACCATCGACCTCTGAAAGCGCCCGATTAACATCTCTATGCCCACCATATTGTCTTACCCGATTAGCCGGAATATCACCACTAGTCAATACGGTTTCTCCACTGGGATACGCCAAGAACTTCCCTGTGTCCGGGTCGAACACACCCGAGAAACCAGAACCGGGATTGTATTGACTAATCGCGCTTCGGTTATGACTTACGGCCTCTGGGCCAAGCCCAGAAATAGCATCCGCCGTTTCGCTACTCACAACCCGTGGTACGCCATCAACCGGGTGAATACCATACCCGATCTCATCAGCGTTTTTGATGGTGACTTCGACGAGCTCGTCGCCGTTACGGATGAACCATTTGCCGCCTATCTTGATGACGCCTTTACCTGCGAGGGCGAGTTCGGCAATCGCTCCTAGGTTCGCTCCGCCACGCTGTGCCGAGTTTTCCAACTCGAAATATGGGATCGGACCGTCAACGCCGTCCCATATGTTGTCATCCAGGACAACGTTACCAATGAAAGCGAAACCGTTCACGAAACCTTTCGCTGCGCCCTCAGCTGCTTGCGCTGGATGGTTCCCAGCTGAGTCGATATCGTCAAAGAAACCGGAGTCAGCCATCAACCGGTTTAGCTCAGCGGCGTCTTCCGGTGAGATTTGAAGTTCGAGCTGCTGTTTCACCGCTAACGCGAGCGCCGGATCTTCCTTAGCAAGCTCATTGATCTGATACTCTGCCTCATTCGCATCGAACTGGCGGGCTGTACTTCGACCACCGACCTGTTTGTCTGACTGGCCCAAGATCCGATCCGTTTCGGAGTCGATATCGTCCTGATCGAGTTCAACATCACTATCGATCTGGGAAGCGATCACACCGTTAGCGGTGTTTTCATGAACATTCGCTTCATTCATTTTTTCGACAAAAGCATCGCGAGTTTCGCCTTCAAGCTCACGAGCAACAGCTAATTCCAATGCAGCAGCAGCTTCAGGGTCAGTCCGTCGCAATGCCTGAATTTCTGCTACTACCCGATCGATGTTCACTCGGTCGCCTGAGGTTCCCGAAGAACGAGGTGAAACAGATACATGATGAGTGGACTCGTCAATTAGACGACGAGCTTCAGCCTCGTCCTCCGGAAGTACCGTAACCGTAATCGGCAACGAACCAAGCTGGCCCTGCAACGCGGTCTGCCACAAACGCTGACTGTTCGAATCTTCGTTATCTTCCAGTAGATCGATCGCTCTGGTCTGAGCGTCGGCGATACTGAATTTGTTATCGACGTCGGGGTCGCCCGGTTTCGAGTCGCTATCGGCGGAACCGTCTAACGCGTCACGAGCGTCATCGTTTTCGCCGAGATAGTCAAGGCTGGCTACCAGGTCGTCGTACGCGGCGGCTGCTTCTTCGGGCGACAGCCCAGCCTCTTCGTACGCCGCCACGATCTCTTCTCGACCGCCCCGGACACGCTCGTTCAGCTCCTCGAACGACACGTGCTTATCTTCGCCCAACACAACTGCTAACGCATCACCGGCGAAGATCGCAGAGCGGGCTTCTTCGTCCAACATGAGAAGACGCACCCGATAACCGTGGCCTTCAATTAACGCAGTCTTCGCGTCGTTGCCGTGATCGCCTTCCAACACCTCAACAATCTCATCCGAATCCAAATCGGTCGACAACACGTTACGCTGCTCGGTCGGTGTCAACTCGCCAACTTCCAACGCCGCATCAACACTGATACGACCATTGATCACTGCGTCAAACAACTCAGGTGAACCAGCCGCTATTTTCTCGGCGTCTTCTTCAGGAACGCCTAGCGCTATCAACGCTTCGGCCGACCGACCAACCGTTGCCGTCACCTCAGAGGTAGGCACTGTGATCACGACATCCGGCTCGTCAGGGTCGTAGCTGTCTGCGTCGATGAACGCTTGACGAACGTCGGATACAAATTCGGTCCGGTTCTTCCACGTCGTCATCATGTTTTCTGCGTCGTCAAACGGCGACGCGAAATCCACAAATTCGTTCCTCGGGAGTTCCGCTAGCCAAAGTGCCTCAGCACGCTCACACGCGCTGTCGAAATAGCCGCGCATCGAGTCGACCCGATTGACGTACTCCTCCAAATCGGCAGGAGACGCCGACGACATTCCGTCACTGTTGTTGTCTACCACAAGTCACTTCCATGTGCACGGCCGCAGTTATAGGTCATTTTTAAGACAACTGTTCGGATTCATACAAAAAGCCAGTCGGCGCGAAATCTGGACCAAATGGCACGGTCGTGATCAGCGTCAAATCCTCCACGGGCCTATCCGAAAACCCGGGCAAGAACTCCAACTTCGAATCTGCCTTCTCAACAGCTTTGTCGTACCGTTTCCGATTCAGGTCATTCATCATGTCAACCCACGCCTGCGCCCAATTATCGGCCGCCGCACGCAACTTGTTTTCCAGATCGTACTCATCCACATAGTCAACTTCGAGCCGGCTGAGAAACGTCTCCTGATGCGGCCCCCGCCATTCTTTAACAGCAAGACTGACCAAATCGTTGCGGTCGTTCTGATACCCAACCCACCGATCAGCCAACGCCCACATTGCTCGCGCCATCTCCAAATTCGACTCTTTATGAACCCGACCCTCACTCATCAAACCGAAGCATACTGCAGCAACAAGCACATGCCAAGGCAGGTTACTGGATTCAGCCGAAGGGCTTAATGCTGGAATTTCTGGTGAGCTTGTGGCGACAGACGTCGGAGATCATTTCTCGGACTTGCCGGCCCGGTCTTCGCATTCAAAGCGAGAAATCCGTGTTTACTGGTGGGTGCCGGTGGCTTTGTTTGGTGGGTGTTGTGGTTGATTTCGGTTGCTGGAGTTCGTCTGGGTGTGAGAGCGCTGGCTGCTAGTTCGGCTCTCAGTCGATGTAAGGAGGAAACGGTGTTCCGTGGTCTTTGGTGCGCATGTCAATCACCTTAGGTGGAGGCAGCTTGCCTTTCCATCGTTCTGCCATCTGCCGGTCGGCTTCTTCTAGCGCCTCCCGAATCTCGACGGGTAGATCGCTGCGGTCCCTTACCCGGGCTGCCTCGAACATTTTTGAGCGCTCCTCGGTCGAGGCTTCCAAAAACCGTCTTGAGAAACCGTTCATACGGCGGATGTGAGAACGAGACCGTTCTTATCAAGTTGCACGAGCGCAGCCTCGATATGTGAGTCAGTAAAGATTTGCCTTTTGCGTTTGTTCCAATCCGCAACGCAAGTTTTCGCAATGCGAAATTGATCGGCTTCAGAGGTCTCGTTATGTTTGATGCACCAATGGACGGTAGCTAGGAGCTCTAAGCCGTAGGGTGTTTCGTAACCTTCTGCCAGTTCGAAAACTTGATCCATTCGTTCAGCGAATTTTTCGTCGCCTGCTAGAACGCTATCTGCCTGGTGCTGTCCGTCGTTGATTACTCGCAATAACTCAGCTTCGCCTACCGATGCTGTACCATCACCGAACCCGAGGGTGTAGTGGCCTTCGAGATCGCTTAACATTCGTCGGATTTTGTCGTCGTACGGTCCGTATCGTTCTCGAGTGAATCTGAGTGGAAGTGGTTCACCCATTTCTTGCAGAAAGTAAACGAGCTTCTGCACTTCAATCTGGGAGACACCGAAGCCGACTTGTGAGTATCGACCGATAACTTTGATCAGCGCCGCCATAGCTTTATTCAGGGCGGGAGGTGGTTCGTTAGTTACTTGTTGAGCTGCCGGTGGGGCACCTGCTGGTGCGAATAGTCGAACTGTCAATTCCAAACCATCTAGTTTGCTTCGAATCAATGGTTCAACATCGGCCCAAGAAAGTCCTCCCAAGCCACAACCTAGAGGGGGGATGGCGATTGAACTAATTTGGCAGTCTTGAATTATGGTTCGTAAATGGTCGAGACCGTTGGCGATATCATCCAGCTTGGAGCGACCTCGCCAGTGTCCTTTGGTTGGAAAGTTAATAATCCATCGAGGGCCGGTCGACTCCATTACTTCCCAATCGACATGTTCATTTAGCTCGTAGATGTCGGTCTTGAACTGGGCGAATTTTGTGCAGGCGTTACGATCACTGTAAAAGAACTCAGAGTTAGCGTCGACAATTCGTTGGATCGTGGTCACGAGGTGGACGACATCGGCTTGGCCGCCTCGGTAGGTCTCGACTTCTCCTTTGTTGATTAGATATAGCATTGGTGACCGTCGGGCGAAATAAAATGGCACGTAGTCGGAAACGTGTCCACCAGGCGGAGCCTCAATGGTCTGTCGTCGCTCCTTAAGGTGGGCGTACGCTATGTGTACAGAGTTTCGATCGTTCACCTCGTTGTCGCAGAGCAGGCCGTTTTGGATAATCGATTCCACATGTTCAATGTGCGTGATGTGATATAGACGGCGATTGGTCGGGCTCATCCCGCCCTAGTTTATCTACACCTAGTGACACTATATGGAGGCGGCGCCGAGGGCGGAGATGGTGGTGAGTTTGTGGCGGTAGACGTCGGAGATCATCTTCTCGGATGTTCCGGTGTCAATTTCCAACGCGCTGGCTACCAACGTTACTACTAGAGGCCAAAAATAAACAGGTCGGGCATTTTGTGAAGTGTCCGGCCTGGATGGAAGCCTGTGGAGTTGGGGAGAATCGAACTCCCGACCTCCTGCATGCAAAGTGCGCCAACCGTGTTCGTCAGTGACTGTGTGAGGCTGGTTTAGCTGGGGTTTTGACCTGATGTGGGTGCGGGTGGTCCTCGGTGGGTGCCTTCGATGGCTCCCATCTTGGTCCCAGTTGGCGACTGTCGCCCAAACTTTGCACTATCCACAGATCGGTCAATATCCGTTCTTTTTAATCATTTGCATACGCTGTTTGATCATTGGCGATCAATCCGCAGCTCTGATCGACTAAGAAAGCCTAGTTGTGGTCAATTCGCTTTGGTGAGGGCAAAGCCTGTTTGGGTTACTGGTCATCAACATCGTCGACGCCTCGACCGACTTTGACAACGCGAGCGTCGAAGATGACAACGGTTTCTTCTTTCAACGAAAGGTCGTAGACCGTAGTCGACTCCAACGCCGCGTAAAAAATGATTGCCGGATATATATCGTCGTAGAAATCTAGACGTCGGACGCCATCAGGGCTTTGCGGCAGGTCATCCCATTCCTCACGAAAACCGTCGATCACGTGGGTTATGACCCTCCGAACTAGATCCTCGGCCGATACACGGTAACCATCATCGTGATGAGCCTGGATCAGCTTGTCGAGCACCCGAGGTAGGAGCTTAACCCGCCGCCAGTGAACTGAACTCACTCAGAGTTTTTTTGTGCGCTTGTCGATGACAACTGGCTTGGGAAGTTTACCAGCCCATTCCTCCGCCATCTCTCGATCCGCCTGTTCGAAAGCAGCCCGAACTTCAGGCGGCAACTCGCTACGATCCCGCACTCGAGACGCCTTGAAACGTTCAAAGCGTTCCTCGACAGTCATCGCCTGGGACTCTTCAGAAAAGTCACTCGAAATCGCCATATCCCTACCTTACCATCCTCTCTTGAGAGCGTTCATTGCCAGCCAAGCGGTGGCGGCTACAAGTAGCCAGGAAACTCAGAACCATGCTTTTTGTGGCCTACGTGGCCGCTCGCAGCAGATAGGTACGTCACATGACTCGCTATCCAGAGACCAAGAAAGAAGAAGTGGGCGGTGTATCTGTAGACTGCGTCTGGAACGACGCCTTCCGAGCCGCTGCTTACCAGATAATAGACACCGACGGAGCCAACAACCCCAAACAATATACCAACAAGTCGAGCTTCTACATATCCTTTACCGGCCCACTCCGCAAACCTAGTTTTTGAATCCGCTCTCAGTGAGACGCTCTGCTCTTCAGTAAACAGAATTGGCCCGGGACGGAAAACACTTCCATGAGACCAGGGCTGAAGGTCGACCTCCTGGAAGGAACCACCAACGAAAGCCTTTCGGCAACGTCCATAGATGTAATGGCACAACATGAAGGCACACTCGTAGACGGCACCAGTAACTAGCAAAGCAGCTATTGAGAAAGGGACAACGAGCGCATACTCATGAATTGCCGAAACGGTTCCGAGAAACTCTCGGAGCGATAAAACCCACTTCGCAACCCAGCCTGTTGGATGAATCGTGGCCTGGAACCACATAAACGCTGCTATCAAGGTTCCTTCAATGATCCAGCGTTTCGAAGTGGCAGAATTTAAGTTAAAAATTTCGTACATACGAACAACCTTTTAACCAGAATTTTTTAGGGGGAACTGTACCCGAATTTGGGCACCAATGATGTCCTCAGTTCTTTGATTGAACTTTACATGAGGCCTGTGACATTTAGAGAGCGGCCGGGCCGAGGGTGCTAATCGTGTTGAGTTTGTGGCGGTAGACACGCAGGCTTCGCCGAGTGGCTTAATACTTAGCAGAGCAGTAGCACTGCTAGTAAATCTCAACTACAAGTTGCGACCCGTGCAGGCTCATTGAGCACCCGGCCGCCCATCAATGTGAATGCCCGTCCAGATGTAGAACATCGTCAGCCCTACCTAGTAGACCAAGGCCTGTATAACTTTCTTGAATAAGGCTCCCGGGGCTGAAAAACACAAAAGGTCAGGCGATCCTTACGACCGCCTGACCTGATGTTTAGCCTGTGGAGCTGGGGAGAATCGAACTCCCGACCTCCTGCATGCAAAGC
>JAHDCC010000018.1:0-33747 GCA_020630065.1 Acidimicrobiales bacterium
CCAACACCCTCAAACACCTCAAACGAACCATCAGACACAACAAAAACCCCTTCTACTAAAACGTGTGATTATGTAACGGTCGAACCGAAGTCCGAACCGAAAAACTCGATTAACTTCTGTTCTGCTTGATCCCCAAAGAGAATCTCAGCCGCCTCGAAAAGTCCAGGCGACGACGTGATCTCTTCCTCCGGGATGGTCAGACTGATCTTGCTTCGACGACGGAGGAAATCATCTAGTTTGGTAACCATCTCCGTCTCTGCTGTATGGTGCAGCTCGACACGTAGGTAGTCGACGGCTTCCATAATGTTCTCTCCCATCGCCGGGTCGACCCGGATAGCGTCAAGCATGTCAAACGCTCGACGACCATACCGGCGCCATAACCGATCCGAGATCGGTTCGTGACGAAACTCTTGACGGCCTTCGTCCAGCTTCATACCTTTCGCCTGACGATAGAACTGGTCACGAGACTCTTCGCTCGGCTCCCCGTACCAACAGCTCTTCGGCTCAGAAAGAGTCATCCCTAACGACTCGGCGGCCTCGACAACTTCTTCTCCGACGTTCAAACAGTCGGTTAGTTTTCCACCGAATATCGAAACGACGTTCTTAGTGTGGTCCACTTCGATTTCGTGTTTACGTGATAGCGATGTCCAGTCAACGTCTCGCTGATCGTCGCCATCGTTCTTAACCACCAACGGGCGGACTCCACAGCGCTCGGCGATAATACTGTTTTCCGTTAGCGGCGTATCCAGATTGAGTCGGGCGTTGATTTGTTCGAGAAGGAAGGTACGGTCCTGCCCACTCACTTCGGTAACTACTTCCTCGACTCGGGTATCGGTTGTCCCAATGACAGACCTTGCACCCATAGGAATCACATAAAACAGTCGACCGGTGTCGTCGAAGAAAGCCAGCACACGTTCTTCTGAAGTTAAGCGATCCACAATCAAATGGATGCCCTTCGAGTAGACGATACGATGCTCGGTTTTCAGTTGCCAAGACTCGTTCAGGCCGTCAATAAATGGGCCAGCAGCGTTTACTATCGTCTTGGCTCGCAACGACATCTCGGTATCACCTTCGATGTCTCGTAGCGTAGCCCTCCACGACCCATCGATCTGTTCGGCAGAAACCAGTTCGACATAGTTGGCGGCTACCGCTCCGACATCCATAGCGGAACGAACGAAGCTGAACACAAACCGAGCATCATTGTCTTTCAGATACGCATCGGCGTACTCCAAACCACCTTGGAGCGTTGCACTGTTAATCACCGGCTCAAGCCGCTCAATCTGACTCTTACTGACCGGACGTGGAGGCTTTGTCTTGAAATTCCCTAACCCCCAGTAACCCACCGCTCCGAGAGTGGCCAGCCAACGAGACACCGGCGCCGTCTGATCTAACGCAGCCAGGAAACCTATTTCGGTCACGTTCGACGGATACGCATCCATCAAACGATTACGGCTTGTACACAAGTCTCTTACGAGAGAGAACTCGTAGTTCTCCAAGTATTTGAAACCACCCCAAACTAAGTTCGACGAGGCCTGGCTCGTGCAACTAGCAAAGTCGCCTCGCTCGACAATGACTACAGAAAGACCCCTAGACGCAAGGGCAGCGGCGCTAACCGCCCCGTTGATGCCTCCCCCAACTATCAGAACATCAAATTTTCCGTCGTTGAGTCGACCAAGGTTGGTTGATCGTAAGGAAGCCCTAGTCATACGTGCTCCCCAAACCCACGCCCAAAATCATAGGATCTCCTTTACCTTCTGAGCGATGGATTGCCCCAGAACAATATTGGTTTCAGCAGTAAAGTGAACCCCGTCTACTCCATCGGTATGAATATGTTCACTCGCATCAATGAAGTCGATGCCAAAAACATCTGCAAGGTTTTTATACTTTTTGCCGAGAGCCGTAGTCTTTTCATAACCACCTTCGAACATGTCAGCAAACCACTCATTGGTGATTGGCGCAAGAGGTGGCGGGGCAACAAGAAGGGTTTGCGGAGCGGGGTAAGCTGTTCCTACGCCTCCGGCAGACGTGGCTACCTGAGTTAGCAGCCTTAGTACGCCGGTAGAAATCTCGTAAGGACTACGGTTGTAACATGCCTTAGTATCGTTAGTACCTAACATGATGATCACCAAATCAAGCGGGTTGTGACTAGCGAGAGCAGAAGGTAAGTATGCACTGCCATCCAACCTCGGATCCATAAGATCAACAAGGTCGGTCGTTCGAGCACTTAGACCCTCTTCAATAATTTCATACTCGTCGCCTAACTCATCTGACATAGCCCCGGGCCAGCGTTGGTCAAACGGATAGCGTTCCGTGGGCAGAAGTAACTCTGTGGGAATCCACCCCCAGGTGAGCGAGTCACCGAAGCACATTATGCGTTTCTTTTTATTTAACATAGTTCTTAGTCCTATCTACTTGGGGATTACACTTACGAATTGGTCCTTAGCCCGTAGTACGTGGCAGCGAGCATAATGATGAGTCCTCGGGCGATGAGTTTGCCGGCATCGGGAACGCCGAAACTGGTCATCACTACAAACAAAAGGGCGAAGGACAGAACCCCGAAAAATGGACCCCAGACGCCGCCGTCGCCCCGACCGAAAACAACTCCGCCGAGTATGGTTGCGGCTACGGCTTCGAGTGGGAGGTCAGCTCCGAAACGGATGCTGCCGACGCCAAGCGATGAGGTCTGAACTAGCCCCGCTATACCGGCCATCAAACCGGCAATCGTGTGGGCAATGATCACCGTGCGTTCGACTGGCACACCCGAGAAGTGGGCTGCTACCGGATTCTCACCAACCGAAGACACATGACGTCCAAAGACAAACCGAGAGAGAAATACCGCCATTACACCGGTCAGCACGATCCAGAAAATAACGGGAGAAGGCAATGATAAGTACTTGACGTTGTACACATCGCCAAACGCGTCGGGCACATTGCCCGGGGGTTTTCCACTTGCAAGAAATTGGACAACTCCGACCAGAATCGTGTTGACCGCAAGTGTGACCAAGACAGCCGACGCTCGACGCTTTCCTATCAACAACCCGTTAACCAATCCAAGCGAAACACCGATGGCCAACGCAACTATGACTAAAAGGCCAGCGTTCGCGTCACCAAGTATTCCTGATGAAATCACGTAGTTAATTATGAGCACAACACCAGCGCCGGATAAGTCGATCGAACGAACACGCATGACCAGGAGTTGGCCAAGCACCAAAATCCCGAGCGGAGCTACTTGGCGAATAAAAGTACCCATTACGTTGATGTTGATCATCTGCGGGCGAGTCAACCAGAGCGTCACCAACAGGATCACAAACACGAAGTAGGCCGGAGGCACCTTGGCGGCTCGACTCAGAAGAGTTTCACGAGCCGCTTTAGAGCTAGAGGGTATCTTTACAGCAGCAGTCATTGTTATAGACCTATTTTCTTACGGGACTGCAACGCCACAATGACGAGCAGAATCGAACCTTTGATGATGGTTTGCACGAAGGCTGAAACGTTGCCCAAGTTCATACCGTTAGCCAACAATGTCATCATGACTACTCCAATGATCGTGCCGTGCAGACTTCCGACTCCGCCGGTTAGTTGGGTACCACCGATAGCGACAGCCGTGATCGAATCAATCTCTAGGAGGAGCCCGACATTCGGATCACCTGACACAATCCGACCAGCGAGAAAGACTCCGGCTACAGCAGCAAAAGTAGAACACAACACATAGGCCAAGACTACGTTACGACGATCGGCGACACCGTATTTACTAGCTGTGTCTTGACGATCAGCGGCGACGCCTCCACCAATAGCAAACAGGTGTAGCCCGAAGCGGGAGCCATGAATCAGTTTCCAACCCACGAAGACAGCGGCCGCCAACCACAGCACGGAGAGTCGTCCAGAGACGGACTGTTTGACGATTTCTGGGATGACCCCTCCGGCTGTAGGGAGCAAGATCAGTGTGATACCACGCAAAATAATCTGCATCGACAGAGTCGCAATAATCGGGTGTACGTTAAGCCGAGTAATTGCTAGACCGTTGATCAAACCGATCAGTCCTGCTACCAGAAACACCGTAGGTAACAGCACATACCCTGGAGCATCGAGCGCCAATATGGCAGTTGTCAAACTCACAACCGACCCGACAGACAGGTCAAGGCCGCCTACCAGAATCACTAACATCTGACCCAAGCCGACCAAAAGAAGCGGAATCGCTTGGGTGATCAAATTGAGTAAGTTCTGAGGGTTACGAAAACCATCAACCCCGATAAGCAACCAAAGAAAGCCTAAACAGCCAATGGTGAGTGGCAGGAACCACAATCCCTGCCGTGAGTCCTGACCGGTCAGGAGCCTGCGAAATGTCACTATCATTTTTCGATCCTGTCGAATAGTCTTCACGCTGCGCTGGTTTGAGTACCAAGGGCAGCGTCAAGAATTTTGTGTTCGGTTGCTTCGGCGGCGGGCATTTCACTGACGATCGTGTTGTCATGGACAACACATAGCCGGTCGCACAGACCAATCAATTCGATGGTTTCTCGGGACAAGACGATGATCGCCCCGCCGCTGTCGGTGAAGTCGCGAAGCAGCTGATAGATTTCAGCTTTCGCCCCGACATCGACACCACGGGTGGGTTCCTCAATCAGCAGGATCTCGACCTCAGATGCCAGGTAACGACCTAACAGCACTTTCTGCTGGTTTCCGCCAGAAAGTGAACTAACCAACGAATCTGCACTCGGGGCTTTAACCGCCATGCTCGACATGGTCTCAGCCACCGTCTTGTGGTGCCCCTGAGCCCAAGACAACTCGGACTTAGATGAGTGCAGGCCAATAGAGGTGTTGAAACCTATTGGAAGTTCCAAGAAAAGGCCTTCGTCTTTTCGGTCTTCGGGAACAAACCCGACACCCATGCTTTGCAGAAGACGAATACCACCGGTTTGTGGCACCGGTATCGGCAGCGACGTGCTGTTTATCGTGACCGATCCGGCATGAGGTTGGTGCTGACCGACAAGAGACCGCAGAAGCTCCCGCTGGCCCTGTCCTTCCAACCCGGCGAGACCGACGATCTCACCTTTATGAACTGACAGTTCCAGCGGTTCTGCTTCAGGAGAAACCTGAAAATCTTTGATGGTCAAGACAGACTCGCCGGTACCGACTGATTTGTTCGGGAATAAGTCGTTTATATCCCGGCCAACCATCATGGCTATTAGAGACTGCTGCGTAACCTCGGACAGTGGACACGAGTCGACATTTCGACCATCTTTGAGAACAGATACCGTGTCACAAATTTCGAATATCTCTTCCATCCGATGTGAGATATATACGATCGCTTTCCCACGATCCCTCAAGCTACGAATATGCCGGTTGAGTGTCTCGACGTCGGCCGCATTAAGAGCAGCGGTCGGCTCATCTAAGATAACGACATCCGCGTCGGCGGTGATACCATGCGCTATTTCGACAAACTGACGTTCAGCAATCGACAGCTCCGAAACCAATGTGGTTGGATCTAGATCCAGACCGAGTTCGGCTATTGCGTTGGCGGTCAGGGACTCCATAGTGGCGCAGTCGACGCGTCCGAGTTTAGTAACCGGCTCCTTCCCTAAATACATATTCTCGGCGATTGACAGATTGGGAAGTAGAGACAGCTCTTGGAATACAGTGGACACGCCATACTCCAAGGCCTCTTTTGGAGTGCGCATGTGTACCGCTTTACCATTCCGATGGATTGAGCCGCCGTCGGGCTGGACCACACCGGCGAGTATCTTCATGAGTGTCGATTTACCAGCCCCGTTTTCACCTACCAAGGCGTGAACTGAACCTGAAGCTAGTTCAAGTGACACATCGTCTAGGGCGACGTTGCTATCAAACGCTTTCGAAATGTTTGACATTCGTATTAGGGGTTCCACATGGTCCTCATTACACATAAATGTTCATGGGTCGGGTTAGACACAGATGAGTTGAGTTGGGAGGTGCCCATCGTTCACCTCCCAACTACTCAGATTTAACTTGCGAGCGAACGCTTAGCCCTCGCCGTAGAATTCCTGAAGCTCTTCTTCGCTTAGCTCAGATGGCCACCAGACGTTGGCCGATAGATCTGGGCGGTGGAACTCTTTAGCCTTATCGACATCCCAGGCTGGAGGTTCGTAGACATAACGTTTGCTTAGTTCTTCACCTCGAAGGAGCGCCGTTGCCGCCCGAACTCCCGCTGCACCTTGGGCAGGTGAGTACTCGGCTGAAACAGATGGATACCCTTCTTCAATCCATTGACCGAAATAGCCGTTGTTGCCTTCGCCAGAGATAGGAGGAATTTCTGCACCAAACTCTTTAAAGACGTCGACGCATGCTCGAGTCATGTCGGCTCCAGAAGACCAAATTCCGTCGACGTTAGGATCATTTAGATACAAGGTTTCACAAACGCTCTTAGCTGTGTCGTATTGCCAATCCCCAACTTCTTCGGCGGCAATGGTTATGTCGCTACCTTCGAATGCCTGTTGCATACCCCGATATCGATTGATGTCTTCTGGGTGTCCTTGAAGGCCGCGCAGCACCCAGATGTTTCCTTCACCACCAAGTTCGTCTACCAAGAATTCACCCATAACTCGGCCAAAGTTCTCGGCTCCACCTTGAATATCGACGGTGTAGTTGTCGGTCTTTGTCCGACCAGTATGAACAATGACGGGAATGCCTGCTTCGACCGCTTTCGCTATTCCAGGGTCAGCGGAAGTTTCGGTTACGGGCATGACGATAAGGGCATCGACTTCTTGAGCGATGAGGTCCTCAATATCGGCTACTTGTTTAGCCTGATCGAAGTCGGCATCGAGCATGATGAACTCTTCGATCTGGTCATCTTTAGCGGCAGCGGACTCCGTCTCATGGGCCAGCTGAACCGTCCAGGTGTTAGCGTTAACACCGAAGTGGCTCATACCGATTTTCCATGGCCCCTCAGTTTCGAAAGCTCCAGCTTCGACAATGCTGTTGTCGTCTGGCCGTGGACTAACGCCTTCCATCAAACCGGTCGGATTTCCGACCACCTCCTGTGGAGGTTCTCCTGACGACCCATCACCGGAATCGGCTTCGGTTGTTTCAGTGTCCGTGCCAGTATCCCCAGTGGCCGAGGCGTCACTCGATGCTGAAGAGCAGCTGGCAGCTACAAACGCCAGTGCACATAACAGCATTAGATATTTTCTCAGCGGAGGCATCCCCCCGGAATTCTTCTTTCTCATATTTCCCTTTCCCCTGACCTTGTTGGCCATCTGTTGTTCGACAAGACAATCTGCTGGTCGACTTACCACCGCTAGTGGACGTATCAAGCTAGATGAAGCTTTTGCCACCGTTAACGACACACCCCTGCGGGCGCTGATAGTGACGTGTTCACCGTCACCTCTCATGGATTAACAGTATGAAAAGGTGCCAGACTCAACAATTGGGTTTTGCCCCCAGCCGAATACTCCTTAGGAGTAGTCCGCAGGACTCGACGATTCGGGGCGACGGATAGTTCTTGACGTAAAAGAGTGGTCGCCCAACTAACTCGATGCTGGTTTAAACCAGCATCGACTGACTGCTCCACGAGGGTTCCACTCACCAAATATTTGATGCCTCGCACCGCGGTGAGTACTCACGTAGGTCGAAACCGAACCTCTACCCGATACTACGAAATAGAAGGAAGCTGACGCCTAGGTCTCCCAGTGTTGGGCCCGTCGAACCGCTTTTTTCCAAAGCACATATCGGTGTTCTCGCCGATCGGCCGATGTCCTAGGTTCAAACGTGGCATTTGGCCTATGCATTCCGCTCGCTTCTTCGAGCGATGCCCAAAACCCGACGCCAACTCCGGCACGAAAAGCTGCCCCGATGGCCGCCGAGTCGGTAAAAGCAGAACGCTCCAGAGGTACCCCTAGCGTGTCCGCCAAAATCTGCATCAAGACGTCTGACGCTGAGGCCCCGCCTGTTACCCGGATTGAGGAAATGACCTGACCTGAGCCTGACGATACGGCTTGAAGCATATCCCGCACCTGAAAGGCCATTCCTTCAAGTACGGCTCGAACAATGTTAGCTCTCGTTGTTTCTTGTCCGAGACCGATTAGGAGACCGGTAGCGTAAGGGTCTGGCGGCATCGCCAAACCGGCAAACGCAGGAACAAAAACCACGCCACCGCTATCGGGAACCTGCGACGCGATGCCATCTACTTCGGTCGGATCACCGATAAGGCCCAGTCCTGACTGTAACCATTCGACCGCCGCCCCGGATACGTTTGCGCTACCTAACGCTCCGTAGACAACTTCGAATCCGTCGGCATCAACCACGATCGGCAACACGCCCGGGCCTTCACAAACCTCGCCGGTGTTGTTTAGGAGAAACGCTCCGGTACCTAACGAAAGTGTTGTGTCCCCGATTCTGGTCGAACCAGCACCGAGAGCAGACGCCGGAATATCACCGAGAACACTCGAAATAGGGACTTCAACATCAAAGAGTTCTCGACTTGTGACACCATAAATGTCACCTGATGGTCGGATCTGTGGCAGAACGGCTCTTGGCACTTCAACCAGAGAAAGCAGTTCGTCGTGATAGGTCAGTGTGTGCAAATCGACGAGTTGGGTTGTGGCGGCGCTGGCGTAGTCGACCGAAAATATTTGGTTGCCAGAAAGGTTCGCCAAGATCCAACTACTCATTGAACCGGCTGCCACGTTGCCTTGAGCCACGCCGGATTGGACAGCAAAGTCATTGTCTATCAACCACTTGATTTTCGGGCCTGTCGCATTCGTGACAAACGAACCTGCCAGCATTGCGGCTACTTTTTCGGTCCGCGTCGAATTGAGCAACTCGCACATGCCTCGTGTTCGGTTGTCCTGCCAACTGACCGCTCTTCCAATCGACCGTAAGTTGGATCGATTCCAGACAACGGCAGTTCCCATTTGGGCGCACAGGCCGATCGCCTCTAGCTGGTTAGGCGACACTCGGGCGTCTGCGAGCGCGACGCGAGCTGCTTCTAACGTGTTCGACCATATTTCCTCAGCGTCTTGTTCTACCCAACCCCGTTGAGGGAAATATCTGGGGACTTGACGGACTGATCGAGCGACGACTTCGCCTTCATAGTTGAGCACAACGGCTTTCGAGTACGTCGTACCCTGGTCGATCCCTAAAACGTATCTGTGTAGCGTCATGCAGTGCCCGAACCGTCCAACCCGAGTTCCATACATTTTCTCACTAGGCTTGCCGTGTTCGGAACGTCGAATTTACGTAAAGCCGCTTGTCGCTGTTTCTGAACGGTTTTTAGACTTGTGTTGAACTTGGCTGCGATCTGTTTCGTGGAGCAGCCGGCAACAATGAGTTCGGCGACTTCTCGTTCACGAGGCGATAGCAAGTCGACCGGTGACGGCTCAGCAGTTTTTGTCGGCCCTAGAAACGCCGCCGCCACCTCGGAGCTCAGGTATACACTTCCGCGATGCGCCCCTCTAACCGCTGCAACTAGCTCATCGCTGACCGCCTGTTTAAGGACGTACCCTTTTGCGCCGAGGGCTAAAGCTCGTTCGACGGTTGAGATATCGTCCTGCATAGATAGGACAACAACGGCTGGCTGACCGTGCTGGGTCGACATTTTTTCCATAACTTCGATACCGCCCATTTCCGGCATCGACATGTCGAGGACTAGTACGTCAGGTTGGAACTCTGTGAGAATTTGTTCAACGTCACAACCGTCTTCGCCTTGAGCGACTACCTCGAAATCTGCTTCCTCCATAAGTAGGCGCCCGATTCCGTCTCGAACAATGTGATGGTCGTCTACAACCGCTATCCGAATCATCCGCTTCCCTCACCATATAGTGCCTGCTTCTTGAGCGGAATCGTACCTTCCAATCGGACGCCGCGGCCAAGAGTAGCCTCGATCTCGACCTGTCCATCCAGCATGGCAAACCGTTCTCGAATCCCTAGCAGTCCGGACCCTCCCTGGTTAGCGTCGTCGAATCCGTTGCCGTCGTCTTCGACCGTGATCGTGACTTCTTCATCATCAGCAGAAAGAGAAACCCACGCGGTCGAAGCCTCGGCGTGACGGGCGATGTTAGTCAGCCCTTCCTGCAAGAGTCGATACAGCGTGGTGGAATAATCATCGTTCAAAACGCCGGGCGGGTTGTCGGCCTCGAATATCACGCGGATGCCTGTCCGTTCAGAAAATACTGAACAGAATTCGGTCATTGCTCCATCCAACGATTTCGTTTTCAATGAAGGTGGGTTGAGTTGATGGAGAACTGTCCGCATCTGCCTCATAAGCGAAGTTGCGAGTTCGGATGCGTTATCAGCTCGTTCCCGAAGTTTCTGATCCTCAGCCTGGCGGGCGAGTCCACGAAGTTCGAGAATTAGTCCGGTAAGTGCTTGACCGGTCTCGTCGTGAAGGTCTCTTGAGATTCGCCGTCGCTCATCTTCTTGAATGGTCATCGCTCGAGAAAGTGAACGGCGTAGATCTTCCTCTGCCACGACCCGACGATCGACGTTTCGCTGCCAAAACACATACACATCCGAACATTCGGTTGGCCGTATATTGATCTCCCACCAGTTTCCGTCGTGGTCGACAAAGTCGACTTCTCTACCCGTACGCCGTACTGCGTTTAGCATCAAGCGTCGATGTTGTGCTTTGTCTGGCGGAAGCAAGTCGAAGAGATTAGTCTCCGCGCTGATTTCCTCGATATTGAGGTACTCGGCTCCGGCCTGATTGTTCCACAACAACAGGCCTGTTTCATCTACCAGCCACACGGGGTTTGTGGTCGCTTTGAGAACTGACCACCCTAACGTCTCCGGCAGATGAGGCTTTGTAGTATCGGGTTGGGAACACATCTGAGCACCTATCGCTGACATGGAACCTCGGTGACGCAGCAAACCTGCGAGCTTAAGCGAACCACGAGATACACAGTCAAAGCCAACTTCATCATGTTGATCGGCGACTAGTAGTTCATCCTTGAGCGAGGGGAAACCTGGGGGTTCGCTACTCAGACGCCGAATAGCTGTACCTCGTGAAAGCACCGAGGAAATCATGATAGCACACGGGAATTCAGCGGCTCTATGTCTATCCAAGGGGCTTCATCCGAAGCTATCCCCTGGCGACTGGGGGGTACGTCACATTTTCTTGCCATTGTGGGACATGGTATGGCTATGGCCTGTCCGGTTCAATTAGGTGTCTGCCCCATACTCGATTACTACACATACTCCTTAGTAGTACGAAACTATCTCGGCGCCTCGGACTTTGGAGGTGCCCGCTAGGCGGTGAACAACCTATTAACTAACATCGCTAACGGTCGTGGCTGGAGTTTCCCGACGGTTCACTTTGCAGTGGACTACTAAGGGAGATTTCCAATGTCATCATTCAAGAAACTAAGTGCACTCGTTCTCGTACTGGGACTTACCGCTGCGGCGTGTGGCTCAGACGCCGACGAGGTTACAGAGGACAGCACCGCTGCAGAGAGCGAGACCGAGACAACCGAAGCCATGGAAGACGGCGACAAAGACGAAGACGCCATGGAAGACGAAGAAGCCATGGAAGACGGCGACAAAGACGAAGACGCCATGGAAGACGAAGAAGCCATGGAAGACGGCGACAAAGACGAAGAAGCCATGGAAGACGAAGAAGCCATGGAAGACGGCGACAAAGAGGGATAGCTTCCCTATCCGGCCAAACTTCTGGCTGTCGCACAATTGCATGGTTGGGTCTGGCCTATGCCAGGCCCAACTCTATTTTTCTGAAAACCAACCACTTCGTATGACCAGCCCAAACCCTCAACCACCTAGACAGGGCGCACACCACTCATTACATCAATAGGCAACCGTTGTCATCGTCTACTGTTCTGAATTTTGGGGTACCGGAAGCGGACCCCAGTCCGGTAGTGGGGCATAAACAACAGGGCGTTGAGCCGCCAACTCAATCTCCCAGTCACGAGGCCAGGCGTTACCAGTGCAACCCTTCAAGCTTCCGGTCTGTTGTTCCATAACTCCTGCGGGACGCCCAGCCACCGGACAACGCGGCTGCGGATGGCGTTGACCAATCAGATGACCCACCTCGTGATTAACCAGGTAGCCTCGATAGTCCTTTACCTCCGCATCCCAATGTGGCACTGCCATCCGCCACCGGTCAGCGTTCAACGCCACAACTGGACCGTTTTGACAGCTAACCGTGCCACCCGTCTTCAACGGTAAACACAGTCGATCCACCTCATCACCTTCAGCCAACACCACTCGATACTCACTCGTGGGATCAGAAACGAACTGAAACCCGGCCTTCACCCAGCCCCGCGAATCATTCAAAACGGCTAGCGCAGTATTTTCTAGTTCAGACACGCTAACGTCGGTAACGTTAGATTCGAACCGTAGTGGCACCAGCTCGTTAGAACCTGCGACAGTGGTGGGCTCCTCAGAGGAGCTAGTGGACGAGCTGTCGGTCGTAGCGGGGTTCGGGTTATCGGTAGGTTCGGGGAGAACAGCCGTTGAGGTAGGTGGGGACGTAGTTGTTTCGGCAGCCGTACCGGCAACGGAGCTACCTACTGGCTGGGACTGCGGGGCGGGCTGCGTTGTCGATCCACACGAAAGCAACCCCAAAACACAGCCAAGGGATACTACGGCGGCCATTGAAACCGGATTTGGCATTGAACTCATCGGTTGAGATGCTACATCATCGTCAACGAGCGTGTTCATCGCTAGACAAAAAACCTACCAGTAGTAGACGGCTACATAAACTACATACTGGTCGCTGTCTGTACGGTCGATCATCACCTGTTGGGTTCGTCCAGGAGTGTCTGACACATCACAACGTTGAAAGCTTGTTGCACTCTCCGGCTTCCACCAATCAAGCTGTTCAACGATGACGCCTTCAAGTGGTTGAGAGTTTTCCGGTTCTAACAGACCGCTACACCCTGGCGATGCTACGAAGCTATCAAGGTCTGCCGGGTCGATGGTCAGTCTGAATTGATATATCGGATCTTGGAAGCCGTCGGAAGCTACTTTGATCTGGCGAGATGAGCTTGGCCATTCAAGTTCGAACTGTTCGCTAAACCCGGTGGCTCCCGGCCACTCCGCCACTGTGTCGTACTGTGCTTCGTCGAATGTTCGCGAGACGTCACTCGCACCCACCACGAGCGAACCTGCCACAAGCGCAACGCACCCGCCCAGCAACATAAGAAAAGCCAGCAGCCCGGCACCTATGATCAGCAACTTCTTCACAGCTCGAACGTACCATAGACGCCTAGCCGGCAACGATCAGGGGTTAACCTAGTACGGTAAAAGCCACCACAGTCGAGTTGAACAAAACATGAGCGACAATCGAGGCGCCGAGCCTCCTAGTAACTGCAGCTAACGTACCGAACAAGAGGCCGACGACGCTGATGGAAACCAGAAGCACGATAGTTGGTTTGAGCGTCGCCCCGGTGAAGTGCGGCAACGCAAACAAGATAGTCGAACCGATAACACCAACTATCTGACCGCCGAAACGTTCAAGAGACCGCTGAACGAATCCTCGAAAAAACACTTCTTCTGCCACTGGGGCTCCGATAGTGGCCCCAAATATCAATGCGAATAGCCACGGTGACCCTTCGGCCTCTACCAGAAAATCTGTATTGCCTGCTTCGCTCTGATCTTCCAATCCAACAAGTGACGACATCAGCTGAGCCATAATCGGAACAACAACCAAAGCAACCAAAGCTGCTGCGAGTCCAGTCGATAAGTCGCTCAGTTTAATAGTGAGACCCCAGTCCTTGACGACTCCCCGACCTTTCCAAACCGTTGAGACAATAAACGGCCAAAGAAACATCGAGAGTTGGAAAACCCCTAACGCACATACGGCGATCACGCCCGGGGCTGCATCCCCCGAACGGTAGGCATCGACAGCCTCGGGACCAGCGAAGAACGAACCTATGGAAACACCAACGATAGTGGAAGTGAAAACAGTGAAAATACCGAGACCGATTTGGAGCAGCCCCCAATTGCGGGGCCACGGAAGCTCCGGGAGCTTCTCGAAACTAGCCAAAAACCCTTTAAGGCCAGTCAACTCTTCCCCGCCGGCAGGAGGCTTCCAACTAGCCGGGAGCTCCGATTCGTTGGATCCTTCTGAAACGCTAGTCATGCTTAAGCTTAACCCCGGCATTCACCGTTCGATGTTTGGACTGACCCCCTCCTAAGCGGGTAGAATGATAGAGTGTGCGGTCAAACGTAGACAACTCATGACAGCAGAGCGGGATGTAGATGTCAGAAACAGATAAGAAGCCCGAAGATTGGGCGACCTACTTTTGGGCCGGCGACCAGGAAGAACCAGAGGTTCTAGGCAAGATAGAACACTCTGTACACACCTCTCAACCTGACGTGGAGCCACCCGACCGTTTCGAAGCAACTGGGCCGGTACAAATCCCGCCAGCTCCGCTCCCGAGCACTATCGCCACCCCAGAACCACCTCCAAACCCACCTAGCAGTGGCCGTACTGGAGGTACTCCCGGTCGACCTTCACGAGATGACTTAAGCTCTTCGCTGCTCACTGAAGCCCAAAAGCCGTCCAAAGGCCGACGCTTAACATCTGGAAAAGGGTTAGCGATAATCGGCGTAGGTTTGGCGCTAAATTTGGCCGCATTAACCGCGATTCTGGTCATGGGAGACGACGAACCTAAGACGCTTACAGCTGAGGTTCTCGACTCAGACGAATACGCAGACGAAGATTCATTACGAATCGAAATCCCTCTCAATCCGAACTCACCCGAAACTGAGAACCCCGAGAACGGCGTCGAAGTCAACCAGAACTTGGCTCCACTTCAGATGGTTATCACCGACGGCAAAATCGTTCTTCGCGGTACAGCGACCAGTGACGAACAGGCTCAAGAAATGGCCGACGAAGCAGCCGAGGTTTTTGCCGGTGTTCCCCTCGTACGTGAATACATCGTCGATGAGGCTGCCCCGCCACCCAACCGGGGTGTAGTTGTTCAGAAACCGGTGGTTTTTGAGCCCGGTAGTGCTGTTATTCGGGACGAGTTCAAACCAATTCTTGATGCTTGCGCCGATGTTATGAAACAAAACCCGACGCTGGTTATGAACGTCAGTGGCCATACCGACTCCGACGGCTCACCCGAATACAACCTGAAGCTCGCAGAGCAGCGGGCGCAAGCCGTGATCGATTACTACGGCAGTCAAGGTCTAGACCCCGAAAAGTTTGCGCTTGATCCTCTCGGCGAGAACGCTCCGATCGACTCGAATGAGACCGAAGAAGGCAAGGAAGCGAACCGTCGAACCGACCTCGAATTCGAAGGGGTCTTTGATGAGGTCTTAGAGGAATCCGGTTCCTGACCATCAATCTCTGATCGATAGTTTCGGTCAGGCCGCAACCATCCTAAAACGCCAAATGGCCGCTACCGATCAGAATCGGTAGCGGCCATTTTAGTACTAACAAGAGTTAGCTGGTATTCCTAGCCGATCTCGTCTGGCGCAGGAATCCGTGGTTCCGGTGGAACTGGGGATCCGCCAACAGTCTGTTCAGCCCCAATCGAGGCAAGCCACTGAGCAGGGTCCTGCTCGGCTCCCTCTGAGGAATAGAACGACATTGGCTGGTAGTCCGGAGCTTCAGTCTTGGTGTCACGGTGACGCACAAGGCCAGTACCTGCAGGAATCAGTTTACCGATGATGATGTTCTCCTTCAGACCAATCATCGAATCGGACTTACCTTCGATAGCTGCTTCGGTGAGGACTCGTGTCGTCTCCTGGAACGACGCAGCCGACAACCAGGATTCGGTCGCCAACGACGCTTTGGTGATACCCATGATTTCTGGGCGTCCCTCAGCTGGACGTCCACCGTCAGCCACAATACGTTTGTTGGCGTCAGCGAACTGCCACTGGTCGCAGCGCTCACCTGGCAAGAAGTCAGAGTCACCCGGTTCAGCAATTGCTACCCGACGAGTCATCTGACGAACGATAAGTTCGATGTGCTTGTCGTGGATCGATACACCCTGGTCTCGGTAAACCGTCTGAACCTGTTCAACCAAGTACTGCTGAGTTTCGCGGATACCACGAATCTCCAACAGTTCTTTCGGATCACGAGGACCGTCGACGATAGCGTCACCAGCGTTGATGTTTTGGCCGTCTACAACTTCGAGACGGGCCGCCAACGGAACGGTGTAGTCGTCTTCGGTTCCGTCTTCACCGATAACGGTAATGACTTTACCTTTGCCTTCATCTTCGGAGATGCGAACAACTCCAGAGATGCGAGCCATAGTAGCTTTACCCTTCGGGCTTCGAGCTTCGAAGAGTTCAACTACACGTGGAAGACCACCAGCGATATCGGCTCCACCAGCAACACCACCGGTGTGGAAGGTACGCATTGTAAGCTGCGTTCCTGGTTCACCGATCGACTGGGCGGCGATAACGCCAACCGCTTCACCGACTTCAATGTCTCCGCCAGTAGCCAGCGACATTCCATACGATGCCCCGGTGATACCAACCGGTGAATCATCAGTGAGTGGAGAAAGCACCCGCACCCGGTCGAAACCAGGATCGTCGCGTAGTGCTGCCATCTCGTCTTCACCAACCATGGTGCCGCGTTCCATGACGCTGCCATCAGACATAGTCACGTCGTCAGCGAGAACTCGACTGTAGAGACGAGTCTCCAAGTAGGTTCGAACCATTCGGGCATCAGGGTCAGCGGGAGAAGAAGCTTTCCCGGTGTCTTTATTGTAGTAGCCGTCAGGTTTAACGTCTTCGAGGAACAAGCCTCGAACCGCTTTACCTTCAGCGAACGGGTCACGATCGTTGATGATCACTTCCTGAGCCACGTCGACGAGACGTCGAGTTAGATAACCCGAGTCAGCGGTACGAAGCGCCGTGTCGACCAGACCTTTACGGGCACCAGGAGTGGAGATGAAGTACTCCAACATGGTGAGACCTTCACGGAAGTTCGATTTAATCGGACGTGGGATCATGTCGCCACGAGGGTTAGCTACCAACCCGCGCATACCGGCGATCTGTCGAACCTGCATCATGTTTCCACGAGCGCCCGAACCGACCATCATGTCGATCGGGTTGAACTGCTTCGACTGCAGGTTTTTGACCATGGCATTTTTGATCTCTTCGGTCGCCTCGGTCCAGACCTCAACCTCTTTCTGACGACGTTCACCGTCAGTGATGATGCCTTTACGGAACTGGCCTTCGATCTTGGCCGCCTCGGTTTCGTGACGATCCAGAATGCTCTGCTTCTCTTTCGGTGTTTGAACGTCGTCAATAGAGACGGTCAAACCGGCACGAGCAGCGAAGTGGAAGGCTAGAGATTTGATTTTGTCAAGGCTCGAAGCAACTTCAGCTTTTGGATAGCTCGACGCTAGAACATCCACTACCTTGCCGATGTCACGCTTCTTCATCAGGTCATTGATGTACGGGAAATCGTCGGGCAGTGCGGTGTTGAGGAACACTCGACCAGCCGTGGTCTTGGTGTACTCGGCCGCTTTGCCGTTAGCAGGGGTTTCCAGCAGGTCTGGGTGACGGAAGATGATTGGCTGATGAAGTCCGATTTCTCCGGCTTCGTACGCTCGTTCAACTTCGTCGAGTCGACGGAATGTTCCGCCCACTTCAGCATCGACCCACTCGGTGAGATAGAAGACACCGATAACCATGTCCTGAGTTGGTGTAACCAACGGACGACCGTGAGCAGGCGACAACACGTTGTTCGCCGACAGCATCAACACTCGAGCTTCAGACTGTGCTTCAGCCGAAAGCGGCAAGTGGACAGCCATCTGGTCACCGTCGAAGTCAGCGTTAAACGCAGTACACACCAACGGGTGGATCTGGATTGCTTTACCTTCGACCAGAACCGGTTCAAACGCTTGGATGCCCAGGCGGTGAAGGGTTGGCGCACGGTTGAGCATTACTGGATGTTCTTGAATAACGTCTTCGAGAACTTCCCACACCTGTGGGCGTCGACGTTCAACCATTCGTTTCGCTGACTTGATGTTCTGAGCCAACTCTTGGTCGACCAGTCGTTTCATAACAAACGGCTTGAACAATTCGAGAGCCATGATTTTCGGCAGACCACACTGATGGAATTTCAGTGTCGGGCCAACCACAATCACGGAACGGCCAGAGTAGTCAACACGCTTTCCGAGCAAGTTCTGACGGAAACGACCCTGCTTACCTTTAAGCATGTCTGACAACGATTTCAGTGGTCGGTTACCAGGTCCGGTTACCGGACGGCCACGACGACCGTTGTCGAACAACGCGTCTACCGCTTCTTGCAGCATTCGCTTTTCGTTGTTGACGATAATCTCGGGAGCACCAAGATCTAGAAGTCGTTTAAGCCGGTTATTCCGGTTGATCACACGACGGTAAAGGTCGTTCAGGTCAGAGGTGGCGAAACGGCCACCGTCGAGCTGAACCATTGGACGAAGCTCTGGCGGGATCACCGGAACAACACCAAGGATCATGGCACCTGGGTCGTTAACACGTTTCTTGTTGTCGTCGCGTCGGTTAAACGCGGCAACGATCTTAAGACGCTTGATCGCTTTCTGCTTGCGCTGGGCGGAAAGCGGTTTTACGCCTTCTTCCGGATCAATAGCGGCTCGAAGCTTCACTTCTTCTTCGTCGAAATCGATGCGTTCGATCAGTTTCGTGATCGAACCGGCACCCATTCCACCTTCGAAGTAGTCGCCGAAACGGTCGGCCATTTCGCGCCATAACATTTCGTCTTCGATGATTTTGCGTGAGAACAGTCCTTGGAATTCGTCCCATGCCCGTTCGAGCACGTCGAGTTCCATCTCGTAAGATTCGCGAGTGGCGGAAAGTTCTTTTTCAAACGAACGTTGACGGGCTTTGATTTCGTTATCTTTGGCGCCGTCTTTTTCCATCTGCGCGATTTCGGCTTCAAGCTCTTCGTGCTGCTCGGCCATACGAAGTTCCATCTCTTTATTGATGGCTTCGCGCTCAGAAATTACTTCAGCTTCTAGGCTTGGCAGGTCTTGTTCACGTCGTTCTTCGTCGACGTAGGTAACAAGGTTCGCTGCGAAATAGATTACCTTTTCAAGCTGTTTCGCTTTGAGCTCTTCGCGTGGTTCGGTCCCCATAAGCAGGTACGCCAACCAAGAACGGGTGCCTCGGAGGTACCAAATGTGGACACAAGGTGCGGCCAATTCGATGTGACCCATTCGTTCACGTCGAACTTTGGATCGAGTTACCTCAACACCACAACGTTCACAAATGATTCCCTTGAATCGAACACGTTTGTATTTACCACACGCGCATTCCCAGTCTTTGGTTGGACCAAAGATTTTTTCGCAGAACAGGCCGTCTTTTTCCGGCTTTAACGTTCGGTAGTTGATGGTCTCTGGTTTCTTAACTTCACCGTTTGACCACATACGGATTGAGTCAGCGGTCGCTAACCCAATTTTCAGCTGATCGAAGTCGTTGACATCAAGCATTTGTCATTCTCTTTCTAGACCCTGAGGGCCTATCAGCGTGCGCCGCCAGCGGCACGGGCTGCGTCTTCTTCGTCTGATCCTCGTTCGGGGCGACTAAGGTCGATCCCCAACTCTTCGGCTGTTCGGAACAGCTCGTCGTCAAGCTCTCGCATCTCGATTTCCTGTCCGTCTTCAGCGAGTACCTCAACGTTGATGCAAAGTGCTTGCATCTCTTTGATAAGTACTTTGAAACTTTCAGGGATTCCAGGCTCAGGGATGTTCTCTCCCTTAACGATGGCTTCGTATACCTTGACACGACCAAGCACGTCATCGGATTTGATGGTTAGGAGCTCTTGCAAACAGTACGCAGCACCATATGCTTCGAGCGCCCAAACTTCCATCTCTCCGAAACGCTGACCACCAAATTGTGCTTTACCACCGAGTGGCTGCTGGGTGATCATCGAGTAAGGACCGGTTGAACGGGCGTGGATCTTGTCGTCGACCATGTGCGACAGTTTCAAGATGTACATGATGCCAACCATGATCGGATTGTCGAATGGCAAACCGGTTCGGCCGTCGTACAACGTGGCTTTACCGTCTTCGCCGATCAGCCGATCGCCGTTCGCAGCCTCTGGGTTGAGGTTTTGGAAGATGGATTGGATGGTTGGCTTCTCGCCTGAGAGATGCTTTTCGTCCCATTTCGCTCCGTCGAATACTGGGGTTGAGACCAGCGTCGATGGAGTAGTGAACGGGCGAGTCTTCGTTTCGGTTCCTCGCATTGGAGGTTCACCGACTCGTTCGCCGTCGACTTCCCAGCCCCAACGAGCTGCGTAACCGAGGTGAGATTCGAGAACCTGACCGACGTTCATACGAGACGGAACACCAAGAGGGTTCAATACCACGTCGACGGGGGTGCCGTCAGCTAAGTGTGGCATGTCTTCGACTGGAAGGATCCTAGAAATTACACCCTTGTTTCCGTGACGACCAGCCAGTTTGTCGCCAACGCTGATTTTGCGTTTCTGGGCGACATAAACCCGTACGAGCTGGTTGACACCAGGAGGCAGTTCATGGCTGTCGTCTCGGTTAAAGACTTTGACGTCGATAACTTTGCCGACTTCGCCGTGAGGAACCTTCATCGAGGTGTCTCGAACTTCGCGAGCTTTTTCGCCAAAGATGGCTCGAAGGAGTCGTTCTTCTGGGGTTAGCTCCGTCTCACCTTTAGGGGTGACTTTACCAACGAGAACGTCGCCCGGCCCAACATCGGCTCCGACCCGAACGATTCCTCGTTCGTCCAAGTCAGCCAAGATGTCATCGGCCAAGTTTGGAATGTCGCGGGTGATTTCTTCTGGACCGAGTTTGGTGTCCCGAGCATCGATTTCGTGCTCTTTAATATGGATAGAGGTCAGGGTGTCGTCTTTACGCAGACGCTCTGAAAGGATGATCGCATCCTCAAAGTTGTACCCTTCCCACGGCATGAAGGCGATAACCAGGTTCTTACCGAGAGCCAGCTCACCGTTGTCGGTCGAAGGACCATCTGCGAGCAGATCATCCTTGGTGACCGTGTCGCCAGCTTTTACTCGTGGCTTCTGGTTGATGCAGCTGTCCTGGTTAGAACGGTTGAACTTCAGAAGTCGATGAACTTTGCGTCCGTCTTCGGTTTCGAGAACAATTTTCTTGCCGTCGGCTTCAACAACGGTAGCTTGCTCGGTGGCTACCAATGTGTCGGCGGCGTCGATGGCGGCTCGTCGTTCAATACCGGTACCTATATAAGGTGCTTCTGCGGTCAGAAGCGGAACTGCCTGACGTTGCATGTTCGCACCCATAAGGGCACGGTTGGCGTCATCGTGTTCGAGGAACGGAATCAGGCCGGTACCGATAGAAACGATCTGCTTAGGCGAAACGTCCATCATTTGGACTTCGGTGGCTGGCACCTGAGAAATTTCAGTGGTAGCACCAAAGAACACGTCGCGTTCGAGCTGCAGCTTCAGGTCTCGCAGGGAGGCCGCTTGAGGCGAACTTCGAGCGAGCACGCTGTCGTCTAAGAAGTTGCCGTCTGCGTCGGTCTTGGCGTTAGCCTGCGCCACAACATACTCTTCTTCCTCATCTGCTGTGAGGTAGACGATTTCGTCGGTGAGTTTGCCGTCGTGCACTTTACGGTACGGGGTTTCTAAGAAACCGAACGGGTTGACCCGAGCATACGTCGAGAGATAACCGATCAGGCCGATGTTCGGACCTTCAGGGGTCTCGATCGGACACATACGCCCGTAGTGGGAGAAGTGAACGTCTCGCACTTCGAAACCGGCACGTTCTCGTGAAAGACCTCCGGGTCCAAGAGCCGAGAGCCGACGCCGGTGAGTCAAACCAGAAAGCGGGTTGACCTGGTCCATGAACTGGCTGAGCTGAGAGGTTCCGAAGAACTCTTTGATCGCCGCCACGACTGGGCGAATGTTGATTAGCGATTGTGGAGTGATCGCTTCGACGTCTTGGGTGGTCATGCGTTCCCGCACGACTCGCTCCATACGGGATAGACCGATTCGAACCTGGTTCTGAATCAGTTCACCGACCGAACGAACACGACGGTTAGCGAAGTGGTCCTGGTCGTCAAGACGGTAACCCGGCTCAGCCACCATCAAGTGAAGAAGGTAGGTAGCGGAAGCGAGAACCTCGCAGCGGGACAGAACGCCCTGGTCTTCTTCAGGAAGATCCATGTCGAGCATCGGGAAAAGCTCTTGAAGCTTGGCGATTTCTGGGCCAAGCTTCCGGTTTAGTTTGTAGCGACCAACTCGGGAGAGGTCGTATCGACGGTTCTCGAAGAACGCGTTCTTTAGGTAGGTGCGAGCAGCTTCGAGCGTAGGTGGTTCACCTGGTCGAGCTCGTTTGTAAATCTCAACCAGTGCTTCGTCTTGGGTGGGTGATAGCTCTTTGTCTTTTTCCCACTGACCTTCGAGGAAGTCGAAGTGACGAACGAACGCATCGAGGAAACCGGGAGCGTTTTCTTCGTCGTACCCGAGAGCACGCAACATGGTAAAGAGCGAGAGGCGTCGCTTTCGGGCGACACGGACACCAGCTGTTGGGTCCTTACCTGGTTTTTGCTCGACGTCGAACTCGATCCACTCACCTCGATAAGGGTGAATGGTTCCGGTAACCATTTGATGTTTCGAGAGGTTACGCAGACGGAACCGTTCACCAGGCTGAAAGATCACGCCAGGAGAACGGACAAGCTGAGAAACAACGACACGCTCAGTGCCGTTAATAACAAAAGTTCCTTTATCAGTCATTATTG
The DNA here is from genome assembly GCA_020630065.1 of Acidimicrobiales bacterium. GTDB lineage: Bacteria > Actinomycetota > Acidimicrobiia > Acidimicrobiales > SZUA-35 > JAHDCC01. The sequence continues at coordinate 22,648 of JAHDCC010000018.1, forward strand.
GGAAGTCACCCATAAAGACTGTTTGTTCTTTGATTTCACCGGTGAGAGCGTTGAGGAAACGGGCCCGAACAAATATCGGGGCCGAATACGTCATATCTTTCTCTTTACACTCTTCGACCGTAAATTTTGGATACGGCTTTAGATCCTCGTCATGGGGATCAAACTCGAGTTCAAGTTGGAGATTTTCTGTGAAATCTTTAATCGGACTTATATCACGGAATGCGTCTGCGAGACCTTCTTCCAAAAACCAATGGAACGAATCCCGTTGGATGGCAATCAAATCTGGAAGCTCAAGAGCTTCGGATAGATTACCGAAGGAGTAGCGGTCACGGGCAACAGTGCGTGCAGGCAAAGGGACACCACCAGTAGTTAGCGCAATGAGCTACGGAAAGCCTGCACACCTTATATTCACCGACTGTTGCAAGGGGTCAGTAAAGACGGGCGAGCAGGCTGGACTCACCTAGCATATGCCCCTTAGGCCGTCGGTACAACCGAAACGGGACATAGATAGTAAAAGATTTTCTGTCTCAGGTCAAGTTTCCATGTCGCATCAACAAGATTCTTTAGTCACCAGACTTTTAGTGGGACTAGCTTGGTGCTGCACATCCCCCTTATCTAGCTGGCGGTTACCAGATGCCCAGGCATCCAGCCTAACGCCGCTAAACCTCTGCGTTCTTCAAGCTCAAACCTTCTATCGACCGCTAGGTCGTCTGTCACTACCCCAAACCCATCGGAAGCCAGCCGGTTAATTTCGGCCCGATGTTTTCCTACCACTTGCGCTACATCCGCTTTCGGAACTCGGTGGAAAATAATATCGTCACGAGCAGATATTTCCTTCAAATTTGTTGTCACGAGCGTTCGCCCACCTTCCAGCGACGACCAGATGTGAATCGGCCCGTTGAATACGCAGGCATGAATCGTCCGCTGGTTGTTGGTCATCAGAACAACGGTTCCAACCAAATTGGACTGATCCGGAGTCTGCATTACCCAATTCCCTTCGTCGGTGAATCCCTCCAACTTCAATAGGTCCCGGATTTTCTCCTGCTTGGATGTGGCTGATTCGGGGCTGCGGAGAACTGACGGCGCTTGAGTCGAGAACTTGCGACGCATAAGGTAGACGGCGCTTTTGTTGACCAGCCACGCAGCCAACACAACGACGACCACCCACATCGTCAAGACAACGGGCAAAGGCGGCGAGTAGAAAAATAGTCCAACATTCAGAATTGCAGCCAGAAAAATGACTAGAACCACGAAGCCGATTTTGGTCTTAGTCTTTTGAGACATCCGCAGTCTTGGGCTCGTTTGCATCTGCATCACCCCGTATATCGACGACTTGGCCTAGAACCTTCAGCAAAAATGGCCCCTTAACATCCACGGGCACAATACTCAAACACGCCGGCTAGAGATCCCACCAATCCGTCGCCCAATGATGGAGACCTTCGAGGGCACCATACAGGGCCTCACCTTTGGCCGAACTCAGATAGGTAACCGATCTACCTTCGACGACCCGGTCAACAACCCCGGCATCGCCTAGCTCGGCAAGTCGTTCACACAACATCCGATCCGATAGACCCGGAACCGCCTCTTTGATCTCACCAAAGTGGGATTTTCCGTTATTGACGGCGAAGAAGATAGCGCCCGTCCACCGGCGACCGATGAGTTCGATCGTCTGATGAAAGTACGGACAGTACCCACCTGGGTTATCTGGGGCCATCCACCAGTATGTCACTGAAGCACAAGGCTATCCACCTTCTGCTCGGCAACCGCTAGGGCCTGGTCGTCAACGGTCAAAGCGTCGGCGGCGACAACTTCAACCGACTCAATCCCTAACAGGCCAAGTGCTGTCTTGATCCACGGCGTGACAAAGTCGGCTTCAGATCCGGCGGGGACACCTCCAGATGCGTACACGACGTATGTCGAACGGTCGCCCAGTAAACCGTGAAAGCCCGAGTCATCAACACGGAAGGTCACCCCAGAGCGAGAAACATGATCGACCCATGCTTTGAGTTCCGCTGGAGGGCCGAAGTTGTATATCGGGGCACCAATGACGACAACGTCGGCCCTCCGCAGCTCATCTATGAATTCTGCGCCCACTGCGAGAAGCTCATTCTGTTCGTCGGTCCGATCTTCTGCGGGTGTGAAACCGGCCGCGATATGGACATCGGTCAACTGCGGCACACCAACAGCGAGGTCGCGCTCAATCACCGTTGAGCCTTCAGGGAAGCGATCGATGAGACGACGGGTCAGCTGACGGCTGACCGAACCTTCGGTGCGGGCACTTGAGCTGATGTGAAGAATAGTAGTCACGGGAAATCTTTCGTTGAGTGTGGGTCGGTAGAAGTCACCTCAGCAACTTACCTTTTGTAAGTTACTTACTTAAAGTAAGTATAAGTTGGACGCGTCGAATTCGCAAGTCTCCCCCGTCACACGACAATGGCCGATCAGCTGGCGTCTAAAACCTCAGCCAGCAAGGCTGTTGTCACCGCAAAACAACGATCCGCAGCTGAGGAGTCGTAGTTATCATGCCCAGGCCAGGTGTAACCGTGACCAACGGCCACAAACCGTTCAACCCCAACATGGTCAAGTTCGGCAACCGCATCAAAGAACGCCTGCTGCATTTCAATCGATTGAATCTCGTCAGCATCCCCGATACCAACAAACAACCGACCTGAGAGCTCGTGAGCCGACAGGTGTGGGGAATCATTCTCGTCGTCCACCAGGAACGACGGGTGCGACATTGATCCAACAAGAAACTGGTCCGGTTTACGCATCATCGTCCTAAACACCGCCCGGGCGCCAAGACAAAACCCTACACACCCGAGCCGTTCCGAATCGGCTACGCCAACCGCGCCCAAAGCATCATCCAAATCAGACTGAATCTCTTCATCCGTCATCGACCAAATCATGCCCCACAGTCGATCGACGATCTTTGCATCTGCCCGACGCTGATCCGGTTCGTAACCAATCAAGCGACCGTGCCGATGATACAAATCAGGCACCAGAACGTCGTAACCCTGATGGGCCAGCAGGCGAGCATAGTCGTGAGTGGCAGTTCGGATACCTGGACCGTCATGAAAGATCACCACCTTAGGCAACCCGACAGCTTCAGCCGACCTCTTTCTCAAAACGGCCATCGGCCCCGAAGACGTATCAACATCTAGAATCTCTTCACACAGCACGCAACGATCTTATATGATGTGACACGGTGGAGATAGACCCGTTAGGAACCGAAATTTACACCGCGGCCGAACTAGCCGACCGGATCGGCACTTCGCTACGTTCGGAGTTTCCCGACACCGTGATGGTTCAAGGCGAAGTGTCCGACCTGAAGCGATCACAACCTGGTCACGTCTACTTCAATTTGATAGAACCAGCCGAACCCGGCAAACAGTCGACGGCCTCGCTACCGGTAGCCCTGTTCAATTCGAACAAACAAACGGTCAACACCATTTTGAAGCGGGCCAACGTGGGCCGAATCCAAGACGGCATGCCGCTACGAATTCGAACGAGTGTCGACTTCTATGCCGCCCGAGGAACATTAACCTTGGCAATGTCGGGCGTCGACCCCACCTTCACGTTGGACTTTCTCTCTTCAGAGCGCGAACGACTCCTTCAACAACTCATCTCTGAAGGACTAGACAAACCAAACGGCCAACTACCGATGCCGCCTTCCCCCCGTCGAATCGGACTCGTAACAAGCGTCGGAAGTGCCGCCTACGCCGACTTCACCGACGAACTAAAACAAAGCGGGTTTTCGTGGGATGTCCTTGTCGCCGACTGCAGAGTGCAAGGCCAAGACGCCGAACAAGCCATCGTGGCTGCAATCAAAACCCTAACCAACTACCATGACGTCGAATTGATCGCTGTTATCCGAGGCGGTGGAAGCCGAGGAGACTTAAGCACCTTCGACTCAGAACCAATCGCCCGCACGATAGCCAAATGCGCTGTCCCGGTGCTAACCGGCATCGGCCACGAAATAGACACCAGCATCGCCGACGTCGTCAGCCACTCCGCATACAAAACACCAACCGCGGTAGCCGTCGCACTCAACGAACGAGTAGCTGACGCTCTCAACCGAGCGGAGCAGTTCTCAGACGCGATAGCTAGCACAACTATGAGAAAACTGGCCGAAGCAGAAGCCCAGCTAACCACCAAAGCCACCTCATGGGCGATCAACGCCAACCGTTCGGTTCAGACCCAACAACTCAAAATCGATCGCCTCGCCACCGCAGTCCCACAAGCTGCAGGACACAAATTAAGAAACGCGAACCTCAGAGTCGACACCGCAGACCGAGAAATCACCAGATCCACTCAACGGACCACCAGACAGCAACAAGCTCGCCTCGCCGCTCTCGAAACATCATTGACTCGCCACAGTCTCCGACCTGTCGAACAGGCCGAACGCCACCTAACAACGATCGAAAACCAAGTGCGGGCGTTAGACCCTCAACGGACTCTGGCTCGCGGCTGGTCCATCACCCGGACCGAAGATGGAACCGTCCTCCGAGACCCCAATCAAGCGGAGCCGGGAACCAAACTCGTCACGACAGTGGCCGACGGCGAGGTAACAAGCACCGTCACCCCCTAACCCGACCGTGCCCCCTCCATGTTTACGAATTGAGATAAGTGTGACATTACCCACCTGGTAGATACTTGGGAATACCTGATACCAAACCACGGTTCCCACTTGTTAAGAGTACCTAACATTTGGAGAAACTTTAATGACTGTTAGTCAAGAAATCCCCCACAGCACTTCCACTATTGAAGGCGACAATCGACCCCGATTCGGTATTGGGCACATCTCAATAACGGCAGCCGACGTCGCAACACTAACCAACTTTTATACATCCATCGGCATGCGACTCGTTGTCAACATGCAACAAGCTGCCATCCTCGAACTTCGAGGAGGAACCCACATCGTCGTCAGGACAGGCCAACCCGGCCAAGCAACCCTCGACCTAATTGTCGATGACATCAACGAAACACATACCCTGTTCGAAACAGTCGGAACCAACCCAAGCGCAATCACTCGTGGTAACCCCCACGACCGATTCAGCGTCACCGACCCCGAAGGAAACCGTCTTTTGGTGAACTCAAATCACGCCATCGGACCTGTCTAGACAACACAGACGTCCGAAATACCTACATCGAGACCGGCTCAATAACCAAACGTTAGATTCACATCTAAAGGCACCGCCGCCAGAGCAGCTACACAAAGCACAATTACTGCTGCGTGGTGTCGATGGAAGTGTCTACAGGCAGTGACGATCTGACCCAGCTTTTGCTTGGTCGATCGTGACAGTGTAGAGGAAACTCGCAGCCGTATCGCTGCGGCCGAGAAACGTTTGATTCTCGGCCGCTGCTCGGGACCAGACTTGAAGGACTCTTCACCTAGCCCACGACGTTAACTGCTCAACAGCGTCATACATAGTTTCGGTAGATCCCGAGTAACTAAACCGTAGAAAGTCGTGCCCATCGACAGGGTCGAAGTCAATACCCGGAGTCACAGCTACTCCGCAACTATCAAGCCACTCCGCTGCCAACTCAACACTTGACCCCAAATGGCTACACCGAGCCCACAGATAAAATGCCCCGTCCGTCGGCGCAATGTCGGTCAACCCAACTCGCGGCAGCCCTTCGAGCAAGACGTTCCGATTCTGGTTGTAACGGGCTACGTGTTGGTCAAGTTCTGTCTTGCATTCCAACGCCGCTAATGCGACGTGTTGTGACAGCGCCGTCGGACAGATCACCAAGTTTTGGGCTAGGCGGTCCACAGCACCGCATAAACTTTTCGGCAAAACCATCCAACCGATCCGCCACCCCGTCATCGAGAAATATTTCGAGAAACTATTGATCACGATGGGGTTCGACGAAAAAGCTGAAGCGGTCGCAACCTCGGCACCGTAGGTAAGCCCATGGTAAATTTCATCGGAAATCAGTCGCACATCATTTTCATCGCACCACGCCACTAGAGAAGCTAAATCGTTCGGAGCCATCACAGTCCCTGTGGGGTTTGACGGCGAAGCGACGATAACACCGTCCAGATTGGCAACTCGTTGGAGATGTTCAACCGTCGGTTGATAGCGGGTTGAGGCGTCCACCTTGATCGGCACCGGAACCATATGGAGTGCCAGAACCATGTTGCGGTAACACGGGTACCCCGGTTCGGGTACACCTATGCGTGCCCCAGGTTCGAATGCCGCCAACAACGCAAGAGTCATGGCCCCTGAAGCACCTTGGGTGATGGCTATTCGTGTGTCATCAACCTCGACGTCATACATCGAATGCAGGTGCTGCGCGATTGCTGGTGCAAGCTCGGGAATACCTCGACTTGGGGTGTATCCGAGCGGTGAACCTTCAAGCATTTCATGAGCCCGACGGACAGCCGCTGCTGGAGCGCCAGTTGAAGGTTGGCCCACTTCTAAATGCAGCACACGTTTACCGGCTTGTTCCCGCCGTTGGGCTGCCGCCATTACTTCCATGACGTAGAACGGGGTGATAGGTGCAGGCACAGTGTTTAGAGTAACTAGCTTGTTCAGCTAACCCGCAAATTAGATGCACGAACAGCCAGTCATTCTGGCTATCAAACCGCCCGCTTCATCAACTATTTATGTTCTATTTAGGTATTCGGATTTCTTTTTATCTAGCCCAGGTGTTGAACGTTGTACCTTGAAAACAGGTAGGGGGTTCTAAGGCGTGGAATGGTCACGAATGCGTTTGCTTTTGACGGTTTCTGCACTGCTAGTTTCGTGTTCGTCATCGGCCACAACACCTCAAACGAACCCCGACAAACCTCGAACCTCTGCACCGGCTACAGACGTCAACCCTGAGACGGCAACGATTACAGACGGCACCCTAGCCGTCTGTGTCGAACCTCATCCCCACTTTGTCGAGTCCGCCGATGATGCTACTTCGTGGAGTGGATACGAGATCGACGTAGTGAACGAAGTGGCAGACCGCCTAGGGCAGAACCTAACCATTATTGAGATTACGTCTCCCACGATCTGGTCCGAACCGAGTCGGCAAGTATGTGACATCGCTGCTGGCAAGATCTTGATCAACAACCAACGGCGGCAGCAGGCGATTTTCTCAACCCCGTATTTCACCGTCGACCAGGCAATCGTGCGTAGCGTCGACCCTTCTTCGAGTTTTCTTTCCCTAGAAGATATGGAGGGTGAACGAATTGGTGTCGTTGCAGGGTCGGCCGGGCAGCGAATCACCACGGCGCGGGTCAGAAACCCTACACTTCGAACGTTTACATCTCCCGGCGAGCTGCTAGCTGCGACCCAAACCGGTCAGATAGAGCTGGCGGTAATCGACGAGTTTGAGTTAGGAGACCTTCCTGATGATCTCTACATAGCCGGGCTGCTTCAAAGCAACGAAGAATACGGGTTGGCATTTGGGCGACAAAACAGGGCGCTCCGACAGGCTGTAAATGACGTGTTAGCTGAACTTGACGCTGACGGAACCAGCGAAGAGATCTACACCAAATGGCTGTCCCCGAATGAGAGATAGACGGCAAGGCGTAAACCGGACAGTACAGGCGTCAGACGACGTTCGCAGATGGCGGCGTATTGTTGCAGTAACAGCCGTAATGTTGCTGGTAGTGATGGGGATGAATGTAGTTCGATACGGAGCGCTTTGGACTCCAGATGACAAGGACTTAAATACCCAAGCCGAGAACCCTACCCGGCCAGAATCTTCTACCGAGCCGACTCAACCTCGCTACCCCCTGACGCCGATGCCTGACGGCTGGTTATCCAGTCCGATACCACCAGAGCCAACACCTGAAGCGGTCATATTTGGTGACGACAACACCGTGCGTTTGGTTGGGGCGGTTCCCAGCTGGGATGACGCTCAACTACGAGAAGCCAAGCTCCGAGCACTTCTCCCCCGCAACTTTCGGTTGTCTAACGAGTTCGTTTACCATCCCGATGCGTTACCAGAACCCGAGTTCAGTTTTCGAACGATTGTGCTTGAACAGTCGACGCTGTTCGCTCCTAGCGAATCGATTCTGGCCACTGAGCCTCCGGTATTGGCAGCCATTGCTTCCATCATGATCACCCAACCCGATCTGATTGTAGAAATAAGTGGCCACACCGACTCGGACGGCGACCCGCTAGACAATCTTCGTCTAGGGCTTGCCCGCGCAAAGTCGATATCGCTGGTGCTTCAAGCACGAGCGGTCCCACCACAACAGATCGCATTGTGGTCCGCAGGTGAATCTGACCCAATAGACGAGGTCGACAAGTCCAAAAACCGTCGGATAGAACTACGCCTATTCCCTCGACCGACCAGCGAGTTAGACCGAAGGACACGAGACGACGATGGCTAGCCGACGTCTCGAGCCGCTTCGCTAGCCAACCACGTTGAGCATGTCCACATGGTCGTATCCAAGGTCGCGGGCGACCGCCTCGTGAGTCACGTGCCCCTGACAGACATTCAATCCGGCGGCGAGCTGTGAATCAGATCGAAGGGCTTCTTTCCAGCCAAGATCAGCGAGATTCAACGCGTGGGGAAGAGTGACGTTGTTGAGGGCATAAGTGGAAGTCCGAGCCACCGCTCCAGGCATATTGGCGACACAATAGTGAACTATTCCGTCGACCATAAACGTCGGCGATTCATGAGTCGTCGGTGTTGACGTTTCGAAACAACCACCTTGATCGATCGCAATGTCGACCAAAACCGAACCGGCTTTCATCGTGCCCAACATTTGACGGGTGACCAGTTTTGGGGCGGACGCTCCAGGCACCAAAACCGCGCCGATTACGAGGTCTGCACCGGCGACGCTATCGGCCAGGTTGGCACTATTTGAGAATCGGGTAATTGCCTGCGCTTGGAAATATTTGCCAAGACGTTCTAATACTTCAGGGTTGCGATCCAGGATCGTGACGCTTGCCCCTAAACCAACCGCCATTTGGGCGGCGTTGAATCCGGCAACCCCTCCGCCGATTATGGTTACTGAGCCTGGTGCTACGCCAGGCACCCCTCCCAGCAGTATGCCTCGGCCACCGTTTGTTCGTTCGAGTGCCGTAGCACCGGCTTGTACAGAGAGACGACCGGCGACTTGGCTCATAGGTTTGAGCAATGGCAGCCCTCCAGATCGTCCCGTTACTGTTTCGTAGGCGATGCAAACTGCGCCGGAGTCCACAAGATCTCTGGCCTGTTCTGGATCTGGCGCCAAATGCAGGTAGGTGAAGAGTATTTGGTCGGGGCGTATCCATTTCCGCTCATGGGCTTGTGGCTCTTTGACTTTGATGATCAAATCGACGGATTCGAATATCTCCTGAGGGGTTCCCGCTGTTGATGCACCTGCAGCCGCATACTCGGAATCATCGGCCCCTATTCCTATGCCGGCGTCACGTTCGACAACGACATCGTGGCCACGGGCGACAAACTCAGCGACGCTTTCTGGTGTCAATCCGACCCGATATTCGTGATTTTTTATCTCTTTTGGGATACCTATTCGCATACTTCTCGACCTCTATCTGTGCGGTATTATGCGGGATCACTACCGTAGCTCGTACTTCATCCCTATAACTTTATTTGCCTTTGCCCCCATGGGCAGAGGTAGAATGTTGAGGTGAGGTTGGTACAAGATCAACCTTGAGAGTAAAGAGAGATTGCTTTGGCAACAGGTACAGTCAAGTTTTTTAACGCCGAAAAGGGATTTGGTTTCATTTCCCGTGAAGATGGTGATGACGTATTCGTTCACTACTCAAACATTCAAGGGGACGGTTACAAGTCGCTCGATGAAGGCCAAGCGGTCGAATTCGATGTAGCGCCGGGCCGCAAAGGAGAAGAAGCTCAAAACGTCAGGGCGGTCTGACAAAAAGAACGCTGGGTGGTTCGTTACCAACACCCAAAGTGTTCCCGACTAGCACAGTCGTGTTAGTCACGGGCACTTCAGTTACATAGATACAAGGAGTGCGCAGAGTCTAACTCGGCGCACTTCTTCGTTTACGCTTTAGGGTTAGTGACGTGTCGTGTACGGCTGACTATACGACTAGAGTGACGGGTCATGAGCATCGAAGCTGCCGAAGACGCCGAATCACTCAGCTACACGTCTGCGATGGCTGAATTAGAATCGATCCTTCTACAACTCGAAGACGACGACGTCGATATCGACGCGCTGAGTTCGCAGGTCACGCGGGCTGCGGAGTTAATCGAGTTCTGTCGGCAACGAATCCAGTCGGCGAAGGTTCAAGTCGAACAGGTCGTCACCAATCTGGAGACGGCGACTAGTGGCGGCTTGGATTCCGAAGAAGAGGATTAGGTCTAGTTATTCTTCGTCGTACACGTTGACGGCTTTTATTTCGGCGACGCCAACCTCTTCTTCTTGCACGGTTGGATCTACGGCTAGTGTCCCCGGTCCATCTGAAGAGTCGTAGGTGACGTCCCATTGCAGCTCAAGCTCGGCTTCAAAGACGTTTCCGTCAGCCACCGATGACGCATTAATGTACTGGTAGCTGCATTCGCCGGGAACATCGGGATTGTAGTCGGCCGTAGCGTGGGGGTCTACGTCGCAAGATTTTTCGGCTTGAGCACCTTCGGCCAGTGGATCACCTGAGCGGTATGTGAGCACTGACGGCGTTGCGGTAATAGTCACCCATACTGGGTCGGGACCCCCGCTGTCGATAGTGACAACTACTGGCTCAACCGATTCTGGTGTCGTACGGAAGTCAATCGGAACGTTGACGTATGTCCAGTCCCGTTCGGGGTCAAACGGTTTAAGTGTCAGCTCGGGTTCTGTCAGATAGTCCTGGGCGAGCGCCTGGAAATCAGGTAGCAACTGAACGGCCGATACGGGAACGTAGGACACTTCCTGCCCCCAGGGGCAGTCGTCGTTAATCCAAACCGTGTACTCACCTCCACCAAATTCGATCGTTTCGTCGATCTGGCCAATTCCTGTTGCGTCACGGGCACCCTCATCTCGGTCTATCGAGATATCGGTAGGAATAGAAACATCGGGGAAATAGGGAACAGAAATCTCTTTTGTTTCGACAACAATTGCCGTGTTAGTTTCGTTTCCCTCTTCGTCCTCCCCATTCAACGAAATCCCGATGCCGCTTGTTGGGTTTCTCCACTCGCCGTCGCATG
>JAHDCC010000018.1:33847-51296 GCA_020630065.1 Acidimicrobiales bacterium
CCATTCAACGAAATCCCGATGCCGCTTGTTGGGTTTCTCCACTCGCCGTCGCATGGGTCAGTCCAGTTGGAATACTGTCCGGTGTAAGCTCTTGCCCCCTATGCTGTCAGCACTGCACCATCGGACTTGGCTTCAGTCTCAGCGTCCTGTGCCGAAGAGGGTGAAGAAACCACCAGTGAAAGACAAACTATCGCAGCCAAGACTACGGGTCCACGTGTGATACGTCGCCGATTACTTCTGTGACTCATTCCTTCGGGCCTTCCTCTGTCAGAGCTAGAAATTCTTCTTGTGGGGTGCCATCGAACACCCGGCAGGCATTCTCGCTGTATTCAGTCGGGGTGATTTCTATACCTCTGCCGAAACTGTCAAGCTGCCAACGCCCGTCTCGCTGGATGACCCTACTCATCATCAGTCGAACGGCACCGAATTCGTACTCGGTACCCTGATCCTGTCCTTTGTTTGCGAGATATCGATTCAAATAGGGACAGTGAAGAACCTGGATAATTGGAACAGCACCGTCGATTTTCTTAATCCAGCGAATCTCGTGCTTCGCATCGAAGTCAAGTAAAATCGACTCATACTGATCTCGCTCCTCGGCGGAAAGGCTGAGGGCTGGGTCAGTTTCTATCGCGTTCTTGGTAGCAATCTTCTCGAAAGGCGCCGAATCACACGCAGCGAAGTCTTTAATGCACTTATCAAGCATCGCCACATACAAGTAGACCACATCGGCGGCGGCTTGTTCATCAGGGTCGGTACTGATAGTCGTCGATGGAGGGTCGACTGGCAAACCCAACGCCCGATCACGATCAACAGCGTCGGTGACCGGCGTAGATTCTGCAACCGTCACTGCAACGTCGGAAGAAATAGCTGGCCCAGAGGCCTCCTCAGAACTATCGGAGCCCGAACACGCAGCCAACAGAAATACTGCGACCGACCCAACCGCCGCGACCAACACTCGACTACCACGAATACTCATTGTCACTTCCACCCCATGAACGCCTACAACTACCGACATTAAACTACCACCATCTGCCCGGACCGACTCACGAGATGATAATTCAACGTCTTATCGAAACGCCTCTAACTAGTCGAGTCGAATACGGCCTGTCTGATATGCCCAGATGGCGATCTCGACCCGGTTTCGGACCCCAATTTTCAACATGATCATCGAGATGCGTGATTTGACGGTGCTGAGAGATACGTGAAGTCGTTCGACGATCTCGTTGTTAGTTAACCCTTCTGCTACCAGAAGCAAGGTTTCTTCTTCTCGAGGTGAGAGGGGTTCTGAAATGTCCTTGTTGTCTTTCCGGAGGCTGTCAGTCGATGAGGAAGCAAATTTGTTGAGCAAACGAGACGTTGCGACCGGTGAAATCAACGCTTCGCCCGAAGCTGCAGTTCGGATAGCTTCCACCAATAACTCAGGCTCGGTATCTTTAAGTAGAAACCCTCTCGCCCCGGCTTGCAACGAACGAAATATGTAGTCGTCCAGATCAAAAGTGGTCAACATTACGACCGTGAGCGGATCCGCTACGTCTGGTCCTGCCACCATTTTGGTGGCTTCGATGCCGTCGAGACGGGGCATTTGGATATCGAACAAGCAGACATCGGGCCTTAGAGCGTTGGCCATCGTGACGGCCTCTTGCCCATCGTGAGCTACCCCTACTACCAGTATTTCCGGCAAGAAGGCGTCCAGTATTAGCTTTAGACCGGTGCGAACTAAATCTTGGTCGTCGGCTAGCAGAACAGTGATTGTCATCGCGATTCCTCCAGGGGAAGTTCGGCTTCCACTACCCAACCTCCACCACTTCGAGGTTCGGCGATAAGGGTTCCGCCCAGCATTTCAGCCCTCTCGGCCATTCCGGCGATCCCAAACCCTACCTCAGGCCTCACGGCCGACCGACCGTCATTTTCGATCTTCACGTAAACCAGCCCGCCAGCCACTCGAAACTGAACGTTGATCCACGATGCATCCTCGGCATGCCTTCTTGCATTGGTTAAAGATTCCTGCACTATCCGGTAGAGTCCGTTTGAGATCGAATCTGGCAGACCTAACAAGTCACCTTCAGTCGAAACAGCAACCGTTGGCGTCGAACCTTCGGCAGTTACTACCTCGAGCAGATCCGCGACGCCTCGACGCATCGAAACCTGGGGTTCTTCGCCTTCGCGAAGGGCCCCCACGATCCGTCGCATATCAACCAAGGTTGTTGTCGCTTCCGTCCCGATACTGTCCAAATGTTCAGCCGCCTTCTCGGGATGCGCGGCTGCGACCAATTTACCTGCGTTCGCCTGCACTGCGATGGCCGTTACGTGATGGGCAACGGTGTCGTGGAGTTCGCGTGCCATGTCCATACGTTCCTCTTGACGAACCTGGTCCAACGCATCGTCGTGCGACTTCCTGAAGTAGCGGACCCCGTAGCCGATGACCACCGGGAACATTACGAAGATCACCAAGCTGATCAAGCTATAGATGAACTCGACCGCCGATCGGCCAACTCCATCAAATTGCCCGTTACCCGGCAAACCATACATCGGAGCGATTCGCCCCAGTTCGACTAGCAGCGCCACCGCTACCCCAATAACGACTTTTCGCCCTGACGCCCATCGGGCCAATGTGTAGAGAAATATCTGCCCGGCATAAACGGTCTGAAACCCGTATGGGAATTGTGCTCTAATCGTTATCCAGGCCGCCCCGATAGAAAACGCGAGGCTCAACACAAGGGTCAACAGTGGATAGTCACGCCGGACAACGATCATCGCCAGAGTCGCAAATATCAGAATAGGAAGTTCGGGAGGAACAGGCCCCTGGGCTTCATTCACAAACACTCCGAACAGCAGCAACTCTAGCAATCCGATGACCACGACCAGAGCTGCGTCTCGCCAACCGATTTTCGGAACGTTCTGTGGCGTCTCCTCATAGATGAAGTCCAACAAGAGTGATTTCATACTCGAAGCGTATGGACCCTCGAACGATCACCGCATCAGCCAAAAGTACAGATCGGGTTCACGCTAAACCAAATTCCAAGCGTGTTCGGATTATGAGGGAACTAGCCCCGAACCATCAAAGGTGCCTGGCGCCCTCCCGATTCTGTCTCCCCAAAGTCTGGGAGGCCGCCGGGCACCTGACCAAAATGACTGGCCTCACCCTCTAGCAACCTGACGTTAACGAACACGTCGCCAAACGTTCACTCCACCCCACTAAATGTGCCACTTTTGACGACAACTCCGCCGTAAAAGCAAACGGGTTTGAGATAGTTTAAGGACAGTTCGACGTCGACATTTCCTCAATGTTTACGTACGTATGCGGGTGGCTTAGGAGTCTGTACATGGTTGGCAAATTGACTCGATATACGGCTGAGATTACGGTCTTCGTTGTTGGTCTTTGTTTGGTCGCCGTACTGCTGACCGGAGAGCCGGGCGCTCTCGGCGATTCGGTTCAATCAAGATTAAGCGTGTCCCTTGCCCGGATAGTTTCGCTCACGATGATCGTCGGTATTCCCGGAATATTTATCCTTGAGCGCCTTTTCCCAGCGCAGCCGACGCAGCAGGGCCTGACCCCACCGGTCATCATCGACATGGTTTACACGTTCTTCTCCTCCCTGCGACCGCTGGTGCCGTGTTCTTCGCTCTGTCGCCTTTTCGATGGGTCTTAGATTCGTACTTCAGTTGGCTTGTCATCGACAGCACCCGAGACTGGCCGATACTGGTGCAAGCGTCGATCGGTTTCGTATTTACCGACTTCGTCTCTTGGATCAACCATGTGCTGAAACATAAAGTCCCGTTTCTCTGGCGGTTCCACATCATTCATCACTCACAGACTGGGCTAAATATGTTCACCCCCGACCGGGTGCATCCCATGGAGAATTTTTCGATGGCTTGGTGAATGTGCTTCCCCTTTTCTTTATCTTTCCGAGTTTCGTTGCCGAAGCCCAAAACATGCTCGTATTCATTCTGTTTTTCTCTTGGTACACCAAGCTGCAGCATTCAAATATCCGCACGAACCTCGGGCCGCTACGCTACATCTTGGTCACGCCCCAATCACACAGGGTTCACCATTCGACTGAACCAAAACACTTCAACTCGAACTACGGAAACATTTTCTGCTGGGATAGGTTGGCGGGTTTTCAGAGCAAAGACGACGTGACCTATCCGACTACCGGAATCAACGATTTACGGTTCCCTCAACCTACGCGCTGGTCGGTGCAGGATTTATGCTCGAACTTGATCAGCTAATTTCTTTACCCGTTTGACCGTGACGCGGTGCGAAAAGCGTCCGAGGGAAGCCCGCATGATGCGGCATCACCCAGCATCTCCAGATAATCGTGTTCGGACATATAAGTAGTGTGATTCGATAAGCCGCCGACGAAACTGGCTGGTCGTATCACACCTACGGTTTGTTATACACAAACGCCGACTAGAGTCATTGCCATGACTACAGATTCAAAGCCACAAATAACTGTGCCTGAAGGACCGCCACCGACCGAACTCGTCGCCGAAGACATTGTTGTCGGCGAAGGGGCAGAAGCCGCCGCCGGTCAGACCGTCACGGTCGACTATGTAGGCGTGTCGTGGTCCACAGGTAAACAGTTTGATGCTTCGTGGGACCGCAACGACACCTTCGAATTTCCCTTAGGTGCCGGAATGGTTATCGCAGGCTGGGACCAGGGCGTAGCCGGCATGAAAGTCGGCGGTCGACGCCAGCTCACAATCCCTCCTGAGATGGGGTACGGGGCACGCGGAGCAGGAGCCGATATTGGCCCGAACGAAACCTTGATCTTTACGGTCGATCTCCGGAAAGTCGGTTAACAAAAACCATCGTCAAAACAAAGAAACCCTGGGACCGATACCTTCATCGGACCCAGGGTTCTTTACTTTTTGGCGCTGATAGCGCCGAATACTGTTACTACTTAAGTTCTACTGAAGCGCCAGCTTCTTCGAGCTCTGCTTTGGCTTTCTCAGCGTCTTCTTTAGAAGCAGCTTCGAGAAGAGTTGCTGGGGTTCCTTCAACGGCAGCTTTGGCTTCTTTGAGGCCAAGACCGGTGAGGCCACGAACAACTTTGATGACAGGAATCTTCTTGCCACCGTCTCCGAGAAGAACAACGTCGAATTCGGTCTGTTCTTCGGCAGCGCCTCCGCCATCGGCAGGGGCAGCTACTGCGACTGCGGCTGGGGCAGCTGCGGTAACGTCGAACTTCTCTTCGAAGTCTTTCAGTAGTTCAGATAGTTCCAACACGCTCATGTTGGCAATTGCTTCTAATACGTCTTCTTTGCTCATTGTTATGCTTCTTCGCTTTCGGTTTCTGGTGCGTCTGTGGTTTCAGTTTCGTCTGCATCGGCAGCAGGTTCAGCTGCTACTTCTGCGTCGTTGGGTGGGTCTTCAGTAGAAGCTTCGGCTGCATCGGTTTCGGTAGCATCGGCGGTGGCCTCTGGTTCCGGTTCGTCTGCGGGTGCTTCTGGAGCTCCACCTTGTTCGTCGATAAGGGCTTGCAGGCCGTATGCAAAGTTCTGTGGCACCGCTTGCAACAATCGAGCGAACTGGCTCATTGGTGCTTGCAAGAGTCCGGCGAACTTGGCGAGCAGAACCTCTCGAGGTTCTACGTCTGCAAGAGCTTGAATGTCTTCCTGGGTTAAGGCATTACCTTCGTAGACGCCGCCTTTGATAACCAACTCTGGGTTATCTTTGGCGAAGTCCCGAAGTGTTTTGGCTACTGTTACCACATCGCCCGGAGCTCCGTCTGGGGTTGTTTCGGTAAAGGCCAATGCCGTCGGTCCAGTAAGATGTTCCGCTATGTCCACGTCAGCTTGTGACGCAGCTCTACGTACCAATGTGTTTTTGTAGATCTTATATGATCCACCCACTGGTCGAAGCGCTCCTCGAAGCTGAGCGAGCTGGTCAACGGTTAGACCGCGATATTCGGTCACTACCACTGATTCAGCATCTGTAAGACGTTTTTCAACTTCTTCGACTACTGCGACTTTTTCTGGTCTTGGATTTTCCACTGCACCTCCTCTCAATTTGATAGTTACGGTTAGGTTCGACGCCCGTCGTCGATCACCCACAACTCGTAACCACCAACCAACATGTGGTGCCCACGATGGGGAAGCACATGGGAGGGGTGATCCCAAATTCTGAAACGATCGCCTCGTCAGGATTTCTAACCTCGAACCCGGGTGGAGTTTGAGGTATACCTGATGTCTCGGGCAAAAAAGCTATTCACTTTTCGCAGATCTAATGATAGTGACTATTTCTAGCGGTGCACCCAACTGTTTTCTTCCCGAGATAATCCGGTCATGCGCCAAGATCTCCAACGTTCCTGCATCTGCCAACTCGCCGAGGTTCTTCCCTGACCAACAGCCCGGACAGTTCAAATGATTGTCGCCGCAGTCCTCAGATGCGACTCCGAAATATTCATTTCTAGCACCAAGTACCGAGCGCGATAAACAACTAAATAGGTTTAGCCCGTACGACTACATTTCCCCTATAGGAAAGTAGTCCAGGATTGAACGACCCACCACAGGTAATTAGCGTGAGCATAGGCTCGCCTGAGCGTCCAAATAGAGTCTCCGTCGGCAATGATTCTTTGTCGTAATACGTCGTCTCCTCGACACGGAAGATTCGCTGCTCGCTCGATGCATAGTGAACAACAATCTGATCGCCGACAACCAACTGATCGAGCGTCGCGAACACCCCAACTTGGTCATCGAACGCTATGTGACCGGCAATAACCGCCGACCCGGTATCACCTGGAGATGGTCCAAATTCGTACCATCCAGCGGCATCAAAGTCAGGTAAGGCCATAGAACCATCGTCGACAACGCCTACCGACTGAACAGCAACATGGTCCACATCGATGACCGGGATCGTCAAACCTGTCGGCCGCTCATCTACGCGCACCGCATCCTCGACGCCTAACACGTCGCTCTTTTGTGTCCGGACTGTTTCGACTTGTTCCGCCCTTATCCGACCTTGTGAGGATCGATTAACCAGAGGTTCATTCACTGTGCACGAAGAAGAAACCACACCTAAAACAGAAACTGCTAGGCCAATTCTTATAGACAGATTTTGCATCCTTTTTGTGACCCTTATTACCAATTTATGAGACCTTTCTTCTTCCGATAGAGCTTGAGTGTAGCTAATCTTTTGGTCTGAAACGCAACCGGGAATGGGGAACACATGACTGAACTAAGAGAGCGCCAGTTCGACTTTCAAAGCCGATCTCCGAGAGTTCCCCCTCTGCAACTCACCACCCGGGTTGCCTACCTGGCATCTATCGTCGCCGCCATTTGGTACGGCATCTACATTCTCGACGTTCGAAACGCAGGACAGCTCGTTCCCTACATCTGTCTAGTGATCGCTGAAGTAATTCTGCTAGTAAACGCAATCGGTATGGCGTGGACCATTCTGGCTGTCTCCCCAGGCGAAGATCTCGAAGTCAAAGCACTACGCCGAAAGTTCCTACACCGAGGCTGGAAACCTTCGGTAGACATCCTCATCACGGTCTATGGCGAAGACCCAGACGTAGTACGACAAACAGTTGCCGCTGCGATAGCTATCAAAGGTGAGCATCGAACGGTGATCTGCGACGACGGATGCTCTCAAGAGATCGAGGAAATAGCAGACGAACTCGGCGCAGACTACATCCCTCGTAAATCGAACAAAGGGGCGAAAGCTGGCAACATAAACCACGCGTTACAGCACTGCACCGGAGAGTTCTTCGCAACCTTTGACGCCGACCACGTACCGCACCCCGACTTTCTCATTGTGACCCTTCCACATTTCGCCGACCCTGATCTTGCGTTCGTTCAGTCACCCCAGAACTATCGACAGACCGGCGATAACTGGGTGGCGAGGGGAGCCGCGGAAGGCCAACGCGTATTCTACGAAATTATCTGTCCGGGTAAGAACTCGTTCAACTCAATGTTCTATGTAGGAACCAACGCAATCTTCAGCCGAGCCGCCATCGACTCGATTGGCGGCATAAACGAAGACAGCAACTCCGAAGATATTTGGACTGCCATCAACCTTCACAAAAGAGGGTGGGCGTCTCGATTCGTCCCAGAAATAATGGCCAAAGGGCTTTCACCTGACACACTCGCCCTTCACCTCAAACAACAGTTCCGATGGGGCCGTGGCGGGTACGAGGTTCTCCTCAGCCGAGATCTCTGGAAAGGCGAACTAACCCGCGACCAACGTCTCCAATACATGCTCGTAGGCGCCCACTACCTCCAATCGATCGCCATCATGTTCTTTTTGTTACTTCCGCCGCTGTTCATCATGTTCGATATCAGGCCGATCGAAGTCGGCGGAGCAACCTGGCTTCTCCGCTATCTTCCATTCTTCGTTTTTGTCCAGCTCGCCCTGTACCTACAAATCGGCGGTTGGCGTCCATCAGCTATGGCATTGTCGATCGCTTCGGCTCCGGCACAATTTCGAGCCCTACTTTCAGTTGTGACTGGAAAAAACATCGAGTGGAAAGCAAGTAACTCCGACGGTGAAGTACCCCGGGTTCTCGACGTCATGCCTGGGGCAGTATTCCTGCTGGTTATCAACGCTGCAGGTCTCGCTACCGGACTCTTCACCTTTGACGGCTACGCCGACGTAGCCATCGCACTGCTCCTCTGTCTGCTACACATCGCAATTTTAGGGTTCGCCGTTGTTAGAGCATCTCAAGATCGTCGCCGATCGCTAACCCACCCAGCTCCCCCACAAGTCACCAAAGACGTTCCAATGGCGGCATCTAGTTCGTAGCCATCCCTCAAATCAATCGGAGTTTACCAATGACTATTACCCCGACAGAAACAGAACAGACCGCCGACGAGCTCAAACCAGAAAACAGGCAGAGCCCACTAGCGGAGATAGATCTAACAGAACCCGAACCTGCTGAAGAAAACGTCGAACGCAAAGCTGGCAAGGATTCACGTAACTGGGTGGCGAGAGGTGCCCTGTTCCTAGCAATAGCCGTACTTGCCGTACTCGTTGTCGATCAGATCCAGGGAAGGATCAGCCACCGCAACATGGTGGGAATCGATGAAACGCAGCTGACAGCAGATACCAACGAAATCGGTACTGCGGGAGGAGGGCGGCTCGTAGCGATCAACGTAGCCGTCGGCGACGAAGTTTCAGGTGGGGATGTTCTTGGAGTTATAGAGACCGAAGTGATGAGCTTTGGTTGGACCACGCTCGAAGAAATCGAACTGGTGGCACCAGCCGACGGTGAGGTGTACGCGGTAAATCACCAGGTTGGTCAGCTAGCCGAAGACAACGAAACCATTTTTGGTATCTACGACCCAGAAACCCTTCACTTTCTCGCACCCGTCACAACCGGGTCCTTAGCCAGTTTGCGAACCGGTATGGATGTAACTGTTCAACTCCCGTTGGGTGGAGAAATTGACGCATCGCTAGGTGAGGCGGTCCCAAGATTCGACCTGGTAATTAACCGTGCCGACATCGACCGTGACCGGGTGTATCTACGAATCGAACCGGACAACCCTGATCAACTCGCAGGTTCACTGCCTGGCATCGTAACCAACGGCCAGATCGACACCGCAACATCTCCTGACGGGAACCAGTACTTGACCGCCAAAGGTTAATCGGTTTGCCCTCTACCGCTCGAAATTCGAACCGCAACAACAGGAAGACCTACAACCGTGCAGCATGCCTTTTCGTTGCAGCCGCTATGTTGACTGCGTCATGCACCAGTTCAAACCCAGACCGGGGACCAACATCGTCTAACCCCACCGAATCAGCGACCCAACCCACCAACCCGGCGGCACCCGAATCGCCGGTGAACTACACCGAAATGGCTGTAGCTCCGGGACCTCTGGCAACTTCTGCGCCCGAAGGGCTCGGGCCGTTACAGAATGAGGAAGGTCCAAGCCTGGAGCCACAACGGGCCGGTGAACGTCTACGCGGTCAGGCGCTACCTACAAACCAATGGTGGAGTGGGTTATTGACCGGAGAGGACGCAAAGCCAATTTGGGCGATGCCGCTTGTTTCTCAAATAACTGACGACGGCATCGCGGTTGCATCGCCCAACCTCGTCACGGAAGACAAACTGATTATCTCCTCGTTTGAACCGAGCTTTGTGTTCGGTGGAAAGAACTCCGGATTCGAAGTAACCGACTTTGGTGCTTTCGATGTCACCGTCGGGGTCGACACCGATCAAGGGGTATACACATCGACGATCGTTCAGGGCTGGCCAGCTTTCCAAGCCACCGTTCCAGAAGGTGAGTGGCCTATCGAATGGGTTGACACGACCGTGGTATCCGACTCGTCGCAGGACCACGTTCGGGTCGAAGTCGCCGGAAAAGTGTGGGACGTATTCGTAGCAGGCGGAACGATCGACTCGAGCGGGAGTTCCATCACCAACGAGCAGTCAGAACGCTCGACCGTCGTTTTTGTACCCGTCCCGAACGGGGCCGACCAAGATGAAGAGTGGGCCGAGTTAGCAGAAAAGATCGGCACGTCACCTGTTACCGGCACCACCGCTGGTTACGCCACCGACCTCGACAACGGCAAAGTTCACCAACGACTGACCTGGGAGGGAGCCGGGGCGGTAACCCTGCTCCCCCATCAAAGCCTGAATGCAGGCAACGCAACACAGACGAAGTTCGAGTATCAGACACCTCGAGGTCCGCTGTCGGTTTCTACAGATTCAACCGTCGAACTCGCTGTTGACTACCGGGGTCTACTTCCGGGGGTTCCCTGGACTGTAAGCCAAGATGAGGTCGCCGAAGATGCGCTACCGAATTTTGAGCAAGTAAAGAGCTCACTGGCTGATGTAAAGCCGGGACCGACGCTTGAAGCGGGAAGCTATTTCGGGCCTAAAGAACTCGGACGGCTAGCTACAACCTTTGAGCTGGCACAAACGGCCGGGGTCGACCGGACAGATCTGTTGAGCATCTTGACCGAAGAGGTTACCGATCGGATCACCTATTCAGGACCGACGGATCCTTTCTGGCTTGCGTACGATTCGAAATGGGGTGGCGTCATCGCTATGCCAGCCGAGTTCGGCAGTCAGGACTACAACGACCATCACTTTCACTACGGCTACCTTATTCAAGCGGCGGTCACCGTCGCCGAACATGATCCTGAATTCGTTGAAGAGTATGGACATCTCGTCGACTTGTTGATCGCAGATGTTCTTGGCGACAGTGAGACAGGTTTGCCGCCGTTTCGGGTGTTCAATCCGTACCTGGGCCACTCGTACGCTTCTGGGCTTGTTCCGTTCGCTGACGGCAACAACCAGGAATCTTCAAGCGAGGCACTTCATGCGTGGTGGAGCATAAGCCGCTGGGCGCAGATCTCCGACAACACCAACATGGCGGAACAAGCCCATTTTCTCTACACGCTCGAGGCTGAAAGCGCCCGACTTTACTGGCTTGGAGATCAGCGCAACCCTAGACCCGACAACTACGACTATCACGCTGCTGGCATCGTTTGGGATGGGAAGACAGATTTTGCTACCTGGTTTGATCCTGACCCTGGCGCCATCGTCGGCATTCAATTACTTCCGTACTCTTTCGGATCGCTGTATCGTCGATCACCTGATTCAGCCCAGCTTCGCTACAAAGACGCCGCCGCTGGTGAATTAGCGCCGAAGGTATGGCCTGATCTGATTGCGCTAGATATGGTTCTCGCTGACCCGGCAAAGGCGATGGAGATCTTCGAGTCTGCGGGAACTGTTGAGGACGGAAACAGCAAAGCGTTTGCCTTGTACTGGCTCGACTCATTGACAAAACTTGGGGTTCCGTCGAGCGATATCTGGCCTGACCAACCAAACGGAATGGCGTTTCATGGAGAGTCCGGGGTCAGTCTCGTTGTCATCAACCCGACGTCAGAACCGTTGACGGTGACGTTCCGAGATGATCAGGGGAACGCAGAAACGATTGAGGTAGATGCGGGGGAACAAAAAATGTTGAACAGCACTGAATGGAGTGGGTAATGAAGAAGTATCTCATTGGGCGGATCTCTCGGCGTGTAGCAGCCAAGACGGTGGCAAGCCTGATCGTTTTAGTCACCGTTGCTTTACCGGCGAGTCCTGTCTCGGCGGCCGAGCGTGTTCAGCTCGGATTCTTCCAAACCTTAGGTGATTCGGCAGTCGAACTGTTTATCGATGATGTTTCTGCAGGAATTACCGGACCGTCAGAAGGTATTCTTGTCGATGTCGAAGAAGGCAAACATACCGTTTCGGTTCGTAGCGTTGATGACGATACCGCCACCGAAGAAATCGATACGATCGATCTTGAAACGGAAGTTCGTTTTGATGTTGGTAAACCCCAGTTACTCGTGGCCCATCTCAACGAGGCCGGGGACGAACCCCTTTTGAGTCTCGCCGACGCGCCGATACCTTCTAGCACTAACCCGCAATGTGTTTCGGTCTTTCACTCTGCGAGCGCGCCTGCCGTCGACGTCTTTGTAGACGAAATATTGGTACGAAGAAACCTCAAGAACGGGCAACTTTCACCCAAACTCGCGGTCGAGGGTTTCAACACGACGGTTTCTCTGACCCCGTCAGGTTCGGGCGTGGTCGCGGCTGGGCCACTCGATTTTGAAATAGGCGGGAACACGTGTGAGATCGTGGCAGTTACCGGCGATCCAACCTCGTCGTTCGACGTGCAGAAGGTGTTGACGTTCTCTCTTCTTCCAGAGAATGCGTGGGGTGATCTGTTAGGAATGAGCGAACTTGTTCTTCTCAATGCCACTGAGGAGGCAGTCAAGTCGAACGGTTCGGGGCTCGACGCTGCAACGTTGGAGCCGTTGGGCGGGGTCGCTTCGATGCCTGTCGACGCCGGCCGTTATTCGGTCGGCTTCGAGTCGGATTCAAGTGACGAACCGGTCGAGGGTACTGCGTCGGCGTTAGGTGGCGCTTCGGTCACGATGGCCGTTCATTATGATGCGGAGCAAACATTGAGGACTTCGGCCTTTGTAGACGATGGGCAACGTCTTCCTGTGGGGCGGGCGTGTGTGGATGTCCGCCACACTGCGGGTGCGCCCGCCATCGATATTTACGTCGACGATACCCCGATTTCGGAGGCGATCGAAAGCGGCCAGTCGACCGGTCGTTCTCAGGTGAAACCGGGAAGCCGGACCGTCGTGCTGACACCGGTAGGTTCGAGCACACCGGTGGTTGAACCGATCGGGGTTTCGGTTCGTGAAGGCCAGTGTGTGCTGGTTCATCTCATCGGTTCGGTCGAGGTCCCTGATTCGTTGAGTGTTGTGGTGCTTGAACTTAACGGTATTCAGAGTGTGCCGAACGCGGTGCCCAGCGGCAATAGTCCACTGCCTCAAGGGCCTGGTCGACCAATTGGACTGTTGGCGTTTGGGGCGTTGGGTGTTGTTGGAGCCGTTGTCGGGGTCGTGGTTATGCGACGGCCGATCGGTCGCCGTTTCTTATCTGCGTCAAACTCGGGCTGAGCCGTGCAGGGGTAGTTGACGGTTCGCCTTTAGAGGGAGGTTGTTCGGCTAGTTGGCTGGGAGTTGAGTTACCGCTTTAACCTCAGCCACCGCAATCTCTTCCTCGTTCACCGTTGGTTCCACATCCATCACCCCTGGGGGTCCATCATTGCGAGTGAACGTAACATCCCACTCAACCCGCAGCTCAGCATCAAAAAAATTGCTGTCAGTCACCGACGAACCGTTCCTGAACTGATACGAACACGCCCCAGGCACTTCCTCAACATACGGCGCTAACGCCTCTTCGGGCGAGCATTCAACCACGGTCTCCTCAGCCAACGGATCACCGGACTCAAAAATCACCATCCGAGGCACAGCGGTAATCGCCAACCATCGACGAATCTGTACCCCACCGACAAAATCCGGACCGCCCGAATCGATCACAAACGACACCGGAGCCAACGACTCCGCGTCGGTCCGAAAATCGATCGGAGCCTGAACATAGGTCCACCCGTTTTCTTCATCAAACGGAATGAACTCCAACGCAGGAACCGGCAAGATACGGCTCAACGTTACTTCAGCCGCTGGGATATACGTCGCCGCAGATGGAGGAGCGAACACTACTTCAACCTGGCCTGGCTCGTACCCGTCGCACCCGGAAACCTCATACACAACGTGAGGCACACCATCTAACTCGACCTCGCCATCGACCACATCACGAAACCCTAAATCATCGCCAAACGAGCCGCCAGCCACAGCCTCGTCCTCGTCCACCACCTCGGGCGGTGAATAATCGTATGCCCCATTATTGTCGTATAAGTACGTGTTCCGATTGCCGGTAATATTCGACGTAATCTGTCCAACACGTTCAAACCCAGTCCGCTCAACCGAACAACCAGTCGGCCCGTTACCAGGCTCCCCACCGTCTTCATATCCAGGAGAGGCGACAGTGGCCTCGACTGTGGTTTCTGAATCAGCGTCAGCGGGTAGCGCCAATAGCTGAGAGACAATCCCGCAGACGGCAACTACGCCAACAAATCGGCGGCCTCTACCTCGGGAAACTCCGAACCCTCGAACTCTAAACATGCATTCCCCCCATTAGTCTCCGGCTGAAATTCAGCAACCACGATCCAATCATCCAACAACCACACACCATCCCCCTCACGAACAACCCGCGAAAGAAAAAGAATCGCCGGACTCCCATCATCAAGAACTGAGCCATCCGAATCATATTTAATCCGATAATTGCGTCGGCACGTCAACACACCAATCACATCATCGTTGGTTTCCGACCGTCGCGCCATCAGATGAGTCTGCTCAACCGGAAACTCACCAGCCTCAAAAGTAACGCCTTGAGCAACACCCGCAGCATAGTCCGCTCTTGTTGACTCAAACAACTGTTCAGACCTTGTGTCCCCAAAAACCGATGTATCACACACCTTTATCGCAATGCGACAAGCATCTACAATCAAATAGTCGAAATACACGATGTCGACTGCCGCCTGCTCATCAGCATCCCCACTAATCGTCGTCGACGGAGCCTCAACCCCCAACACCTCAGCCAACACACCACGCTCATCAACCGTCGTCGTCGACGCCTCAACCCCCGACGTCACCGACACCCCAGCCGCCTCATCAACCAACGAAGACGACCCAGCCGAAGACCCACCAGACGAACACGCCACACCAACCAACACACACCCAACAACAACACCCAAAAAACGAAACATCCCACTCCCCACAACTAGACGCCCCTCAACACTACCCACCAACAACACCACTCACAAACAACCGAAACCAACCACATACAGCGTTCCCACACACCCTAAAACGACAAAGAAGGCCGAGTTAACTAACTCGGCCTTCTTTGTTGAATCTATCTATCCGGCGTAATTACGCAGCCGGGATTTCGTCCAGTCGGTTAACGTCGACTTTAACGCCAGGCCCCATCGTCGATGAAAGCGTCAGCTTCTTGATGTAGCGCCCCTTGGCAGAAGCTGGCTTCACCCGATTGATCTCTTCGATAAGCGTGCGGAAGTTCTGCTGAAGCCCTGAAGCATCAAAGCTTGACTTGCCGATCGATACGGCTACGTTGCCAAACTTGTCGGTACGATACTCGACCGTACCGCCCTTAAACTCGCCGACCGCTTTCGCCACATCAGGAGTTACGGTTCCAGTCTTTGGGTTTGGCATAAGACCACGAGGCCCCAATACCCGACCAAGTTTACCTACAAGAGGCATAAGCTCTGGACTAGCGATCGCAAGGTCGAAGTCGAGCATGCCGCCTTCTACCTCAGCTACAAGTTCTTCCCCGCCCACGAAATCGGCGCCTGCCTCTTTAGCGGCCGCAGCGGCGTCGCCGTTAGCGAAAACGGCCACTCGAACTGTTTTTCCTGTTCCTGCAGGAAGTGCAACGGTGCCTCGCACGATCTGATCTGCTTTACGGGGATCGACTCCCAGAAGCATAGAAACGTCGATCGCCTCATCGAACTTAGCTGTCGACAGGCTCTTAACTAGATCGAGTGCTTCAGCTGGACCGTGGAAATGCCCTCGGTCATACCGTTTTACACCATCGGTGTATCTTTTACCCTTCGCCATAATTGGCTCCCTCTATGTGTAGACCGCCGGATTGAGGTTTTCCCGAGCGGTGAGAATGAATGTGAATGTCTTGCCGACGTTGTACCGGAAGGCCGTTTAGCCTTCTACTGTGATTCCCATTTGACGGGCAGTGCCAGCTACCTGGAGCTTGGCGGCGTCGATGTCGTATGCGTTTAGGTCGGGCATCTTGACGGTAGCAATCTCTTCGAGTTGCTTGTCAGTAATAGATCCCGCATGGTCACGCAATGGATCAGATGCACCCTTCTTAACCTTCGCAGCTTTCTTAATAAGCTCCGAAGTTGGAGGAGTTTTGGTGATGAATGAGAACGAACGGTCCTCAAAAATCGTCAACTCGACCGGAACGATGTCTCCCCGTTGCCCTTCGGTACGCGCGTTGTATTCCTTGCAGAAGTCCATGATCGCGAGACCATATGGACCGAGTGCGGTACCTACTGGAGGTGCAGGCGATGCCTGACCAGCGGGAATCTGAATTTTTACGACCGCAAGAACTTGCTTCTTGGCCATTGTGATTACCTTCTATATAAATCGGTTTGTTAACTTCAGTCTGGACGACTCAAAACCGGGCCTGAGTAGGCCATCTAGCATTCTGCCGACCCATTTGCACCGCTACAACCCGCGGACCAAACTGTCAATAAAATGAGTGTCCAGGGCTGGTTAAACTTTGCCCACCTGAGCAAATTCGAGTTCAACCGGGGTTTCACGCCCGAAGATGTTAACCAGAACCTTGACTTTGAGCTGGTCTTCGTTGATCTCAACGATTTCACCCTGGAAGTCCGCAAATGGACCCTCTTTAACCCGAACGGTTTCACCCATACCGTATTCAAGACGAGGACGACCCTTACGTGAGGTATCTTCTGCTTCGTCCTTAACGGCTAGATGCTGTTCGACTTCGCTGCGTCGCATAGGAACCGGCGTGTTTCCGGCTCCGGCGAATCCGGTGACACCAGGAGTGTTGCGAACCACAAACCACGAATCATCATCGAGGTGAATTCGGGCGAGAAGGTATCCGGGGAAAACCTTCTTCTGAACAACAACTTTTTTACCGTTCTTAAACTCGACCACGTCTTCGAGAGGAATGACGACCTCAAAGATACGGTGCTCCATGTTCATAGATTGAGCACGAGCTTCGAGGTTGGTCTTTACCTTATTTTCGTAACCCGACTGGGTATGCAATACATACCATCGACCGGGCCGGTCGTAAGGAGATTTGCTTTTAACCGGAGGCGCAGGCTCTTCTTCAGCTGCTTCGTCTTCGGTCTCATCGGTCTGGGTCTCAGCGACCTCAGTCTCGACAACAGCATCAACAGCTTCATCGGTATCGTCGTCGTTAGCCGAAACATCTTCAGCGGATTCAGCCTCTTCAACGGAGACGTCCTCAACTATTTCAGGAACATCGGCAACATCTTCAACAGCATCAGATTCAACCGTGTCCGACTC
>JAHDCC010000018.1:51396-81872 GCA_020630065.1 Acidimicrobiales bacterium
TGCCTCTTCTACGGCATCCTCGGCAATAGTTTCTTCAGGCTGATCGATCATGATTCCCCATTTTGGCCGAGTTCGAGCAATTTGATGACTCCTTCACCAAAGCCGAAATCGAGCAGTGCTATCAAACCAGTAAAAAGCAACAGCGTCACAAGCACCACCGCGGTATATCGCAAGGTTTCCTGACGTGAAGGCCACGTAACCCGGCGCAGTTCAGAGTTAACCTCAGAAATATACGTCTTAGGGCCAACCCGATCAGGGCGAACGGGCGCCCGGTCTTTAACTTTGGCGATCGGGTTGCCCTCTTTATCGAGCTGCCCCTGTTTCTGCAGGTAACGGCGCTGCTCCCGATTCATTTCCATATCAAAAAACCTCGCGGGTTTGTACTAAAAAGACGTGCTAGATAACAGGTAACAAGACCTGCTACTTTGCAGGGCAGGTGGGAGTTGAACCCACAACCTTCGGTTTTGGAGACCGGTGCTCTGCCAATTGAGCTACTGCCCTAGGGACCTCTTGAGGCTATCAAAAACCAAGGCAACTAGTGTACCGGATCCATGTTAGACCAAGTATTTACCAGCAACTGCAACTTCAGGCTAATTTAGGCCGACCCGAAACGGAAGCCTCTACGACGCCATCCGTTCACGAGCGACAAAACGCGTGGCCACAACCAGCGCACCAGCGGCCGCGCTAACCGCAATCCCCCCGACGTACATCGCTTTGCGGCTACGCCCATGAATTCGGTGCACGGTTGCCGGAGGCCGCACAGCCTCGAGGATGTCAGACAACAATTCGTCGTCGGGAACAAGAACACGATCTTTAAGAGACAACGACGCCCGTCGAAGCTTCTTATATTTAGCAACCTCAGCCTGACAACGCAGACAGCTCTTCAGATGATGATCGACCAACGGCGATGCCCCATCAGGGGTATCGATGATTTCGACCAGCTGCGACTCCACAATTTCACACTGCACGAGGGTCCTCCCGTTTCTCAGCCGTGTAGAGACTATCTTTTAGACGCTTCCGCGCCCGATGAAGCCTAACTTTCGCCGCCGTAGGGCTAATCTCCAACTCTTCCGCTATCGACTCGTGAGACAAGTCATAAATATCGCGCAAAACGATAACCGAGCGAAGCTTAGGAGGAAGCGCCGCCAGAGCACGCGTCAACTCTGCCTGCTGGTCGCTCAGGTCAGCGCGAAGTTGTGGGTCGTGCTGGACACGATCATCGGCGATCACATAGTCGTCAGGTAACGGATCTAGATGGGTGCGGACACGTCGACCCAAATACGTATTGGCACAATTGGCCGTGATCCGATACAGCCACGTAGTGAACTGGGCATCACCACGAAACCGTTTCAGGCCCTTATGGGCACGAATGTACGTTTCTTGAACCACATCCCGAGCGTCCTCTTCGTTACTCGTCATACGAAAAGCAAGGGTGTACGTGTCGGCGTAGGTTCGCTTAACCAACTCTTCAAAGGCACGCTGATCATCGTTTTGTGCGGCCTCAACGAGTTCGGCCCACTCTGTCACTTCCATCGAGATGCCTGCCTTTCCGGGGCGGACCCACCAAAAACCGGACGAAACTGGCTCAGCGGTGGTGGGTGACTTCCGAGTGCTCCCTTCAGGCTATCTCGGTCCGACATGAAGCCACACCAACATAGTTGAGAGATCAGCCCGACTGTCTATCCTCCGCGCAGTACGTGGTCGACCCGCCACAACAATCACCCCAACCAATGACCCAATGTTCAAAAATTTGACGATTTGGCGTCGCTTTTTGCCAAACCTGCAGTGTATCTACTACGCCTGACCTGGAACCTTTCACCGGCACCCGGTTACAGCACGTTCAGTCCAATATCCATACCAATATATACAGAACCCCCAAAAGGAATTATCTCGCCACGTTCATCTTTGACGTGGAAGCAACTGCTACCAGAAGTCGCAAGTAAGGCGTCCGACACTTTTTGTTTATTTAGGGTAAACATTCTCACTTGTTCTTGAATCCGACATTTACGAGTGCAAAGGTTTAGTGAAGGCAGCAACTCTGAACCTACAGGGTTGTTCTTCGGCCCTAGCTTGGAGCCACCAACGTGCGACACTTCGTGAAGTTCAGTCTCGGATTCGTGATCCTTTATGCTGCGTGCTTGGGATTCAACGTGCCAGAAGCCTCAGCCCAGGAAACGCAAGGCTTCGAAGGCACCCTCACCGTGCGCCTCGATCCTGATTCCCGTGAGAAGACGCCGGTCGCAGACGTGTCGATCGGAGCCAGCTTAGACGGCCAAGAAGTCGGAACCTCAACCAGCGACGAGGACGGAAACTTCACCATCGCCGTCGACGAGCCCGGAACCTACACAATCACAATCGACACCGAAACTCTCCCCGACGGCATAACACTCCGAGACCGAGCAAACGCTGGCCGCACCCTAGATCTCTTACCCGGTCAAACCAAAAAAGTTGCGTTCCCCCTACTATCTGACACCACAGCAGGATCCGAGACAGCTGACTTTCTGGGAAAGGTAGCCCGACTAACCGTAGACGGAATCAGATTCGGACTGATTTTGGCCATGTGTTCAATAGGGCTGTCTCTAGTTTATGGAACTACCAGGCTAGTAAATTTCGCCCACGGAGAACTTGTAACCATCGGAGCCGTCGCCGCCCTCGCCCTCGATGGACCGCTACCGTTCTTGGCCGCAGCCGCCCTCGCCATCTTAATCACGGCTACTGCAGCCGCCGCAAACGAAGTCGGCCTTTGGAAACCGTTACGCAAACGGGGAACCGGCCTAATCGGCATGCTCGTCATCTCGATCGGACTAAGCCTTCTGATCCGACACCTAGTTCTGTTCGCAATTGGCGGCGACCGTCAAACATATTCCCGCTTCACAAGCCAAACCGGATTCGACGTTGGGCCCCTAATCCTTACCTGGCGACAAGTCATTTCAGCCGCCATATGTATCGTCACCCTCGTCGGCGTCGCCTACTTCATCAACAACACAAAGTTCGGCAAAGCAATGCGAGCGGTAGCCGACAACCGTGACCTCGCCGAATCATCCGGCATCGACGTCAACCGGATTATCAGCTACGTCTGGATCGGAGGAGGACTACTAGCAGGCCTCGGCGGTGTTCTACTCGGCCTTGACCAACAGGTCCGATGGGATATGGGCTGGGAACTTCTTCTCCTAATCTTCGCCGCAGTAGTTCTAGGAGGCCTCGGCACTTCCTACGGAGCCCTACTCGGCTCGCTTGTAGTTGGAGTCTTCATCCAGCTCTCAACACTGATCATTCCCCCAGAAGTCAAAAATGTTGGGGCCCTTCTTGTGCTGATAGTTATTTTGTTGCTAAGGCCGCAAGGCATTCTTGGCCGAGCGGAACGGATTGGTTAACCCATGGATTGGACACTAGTTTTCGAAGACTCGTTAAAGGCCGGATTTAGACCAGAAACCGTCTATTTCGCCCTCGCAGCGATCGGCCTCAACATTCATTTCGGATACACAGGCCTTCTCAACTTCGGTCAAGCCGGATTCATGGCCGTAGGTGCCTATGGAATGGCAATACCGGTTTTTGCGTTCGACCAATCATTATGGCTAGGTCTGGTTTGTGGCCTACTGGCTGCTGTCGGGTTCGCTCTCATACTTGGAGCGCCCACATTGAGACTTCGAAGCGACTACCTCGGCATCGTCACGATCGCGGCGGCAGAAATCGTACGACTAGTTTTCCGGGCGACCGGTCTGCGGGAATACACGGGCGGATCGAACGGCATCAACGGCTTCAGCAGCGGGTTCTTCAACGCCAACCCGTTCAGCGGCTCGGTTGGAGGCAAATGGTGGATCTTCGACTTCGTCTACAGCGCACGCGAAGCCTGGGTAATGCTAGTCGGATGGATACTCGTCCTCGCCGGCACCGGCATAACGTATCTGCTTATCAGCAGCCCCTGGGGCCGAGTGCTCAAAGCAGTCCGAGAAGACGAAGATGTGGTAAAGGCACTCGGCAAAAACGCATTCGCGTTCAAAATGCAGAGCCTAATCATCGGCGGCTTGTTCGGTGCCGGAGCTGGCATGATCCTGGCCCTTAGCCAAGGGTCGATCCAGCCAACGCCCAATGATCTCGGCCCAACCCGAACGTTCTTTGCCTACGCAGCGCTCATCATCGGAGGAACCGCCCGCCTGTGGGGGCCGGTCGTTGGATCATTCATCTTTGTCACGTTGCTGAGCTTCACCGACAATCTGGTCCGTCAAGCCCAACAGGCCGACTACATACCCGAAACCCTCATTTCATCGAACCAAGTTGGCATCATCCGGTTTGTTGTACTCGGCCTAGGCCTAATGCTCCTCATGGCGTTCCGCCCGCAAGGAATCTTCGGCGACCGCAAGGAGATGGCGCTCGATGTCTGACTCTTCGACCACTATTTCGACCACCGATCCGACGATCGAGGCTGCCCTCACAGTCGACAATTTGACCCGCAACTTCGGTGGACTCACCGCAGTCGACGTAGACCATCTGACGTTTCAGAAGCACAAGATCACGGCTCTGATCGGACCGAATGGTGCAGGCAAAACCACATTCTTTAACCTCATATCAGGCTTCGATCAGCCAGATTCGGGAACCTGGAGCCTCAACGGAAAAAATATGACTACCGTGGCGCCGCACCGGGTCGCCCGTGCCGGTCTCGTACGCACGTTTCAGTTAACCAAAGCGTTGGGGCGGCTCACGGTTCTTCAAAATATGATGCTCGGAGCCGGTCACCAAACCGGAGAGTCATTGTGGGCGGCCATGTTGTCACCGCTATGGCGGTCACAAGAGAAAGACATCAAATCGAGAGCTCTCGGGCTGTTAAAACAGTTTAAACTCGACCATCTAGAAGACGAGTTCGCCGCTAACCTTTCAGGCGGCCAACGTAAATTGCTTGAGATGGCCAGAGCGCTGATGGCCGACCCGGACATCTTACTGCTCGACGAGCCGATGGCCGGAGTCAACCCTGCGCTCACCCAGTCACTACTCGGACATATCCAAAACATCCGAGACCAGGGCCGAACCGTCATCTTCGTAGAACACGACATGGACGTGGTGCGCGACATAAGCGACTGGGTTGTCGTAATGGCCGAAGGCAACGTGATCTGTCAAGGCCATCATCGTGACGTCGTGAGCGACCCACGAGTTATCGGCGCCTACCTGGGGACACACCACGACACCGACCTGCGAGACCTTGAACCAAACGACGAGCTGCCAGCAGAGGACACATCTGAAGATGAGTGATTATCTGGTGATACGAGACATCGTCGCAGGCTATGTCCCCGAGGTCAACATTCTTAACGGCTGCACCCTCGATGTCGAACAGGGAGAACTCATCGGAATCGTCGGACCTAACGGGGCCGGTAAATCAACCATGCTCAAAGCACTGTTCGGACTGCTCCCAATCCGTTCAGGAAAACTGATGTTCAAAGGTCACGATATCACCGGCCTCGCCGCCCACGACCTTGTATCTCGCGGCGTAGGATTCGTGCCTCAAACCGAAAACGTGTTCGCCGCGTTAACCGTCAAAGAGAACCTCGAAATGGGTTCGTTCCTACGGCCAGACACGTTCGAAGAACGATTCGAATTCGTCACCACCATGTTTCCCCGCCTATCGGAACGCCAAGAACAACGAGCCGGATCGCTTTCGGGCGGAGAACGACAAATGCTGGCCATGAGCCGAGCGTTGATGATGAACCCTGAGGTTTTACTCTTGGACGAACCCTCAGCCGGGTTATCACCAGACCTACAAGACCAAGTTTTTCTCAACACCAAGAAAATCAACTCATCAGGCGTCACGATCATAATGGTCGAACAAAACGCCAATCGCTGCCTACAAGTATGCGACCGGGCCTACGTTTTAGATCAAGGCCAGAATGCGTACACGGGGACGGGGCAAGAACTACTATCGGACCCCAAAGTGATCGAGTTGTACCTAGGAACGCTCGCCGAAGGGATCTAACCAGACGCCACTGTTTGGATGACTTCGACGAACCGTAAAACCCAACTAAGGAGAGATAGATGCAGAAACCTAAGCTATGGAAAATCTGTGCAATCCTCGTTACGCTTGCCATAACAGCAGCCAGCTGTGGGTCAAGTGACGCCGAGACCAGTACGGATACCGGAACCGACGATACCTCCACTGAAGGCACCGAAGCCGAAGGGGAAGAATCAGAATCTGAAGAGGCCACCGGCGGGAACACCATCGACTTCGCTAAAGCCGCGTTCCTTGATGTGACGCTGCCCGATGCCGAATACGGTGACGCAGCCCCAACTTGTGAAGGCGAATCGGACGGAGTTCTACAACTCGGCGGCCTGTTACCTGAAACCGGCAACCTGGCATTCTTGGGACCTCCCGAAGTGGCCGGTGTGGAACTTGCAGTAAACGACATTAACGAGGCTGGCGGCGTTCTGGGTGAAGACGTTGTGTTTAGTCCCGGAGACTCTTCTGACAACGGCGACGTCGCTAACCAAACCGTCGACCGTCACCTCGAAGATGGGGTAGACGTCATCGTTGGTGCTGCGTCCTCTGGTGTTTCATTCACCGTGCTCGAGAAAATTTCCGACGCATGTAAAGTGATGTTCTCACCGGCAAATACCTCGCCCGATTTCACGACCAAAGACCCCGCTGAAATCTATTTCCGAACCGCTCCATCAGATGTGGCTCAGGGTCAAGTTTTAGCCGACTTGATCATCGCCGATGGCGCCGAAACGGTAGCAATAATGGCACTGCAAGACCCATACGGTGAAGGGCTATTGAAGTTCACCAAGGAACCTCTTGAAGCAGCCGGTGTTGCCGTGGTTACCGACTTCACGTACGACCCGAAGGCCGCAAACTTTGACTCAGAGGTCGAAGAAGTAACAGCAGAATCGCCGGACGCCATCGTCGTGATCGGGTTCGATGAGACCTCACAGATCCTCAACGGGCTGTTCGAAAAGAACGTCGAGAACGATCAGATCTATCTGGTTGACGGCAACGTCGGCAACGCGTTGGGAGAGAAGTTTGAAGCTGGCAAGCTGCAGGGTATTCGGGGCACATTCCCATCTGCGGAAATTCCAACCGACTTCCAAGACGCACTACTCGAAACCGATCCGGATCTGAAGGACTTCATCTACGGTCCCGAATCGTACGACGCGGTCGTCATCACAGCGCTGGCCGCGATAGCCGCCGATTCAGACAGCCCACCAGAGATCGCCAAACAAATCAACGGTGTGACCTACGAGGGTACTGAATGTACCGATTTTGCGGGCTGTAAGAAGCTACTCGAAGACGGTGAAGATATTGCCTACGTCGGCCCATCTGGCCCTTCAGAGTTCAGCCAAGCCGGTGAACGAACCAGAGGTTCCATGGCGATTGTTGAATACGAGTAATCGTCCAACCGGCACATACACGTAGCCACATTTATAACTCGTAGCACTTTTGTATAAGTAGTATGTGGGTCGGCCATCGGGCCGGCCCACATCTTTGTTTTGCCCCGATGGGCGAAGTCCAAGAAGGCTCCACGCTCAACCTAGACTGGCGACAGTGAAACTACGATCGCCCTATGACACCGACATCCTAAGGCTCGCTATACCGGCGTTAGGGACATTGGTGGCAGAACCACTCTATGTCCTCGCCGATACGGCGATCGTCGGCCGTATCGGCACCAACGAACTAGCGGGCTTGGCCCTGGCTTCCACCGTTCTACTAACCGCCCACAGCCTATGCATATTTCTGGCCTACAGCACGACCGCAATCGTCTCACGGGCGTTAGGGGCAGGCCAGACAGCTGAAGCCGCCCGCTACGGGGTCCAAACATTCTGGCTCGCAGCAGCACTCGGCATTGTGTTGTCGCTACTGATGGCGGTGCTGTCCCGCCCGCTGCTTCAACTACTCGGGGCGGACGGTGCGGTAGAAGAGCTCGGCCTTCGCTACCTTCGAATAAGCCTCGTCGGGTTTCCGTTTCTGTTGTTGAGCCTGGCGTCGGGTGGTCTTTTTAACGGCCGCCAAAATACGAAGACGCCGCTAAGAATCGCGTTAGCGTCGGCGGCCGCAAACCTCATTATTGAGCTCATCCTCGTTGTTGGATTCGGATACGGTATCGGGGCATCGGCCCTCAGCACCGTCATCGCTCAAACTGGCGCGGCCGTGGTGTCGGTAGCCCTTAGCCTTCGATGGGCGCTACCAATGCTTCAAACGATTGGACCAGATTGGGCGCACATCGCCCGACTGCTGGCCAAAGGCTGGGCGTTGGTGGTTCGCACAGCCGCCCTGCGTGCGGCCTTGACAGTCTCGACCGCCCTCGCCACCAGGATTGGGGTAACAGAAGTTGCCGGACACCAAATCGGATTGCAGATTTGGTTTACCTATGCGCTGGTGTTAGATGCCGTAGCGATTGCCGGGCAAGCCTTGACGGGAACCTTCCTGGGAGCTGCGGCGTTCACGCAGGCCCGAGAAGTAGCCACTCGTATGATCCAACTCGATTCGGTAGTCGGCGTTGTCGGAATGGTCGCTATTTTCCTCACACGTGACCAACTGGCCCAGCTGTTCACCACCAACCCAGACGTTGTTGAACAGGCAGCGTTAGTGTTGGGGTTCGTCGCTCTTTCACAACCTATAAACAGTTACGTATTCGCATTGGATGGTGTGCTGATCGGAGCGGGAGACAATACGTATCTCGGCGCCACTATGGTGCTGTCGATGTTGGTCTTCGCTGGGGTGGCAGCCTTGGCGTGGAATGCTGAACTTGGCCTAGCTGGTGTATGGGTTGCGCTGACGGCGATGATGGTTTCTCGTGCGTTCTGGCTCTGGTTTCGTTTCCGGCAAACATCGTGGATGACGGCGTAGGCGATTACCGGGTTCACCCGCTGTTCAAGGTCGATGTGTGACAACAGTCTGCTAGGCTTCAAAAATAGCTACATCAGACCCATCAACAACGTCGTCACTTACGGCCAGACTCATACATATCGCACCGCTAGTAGGGCCGTTGACTTTTTCGATCCTTGGCGTGTTTTGTATCGTGTTGGTGCTCGCAGGAGTCCTCTACACCTGGCTGGTGCTAGCGCTTATCGTCCCTAGCGCGGTTGCGTCATGTCTAGTCCTTTTGCGGGCTACCCCAGACGAGTTAGACAGAGAAACCGTTGCCTTCGACCTCGTGATACTGCTCTTCGCCGCGGTCTGGGTTTTGTTCAACGCGTTCTTCGCCGCTCAACATTTGTTCGTGGAACGAGATCCCGGGTTTTACGCTAACGGAGCTGTTTGGGTGATGGACAACCCCGACCTTAACCTGCAATTCGAAGACCCTCTCAATCAAACGGCAATAGACTCCCCTGGTTTCAACCAGGGCCCCGACCGGCAATACATTCAAGGCACCCATACGTTCCCGGCAACCCTTGGCCTGATCGGCCGGTTCACCGGGTTAGAGGGCTTGTTTCGAGCAACCACCATCTTTGGTGGGCTGGCGTTACTCGCTGTCTATTCGTTTGCCAGGCAAACCTGCCGAGCGAAATGGGCGTTTCTTTCAACCGCTACGTTGAGCGTGTTGTTGCCTTTTGTCTACTTCTCTCGGGATACCTACACCGAACCGATGACGATTATGGCCACCTTTTCAGGGCTCAGTTTAATGGCCTTGGCGTACCGGCAGAAGACAGGCTGGCCGGTTTGGTTTCTTGGCGGGACGTGTATGGCAATCGCTGTCGCGCTTCGCATCGATGGTCTTCTTCTCCTAGCCCCAGTTGTTGGGGCGCTAGCCATCATGATCGTCAAGATGACCTGGGGTAAGCTGGCGGCGTTCTCATTACCGGTGATAGCTGGTGTGGCTCTTCTGTGGTTCGACGTTTCGCAGGCCTCCCGGTTCTACTACACCGGGCATCGACATCAAATGGCTGGTTTGGTTTTTCTCGCAGTGGTTGCGCTGATACTTGGAGCAGCGCTCGCAATCGATCGCAAGACGGTCGGTGTCTTCGTGCGGTTCTATCATTGGGGCCAATCCAACGTCAGTAACTACATGATTGCGGTTGTACTAGCGGTAGTTGGCATCGTGTTTGCATCTCGGCCTTTATGGTTCACCCATGAAGGGCCGCAAATCGATCCGAAGCTTGAAGGGCAACGACGTCTCTACGGTGAAGTAACAATCGATTGGCTCGTTATCTACCTCGGCCCGTTGGCTGCGTTGCTGGCGGCTGTCGGATTTGTGGTAGTGGCGGTTCGGCTGTTCCGTGGTTCTCGACTCGATCTGCTCCCCTGGTTTTTTGCGTTTGCGGTAACGGCGGCCCTGTATTTGAATATCCCGAACATCACACCAGACCAAGTGTGGGCTTCTCGCCGATTTCTGCCAATGATTTTTCCTTCGTTGGCGGTTTTTGTTGGAGTGGCGTTGGATTTCGGCGAACACAAACTAGTTCGAGTCATTTCCACGCCTCGCCTAACCACAAACTTTGTTGTCGCCTTTCTCGCCGTCATTGTTTTCCCAGTCGGGTTGACTAACCCGTTCTTGACTACCCCAAACCACGAGAACTTAGCGACGGTGAAACAGGTCTGCGCCGAACTGGATCGACATGACGATCCAGTCGTAGTCTGGTACGGGGTTAGCCGAGCGTATCTAGCTTTCCCCACTCTGACAGTCTGCGGTCACGAGTCGACGACCTTCGGTCGACTTCCTGCTACAAAAGACGGACTCACGACCATGATGGAAGGGTTCGACAACGAGAACCGGACTGCGATAGTTGCCGTCCTCGAATCTGATATGCCGACCATACCAGGGTGGGAAGATGCCGGGTTCAGCCCAGTCGCCGACATAGAAGTTGTCGACGTCGAAAAGACGTTCGAGAAAAGGCCGATCGAGACCTCGGTCTGGCAGAACCGGGTAATGTTCGCTCAGATCATGCCCGACGGCACGCTCAAACGTCTGTAGCCAAACCGGGTTACAACCAGTCGCTGCTGCTATTCGATGTAGTCGGTGGGGGCAACCGAAGCTGCTAGTTCTAGTTTGCGTACCCGTTCGAGCACCTGTTGAGAAACAGCTCGATGAGATGCAACAAGGTCGGCGACGACGGCAAGCGCCATGGTCTGAAACCCTGCGATCGTCAGTGTGGAGCCGACGATAATGGATTGCAAATGTCCGCTGGTGTCACCGTTGATGATCCAATCCGACAGAAAGGGCAGGAACGCTACACCAGCTAGGACAAAGAGAATAAACGCCAGGAACCCGAAGAATTTTAGCGGTTGATACGCCGCGAAAACCCGCAGAATCGTCAACGCATTTCGTCGAATGTAGCCCCACATTGAGCCGAACAGCCGGGACTCTCGGGTTGACGGATTTGGTCGGACCGGGGCCGATTTAATAGCGGCGTTTGTACGCCCCGCTTGGATAATAGATTCGATCGTGTAGGTGTACGGGTTTACTACCACAAGCCGAAGTGCAGCCTCACGGCTATACGCCCGAAACCCTGAAGTCACGTCAGGAACGTCGGTGTTAGAAGCCTGCTGAACGACCCAACTGCCCAATAGCTGAAGCCGGATCTTCAACCATGAGAACTCTTCGCTCCTACGAACATCTCGGTCGCCGACAACAATGTCGGCTTCGTGGGCGAGCACCGGGGCCACCAGACCTGGGATGTCGGCTGCGTTGTATTGATTGTCGGCATCGGTGTTAACAATGACATCAGCGCCCAACTTTAAACAGGCGTCAAGTCCGGCCTGAAAAGCGCTGGCGAGACCCCGGTTTTGCGGAAGTTTAACTATGTGGTTAACACCGTTACGTCGAGCTACTTCGATCGTCTCATCGGTCGAACCGTCGTCGATAACCAACCACTCAACCGTTTCGAAACCTTCCAATTCCCGGGGAAGATCAGCCAACATATCTGGCAGCTGGTCTTCTTCGTTCAGACACGGGATCTGAATAATCAGTTTCACTAACAACGCCCCCCATAAGATCGCTGCATAAGCCTACCAGGTGACCGAGAATGGCCAATAGCCCTCAAACACAAATAGCCCACGCTATGTGAGCTATCTGTGCCAAGGGAAACTGGTTTCGAACTACGACAACGTCGCGTTTATGGTCGGTGAACTTCTACAGGATCTGACTTAAAAACGCTTGTGCCCGTGGTTCGTCAGGAGTTGTGAAGAAATGTTCGGGATCACCCACTTCTACGATTTCTCCCGAATCCATAAAGACCACACGGTCGGCTACCTGCCGGGCAAAACCCATCTCGTGCGTCACCACAATCATGGTCATGCCGCTGCGAGCTAGATCGGTCATCACTTCAAGCACTTCGCTGATCATTTCAGGGTCAAGCGCAGATGTTGGTTCATCGAACAAAATCACGTTGGGTTCCATCGCCAGAGACCGGGCGATAGCAACCCGTTGTTGCTGGCCACCTGAAAGCTGGCCCGGATATTTCAACGCTTGGTCAGGGATCTTGACCCGTTCGAGCAGCTCCATCGCTTTCGCCTCAGCAACCTTTCGGCTTTGTTTGCGGACCAGCCGAGGGCTAAGAGTGATGTTGTCCAAGACAGTCAAATGCGGGTAGAGGTTGAAACTCTGAAACACCATGTTGGTGTTGCGGCGGACTTGAAGGATCTTTTTGACGTCATCGGACAGCTCGATGCCGTCAACCACGATGGTTCCTTCGTCGTGAACTTCAAGACGATTGATGCAGCGGATCAGTGTCGACTTACCTGAACCTGACGGCCCGATCACGACCACCACTTCTTGTTTACCGACCGTGACGTCGATGTTCTTTAACGCTTCAAATGAACCGTAGCGTTTGTACACGCCGCGCAGCTCAATCATCGGTTCGACGTTGGTCGCTAATTGTGTTGCGTCGTTAAAGACCCGGGCATCCGACGGCACAGGCTGTTGATTAGTTAGTTCGTTCATCGAGAACCGACTCCTAGTTTTGATTCTAACCGTTGACTTTCGCGGGACATGGTGTACGAACCAGCCCAAAATAGTAACCCAACAAAGGCCAGCGTTTCGATAACAAGCCCTTGTCCTCGAAATTCTGCTTGCTGGGTGATAGCTTGACCGCCCTCTAATAAGTCGAGAAACCCTAACGCCACACCGGCAAGCGTCGTATCTTTGAACAGAGAAATGAACTGTCCAACCAACGCTGGAATCACGTTTCGTAGCGCCTGAGGAAGCACGATCCGGAACGTTGTCGGGATAGGGGTAAGCCCGTTAGCCCGAGCAGCCTCAATCTGGCCTTTAGGAACCGACTGCAGCCCGCCCCTAACAATCTCGGCGACGTACGCCGAGGTGAAGAGAACAAACACAACAATGGCTCGCACCGCCGCACCCGGAGTAAACTCTTGCGGCACAAAAAACCCGAGTGTGTTCTTAGCCATCAATAGCAACGCGATAAGGGGAACCCCTCGGAACAGTTCAATAAAGACGGTGGACAGCATTCGAAGAATCGGGAATTCGCTGCGTCTACCAAGCGCAAGAATCACACCTATCGGGAAACATAGCGAAATAGAAATCGCAGCCAAGAAGAAGTTGACGAGTATGCCACCCCAGTCGTCCCAGCTGTGCCCAAAACTCATAAACCAGATCGAGGCAAGCGCCCCAAACAACGCGACTACGATGACCACGGGCCGGACCCTGCCGGGAAGCAAACCACCAAGCAGCCGACCAACTGTGACAGCCCCCACAACTCCGACGGTAAGAAGGAGTGGGCCCGTTGTCGTCGACAGCAACAACACCAGCCCGACGATCAAGGCAAGTGGCCAAAGCCGTATAGCTAAATCAAGAGCTTTCTGAAACAGTGTCGGAGGCTCACTGTCGACGTCTGAGGTGACCAGACCAGCTACCGCGCTCGCCACCCCACCAAGAAACCCAAGCAATACAATCGTCGCCGACAATCGACCGATCTCATCGGTCGGCCACGCACCATTGACCAACAATGCCAGGTTGGTTTCGACAACTTGCCATCGTCCGGTCACCGCCACAAACCTAACTATCCGGAACAGCACATAGAGAGAAAGCGAACCTGCGATGACGGTAACGAGACTGTCGCCAACCGACCGAAACAAGTTTTTTCTAAGCCATATCATCATCGACCTACGACCTCCATCTTGCGGTTAGCTATATTCACGAGTGCCGAAATAGTGAGCGACATTATCAAATAAATAATCATGAGAACCAAGAACGCAGGGACAGCTGGAGAACGGGTACCAACCGAGGTGGTAACTACTTTGGTTAATTCGAAGTAGCTAACGGCGAACCCCAGAGATGAATTCTTCATCAGGTTCAAGTACTGGTTACCGAGTGGGGGAATGGCTACCCGTAGCGCCTGGGGGAAGATGACGTAACGCATACGTTGCCACCCGTTGAGGGCCATCGCCTGACTCGCTTCAACCTGCCCTTTAGCTACCGATTGAACAGAACCACGTACGATCTCGGCGATGTGGCTAGCCGTGTACGTGACGAGGGCAAATAACAAGGCGAAGTATTCCGGCTGCATCGTCATGCCACCAACCACATTACGCCCGTCGATCGAAGGGCTCGAAAATCCGAGGCCGGCAAAGAAACCAACCCAGAACAGAACCGCTACCATCGCGGCAGCCATCCACGGCACCACGTAGGCGGATTCGTCTTTAGACTCAGCTACTCGCAGCCTCCATCGACGGACCGCCAGACCAGCGGCGATCGACAACACTACCGCAGCCAACAAACCAACAAACGGCCCGGTAATCCAAGGTATGGAAAAACCTCGCCCGTTTACGATAATCGTTCCGGCAAGATCCCATGAGTCTTCAATCCGGGGAAAGACCTCCAACACAAGACCGAGATAAGCGAAGATCACGATCAACAAAAGAGGAACGTTACGAACAATTTCGATATAGACCGTGCTAATTGTGCGGATTAGCCAGTTCCCTGACAGCCGGCCAAGACCGATGAGAACACCAAAGACCGTTGCGAGAACAAACCCAACAAGCACGACACGAAGCGTGTTTAGCACACCTTCATACATCGCCTGCCAAACCGGCTGGGTGTCTCGGAAATCGTTTGCGGTAATAGGAAACGAAGCGGGTTGCGACAGAAACCCAAAACCTAGGGGGATACCTTGTGACGAGCTATTGACAAGCAAGTTATTGACCAAGATGGCGATGATCACTCCGACTACGGCGACAATCGCCAATTGGAATGCCCAACGAAGCACGGCCACATTTCGCCAGAACGGCGTTTTCTCAGAACTGTTCATGAGAGCCTCTCGAAGTTGAGTCTGGGTGTGACGGCAGACGCCGTTGGCTACCATCACACCCAGGGGGGACAAGCACCGTCCATTGACGGGGCCAGGTTGAAGAGCGTTAAGGGTCGAGCACCTCAGCACCTCTTCAGGGGATCGCTAGTGGCTAGCGGTAAGGAGGCGCATATAGAAGCCCTCCGTCTTGCCACTGACTGTTTTGGCCTCGTTCAAGACCGAGCGGCTTGATGTGCTGTTCGTAAATCTCTCCATAGTTGCCGACTTGTTTAACAACCTGGTAGTTGGCGTCTACCGGTAAACCGAGGCCTGGGTCAAGAGCTGTACCGTCAACTTCAACACCTAGGAACGTTTGGATAAGCGGGTTGTCACTTTCCAACATGCCATCGACGTTTGATGAGTCAATACCAAATTCTTCGGCCTGGATGGTGGCGAATACAGCCCAGTTGACTACTTGTGCCCATTCCGAGTCACCATCTCGAACTGCTGGAGCGAGTGGCTCTTTCGAGAAGACACCAGGCAGAATCTTGAGCGAATCTTCACCGTTCAGGAACGACGTTCGGAGGCCTGCGAGCTGAGAAACGTCAGAGGACCAGCCGTCGCAACGACCTGCCTGGAATGCTTCTTGGATCAGATCAGTGTTTTCAAAAGACAGCACATCTACGGTCAATCCGAGTCGTTCGAACTCCGACGAGACGTTACCTTCGGTCGTTGTTCCTGAGGCGACACAAACCGTTGTTCCGTCCATGTCTTCCAAACTGTTGAAATTAGATTCAACTGCGACCATCATG
Organism: Acidimicrobiales bacterium; assembly: GCA_020630065.1. Taxonomy (GTDB): domain Bacteria; phylum Actinomycetota; class Acidimicrobiia; order Acidimicrobiales; family SZUA-35; genus JAHDCC01. The sequence continues at coordinate 67,374 of JAHDCC010000018.1, forward strand.
CCTTGGCCGTCATAGAAGTTCGGAGCCAGGAATGTGGCACCCTCCGACCCGTCTCGGCTGGCTGTCCAAGTTGTGTTCCGAACCAGAACGTCCACTTCACCTGACTGAAGGGCCGTGAAACGGTCGTCGGTTTCCAAATCTTTGAACTCAACTTTTTCTGCGTCACCCAAGACTGCGGCTGCGATCGCTCGACAAAAGTCGTTGTCAAACCCTTCGTGGGTTCCGTCTGCTTGAAGTACCGCGAACCCAGGCAACGCGTCTCGGGTACCACATGTAACAACATCGTTTGCGATTACGTCTGCGAGGACGCTACCCCCAGATGTCGATGTTGATTCACTGTTGTTGTTTTCTTCGTCAGAACCAGAATCGCTGTCTGCTGCTGAGGAACCACCGGATGCACATGCGCTTAGTGCTAGAGCAAACGCTGCACCCAGGGCTAGGAGTTTCGGACTTCTACCCATAGTTATCTCTCCTTATTGATCTCAAACACGAACCAGATAGATCCGTGTGACCACATGGTATGTGTGGGCCGTCACACAGGGAAGAACAATCGCAGTAACTTGACACAAAGCTTACAAACGCAAAAATCCCCGTCAGTTGGGGGTTATCGGCATGCCAACCGTCAACAACTTTTGGCTTCACTCCAGCCGTTCAGGACAAGACTTCCCAACGATTCCTTCCCGATCTACAGTGGTGATGGTGATATCAATACTTCTAGTTGAAGACGATGAACGAGTGGCGGATGCCCTCGTTGGCGCACTGGAACGTATGGACTACGCCGTCGAACGAGCAGCGAACGGGGCTGACGCGTTAAAAGCCAACGAACCCGACCTTGTCCTGTTAGATCTGGGTCTGCCCGATATGGACGGCCTGGATGTGCTCGCCAAATTCCGTGAGCGGTCAAGTGTTCCTGTAGTGATTCTCACCGCCCGGGGAAACAACGACGCCCGAGTAAACGGTCTACGCCAGGGTGCCGACGACTACGTGGTGAAACCGTTTTCCCTGTCCGAGCTAGAGGCTCGTATCGAAGCGGTACTACGAAGAACGGGCCTTCAAGCTGGGGGCCAATCAAACCATATCGAAGTCGGTCGTCTCAAAATCAACGCGTTAGCTCACGTCGTCGAGATAGACGGCCGTGAGGTTCATTTAGCGAGAAAAGAATACGACCTGCTAGTCGTGTTAGCTTCGGAACCCGACAGAGTCTTTAGCCGATCCGACCTGCTGCTGAAAGTCTGGCACACGGTTTGGGCCGGACAGTCACGAACCGTCGACGTTCACATCGGAATCTTACGCCAAAAACTTGGCGACACCGAAATGATTCGAACCGTGCACGGCGTCGGTTACGCCCTAGATGTTGACCGATGCAAAGCCGACTAGCAGCGTTCTTCATAGCGCTTCTCGGCTTCACCGCGATCATTGGTGGCTTGCTCGCTGTCGAGACCGCCCAGCGAATATCGTTACAACAGCGTGTGGAACGAGACCGCGATATAGCGATAGTGTCAGCCGAACTCGAGCAGCTCCGCTCCAACCAGCTGAACGAAATTCCGGGCGTGCTGTCAACGGCAAGTGAGAACCCCGATGGCGGACCAACTCCGGTCAGATACCTAAAAGTCTTGTCGAACAATCAGATCGTGGCAACCAGCGGGCCACAAGCCGAAAGCCGGTTCGATGAGTCAACCACCGCCGTAGTCGAACCAGAGCAAACGATATGGCCATGGGTAGATGGCTTTGTTCCAACCTCGACCACATTCGAAATCGACGACGACACCTACGAGCTTCAAACCATCACCAGGACAGACTTCACCCAAACCAAGGTCTCTCGAGCGTGGACCACAATTTTCGCGGTCTTTGTAACCGTCGCCCTCTTTCTAGCTGCCGGCAGCTACCCGCTGGCTCGTTGGATGATGCGTCCGGTTAGACAACTCGAGTATTTCGCCGACAGGATCAGCAAAGGAGACTTTCACGAACGAGCGCCCGAAACCTCCGGGGCAGACGATTTGCAAAACCTGACAAGAAGTTTCAACCACATAGCTGACCAGCTTTTGGCGAGCGTCCAACGAGAGCAGCTCTTTGTTGCCAGCGCATCCCACCATTTCGGGAACTTACTGACCCCTCTTCGTATACGAGTCGAGTCGATGAACCAGCAAGACCCGATGGTCCAAGAAACCCTCGCCGAACTTGACAGACTCGAGATGGTCGCCGAACGGCTCATCCAACTCAGCCAAGCTGAAGAGGGCAACCTCACCCCTATCGTTCTCGATGTGGTCCCAATCGTTGAACAGACCGTTCAGAGTTGGCAGCCAGTCACCGAATTTTCCAACATCGAGTTCAGATGGTCTCTCCCCGACTACGCCTACGCCTGGGTTATACCTGGTGCACTAGAAGAAATCCTCGACAACCTGATAGACAACGCAGTCAAGTACGGTAACGAGTCCACCGTGGTTGTACGAGTCATTCGAGGTCTTTCCCACGTCCGTCTAAGCGTCACCGACCAGGGCCCTGGTTTACAGGAAGACCAAATCGAGAAAGCGTACGGCCGTTTCTGGAGGGGGGCTGAACATCAGAACCAGCAGGGAAGCGGGCTCGGTCTTTCGATTGTTCAGGCACTCGCCGCCCGATCAGAATCAGAATTCAAAATGCGGAACGTTCCGAGTGGAGGTTTAGAAGCATCGTTGGCTCTGCGCCGCAGCAGCGAAGCCGACGATAGCCAAACCTAGTCGTGGGTTTGTGTCTCCGTCGACCGTGTCCGGTACCCAACCCAACCGGCAACCGTAATCGCCAGCAGCGGATAGAAAATGTCGACCGTGCCCCGAAGCGTGACGTGCGGGTCGAAGGCCTGAGCCAAGCCGACAGCCATGATCGAACTGAACGCTGCTGCTCCTACCGCAGCCGCCAATTCGTTTGTTCGTCGAACCAGCCGATAGGAAATAGTCAGCGCTGTCAGTAAGAACCCATGCCAGGCTGCCACCAACGGAATCCCTCCGGTCCAGAACAGCCAGAGAATCCCCGATTCGATCCAAGCGTATTCCTTGCCGGTAGGCGGAGCGAAAACGCGGGCTTGTGGCGTCACTCCCCAAACCCAATGAGCGGAAGTTTTGAATTCAGGAAGAAAGAGTTCCTGTAAGTTATAAAGCCGTACATCCCAACTCGAACCGGGGTCGGCGAAATATAGTTCTCGGCCTTGTTCTGACGGAGTTACCTCCTGTTGGATTTCGTCTCGCCGTTCTGATGGCAGTGATACCCCTTCAAACCGGTCTAGTCGCTGACCGAACAGAGGGATAATGACTACAGACGCCACAAGTAACATTGGGACAGCCCAGCGCAGCACTACCTGTACGTTTTTGGTGACTATCGCCAACGACGTAATGCCGACAACAAAAGCTAGGAGCGGACCGAATTGAGCGCTGCCGAATAAACCGACCGTGCAACACAACGCAGCCAAAACAAGCCACTTTCGGGGTCGTTGTTTATACAAAAGCAGGGCGATCGCGATACAGGCGTGAATCGCTTCGTACACTCCGTACCCGATTGGGTTTCCGATCAACCCCATGCCGCGCCCCTGAGAATATTGAAAGTTGGTTCCGGGGGCGAACGTTTCGCTAAGCCGTTGACCAAGCCCGGCCACGTTTAACGCACCGGCTGTCCCTAAAATTCCCATCAAAGATGCCACCACCAAACTTACACCGAGCGCAATCTTTACCTGGCGAGTCGTGCGGATCGTAGATCGAAAAAGTAGGTACAACAAAAGCAGGCGAATAAACACCGCGGCATAGAGAACATCGTCGACTAAGAGCGGACGGTTTCTCGCTACTTGAACGAGAAGGGGAAGCAAAAACCCGGTTAGCACCATCGCCACCATGGCAATATCGAGCGACCATATCCGGGTTGGTATCCGACGACTGTGGACCCCCCAACGCAGGAGCAGGACCCCAACTAGAAAGAAAAGCAGCGCCTCATTAGGTCGCAGAACGGGCAGAACCTGCCCCCGTTCGAAACCAACAATGGTCGGAGCTAAACCAATCATGATGTATCCGGCAGTGGGCGGATACCGCCAAACCACTGCCGCCATCGACAACCCGAAAACCAGGCCAAAGCCAATCATGAACCCGGCTACCGAAACCAGCACTCCACCTACAGCAGCGGAGACCGCAACCAGCAAAAGTCGAAGCATCGGCGACTGTCGAAGACGTTCAAGCCCGACAACGTCTACCATTTCGACGTTGGTAGCGTGTGGATCGGTACGGTGCGGATTGGCAGCGTGCGGAAAAGATGTCATATCGCCGCCTTAGTAGAGACGGTTTGGACTCGACCCAACGCCTCGTCTATCAACCCTCGCATCTCGTTATCTAACCGAGACCTGACCGCCACAAACCCGGCGAGACCAACCAGCACAGCGAAACTAGAAATAATCAGAGCGTTTACCACACTGAGCGGGTCGACCAGCAAGCTAGCCGCGTACCCGACCAAACCAGCCAAACCGAAACTAACAAACGCGCATCCCGCACTACGACTCAACGAGTGAACCAACCCGTACTCGCCTGCGATCAATTTCGACCGCACTCTTCTATGCAGATACAGCCCAGACAACAAGTCGGCCATACTCATTGAAACCGCCAGACATAGAACGACCTCTGGACCGCTGAACAACATCGCGGCTGCCGAACCCAACAGCGTCAACCCGACACGGATGATCTGGGCTCGAAGCGGCCCCGCCATATCCGAGCTGCTGTACGAGGCTGCCGTCGCCAGATGGTATAGACCGTCTCCGATGATGGCGCCAGCGACACCAGTAATACCGAACGCAAGAAGCTGACGTCCAGCATCTGAATCCATCTCGCCCACCGCTACCCCAACACTCAGCAACCATCCCAGGCTGGCTACCGCCATAGCGGCCGGAAGCGTCAACAAGAACGCAAACCCAACACCGCGCAGATACCGGTCGGAGAACTCTGCCATATCGTCTTTCTGGTACGCCCCTGACAGGCGCGGAAGCAAAGCGTGAACAACCGGCTTCGCTCCAAGCGCAACCGGAACGTTGAGTACGTTCAACGCCAACTGAAACGCTACCACTCCCCCTGGAACCGTATTCGAGATCGTTAGCAACATCAGCAGCCGAGTACCGTTCAAAAACGCGGTACCCGAGGTTGGTATCGCTTGTCGGACAAGCTGACGGACATCGGGATCGTTCCATCCGGCGCGCGGACGTAGCCGGACTCCGAGCCTTGACACACCCCACAGTTGTATACCGGCGTGAAGGGCTACACCTAGGCTGGAGCCGCCGCCTAGCAGTAGAACATGTGAGGTCGTGACTTGTTCGAGTTCGATTCCTGTTCCGAACACGATGCCGAAGACAGCGAGAGTCGCAATCACGACCACGTTTTCGGCTATCGATGCAGCCGCCGGGATCTTGTAATATCCCATTGCGTGCTGGGTGGCTTGGCCCGTGATCGCTACCCCGTAACCAATAAGTTGAGGAGCCGTCAACGCTAGGAGCGGCCCAGCGGTCGACACGAACTGTTGCCGTGTTGCCGGGTCCACGATCGGCAATGCAAACAGTTCGGCGATCGGTCCAAGTAGCAACAGCACGATGGCGATGATGCCAGAGAACAACAACACGATGAGGCCCAGAAACCCGCCAGCCACTCGCGCCACAGATTCTGGGTCTTCGTTCGTGACGTGGCGGACAAGCGCAGGAACCAGCAGCGAACCGAGTAACGCTCCGATGGCAAGATCAAATGCTAGCCATGGGAGTTGGTTGGCGAGCTGGAAAAGGTTACCGAAGTACGAAGGGCCGAGGACCGCCCCGATCAAGACAACCCGACCAAAACCCGAAATGCGTGACAACAACGTCCATATGGCCGATGTGGCCGAGTCGCCTGCGACAGACGAACCGGTCTTTACGTTCACTTCAACGCTCCGAGCCACGTCTTGTTTCGCTTAGACACATATATCAACACCAGTGCAGCTGCGGCTCCGCTCATCAAAACCGCGACGACAAAGCTCGCCCCAGCCCAAACCGTGGGGTTTGGGGAGACCGGTTCAGAGAACCGGAACGGCTCGGTAAGCAAGATGGGTACTCGGTTGGCATTTAAGTCAAGGTTGTCGAGGCTGACATCGAGAATCTTCGATTCGACAACGGTAAGACGCTGTTCGAGTGCGTCGATCTCGGCGGCCACTGCGGCTCGTTCAGCCACCAGCTTTGATGCGATACCGGCCGGGATCTCAGACTGTCGACGTTTCGCCAATCGAAGTGATTGTTCTATTTCGGTTCGCTGGTTTTCGAGTGTTTCGAACACTCCATCGGGGGTTAACTCGCTGGTTCTGGTGATGTAGCTGGCCGCCAGCGCGGTAACGATCTCTTCGGCCTGCTGCCCATCGGTACTGGTGTATTCTATTCGCAGCACTTGTGTTCCGGTGAGAAGCCCGGCGTCGAGGTTCTTTTCGAATTCGGTTATTGGAATGTCGAATTGCTCAGCCACTGGAGCGATAAGAGACCGACTTTGGATCGCGATGTCTTGTGTTTCAGTCCAAGCGCTACCGCGGTATTGAATTTCGGCTCGCACCTTCCAGCTGTCTGGCCGCGACGATACCTCGGTGTAGGTTAATGCGCTGACGGCTAGCGGGAAGACTACGATGGCCGCCCAGATTGCTATCAGTAACCGGCTGCGAATTCGACGAGGTGAAGGGGCTCGGTTCGACGATGACGGCAACACGATCATCGCCGTGTCTACCTTCGATGTGGGCGCCCGCCGATTGTTCTTGGCTGGCCGCTTTGACTTCCTCGAAGACCTGTAGGGCCGTCCCTGTCTTGACGACTCGCGAAGATTCCGTTCTTCATCTAACGGGTCTTCTATGAGTTCTGCGACGATCGAGATCTCTTCTTCTTCAATGTCGACGAGTTCTTCTACCTCAACAACGTCATGGTCGTCGTCATCGAACCGATCGAGCTTTCGATCTTGGTATGCCGGTTTGGCTAAACGTTGACTAGCTAGCCGGTCGGTTACATCATCGTCAATGTCGCCATCGTCTACACGACGCGAACTTCCGACATCATCTAATTCAAGTTGATAGTGCGACTCGAGGTTTATTCCCGTCCCAGACATGAACGCCTGGTCTAGATGCTCACCTTCGGTGAACAGTTCGTCGGCAAGGTCGGTGTTTTCTACAAAGAGTTCGTCACCGAATTCTTGATCAAACCCTCCAACGAAAATGTCGTTGAGCTGATCGGTATTGTCGCGTTTGTTTCGTTTGCCATCTTGGCTACTCATGGAATGTCCTCATCATTCGCTGGTCTATGGGCTTTAGTTCTGAAACCGCTTTGGTGCAGACCGCCGGGTTTCCGGTTGCAACCATTCCGTCTGGAATGTCTTTGGTAACAACGGCACCCGAACCGACTAACGCGTTCGCCCCGATCTTGACGTATGGGAGCAGCGTTACTCCAACCCCTATTTGGGCTCCGGCACCGATATGTGGCCCGCGCATAAGTTTCGCTGATGCGTCATCGCCGGGGTAAAGGTCATTGGCTATCGAGACACCAGGGGCGATGAATGCGTCTTGTTCAATCACGGTGAACTGGGCGATGTAACAGTTCGAGTGGATCTTAACACCAGTTTCGATCCGGCACCCGTAGTCGACAACCGTGTTGCTCCAAACCGAAACGTCGTCTCCGATCTCACACTCTTCTCGAACAACCACGTTGTGTCCAGTTGTGAAACGGTCTCCTATGTCAGAGGCGGCATAGATAATCGAGTTACTTCTAATATGGGCGTCTACCCCGATGACGAGCGGGCCTTGACGCCCGCGGGGAGAAAGGTAGCCAAGCATGGCTCCTGGTTCGAGACGGGCGTTCCCTGCTCCGTAGACTTGGGCGGAACCCATCTCAGCACTATCTACGTCGTCGGCGTACATCTGTGTTTGATTCATGGTGTAACTTTCTACGATTTGGGATGTCTTAACGGGTATGTCCGCGACCAAAGACAGCTTTTGGTGTGCGGAGTAAAATTTTGAGGTCGAGTCCGACTGTCCATCGTTCGACGTATTCGATATCGAGTTCTAACATTTCAGGGACAGTGAGTTTGTTGTGGCCTGATACTTGCCACAGTCCACTGCAGCCTGGTTTTGATCGAACTCGTTGTTTGAGATCGTTTGAGTAGAGTTCGTGTTCCCATGGCAGCGACGGGCGCGGTCCGATCAGCGACATTTCGCCTTTCACGACGTTCCACAGTTGGGGTAGTTCGTCGAGGCTGTAGCTACGCAAGAACCCTCCTATCTTGGTGACTCGGGGGTCGTCGAGTTTAAAGATTCCGTCTTCAGCTTGAGCGACTTCGTCAGCATCGTCGACCAGCATTGAGGTCACAAATTTCCGGTGTTCAGAATCGTCGTTGACAACGTTCATTGTTCGGAACTTGTTGATCAGGAACGGCTGTCCTCGGTGGCCGATTCGTTCTTGACGGAACAGTACTGGGCCCGCAGAGGTGGACTTTACGCTTACCGCTAGCACGACAAGTATCGGGCTCAAGATCACGAGGCCGAAGGTTCCAAGCACTATGTCGAAGGCGCGTTTAGTAACGAGGGCGGCTGCGGAACCAACCGGAGGATACGTTGGCGATGTTTCGCTGATAGTGCCGTTGGGGCGAGCTGCGAGCAGAGCAGACGCATCGGGAGGGTAACTGACGTAGCCGACCAGTGACGCCGCCAATAATCCCACTAGCCCACCCCAAACAATGTTGAGGTTTCGGTTAGTTGATTCCGGGTGCCGGGTTACTGAACTAAACGACAGCACTACGGGAACGTCACGCGCCTTTGATGCGAACTGCGTCTTGTTGTCGTCGACCAATAACTGGGCCTGAGTTATCCAGCTGTTGACCGCGTGAAGGCGGGTCTTTTTTCGGTTGGCCACTACGAGGTCGACTTCTTCTTCGAGTCCGTTCTCTAACTCGATCCGCCGGGTGTGCAGTGTTGTCAGATGCTGGTCGATGACATTGATTTGTTCGTCGATCGGAGGCGGAGCTGAGCGGTCCACGAACGACTCGACGACCCCTTCAACGATCCGACTAGCTTGAGATTTGTCGGCGCTGCTGTAGCTGACTTTAACCACCGCACTTTGTCCGACCGGTGCGGCATCAATCGATCGAAGAAACTCGTCGGTTTCAACATTTTCAGCCGCAGCTATTTCCCTCCACGTCGACGGGCTTTGCAACATGACCGCAGCGGTGTCGGGCAATACACCAGCGTCTCTGATTTGGATCTCGGCTGTGGCCAACCACTTTTCGTGATCTGCCTGGGTCAGCCAAGTAGACCCAGATCCAACGATGGCACCGAGCAGAAGAATCGGTAGCCATCGTTGAACAACACTCTGCGGACGTTTGGCGGCGGTCGCCATCTTTTATTCCAACCCTCGTAACACGTCGCATACACGTTCGATCTCATCGCTGGTTAGATGCGGATGCATGGGTAGCGAAAGTATCTGAGAAGATTGTGTGTCGGTCACCGGTAGGTGTTCAATGACGTGGTTCTGGTACGGACGCTGCCGGTGACATGGGATTGGGTAGTGAATTCCCCAGCCGATGTTGTTGTCACTCAACGCGTCGGCCACAACCTGACGTGGGATCTTCTCGCTGCGGATCACATAAAGGTGGTAGACACCGACTGCTTCTTCGGCCTGGGTGATCGGAACAAACGAATCGGGCAGAAGCCGGTCGTAGAGAGCGGCAGCTCCGCGTCGGCCTTTGGTCCAATTGTCGAGCTCATCCAATTTGACGGTAAGTAGTGCGGCTTGTAATCCGTCTAGGCGAGAGTTTCGCCCCACGATGTCGTGCTCGTATTTAGAGTGTTCGGCCCGGCCGTGGTTGGCGAGTGACCGAATCGTTGTGGCTAATGCATGATCGTCGGTTGTCACTGCACCCCCATCGCCGAGAGCGCCCAAGTTTTTCCCTGGATAGAAACTGAAACCGGCCGCAATTCCCCATGAGCCAGCACGTTTTCCTTTCCATGTGGCTCCGTGGGCTTGGGCTGCGTCTTCGATCACGGCGATACCATGTGGGCGGGTTACTTCTAGCAGCCTTTCCATATCAACCATCTGGCCGTAGAGGTGGACGGCCATCACCGCAGCAGTTCGTGTTGTAATGGCGGCTTCGACTAGATCAGCGGTCAACAACGCCGTCGCTGAGTCGACGTCCACGAATACCGGTTTTGCGCCAACTCGGACAACGGCTTCAGCTGTGGCGATGAACGTGTTGGCGGGAACGATAACTTCGTGACCTTGTCCGATACCTAAACCGGTGAGGATAAGTTCAAGTGCGTCTGTTCCGTTAGCTACCCCGACTGCGTGGGCTACCCCGCAGTACCGGGCAAACGCTTTTTCGAATACGGTGACGCTGGCTCCACCGATAAAGCCGTTTGTGTCTAGTGTGTTGTCCCACTGTTCGGTCAGCCCGGCGCGAATAGTCTCGTGAGACTGGCGAAGGTCCAGAAATTGGATTGGTTTGGCTTTCATCAGATCGCTCCTTCGTTCACACCGAATGCGCTGGTTTGGGCGACACCACTCAACACTCGATCATCGACCGAGCAGGCGTCGGGTTCTCGAAGGTCGATCGATGGTTCGTCGCCGTAGGAGACGGGAACCCACTGTCCGGTACGGTCGGAAACCTCGGCGGCGCAGAGCACGGCCACAACATCGAGTCCGCTTCGACCGTCTGTGGCTGGACGACTGTTGGTCTCAATAGCGGTTTTGAATGCTTCGAGTTCTAAGCGAAGCGGTTCTTTGAAGTCGACAAACGGTGACACGATCGGCCCGTGCCGGTAGCTCATCGGCACTTCTGCCTGAACGGTTCCCGACTGGCCTTCGGCCTTAACACCTTTTTCGTATATTCGAATACGTTCCTCGGCCATGTCGTCGTAGACGGCCATACGATTCTCACCGACAACAGTCGTTCTTCGCACCTTCATTGGATCGAGCCAGCTGACATGAATGTTGGCGCTGACATCAAGTTCGTCGTAGCGAAGGGACAGGTAGGCGACGTCGGATCTATCAGCCATTAGCTTCAGACCCCACGAAGAAACCGACGATGGCCGAGAGCCGAGAATGTAGTTGAGGATAGAGATGTCGTGTGGGGCGAGATCCCACAGAACATCTACGTCTTGCTGGTACAGGCCAAGGTTGAGCCGAGCCGAGTTTATGTATCGAACCTTTCCAAATTCGGGTTCGTTGATGGCGTCGGCCAGGCTCCAGACCGCCGGGTTGAACTCAAAGGTATGACCTACCATCAGGCAGAGGCCACGCCGATCCGCTAGTTCAAGCAGTTCAACGGCCCGCTCAACGTTGGTGGTTAGCGGCTTTTCAACTAACGCGTGCACACCGGCTTGTAACGCCTGTTTCGCTAACGCGTAGTGGCTTGTTGGTGGCGTTGCGATGACGATGGCATCGAGTTTGTCGAGCACCTCCTCGAGTGATGCTGCCGAGTATTTGACCGGGTAGCTGTTTGCCATGGCGTTTCGCTGTGTTTCGTCTCGATCGATGAGGGATACTTCGATTCCCGGGATCGATGCCAAAACGCGTACGTGTTTCGACCCCCAATATCCGCAGCCGACAACGCCGATCTGCAATGGTTGAGTTGCTCCGTTCACAAGTTGTCCTTTGTTTGGTTGGTTAGTGCCGAATCAGTCATCTTTGCCCACCGATTCATACGCCGCTAGTAGATTTTCTGTGCTGTGTTTCCATGACAGCGGCCCCGAAATTCGGGCTTGGCCGATGTCTGACATGTGTTGTCGTCTCGCTGGATCGTCCAACAGGTCGATGATTGCCTCGCCAAAAGCTTCCGGTGTTTGGGTTTCGACGTAGTGGCCGGCTTGCCCAGCCGAGAATTGAGACTCTTCTAAGTCGAAGCTCACCACGGGTAAACCCATTGCCATGTACTCCATGGTTTTGACCATTGTCGATACCGAGTTCAGAGGGCCCGGCAGGTCGGGGGCTGCCCCTATGTCGGCGGTCGAAAGGTATGCGAGCATCTCTTGGTCGTCGAGAAATCCGGTAAACCGTACGCCAGTCCCAAGGGCGTAGTCGGCGTGGATTTGTTGAAGTTCGTCCCATGCGTCGCCTGTTCCCATAAGCACAAATAACACGTCTGTTCGCTGGCGGACGATGCGAATGTGGTGTGCTGCTTTCAGCAGGACGTCGACTCCGTCTTGATGTCCCATTGTTCCGGCGAAGACCACAAGATGGTCGTGACCGGCTTTGAGCTCCGGGTTCGAGGGTCGTGGATAAAACGTTCGTTCGTCCGGGCTGTTGCGGACAGTGTAAATCTGGTCGTCGTCGACATGGCCGAGCGATAGGGCCCGTCGACGGTACGATTCGTTGGTTACAAGAACTACGTCTGCTGCCCGGTAGGTTTGACGTTCAAACCAAGACAGCGTTTTGCTTATGAAGTTGTTTGATACTTTGTCGAACTTACTTTCGTATAGTTCAGGGGCCAGATCGTGTTGGTCGAAAATAAATCGAACATCGCGCCACCCGAAGATCCATTTGAGTCCAAAGAAAAGGTCGGGTGGGTTTGCTACGTGGATGACACCAAACGGTTTGTGAAACCAAACTCGTAACGCCAGCAGGTGACAGGCAAGAATCGCCCAGCCGTATTCAAAAACAAAGTCTCGTTTACGTCTTCCCCCGAACGGCATCGCAAATCGCCAGATATCGATTCCGTCGATTGTTTCGCGTCGTCTAGCTGGTTTGCCTTTAAGCATCGGCGAGATAACCGAGACGTCGTAGCCAGATTTTTTGAGGGTGGTCGCTTCGCTCCAAACCCGGCGGTCAACTGGAACGGGCGCATTCTCAACTATTAGAAGTACGTGCCGGCGCACAGGCTTTGTCATGTCACTACCGCCTATTCGTAGAGCTACCTAAACGACTCAGCTCGTGGCTGCTATCCCCCAATAGTGGGCTGAGCAGTCGTCAAGCTAGTTCAGGCCGAAAGACGCATCTGGGCATGTGGGTAAATTATCTCTACTGCTGCATGCCCAATCTTGAAGCGTCAAGATCCAAACGCATTCGGTTCTTGCGGGTATATGTAAACAACACCTCAATCCGTCTACTTGAGGTGTGCTAACGTCGTCTCCGGTCCAGCGGCTAGATGTTCTAACCCCGCTGTGATGATTCTGTTAGCAGGAGGAATTGAATGCCAGGTACAGCACTAGCTCAACGAGTATTGGCCAGGTTTAGAAAGCACGAGGCTTCGAAACGGGCTGCCGTGGTGCGATTCCAACAGGACGACAAACACGGTATTCGTGAGGCGACGGCGTTGGCCGACGCAGGGTTTGACGTCCACCTGTTGATGTTAGCTGGCGACGGTTCCTTGGATGAGATTGATCCGAGAGTTACAGTCGTCTTAGCGCCGATCCGCAAGAAACGTGGTTCTGCGCCGCGGTACGTGTTCGAATATGTGGCCTGGTTTATTTTCTGCTCCTTTTGGTTAGCAAAGGAAACTCGAAAGCAGGCTTTCGATTACGTACAGGTTGACTCTTTGCCCGACCATCAGGTGTTTTGTGCGTTGATACCAAAAATCTTTGGGGCAAAGGTCGGCCTGTTTTTGAAAGAACCTACCCGAGAGTTATGTGTCGCAAAGACCGGGTCGACTGTTTTGGCGTCCGTTGCTGGCTGGGTGGCAATGAGGAGTATCGGATTTGCTGACGTCGTTTTCTGTGTGACTGAGCCGCACCGTCAGTCGTATCTCGATCAGGGCGCAGACCCCGCAAACCTACACGTGGTGCTCAATTCAACCCCGCCGTTCCCAGGCTGCGCGCGTTCGAGAAAGGCCGGTGACGGTCGATTTGTTGTGGTGTGTCACGGCACGATTGAGCAACGCTACGGCCACGAAACGATAGTGGAAGCGGCGGCAATCGTTCGAGACAAGCTGCCTGGCCTGTCGGTCCATTTGCCTGGCCGTGGAACCCACGCCGAGGCGATTGCTACATTGATTGACGAGCGTGACCTGTCCGATGTTGTTTCGCTTGATGGTTGGCTTACAGAGTTGGAACTGTCTCAGCTTTTAGCGGACGCTGATATTGGGGTGGTGGCGCAAGTAGCGAATCCGTATTCGCATCTGGTTCACACGCTGAAAATGTACGACTACATGTTGGCAGGGGTGGCGGTGGCGGCTTCTCGGCTTCGAGCAACCGAACAGCTTTTTCCTACCGAGATTGTGTACTTCGAGTCGGGGGACGCAACCGATTTGGCTGATGTGTGGCTCAGGCTCTACGAGAACCCTGATCTTCGACTTCGTCAGATTGTGGCCTGCCGGGAACGGTTAAGTGAACTGGGCTGGGAAGTGCAGATGAAGCACATGGTTGAGGCCGTCAGTTTGTGTGTCGAGACTAGCGAATACGCATAAAACGACAGGAGCCTCGACCCGTAGGCCGAGGCTCCTGTCGGATTTCAGATTATGCGAGTTCTACTATTTGTTGATCTTAGTGACACGGCCAGCACCAACAGTACGACCACCCTCACGA
>JAHDCC010000034.1 GCA_020630065.1 Acidimicrobiales bacterium
TGTTTAGCCTGTGGAGCTGGGGAGAATCGAACTCCCGACCTCCTGCATGCAAAGCGAGAAAACGCTGTTCGCTGGAGGGTGTAGGTGGCTCGTTTAGTGGGTGCTGTGGTTGCTTCAGGTCGCTGGCGTTTATCTGGGTGTGAGGCTGTTGGCTACCAGTTTGGCTCTCATTTCACTCATCGAAGTCTTCGGGTTTCCTTGGTGTATCGACGATTCGGACATCGATTATCTTGACGGTTTCTTCGACTAGCGATAGATGGTAGATGCGTGTCGATTCAAGAACTCCGTAGAAGATTAGGGCTGGGTAGTAGTCGCCGTAAAAGTCTAATCGCCGTACGCCGTCTGGACTGCTCGGAAGGGTGTCCCATTCTTCGCGGAAGCCTTCAATGACGTGCCCGATGGTATGCCGTGCAATCTCTTCATCTGTTGAAGGGAACCCTGCGGCTTGGTTTGCTAACCTAAGTCGATCAAGTACTCGTGGTGATAATTTGACTTCTCGCCAGTCCGGCGAGGTCAACTGGCTTTGGTGTCTGAACGCATATCGATAGATGTGGGTTCAGGTATCTTGCCGTCCCATTCTTCGGCCATCTCTTGATCGGCTTTTTCGAACGCAGCGCGAACTTCGGGCGGCAAATCGTTTCGATCTCGTACCCGAGCGGTTTCGAAGTATTCGCTACGCTGCTTAGGCGTTGCCTCAAGAAACCTCTTCGAGGAGCTGCTAATTTCACTCATGCTTGCAAGTCTAGCAGACAGGTATGACAGCTAAATATTGACCCTTGACTGTCAACCAAATGTACTTTTATACCCCGTGGGGCTAGTCTCACATCTAGTCATAATATTGGTCGAGGTCTTGTAGTGCGGGGTTAGTTTGATCGAAGACGAAACAAAGAGCGAGTTTACCGAACGGCTACGAACACCAATAGCCACTGGAGTTGGCATAGTTGCTACAGTTGCGACCCTAATCGGGTTCGGCATTGCAATCGCCCCTCGGGCATATGAAGCAGCTGATGCTGTTACCCCTGAGGGGCCAACCGTTGAAGAAATAGAACAAGAGCGAAACGATATCGGACCTGCTTGTTCGGACTCTGAAGAGCTTCCTCTAGATGGTTGCATTGTGGTGCTCTCGAGCGGCGACTTCGTTTCTGTTGGCTCGGGCGATGTGCGCCTCGCCGCAACCAAGATTGCCTCGGAGAGGAGCGTCTCTGCCACAGCACTTTTGCGACCTCCGGAAGAAGAGGTCGAACTGGAGTTTAACGGTCTTGGTGAACGTGAGTTCGTTGGTGAAAAATGTAGTACCGCCGTGACGCTCTCAGATGTAGACACGCCTTTCTTTAGTAAGAATACAGCCGTTTTCTTGATCGAGCCTAACGACGAAGGTTGTAACCCCAGGGCTGAATCCGAATAGCGGAGCTGAGCCGATCGCTAGCCAGCGGGCCCGAGGGTGGAGATGGTGGTGAGTTTGTGGCGGTAGACGTCGGAGATCATTTTCTCGGACGTTCCGGCCCAGTCGGCTATTTGCCAGGCTGAGTGTCCGGCTTCGGCTTGAAGGCTGATAGCGGTGTGGCGTAGCTCGTAGGGTGAGATCGCAGGCTCGATACCGACGTTGGTGCATAGTGCCCGGAGTGAGCGGTTGAAATTGTTGCGTTGGACGGGCGTGCCAGACGCGGTCGATGCCACGATGTCGAGGTTATGCCAACCCACGTCGGCTGCGATGCGAAGGTCGACCTGAACCGAGCGCCAGGCTTCGAGACGAGCCAGAGTTGAAGCGTCGACGCGGATTGTGCGACCGGCTCGCTTCGTCTTCGGCGCAACCAGCTCGTCGGACGAGTTCATCTGTTTCGAAACGGTCAACGTCGCCGCCGTAAAGTCGATGGACGACCAGCGAACGGCACGAGCCTCAGCCGGGCGTAAACCGTTACGGCCAACCAAATCAATCAACACCCCAACAGCACCATCAGCGGCCGAACATAACGAAGCTAAACGGTCGGCCGTTAACGCCCGGCGTTCAACACGGGCGGCAAGGTCGGCAGGTAAAACCGACAGCTCAGCCAAGTTACGGTTCACGAAACCAAGACGAACGTCGTTGCGGACAACGGCAATAAGCGTGCCCCGTAGACGACTCAACGACGTACGCCCCAACGGTTTACGCCGAACACCGTCAACCAACAAACCAGCGGCAACAGTCTCTAAGAACTGGTCACAATCGGCCACCGTCAGTTTAGAAACCCGTCGACGCCCCAACCCGGCAGCTATCAGGTCGAGCATCCACCGGTCAAGCTCTAACGTCTTCGCCGCCAACCCTTTACCCTGCCGCATCTGCCAGTACGCCTCCAACGCTTCGGTAACCCGTCGACGCTCATCGGCCAAACCACCCGCAGCCAAATCGGTTTTCATCTCGCGCAGCAGACGGTTAGCTTCGGTGCGGGTACGGGCCCGACGTTTACGCCGAACCCGCCGACCATCAGAACCCCGCAACGAAACCTCGGCCGTCCAACCATGCTCGGTTCTGTATATAGAGCCTTCGTTAGGCGACCGCCGACTCATACCGGAACTGACGCGTCAGCGTCGAGCGATGACGCTATAAACGCTTCAAGGTCACGGCGGGCGATAAGCCGCCGGTTACCTATTTTCAGGCTACGTAAACGCCCGGTGTTGATTAGCTCGTATAACGCCGAGCGGCCTATGCGCAGCTGTTCGGCTGCCTCGTTCACGCTGTACAACAAATGACTTTCCATAGCTTAAACCCTTCTGTAGATGATGTGAATAGGGGAGGGTTGAAACCTCCCGAGGCCGGAAAGGTCCGGCTAAACGCCGACATCGAAGCGGGCGAGATAGTCGGCGCATAACCGCTTCACCGGTTCGGTCGCCCGAACCCGACGGTCGATTTCGTGCATGGTCACGTGGTGGGCTTTCGCCAACCGAGGCCGTCGAGCCCCGCCGACACCCAACAGGTGAGCTACGCCTGGAGTCGCAGGCGAAATGTCTTGCGGGCTTATCGTTTCACGCCACCCGGCACCCAACCCAATGTCGATACCTTCACGCGACGTTTGACGGCAACTGATACGCCCACCCAAATTCGAACGCAAATCAGAACCCACAATGTTCGCCAACGGATACTGCGTCGCCGCGATAATCGTCACCCCAGCGGCCCGACTCAACCGGGCCAACGAACCCAACAACGCCTGCCGCCACGCCAACTCGTCACGAGCCCGACGAACCTCGGCCGTCGACTGCCGATCCCCGGCGTCGGAAGCGATCGCGGCAACTAACACGTCGGCGGGCATCGAACCAAGCTCAGCCAACTCGTCGACCACAAGCAACAGACCCGGCCCAAATGGCGGCCGCCAACTCTTCGCTCCGTGTTGTTTAATCAGCTGGTTGCGTTGTTCTAACATGGCCCGAAACGTCACCAATAGTTGCGTGGCGTCGGCTGGGGTTTCGGCGATGTGGTTGAACCGGCCCGCCCACGGGGCCAGCTCTAAACCCGACTTCATGTCGATGCCGAACATAGCCACCGGCTGGTCGGCTAACGCCCCGATAATCGATGACGTCCACCCCGACTTGCCTGCCCCTGTCGTTCCCGACACCAAAATATGTGGTGACGGCCAAGCCAGCTCGACAGGTGAACCATCAGCCCACCGACCAAGCGAACAGATCTGTAGTCGTTCGATTTGTAGTCGTTCGGTTTTTAGTCTTTTGGTTTCTAGTCCCATCGTGGTGCCTCTGACGTTTCGAACACGTCGACGAACGTAACCAGTAACCGACCCGACGTTTGTGTAGCCGTGTCGAACTCGACGGCGACGTTACTGATGGACGAAACCTGAGCGGCGATAACCTGCCCGAGCTGCGCCACGTCGGCCAACGTCTGACCGCTAGCGGGCTTCACCACAAACAGCGCCGCTACGTCGGTAACCCGAGGGTAGAACCCGTCGCCCGACCACAACGGCAACCGGGGGCATACCGTCATCGGTCGAACCGGGCCGTGCTTCCCGACAGCAACATCGTCGGGCCGCCGTTTCTGGGCTGACGCCCACAGCACCGGCCAGCGTCGACGAAACGCCCACGCATCACGCCAACGCCGGAACGACGCCGGAGCCACAAACATCAGCAACGCTTCAGCGATAACGACCATGACCACACCGGTGCTCGCCCCGGCAGTGAACGTAAACCAGCCTGCAAATACGAGCCACGGTCGACCGGCCACGACATGACCAACCCACCGGGCAGCCAGAACCATCTGTGCTGTTCGTGCATACTTTTTAGTTAGAAACGTTATGACATACATGCGCTGTCTTTCCTTTTCTGGCCGCCGGTGCCGGTCGGTTCAAGCGAACGGTTCGGCCTACGCCGACGCTTTAGCTTTCGACGATTTGGACGAAGTAGACGTTGAGGCTGTCGTATCTGGTGTGGTGATGGCGTCGGCTTTGAACGACTGGCCCATCGTCCCGTTCATCAACCAGAACTTGACGGTCAACCCGTCGAAACAAATTTCGGAATCGAACGGAGCGGTCGGCGGCGTCAACGACGGCACCGTGATGGTAGCTGTCGACGTCGCTTCGGCTATCGGGTCGATGATGGTTACCCGCACTTTCCATAGCGGGTGGCCGGTGTCGGGGTCGTGGGTTTGGTGTTCGGCTCGGGTGCCGTCGTTCCATTCGAAATGTTCGGCCGTTCCCGAGTAGCGAAACTTCAAGTCGGAAGAGTCGAGCTTCAATTCGTTTAACGTGTTCATAGTTTTGCTTTGCCTTTCAATTGATGGATATTTGATAGAGAGCGCTTCAACAGGTCGAGCGTTATTCACGCAGCGGCGCACCGGCAGGTAGCGGGCGCGTCGACGTAGGCCCGACCGAGGTTTGGGTTAGACGGCGAGCGTCAGGCGAGGTCGATAACGGGGATGTGCGAACCGGGCCGGTCGACCAGTTTGATCGGGCCTAACCGCCGTAACACGTGCAGCGACGTGTGGAGGCCGTGGCGTTGCTGTTCGGCGAGGAACGCCCCAGTAAGGTTGTCTCGCCGGTTCCGCATTCGCCGCCACAGGTCGGCGGTGATGAACGCTTCGACGGTGCCTTCTTGTTCGGCGTTGGCGATATCTTCGTCGGTTTTTTCGTCGGTCAGGTACCGCCGTTTGATGGCGACCGATGTGGTGATCAGCTGCCGACCGTGCGACGCTTCGACATAGTCGACCCACAGTTCGCGTGATTCGGTGTCGCCGTCTAACACGGCGTCGGCCAGTATTTGAAACGGGGTTCGTGACGTGTCGGTTCGGGCCGATTTCAGGTCGCCTCGGGCGAGTTCGTGGTTGACTTTCGAAACGTACTGGCCTATGCCTTTGTCGTCTTTGACCGAGTCGAGCCGTATCCCAAATTCTTGACTGACGTCGCGGCCGGTAAGTTTGTTGATGCGGGCCGTCCACCGGCGTCGGAACCAGTTTTTGAGTTGCCAGAACTCGTCATCGCATTCGGTTATACGCCGGTCGGTGAACACCAGAATGTGCAGGTGCGGATGCCAGCCCGATGCGCCGTGGGTTAGGTCGAATGCTCGCATGAAGCCGGTTATCCCGAACGTGGCTTTCGCCCCGGTTTTGCCTTTTGTGCCAGGTTTGGGTTTGGTGCCGTGGAACGGTGACCCGCCGATGACGGTCGACCATGCTTTGGTTACGGCGTCCCACAGTTCGGTGAGCGTGTCGCCCAACGTGTGGGGGAGGGTGACGGTTAGGAACGCTAGGCCGCCACCGGTTTTGAGGTGGGCTTTGCAGGCTTGTTCGATGTCGCAGGCTCGTTGGGCCCGGATTTTGGCGGCGCATGGCGGGCAGGCGTGGATCGAGCCGCATTGTTGGAGGCCTGACGTGTGGACGCCGCCGTCGGTGTGGCGTTTCACGGCGACTTGGTTGGCGGTCAGGTAGCGGGCGCATTTACCGATGCGGGATTTGTCGCCGAAGAGGTCGGCGTTGTAGCGGCGGGCGAGCCAGCCGAAATCTTTGCGTTTTGCTCGGCGGGCCGTTGAGGGTACAAATAATTCGTGTCTAACCAAGACTGCATCGTCGCCGTTGGTTGCGCTGTCGGATGTGCTGTTGATTTCGTTGTCGGTTGGCGCGGCGTGGGCCGGTCGGTCGGCTGCGCTTTCCGCCTTCGGCGGCCGCTCCGCCTGGTCCGGCCCGAGGGTCGACGTCGTTACGCTGGCCGGACTCATCGTGTGGTTCCGGCGGTTAGTCGGGTTCGTTCGCCGCTGTTGGCGGGGTTGTTCTGCCGCCCCTCCGTTGCACTTCGGGTTGCCCGTCGAGACAGGAGCCAGGCTGCGGACCCCGCCGAGATGAGGCTTGCGCCTGCGAGTATCGTGTCGATCGGGATGGTGGCGAGGGCGATGGCTAGGCTTGTTGGCGCCGCTGTGAGTGCGGCGACGGCTGCAAGTTTTTTGGCTGATGGCCGTATCCGGTAACTGCCGGGCTGGTGGCGTGTGGCGGCTTGCCGGTAGGCGGTTTGTTCGTTGTGTCGAGCGAGTTCCCACCGGTCGACGTGCTCGTTTACGGGTACGAAAAGTCGACGCCTAGTTCGGCGCGGTAAAGTAGTCACTAGTCCTGCTCCTGGTTGTTTCAGGGGTACGGATTAGAGCCGGGTGAGCTGTTCGTAGCAGCTCCTCGGCTCGTTCTTGTTTTGTTACCCTACCAGGTCGTAGAGTAAGTGTCAACAATAGCTTGGCTTAGTGGTTGGTAGATTGATGATGTGGGCAAGATGGGTAAGCCGCCAGAAGAGATTCCAGATGAGTTCGCTCAACACTGTGATGATCTGCGCGAGGCTGCCCGAACCGAGTTCGCCCGCCGATCCGAAGAGGACGGTCAAGATCTTAGCGAGCTTGAACAGGTCGCATGGTTCGCCGGGATGGATCGGTCGACCGACGAGCTAGTTTCTCGAATCGAAAAAGCTCGCGAGTCCGGCGCATCCTGGAAGGCGATCGCAATCGCCCTGGGCGAAAGCGGCGACCCAAAATCCGCCAACCGAATCCGCAACCGCTACTTCAAACGACTCTGACCGCTAGCGAGCCTCGTTGGTCTGTGGTCAGATGCAGCGGTGTCGCTTGTTTTTGATGATATTTCCGAATTCTCGGCAAGTTTCAGTTTTCCGAATTTTGGTCGAATAACTGGTATGTCTCTTCGGAAAAAGATCACAACGTTACTTAGTTCTCAAGAAATTTCGCACGATTTGGCTGAGGTCGAGTTGACGATTCGTGGTGGCGGTGTTCAAAAGGTTAGCGGCGAAAGTTATCGTCAACATAAGATCCGTCGTTTAGCGGGAGCGAAGACTTCGAATGGCCCTGAACGGACTGAATTCGCCGCAAACCTTCAACTCGAGCCGAACAATGAGTATGACAAAAATGCAGTGGCCGTTTATCTCGGAAGTCAACACGTTGGCTATATTCCTAAGGGCGATACTGCTCAGTGGCATAAAATTATCAGCCAACTAGATTCTCGGGGTTTAGCTGCCACATGTAGGGCAACGGTCACTGGTGGTTGGAAGCGCAGAGGCGGAGACGAGGGTCACTACGGCGTGACACTGGATGTTCAGAAACCACTACGAGTTCTTCGGTAGTGCGCCGAAGTTAATGCTAGGTGTCGCCGTCCTTGAGGGCTTGACGGAATTCTTCCCAAGCTGCACCTTCTCCAGTTTGAATGGCCAGCGATTCTATAACTGCGGCGCAAATACTTGGAGAGAGTCGCCTGAAGTCAAGATGGCACGGGTTTGGTTCTTCGCCGGCCTTGTAAAGAAGATTGATAATGGCGAAGTAGCCGAGCGCCTGAAATTCGGCCAGTTTGGGTCCGGTGGTGATCAGGCGAGGAAGAGAATTACCGCATAATTTTACTCCTCAGGGGGATCGAAAATGAGTCTAAACGGAGTGCTGAGCGATCCGATCTTGCGATTTCCGATGGCGTTGAACAGGTCCTTTTCGCTGATGAGTTCGGGCGCTTGATATTTGAGAGCCTCCTTTAACGCGAGCAGTTCGTATTCATATTTCTGACGATTTCCAGAAAAATTCTCAGCTAGTTCTATCTTGGAATCTTCTAGTCGTCGAAGTAGGTTATCGTGTGGCCCGGCTGCTTTAGCGAGACCGAATAGCTTGTCGGCCTGAGTGAAGTCGTGCAACGAGTTATGCGCGGAGATAGCTTTGGAAAAGGAGTGGCGGTGTTCAGAGATGGCTGCTATTTCAAAAAGTGATTCTGCCTCTTCTCCAATATCGGGTGAAACAGGTCTATCTTCTATGTAATGGTCGACTAATCTGTGAGCCAGTCGCAATAGTTCGGCCTGATAGTCTATGAAGTTCATCTGCTCGAAGTTCTGCCATTTTGAAGGTTGTTTGGGTATCTCGATATGCAGCGTCGCGATATCCATGAGAATTGCGTCCTTAGTGGGGTCTAGAATATTTATCAAGCTTTCAGCCCAGGCTTGAGTATCGACTGATCCGGGCGTTGGTCGTCTTCTTCGGGACACAACTGCGCTGATGCGCCGTCTTCGTTCGCGTTCCTCTTCCGCCCTGCGCTCTAACGCTGATACTTTTTCTAAAGCCATTTCGTGTCCCAAGGCTAATATTGCTGCGACGGCAGCCGCCCCGCCAACCCACTCGCCCGTATTTCCAAACGAGTTCGTCGGAAACCAGGGATGTATCTTTCCGATCAAAGAGCCGATTGTTCCAACTACTGCAACAATCAGAACGCCCATAACGAGGTTCCGCGGGCTAAAGAGATCGTTACTCAAATCGAACCTTTGTTTCGGCTGAGGCTTTGAGGTCATGGCCGAAATTCTAGTGCACTCGCTGCCGCAGGTACTTGTTACTTCGATCCGACCCTTTCAAGTTCAACTGCCAAGTTCCGTTAACCTGTCAAGTTCCGGTAACTGTCAAGTTCCGGTTGGTTCCTGACAGTGTGTATCCGGTACCTACCTTACAGTCGGTTATGGGTTTGGGTTTAGGCGGCGTTGCTTCGGTTTGACCGTCCGCCTGGGTTAGCGAGCGCGCCATGCTCACGGGTCCGGTCATGTCGCACCGGGTGTTTCCGGATGAGTTCTGCACCAACCGAAATCTCAACCGTGTCACCAACCACGGCGACTTGGACCCGCCGCCGTTTGTATTTCGAACCGACCCGATAACTCGTCGCGGCGAACGAAACACAACCACCCGAATCGACCTTGCGAGTCACAGACACGGCTGAAGGTGATGGCCTCGGAATCGGTGTCGCTGGTTTTGGTTTAGCGTTACGGCGCATGGCTTTGCGTTCGCTCACCGCTTGATGCCGCCTTGCGTGGGTAACGATCAGGGCTCCTGCATGGCGAATATGGACAAGCCCGTTCTCACAAACCACCTCAACAGTTTCACCCGCCAGCCAGCGACCGACTTTGTACTGGGTCGAAGCGAAACTAATCAAACCCCGCTTGCCGACCTTCCGAGTCGCGACAGGCCTCCCGATATCGGAACTCGTTTCCACTTTCGGAGGAACAACCAGATCCGGTGACGGCGACCCGGTGCCGGCTAACGCAAACCGGGTTGCGGGTGTGACCATCCCGATCCCTTGATGCGGCCTAACTGTGTTGTAATGCGCCACCCACTCATCCAACCGGGCCTGCGCCTCAACAACATCTGCGAATACTTTCCCGTTCAAAAACTCGGACCGCAACGTTTTATGCCACCGTTCGATCTTGCCGGTAGTGGTCGGCGAACGAGGAGCCGTCAGAATATGTTTCACCCCGTTCTCCCGGCAAATCCTGTCAAACAACACCTCACCAGTCCCGCGGCCGAACCGGTTCGTGAACACTTTCCCGTTATCCGTCAAAATCTGGGCCGGGACACCATAGAGGCGCATTGCTTTCGCTAACGCTTCACACACCGGCCTTGCTTGGGCCCAGACAACAATATGAGCTGAAATGATGAATCTCGAGTGATCATCAATACCCGACACAATCGACACCTTCGAACCATCAGCGAGCATGACACCGCCAACGATGTCCATCTGCCACAGCTCCATCGACCGGGCACGTTCCCACCGCTTATAATCCGCCCGTTTCCGTTTCCTCGCCTCCGGAACAATCAACCCGTGGCGTTGTAAACACCGGTACACCGACGAAAGCCCCGGCACCCGATCAACACCTTGCGCAGCCAGCTGATGAACAATCGTTCGGGGTCCCCAGCCCGGGTTCGAGCGGCGCAACTCAACAATAAGCACCTCAACCTCAGGCGACATTTGATGCGGACACGACAACGGAACCGACGACTCATCAACCAAACCCCGCAACCCGGCATCAGCGTACTTCCGTAACCAAACATGCACCGTTTGACGCGAAACCCCATACCGCCCGGCAACCGAAACAACGGTCGCCCCGCCCTCCAGGACTTCCTTCACCGCTGCCAGACGCTGCTCCACAACGCTCAACTCCACCAACACTAGACGCCTCCCCAGGTAACAATGGCCAACCACGACCACACCAAAAGAAGGAGACCCCAAGCAAAACGAAACACAAAACTGTCAAACAGGTACCGGAACCACTGTCGCCCAGGAACCGGAACCAGTCCTAAAAGTGTAAACCACCTACCGGAGTCACACTGTCAACTATGAACCGGAACAACACATCAAGTTCCGGTAACCCTCAGGCTACCAACGTGGCTACCAGCGGCCGAAAATGCAAAAGGTCAGGCGACTCGAAAGCCGCCTGACCTGGTGTTACCTTGTGGAGCTGGGGAGAATCGAACTCCCGACCTCCTGCATGCAAAGCAGGCGCTCTAGCCAACTGAGCTACAGCCCCATGAAAGGCTCCCTAAACCTTAGCTGGTCAATCCCCGATATGCGCCCTCATAACTTGACGAGCATGTGAAGGATTCTTTACCGCTACCCACAGTTACAGGCCTAAACTGTTCCAAGGCGGACGTTTACCTCCGCCAAGTAGGTTCCCTGGTGAGGTTGGAAGCGGGCAGGAACGTGGTGCAGGCAGAAACCAGCGGCGCAGGCGGCGTCAACGTGTCATGATTCAAATTCCGCTGCCCACGCTCGAAAACTACACCGACCTGCATCAGATCGACAGCGGCGGTTCGAGCATCATCTACTCCGCCCATGACCAACGACACAACCGTAAAGTCGCCATCAAAGTTTTAACCGCCCGTTCGCTCGACCTGACCGTCCAACAAAGTTTCACCCGCGAACTCAAAGCGATGGAACTAGTCAGTGACCACCCTCACATTCTCCCCATGCTTGACTCGGGGTTCACTACCGACGCCGCACCATATATTGTGATGCCGCTGTTCACCAACGGCTCATACTCCGACCGAATCAAAACCGAAGGAACGATCAGCTGGGTCGAAACCGTCGACGTCGGCATCAAAATAGCGTCCGCCCTGCAAGCCGCCCACGACCGGCACGTCCTGCACCGAGACGTCAAAACCGTCAAACATTTTCGTCGGCCATTCCCGTGCCAACCCTGTCCTCGGCGATTTCGGCATTTCGACCGTTATGGGAGAAGACAAAACCACCACCGTCGCCGTCGCGTACACCCTCGCCTACGTCGCCCCTGAAGTGTTAAACGGCAAACGCCAAACCCGTCAATCCGACATTTATTCGCTGGGCGCCACGCTGCGCCAGTTCCTCATTGGACGGCCCGCATTCGCGGCCGCCACCAACGCCGCACTCATCGCCCAAATCTTGAGTTACCCGCCGATGCCGTTGATGGTCGACATCCCGTCCGAGCTTGTCGACCTGCTCGACATGATGATCAGCAAGGACGCCGCCGACCGGCCCGAAACGGCGGCCGAAGTTGAAGACGCGTTACGGGCCATTCAACAAAACCGTCCGGCTTCGTTCACCGCTCCGGCCCAAATCGTCAACAGCAGCAAAGCAACCATCTCTGTGCCCGAAGCGACCACGGTCGAACCGGGCGACGTCACCGAACGCATCGCTCCGCCGTATGTGACCCAACCGTTCTTCGCTCAAGCCACCCTGTCACCGCCGCTGGTTCGCCTCGCCGATCCGGTCGTGTTGGCTGGCCATGACGGTTCGGTCAACGCCATCGAGTTCAGCCCTGATGGTTCGAAACTGGTCAGCGCCTCCGACGACCGTTCCATCATTTTTTGGGACACAGCTAGCGGCGACATTGTCCGTAAAGTCGAAGGCCACAACGACTGGGTCAACGCTGTGGCGTACAGCCTCGAAGGTGACAAGGTCGCCACTGCCAGCGACGACAACACGATTATTTTGTGGGACGCCACCACCGGCACCGAACAGCATCGTCTGGCCGGCCATACCGCCAACGTCAACTCGGTGGCGTTCAGCCCCGACAGCTCGACGCTGGCTTCGGCCAGTTTCGACGGTTCAGTGATGTTGTGGAACGTCGACGACGGAACGCATCAACAAACGTTGGGTGACACGTTGGACCTCAACTCGGTGCATTCGGTTGTGTACCGTTCTGACGGGTTCGCGATCGCTACCGGAAGTTTCGATGGGACACTTATCCTGTGGGATGCTGAAACCGGTCAGAAACAGCTCACAATCGAAGACCACACCGACTGGGTGACGTCGGTGGCGTTCAGCCCTGACGGTAACGTGTTGGCTAGTGGCAGCGTCGACGGCACAACAATTGTCCGTGACGCAATCACCGGCGAAAAGTACTACAAACTTGACGCTCCGGTCGCACGGGTTAACTCGGTGGCGTTCAGCCCCGACAGTCGAAGCCTGGCCACCGCGGGGACCGCCGGATTAGGGTTTTGGGATGTTGCGTCGGGCCGGAAACAAAACAGCCCGACATCTGACTTTGCCCATGGTGTGATTTCGTTGGTGGCGTTTGGTCACGACGGCACAAAGTTGGCGACCGTCGGGGCGGACGAATCGGCGACTGTCTGGTCGCTGGCCCCAAACTCACATTGACATTCAAGTCCGCTGGTTCTGAGGCGACGCTCGGAGAGAAAGAGTCAGAAAACTACGAACGCCGCCGACTTTCGTCGACGGCGTCCGTGCTAGTTAACTTCTTAAGGTCTTAAATTGCCCGTACGTTCTGAGCTTCTTCACCCTTGCGACCAGGAGCTACGTCGAACTCGACTGCCTGACCCTCATCCAATGACTTGTATCCGTCTCCAGAGATATTGGAGTAGTGGACGAAAACGTCGTCACCACCTTCACGTGAGATGAAGCCGAAGCCTTTTTCGCTGTTGAAGAACTTTACTGTTCCTTGCATCACTTTTTCTTTCGCTTTAGCAGTACCGTCTTGGACCGCTGATAGATAGTACGCTACGCCGTTTCAACCGGTTTCCAAATTTTTCGGCGATATACCATATCGTGATACCGTCACGTTCGGCGCTGCCTCAGTCGTAAAATTTGGGGGAGGAACTGCCCAAAAAACCGCTGTGGCACCCAAAAATTGTCTCCCCTTATGTCATCGTCCGAGTAGTCTAAACGCGTGAAATACTGTCGGAGAAATTTTTCAGATTTGTTTGTCACTCACACAAATTCTTCGAGTTCAACTGGGTCGCGATCCAGGCTGAATGACCATGCTTGTGGCTGATTATCAGGGTTTTCTACTGGAATGGTATGCCAAGAATGGCCGTGATTTACCTTGGCGTCGGACCCGAAATCCATGGTGGATACTCCTATCTGAAATCATGTTGCAGCAGACACAAGTTGCGCGTATCGAACAGCGTTGGCCCGAATTCATCGAACGGTTTCCAACCCCACAAACCTGCGCCGAAGCCCCAGTCGCTGAACTGATCGGAATGTGGTCGGGTCTCGGGTTCAACCGCCGTGCCGTTAACCTGCATCGCTGCGCAGTCGACATCACTACCCGTTTCGGAGGCGACGTGCCTTCCGATCTCGACGACTTATTGAGCCTGCCCGGCATCGGCCCCTACACGGCCCGAGCTATACGGGTCTTTGCGTTCGAACTCGACGACGCTGTTCTCGACACCAACGTCGCCCGAATTTTGGCTCGGACGCAAGGTCGCACGCTGAAACGGCTCGAAGCCCAAAACTTGGCTGACGACGCGGTTCCCGCTGGAGACGGATGGCGATGGAACCAAGCGGTACTAGACCTCGGTGCCTCAATCTGCACCTCGAAACGCCCCCTATGCGAAGTCTGCCCTATAGCCGTTCGCTGCCGATGGCGAGGCAACGACGCTGTGGTTGACCCGGCGAAAGGTTCGGCCGGGGTTTCAACTCCACAATCGACGTTCGAAGGGTCTGATCGGCAAGGCCGCGGCCGGCTCGTAGCCGCTCTCAAAGACGGTCCAGTTGACGAAACCGACACCCCAACCGTTATGGGTTGGGAAGGTGATGTGGAACGGGCAGAACGGGTGGCCGCCACCCTCGTCGTCGACGGGTTAGCTGTCTATCTCGAAGGCCGATACGAGCTTCCCTAAAATATTTTTCAAATTGTGGGACACTTTTGGGGCCATGATGCGTCGAACCATATGTGAACGCTCAAGCTATGCATTCTGAACCAACTTCGGAAGCCACCTTCGAATTTGTCTATAAGAACGAACTGGCCAACCTGGTTCGTACCGCGACCCTGATTTTAGGTTCCCAAAGTTTGGCCGAAGAAGCAGTACATGACGCTTTTGTTCAGCTTCATTCGAAGTGGTTCGACGTCAAAAATCCGGGCGGGTTCTTGCAGGTAGCAGTCGTAAACCGGTGCAAAGATCTGCTGCGGCGCCGAAACGTGAAAGAACGGTACCTTCGGGTTGTTCAACCTGAGGATCGTGAGAGCCAACCCGACTACGAACTAATCGCAGCGTTGCAACACATTGAGTACAAGCGACGAGCGATCCTCGTCCTCAGATTTTACGGACAGTACAAACTGGCGGAAATCGCTGAACTGTTAGACATGCCGGTCGGGACCGTCAACTCGAACCTGCGCCGCGGCATAGATGAGCTACGAAAGGCCCTGTCATGACCAACGACGAATCCGAGCTACACGAACTAACGGCGATGTTTCAAAACGCGGCGCAGCCCATCGAACCGTCACAGAAACTCGCATCCGATATCCAAAACCTGGGTGAGCCGAAACGTTCAAATGTTCGCTTGCTGAAAACGGCGTCGGCTCCGTCCCGTTTTCCGGTGGCTGCGTTGTCGGCCGCGGCGATCCTCGTTTTAGTTGTGGCGTCGACCATGGTGATAACAAGCCGAGGCGGCAACGACGAAATCGCAGCTAACGGTCCGGCGACCGCTGACACCCCTACCGTCGGTGAGGTCGATCCGGCGACCCCGCCAACAACCGGGCAGGCCGACCCTGCTACCACAGCGGGACCTGACGGCGACGATGATGGTTCGTTGCTAGCCGATGGCTCGACAGATACCGTCGAAGGCCCCAACGGAAGAACCCGGTTCGTTGACGGCTCTGGCCTATTTGTTACCCCGTCAGGCAACATTGTCTGCGCGATCGGTGATGACGTTACCTGCTCAATATCGGACAAGGACTGGGACGTTCAAACCCAAGACAGACCGACGGGTGCGTTGGCTGACGGCTGCGGAGACCAAATAGGCAACACCATATATATGGCAGGCGACAGTACGCCGGAGTTTGGCTGCCTGAACACGGTTGACAGAGACCGCTCGGACATCATCGTCGTCGACTACGGCGAAGATATCGAGTCTGACTCGGTGGTATGCACAAGCCGAGAGTCAGGTTTAACCTGTTGGAATAATGACGGGGGAGCGTTCGTGATGTCACGGGGCGAATACCCGTTGGCGTTCGCCCGGTTCTGGTCGACGTTGTTTGATGCCGTGCAAACCGACGACACCACAACAATGCAACGTTTGATTTCGTATAGCGAAGTCAACTCGTTGATAGTCGAACCGACACCTGAACTCCTTCAACGAGACTTCAAATCGTCGATCGGTGACGCCACCCGAAACGAATCTGACCCGCAACGCTCGGTGTCGGTACAAAACGTGCTTGGTTCAATACCGGATGGTGTAACGTTCGGGGTCCTGTCCGAGGATTCCTCTGATGGGTTCACCACCGAACACGCCGAATCGCTACTGTTTGAACTCGTAGACGGCGAATACAAAATCGGCGGCGTGTTCTACGCTGGCTAACGTTCGTGTCGGGTTCGGGCCTTATTTGAAATAGGCCCGAACCCGCACATTCCCTTTGTGCAGCGGAGATGCCCTAACTGTACGCCGACTCGGCGTGTTGGGCAGAATCTAATCCGACTGTTTCGTCGCTGTCTGAGACTCGCAGGCCAATCGTCGCCTTGATGACGTGAGCGATAATGAAGGTCGCAACGAACGAGAATAGAAGAACGAACACGTTGGCGAAAATCTGTTCGATCAGTAGGTCTGGTCCGCCACCGGCGAACAGGCCATCGTTTGCTTCGTTAACTTCGCCGAAGACGCTACTGTCGGCAACAAGCCCGATAAGGATTCCGCCGATAAGCCCGCCAATGAGGTGGACGCCGACAACGTCGAACGCGTCGTCGTATCCCAGTTTGAACTTGGCTCGAACAGCCAGCGCGCATGCTGCGCCCGCTATCAGCCCGACAAAGGCGGCGCCCCAAGTCCCCATAAATCCGGCTCCGGGTGTGATTGCGACCAGACCGGCAACGATTCCAGACGCCGCACCCAACGAGGTGGCGTGACCGTCCATCATGCGTTCAACGATGAGCCAGGACAGCATGGCAACCGCTCCGGCGATGAACGTGTTGACAAAAGCTTGTACTGCTACACCGTCGACGGCGAGCGCCGACCCGGCGTTGAAACCAAACCAGCCGAACCATAAAAGTCCAGCCCCGATCATGGTGAACGGCAAGTTGTGGGGTGGCATTGGTTCTTCTGGCCAGCCTCGACGGTTACCTAGAACAGTTACGAGGGCGAGTGCGGCCGCTCCGGCGGCGACGTGAACGACTGTTCCGCCCGCAAAGTCGAGGCTTCCGCGGGCTTGAAGAAACCCGTTCGACCGGAAGACCCAGGCCCATGCGGGAACAAAAACGACGAGCAGCCAGATTGGTACGAACGCCACCCACGCCGAGAATTTCATTCGGTCAGCTACCGCACCGGAAATCAGCGCCGGTGTGATACTGGCGAACGTCAATGCAAAAAATACGAGCAGTAGCGGGCTTTCGGTGCCGTCTACTAGCGGCACATCATTGAGAAACGCCGAGTCGAGGTTGCCAATCCATTGGCTTGTGCCCTCTCCTCCGTTCGATGACAGGCTGTATCCGACAGTGATCCATACCACCGGCACAATTCCGAGGCAGATCACGTTCATCATCAACATGTTCAGCATGTTTTTGGAGCGTCCCATACCTCCGTAAAACAACGCTAAACCTGGCACCATCAGCAGCACCAGGGCTGCAGACACCATAATCCATAACGCGTTAATTGCGTCCATTTTTGCTCACCTTCCCTTGAGTAGGGCGCTGAGCATCATTGATCGCGCCATCGACGGGTCCGCACCCGCCTATGTTTCTTACACCTTACGTTAACTTCACAGTATAAATAAAGTTGAGAGAGTTTCTTTGTTGCGGGCCTGAGCGGGGCAAAGTGTTTCACTCAAACGTCAGACCGACACAATATGGGTGCCCCAGCCCGCGGTTGCGACTAGACTCGTACTTATCAAGCGTCCATAGCTCAATTGGATAGAGTATCTGGCTTCGAACCAGACGGTTGGGGGTTCAAGTCCCTCTGGGCGTACTAATGTGATGTCTCGCGACATCGGAAACCCCTGAACCCCCGGGTTCAGGGGTTTTGTTTGTTTTGGGGTTGGTAGTCGCGGTTGGGGTTGAGTTGTAGGTGGCGGAGTTGTTCGCCGGTTTGTGTGTTGATGATTCTGATGTCGAGGTCGTCGATGATCATGACGACGGGTGTTCCTTTGTGGGGTCGGCCGATGCCGATGTGGTGCATGCGTCCGGCTCGGCGGAGGGTGACCTTCCCGGTTGTGCCGACGGTGTCGTGTCTGATCCGGTATTCGGTTGATGGTTGGCTGGCTGGTTGGGCTTTGGGTAACGCCTGGTAGGCGGATGCCGGTGTCCGCCGGTTGAGGCTACGGTGTGGGCGTTGCGTGTTATAGATGACAGTGAAGGTGTTGAGCAGTGTTTGGAGTTCGCCTGTTGTGGTCGGCTGGTCGGGTTGCGCTTTGAGCCAGTTTTTCATTGTTTGTTGGAAGCGTTCGACTTTGCCGCAGGTGGTGGGGTGGTACGGTTTGGAATGTTTCTGAAGAATCTGGTTTTCGGTGCAGTAGGTTTCTAGCTGGTTGCGGCCTCCTCGGGTGAATCTGGTGGTGTAGATGAAACCGTTATCGGTCAGGATCGAGGCCGGTGGTCCGTGCCGTTTACCGGCTTGTTTGAGGGTTTCGACGACTGTTTGACCGTTGACTGGGAGATGCGCGGTGAGGCTGACAACGAATCGGGAGTGGTCATCGAGCCATGTCAGTATCTCAGCGCGGTTTGTTTGAACTTTTGGGTCGGGGCGGCCGAGGAAGTAGTGGGTGACATCGGACTGCCAGGTTTCGTTCGGAAGCTCAGCAGCGAACCGGGTGTAGGAACTTTTGGGTCGTTTCTTTGGGGCCGGTTTGATACGGCCAGCCTTGATCAGGTAG
Organism: Acidimicrobiales bacterium; assembly: GCA_020630065.1. GTDB lineage: Bacteria > Actinomycetota > Acidimicrobiia > Acidimicrobiales > SZUA-35 > JAHDCC01. The sequence goes on from JAHDCC010000034.1 coordinate 18,552, forward strand.
CGGCGGATCGTTGACCGGGATACCTCGACACCATGGTGTTTTTGGAGGTGCCAGCTGATTGTGTCTGGCCCGGCGTCGAGTCCTTGTTCACTGAGTTGGTCTCGTAGGCCGATTATTTGTTGGACGGTTGTTTGTGGGGTCTGGTTTGGGTTGCTGTGCGGCCGTTTCGACGTCGAGCGGAACGCTGTTTCGCCGTGGGTTCGGTACCGGGCAACGAGTTTAGAAACCCAGCTTCTTGAAACCCCGTATCGTCGGGCTGCCTCTGCTTGAGAAACACCCTCGACTAGTACTGCTGTGATGATCGCACGACGTTTTGACACCCATCCAGGGTTTCCGATGTCGCGAACAAAGTGTTTCCGATGTCCTGAACCACAACACCTCTGGGCGTACTAAATACACAACGGAGAAGTCTCAACCACTGGTTGAGACTTC
>JAHDCC010000035.1 GCA_020630065.1 Acidimicrobiales bacterium
GCTAAAGTTAGAGAGACTCCCGCGTTAGAGGTCTCTGAGCCTAGCAGGATAGGAAGAGATCACTTTAAAGCTATGTACTGGTCAGGATGTCCTAAATTGACTCCAGAGCAAGCGGATAAAGGGTACTTTGACTATGTCAGGTATCACAACGACCTAGTAAACAAGTTACTGCAAGTACAGTCACTAAAAGGTAGCGAGCATTTTGCAGTATGTCACGCTCGCATGATCACAAATCATCCGGATCATTTTTCAGACTTTAGTCAAGGAATGGTCAGCGTCTCTGAGGAGCTGTATGAGGCTGAAGGCTTTGAGTTTCTGCCTAGGGAGTTCCAGCAGGTGTTTAGGCCTTATATTCAAAACCAGCTGCTTGAGGTGACTAATGAGGAACTGACTGAGGCGTTAACGAGTCCTTGGTTTGTAAAGTACGAAACTTAAAAAGAAAGAAAGACTCCGTAGTATAAAGGAAGTGCATCAGGTTGCAACCCTGAAGGAGGCGGTTCGATACCGTCCGGAGTCTCCAAACAATTACAGGGTGTAGCTCAGTTTGGTAGAGCATTCGCTTTGGAAGCGAAAGGTCAAAGGTTCGAGTCCTTTTACCCTGACCAATTTAAAATTTGAGATGTCTTGTCCGGTCAATGCAGCGTACTTTAAAAGGTACACCAGTCACCTTGGTCAAACCAATATGGGGAGCCAGCCGGGTTCGAGTCCCGGCCATCTCAATTAATAATTTATTCCTGAGTAGCTCAGTTGGTAGAGCAAGCAATCTGATAAATGCGAGGTCGTAGGTTCGAGTCCTGCCTCAGGAGCTAGTTTTAGGGCTTGACAATACTGTCTAAGTCTGGTATACAGGTCGACGTTATGGAAATCCTTGATTTCATCACCAATGGAGGTATCGGGACCGCTATAGGAGGTCTTTTCGGTATTGGCCAGGAGTGGATGCGTAAGCACATGGAGGCGAAGGCCTTGGCTGCAGAACGCGAGCATATCGTCACTATGCACAAGATGCAGTTTGAGCAGGACAATAAGATGGCCGAGTTTGAGTTGCTCGAGACGGATATGCAGACTCAGGCTGATGTGATGAAGGGGAGCTATTCCCACGACTCCAGTTTCAAAGACGTATCTCCCACAGTCAATAATATCAGAGCCTTAGTGCGGCCGTTCTGTACAGTAGCTACAGGAGTGGCAGCTTTTTGGCATCCTGAACCCTTTTTCGGCGCATTTATGCTCTGTCTAACGTGGTGGTTCGCCGGACGCCGCTCTGAAGCTATGAGGCCCGTAGTATGAAGATATTCAAGACCATTGCACTCAGCCTCGGTATAATCCTGAGTTCCTGTACTATACTCCTTTCAGCTAATGACTTCCCAAGTATGAGGACAGTCACTGAAGATTTTAAGCATTTCAAGAGGTTTCCGCCTCAGCCTTGCACCTACCCAGGAGAGCCTGAGGATGTGTATATCTGCTTTCTGAAGCAAGATCCTGAAACGGAGAAAGCTTTTGTTTTCTTCACTAGGTTCGGGAGCCCAAATGTGCTGGATATTCGTACTCGCAAAGACGCGGTCTGGCCAGACGGTAAGGTCGATTATGATACCTTGAAAGAGATTTATGGCAAGGATTCTAAACGTGTCTGAAGCGCTTGAGCAGTTTCAGACTCGATTGAGTCAAGGAAAGGCTGCCCAAATTACCGCGGCCACATCTACTGAAGTTCTGGGGACAATCTCGTACCTCGAGGACCTGACGGGCGCCGATCTGGCCCGTCAGGGAGGAGTCGGTCGTAGTACAGGAGCCCGATACGTCAAAGGGACCATAACACCTCCTCTGTCTAGATTTGTCCGGATTATGGACCGGCTAGGCTTCGATGTCTTTATTATAAAAAAGCCTAATGCAACAAGCTCTTAGAACCCCTGACGATCTAACAGGTCAACTCAGCGACAAATTCACTCCAGCCACTACTAACCTTCAGAGAGCGGTCCTTGATGACCGGGATCACGCCGAGCGTGTGGAGACGGCCAACGAGATCTGGGAAGAGCTTCTGGATCTGGATCCAAATGAAGATGCCCCGATTGAGACTTTGTCGGACTACATACTACAGGCATATGGGGACGCCAAGAGCGCACGAACCGCGGCGGGCATTGACGACAAGATTCTAGAGGGCCGGAGGCTGTTTGAAGGGGAGTACACCCGAGAAGAAAAGGCCAAAATTCCCGGAGTCGATGTTTGGTATAACGTGGTCTCCACGATCAGTAATATCGCTCTGGCCTTTTTGCGTTCCGTGCTGAAAGGCGACGATGATAACCCTGTGTGGGAAATCACGGCCAGTCCTATTCCAGAGCTCCCTGAAATAGTGGTTCAGAGGGCCGCCGAATTTACTGCTATAAAGATCCAGCAGGAGTCGATGCTTCCAGATGAGACTACTGGTCAAATATTGCCCATGACCGAAGAGCGAGCTATTGAGATCGCTGAAGAGTATCGTACTGATTTGTTTGAGGCCATTGACCGTCAGGCAGATATTCACGTCAGAAATCTGGCTCGAGAGATTAAAGATCACCTCAATGTTAACAAGTTCTACAAGGAACTAGACGAATTCCTGCAGTCGATCGTCGTAGATCCTACGGCCTGCTTACATGGCCCCGTGGTCAGCTCTAAAGAAGTACCTGTTTGGAAAGACGGGAGGAAGGTTTTAGAGAAGCGTAAGTACACTAAGGTTGAGAATGTAGACATTTCTCAGATATTCCCCTCACCTGACAGTAAAGACGCTCAATCAGGTAGCTTTATGATCTACTTAGATCGAATGACTAAGCGAGATCTCATTGACGCTGCCAAGTTAAAAGGATTTATCGGTGAAAATATCGATATCATTCTCAAAGAATATGAGGCCAAAGGACTTGACTGGCTGAATCCTATTTATGCTGAGATTGAAGCGGGCCAGGATAGAGTGTGTACCTGGAGAGACTACGATGGCGTTGACGTTATTAAGTTCTTTGGAAGAGTGCCAGGCCACATCCTGCACCAGGCCAAACTAGAGTCTCTAGAAGGCACTGAGATAGATCCTCGAGATAGCTACGAGATGGAGATCTGGATATGCTGTAACCAGATTATTCGGGCCATTAGTGGACTGAATCCATACGGCAGACCTTTCTTAACTGCGAGTCTCTATAATACGCCAGGATCGTTCTGGGGAGAGTCTATCCCTCACAGGGCCAGAGATGAGCAGCGTTCTGCTAACGCCACTTTACGGGCAGCGATTCGAGATATGGGCTACACGTCAGGTCCGCTGACTCAAGTCGACATTTCTATGCTGGATGACAGTCAGGAGGTCCCTACCCAGTGGACAGCCGGAACCTCGATTCATGTCAACAGCCGGAAGCGAGGGCTTCAAGGTAAAGCGGTGCATTGGGAGCAGTTGAGTACTCAGGCGCCTTTGTTTATGGGACTGGTAGATAAGTTCTTCCTGAATGCTGAGCTTAATACGGGCTTTAACCGCCAGATGATGGGCCAGGCTCAACCGGGGGTTGCTACGCTAGGCGAGGCCAACCTACTTCAAGGTAACGCGGTCACCGGCCTAAGATCCATGCTAGTACCTATTGACGAGGTCATTGAGGGGTTCTTGGACATGTTAGGGTGCTTAATCATGGCCACCACGGATGACCCGATGCTAAAAGCAGACGCTCGCTTTATAGCAAAGGGATCTTCTCACTTACTCGATAGGGAGCTCAATAAGGGTAACCTGTTACAGTTCTTGAACACTGTTTATCCAATGAGTCAGACTAACCCAGGCATGTTCGAGCCATACGCCATGGGCTGCCTAGTCAGAGAGTTAGCAACCAGCTATGGTCTAGATCCAGACAAGTTTGTACCCGATCCTCACAATGTTGAGCAGCGGAACATCGAATTATTGTTGAGACAGGTTAACGCGGGACAGGGACAATCATCTCCTTTAGGGATTGCAGGGGGAGTAAGTCAGCCGCCTGCGACTCAAAATGTAAACGCAGGGACATCCGGAGTATCTGCGCCAAGCGTCTAAATTAAGCTACAAAAGTTGCAATTACTTACAGAGTTATATACCTTGCGGAGCATGGCAACTTTAAACGGCGAAAAGGTAACTCCAGGCTGCTCAGTTTACGACATTTGCTATGGACCCGGTATCGTTAAGGCGGTCGAGTCCTGCGGATTTGTTGTAAGTTTTGGGAGCGCCGGAAGACCTCGAAAATATACAGATGCCGGCATGACCGGTAAGCACTGCTCTAGAACTCTTTATCACAGACCTCCAGCTATTATAGAGTTTCCTCGTGATGAGACTAATGCAGCTAAATTAACTTGTGCGCTGCACGGTATCGTGGATATCCTTAACACTCTAGTTCGAGGATGCGTTACAGTACCTTGTCCAGCTGAATGTCCTGAAGAAGAGACTTCCTGCGACTGCTAACTCATGGCCGTTGATACCAATACTCCAGTAGGTAAACTTCTAGAAAAGTACGTCAACATATTCAGTAATCGGTATAATGAGGACTGCGATATCTGTTGGTACTTGCTAGGTAGCGCTGCGCATTTGGTAGTAGGATTAGGCATAGGGTTTGTATTAGGGAAGGTACTATGAGTACTCCTATAAGATCCAAACGCATTAACCAGCCTGAGTGCATTTCTCCTACCCAACCTGGGTGTTGGGAGCCTAGGAACTCGTTTTATATTGAGGTAGAGGGCAGGAAGGCGGAGAACGAAGCCAAGCCTTACTACGTACATATTTACAACTTAGATCCTGGCGAAGTCCTTCATATTGAACGAGTTTATGGCGATAATTGTGACCCTCTGTATGCTCCCTTAAGGAGGTGCGGGGAGTTGGTTACGATGGATTGTTTGAACGATAGCTTAGTTCTTACTATTCCAGGGAAATACCGGTTCTCCACTGCTTCGGGTAATGAGATCAATAACGACGATTTCGCCGTAGAGTACTCCCCCATTCATGCAGATTACGCAAAACTCTGGATTCAGCAGTGCTGCTGTAACTAACTGAGAAGATAATAGATAATGTTTGATTCAAGATTTGAGCCTAAGTGCTCTTCGTGCGGATATCCCGCTGGAGGCATGCACGCCCCGAATTGTCAGATGCATCAACATCCTGAGCCTAAGCCGGACCCTGTTCAAGTGGTCGTGCTGTCTAAGGACGAGTCTTGCTGCGACGGCCTTCAGGGCCCTGCAGGTAAAGACGGTGCTCGAGGGCCTCGAGGTCCTCAGGGTGAGCAAGGTCCTAAAGGCATGGCAGGTCGAGATGGTGCTAACGGTACTCCCGGCGCAGCAGGCCCAGAAGGTCCTCAAGGTATTCAAGGCCCTAAAGGTCCGGAAGGTCCTCAAGGTGCTGAAGGTCCTCAAGGCATTCAGGGTGAGCAAGGCCCTAAAGGGGAGACAGGTGACGACGGTAAGTCATGCTCCATCCAAGCTAGACTCAATGCCACAGGTGATCAGTTAATTGTAGACTGGTACTCTGACGGCGTGATCCAGGGATCTGAGACGTTGAATGCGCCAAAAGGCGAACAGGGTGAGCAGGGAGTCCAAGGCGAGCAAGGTCCTCAAGGGAGTCAAGGTACTCAAGGGATTCAAGGCGTAGCTGGAATGAATGCTTTAGTCTCGTGCACTCAGAGCACTTCAGATGACACTTGCTATGATTTCGTGTTCTTAGATCAGAACAATGACCAGAAAGCGGTTACTCTGCAAGGGTGTGTTTCTCTTTTAGCATGCGGGTACACCGGTAACCCAATATGCCCTTCAGCTGCCGGTACACCTTCAGTAACTTCCTCGGGAACGAACGGAGATACTGAAATCGACTTAAGGCACTCTCTGGATACAGGTACAATGTTTTTAGAGACGTTGACTCAGGCCGACGGCAGTGCCAGTCAGATCACAAATGTCCAGACTACTCAGGCAGGCAACTTCCAGTGCGTCACGTTTGAACTTACTGGTCGAGTAAGATACCGAGTATTCGTCGATAAAGCAGGTTTGCCGGTAGCTAGTAAGGACGATGTTGAGTGCCTGGCCCCATTACAGTCAGGACTTCGACTGGCCGCTCCGGCAGGGACTATATTAATCCGAGCTACAGGAGGAGATCCTGACGGATGGTCTGGAGGAGTTCAGTCTGACGGCAGTTCGTACAACGAGCGATACCCGCAGCCTGACTACTTTGGAGGAGATCCTGATAGTCTCGCAGGCGGAGTATTCGACGGAATTTTAGAAGGAACAGGTCAAATGATGGTCTGCTACGAGCACTGCTATCTAGAGCCAGTCGTGGCACGCACTAACTTAGCTGGAGAGCCTAGTGAGGTTTGTAACAGCTCAGGTACTGAGATTGGTTATAACCCAGCAGTCACGGTGTTGCTATGAAGTCAGTTACTAAGAAATTACATAAGTCTACTGCGAGACTAATTAAACAACGTAGATCGTTAACGTTTACCCCTGTAGCAGTGAGGGTCACCCCTCCAATAAATAATTAAGAGAGTAAAAAATGGTTATGAGTATCGGCGGATGTGGCTGCTGTAAAGAAGGTCCTCAAGGTCCTGAAGGTCCTAAAGGATGTCCGGGCGAAGTAGGTCCTAGAGGTCCTGAGGGTGAAGTAGGTCCTCAAGGGGATCAGGGTATTCAGGGTATCCAGGGCGAGCAAGGTCCTCAAGGTATCCAAGGCGTTCAAGGCGAGACAGGTCCTAAAGGGGATATAGGTGAGACAGGTCCTCAAGGAGAGACAGGTCCTCAAGGAGAGCAGGGCACTGATGGTAAGGATTGTGAGGATCGAATCACATGTGCTCAGAAACTTGAGATAGACGGTGAGATGAAGCTTGTTATCCGAATCCGTTTAGACGATGGTACCTTCGAAACCCTGATCTTCCCATGTACTGATCTGGTAATTCCTATCCTGATTTGTGATGAGTAATCGAAGGATTAAATTGTTCCCAGTTAGGTCTGGGAACATGATCTCGGCTTGCTTCAAAGTTCCTTGCGGTAGTTACGCTAAGCTGACTGCCTATGACCTGTGCCCAGGGATTTGCGCAAAGGTTTACGAGGTACATAAGAATCAGTGCCAGTGTGAATACTTTCAGAAGCCTTTGTGCCTATGGGGAGGACACGTAGGGCTGAGTTCAGAATGTGACTCGGGAATCATACCCTTGCCCGGTGAATACGTCATAGAACTCTGTGTAGAGGACGGCGTGGATCCTACTCAATTTACACTTTTCGCAGACATCTGCGACTCAATTGAAAATGTACAAACCGTCTTGATGGCGGCTAACGGAGATAAATAATATGGTTGCTGGAGCATTTGGGTCGTGCATCGACCTTCACGCAACGTGGACTAAAGGCTTCGACGCCAACAACTGCCCGATCGTAACTTTCTCGTCTAATAAAGAAGGGTTGGAAGACTGCGATGTAGCTGTAGGTCCTTACCTTAAGACCCTTACAGTCAACGGTAACGAGATGAATGTGTCAGACTTGCTGGCAGATGTTAATTTCGAATATGTGCCTTATGATCAGGCTACGCATGTCCCCGGCCCGCTACTAGGTACAGGAACTCCAGCGGACCCCTTTCAGGTGCCTGTTAAAGAGTGTAACTTCGCATTTGTTGATTACGACCCAGACGAGCACATTGAAGGGCAGCCTATCGAAGGCGACGGCACTGCTGTAAATCCTTGGCAAATTCCCGTCAAACAGTGTAATTTTGAATACGTGCCTTATGAGCCAGTGATTCATGACGAAGGCGTGATCGAAGGTGACGGTACTGAAGATAACCCTTGGCAGATTCCGTTTAAGGAATGCAATTTCAATTACGTGCCTTACGATCCTGAGATCCACGATTACGACGATCCTATCGAAGGTGACGGCACGGCTGAAGATCCTTGGCAGATCCCTGTCAAAGAATGCAATTTCGAATACGTTGCATACAACCCCGCTGTTCACACCTTTGGAAGTATCGCAGGAGATGGTACAGCTGCTAATCCTTGGCAGATCCCACTGTTTGAGCTGGACTCAGACGTTAAGATTTGTGCAGTTCGAATCGTCAATACGCCAGTAGGTGGACAAAATGTCTACAGTTTCGAATACGATCTGTGTGATAAGGACGGTAATGTAGTAGACACTCTTGTCGCTGCTAATGTTCCAGTGCCTACGTTTTCTGACAAGCAAGGTAATCCGCTAGTAGGGGACATTGAGCTCCTGGTGCCTAGTGACTTCGTTGATCGAGGTAATAACTACTACGAAGCGGCAGGACTCCACGGAATTAACTCAGCAGGGGAGTGCGAATTATTCTCACCTCCAACTTGGGCTTATGTTCCTTACGATCCAGACACTCATAGCGATGAGCTACAAGGCGTAGGAACTGAAGCAGATCCATTTGAGATACCGATTGTTCCGCCTAAGGAGTGCAACTTCGTGTATGTGGATTTCGATCCAGCTATTCACGGAGAGACAGACTCAGGCAACTCCCCGATTGTTGGAGACGGAACCACTGCTAATCCTTGGCAGATTCCTCGCCCTTGTTGTGAAGAAGTATGTAGCCCTAGCTCAGATACTTGCGACATTGCTGCAGCTACCTTGATAGGGCCTACAGCAGGTGGAGCGGACGAGCCAGTTAGCTTGCAAGCGGTCGAAGTGGCCTGCGGTCAGAAAGGTAACTTCGTGGCTAACGGAGCCGGGTTACTTGAAGCCAGTGATCACTGGGACGGCACTACTTTCCCATTAAACATTCCAGTACCTGTGGCCACGCCAGGAAACGTACTGGCTCTGCATGTCAGTTACGGCTCTGCGCTATTAGGTAGCGGTACAGACGGATATGTTAGTGGATTGACTCTATCTAAAGCAGGCTCAGATGTTGGAGACCCTAATCAGATTTGTTCAGATGAGTACTGGGAGTACGGTTCGACTGTTCGACCTATGCTGGGTAACTCTGTATTCTTGTTTGACGTCGCAACTGGAGGCTCAGCTTCCTCAGTAACGGTTGATTTTGCTAATAAAGAAGCAGGCTTCGCCGCCGATACCGGAACAGGAGCTTTTGATGGAGCTATCTCATGGCACTGGGTAGAGATTTCCAGTAATGACCCTGCTTTGAGCGCGGCAGATTTTGAGATCAAAGGCGAATACGGAATCATCAATAACGATGAGACTACAGGTAATAATGCTGATGCGCCTATAGATGCCGGTCCTTGCGACTCTCTGCACTTCGCTATGCACCGTCACGCCATGGGTGAGCCTCCGTATCAGTTCACGGATCCTCAGACTGATTATTTTGATGGATGCTACCCAGGTATCTGGAACGATGCTCAGGTGGGTATAGCAGGTTACGACCAGCTTTACTCGAACGTGACGTTCAATGCAACCTCCTCTCCATGCCAAGTAGGATCTGCTTCAGGATTCATTGAGGGAGGGACGGGTCCAATTACCTATAACCACTTAGGCAACAACGTCGGTACCAATGGTCGTGAGTTTGGTGGTGGTTGTGTTATGGGATTGATCGCTTGTGAGCCTATCTCAACCATCCCAGAGGAGACCGTTGATAGTCAGATCTGTGAAGTTACCCTACCGGCCCCTGCATGTGATAGTACCTTAAGTTGTGTGTTCACTGCTGAAGGAAATATCACTTTAGACGCAGATGAGACGGTATCGGTTGTTCCAGTGATAGATGGAGTAACGATTGAATCTGAACGAGTTGATTTAGATAATACTAACGGTACGTTCTCGTTCAATGTTACTACGGCGTCTACAGCGGTAGCTGCAGGTGCAACCCCTCCTACGGTCACGGCTCTTATCAGAGCAGACTTTGCTGGAGAAGGGGAAGTATCGATCACAGCTGGAGAGCTCGAATGCACCCTGACTCCAAGCTAGAGTACCTGGATTTTGAAGAGCTCTCTAAGGATTTTGTCCCTGACAAGAACCCTGGGGGCTCTCAGAACTTAGATGAATACTTCTGCGCTTTAGTTGAGTTGGAGAAGCTCAGGCCTCCGGTCATTGAAGATTTTTCAAGGTGGTTCAAGCTTAAAGACCCTGTGACTCGTAAGGTTGTGATAGATCAGGTCTCTGGAGAGCCTAAGCAGGTTGAAGTATTTTACTCCGGAGTGCCTACTATGGAACGTATCATAGGACATGAGATGGATAATCTCTGGTTCTACCCGCGCAAGCCAGGTCAAGAGGGACTAGGGGTCCCTTAATCATGAATGATGTTGATCGAATTAATGTACAGCAGGCACTGCAAACAGTTGCTCAAATGCTACGAGACGCCGCTGATCTTACGTTCGACGCGTCAGAAACACTAGGAACACCTATAGAAATGATTGGATGTATTGATACAGCAGCACCTGCTGGTAAGGTCTACGAGAACCTGCGTGTTGAGGATATTACAGGAAGTCAGGCTTGGTTAAGATTTGACTTTGGGCTAAATCAGAATATAGCAGTCTTTATCAACGAGGGGGCGGGAGAGGTTCAGTTAGCTAACACGGGCATCTTCACCCAACATAATTACTCTATCCACGGCCAGTACGCGCTTAGCCCTTCTACAGCTTACACTATCACTCTTAGGACTGATGGGCAGCCTGACTGCGAGATTACCTTCGTTACTACAGACTCTCAGGTGAACAGTTTCAACACATTTGAGCTTCCGGGAGGTAACTACTCTCAGAATCGCACCGATAAAGGTAACAGCGAGACCTTGGTGACGTTTACACCTCTGTCCAGTAACGGAATTAATCCTAGGGAGATCTTAGACCCTAACGAGCGAGAGTTCTGGTTCTGTTACGAGCTGTTTATACCTACTAACTTCAACCCTACAAGTAATGTCAAGATCCCCGGGTTTGCAGCGGCTGTAACAGGAGGACCGGGAACAGGGATTGGTGGACAAGGTGGCGGAGGCTCTGGTGGATCACTAGCATGGTCTAACAGAATGCTTCTACACCGTAGAGGTACAAGCTTTCAAGAGCTAGCGCTAGGTTGGGAGATGTATCACGACGCTAGCACTAATGCACCGTTTGGACAGACCATTTGGTGGGGCAACAATGGGGCTAACAGTGGCTCTCCCACTGCGGAAGCAGCATTGAATGACGGTCAGTGGAACAAGATCAAGCAATACATCAAACTGAATACTCCGGGACAGAACGACGGAGAGGTTCGTGGATGGGTGAACGGTTCTCTTCAGAGTATTGTTACTAACATTGGATTCAGTGATGACGATACAACTACTGATGGCGATCCGGATGCACTAGAGGCTTCTATTTGGATGAATTTCTTCATAGGCGGATCCGCTGATACGTCAGGAAATTCTAATACCGTGTGCGTCAGAAACGAGCGATACGTTTCAGGCCCTAACGACCTACTTTAAGGAATAGTAATGGCCAGTATATGTCAGATTAGAGTACTAAGCTCAGGCAAGTACTGTTGTCAACCTCAGCATCTAACGGTGCGCCCGTGTTGCGTAGGGGAGGTGTCTTTCACCAATTTACCCCCGACAACTGTTGAGGTAGAGACTACTCCAGATAATTGGACAGCAGCAGATCCTGCATCGATAGAAGGCGATGGGTGTGTTAAGTTGTATAAGCCGGGCACCTACCGATTTGGTGTAGATTGTGAAGCATTGAACGGTACCTTGGCCCCCGAAGAGGGCGCCATAGGACTGTGTTATGATACCACCTGCTATACTAAAGCTGAGTATCTCGACCTACTTAATCTTCAAACTTTAGAGTGCTTGAAGGAAAGCGTTCAAGACCTGAATTTAGAGATCGATTTAAGCGACATTGTTACAGCCATAGACGCGCTGTGTGATAAGGTTGAGCAATTACCTACAGTAGGAACAGACCTGACTTCATTTGGATGTATTCAAGATGAGGAAGGTAATGAAGTAGGTGTTGTACTGGCTTGTAAGAAAGCGGACGCTAGTGGAAACGTCATAGGCATCGAGCTCTGGGGATTGATCTCAGGACAGGCGCCTATTCAGAACTACACAGGGGAATGGAAGCCTTGCACCTCTCGAACTAATGAATTACTTCAAGAGTTAGTCGACAAGACTTGCAAAATAGATGAGTTCCTGGAATCGGTTAAGACAACATGCGGAGAAGCAGGTATTCCAGATGCAGACTATACTTCAGGATCTGCGTGGGTAACCGGACGACCTAACACCACGGCACTGTGGGAGCTAATCGATAATCGAGATCCCGCTAATCAAGTAGTCGTGGCTTCAGGGGCAAACTTTAATGCGTTTGTTGCTGACTTAGAGTCTAAGGGATACACCGAGTGGTCTTTCGGAGAGACTCACTACATCTGTCCTTGTCCTCCGGGGCTAGTTAATGCAGGTGATTACTTCACCCAAGCAGATGGCGAGACGGTTACTAAGATGTCTTGTACTCCAAGCGCTGAGCTGCCTGAGTTCCCAGATAAGCTAGCTCCTGAAGAACAGTGCGCTATCGCAATGAAGGATTGCAACAGCGATCAGATGCTAGAGAAGATGTGTGAAATTTTAGGGGACCCCAGTGCAGACTGCCCTGAGTGCGAGGAGTCCGCTAAAGAGTCTGTGACTTACACCAACTCCGATAACGAGACCGAGCTGGTAGTGTCAGTAGGCGGAGATGGCGATATTAAAATCGATGCGGGTAGCGGGGACGGTTCAGAAGCCGAAGTCGTAGCATGCATAGAGTCCTGCTTAGCGGCGGGGGATGAGGTAGTTGTCACTTGGACCACTGTAGACGGTGGTTCAGGATCGGCTACATTACTACCGGGAGCACTTACTAATGCGTTTCCGGCATTTTATAACCAGTCCACCGACGCTCAAGGGGATTCTGGAAAACTTTTAACTTTAACTTGCGAGTAAATCTATGAATGGTTTGTATGGAATTTGGTGTAAGCTTTGCGCCTTATTCGATGTTATAGGCAAGATCTGCACCAAGGTAGACATGGTGGTTGAGAACAACGAAACGATCTGTAACAAGATTGAAGAGATTGTTGGCGATCCTGACGCTCCTTGTCCAGATTGCCCTGCTGAGACAACCGAAGCGCCGTTGGTTCAAGAAGCAGTAGCTAGTACCGTAGCTGCTCAGGAAACGACTGCTCGGGTTAAGGAGTCAGCAGCTGCGCTTAAAGCTCAGTTCGCTAAGTCTGTCAAAAAGACCGCTGAAAAAACAGCTGAATAATCTACAGAGGATATAGACAATGATTGCATGTATTATGGCTAGACTCTGTGAGCTCATAGCCCTTCTCGACGAGAAACTGAATCAGGTATGCGAAGTATTGGAGCAGCAGACGGCCATCTGCGAAAAGCTGGATGTAGTACTGGACCCAGATGCCGAATGCCCTGAGTGCCCTATCACTTCCCACACATTCCGAATCAGTGCATTTGATTTCGACGGTGGCGTATTTGACACTGACTACGTACACACGTCTACTGTCAATGGGGTAGCAACTACGGCTAATCCATTCAGTACATCTTGGACGCGGAAGTCAGAAGCTTATGTGAACACGGTAGCAGCAGTGAATGCGTTGGCTACTGCCTCCATGACTTTGGTAAGTGACGTAGCGATCGGAGATCAAGGTAAGCCAGTGTACGAAGTCACTTACGACGCGGACACGACTCTTGAGATCGTTAATGGTCACAACGGGGACGCATTCAGTTTTTCAACGGCTGAAGACGGCTCTTGTGTAGGCACCTTTACAGATAAGGAAGGTAATCCAATCGAGTCTGGCGCTCCGGTTGAGCAGTAACAGAAGTAGCTTAAGTACTGACAAGGCCTTGGCAGCTAAGTATGTCCAGGCCTTGTCTGAACTTGAAGGAGTTACCGCTGTAAACGTAGGCGGATCACGTAGCCCAAAAAGTGCCAAGACAGAACGTTCGGATTCCGATTGGGATTTCCACGTTATAACGGCAAACGCTCAATTATTACCGCAGCCTTTACAGTGGGGTCTACACGGGGAGGCACATTGCTTCCCTTCAGATCGCAAAAAAGATGTTCAAGTTTGGCCCTCCGATGAATACGGACTATTGAAATGATTTACACCTTAGGACAACTGACAGCTTGCGTTAAAGAGTACTGCGCTAAGTTGATGGATCTAATGTCCGCTGATCAAGAGCTTCAGAACGGAATCGACGGCCTGCAGGCTCAAATAGATGACCTGAATCTAGGGGGCGCTGGATACACTCTAGACCTCACGATGAAGACTATCTATGAAGAGCAAGTAGCGGGAGGTGCCTTGAATGTAAACGGGACTCAGCTCTGGGAAAGGAATTCGACTGTCACCAGGCTCGGAGAAGGTAGATACAGAGTAGTATTTAATACTGTGCATCCAGATGGAGTCGAATATCATATCTCAGTATCTGGCAGGGAGGACATCGTAAACCGTGATAACCCTAAGGTCACTGTAGTCGAGGGCACCAAAACAGCTTCAGGCTTCGACATTATGGTCACCGTTGACGATAACGGGACAGGAGCGGATATTTTCGAAGATAACCCCTGGACTTTTGGAGTTAGATGGCCGTGTCAAGTAGTTGAAAACGCAGTGTTGATTGAGGTCGTCGAAGAGCCTGAGCCTACTATAGAGCTAGGCGCTCCCGCCAATGGGGTATTAGAATCAGATAATTTTCAGGATGGAAACGGTAACGCTCCGTTCAATCTTCAGGTTAGGAATACTACCAATACAGACACCACGTGGCAGGCAGTCGTAGTAGGGCCGTATGCCACTATTCCAGGACTTGTTCCAGGACCTTACACTCTGACTACAGTGGATAACGGAGACGGCACATTCACTCACAGTTTTGTAGGGACAACGTTACTAGGGGATTTCGACAACATCGTCATCACTGGCGGATTACCCGTTCCAGCAGGGGCAGGCGGAGCTGCAAATGTTGACCTCTACATTCCGTAAAACCTTCAACGATGTTGAACCAAATACAAACGATTATGCTGGAAGATATCGAGAAGTGGGTAGCCTTAGGGTCAATTGCGATCGGTACATTGTGGTCACACTTCAAGCTTATTGCAAAAGTCGACAGGATTTCTGAGACTCAGAAGCGGGAGATTGAGAAGTTGCAGACGCATCAAGTCTCCGTCACTAGAGATATTGACGAGCTCAAAGAGAATCGAACTCGAAACAACGTCCTGCTGGAGAAGATGGCTGAAAGTCAAGAAGAAACTCAGCGCGACGTTAAATTATTAATCAAAGAAGTTACCACGTTGGTAACCCTACAGCAAAGCAGGAATTCAGATAATGGGTGATTACTCAGGAAAGACTCCAAGGTACGTAACCTATGAGGAGATGTGTCAGTTCCTCGCAGAGAATGGCGCTGTTAAAGGCGACCGAGGCTGCGACGGTCGAGACGGTCAGCCAGGTCAAGACGGACTCAGAGGACCTACAGGTCCGGCTGGTCCAGAAGGCAAGCAAGGTTGTGAGGGACGTCAAGGCATTCCAGGTCCTCGAGGCGAGCGCGGCCTAGATGGTCGAAACGGTTGCGATGGTAAAGACGGTCGTGACGGTCGTGACGGTGATACCGGTCCAGAAGGTCCTATGGGTCCCGAAGGTCAGAAAGGTAAGGACGGTAAGGATGGCTGCTGTGGAGACTCAGGCTCCAGCGGTGAGCAGGGTCCCCAAGGCGAAACCGGCCCTAAAGGCGAGCAAGGGGAGCAAGGTCCTCAAGGTATTCAAGGAGAACAAGGTCCTAAGGGAGATACCGGTGAGCAAGGCCCCCAAGGGGAGCAAGGCCCACAAGGTGAGGTAGGTCCTCAAGGTGACACAGGTCCTAAGGGAGATACTGGGGAGCAGGGCGTAGCCGGTACTAATGGGACAGACGGCGTAGATGGAGCTCCAGGCACCAGTGTAGATTGCACAGGCACTGGCGGTTCGGGCACTACAGCAGACCCCTATACAGCTATCACTTTGACGATTGATCAGCAGGACGGATCTCAGCCTGAAGTTAAAGTATTGTCAGTGAATCCTAATAACGGAGGCGCTTCAGGAATTGCTTCAGTTAATTTACTCAAGAGCAATACCGGACTCTCTGTAAGCATTGCTCAGACTGACGGACAGGTAATCGATAGCCAAGTCTGCACTTGGGAAGAAATTGTTACTCTATTAGATTTGGATGAAGGCTTGCAAGGTCCTCCAGGAGAGCAGGGCATACAAGGTATCCAAGGTGAAACAGGTCCTCAAGGGGAGCAAGGCATTCCAGGCAATGACGGTGTAGCCTCTCCTTCGGACATCTTAGCGGTTCTGAGTACTTTGTCGACTCGATGTATTGAAAAGCAGGATGGCACAGGTTTCGACATAGTTCTAGTCAACGATCAGAATGAAACGGTTGTAGATAGTTTAGGCGGTTGCACTTGGCCGACAGGTTCTTCAAGCGTGACCGCAGGCCTAGAGCAGGACCCAGCCAACACTTGTGTAACTAGAACTCGAATTACAGTTGACGGAACTGATTACTTCCTGTATCCTTATGACACTGATGCACAATGTTGTAAATGTGCTTGCATCACAGTAGCTGAAGGCGCTGAAGTAACTGTATCAGGATCCTCCGTAGATGGATTCTCCGTAGCCTGGGGAGAGAATAATCAGGAAGGCCAAGCCGCCGGCGGAGATAGTGTTGCCACTGTATATCAGTACGCGCAGGCGGGCAAATACGTGATTTCCATCTGTCAAAACAGCTTCTGTGACAACTTAGACGATGTGACTGTTACGGGAGTAATCGACCTTGAGTACACCTCATGCGACGGATGCAGTTAAGCAATCTCAGCTTGACGAAATAAAAGACTGGATTTCAGAGCAGCGAGGGGAGCTCAGTCGCCTCGAAGACACGGTAGACGACATGATTTCCTGCACTTCTGAAGTAACTAAAAACGGAGCACCTGCCCAAGTTCTTCAGGACTATAGGCTGGTATTCGAAGATGACTTTAATCAGGCCCCGGGTGGTACGTTAGACTACAGTAAGTGGAATACGTCGCTGCCTTGGGGACCCTCAGTCATTATCAACAGTGAAGATCAAGTCTACATTGATACCAAAAACGGTATGGCCGGGCCTAACCCTTTCGATTTCGACGGGAACGGCAACCTTCTGATCACAGCTTCTGAGCTACCTTCAGGGGAGTCCATAGAAGGTAAGCGATTTACCTCGGGAGTTATAACTACTTTCGACTCTTTAAATTTTGTAGAAGGTTACGCAGAGATTTGCCAAAAGCAGCCGTGTAACACGATTGGCCTCTGGTCAGCGTTCTGGGCACTGAATCGATACTATCAGCCAGCGCCTCAGGCTACGGGAGCTAACGGCAAATTTGAGCCAGAGATCGATTGGGAATTTGTTAGAGGTCCTGGAGGTCTGTTTGGCGGAGGTCCTTACGACACATCCTGCGCTTTGGCAGCGTATCACTATGATGACGGCAACTGGAAGATAGACGCCAACGGCTTTGCAGGCCGAGATCCTGTCACTAATCAATTTACATTACCCGCCGTTAGTCAGCAGTGTGACGGTACTATTTTAGGAACAGGCTTCAATCCTCCTATGGGCTTTGACCCTGTATGCAATTTCGGAGATTTCTGTGAAGCTTTTCATATTTTCGGATTTTGGAGAACCGAGGAGTTTATAAGGTATTATGTAGATGGCGTAGAAGTTCACAGCATTTGTGATCCTAATATTGTGTCTCAAGTACCTATGTACGTTATCGCTAATCAGGCGGTGGGTGGAGCATTCCCAGGTAACCCTGATCCGGCCACGTACCCCTCAACCCTCGAGATAGACTACATAAGGATTTACACCCCATGATTACCTATAAAGATGTTCCTGATGTAGAGCAGCTGTTTAAGCTCCTGGAGCCGCTTAGGATCCGCAGAATGTTCTGGAGATCTGAGTCTTTGGAACTAGCCGAGCAAGTACTAGGTAGAATTTTCCGAACGGAAAAGCAAGCTATCGATGCCTTGCACGCTCATTTCAATAGCGCAGATAAGGAACGGGAGTGTAACTGCCCCCCTGCTAATGGTCGGCGCTGGATGGTCTCCCCAGTCAAGTGGTATTACGATTCCGCAGACCAGCAGTTTG
>JAHDCC010000036.1 GCA_020630065.1 Acidimicrobiales bacterium
TGGTCAGGGCTGGAATCACTCAAAACAGGAGATCTCTACGTCTTGATTCTTGCCAGGCTCTACAACGTGTCCCAAAACAAGAAGAGATCGGCGGGCATTCTGGTGAGCCTAGTTGCGGTCCTGGTTGGTGTCGTGATTTGGGATAACGCTTCAGATCACGATGCCAGCAAGGGTGGAGCAGCCACCACGGGTTCCTCGAGTGAGTGTGAAGACATGGGTTCAATTAGTCCTGACCATATGGCATGCAGACGGTCTGCTAGTTCGGGCTTCACAGCGCTTATTGCTGAACCTAGTCAATTAGTTGATGTTGTCTTGGTTGATCCAGGAGGGCCGATTATTAGTGAAGATTCTGCAATAGAAGTGTTGCGGAATATTGCTGGGAAATCTCAGTTCCGAAACTCCGAGCTAGTTTTACTGGTTCCTCCAGAGCCAGCGAGCCTGACAACGGAGTGTCGATCGGCAAATGCGAGTGATGCAGCTAAAGCATGCGAATTTGATCAATTGTTAAGTCTGTATACTGAAGAGTACGCTAATGCGGTGAATGAGGTTGTGAGTGCTGGTCGTCCGGTGGATCTTCTCGGGGCCTCTTTCGCTTCGGCTCGGTGGTCGACGATCTTACTCAACAATCAAGGGCCGGATCTGCGCTCCAGCGTAATCGTTAGTCCATTTAATTTTGGATTGAAAGCCGATGTGTTGGAGAAGCATATGTCTGAATCTGCTCAGGCAATATTCACGTCGATTGTCGAGTCTGAATGTGCATCTATTAGATGCCTAGATTCGGTGGAGGTTGATGCCTATTCGTGTTCGCAACCATACTGTGAACTGGTTGAAGAGTGGTCCGCTATGAGCGGGCTTGGGGAGAGCGATGTTGCTCTTGGCTTAATAGGTTTAGCTCCTTTAGCTGATGTGAACGGGCCCCGTCTCGTCGATGCAGTAGAGAGTGGTGACTCTGATCGTTTGCGAGACCTTCTGGAGTCGGGCAACGCTTCAGCTTTAGGGGTCGATGCATTTGGTGATAGACACGTTTCTAACGTGCACCTATTGGCTGGGGTTTGTGCGACTTTCGAAGAGGGTTCTTCGTTTGCAAAGACTGCCTTATGGCAAGATTGTGCTGGTGTTGAACATGCGGAGCCAAATGGTGCGAGGCCAAATTTGCTGGATGAACCAGCTGCAGGGATTCCTAGAGCTTGTTTTCTCGGTACCCAGCCAGATCCAATTCTCGGATCAGCGGTCTCTGAAGGAAGATTTTTTGGAAACGGGTCAGAAACGATTCTGTTACAGGGCAAAGGTTTTGGTCATGGCAATCTAGAAGTGGCTGCAGAAATTTTGGGGGAGGTTAGACGAGATTTAAAGGCACCGCCTTGTGGGAGCAAATCGTCGAAGTAAACCAATCGCCTGATGATCTCGTTTGGCGTAAGGTGCTGAGGTTTGATCTACGGCGACGCAGATCAGGCTAGTGAGGGCCATCTTCGCTCGTCGCAAACGGAGCAATATCGTACGAGCGTCACTGGACGTTATTGCACCAAACATGAGTATTTGAGTGAAGCGTCAGAGTGGTTCAAATCCTGGCCCGGGAACTACCTCGACGCCCCACTCAGAGCGTTCACCACACGTTTTCAAAACGGTTAACGTTTCTGCAACACCAGACGCCAATCCGCAACCACACCAAGACTGAGCCTTGTCAGCGACGCCAGCCAAACCCGGCGACGACACCGTTAAGAATCCAGCGCCTACGAGAGCAAGAACCCGCACAAAACGTGCGGGTTCGAATACGTCACTATTGGTGCACCTGGCGGGGCCATTCTTGAACCCGAAGGTAAGAGTAGCTATGCGCCAATTGGCGAATGTATTGAACAAGACATAATCGTAAGAGTTGCCCCATGACGGCATTGTGACTATAATAGTAGTCATGTCGCAATCGTTGCCTCTGGCCACCGTAAAGTCGAAGCTGTCCGAGATGGTTGATCGGGTTGAACATACCCACGATCGGATTGTGGTGACCCGGCGAGGTAAAAACGCAGCGGTTTTGATAAGCGTCGAAGAGTTAGCGTCGCTAGAAGACACCCTCGAACTTATGTCCGATCCAGAAGCTATGAGATCAATCGCCGAATCCAAAGCCGCTCATGCTGATGGCGAGTACATCTCAGGCGACGAACTTCTGGAACAGTTCCGAAATCCGTGAAACCTGAACAACTATTCGAGTTGCGAGTAACAAGCCCAGCGCACCGACAACTAAACAAACTTCGAGAAAGCGCTGCGGTAGCCATCGTAGAGTTCATGACCGGACCACTGGTCGAAAATCCACATCGAGTTGGCGGTCAACTACAACGAGAATTAGCAGGTTTACACTCCGCTCGACGAGGGGTCTACCGAATAATCTACGAGATCATCGAAACCGAAAACGCCGTAGTAGTTCACCACATCGATCATCGACGCCACGCCTACCGGCCAAAATAAGTTGGTCTTCCTGGCCGCAAACTCTTGAGCGTCTACCTGGGATGCCGCAGCGCAACTCCAAGCAACTCCAAGCAACTCCACACAACTCAAAGAGTTGCCGAGTCGTCGTGCACCAACTCTGTCAGTTGGAACAATAGATTGGCTGGTTTGGGAACACTGTAAATTTGACGGTCTCACAGCCAACGGGCCAAGAATGCATCGCGTTGACACCCATCGAGGTGGCTATTTGTAGTCGACAGAGTGCGGGTAAGGGAAGTAGATTTCTGGGTCTACTCCCACCGAAATTGAAGTTATGGTCCAGTCTGGTTCCATGGTGATTAGCAGGTTGAGTTCCTCACATTCTGCGAAAATTAGGTAGCGGTTGTCAACCACGAATTCGCAGTCGAACAGATGCCTTATGACGGCAAAATCGTTGAAGATACATTCTGTTCCTTTGTAAAAGAAGGATCTGTCTGAATCGACACTGACGAGTCGGTCATTCCAAAATCCAAGTTCGGTTTGGTCATCGATTGTTGTCCGATATCCAACCGATTCTTCACCGCTTCCCATGTCTCGTGTGGATACTATCCGACCTACGTGAGGTGTGTTTGAGACGTCGGTTCCGAAGATGAATGGCCCGTAACTGATGTTGGGTGTCCAGGTCCAAGTCGATTTATCAGTTCTGTTGTCCGCGTGGTCCTCGGCCATGTGTTTCTCCTTTCGCTGCTCGTTCGGCGGCTCGTCGCAAATTTCGAATTTGTTTTTCCAAAGCCTTTTTTCTCTTGCTAGAACCCTGTGTCCTTCTTAGTTCGGCGAGTTCTGCTTCGGCGGCTACGATTCGTTCTTCGATTTTGGCTAGCCGTCGTCCGCTGTCTCCGTGGGCTTCGCCTCGGGTTGCGCCTTCTCGACTTGATTGGGCTGTATTGTAGTCGTTTGCAGCGGTGTCGTCGGTTTTGGTTTGTTGAGCTGTGTCGTTGGTGGTGTTTCGGTTTGTGTTTTGGTCGGGTTGGTAGCGGTCGGGTTCTTGTTGTTGGGCTTGGTCGTAGGTGTAGGCTACGGCACCCGTTGATGCTATTGCGGCGGCTGTTGCGGCTGCTGACGCTCCGACGGGTCCGCCGAGTGTGATTGTTAGTCCGGTTACTGTGGTTGTTCCGGCGAGCGCGCTGCCGAATGCGATTGTGGATGGCGGGAACATGATGATGGCGGCTGTGATGAGTAGGACAGCTGCGATGAGGAAAAGGATCGCGGCGATGGTGAGGACGTGTGCGTTATAGGTGAGGGGTTGTTGGGCTGGGCTGAATGGGTCTGTGGTGCGGTAAATGTTTACCAGTACGAGGCTGAACGCAATGGTGGTTGCACCGGTGATTATTCGGTGGAACGCTGCGATAGTGATGGTGTTTGTTGGGTGAGTCCGGCTGGAGCGAAGTGTCTGTAGTGAAGTTCGGGTTTGCCAGCCGATCCATGGTATTGCGAGGGTAAGCGTTCCGATTGCGATGCGTAACGGCGTGAGTTCGTAGAACTGTTCTTGGGTTCCCGATTGTGGGTTCCCGCCGATTATGAAGTAGACGAATGTTGGGGCGAGCAAGAGGAGCCATATCCCAAACAGCAGGATTTGTGCCGGTTTGATTGGACGGTTCTGTCGGTGTTGGGTCCAGATAGTTTTGACGGTGGTGGGACGCCAAGCGTTTCGGTTATTGGTTTGCTGAAGGAATTGATGGTCCGTGGTCAGGGCGTTGGCGAGTGTTTCGGATCCTTGGTCGAGTGAGTAGCTGGCGGATCGTTGCGTGAGTGCATATCGCCAGATAATCGGGATGGTCCAGAAGGGTTTTAGTTTGGCGTAGGCAATGTTTGATGCGAAACGTTGCGTTAGCGTCGGTTCGATTCGGATGTATCGAGCAAGATTGGAGCGTGTTCGTCGTAGTGCCGTGATATCGATAATGGTGGCGGTTGTGATGGCGACGAGTGGCCAAATCCAGAATGCTGGTCGGGCGGGTTGAAAGATGTTGGTTAGTGGTTCGATGAGGGACGTGCCATAGGTGTCGTAGAATCCGGCGTTGAGTAATGATTCTGTGGCTTGGTAGTTCCACACAGCATGGTCAACGCCTGCCACTGCGACGAGCAAGAGCGCAAGAATCCGAAATCTGGTTTTGGTTTTGAAGAACAGGCCGATGCCTAAACCTGCGATGCTGCTCCATACCATATGTGGGGCTACGTCGGGTTCGACCGCTGATACGTCGACCTTTGTGACCGGAGCAGGGATCCACGAGAGCATGATGCCTGAAAGGTTAGGTATGAATGGAGGGAAGAACGAGTTTGGTCTGACATACCCGCCCGGAAATGGTGTGAACTTCGACAAGAACTGGCCATAGCGGCCGAAGGCCTCGAACAGTCCGAACCCGGCACCGAAACCTGAGCCCATCAAAACGAAATCGGTGACGCCCCATTGCTGTTTGGATCGGAACCACCAGCCAGCGGCTAACAACGGCGCTATTTTGACTAGCTCTTCGATGAACGGGTTGATCGTGAAACCGGCTGATGCGACAACACCGTCCAAACCGATATCGAACAGTGAAGCAGCTACACGCGTGACGCCCCACTGTAAACCGACAGCTACAACAGCACACGCATAAAACCCGACCGCTACCGCCCCGAGAACTGCACGAACCCGAACCGTTCGAGTGAACGAACCCAGCACTGTTAACTGCAGCACACCCCACACAGCAGCAAAAATCATGAGAAGAGCGAGCACGAAACCGCACCATAGCCCAACAAGACAACAACCAGCAACAAGAAACCCAGGAAATGCTACTATCGAGAGCCACGGGTCGTCGGGGACAACATGAAACTGATTCTGAATAGGTTTCACATGTTGTAGACACCACAACATGGAAGTGCGCGAGGGGGGACTTGAACCCCCACGTCCCGAAGGACACAGGCACCTGAAGCCTGCGCGTCTGCCAATTCCGCCACTCGCGCGAGTGAACTTCGAAGAGCGTAGCGCCTTTCGGTTAAGACTGCTCCCCATTTACAGCTATCGAACCGATTTGCGCTAAATTGGAAACCCAGTGGAATCCACAGTGAAACGTGAACCCACTCAGCCACAAAAACTGACTACTCTGGAAGCCCTATGGTCCTGCGTAACTTTGAGGATCGCCTCGAGCGAATGGTGGAAGGCGTTTTTGCGCGTGCGTTTAAATCTGGATTGCAGCCAGTGGAGATCGCCCGACGCCTCGTCCGAGAAATTGACACGTCACGAACTGTCGACGTACGGGGTAGGGCGTTAGCGCCTAACCGGTTTGTGGTCCGTCTGTCGCCAGACGATTCGGCCCGGTTTGCTCAGGTCGAAGGGTCGTTGCTTACTGAACTTATAGCAACAATCAAAGATTACGCTAAAGAACAGCGTTTAGGTTTCCTGGGGCGTGTCTCAGTTGAACTTCAAACCGATCCTACGTTGCGGGTTGGCCTGTTTCGTGTCCACCCGTCCTATGACGACACGATTGGGGGAGGCGAGGCTGACGCCTGGCTAGAAGGTCCTGACGGTGCCCGGTTCACTCTAAAACCCGGGATAAGTACGATCGGGCGGTTGTCCGATTCCGATATTGTCATCAACGATCAGAACGTTTCTCGACAGCACGGCGAAATCCATCCGGTCGGTGACGCGTACCAGCTTGTCGATCTCGGTTCGACTAACGGATGCAAGATAAATGGGCAACGGATCGAGCGACAAATACTGCAAGACAACGATTTGCTGACCTTTGGTCCGGTTTCTCTTCGGTTTCGACAGCTTTCAGGCTGAAGTTGCCTAGGCCGAACCCGTCAAGAAGGTAGAGATATGGAGTACCACCGGGTTGGGTCCGAATCAAACGACTGAATGGGTGCCAACAAGCACTTTTCGGCTTCGTTTCGTTGTAACCTTCTAGCCAGTGCCTTTTGAGTTCGACCTCCTCTTAAAGATTCTGCAGCTCTGCCTTTTAGCGTTGCTGTACTTATTCTTTTTTCGGGTGCTTCAGTCAACGATTCGTGGAACGAAATCGGGTGCCGGAGTCCTCCAACATGCGCCCGGACCTGGGATCGGTCGAAATATTCTAGGTAGGCAAAAACAAGTAGATCTGCACGATGCGGTGCCTAACGGCGTACCTTCTAGTGTAGTTTTGATACAACCCCCCGACTTATCTGGACAGGAACTACAAGTGGTCGAGCATTTGACTTTCGGAAGAGCGACAAGTTGTGATGTCACGCTCGACGACACGTACCTGTCTCAGGTGCATATGCGTGTCTCTGCGAGAGGTCCCGCTATGGTGGTTGAAGACTTAGGCTCTACCAATGGAACTTATGTCAATGACAAGCGTTTGGAAACGCCGGTCAGGGTCGCAGTGGGTGACCGAATTCGGATAGGTGAGACTGTTATGGAGCTTCGTTGATGAAACTCATAGGCGGTATAGCTTCTCACGTCGGAAATGTTCGAGAAGTAAATCAAGATCGAGCGTTCTTTGGTGGCCATCTCGCTGCCGTGGCCGACGGTATGGGTGGGCACCAAGGTGGAGAGATCGCGGCCCAAGTTGCTGTATCAGGATTTGATGGTCTTGACGGACCTATCGAATGTGATCGTCTTCTAGGTTTGGTGTCCGAGGCTAACTCGGCGGTGTTTGACAAAGCGATCGACCCGGACCTTCGTGGTATGGGCACAACGCTGGTTGTTCTGGCCTTGCAGCCCGAGACTGACCAGGTCACAATTGCGAACGTCGGCGATAGTCGTGCGTATCATTTCTTCGACGGAACGCTGCGGCAAATCACAGTAGACCACTCGCTGGTCCAAGATCTTGTAACCGCAGGCAAGATCACCGAAGAAGAAGCTCAAATCCATCCGCAACGTAACATCGTTACTCGTGCGTTAGGGATTTCGCCGACGGTCGAGGCTGACTCGTTCATGCTGCCAGCTCGAGTGGGTGACCGGTTCTTGCTGTGTAGCGACGGCTTGATCAACGAAGTGGAAGAGTCACGCATCGCTGAAATGCTGCAGGAAGAAAATCCAGCCTATGTGGCTAACAGTCTTGTCCAAGCTGCGATTAACGAAGCCGGTCGAGATAACGTCACGGTCGCCGTGATCGACATCGTCGAAGGTGAAGACGCACCGGTCGACGAAGACCAAACAGGCAAAATCGAACCAGAAGAAGACCCGACTCAGCCGTTCGACGATCCGGATCTTGCGGCCGAAGCAGCTGTAACCCAGCCACTTGACATCGAAACTATCTCTGAAGATATTCAATCTCCAGAGATGGTCGACGAGTTTGAGGCGGCGGGCGTAGGCGAAGAGTTGTTAGACCAGCCAGTCGAGGCTGATGAGAACACAGTCCCTCAGGTAGTTGAGACCATCGCTCAAGAACCCGAGTTCGGTGAGCTGAACCAGACTGAAGTGACGTCTGATTTTCCCAGTGTTATCGAGCCGGCTAAGAAACGATCCAAACTAGGTTTTGTGGTCGCAAGTCTGGCCGTGGTCGGAATTTTGGCGGCAGCCTTCTTCGCTGTCAACTGGTACGGCACGAACTCTTGGCATTTAACCAACGAGAACGGAACGGTGGCCATCTATCGAGGCCAGCCCGGCGGTTTTCTTTGGTTAGATTCCGAGCTTGAACGATCAACCGAAGTCGACGTGGACGAACTCGACGAAGCTTCAAGACAACGAGTCGATGACGAACTCACGGTCGGGTCGTTGGCCGAAGCGGAAGAGGCAGTAGAGAACTTGACGACTGTGCCGGTTGAAGAGCCAGAAGAGCCTGAGGCATCCGAACCGCCGCCGGAGACTACGGTTGCTCCTCCTCCAGCTGCTGAAGAAACACCACCGGCCGGTGGCGGAGCTGAAGCTCCTGATCTTAATCCGGCTGAGCCGGGCGGGGCAGCCGAAGAGCCGACGTCGTAACAATGCAGGCCCGTAACTCGGAGCTCGGGCTGCTGGTCTTAGCGACCATCATTACCGGTGTAGCCTACGCGCTAACCGGTCTAGGAAGTAGCTCGGCGAACCTGCCAGCAAATATCGTTCCCTTTCTTGGCATCGTCTTAGGTTTGTTGCTGGTCACACACCTGGTGATCCGATGGTTGGCTCCTGACGCCGACGGTTTCGTTTTTCCTCTCGCCGCACTTCTAAACGGCATGGGGTACATGATGATCGCTCGTTTGGACCCCGACCTAGCCTCAAAACAGACTGCCTGGACCTTCATCGGGTTGGGAGCGTTCTCGGCGACGTTGCTCCTGTTTCGAGATCTGCGGACCTTAGCCCGGTACCGCTACAGCTTTGCCCTTCTTGGTGTTGTTTTGCTGATGCTGCCTTTGGTTCCCGGTTTGGGAAAGAACGTCAACGGTGCACGGATCTGGCTGCAGGTCGGACCGTTCACTATTCAGCCGGGCGAGTTCGCCAAAGTTATTTTGGCGCTTTTCTTGGCCGGCTATTTGATTGACAAGAGGGAGCTGTTGTCGCTCAGTACCCGAAAAGTGGCAGGCATCGCCGTGCCGAACCTCAAACACTTTGGACCGATGCTTCTCGCGTGGGGTGTGGCCCTCGTCGTGATGGTTCTGCAACGGGATCTAGGTTCGTCGCTCCTTTTCTTCACGCTGTTTATGGTGATGATTTACATCGCCACCGAACGGTTCGCCTACGTGCTTGTCGGGTTGGTGCTGTTCTCTTCGGGCGCCTACGGCTCGTGGACCTTCTTCTCACACGTTCAACGGCGGGTAGCTATCTGGATTGATCCGTACGCCGACGCTAAAGGTGCCGGTTTTCAGATCGCCGAAGCGTCGTTCTCGATGGCTGATGGTGGGCTGACGGGCACCGGTCTCGGTTTAGGTACACCGAACAAAATCCCGTTTGCTGACACCGACATGATCTTCGCCGCTTTCGGCGAAGAAATGGGGTTGTTCGGGGCGACCGCTATCCTCATTTTGTTTCTGATGTTCGTCGGTGGCGGGTTTCGTATAGCCAGCTCGGCCCGCTCTCCCTTCGAATCCCTTTTGGCTGCGGGGTTAACAGCGTTGTTAGGGTTTCAAGCTTTTATTATTATCGGCGGCATCTTACGAGTTCTTCCACTGACTGGCGTAACTTTGCCGTTTGTTTCCTACGGTGGGTCGTCCCTGGTAGCTAACTACGTGATTCTGGCGATCTTGATTCGGGTGTCGGCCTCATCTAAAGAAGATGAACTTGGGTTGTCTGAAATCCCGGAAGCGGAACGGGCAGCGGCATGAATAAACAAATCAACCATGTCGTGTGGGTGATCGCAGCCTGTTTCGTATTGCTTTTCGTGCAGTTGAATCGGGTTCAAGTTTTCGACGCTCAAAGCTTGCAAGACAATCCGAACAACACCCGTTCGATCCAGCGAGTATTTAATCAGCCCAGAGGACAAATCGTCACTCGAGATAACACGATCGTTGCTACGTCGGTTCCGGTGACCGATAGCAGCTTTTCTGAGCAGCGAGAATACCCGCACGGAAACCTGTACGCCCACACGGTCGGGTACATTTCGTTCACTGTCGGCGCTGACGGGGTTGAACGGTTCTTTAGTGACGAGCTGGTTGGCGACACCGGAGAGTTGGCTGCGATTCGTGACGGTATCCAGGGCAAAGAAAGTAAACGAGATGTGGTGCTCACGTTGGATCACAGCTTGCAGACCGCCGCTCAAGAAGCCTTAGGGGATCGGAATGGGTCGGTTGTGGCTATCGACCCCAGAAATGGCGAACTGTTGGCTCTGTGGAGCTTCCCGTCGTATGACCCAGAACCGCTTGTCAGTCATGACGGAGCTGTCTCGTCTCGAGCGTTCCGAGATTTGGCTGAGGCCGACGCCAACCCGTTACTCCCTAAGACGTTTCAGGAAATATATTTCCCCGGTTCGACGTTTAAAGTTGTGACGTCGTCTGCTGCGTTGGAAGAGGGTGATGTGACGTTGAGCGATCCGGTATTTGAACAGAGTGACGGCTACCAACTTCCGTTGTCGTCTTCGACTCTGCGTAACTTTGGTGGCTCGACGTGTGGCGGCACATTAACCGATCTGCTCGTCGTGTCGTGCAACACTGCGTTTGCCGAGTTGGCGGTAGAGCAGCTTGGTCCTGAAAAGATGATTACCGAGGCGGAACGGTACGGGTTTAATCGGGAGATCCCTTTCGATTTGAAAACCCCGGCGGTAAGTATTTTCCCTGACGACTACGGGACGCTGGTCACCAACCCAACCGATGAGATCCCGGCCGGCATATTCGAAAATTCGGCCAAACTCGCCCAGACCGCTATCGGTCAGAACGATGTATCGGCGACACCGTTACAGATGGCGCTGGTCGCAGCCGCAGTAGCGAGTGGCGGCGAGGTGCCAACACCGCATGTCGTTAAAGAGATACGGGACGTGACGGGTGAAGTGGTTGAAGAATATAACCCCGATCCGTTCGATCGTGCAATGTCGGAAGAGTCTGCCGAACAATTAAGCGAAGCCCTGGTCGCTACCGCTACCAGCGGATCGGCGAAAAACATAGCGATCGACGGGCTAGAAATCGGCGCCAAAACCGGTACCGCTCAGATTGGCACTGAACCGAAACGTTCTCACGCTTGGATCGTTGCCTATGCCGGACGCCCAGGTGAAGAGGCCGAGATAGCGCTTTCAGTGCTTATTGAAGCCGACGCAAGTCGACCAGAGCAAACTGGTGGCGGAGATGCCGCCCCAGTTGCTAGAGCAGTAATTCAAGAGTATTTCGATCAAGCATGACCGCAGCGGATCGAATTGACGGTTTAGACTACTTAGTGACTAACCTTAAGAGCACCTGTGACTAATATTTCCGAAGAACGACCTGTCTTAAGTGGCAGATATGAGCTCCACCGGCGAATTGCTCGTGGTGGCATGGCTGAGGTTTTTTTAGCGCGGGATCAGCTTCTTGATCGTCCAGTCGCAGTCAAAGTTCTTTTCCCTCAGTACGCAGCCGACCCGACGTTTGTTGCCCGGTTCCGTCGCGAAGCGCAAGCTGCCGCCAATCTGAACCATCCAAGCGTGGTCGCCGTCTATGACTGGGGCCATCAAGACGACACCTACTTCATTGTCATGGAATATGTCGAGGGGCAAAGCCTGGCCGAACTTTTGGCCGAAGAGGGCACCGTAGACGTCAACCGGGCATTAGAAATGGTCGGCGATGTCGCAGCGGCGTTAGGTTTCGCCCACAGAAACGGAACCGTTCACCGTGACGTGAAGCCCGGCAACATAATGATCACAAACGACGATCAGGTCAAAGTTGCCGACTTCGGTATCGCTCGGGCTTTTGGTGGCGCTGATGATCAGCTAACCCAGACCGGTTCGGTTATGGGTACCGCAAGCTATTTCTCTCCAGAGCAGGCCCAAGGTAAACAGGTCGACCCTCGCAGCGACTTGTACTCGCTTGGTGTGGTCTTGTTCGAGATGGTTACCGGGCAGACTCCGTTTGCTGGCGAATCGCCAGTAGCGATCGCCTACAAACACGTGCAGGAGACCCCGCCTCGGCCTTCGGCGCTGAATCCGAACATAACCCCGGAGCTTGAGTCGATAATTGCTCGTCTGCTCGCTAAGAACCCGGATCAGCGGTACGACTCGGCTGAAGATTTCCGTGCCGACCTTGATCGGTATCGCCAAGGTCAACCATTGATCTCAGGTTACGAAGGCAACGGTAACGGTGATGGTTCGACGTTAGCGATGAATATGGACGCTACCCGGGTCGAACCTGCCTCACGGGCAGTCATAGATACGACGCGGGCTGTTCCCGCTTCGGTGGCTAGTGGTAGAGCCGAACCGGTAGAAGAGTACTACGAGCAGCCAAACAGAACCGGCGTGTTCTTAGTGATGTTGCTCGGATTGCTGGTCGTTTTAGTAGGGCTTGTGGTTTGGATTATTTCCGCTACGAGGGGTGGCGACGAAGCCAACATCAACGATGTTGAAGTGCCGAACGTTGTTGGCTTGCAGTCGGACGAAGCATCGGCTGAGCTTTTCGATCTAGGGCTCGAATTCGAGCTTGAGCTTGTGGAGAGCGACGAAGAACCTGGAACTGTTATCGGTCAGGATCCTGCAGCGGAAGAGGTCATCACTAAAGGCGACCTCGTTACGCTTACGGTGAGTAAGGCGGCGGAAACGGTCACAGTGCCTAACGTGGTCGACTTGCCTCTCGACGAAGCAGAAGAACTGCTACGAGATGCCGGTTTCGAGGTGCAAATCGAACGCCAGAAGAGCGATACGGTGGACAAAGACACCGTCATCTCGGTAACCCCCGGTGAGGGTGAAGAGGCAAATGAGGGTCAAACTATAACGATCGTTGTTTCCGAAGGCGGCGAGACTGTTACTGTCCCTCAGGTCCAGGGCGACTCTCAGACCGAAGCATCGAACAAACTTTCTAACGCCGAATTCAGATTCAATATCGTGCAAGAGCCATCGGCAACAGTGCCTGAAAATCAGGCGATCAGAACCGACCCGGCGGCTGGTCAAAGTGTCGCTAAGGGCTCTCGGATCACGCTGTTTATTTCGAGCGGAACCGAAGAAGTAGCAGTGCCTAACGTTGTCGGTATGACTCAGGCCGCTGCCGAAGCGGCGCTATCTGCTGCCGGGTTTACTGCCGTCGTAGTTGAAGTTGAAGCAGATGCTCCTGGTGATGTCGGGAATGTGGTTGCACAAAACCCGGCAGCGGGAACTAATCTCGCCACCTCAGAGACGGTCACAATAGATGTTGCAATAGCAAATGAGCCTGAACCGACTACTACAACCGTGGCTGCTACCACTACGGCTCCGCCACCGTAACCGCCTGCGTGGCGCTCCCGTTAGGGCGTGCTCTAGCTAGGTTCTAGCTGCAGCGAAGTACAAAGTTGTTTACGAGCTTCTTGCCTCCGGAGGTCAAAACTGACTCCGGATGAAACTGGACACCTTCGAGGTCGAACTCTCTATGTCGAAGCCCCATGATGGTCCCGTCCGCAGTTTGGGCCGTTATCTCTAACTCGTCGGGGAACCCAACCGGGTCCACGACAAGCGAATGGTAACGGGTCGCCTCTAAAGGGTTTGGGAGTTCTGAGAAGACACCTTGGTCTTGGTGATCGATCAGCGATGTTTTGCCATGCATGAGTTCTGGAGCGTTAATGATCGTTCCACCGTAGATCTGGCCGATGCATTGATGCCCTAGGCAAACCCCAAAGACCGGTTTTTTCCCAGCGAATTCCTGGATGACCTGACTGGACAGTCCAGCATCTTCTGGACGGCCAGGGCCAGGCGAAACCAAAACACCGTCGGGATTTAGCTCAACTAGCTCTTGTAGAGTCTTTTCGTCGTTTCGAACAACGATCGGGTCTGCGCCTAACTCACCCAAATACTGGACCAAAATGTAGACAAACGAGTCGTAGTTATCGATTACGAGGATTCTAGGCACACTTTGAGGCTATCTTTTCCGCTAGAGTCATGAGCGTGGTCCGTCAAGATAAATCTAAATCAGGTCGTGTAACGCCCAAAGCAAGCGACGTAGAGTCTGCTCCTGCAGAAAAGAACGACGACGATTCTTCAGTCAAGCCGAGGAAGGTCAGTCGCGAGCCGGTCAAAGTAGCAGGCCCGTCTCCCATCATCGTCCCGATACTCATGTTTGGACTGTGGGGGCTAGGAGCAGCGATACTTTTAGCTAACTACATTGTCCGAGACTTCGCCGGTATGCCTTCGAACTGGTATCTGCTGGTAGGTCTAGTGCTGGTGCTGCTGGGTTTCATTCCTGCAACCCGGTTCCGGTAACCGGCTCAGCCTCGTTTGCAATTTTGAAAACAAACTGGATAGTTGTTGCTGCAAACCGCTCCTTCTAAGGTAATGGCCACAGTTTTATCCACAGGTGTGGATAAGTGATCTAGCGGTTCGGTAAAGTTTGACGGCTTAGTGGATATCGGGTGTTGCCTGTAGTTCCATCTCGTCTGCGCAGTGTCGTGGCGGCGATGGGTCTTGGTCATTTGCCAACGTCATTCGTAGTTCAGTTCCACATGACGAACACCGGTAAATAAGCTTAACTTTCCGGAGTTCACCCGGGGGAGGCGGTTCTGGCAAGGGTCGAGCGAGCGCTCCGATCGTGGCGAAACCGATTCGAAGCAGAAGATACATCGTTGCCATGGCGATTAAAACTCGAACCACATCTTGCCCGGCAGCAATTAGACCAACACCTATAGCCAAAACGAGGATCAGGAGAACTCGCAGTCGTTTCTTCTGTAGCTGCCGGTCCCGGGTTTGGGCGGTTGAAACGATTGGTGTGTCGTCATCGTCAAACTCTTGTAGCGAGTCTGTAGCTGGTTGAAAATCGGAAGACATCACTTACGACGATATCCGACACGGACTGAGCTTGTGAACTCGGGTCCGTACTAGTGCTCTAGTCGTTCGATGACAACGGCACTGACATGTCCGTCCGCTCCGTCACTAACCACCAACGCGAAACGCAGTTTAGAGCGTTCAAGTTGGTTGAGGGCGCTGACGATCAGCTTTATCGGACTGGCGCCTGCGGGGTCACCAAACGCTAACGCGCCTCCGTGACGATTGCAGCGTTCGATATCGACGCCGCAGGCTTGAGCCCACACCAAAGGGGTAGAAGCGAACGTCTCTTGGATTTCAAAGATATCGATATCGGTTAAACGCATCGAACATTTTTCGAGCAGCGACGTCGTTGCGTCAGCAGAGTAAGGTGCATTACCGGTCATGTCGTGTCCGACGTGAGTGAAACCGAGAATCCGGGCACGTGTCGGTAGACCCACTGAGGCGGCCAGGTCGGCGTTCGTCAGCAGTGCTACGGCGGCTCCGTCCGCGGCTGGTGCGATGTGGGCAGCTGTGGTGACCCCTCCGGCGTTAAAACAGGGCTCGAGGTCTGCCAAGTCGGCTACGTCGTAGGATGTTACCAGTTCGTCTGCGAACGTGGACTGGTCGATCGTTGTCGGCCATTGAACTAGTTCATTATCGAGGAGCTGGTTCTTTTGGGCGGTCAGAGCACGTCTTCGACTCTCAAGCGTGTAAGTATCAAGATCGGGTCGAGTGAGCCCCGTTTGCTGCGCTAAACGTTCGGAAAGGCCTCCGGGGGTCTGAATGCCTCCGAGGTCGCTAAATCGTTCGTTTACTTCGTCCCCAAACGCGTAACCGTATTGTTGGTCAACGGTCGCTGTGCCTAGAGGTACCTGGGTTGTGCTTTCAACACCGCCGGCGATCACCATTCGGGCACAACCAGACTTCACGCTGGCATATCCAAGCTGCAACGCTTGGGTCGCCGAGGTGTGTTGGGCCCCGACGGTGGTGGCCGAAACGGTGGTAGGCCAGTGGGCGCTTAGGGCTGCGTTTCGAGCGATGTTCATCGACTGGGCACCGACTTGGGAAACACACCCTAAAAGAAGAGAGTCGATGGCTGTCGGGCGTAGGCCGGTGCGTTCGAGTAGGCCGTTTAAGGTGGCTCCGGCCAGTGATGCTGGATGCCAGTCTTTTAGTTGGCTGCCGCGTTGTCCAAACGGGCTGCGGGCAGCGTCAACGATGACAACGTCGCCTGAATCCGGCCGTTGACCAGTCACCGCTAGCTATCTAAGACACTGGTGGCTTGTTGGCGTAGCCAGTGGTCGGCGAGTACTAGCAGCATCATCGCTTCGACGATGGGAACCGCTCGAGGTAATACACAGGGGTCGTGGCGTCCCTTAGCGGCCAGCTCGGTGGCTTCGTTTGCTGTGGTGACGGTTTGTTGGTTCGACGAGATTGTTGCGGTCGGTTTGAACGCTACCCGACAAATTATGTCGGAACCGTTTGAGATGCCACCTTGGACTCCTCCCGAATGGTTTGTTGTCGTGACCGGTCGGCCGATGGGTCCCGGAGCGAATGGGTCGTTGTGAGCTAACCCGGTCAGTCGGGTGCCAGCAAACCCGCTACCGACGTCGAATCCTTTGGCTGCGGGCAGCGATAACATCGCTTTTGCTAAGTCGGCTTCGAGCCGGTCGAAGATGGGTTCGCCTAACCCTGCGACCATGTTGCGTGCCACTACGGTGACGACGCCGCCAAGCGAGTCGCCGTTGCTGCGGGCAGTTTTGATAGCATCGGTCATCGCTTCGGCTGCCGCCGGGTCTGGGCAGCGGGTAGGCGTCGACTCGACGTCTTGTAGCGAGACGCTTGATGGGTCGATTTCGGCGTCGATGGTGTGGACTTGGCTAACCCATCCCAACACTTCGATACCGGGTCCGGTTTCAAGAAGCTGACGGGCGATCGCTCCTGCCGCTACTCGCCCGATGGTTTCGCGGGCCGAAGAACGTCCGCCACCTCGATGGTCGCGAACACCGTACTTTGCGTCGTAGGTGAAGTCGGCGTGACTTGGACGATAGACGTCTTTGAGGTGGTCGTAGGCGCCCGGGTTTTGGTCCTTGTTTTTGACGACCATAGCGATGGGGGTGCCGGTTGTTGTGTTGTCGTGAAGGCCGGACAGGATCTGAATCTCATCGCCTTCTTTTCGTTGTGTCACCAGTTTGCTTTGGCCGGGGCGTCGCCGATCGAGGTCTTGCTGGATGCGGTCGATATCGACGTCGAGCCTGGGTGGGCAGCCGTCGACTATCACACCGACCGAATGGCCGTGGGATTCGCCGAACGTGCTTATAGAGAACGATGTACCAAATCGAGATGTCACCTCTCCGAGGGTACTTGGTTGGCTGAGGGACCGCTCAGTCGTCCAGCCGTGATCTCAGCGTGACGGGTTTGGACGCTATAATCCATTCTTTTCAGTTTATTTGATTCATTCTGTGTGGGTTTCGGTAGTTGGCTGAGATAATATTTTGGTTGGCTGCTTGTGGCAGCTGATACAGCGGGGGCATATAGAACAACTGTGGATCGTTTCTGACGTTTCTGC
>JAHDCC010000037.1 GCA_020630065.1 Acidimicrobiales bacterium
CAATTTAGAGTCTCGGTGCTGCGAAACGCCGGTGGCTTTGGCGGCGCCGTCGGGAGGATTGCGTGTCGGTGTCGGTCGTTGAGGTGACGGGGTCTTCGCGTTCGGTTGTGACGGGTTGGTTGTCGGTGACAGTGTCGTTGTTATCTCCGCCCCCGAGAGCGATGATTCCGATGGTGACTGCAAGCGCAGCGGCTGCAGCGGCGACCCAGGGAACAGCCGCGCTGAAGAGGTTGGATTGTCCGGCAGTAAGCGCGGAGGTTTCGAGAGGGGTGGTGGGGGTCATGGTGGTCTCCAGAGATGTGGTTCGTTCGTTGAATGCGGATTTCATGCGGTCATCTAGGCTCATGTCAGTCCTTTCTTCACTCGGCGGTAACAAGTTGACTTGATCCTGCGATGGTCGTTTCGCCCAACAAGTGGGCAAGCGTGGATCGTGCTTTGAATAGGTGGGCTCGCGCTGTCGATTCGGAACATCCGAGAATCTCGGCGATGTCGGCGGTAGAACGGTCTTCTTGATAGAAGAGCGCTACGGCCGCCCGCTGCTTTCCAGGTAGTTTGGCGACGGCTTGCCATACCTCTGGATCAGACTCGGTGGGTAAACACACAACGGCTTCTGGTTGAAGCCTCAGCAATGCTGCAGCTTCGCGAAGGCGACTACGTTTACGGTTCAGGGCCGAATTGATCACTACTCGACGAACCCATGTTCCGGGTTTGTCGTAGGCACTGATTTCGGTCCACTCAACACTCGCTTTGTGGAACGCCTCTTGAGCCAGATCTTCAGCGACTGACATGTCGCCGGCAACCGATGACGCCAGGCTGACCATCGCTACGAACTCCCGTGTGTAAAACGCACCGAAGTCCTCGTGGTCGTCTGCCGTGATTTGACTCACGGTCTGTTCCATCCTGTTCATACCTCTCACACACCGGAGACCTCCGGCATGTTTACCTCTTCGGCCAAAAGTTGCCAGAATGAGTCGTTTGAACTACTCGCCGTCGTCGAACGAGAGGTTGCACAGAACCTGCAGAAAATCGCACCGACTTTGACATGTCGGTTCTATACGGTCTAGGTCATGGACGATTCGGTGAGAATACGTGTCGCTGTTTTGAATCCAGCTCGCTACTGGGGAAGCTGACCGTGTTGGGTTCCGTCGGGCCCGGTCACCCAATAGTAAGCAACATCGTTCTGCACATACACCGTCTGGATTTCCCAGTCCTTGTATCGAACCGGTGCGTCGAGACAAAACGCGTCGCCGAGTCCTTCGGTGTCCAGTTCGTCTTCGCCGTGGACAAAGATCTTACTTGAAGCGCACTCTTTGGTCTCCAAATCGATGAACTTCAAACTAAGCGTAGAACCGTTTTCGTCGGTCAGCGAAATAGGCCCGTTGTCGCGGTAGTTAACTACAACCGGACGGTCGGGAGGAAGTTCTACGCTGGTCGTGGTGGTATCTTCATCCGGCAAGGTAACTTCCTTTTTGTCGGTCTGGGTGCAGCCAGCTACGAGTAGTCCACTCAATACGAGCGGCATAAACGTCGTTCTCATGGGGCCTCGTTTACACGGACGCCGTTGATACTTTCGACCAGTTCATCTTCGGTCAATACGATCGGTGGCTGCTCAGGGTTCCACGGGTTTAACACTTCAATCGAATCTTCGTTGACGGCTACAACAACATAGGCGTGGTTTTGTGCGAGCTGAGGATCTGTGCCTTTGAACGTCGAAGGAGTGTCAGGGTCGGCTTTCCATTCGGCGCCGGTCATATCCTCTGGCCGGTCGATAGTTGAAAGGCCGAGAATTTCTCCCGATTCGGCCCGTTCGCTCAGATCGTCCAACGAGACATCGTCAGCGTCGATCCAACCGCTTTCCCGGCCGGTCAGATCTTCAATCGCCGCTGACTGGCTACCGCCGACGATGTCGCCCCAACCGCCTTCTTGTTGGGCGTACGCTTTTTCGATAACCATCGGCCACATCTCGTTTTGTTCTGCCGCTGGGCCAGGATGAGAAAACTCGAGTGACCCAGGATTACCTGACGAGGGTGACGTCACGAAATATGGGCTGACAACTTGTTTGCTGCCGTCACCGAACGTGACGGTAAACGTTCCGTTCGGGTTTGGTTGGATCATGTCTTCGATAGTTGAAGGGTCATCGTGAGAAAGGGCGATCATCCCGGCGATCAAATAGCAGTCGCCGATAGAACCCTGATTAGGGTCATCAAAATCGATACCGTTCGTGTCGTCAAACAACGGGCCTTGCCACAACTGATAGCCGAGATCGGAAGCGACCTTAGGGTCATCGCGTGCGGTGTCTGGTTTAGCGGTCAGCGGGTCAGGGTTAATACG
This sequence comes from Acidimicrobiales bacterium, assembly GCA_020630065.1. Taxonomy (GTDB): domain Bacteria; phylum Actinomycetota; class Acidimicrobiia; order Acidimicrobiales; family SZUA-35; genus JAHDCC01. Next base: position 2,332 of record JAHDCC010000037.1, read on the forward strand.
TTCGGTGTAAGTTCCGAGCCGGTGCCACGAGTCGATCGAGACTTTCTCCCCAACCATCGAATAGAAATGGTTCTCGGTTTCTCCGCTCCAGTCGTTAGAAAACCAGCCCGAACCCTCGACATTGTCGATAAGGGTTTCGACTTCGTCATCGTCGAGTTCGGTGAGAATCCAATCGACTTGCCAGCCGTCTAAACCTTCGAAACGGTCACGGGTATTGTTGAGGTCACCTTCGGTGACACCTCGCCAATCGTCACCCAGGTTGTCTTGTGTCGCGTTTAGTTCGTCGGTTGGGAGTTCGACGACGGCAGCTTCACTAACCGTTAGCTCGCCGACTTCAACCCCGAACAGAACCGAACCGGGGCGAGTGTCTAATTTGTCAAACTCGGGTTGGGTTCCAGTGTCGCCGATCAACAATGCGTCGTAGGTGAACGAGCCGTATTCGCCTTCGAAAATGTTTCGGATCGTTTCAGATTCGAGTTCAGACGAAAACACGTTACGACGTTCGGAAGGTTTGAGTTCAGCGACAACCTTGGCGGTGTCAAGGTCGATAGTTTGATCGATCACAGCTTCGACCACGTCGTCCGGGCTGTTGATAACGCCGGACGCTTCCTCAGCCGTGATACCCGAATCGACTAGCCGGTCGAGCTGCTCAAGCTCTTCGTCACCCTGGTCTCCATTAGAGAGAACGGTTCCAGACCGAACCCGGTCTGCCTTTAAATATTCGGCCCAAGCGTCGGCGTCGGGATGACTGCTGGAATCAAGCGCAATAACTCCCTGGTTTGTTAAGCGATCCAAACCGGCCTGGTCGACCGAAGGGCTCGCCCCTAGATCAACAGCGTTGGTGTCGGCTGCTAACTGTCGATAGATCTCATCTTCAAGATCGCGAATCCGTTTCCACTCAGTTAGCAACGCCTCGTCGTTGGTGGGTGCGTCGCCATAACCCATGCTGTAGTTGAACTGTTCTGTGGCGTTGCTTTGCACCGCTGTCCAGTTCGTATCCGAATCGGCTTTGACGTCTTCGAGTTCACCGATGGCGGTGGTCAGAAGAGTTTTCAAGTCATCGTAGGAATCTATAAACGCGGCGAGCGCAGCGCTCAGTGTTTCGGCTGCCTCGACAATCGTGGTGACATCAGGGCTTTTTTGGTCGCTTTCGTAGGAAAGCCGGGCCTGGTTCATGGTTGTGAGATGAGGCCCAGCGAGTCGCATACCGCGTTCGATTTTGGTTTTTAACCCGCGCATTTTGCTGATGTTGCCACGGAACGCCGGTTCGTCGACAACAGCAAAAGTCGAACTGCTAGTAGTCGGTGACATGGTGCAATTTTCCTACGGGCCAGTCGGGTGTGCGGCTGCCCGGTCAGTGTCGACCATCTGGATGATTTCGCTCCCCATCAACCCGCCGATCTGATTACCCAATACATCTAACTCGGCTGAGCGAAGCTCAAATTTCTCTGCTGTACTTTCGATCGCCCGCTGTAGAAGATGTCCACCGTAACCATACGAAATACTGCTCAGTTCGGTGTCTTCGGACAACACTGCAACATCGTCAATAAAGCCCTGATGAGAAGTCTTGTACGTAGCTGCATCCGCCAGCCCGCTTACAGGATCATACGAAACTGAATCGGTCATATTTCACACGATAACAGCAGGTAGACCCAATTTCGTCTCAACCCGATACCGGGAGTTGCAGAGGGCCGAGTTTTGTCTGTGACCGCTAACCGGCGAGTTGTGACGCGTGCACCTGGTAATTCGTTTCCCAAATTGTCTGGTTGGGTCGAAGATAGACCTATGGCTAAGGTTTCGTTGATCCAAGATGCAGCAAAGGTCAGCCGTCAGCACACGAGCTCATCGGTGCGCTGGTTCGGCAGTGTGTCTCGCCAAGGTGTGTTGGCTGCCGAACGAGCAACCCAACACCCAACTGGCCGTACCGGTTTTCGATACACCTTGAGTTTGCTCGCCGGGGCTCTTCTCATCGGCATCGGGGCTTCGTTCTACATTCACAGCAATCTAGGTGTTCCCGCATACGACGTTTTGTATACCGCTATCAGCCAACGCACTGGACTCAGCATTGGCCAATCTTCGTGGGTGTTCGCAGCAGCCATCGTAACGTTTTGTACGGCGGTAGGTCACCGTCCAACGCTGAACGGACTCATATTCATCGTCGCAATAGGTTTATCTATTGACGGTGCGGTCGCCGTTCTCCGAGACGCCGATTCGTTGCCGATGCAAGCTCTTTTTGTTCTGCTAGGAACGGCGGCAATCGCTGCCGGTATCGCCCTGATTCTGCATGCCGGTTTGACGGGCGGGCCGATGGAACTGCTGATGAAAGTCGCCGACGACTATGGAGTAGACCCGTTCAAAATGCGGGTCACCGTCGAGTTTCTGATCGTAGCCGTCGGTGTCGTCTTGGGAGGTGACGCCGGACCGGGAACCCTGTTTTTTGTAGTGACGTTAAGTCCTCTTATTCGGCTAGTTCAACAGGCCTTGCAGGATCACCGCTCCGGTCGGAGCTTACGACTACAACAAATCGACCCTGCGCCATTTGTCGACGATGCGATACCACAATCAGCTGCATAACTAAAACGGGACCTGCCGAAGCAACCCCCTATGTCTACATGGGGATTTCCCCGATCCCGCTGACCCGTACGTCGAACTAGCCTAATGAGGGTTGAGAAGCCTACGTTTGAGGAACAAGATGAGAAACAGGTTCGCCCTACTAGTAGCCGTCGCAGTCCTAGCCACGCTGTTATCCAATCAGGTGGCGTCGGCGGCTCCGCTCATTTCCACCGCCGAAGTCTTCGCCGCGGACTGCAATGATGACGGAGTTGTCAGCATCATTGCCGACACCTCATACGTCGGAGGGGTAGGTCTCATCAAACGCCAATGCAGTATTCAACGGGAAGCGAACACCACCGTCGAATTCAACGACGTAAGGCTGAAAGGCAAAGGCATCGTCGCCATCAACTCTGCGGGCTCGGCGGCAATAAGAATCATCGATTCCGAACTTCAGATACAAGGCGTTGTTGAACTCACCTCAGGCTGTTGTAGCGGCGCATGGACCGGTGTCGACGAACGCGGCGGGCGGATACTGATACGGAACTCCGAGATAACGGCAACCCACATCGCCTTATCCGCTTCAACATCTGACAGCGGTGGCTACATCTGGATCCGAGACAGTGTCATCACGTCAACAGAAAATCGAGGAATCGGAAACGGAATTTCGATGAGCGTTGGAGACAGAGGCGCCGTAGACGTAAACGGCTCCAAATTCACGTCGCTGCGGCCAGCACGATTCACTAGCGAAAAGGGTGCCAAAACGTATGTGTATTACTCGTGGTTCAACCGTACCCCGTTCGCCTCAACCGGCCCTGGTGGGGCGTGTCGAGCAGTCGGAAACACCCCAAGTTTCAGCTGTAGCTAAGATCCGACAGCGTCGATTGTTTAGAGTGAAGCAATGTAGGCCCGCCAGCCTCCAAACGATGTCACATCGGTGGCTGAATCGACACCTCGTGGTTCACAAATAAAACCGTTCGTCGTCGATCCGTCTTCGAGTTCGATTGTTCCTAAACCCAACGGTGCAGGAATCTGTTCCAAGAATCGTCCCACCGTCGTTGTCGGTATTCTCCACGTTTCAACTTCGATCGCTGAACCGTCGTCACCAACATGGACAAGCCCCGGCTTTTTGATCGGACCGCCAGGTAACGCAAACAGTCGATACGCCGGTGCGGTCATAGTTTCACTAACAAGCTCGCCGCCCAAACTCTTGAGCTGCCAGTTCAGAGGCATGCCGCTAAGGTGCGCTCCGACGACTACGATCTCAGTCCAGTCTTCGCTCGAGCCGCTTTGGATCGTTACCGACTCGCCCTTGCTGAACGTGGCAGCAAATTTGGCGATAGACGGATCGGCCCACGCCGGTCCAAGTACCGTCACCCCGAACGGCAAGCCGTCACGTCGATCAGCTCCAGGAACTGCAACGGCACATTGATCTAACAGATTGACCCAGTTCGTGTACCTGCCGAGCCGACTGTTACGTCCGACCGGGTCAGCGTCAACTTCAGCGACCGAGGCCACCCCCGGAATTGTTGGAACTACCAACACGTCGACGGCATTCCAGATTTCGGACGCTGTCCTCTTGAATTGTTCTAGCCGGTATTCGGCCTTGAAAACGTCGACCGCCGACAACGACGCCGATGCAAGAATAATGTCGCTAACAACCGGGTCAGCGTCTGCTGGTTTCGTTTCGAGAAAGTCGCCAACCGCCACGTAGCGCTCGGCCACCCACGGCCCACCGTAGAGAAGCTCTCCCGCTTGAACCAGTGGATCGATGTCAACGTCGACCACATCAACAGAATCATCTTCGAGTATCTGTTCAACAGTCTCAACCCACGCGGCGGCGTCCACAGGCGAATCAAATTCGGGTTGGGAAGCTACGCCAACCCGCAACCTGGGGGCAATCACTGGTGGAGGCTCTACCGGTCTAGAAAAAATATCTTCGGGATCGTGGCCTTCGGCAACCGCCAAAACTTTCCAAGCATCAGCCACTGTTTGCGAGAAAATGGAAACACAGTCCAAACTTTGGACCGCCGGGACTACACCGGTTGCCGGTAGCCGTCCCTTCGTCGGTTTTAAACCAACGATTCGGTTGTGCGCTGCGGGGACTCGGCCCGACCCGGCGGTGTCTGTCCCTAACGCAACGTCGACCAGGCCTGATGCGACCGCAACCGCCGAACCCGAAGAGGAACCGCCTGGAACCAAGTCCGGGTATGTGGGGTTGACGGGGGTGCCGTGGGGGCTGCGCGTCCCGACCAGGCCGGTAGCGAACTGGTCCATATTGGTTTTGCCGAGAATCGAAACGCCGGCGTTGACCAGCCGATCAACAACTGTTGCCGATTTGTTTGGAGTGTAGGCAAAAGATGGGCATCCAGCCGTTGTCGGCAAACCGGCAACGTCGATATTGTCTTTGACCGCCATCGTCAACCCGGCGAGCGGCAGATCAGGGTTGATGTTTTGTATCGTTTCGGCGCGATCGGCGATCGAAATGAACACCGGATTGCCGGTCAGGGCTTCGACCCGATCGAACGCGTCTGCGACTCGACGGTGTGCATCGGTTTGGAAGTCGGTCATTTGGCCTTCGGTCTCCTTAGATAAATGCGGGCGGCGCTGATTGATGTCGCCTTAGTCGTCGTCTGATGGTTTGACTATGGCCAGCACTTGACCGGCCTTTGTGGTTTCACCCTCGACACAACAAACGTCGAGAATCGTTCCGGCAGTCGAGGACGAAACTTTCGTTTCCATCTTCATCGATTCCAAGATGACAAGTGCGTCGTCGACGGTTACTACGTCGCCGGGTTCGCCGACTATTTTCCACACCACTCCAGGGATAGGTGCAGTCACAACATGGGCGCCTTCGGGGACATGTATTGCTGCCGGTTCGACAGGAACTGGTTCGGTAGCCGAGGTGACATCAATATTGTCATCGGCCCATCGTTGACGTTCAAGGTCGAACGCCTGGTCACGGTGCTGGTTGAATTCGGTGATCTCTGTTTTGTGCTCGTCGAGTAACTCCAGGTAATCTCGCACAGCAAAGGTAGTTTCAGTAATGTCAAACTCGAACTGTCCAGCTTCAACATCGGAACGAAGATCTAAAAGCTCGTCAGCTCCCACTTCGTACCATTGGATTTGGTCAAAGAAGCGAAGAAGCCACGGTTGGTCGAAGCCGTCAACTTGGCCGGTCATCCACCGTTCCCACACTTGGATTGTTCGCCCAACGAACTGGTAACCGCCAGGACCTTCCATCCCGTAGATACACAGGTACGCCCCGCCGATGCCGACAGAGTTTTCGGCCGTCCACGTTCGAGCCGGATTGTACTTGGTGGTCACAAGACGATGTCGAGGGTCGACGGGTGTCGCCACCGGGGCGCCTAAATACACGTCACCCAAACCTAAGACAAGATAACTCGCATCAAAAACTATTCGCTTCACATCGTCCACCGAGCCAAGCCCGTTGATTCGACGGATGAACTCTAAATTCCATGGGCACCACGGAGCGTCAGATCGGACGGTTTGCGCATACTTTTCTGTAGCCAACCTGGTTGCCGGGTCATCCCAAGACAACGGAAGCCGCACGATGCGGCTCGGTATTTCCAGTTCGGCTACGTCGCCGATCGAGTCGTCGCAGGTGACAATATGGTCAACCAGTTCGTCGGGTGTGATGAGGTGCGGGTCGAATCCGATCTGTAGAGATCGAATACCTGGAACCTGTTCGGTTATCGCCGGGTGCCCGAATTCGACTATTTGTTCCGACAATGCGCCCACTCGTAGCCGGAGCAAAATGTCGAGGACGTTTGGGCCGTACTCAACCAACACGTTCCGGTCCCCGTCGCGTCGGACGGTTAAACCTGGGTGGTCGGTGTCGGCGGGGCGTCGCAGAAGAATCGGTTCTTCGGGCACCTCAAGCGCTGCTTGGGTCACCGGCCGATGTTGGATGGCTGAACGTTGATCGATAGGGACGAAACGAATCGTGTCGCCAGAACGTGCCTGACCTATCTTCCAAAACTCAGACGTCGCTACCGTAGCGGGGCAGACAAAACCGCCGAGACTTGGGCCATCACGACCCAACACGATTGGCATGTCACCGGTGAAATCGATAGTGCCGATGGCGTAGGCGTTGTCGTGAATGTTTGATGGATGTAAACCAGCTTCACCCCCATCTGGGCGAGCCCAGGTAGGTTTTGGCCCTATAAGGCGAACACCGGTGCGGTCGGAGTTGAAATGAACTTCCCACTCTGTTTCGTACAGCTGGTCGATATCTTCAGGGGTGAAATAGTCTGGAGCAGCGTGAGGCCCCGCTAAGACCCCGACTTGCCACCGGTCGGTTAGTACCGGCTGTTTTAGTGGCTCGAGTTCGACACCTGGCTCGGTTGAGTCGTTGCCTGGGCCTACGTTCAAGACGTCACCGGGCTGTAGGCAACGTCCGCCGTGGCCTCCGAACCCACCGAGAACAAAGGTTGACATAGAACCTAAGTGATCGGGGACATCAAAGCCGCCATCGACTGCCATAACGCTGCGGGCACCATAGCCGGTTCCCGCTCCAAGTTTTAGTGTTGAACCGGCGGTTGCCTCAATCACGGTCCACCACGAAACTGGCTGGTCGTCTAGTGTCGCGGGCAGCTCGGCGCCGCCTAACACGAACTTGGTGGTTTCTCTAAATACCAGGGTCGGGCCGGTCAACGTGATTTCGAGTGCCGCCGCGCCTGGCTCGTTCCCGACGAGTTGGTTAGCTAGTCGGAAACTGAGATCGTCCATTGGCCCAGACGGGGGGACACCGACATCCCAGTAGCCGAGTCGCCCCGGTAGGTCTTGTACTGTGGTGAACAACCCGGCTTCGATCACTCGTATCGAGCGGTTTGTGTACGGCAAATCGATCGCGAGTTTAGTTGTAACGTCTCCTGATACGAAACGATCGTCAGCCAACACGGCTTGAAGGAACCTTAAATTGGTTTCGACCCCCGATATGCGTGTTTGTTCTAACGCTTCGTTCATGGCTCGAATCGCCGCTGGTCGGTCATGAGCGTGAACGAGAATCTTAGCGATGAGGGGATCGTAAAACGGGGTGATGGTCAACCCTGGCCGTATCCAAGTATCTATACGGGCAAAATCTGGGAACGACACTTCGGTCACTAGCCCCGGGCTAGGAGCGAAACCGTTTGACGGGTCCTCGGCGTAAAGCCTGACTTCTAACGCTGCGCCGGTCGGTTCCGGCGTCGTATCGGCGAACGCGAGCGGAAGGCCAGCTGCGGTGCGAACCATTTGTTCAACAAGGTCAATGTTGTTGCGCAGTTCGGTAACGCCATGTTCGACCTGTAGTCGCGTGTTGACTTCCAGAAACCAGGCGTCTCCACCATCGGGCCGGTCGAGGGTGCGGCCGTCGACAATAAACTCGACAGTTCCCGCTGACCTATAGTCGACTGACTCAGCCAGCAGGCGAGCGTAGTCGCAGAGCCTGGTTCGTAGCGCCTCAGATATCCCAGGAGCGGGAGATTCTTCGACTATTTTTTGGTTTCGCCGCTGTACAGAACAGTCCCGCTCACCCAAGGTTGTGACGTTGCCTGCTCCGTCGCCGAATATTTGCACCTCGATGTGTCGTGCGTCGTCGACGAATCGTTCCAAGAATATGGTGCTATCGCCGAAGTTGTTTTCCGCTAACCCTTGTATCGATCCGAACGCTTCTCGTACCTCGCCGTCGGAACCGCATCGGCGCATCCCGATGCCGCCCCCGCCAGCGGAGGCTTTCACCATCACCGGATAGCCGACGCGTTGCGCGGCGGCGACCGCTTCGTCAGCGGAGGTAAGTAGTCCACTTCCCGGAACCAACGGTACTTCGGCTCGTTCGGCTAGTTCTCGCGCCGTGTGTTTGAGTCCAAATTGTTTGATCTGGTCAAGCGTCGGGCCGATAAATTCGATGTCGTTGCGGGCACAGGAGGCTGCGAACTCTACCGATTCTGATAGCAGTCCGTAACCAGGGTGGACGGCTTCGCAGCCGGTTGAACGGGCGGCTTCAATAACAGCGTCGATGTTGAGGTAACTTTGGGCTGTTGGCGCTGGCCCGAGACGGACTGCCTGGTCGGCCATGGCGACGTGGGTTGCCGTGCGGTCAGCGTCGGAGTAGACGGCAACCGCTTCGATTCCTAGCTGTTGAAGTGTTGAGATTATTCGGCACGCGATTTCGCCTCGATTAGCTACCAGTACTTGGCTGAACAATTTGCGTTTGTTGACGTAACTCATGATGGGTCGGCGATGACCATGTGGACTGGTGTCGGGTCGAAACCGTTGCAGGGGTTGTTGATCTGCGGGCAGTTCGAAACCACCACTAACGTGTCCATTTCGGCGCGTAGATCTACGTATAAGCCGGGGGCGGATATGCCGTCGACGATGCCGAGACTCCCGTCGGCTTCTACGGGGACGTTCATGAAAAAGTTGATGTTTGAGACCATGTCTCGTTTGCCCATGTCACGTCGGGTGTGGTCGAGAATAAAGTTCTCAACACAGGCGTGTTGAGCGTAGGTGTGATGACCGTAGCGGAGGGTATTTGATTCACGCGAACATGCACCGCCGATGGTGTCATGTCGTTCGACTGTGGTAGCCGTGATCGTCATCAACGGGTTTCCTTCGTTTGAAAGAAGGCGACTTCCGGTAGTCAAATACACATTGTTTTGGGCGGTCATTGTGTCGGCGGCGCTGTAGCGTTCGATCGGGTCGGCGGCGTTGTAAAGGATGCAGTCCACTGCTTGGTTGCCGCCTACGTCGATGATTCTTAGTGTTTGGCCTGCGGTCACCACGTGGGACCACGGGGCACGGGCTTCGACGGTTTGTTCATGAACTACGGGGCCGACGAGTTGGGGAAGGTCGAAGGCTTCGAGGTTATACGATGATGCCGGGGTCTGGCTGCTCATCGGCCGGCCTCCGGTGTGTTGATTGCGTTAGTTGTCGAGGTGTGGGACAGCAGCCAGTTTTCGGTGTTTTCGAAGGCTCGGAGGCTCTCAGGGCTGCCGTTTCGAATGGGGTCGTCGGGTTCGGTGAGTGGCCCGTTCCATGCGGTTACTTGTACGGGGCTAACGGTGTAGTTGGGGCGGGGGTCGAGCACATGTGGCGTCACGGTGAGTACTACTCGCACGTCCGTCTCAGCGCGAAACGTTATGGAGGCTCCGGTTGGTGTTGGATTCTCAGGCCAGACGAAACTGCCGTCGTCGGCTACCCTGACCGGTTTGAACAGGTTGATCGCTGGTGCGATATCTCGTCGGTTTAGACCGACTTTGGTTAGCGCTACCGCGAATTGATCTCGGGCGTTGGGGTGAAGGCCTGACACGTGGCCGCTTTGGTATTTGTTGGTGTTGTAGGACTCGTTCGATATTGCGTTGAAGGTGTCATGTCCTGCGGCTGTATCTGATTCGATTGATAGCAGTACCCGGCCCATGTCGGAGAGGATAAGTTGCCCCTCGTCGAGGTAGGCCTGCCATTGGACTTTGACGATGTCGGCTACGTTAATACGTTCGCTTGGTTGATGGTGATTGAAGACCAGAAGCTGAACGCAGGTATCTCCCTCGGTGTCGGTGAGGCGAAATCTGGAGCCTCGAGGCAATACGCCTGCGCTGTAGTTTCCACCTCCTATGCGTTCCTCCCAAATCACTGATGATGGGGGAACATCATCCGGTGGAGTTGTTGCCGCTGATGCGGGGATGGTTCGTTGGAACTCGGCGATGTTGGTTGCTTGGGCTCGGGCATGTTCACGCGCAGCGTGGGTTGTTGCGGTCGAACGTGGGGGATCAACGTCTGGCATTACAACGCTTTCTATCAGTATTCGAAACAATACTTGTCAGTATGGACGACTTTGACGGGTGGGGCAAGACCTATCAGTTAATTTGCCAACAAAATTCGCGATGATTTGAGAATTGATCACTATTTCGAAACGCTCTTTACAGCTAAAAAGACCTTTCCGTCACACGTCTTCTGAAATATATGTCACGGCTAGTCGTTCCGAAATTGGGCTCGTGCGAGCAGCGATGTTAAACGAGGGAGTCGCTCGTCGAATTGTCAGCGCACCGTTCGGAGATTATGCTGACCCCAGCCTCAAAGGCCTAGTGAGTCGTCGATTTGTGGAGATTGGTATGCCGTTACGAACAGTCGCTGATGTTAGGTTGAGACGTTGAAGTCGAATCAACGAGGAGCTGAACGGTCAAGAACCGGCAGGCCAAGAGTTCGTGATGCGCCAGGCTCGGGAGACCCTCGACGCGATATATTAGCGGCGACGGCCACGCTTATGCGGACTCAGGGAATCTCGGCTACCACGATGGTGCAAATCGCTGACCTTGCCGGATTGCAGGCCCCGTCCGTGTACTACTATTTCGACGGTAAACGGGCCATTCTGCTCGAACTCGCCCTCGACGCAAACCGGATACCGCTCAAGGTTGTATCGGCCCTTAACGGTCGGTTTGTTGAAGGAGGCCAGCCGGTTGAGATTTCCGGTTCTGCTATTGCGAGACTATGGGCGTTTGTTGTCTTAGACGTGTTGGCGTTACAAGCTTTACCGTTTGACATTGACGAAGTTCACCGGTTTGTGGCCGAGGATGCCGAATCCGAACGCCTGTACCGCGAGACCCGAAATGAGCTGACTGACGGGTTGGTGCAGTTGGTGTCCAATGCGATCTCGGATGGCGAAATGCGTCCCATCGATGCCAGGTGGGCATCGCTTGTTCTGCTTTCTAATGACGAAGGCATCCAGAAGTGGTTGCAAGAGGTTGATGCTGACAGTCCCGAAATGGTTGGGGAATTTATGGCTGACATGGCAATAAGGGGACTATTGAGGGACTCGAATTCGATTGAAATAGTGGCAAAAGAAGGACGAGATATTGTCAAACATGTCCAGAATTGGCTTGTGAGCTTTCGTTAATATTGCGTTATAACTAACGACATTAGATAGAAACAGCTCAATAGTACGTTTTTGGTACCCATCAGATTTGGAGAGATTGTATGGAGAGTCCAAAACCGTATAAAGTTCTGGCGTTCTTGCTGTCACTGGGGCTTTTGGCTGCCTCGTGTGGTTCATCAAGCGACAGCTCAGACACAACCACAGGCTCCGGCGACGACGGAGAAACAACCGACGCAACCACCGGGAATTCCGACGACGCTGAAGCATCGTCGGGTGAACCTATCCAGCTTGGCTACAGCGCATGGCCAGGATGGTTCCCTCTTTCTGTAGCCGAAGAAAAAGGCATCTTTGAAGAAGCCGGTGTCGACGTCGAGCTAACGTTCTTCGCCGACTACCTTGGATCGCTCGACGCAATGGCGGCTGGCCAACTAGACGGTAACACCCAAACCCTAAACGACACGATGTTCGGCGTTGCTGCGGGCGACGAACAAGTCATCATTGTCACCAACGACAACTCGGCCGGAAACGACGCCATCATTTGCGACGAATCGGTTGAAAGTATCGAGGACCTAGAAGGTAAAACAGTCGCCGCCGAAGCAGGCGTCGTCGACCATTTCCTTCTCCTCCAAGGTTTGGACTCGGTTGGACTCACTGAAGACGACATCGACTTCCGGGGCGTCTTGACCGACGCCGCAGCTGCGGCGTTCGCCGACGGAGAGTTTGACTGCGTTGGAGTCTTCGCACCGTTCACACTGCAAGCGCTAGAGCGAGAAGGTTCGAAAGTCCTCTTCAGCTCAGCTGATTTCCCCGGCACGATTTCGGACCACATCGTCGTCACTCCCGAACTCATCGCCGAGCGGCCAGAAGACGTACAGAAACTTGTTGACGCCTGGTACCTCACCCTCGAGTTCATCGAAGAGAACCCAGAAGAGGCAGCCGAAATCATGGCAGCTAAGGCTGAACTAACACCAGAAGAATACGCTGAACTTGCCGACGGCACAGACATCTTCGACTCCGAAGAAGCGCTGGAATCATTCGGTGACCAACAAGATGCGTCTTCGCTGCAATACGTGGCCGAACTCATCAACCCATTTCTTGTCGAGTCAGAACTGACAGAAACTGAGGCGTCACTCGACGGTTTGTTCGACCCGTCATTCACCCAAACCTACGTCGACAATAGCTAGAGGCTCATCAGCTATGGCCAGCACCACCCCATCGAACGTACCCACACGCGGCAAACGTCAGTCGTCACTGTTTGGACTACGTCAAGACCTAGATCCCCGGCTTCGCCTCGGACTCGGACTGATGGGCATCATGGTGCTGGTCATCGGCTGGCAAATAGCGGCAGTGAGCCTCGGCGACGACGCCTTCCTGTTGCCAGCCCCGTCAGAAACCTTGGCCGCTCTTTCAGAACTCGCATCCTCAGGTGAGCTATGGACAGACCTCGTCGCAAGTCTCCGGCGCATCGTGTTTGGCTACTCACTGAGCCTGCTAATCGGTTTGATCCTGGGCGTCATAATTGGATCGTTCACGGCAGGCGAAGCCTACTTCGAGCCCCAGCTTGGCATGTTGCGGTACATCCCAGCCAGTGCACTCACCCCACTATTTCTACTCTGGCTTGGCATCGACGAGGCCCCAAAAATCGTTCTTATCGCCGTCGGCACCGTCTTCTATAACGTCTTGATGATGGCTGACGTCGTTCGTTCAGTTCCCACACCTCTAATCAATGCCAGCTACACGATGGGGGCCAGTCGGCTAACCATCGTGCGTCGAGTAATCCTGCCCCATTCTTGGCCCGGGTTGATTGACGTCGCCCGAATCAACTTGGCTGCAGCTTGGCTGATGCTGGTCGTAGCCGAACTACTAGCCGCCCAAGAAGGCCTCGCATTTCGCATCGTAAGAGCACAAAGGTTTCGACAGGTCGATCGAATGTTCGCACTACTTCTAGTGTTTGGAGTCATCGGTATCGTGAGCGACATGGCGCTGCGGGCGGCTAAGAACTACGGATTCAAGTGGGCTCGAGCATGAACGTTCCATCGATCGCCTCCCAAACCGGAACCACAGACCTGGTCGACATCACATCGGACGACAACGAACCCAAACACGCAGGCGATTCTCAAAAGTTGCGCTGCGCTGGAGTAAAAAAGACGTTCAAGGGTGCAGGAGGCGGCCCGGCCGTCGAAGCTCTATCGGGAGTCGATTTGTATGTTCGAGACAACGAGCTTGTATCTCTTCTAGGAACGTCCGGGTGTGGCAAATCGACGTTGCTGAACATCATCGGAGGGTTAGAAACCGCCAGCGAAGGTTTGGTCGAAGTCGACGGTGAACAAGTCGTCGGTCCCGGACCCGACCGGGGAATGGTGTTCCAGAACTATTCGTTGTTCCCGTGGAAATCCGTACGGAAAAACATTTCGTTCGGTCTTGAAGTTGCGGGCTGGGGAAAGTCTGACCGGGTCGAACGAGTCAACGACCTGCTAGGGGTCGTAGGTTTATCCGAGTTTGCCGAAGCACTACCACGCGAACTGTCGGGCGGAATGAGACAACGGGTAGCTATCGCCCGCGCTCTAGCTCCCGAACCAGACATCTTGCTACTGGACGAACCATTCGGGGCACTCGACGCACACACCCGTCGATCACTTCAAGAGTTCTTGCTGACACTCTGGCAACGAACACGTGTCACAATATTGATGGTAACTCACGACGTTGACGAAGCTATTTACCTATCCCAACGGCTCTACGTGATGCAGTCTCACCCTGGTCGAATCGCTGAAGAAATCGAAGTCCCATTTGGTGAAAGTCGTGGACCGATGGTCAAACGAGACCAACGTTTTCTCGATTTGCGGGACAGCATCGAAGACCAACTTCGATGAAGCGAAAATAGGCGACCTATAGCACTTGCCTCAAGGTGAACAAACAACCTTGTCGTCTTGTGAGGTGTTTGAATGTTGTTTG